>CAVXUX010000001.1:0-465291 GCA_963765135.1 uncultured Thermoleophilaceae bacterium
AAGGACGAGCGCTCGCTGAAGATGCGCTTCCACACTCAGACCGGCGGCGTCACGCTGGCCGCCCAGCAGCCCGAGAACAACATCGTGCGGGTGGCGCTGCAGGGCTTCGCCGCGGTCTGCGGCGGCACCCAGTCGCTGCATACGAACGGCTTCGACGAGGCGCTGGCGCTGCCGAGCGAGCGCGCCGCGCGCATCGCCCTGCGCACCCAGCAGATCCTCGCCCACGAGACCGGCGCCACGGACACGGCCGACCCGTTCGCCGGGTCCTTCTTCGTCGAGGCGCTCACCGACGAGATCGAGGAGGCGGCCCAGGCGCTGATCGACAAGGTCGACGAGCTGGGCGGCTCGGTCCAGTGCATCCCGTTCATCCGGGCCGAGGTCGAGGAGTCCGCCTGGGGCTACGAGGAGCGCTACAAGCAGAAGCAGGACGTCGTCGTCGGGGTCAACGAGTACGTGACCGACACGATCGACGAGGTGGAGATCCTGCGTGTGGACCCGGAGTCCGAGCGCCAGCAGCTCGAGCGCCTCGAGGCGTTCAAGGCCGACCGCGACCATGAGGCGGTGAAGGCTCGGCTCGAGGAGCTGCGGGCCGCCTGTGGCGGCCGCGAGAACCTGCTCGTGCCGATGCGCGCGGCGCTCAAGGAGCGCGCCAGCCTGGGCGAGGTCTGCGGCGTAATGCGCGACGAGTACGGGGAGTACTCCGAAGCTTGAGCCCGACCTTGAATTGGGTATGGCATCGGCGTAGGGTCGGTTTCTCAAGGCTGATCCGCCGCTACCGCTCGCGCCCGACCCCTGCGCGGATGACCCTTAGCGACTGACGGCTTCCGCGAACGGCCCGGCGGAAGCTCCATAGCGAGTCTCCGCCGTGCCTCAGCAAGGAGGCAACAGATGGCGATTGCAACCGCGCCCGAGGCGGCCGAGGTTGTCCCCAGCACGGTCCTGGCCGCTACGGACCTGACACGTCAGTACGGCGAAGGCGACTCGGCGGTCCACGCGCTGCGCGGCGTCTCGCTCGAGATCCCGCACGGCCAGTTCGCGGCCGTGATGGGCCCGTCGGGTTCGGCAAGTCGACGCTGATGCACATCCTCGCCGGGCTCGACATCCCAACGTCCGGCGAGGTGTGGGTCGGCGACGAGGAGATCACCGACATGGACGACGACGAGCTCACGCTCCTGCGTCGTCGCAGCATCGGCTTCATCTTCCAGTTCTTCAATCTGCTGCCGATGCTGACGGCGCAGCAGAACGTGGTGCTGCCGCTGTCGATCGCCGGCGAGGACGTCGACGCAGAATGGGTCGACGAGGTGATGGAGAAGGTCGGCCTGTCCGACCGCCGCACGCACCGTCCGTCCGAGATGTCTGGCGGCCAACAGCAGCGCGTGGCGATCGCCCGCGCGCTCGTCTCGCGCCCGACGATCCTGTTCGCCGACGAGCCCACCGGCAACCTCGACTCGACGATGAGCGAGGAGATCCTCCAGGCCCTGCGCGACTCGGTCGACAGCTACGGCCAGACGACGATGATGGTCACCCACGAGGCGAGCGCGGCCGCCGTCGCGGATCGGATCGTCTTCCTGGCCGACGGCGAGACCGTCGAGGACGAATACGGACTCGACGAGCACGCAGTGCTGGGCACGATGGAGAGGCTGGCCCACCGATGACCACCGCGACGCTCCAGGGCCTGCTCGGCCGCAAGCTGCGCACGGCGCTGACCGCGCTGTCGATCGTCCTCGGCGTCGCGATGGTGAGCGGGACCTTCGTCCTGACGGACACGATGAAGAAGGCCTTCGACGACCTGTTCGCGGGCACGTACAAGGACACCGGCGCCGTGATCTCCGGCAAGGAGATCGTCAAGGGGGCGGCCAAGTCGACGGTGCCCGAGTCGCTGCAGGCGAAGGTCGCGGCGCTCCCGGACGTGAAGAGCGCCTCCGGCGCCATCTTCGACATCAGCGGCACCAGCGACTTCGTGAAGCTGATCGGCCGCAACGGCAAGCAGCTCGGCAGCACCCAGCAGCCGAACTTCGGCTGGGGCTTCGAGCCGGGTCAGAAAGCGAACCCCACGACGCTGAAGGCCGGCAAGTGGGCGGTTGGCCCGAGCCAGGTCGTGATCGACGCCGGTACGCGCCAACAAGAAGAACTACAAGATCGGCGACGAGATCGGCGTGGCCGGCGAGGGACCGCAGCGGAGCATGACGGTCTCCGGGATCGCCAAGTTCGGGTCGGTCGACTCGATCGGCGGCGCGACGTTCGCCATCTTCGACGTGCCCACAGCCCAGAAGCTGGTCGACAAGGAGGGCCAGTTCGACGTCATCTACCTGACGCCGAAGCCGGGCGTCTCGGAAGCGCAGGTCGTCGACCAGGCCAAGCCGCTGCTGCCGGCGTCGGCCCAGATCGAGACCGGCGACGCGGCGGGCAAGGCCGCGGCCAAGGACACCAACGACGGGCTGAAGTTCTTCCAGTACTTCCTGCTCGCGTTCGCGGGGATCGCGCTGATCGTCGGTTCGTTCGTCATCTTCAACACGCTGTCCATGACGGTCGCGCAGCGCGTGCGCGAGCTGGCGACCCTGCGCACGCTGGGCGCGTCGCGCAAGCAGGTGTTCCGCTCGGTGCTGCTCGAGGGCTTCGTCACCGGGCTGGTGGCCGCGATCATCGGCCTGCTGTGCGGCCTGCTGATCGCCAAGGGCCTGAACGCGATGTTCAAGGCGCTCGGGGTCGACCTGCCCAGCACGGGCACGGTGTTCAGCCTGAAGACCGTGATCGTCTCGCTGCTCCTCGGCGTGGGCATCACGGTGCTCGCAACGATCTCGCCGGCGCGGCGGGCCACCCGCGTGCCGCCGATCGCGGCGGTGCGCGAGGGCGCGACGCTGCCGCAGTCGCGGCTCGCGAAGAGCCGTACCGCCGCGCCGATCGTGCTGGCCATAGCGGCCGTCATGCTGGCCGCCGGGCTGTTCGCCGACCTGCCCACCATGGCGGTCGTGGTGCTGGACGGAGTGGGATGCCTACTGCTGTTCATCGGCGTCGGCATGATCGCGTCGCGCCTGGTGCGGCCGCTCGCGGCCGCCGTCGGAGCACCCGGCGAACGCTTCGGCGGAGTGGCTGGTGCGCTCGCCAAGGACAACGCCACGCGCAACCCCGCTCGCACGGCCCGCACGGCGGGCGCGCTGATGATCGGGCTCGCGCTGGTCACGCTCGTCGCGACGTTGGGGGCGAGCCTCAAGGGCACCACCAAGGACGCGCTGAAGGACCAGGTGCGCGCCGACTACGTCGTGACCGCCAAGAACGGCTACGACACGTTCACCTCCAGCGCCGGGAACGCGCTGGCGAACGCCCCTGGAGTGGCCGCCGCCTCGGCGGTGCGCAACGACAAGGCGAGCAGCTTCGGCACGGACGTCGACGTGACGGGAGTCGACCCGTCCACGATCGGCAACGTCTACGACTTCCGGTGGACGAAGGGCTCGGACAACGTGCTGCTGTCGCTCGGCTTCGACGGGGCGATCGTCAGGAACCAGTTCGCGGACGACAACAACCTGGAGGTCGGCGACAAGTTCTCGATGCAGACGCCGCAGGGCACGAAGGTCCCGCTCGTCGTGAGGGGGATCTACGACCCGCCCGCGGAGCAGCTGGATGCGCTGCTGGGCTCGGTGACGCTGGCACAGCGTGCCTTCGACACGCATTTCCCGCGCCCGAAGGACCTGTTCGTCTTCGTCGACACCGACGACGGCATCACGTCGCAGGCAACGGCGGCGCTCAACAAGACGCTCGACCCGTATCCCGATGCGGTGGTGCGCACCAACAGCGCCTGGATCACCGAGCGGGCCGGCAGCATCGACATGATCCTGAACGTCTTCTACGTGCTGCTCGCGCTGTCGATCATCGTGAGCCTGTTCGGGATGGTCAACGCCCTTGCGTTGTCGGTGTTCGAGCGCACCCGTGAGCTCGGCATGCTGCGGGCGATCGGGCTGACGCGTCGCCAGACGCGTCGGATGATTCGCTACGAAAGCGTGATCATCGCCCTGATCGGGGCGGCGCTCGGGTTGCCGCTCGGGATGCTGCTCGCGGCGGTCATCACCAAGGCGCTCGACAGCATGGACGTCACGTTCTCGGCCCCGATCGTCGCCGTGGTCGTGTTCGCGATCGTGGCGACGCTGGCGGGCATGCTGGCGGCGATCCTGCCCGCGCGGCGGGCGTCGAGGCTGAACGTGCTGAAGGCGCTGCAGTACGAGTAGATGGTCACGCGAAGCGCAGCCGCCGGCCGCAGGGAACACCCCTGTGGCCGGCGCGAGCGCGCGACCGTGCTGCTCGCGACCGGCCTGATCGCCCTGCACATCGTGGACGACTCGTTCCTCGAGCCCCAACCGGGGACCTCGGCGACCGATCACCTGGCGGGCGGCTTGGTTCCGCTTGCGGTCCTGGGCATGGCGGCCGTCGCGTACCCGCGGCTGCGCGCGGGGTGGCGCGCGGTGGTGGCGCTCCTGCTCGGCGTGTTCGGACTGGGGACAGCCTCCGAGGCGTGGTACTACACCCGCGAGGTCGGCGCCTCGGGTGATGACTACACGGGGCTCCTGGCCATCCCGGCCGGGCTGATGCTGCTGGCGGTGGGCGTCGTGACGCTGTGGCGGTCCAGGCGACTGGACGAGCGGATGCCGCGCCGCTACGGGCGGCGGGCCCTGCTCGTCCTCGCGGGTCTGTTCGTCGGCGTGGTGGTCGTCTTCCCGCTCGTCAGCTCCTACGGGCAGACGCATATCGGCCGCGCGGTCGTGCCCGAGCCGGAGCTGGGCGCCCCGTCGAGGACGTCTCGTTCACGACCGACGACGGGCTCGAGCTCCAGGGCTGGTACGTGCCGTCGCGCAACCGCGCCGCCGTGATCGCGTTCCCGGGACGCAAGGGGCCCCAGCAGCAGGCCAGGATGCTCATCCGCCACGGCTACGGGGTGCTGCTGTTCGACCGCCGCGGCGAGGGCGAGAGCGAGGGCGATCCGAACGCGCTGGGCTGGAACGGCGACCGGGACATCAAGGCCGCGATCGCCTTTCTGCGCCAGCGGCCCGACGTCGACCCCGAGCGCATCGGCGGGATGGGGCTCTCCGTCGGCGGCGAGCTGATGCTCGAGACGGCGGCCGAGACGGACGCGCTCAAGGCGGTCATGTCCGACGGGGCCGGGATCCGGTCTGTGCGCGAGGCCAGCGTGGCGTCCTGGTCGAACAAGGTGCTCGCGGTGCCCGTCTGGGGTGGGATCACCGTCGCAACGGCTGTGTTCTCCGACGACGCGCCGCCGCCGAACCTGAACGACATCGTCGAGCGCATCGCCCCGCGCCCTGTCTTCTTCGTCTACGCCGAGCGCGGTCAGGGCGGCGAGGACCTCTGCCAGGACTTCTACGAGTCGGCGAGCGAGCCGAAGTTCGTCTGGGAGGTGCCGGGCGCCGAGCCACATCGGCGGGGCCGAGCTCCGGCCGCGCGAGTACGAGCGGCGGATGACCGGCTTCTTCGACGCCGCCCTGCTGGGAGGCTCCTAGGCCGGAGCGGGCGTCCGGCGCCCGCGGCTCAGCGGCACCAAGGCGCGGCGGCTGGAGCGACGCGCTGACGCGGAGGACGCGAGCACGAGCCGTCCGCGAACCGTCATAGATTGCCCGGCGTGAGCCGGTACGACTGGCTGCTCTTCCTGCACATGATCGGCGCCTTTGCGGCGGTCGGCTCGGTCGTGGTCTTCTCGGTGCTGCTGCTGGCCGGCGATCGCGTCGCGGGTCAGCAGCTCACCTTCCTCGGCCGCCGGCTTTGGGACGTCGGCGGCCTGCTGACGCTCGTGTTCGGCGTGTGGCTGGCGCTCGACGACTACAGCATCGTCGACGGGTGGATCCTGGCCGCGCTGGTGCTGTGGGCGATCGCGGCCGGGACGGGCATCCGCCTCGGCGAGGCCTACAGCGCCGGAACGGGCGAGCGCGCGCGGCCGCTCTACGCCGTGATGACGATCGCCGTGCTCGCTCTGCTCGTCGTGATGATCTACAAGCCCGGCGCATGAGCATCGCCGCGGTCCGCCCAGACTCCTGGAACTTCCCGCTGCTGCTGCACGTGCTGGGCGCGATGGTGCTGGTGGCGCTGCTTGCGGTAGCCGCGGTCGTGCTCAGCGCCGCCCTGCGCTCGGACGACCGCGCCGCAGCGCTGCGGCTCGCCTTCCGCACCCTGCTGATCGGCGCGATCCCCAGCTACCTGGTGATGCGCGTGAGCGCCGAGTGGGTGGCCTCGAAGGAGAACCTCGAGGACGCCGACTTCGCCTGGATCAACATCGGCTACTCGGTCGCGGACGGCGGGCTGCTGCTGTTGATCGTGATGACCGTGCTGACCGGGATCGCCTCGCGGCGCGCGAAGCGCGGCGACACGCCCAGCGGTCTGGTGCGCTGGGCCAACGGGCTGACGCTGCTCCTGATCGTCGCCTACGCGGTCGCGCTCTGGGCGATGGCGAGCCAAGCCGACCTAGCTACAGGGAGCCCGCTCGACGTCCCCGTTGCCGGGCTCGACCCAGATCGGGCTCGAGACCGTCTCCACCAGCGAGCCGTTCATGAGCTGGAGGCGCCAGTGCCCCACGCCGCCCTGGATGAACTTGTAGGTGAAGTCGTCGCTCGTCACGGGCACGGTCAGGATCGTCTTGCCGTTCGCGACAACCAGCAGCTGCCGGCCGTTGCCGCCGCGCACCCGGGCCGTGAAGCCGGCGCCCGGGGCCTTGACGACATCGCCGACGATCGCGGTCTTCCACCACCCGCGCTGCGCGAAGGGGTGGGCCTCGAAGCTGAGGTCGGGCGCGATCGCGCCGGAGACCTTCACGTAGGTGTGGCGGCGCTTGATCCCGCACCGGATCCCGCGCTCGGACAGCTTGTTGGCGTAGACCACGGTCCGCGCCTCCCCGACCGGGGCGTCGAGCGGCCCGGTGCCGCTGCCCGCGTCGTGTGAGTCGCTCGAGCCCACCGCGGCGATCTTGCGGCCCTGGCCGAGGTGGCGCTCCCACTCGTCGATGGCAGTGAGGGTGAACGGGTTCTGGCGTCCCCGCGATGTCGGCGGGGCCGGTGGCGATCTCGTAGGCGTCGACCTTGCTGAAGTCGGTCTCCTCGTCGGAGTACTCCCAGAAGCAGCCGCGACAGAGCGCCGCGGCCGCTGGGCTCACCGGCGGGAAGATCGTCGGGTGGTTGATCTGGGTCCAGCCGCCGGCGGCGTGGACCTCGTCGAACAGGTCGCGCGGGTCGCGCGTGCCGCGGACCAGCTGGAGCGTCCCGTCGGGGCGGCGCTCGAAGATCGGGCCCTCGCGGTAGTCCACGAACTTGGCGCTGCCGTGGTTGTTGGTGTGGCCGCGGTAGGTGATCACCTCCGCGCTGCGCACGATCAGCTTGCCGGGGTGCTGGCCCTGGTAGCGGCCGATCTCACCCCAGGCGCTGCCGCCGACGTAGTCCGACAGCGTGATGAAGTCCAGCCCGGCGCCGCCCTGGGTCGTCGGCGTGAAGGCGTAGTCGAACGTCTCGGTCATCGTCGCGTCGCCGTAGCCCGAGTGCTCGGCGTGGACGTGGAAGTCGCCCTCGTACCAGCCCGCCGTGGGAATCGCCGCGGTCTTGTCGTACCGCGCGGGCTGGTACGGCTCGTCGGCGAAGGCGGGGTCGTCGGCGAACTCGATCTCCACGCGCCAGCCGACCTTCCCGTCGGCGTCGCCCTCCGACTGCGGGATCACGGCCGCCACGCCGAGCTCGGCTGCCCACAGCCCGGCGCGGATCCGCCCGGGCAGGAAGGCGCGCGTGGTCTTGCCGGGCGGCTCGATGCGCGGGGTTGGCGGTGTACTGGGCCTCGGTCGAGAAGCCCTCCGCGGAGATCGTGACGTCGCGGTGGCTCGAGCCGCCCCACCCGCGGAACTCGCGCGGGCCCCAGGTGCCCGTGGTGCCGGCTCGGCGCGGCTCGTACAGCCCGAGGTCGAGCGTGTGGCGGCTGCTGCCCGACTCGGGCAGGTCCCAGCAGTACTTCACGCGAATCGCGGTGGTGCCGCTCGGGACCTCGAACGGGACCATCACGTAGCTCTTGTTGAAGCGGGTGTCGAACTCGCCCGTGACCACCTGGTCGGGCGCGATCGCCCGCCCCGTGCACGGCGTCGTCAGAGGCGCCGCCTGCGCGGATCCCGCGAGCGCGAGAACGGCGACAACCAGGGCGGCGGCACGAAGCACGGGGCGATCCTATTCCGCGGCGCGCGGCCGATGCGCCAGGAACGTGAACTGTCCGCTCAGGGTGAGCTTGGCCGTGTTGACCGTGCGGTGGTCCCAGCCCGTTGCCCGCGCGAGCAGCGAGATCGCGCGGTAGGGCGGCGACTCGCGCGCCCACCACCGATGGAAGTAGCGGGGCGTGCCGAGCGCGCGCCAGGCGACCAGCGTGAAGGCGTCGATCACCGGGCGCACCTCGATCAGCTCGAGGCCCGCCTCCTCGAGCAGCAGCATCAGCCCATACGGCGTGTAGTTCCAGACGCTGCGCGAGTGGAACGCCTCGAGGTGCGAGGTCGAGCCGGCCAGCCACCCGCCCGGCGCCAACACACGCGCGACCTCGGCGAGCAGGGGCTCGGGGTGGCGGACGTGCTCCAGCACCTGCTTGCAGTAGACGAGGTCGAAGCTCCGGTCGGCGAACGGGAGACGCTGGCCGTCGAAGGTGACGAAGTCGGCGTCGGTGCGGGTGCGCTCGGCGACCTCGGGCGACTGCTCGATGTCGGCCCCGGTCCACCGCACGTGCGGCTCGAGCGAGCGGAACAGGTCCACCGAGTCGCCGGCCCCGCAGCCCAGGTCGAGCACGCGCGGCGCCGGCGGGCGATCCGGGCGGGCCAGGTAGCGGCCGGCGTAGGAGTCCGCCAGCACGCTGCGGCTGTGATCCGCCGGGATTCGGCTTCCCAGCAGGTCTGCGAGGTCGGCGCCGAGCATTGCAAGACATCTTTCACGAAGGACTCGGCGAGGCCTGCTCGAACGCTGAGGCGATGCAGGACTTAAGCGTGAAGCGCACGTTGGTCAAGTCGCCTCCCGAGCTCTGGAGCGAGCTCAGCGAGGTCGAGCGGCTGGCGCGCCACCTCGGAGCGTTCGGCGAGATCAAGATCACGAGGCTGGAGCCCGAGCGCACGGTCGCCTGGGAGGGCGAGGGTGCCAGCGGCACCGTGTCGATCGAGCCCTCCGGATGGGGGACCAAGGTGGTGCTGACGGCCACCATCGAAGGCGAGGAGCCGGCGCCGGAGCCCGTTCCAGAGCCGGAGCCCGAGCCCGTCACCGAGGGGGTCCCGGAAGAAAGTCAACCCATGGTTGACCAAGTTCCGGAACCCCCCGTGCGCAAGCGCGGATGGCTCGCTCGCGTGTTCGGCTGGGAGCGCCCCGCACCGGCCGGCGAGCAGCCCGTGTGGGTGGCCGGAGCGGTCGCGACTGAGCCGGAGCCGCAGGAGCCCCCTGCCCTGGTTGCCGAAGAGCCCGAAGAGCCGCCCGCGGAACCGGAGCCCGAGGACGACGGCAAGCTCAACCGCGACGGCGCCCAAGCCGCGCTGGAGAGCGCCCTGGAGGCCCTTGGATCCGCGCATCACCGGCCGTTCTCGCGCGGCTAGCTCGCAAGCAGCACCGACCCGTGCTCCACTAGACAGGTGAGCCGGGCAACCACACGGCGCCGCTTCCTGGCGGCCTCCGCGGCCGCGGCGACCGGAACGATGCTGGGCGAGCACCTCGCTTTCGCCCAGCGTCCCAGCGGCCCCAACCTGATCCTGGTGATCGTCGATTCGCTGCGCGCCGACGCCGTCTACGACCGCGCGGTCCACACGCCCAACATCGACCAGCTGCTGTTCACCGGACTGCGCTTCAGCAGCGCCTACCCCGAGGCGATGCCCACCGTGCCGGCCCGCAACTCGATCCTGGGCGGGCGCCGCACCTTCCCGTTCCGCCACTGGCACGACTACCCCGGGCTGCTCGACTCGCCGGGTTGGGCGCCGCTGCGCCACGTGGACGACTCGCTGCCGGCGGTGCTGCGGCGAGCCGGCTACTGGACCGGGTACGTCACCGACAACCCCTTCCTCGGGTTCGCCCGCCCCTACGCCCCGCTGCGCCACAGCGTCCACTCGCTTCGTGCGCACCGGCGGGCAGATCGGCGGCGCCCACCCGATCTCGAGCGTCCCCGGCAAGGTGCTGCACCACTGGCTGCACCCCTCGATCGCGGAGAAGCGCCACCGCGTCGGCACTCTACCTCGCCAACAGCCGCTACTGGCACGACGAGCGCCGCTCGTTCGCCGCCAAGGTCATGAAGGACGCCGTCCGGTCGCTCGAGGTCGGCGCGTGGCACCGGCCGTTCGCGCTGATCGTCGACACCTACGAGCCGCACGAGCCCTGGACCCCGCCGCCGAAGTACGCCGACATGTACGGCAAGTGGCGCGGTCCGGAGCCGGCCATGCCGCGCTACGGCAAGGTCGAGAACTGGCTGAGCCCGGGCCAGCGCGGGCCCGTCGTGCGCCGGCTGCGCGACCTCTACGCGGGCGAGGTGACGATGACCGACCGCTGGCTGGGGGTGCTGCTCGACCGCGTGCACGAGCTGAACCTGGAGAACGAGACGATCATCGCCCTGGTCGCAGACCACGGCATCCTGCTCGGCGAGCACGGCTGGACGGGCAAGATCTCCACCGCGCTGCACCCGGCGCTGACCCGCATCCCGCTGGTGATCGTCGATCCCCGTCATCGCCAGGCCGGCCAGGTGAGCCGCTACTACGCCTCCACGCACGACCTGGCGCCGACGCTGCTGTCGATGATGGGCGTGCCCGCGCCCCGAGCGGATGAACGGCGTGGACCTGTCGACGCTGTTCGACGGCGTCAAGCCGCCCAAGCGCGAGTACGCGTTCGGCGGCTACGGCAACTCGTTCTTCATCCGCACCCGCCGCTGGGCGATGTGGGCGCGCAACAGGCCGACTCGCTTCCACCTGTTCGACAAGCACCGCGATCCGAGCGAGGGCAACAACGTCGCCCACAAGCACCCCGGCGTCGTGCACGACCTGTACCGGATCGTGCGCAAGCGGGCGGGCGGCCGCCTGCCGTACTACAAGGGCTTGGACCCGGACGGCTAACCTGCTTGCCGCATGAGGCAGCAGTCGCCCGAGACCTACGAGGAGAAGCTCCAGCAGCTCCAGGAGCTGCGCGAGCAGGCCGCCCACACCAACCCGCAGGCGGAGGAGAAGCAGCACGCCAAGGGCAAGCTGACCGCCCGCGAGCGGATCGACAAGCTGCTCGACCCGGGCTCGTTCGAGGAGCTGGACACGTTCGTCCGGCACCGCACCGCCGACTTCGACATGCTGCGCAACCGGCCCTGGGGCGACGCCGTTGTCACCGGCCACGGCACGATCGACGGCCGCCCGGTCTGCGTCTTCTCGCAGGACTTCACGGTCTTCGGCGGCTCGCTCGGCGAGGTGATGGGCGAGAAGATGGTCAAGGTGATGGACCTGGCCGCGCGGATCGGCTGCCCGGTGATCGGCATCAACGACTCCGGCGGCGCGCGCATCCAGGAGGGGGTCGTCTCGCTCGGCGCCTACGGGGACGTGTTCGTGCGCAACGTCCAGTGCTCCGGCGTGATCCCGCAGATCTCGCTGATCATGGGGCCGTGCGCCGGCGGCGCCGTCTACTCCCCGGCCATGACGGACTTCATCTTCATGGTCAAGGAGACCTCGCACATGTTCATCACCGGCCCCGACGTGATCAAGACGGTCACCGGCGAGGAGGTCGAGTTCGAGGAGCTGGGCGGGGCGATGACGCACAACTCGAAGTCGGGTGTGGCGCACTTCGCCGCCGACGACGAGGAGAGCTGCCTCGAGGACGCGCGCTACCTGATGTCGTTCCTCCCGCAGAACAACCTCGAGCTGCCGCCGCGGATGGAGACCGGCGACGACCCCGACCGCCAGGACCCAGAGCTCGACCAGGTCGTCCCCGACAGCCCCAACAAGCCGTACGACATGCGCGACGTGGTGCACCTGCTCGTCGACAACGGCGAGTTCTTCGAGGTGCAGGAGCACTTCGCGCGCAACATCATCGTCGGGTTCTCCCGGCTCAACGGGCGGCCGATCGGGATCGTGGGCAACCAGCCCGCCCAGCTCGCCGGCGTGCTGGACATCGCCGCGTCGGAGAAGGCGGCCCGCTTCGTGCGCTTCTGCGACGCCTTCAACATCCCGCTGCTCACGCTCATGGACGTGCCGGGCTTCCTGCCGGGGACGTCGCAGGAGTGGGGCGGGATCATCCGCCACGGGGCCAAGCTGCTCTACGCGTTCACCGAGGCGACCGTGCCGAAGCTGACCGTGATCACGCGCAAGGCCTACGGCGGCGCGTACGACGTCATGAACTCGAAGCACATGCTGGCCGACTTCGTGTTCGCCTGGCCGACCGCCGAGGTGGCGGTCATGGGGCCTGAGGGCGCGGTGAACATCATCCACCGCCGCGACATCCAGACCTCGCCCACGCCCGACGAGCGCCGCGAGAAGCTGATCGGCGACTACAAGGCCCGCTTCGCCAATCCCTACTCGGCGGCCGAGCGCGGCTACATCGACGACGTGATCGTGCCGCACGAGACGCGCCCGAAGCTGATCCGAGCGCTCGAGACGCTGCAGACGAAGCGCGTCGACACGCCGAAGCGCAAGCACGGGAACATCCCGCTCTAAAAGACGCCTCGTCCGAGGCTCAAAGATCACCACTTGGAGCGATGCGACGCCGCCGTGTCGCCCTTAGGCTCGACCGGCCGCATGCGACACCGGTCACTGGCAATCGCAGCAGTCTGCCTGCTCTCGCTGCTGTCGACGGAAGCCTTCGCGTCGACGGCGAGCACCCGGATCAAGCGCGTGTGGTACACCGCCGCGCCGGGTGAGGTGAACAACCTAACGATCTCGCTCGCGGACCCGAACTACACGCTCGTCGACGCCGGAGCCGCCATCACCGCGCAGCCCGCGTGCGTCCTGTTCGCGGGTGCGGGGATCTGCCCGGTCGCCGGGATCGTCGGCTTCACCGTGGGTGCGGGTGACGGGGCCGACAGCGTCACCAACACGACCTCGATCCCGTCCACGCTCTCGGGCGGTGACGGCAACGACTCGCTCGCCGGCGGCTCGGGGAACGACACCCTGCGCGGCAACAAGGGCGTCGACACCCATGCCGGCGGCGCCGGCGACGACTTCATCGACGCGCGCGGCGACAGGGGCGACATCGTGACCTGTGGCGACGGCAACGACACCGTCCTCGGCGACGCCGCCGACTCGATCGCTGCGGACTGCGAGTCGGTTGACCGGGGCGTCGTTCCGCCTCCACCTCCCGGACCGCCGCCCACCGCGGGCGGGCTGCTCGGCCCCACCGAAACGAACACACTGGACCGGCGCGCATGCGCGACCGACATGCTCGGCACTTCCGGCAACGATCGGCTGGCCGGGACCCCGCTCGGCGACAACCTGTTTGGCCTGCAGGGCAACGACGTCCTGAAGGGCTCGCGAGGCGATGACTGCCTATTCGGCGGCGTCGGGTCCGACCGCCTGGCGGGCATGCAGGGAGACGATCGACTGCTCGGGGACGACAGCCCACGCGGCGTCGGGGGGAACGACCGTCTGGCCGGCAACAGCGGTGACGACCTTCTCGTCGGTGGTCCGGGACGGGACCGCCTGGCCGGGAACGCCGGGAACGACCGCCTCAGCGGCGGGCTCGGGCGCAACCGCCTCTCCGGGGGCGCGGGCAACGACCGCCTGAACGGCGCGAACGGAAGCTTCGACGTGCTCAACTGCGGGCCCGGGCGGGACACGTGTCCGTGCGGACCGCCTGCGACATCGTTGCGCGCGTTGCGAGCGGGTGGGTCTGCGGCGCTAGCCGCGCACCACGGTGAAGCAGCTCTTGCCGAGCAGCTTCCCGTAGCGGTGCTCGGAACGCTTGCCGAAGCCGGGCCAGACGTACCAGCAGTAGCGGGCCGGGGACGAGCTTGTGCAACTGCAGGCTGCGGCCCACGCGGCCACCGGGTCAGGATCTTGTGGCCGCGGCGTAGCAGCTGGGCGTTGTAGTAGCGCGCCCGCCGCACAGGCTTCCAGACGAGCGTCGGAGCGCTATGAATGCGCGCGCCGTGTGCCGGAAGCAGCAGCGGGGAGCGCGGTCGGCACCGCGCTTGCCGCGTCCGCGGATCGGTTGCCGGCCTGGTCAATCAGCGTGACGACGTAGCGATAGCGCCGACCGTTGTGGAGCCTGTGGTCGGTGAGGTGTTCGCTCGCGCCGGTGAAGACGACAACGGGCTTCGCGCCCTTCCGCGAGCGCACGACCTGGGCTAGGGCGTCGGGGGGCGCCGACCACTCGAGCGACACCTGCTTGTTCCCTGGAAGCACGCCGAGGGAGGGCTGCCTCGGGGCAGTGGCGTCATAATTGATCGGCAAGAGTGCCCGAGCCAACGTTGCCCGCGACATCGGAGCAACTGCCTGCAATCGGCACCCCGAGCCCATCCGGCCCGCCATAGGTAGTCGAGCTGCAGGATGCGACGCCTGAGGTGGCGTCCGTGGCCTGGAACGTCAGCTGGACCGGCCGGTTGAACCAGCCGTTGGGATTGGCGGGACGGCTGGGCGCCAAACCGACGAGCTGAGGCGGCGTGCGGTCGATGCCGATCCAGACTTGCTGCGTGATGGTCGCGTCGAGCCATTGAACGATGCACGAACGCTTTCGAACGGCGCCTCGGCCGTGCAAGGATGCGTTGCTGCAGCCGGAGATGAGCGCTGCCCGACGGCTGGCCACTGCCACTGAAGTAGCAACCCACTGGAGTCCGTGTACCAGCGCTTACAGCGAGTCGCTGCCTGAGCGGTGTGTCGCAGTTGGCCGTGACGCTCTGGGCGCTCGCAGGCGCCGGCAGAGACGAGCGACGCTCACCACCAGCACCACACCGACGCGCGCCCTCACCGCAGCTGCCCCTTCATCGCCCGCGACGCGACCGACACCATCGACCCGCTTGCCAAAACCAGGGCCAGCAGCGCCCCCGCGGCTAGGAGGAGCAGTTCCGACGACGAGTCGGCGGTGGTCTGGTCGCCCGGCAGGAGCGCTTTGATGCGCAGCATGGAGGCTGGCTCGCGCCGCGTCCACTTCGCCGTCCCCCCGGCGCGGGTTGCGTCGACGCGCGGTGATGCTCGCGGGCCGGCTTCGTCGTCGGCTCCCGCGGCTGCGGCGTGGAGGGCCGCGTGCGTGGGCGCCGCGGCGGGCGGCTGCGACTGTGCAGGAGGCGGCGGCTGCTCTGCGGGTTGGGTGGGTTCCTGCGTGGGCGCAGTCCCCGGAACAGGGTCGGGCGCGACGGCTGGCGCCTGAGGTGCGGCGTCGGGCTGCGGTGGAGCACCGGCGGCCGCAGCGGGCGTGACCGCGAGCACCACTAGCGCGACCCAGATGGCCAAAAGCGTCACCCTCCTTGGTGTGCCGGTTCCGGCGTGCCGAACGTAGTCCTCGCAAAGTGCGATGTCAACGCGCCCTCCGCACAACCCGGAAGCCGATCGTCTTGGGTGCGGAGCGGTTGCCGGCTGCATCGACCGCCCGAAGGCGGGCCTCGAAGGTCCCGGGGCGCAGCCGCCGCGCCCGGATCTTGGCGCGGAACCGCCGCTCGTTGCCCCCGCGGAAGCCAACTGGGTGAATTCGCCGACCGACCGGTAGCGACCCTTCGGCCTTGCGCTTGATCGTGAACTTGACCTTCGCCGCCTCCGACAAGCTCGTAGCGGAAGGCGCTCTTGCGCCTGATCGGCCGAGGAGCGAGCCGGAGCTTCGTGATCACGGGCGCGGTGCCGTCCGGGACCGGCCCGGGGAGCAGCGGCGGAGCTATCAGGCCATGGCAACTCTCGGAGCCGGCATCGGTGAACGTCTTGCCCGCCTCGGGGACGAACCGCCAGTCGTAGCTCGCCGGGTGAAGCGTGAGCAACAGGACCCCGAAGGTGTCGTTCTGTGCCACCTCGCTGTGGGGGGCCAGAGAGCCGAGGCCACCGGTGAAGAAGGCTCCGCCCGTGCCGACCACGAACTGGCGAATGCCTCCGGCCTGGTCCAGCTCCCGTTCGCGGTCAAGCGGTGCGAAGCGCTCGTAGTCGTGGCTGTGACCCGACGAGGAGGATCTCGGCGCCTGGCGTCGTGCGAGCGCCTCCCAGAGCGGCTGCATGGAGGTGTTGCTGCCGTCGTGCCCCGAGCTGTAGCGCGGGTGGTGCCAGTAGGCGAGCGTGCAGCTGGTGGGATGCGCGGCGAGATCGGCCCGCAGCCAGCTGCTCCTGCTCGGAGCCGGCCGAGCACGACGACGCTGCGAGCAGTTCGAGTTGAGCGCCACCAGATGCCAGGCTGCCGAGGTCGAAGCTGTAATAGCCCTTGCCCCGAGGGCCCGCCGGCCCATCCGCCACGCCCGCGCCGTTGAAGTAGTCGAAATAGCCGCGTCGCCGCTGCCGGACTCGTGGTTGCCGAGGATCGGACGGCTGATCGACTTGACCCGCCCCCAGGTCGGGGTCGTAGACGGCGTTGATCCTGGCAGTCGATCGCGCTGTCGTACTGGATGTCCCCGAGCGGCAGCACCGCGGCGAGCGGAGCGCCGACGAGCAGATCCGAGGTGGCCCGCTGGTGGCAGCGGTCGGCCGTCCCCGCACCGCCGTTGTAGCCCGGATCCGTGCGGATCGCACGCGATGTCGCCGGCCGCGACGATCACCGGATCGGCGCAGCGGCCTCGGCGGAGAAGGCCAGCGATCAGCCCCAGCGCCACGGCGACGCAGTCCTCGCAGACCATGGCAAGTCTCGAGCCTAGCGGGCGCCCGCGGTTGGGTCGACAAGCCGCCGATTGGGGGTTTTCCTACCCCTCGAAGAGTGAGGCGACAGGCGCGACGCCGCCCGAGCGCAAGCAGAGGAGGGTCCCCACGTAAACCGCCGAGAAGCGGCAGGCCGTAGTTCACTCCGGTGGCGGCCGGCTCGCTCGAGTCGAAGTCGCGGACCTCCGGAAGCGTCGCGCGCCGCGGACGTCGGCCACCACGTCGAGATAGCGCGAGCCGTGCCTGCGGCTCGGCTCGATATGCGTGTTTTCGCTGAACTCGTTCCAGCTGATCAGGCCGATGCGCGTCCGGTGACGAGCGTCGCCGCGGCGTCGAGCTCGGCACGGAGCGTCGCCCCGCCGCGTCGCTCCACCACGCTCGTGCCGCCGACCAGCCTCGCGTCGAAGCCGGGCGCCGCCGAGGGCGATCCAGAGGCCGCCGCGCGCATGGATCGCCTCCCCCATCTCGCGCGAGCTTCTCGGCGTAGCCCGGATAGGTGCGCGGGTTGACGGACGCCCAGTAGTACGCGTTGCCGTCCACCAGGTCGGCCACGCGCCGGTAGCCCTCCACGTTGCGCTCCGAGGCCAGGATCGAGCAGCGCGTCCCGCGCGCGGCTCGCGTCACGCTCCGCCAGCTCGGCGCGCGAGAACTTCGGCGTGCCCGACCAGATCACGAGCGGCTTGCCGAAGAACTCGAACGCGCGCGTCCCGGCGTACCGGTCGATGAAGAAGTCGAGGTCGCGCGCCAACCCGACTGGCCGGCAGCGGCTCCGCTGTCGAAGTCGAGGCCCTGGTAGATGACGAGCAGCTTGAAGTGCTCCGCGTCGGCGACCTCGATCGAGCCGCTCCAGGCGCCGGTTCAGCACCGGCGTGCTCTTCCAGCTCACGATGAAGCCGTCGATGCCCGGCCTGCTTCGCCCAGTCGACGTGCTGCTCGCATGACGTCCGCGGTCGTCACTCGAGTAGCGGCCCGAGCAGCGGATAGTCGGTCTTCGCGCGATTCCAGGAGCCGGCGTTGAACCAGATGTAGTAGTAGGCGAACAGCGGGTCGGGCCGGCTCGCCGCCCGGCGCGGCCGGCGGCAGACGATGGCAACGCGACCATGAGCGCGGCCGCCACGCGGCCGCGCGCTGCGACCTGCGGCCGGCCGCCGGACGTAGAGCGAGCGCAAGGGCGATCGACGCAAGCCCGAGCAGCACCACCGCGACGTCGAGCCAGCTGATCACCCTGCAGCTCCACCTCCTGGTCGCGGGACAGGGCGACCGGTCTCGACGACGAGATGCCGAGGGCATCGACGCTCACCCGGTAGTCGCCGCGAGGCAGCGACTTCAAGGTCAGCTCTGCGCCCGGCCCGAGGGCCTGGCGCACGACCCTGGCCGTTCGGGTACTCGAGCGCGGACGGCGGAGCCGATCGGGAAGCCGAGCAGGGCGTCCCGCACCTCACGCGGGCGGAGAACAGCAGCAGCCGCAGCTGCGGCCTGCGGCGTCTCGGCCGGGAAAGAAGCGCTGCTGGCCCGGTGCACGACCGACGAGCCCCCGACGAGCGCCTTCTCGCGCCGCGTAGGACACGAGCCGTCGATCTTCCGCCCGCCGCTCTCCGGGACCACCCGGTTGCCCTGCAGCCAGCGCGGCTCGCTCGCCCCGGAACACGTGGCGCCGGCCGTTGCTGCCCCGCCAGCGTCACCGACCTGACCAGCCCGCGGGTCGACCCGGCTGTCCGCTGAGGTCGACGAAGCGGAAGCCGACCCGGTAGTAGAGGTTGAGCGCGGCGATCCGGCGGCCGGCGTACCAGCGGTCGAACCGGGCTCGGACGCCGGGCGCGATCTCGGTGGTCGAGCGCGCCGTAACGCGCGGCGCCTCGGCCGTCGACAGGTGGACGCGCTCGGCCCGCGGCGTCCGCCTCGAAACTCGATGCCGTCCAGCGCAGAAGCGCATGCCCGGCACCGGCGGGACGGTCTGGATCGTGTCAGGCACGCGCTGCGCCGGCCGCGTGCGCCGCGCACGGCCGCGAGCAGGGCGCATGACGGCGCGCCAGCGCGTCCTGCGGAGCGCCGCGACCCAGCCGATCGAGCACGACGCCCAGCAGCGAGGGCCGCTCCGTAGCCCAGGTAGATCACCCAGCGTCGCGGATCCCGCGCCGTGCCGCCGGCGCTCGCTCGGCGGCGAGGATGCTCGGCTCGCGCGGCGGGCGCGAGAAGTCGAAGGCCCGCCGCGAAGCTGCGCGCCTGGCATCGCGCGGGCCAGCGGCCGCAGCCCCCAGTTGTCCTCGATGAATGCGGAGGATCGAGGTGGTGTCCAGGCGTGGTGCTGTCGACGTAGCCCCGGCGCGCGTACGGGCTGACGAGCAGCGCCGGGCACCCGGAATCCGCGCGCCCCGCGGCGGCCGCACGTGGTCGAACCAGCCGCCCCAGTCGTCGTAGGTCCACATGAAGGCCGAGCTCTTCCAGGCGCTGCTGCTCGCGAGCGCCGTGATCAGCCTCTGGACGAGCGTCTGCCCCGGCCGCGATCCGCCCCGGCGGGTGCTCGCTCGCGCCGGCCGGCGCGATGTAGGCAACCGCGGGCAGGCGTCCCGCGCTCGAGGTCGTCGTAGTACTCGTCGAGGTCGACGATGTGGCGCGACAGCGCTTGGGATCGTCGACGTAACGCGGTACGCTCAGGAGCGGCACTCGCACCGCCTGCCCGTCGGCCGAGCCGCGGGTCGTAGTCCTCGCACGTAGAACTTCCAGGAGATCCCGCGCTCGCTCGAGCCGGTCGAAGATCGTGGCCGCTCCGAGCCCCGCGAGGCGGCCCGGCGTCCCGTCACCCAGAACATGTGGCTGGCACGCTGCCGCGGCCGCGGCGGCGAAGAAGCGGTCGAAGAGGACGTACTCGTCGGCGACGTTCCAGTAGAACGGCAGGTCGCGCGTCGTCGTAGTAGCCCATCACCGAGCGCTCCGACCGTCTGGCGGTCCGACCGAGGCCGCCCGGACGAAGCCGTCCATCCGCCCTCGGCGTACTGGACCGGTGCATGCGCGCCGTCGTGAGCGAGGTCGGGAGTCGAGCCGGCCGCCGAGGTGGAACGGCCGGACGCAGGGCCGGCGCGCCGTGCGCCCGACCGGCATGCAGGTCCCCGCCGGGATGCCGTCCGCCCCCGGGATAGGTGCCGAAGTAGTTGTCGAAGGAGTGGTTCTCCTGCATCAGCACGACGAAGTGCTCTGATCGGCGTCGCTGGGACGGCCGCCGCGGCCGGCGCCGGCGGACGCGCGCAACGCCCGCGACGAGCGCCAGGGCGCGCGCGAGCCGCGGCTCACGGCCGCACCTCGAAGACGACGATCGCCGGCCTGCGCGCCGCTCGCGCCGCGGTCGCCGCTGGCCGGGAGCATCTCGGTGTGGACGACCCGGCCGTTGTAGCGGTCGCGCGTAGCGGAGCAGGCTGCTCGAGAAGTTCGGCGACCGGCTCGCCGAGAACGTGTCCCAGACCACGTACTGCAGCTCGTTGTCGCGGATCGCCCGGTCGGGGTTGACCAGCGGCTCGTACGACGGGTTCCGGTTCAGCGGGTTCGGGCTGACCGACAGCCCGTAAGCCTTGCGGTGCCCGTAGTACTGGACGAGGTTCGCCATCGACGGGCCGATGGTCATGAAGGTCGCTCCCGCCGGGACGTGCTCGTCGATCCACTGGCCCGCCTCCGGCCCGCCGGGAAGCCCTCCGGACCCGGCGAGGAAGTGTCGCCCTGGGCCGGCGCCTGCGATCCTGTCCCACGTCGGGGACCAGCAGGCTCAGCGGCCACGATCGCGCGCGGCGAGCACGGCCGGCGCCGGGCCGCGGCCACGCGCCGACCGCTCAGGCCGCGGCCGCAAGGACCGCGACCGGCGGGCGCGATCGGGAGCAGGTACTGGAACCCCTTGACCGGCCAGAGCTGGAAGAACACGACCGGGCACCGCGATCCAGGACAGGAGCAGCGTCTCCCGCCACGACGGCTGCCGGCGCAGGCAGCCAGAGGCCCATCACGGCCGCGAGCACGACGCAGCGGCCCGATCGCCTCGGGCACCGTCGGTCGGGTAGAAGAGCCAGTCGTGGTTGGGCCGCCGGAAGAGCTGCCAGGTGAGATAGTTCTCGCCCGTCCGCCGCCCGGCCGGCGAGCATCAGGCTGAGCGGGAACGGCGCGATCACCAGGCGCCATCACCGCCCAGCGCGACGGCCAGGTCGCGCAGCCGCACGCCGCAGCTCCGGGGTCAGCGCCAGGAAGGCGTAGACGCCCCGAGCAGGACGATGCTCGGTCTCCTTCGACGAGGAACGTGAGGCCCATGCGCCGCACCGGCGGCGTAGAGCCACAGCGCGGCCCGGTGCGTCGGCGAAGCGGGCCAGCAGGAGCAGCGTGAGCGTCGCGAAGAGCGTCATCGGTCCGTCCAGCAGGACCTGGCGCGTGACCACCACGTGGTAGGGCATCAGCGCCATCAGCAGGGCCGCGAGCAGGCCGCCGCCTGCGCCCGTAGAGGAGCCTGCCCAGCTCGGTAGACCAGGTAGACGGTCGCCACGCCCAGCGACGGCCGACGGCGAGCCGCTCGAAGCCAGTCGCCGAGGCTGCGAGCCGAAACCCGAGCGACAGCAGCGTCTGGAAGAGCAGCGGGTGCGCGCGGAAGACCGGGAAGAACTCCTCGAGGCTCCGGATCGGTCCGCGATCGCGGCCGCCTGGCCCGCGTAGACCGCCTCGTCGCTGTTGAACCCGAGCTCGTTCAGCTGCCACACCCGCAGCGCCGCCGCGACAGGACGAGCGATCGAGCGCGAGCAGAAGCCCCGGCGGGCAGCCGCGGCGCGCGCGGAGCTCGCCTCGACGCGACGCGGGTCGGCCGGCCGTCGGCGAGCTAAGCGTCGGGAGCCGCGCGCCGCCATTGGTCGCAGCCGGCCCGCGTGCCAGTCCAGTGGCTCACGACTCCCGGCAGCCGACGCCACCAGTCCATCGTCTCGCTCCGCAGCACGCGCTGGCCGGAACGCCGCCGAGCGCGCTGGCGACGATCGCCCGCTCGACGTCCCTGAGATCGCTGCCGTTGCGGCGCCGCAGGGAGCCTTCGATCTCCGCGTAGGGCGGGAAGCCGTAGGCGTCCTCGCAGTTGCTCATCAGGGTCTCGAGCGCCTCGTGCTCGTCCAGCACCACGGCCCCCGTCGCCGCCCCGTTCGATCACGACCATCCCGGCCAGCTGGGCCTCGGGAGCCACCTCCACGCCCGGCACCAGGCGCTCCACGTGGTACTTCGGCGGCGGCACGAGCAGCTGGACGACCGCGTTGATCGTCGCCGCCGGAAGGTGCGTGCGAGCGAGGATCAGCGCGAAGCGGCGCCCGAGCGGGAGTGCAGGCGGCTCTGGATCGACCAACCCGATGCGCTCGCGCCGCGTCAGGAGCGGCGTCTTGACCGCCTTCAACGTGTGCCGGCTGATCGTGAGCGGCTTGGGATAGGTGAGCACCCGCCCGTCCGGGCTCACCAGCGTGAGGTCGTCCGAGAGGAACGAGTACGGCTCGCGGTCGAGCATCTTCAGGCTCGTGGTGGTCTTGCCGGTGTCGGTCCTGGCGGTCACCAGGAAGGCGTCATCCCCCGTCGCCAGGCAGGCGGCGTGCACGAGCGCATAGCCGCGCTCGGCGAACGTCCAGCGCAGGATCGGCTCGACCACGTTCGTGTACAGCACGTGAGGAGAACGACCCACCAGCGGCGAGGCCGTCACCTCGATCCGCTCCCCGACATGTGGATCGACGAGCCCGAAGCCGAGGCCCGGGCCCTCGCGGTAGCGGATCGCGGGCCCGTCGCCGTTCGAGGCGACGCGGCCCAGGCGCACCCGGATGTCCGGCTCGCGCGGCCAGCTCGCCGACCCGGAAGCGCTCGAGCTCGGGCAGGCGCGCGTCGGACAGCACGGTGACGATCCCGTGGATGTCGTAGCCGTACGGACCGGGTGAGTGACCTCGCCGGGCGCGCCTTGGCCCAGATCCAGGTGTCGGCGAGCGCGAAGCGCACGAGCGTGAGGCCAAGCAGGGAGATGACGTTCGAGACGACGTAGTGGATGCCGAGACCCGACGTGAGCAGGACGAGCAGCGGCCCTCGCAGAGCCAGGGCCGCGTTGTTCATGAGGAAGAACAACGCCATCCGGGTCGCCGCGCCCCCGCTTGTGGTCGCGATCCGAGAAGACCCAGAGCTCGGTGAGGCAGAAGTTCCACAGCGTCGATGCCCTGGGTCGCGATGACCGCCGAGACGACGTAGAAGAGCCCGACGACATCGGTCGAGGACCGCCAGGAGGACCGTGTTGACCACGAGGCCGGAGAGCGCCGACGGCCCCGAAGCGGGCGAACCGCAGCCGCGCGAGAAGCGAGAGGTAGCGCAGCCCCTCGCGGATCGTCGCCTTGCTCTGGCCGGCGTGCCGCTCGCCGAAGGTGAACGACACCTCGGCGACCCGGAGCGCCGGGGTGACGGACGAGGAGCTCGAGCAGGATCTTGAAGCCCCGCGGTCGCAGATCGTCCAAGGTCGAGCGCGTCGCGGCGCACCAGGAAGAAGCCGCTCATCGGATCGGTCACGTTCCGCAGGCGGCTGCGGGAACAGCAGCCGTGCGACCGTGGTGCGTCGAGCGGGAGGCCATCGCGCGCGCCCATCCGAAGCCGCCCGCTCTCCCCGCCGCTCGCAGTAGCGGCTCGCGACGACGAGATCGAGTTCGCTGGCCTCGGCCTGCTCGAGCAGTGCGGCGATCAGCTCGGGCGGGTGCTGGAGGTCGGCGTCCATCACGCAGACCCAGGGAGCCCGCGCGGCGCGAAGCCCCTGCACGACGGCCCCGCCCAGGCCGCCGACGCGGCGATCGGAGGCCTGGCGCAGGAGCACCACCTCGTGCTCGCTGCGCCTCGCCAGCCTCCTCGATCGCCTCCGCGGGTGCCGTCGGTGCTGGCGTCGACGAAGATGATCTCCATGGCGACGGTGGGCAGCACCGCCTCCGAGCCGCTCGATCAGCGCGGACGATGTTGCCTCGCTCGTTCTTGGTCGGCACGACGATCGAGAGCAAGCGGCTCCTCACGGAGGACCCGCCCTGAGCTGAACCTGGGCGATTCGCGCAGGGGTTCGCGCACCGACATGGTCGTGTTCGGCTGCAAGGCAGATCCTCTCGTCCCCGAGGAGAGCTAAGTGGGGCAGCGACGCGTCGCCGAGGCGAGCGTAAGCGCGCGGTGCCGTGCGCCGCATCCGGCGAAGTGGTGATCTTTCTTCCTTGAAAGGGGCATCTTCCGGCGTCGCTAGCTCGCGGCCTGTTCCTGGAAGTAGCGCGACACCGCCTGGGAGCGGTTGTGGACGCCGAGCTTCCTGAGGATGTGCTTCACGTGGGACTTGACGGTGTCCTCGGAGACGACGAGGCGCTGGGCGATGCGGGCGTTCGTCTCCCCCTCGGCGAGCATGCCGACGCACCTCGCAGCTCGCGCCGCGTGAGCAGGCCGTTCAGGCCGTGACCGTTCAGGGCGCTCACCGGCGGAAAGCGCACCGCGGACGAGCGCGAGCGCGAACTCGTAGCTGTCGAGCTCGGTAACGCTCGCCTCGGTCGACCGCGCGAGGGCAAGTGACGCGCTCGGCATGGGCTCGCAGGCGCCCCGTGAGCACGCACCGCTCGAGCGCGTGGCCGAACCCCTCGGCGAACACGGCCAGCGTGTCGCGGTCGAGCTCGGTCAGCGGCTCTCCGATCGGCGCCGGGGTCGGCGTAGATGAGCCCGACCGCCTGCTCCTGGCAGATGATCGGCGCGGCCACGAAGGATCCCGCCCCCTCGAGGATCCCGACCGCGCGTCGGGTCGGCGCTCACATCCTCGACGAGGACAGCCATCCGGCGCCGCAGCACCTCTGTTTCGCGCAGACCCGGCCCCAGCGCATAGGGCGGGGGCCCGTTTCCGTCGGCTGGATACACGCTCTCCGCGATCAGCGCGCCACCCTGGAGGCTGAAGACGGCCGCGCGCTCGAACCCGGCGCTCTCGCAGAGCGCCCGGGTGGCGCTGGAGAAGAGCATTTGGACGGAGGCCGCGCTGCGCAGGCGCCCGAGCGCCTGGCCCACCCGCAGCAGCGCAGAGCCGGTCGGCGACGGGGCGCGCGGGGCGTTTCGCCGAGAGCGATCAGCGGGGCCTCGGTTCGGCCGTCGCGGTGCTCGGCTTGGCGCCGCGATCGGGTGTGGCATGGCTGGCGAACACCGCGCCCGTGGCGGCGCCGACGACGTACGCCGCGAGCAACGCTGCGCACACCAGACCGAGCCTCAGACCAGGCGTGCGCGTGGCCCCGCGGGCGGTCCCAGCGGCGACTGGCGAGCCTCCACACGACCGCCAGCAGCAGGGCGAGCGCGAGTCCCACCACCGCGGCGAGCCAAGGCGACGGTCCGGTCGAGGAATCCGGCTTGGCACGGTCGGGCTGGGCATCGGGGCGAGTGCGGGCAGGAGGCCGCTCGGTAACGCTCTCGGCCCGGTTGCTCCGGGCCGGCGACTTGCGTTCGAGCTTCGCCTTGCGCAGCTTGCTGCGTTCGGCCACCAGCCGGCCCATGGTCTGCGGCCCGACCACTCCGTCGACCGCGAGGGCGTGCGCTTCCTGAAACCGCTGGACCGCTCCGGCGGTGAGCGGACCGTAAAGGCCGTCGACCGGCCCGGGCGCGTCGCCGAGCCTCCGCAGGAGGCGCTGGACGTCGCGGACCGGCTGCGACCCCTTCGGGGTCGCGTACCCGGCTCCGGGGGCGAGCAGGGTGACGGAGTCAGCCGCGGCGAAGCCGGCCGACGGCGCGCACAGGATGCACGGCGATGGCCAGGAGGCCGACCAGCAGCGCCCGTGTACGCGCTTTACAGAACATTCACAGGACAGGTACCCGCGCGCCGGGGATCGGCGGGCTCGAACGCGTAGTTCGCGGGCAAGTCGCGCTGATATCAGGGCGATATCAGAGCAACTGCCTGAGCTCTGGAGCGCCGTTCTCGCGTATCACGGCGCAGCTCCCAGGCCGACAGGCGGTGTCGGTCTCAATCCAGCTCCCGGTGTTGAGCAGGGTCGTGCCCGCCCTCGATCGGCCACGAGCCGGCGCGGTGGAGGTGTCCGAAGAGCACATATTCGGCGTCGATGCGAAGCCGATCCACGACTTGCGCCATCGCGCCAACCCCGGGACGACGCCCGGGACCCCGATAGCCGTTCAGCCGCTCCCACCAGCGGACACCAGCCTTGCCAAGCCGCGCGGCGCTGCGTAGGCGCGCGCGATTGGGCGATCCGGTAGATGGCCTTGTACACCGGCGCCAACACGGCCTCGTAGTCGTCCGGCGTGCTGTAGCCGTTCCTCGGCGCCTCGCTTGAGCCTCTCCACGAGCGCTCGGGCGAGGCACTCGAATGTACGCACGTCGTTGTGGCAGTCGAGGTAGTGGCCGTGCGTCGCGTACACGTCCGAGCGCAGCCAGAGGCCCGGATATGCGAGCACGAGGTCCGTGGCACTCATGCGCACAGCCAGGCTGTGGAGCGGATCGCTCTGGTAGGGGCGCCGAGAGCTCCTCCAACCCGAGCGGGCGGGGCCCTCGTCGCTCCAGCCAGCGCGACGCGAGCTGATAGTCGTGATTTCCCGGCACGAGGATCGACTGCGCCGCCCAGAAAGGGCCTCGCCGCAGCTCTTCGAAGAACGGCGCGGCGGTCGCGAGCGCCTCGCCGGCCGGCCCGTCACGGAGCTCGATCGAGTCGCCCAGCAGCACGACCTGGTCAGCCGATGCGAGCTCGCTCGATCAGCCTTCCGCGCACCTCGGGCCGGGCCAGCAGATCGGCCTTCGTCCGCGTCCCCAGGTGGAGGTCCGAGATCACGGCCGTGACCACGGTCCCATCCTTCCACGTGCGTATCTGCCCTGGGCAGTAACTTCGGGATCGGGTTAAGGTGGGTTCCTAGCGTCAAACCTCCATCCCGAACTGGGTGAGGACAACGGCACGGCAAGGACGTAGCGACCGTGACACCGCGCACGGGCCGGCTCCTCGGCGCCTATCACGACCAAGGCGACGCGCGGGCCCGCGAGCGCTTGGTGGAGCTGTACATGCCGCTGGTCGAGGCGCTCGCCCGACGGCACGGCAGGCGCGGCGCCGAGCACGACGACCTGGTGCAGGCAGGGCTCGATCGGACTGCTGAACGCCATCGAACGCTTCGACCCGAAGCGAGGCGAGGAGTTCGTGGCCTTCGCGGTTCCGACCGTCGAGGGCGAGATGAAGCGCCATATCCGCGATCGGACGGGCCCGGTGCGCCTCCCCCGGCGGCTCCACGAAGCCAGCGTCCGGCTGCCACGGGCCCGCGACGAGTTGACCGCACGGCTCAACCGGGCGCCGACCTCGGCGGAGCTTGCTCGTGAGGTGGGCGTGTCCACCGAGGAGCTGGCGCGGATTGGAGAGCTCAAGCGCCAGCGCGGCCGACCAAGCTGCGCCGGAGGAAGAGCGAGCGGGCGACATGGACGCGAGCGAGTCGCGCCTGCTGCTCTCCGGGGCCTTCCAGAGCCTCGACGACACCGACCGCAGGATCCTCTACCTGCGCTTCGTGCGCGAGCTCAGTCGGCGGGAGGTCGCCAACGAGGTCGGCGTCTCACAGAGCGCGCTCGCGCGCCGCACGAACGCCGCCTTGGCCAAGGTGCGGGCTGAGCTCGAGGGCAGGGCCTTCAAGCCCGGCGACCAGGCTCCGCCGGCAGGCGCTCGGGCCGAGCGGGAGCCGGAGGTCGCGCCCGGTCGCCGAGTCCAAGGCACACGCCGGGCACAGCGGCCGGCTGATGCTGCGCATGCCCCAGTCGCTGCACACGGAACTCGCCCAGGCCGCCGAGCGCGAAGAGGTGAGCCTGAACCAGTTCATCACCAACACGCTGGCCGCCTCGATGCGCTGGCATGCCGAGAACGAGACGGCTCCAGCGCCGCCGCGCTGGCTGCCCGCCGCGCTCCTGACGAACATCGTCGTGGTCGTCATCGCCGGCGTGATCGCGCTCGTGTTGCTGATCGTCGCCTGGCAGCACGGCTGGTGAGTAGGGTCGCGCCATGCGCGGTTGGCTACTGGCTGCTGGTGCACTGCTCGTCGGCGCGCCCGCCGCGGAGGCGGCGTCCCTGCCCACCGTCAGCTCGGGCAAGCTCCCCGGCCCGTCGCTGCTCTACGCGAAGCCGCCGCGGGTCCCGGAGCTCGCGAACCGCGCTCCCTTCCGCGCGGCACCGCTGCTCGTATCCGGAACGGACGCCTACCGCCGCGGCGAGTACCTCTACCAGGACTACCTGTTCGACGACCACGGCGCCCAGACCGGGGCCGTCACGTCGCCGCCCGGCACCGCTGGCTTCTCGCCCGGCGCCGGCGACCTGTTCTACCCGAGCGACGCGCGCTACGCCAACAACGCCGCCGACCTGGTCGAGCTGCGCATCAAGCCGACGGCGAACACGATCGTCTATCGCGTCACGCTCGGCACGGTCCTCGACGACGACGCAACGGTTGTCGGCATCGGCATCGACACCGACCGCAGCGGCGGCGCCCAGGTGGCCTGGCCGCACGGCGCCGGCCTGACCTCGCCGGGCCTCGACCGGTTCATCACCGCCTGGGGCACCGGCGGCGACGTGACCAGCCTTCCCGGTGGCGCGACCACGTCGCTCCCGGACGGCGCGGTGACGATCGACCGCCGCACCAACCAGATGACGATCCGCGTGCCGCGCTCGACGATGGACCCGGGACGCTCGACCTGGCGCTACGTCGCCGGCGCCGGGCTCTGGTCGGGTGCCGACTTCATGCGGCCGTCGCCAGGGCTGCCGGGGGTGTTCAACCTCGCCTTCCGCTTCGACGAGCCCCAGCCGCGCGGCGGCGGCACCTGGTTCGAGGAGGCGCAGGCGACGGCGCTCGGCGGCGGGACCAGCGGCAGCTTCTCCGCGGACGTGGACTTCGCGCGCCTCGCCGCCCGGGTCAGCCGCGCCATCCACGCTCCCGGGCTCAAGCAGGCGCGCATCTACGCCTCCAGGCTGAACGTGCCCGAAGGCGTGCGCTCGGACTTCCCCGAGTTCGGCGGTCACCTCCAGCCGTACCTCGTCTTCGTGCCGAAGACCTACAAGCGCACCCGCCGGGCCGGGATCAACTTCGCGCTCCACTCGCTGTCGGCCACCTACACGCAGTTCGCGGTCTTCTCGCCGAGGCAGCAGCAACAGCTCGGCGACGACCACGGCCGGTTCTACGTCACCCCGCTGGGCCGCGGGCCGGACGGGTGGTACAGCGGCGCGGCGGAGGCGGACTTCTTCGAGGTCTGGGCCGACCTGGCGCACCACTTCCGCCTCGACCCCAACCGGGTGGCGCTCAGCGGGTACTCGATGGGCGGCTACGGCACCTACAAGCTGGGCATGCAGTGGCCGGACCTGTTCGGCGCGGCCTTCACGACCGTCGGGCCGCCGGCGGCGGGGCGGTTCCTCGACACGAACCTGATCGTCGGCAACGCTCGCTGGGTCCCGTACCTGAACTGGGCCGGGCGCACGGACATGCTCGTGCCGATCGCGAGCGTGCGAGCGCAGCAGCAGATCTTCGACGACCTGGGTCTGCGCAGCCAGCTGTGGACCTTCCCGGGCAACCACTACACGTTCGCGATCGACGACGAGTGGCGGGCTGCGCGGGCGTTCCTGGCGGGCGCGGTCGTGCAGCACGATCCCAACCGCGTGGACTACGCGTTCCTCCCGGGCGAGGACCGCCTCGGGCTCGTCCACGACCACGCCTACTGGGTCTCGCACCTGCGGGCGAAGCGCGCGGCGCGTGCGGAGATCAGCGCCCGCAGCCTCGCGTTCGGCAGGGCGTTCGAGCCGGTCACCAAGCCCGTCAGCTCGCCCGGTGACGACCCCCCGACGCCGGAGTCGGTCACCGGCACCGAGTGGGAGCGCATCCCGCGGGCGCCCAAGCGCAACGCGCTCGACCTGCGCCTGGACAACGTCCGGCGCGCGCACATCGACGGACTGCGCGCCCGGCTGAGCGGCCGGCGCTGCCTGCGGGTCTCGGTGGCGAGCGACGTCGCCGCCCTGGTGCGGGTCACCCTGCCGTTCCCGGCCGATGCCGTGCCGCGGCGCGGACGGTCGTGCGGGAGCGGTGCTCCGGCATCCCGCCAGGTGCTCCTGACGCGCGGCGGGGCGACGATCCTCGCGCCGGCCGGCAAGCACAGCTGGGTCATCCTCGCGGAGTAGGCGAGCCGCGGCGGGTCGCCCGATCGGACGACTCCAAGATCCCCCTCCGGGCCACCGCGAGATCGTCACGGCGGCCGATTTCAGGACGGCCGTCAGCGCGGAGCATGTCCGTACCGAATCAGCAACGACCTTCAAGGAGCGGACATGGCATACACAGGACAGATCCTCGACAACCCGGTTTCAGGCGAGCGCTTCATCTTCCGCAAGACCGCCGCCGACACGGACGGCGAGCTGCTGGAGATCGACCTGGAGCTGGCGCCCGACGGCCACGTGCCGGGCAAGCACGTCCATCCCGTCCAGGAGGAGCGCTTCGAGGTGCTCAGCGGGACGATGAAGTTCAAGATGGGCCGCGAGACCGTGATCGCCGAGGCCGGCGACGTGGTCACCGTCCCGGCCGGCGTCTCCCACAAGTTCGAGAACGGCGGCGACGAGACCGCGTACGTGCGGGTGCAGGTGCGCCCGGCGCTCAGGATGGAGCAGCTCTTCGAGACGGCGGTCGCGCTCGCCCACGAGGGCCGCACCACCTCCAAGGGCATGCCCAAGCCGCTCGACCTGGCCCTGTTCGTGCGCGAGTTCGCCGACGAGGTCCAGGGCGCCTTCCCGCCCGCATGGGTCCAGCAGGCCACCATGGCGCCGCTCGCCTGGATCGCGCGCAAGCGCGGCCACGCGGAGCGGTACGTCGCGCGCCCGGCCTACGCACCTGAGGCACGGCGCCCGAGCCCACGAGCCAATTTCCGACGGGGGTCCGGCAGTGGCGCGGCGCTCCGCGATGCCTAGCGCACGGTCAGGCCGAAGGCCGAACGCAGCTTGTCGCCGTCCTTCTTGGCTCCCACGACCAGCGCCCCCAGCGGCTCCAGGTACGGCTTGACCTTCTGCCAGCCCTCGTCGTCGCCGGCGCCGGTGGAGTCCACCAGCGCGAGGATCGGCTCGAAGCCGAGGTAGAAGCTCAGGTCGTAGTCGCCGCCGAGCGCCTCCTCGGCGTCCTTGTACGCCTGGGTGTCGCCGAGCTTCTCGCCCGGGTCGAGGGCATCGGCCGCCGCGGCGTCGCCGTAGGCGAGCACGACCTTGCCGTCGCTCTGGAACAGGTGGATCGGCTCGGGCACTTCCGAAGTGCGCAGCGTCACGCCCCCATCGCGTGCGGTCACGTTCACGTCGCCCTTGCGCGCCAGCCGCGCCACCGCGTCGATGAAGCGCGCCGACGCCGCCTCGTCGCTCGTCTCGACCACCAGCGCGCCGCTCAGCTCGGCCACCGACTCGCCGCGCACGAACAGGCTCCAGTCGCCCATCCACGAGATCACGTCCTTGTCGAGGTCCAGCCCGGTGGCGGCCTTGAGCTGCTGCGCGAGCATGTCGCGCCCGCCGACCAGGCCGCCGAACGCGTCGACGAAGTAGGAGATCGTCTTGCCTAGGTCGGGCTGCGCGATCGCGAGCCACGAGTCCGCGGGCAGGTCCGCCGCGCGCCCTCCGCTGTCGCCCAGGATCGGGAACGCGGAGGTGAGCGACTCGGGCAGGGTCGCCTCGAGGCGGACCCCCTGCTCGGTGGCGTTGAAGGTCGCGAGCACCGGGTCCTTGAAGAGGCCGGCGAAGGGGCCGAGACTCGCTCCGGGTCCCGTCTTCTGCAGCTGCTTCACGAACGCCGGCGTGTTGAAGTAGACGAAGCCGAGGCGCTCCTCGGGAGCGTCGTCGAGCGCCTCCGTGTAGGCGTCGTCGTCCTCGATCCGCGCGCCGCCCTCGGCGGTGTCGACGGCGGCCTTGAAGCCACTTTCGCTGCCCAGCACGACCCAGCCGTCGACCACGCCGGCGGCGCCGTCGGAGATCGCGTAGTAGTCGTGGCCCTTGTAGGAGGCGGCCTTGCCGTCGTTCGCCTTGGCCGCCTTCTCGATGGCGTCGCCCGCCTTGCCCTCGTCGTCGGTGGCGACGAGCAGCGCGGCGCTCGAATCCGATCCAGGCGTGAGCGACGCGACGAAGAAGCCGGCCCGGTCGCCGAGCCACGGCTCGATGTCCTTCGCGTAGGAGAGCCCGATGTCCGACTCGCTGAACGCCTTCTCCAGCAGCCCGCGGATGCGCTCGCCGGCGCTGCCTTCGCCCGGGAACTTCTCGATCAGTGCGTCGATCGCGGCCTGCTGGTCGTCGCTCGGGTCGAGCGTGGCCTCGCCGTAGACGACCGCGCCGGCCGGCGCCAGGGAGGCGGCCCCGGAGGCGGACGAGCCGTCGTTCCCGCAGCCGGTGGCGACGGCGATCGCGCTGAGCAGAGCGGTGATGGTGAGAAGAATTCGAGGCATCGGGCTCTCTATCGGCGGCACCGGCCCAGCGCTTCAGCCACGGCGCCTAGAGCCGGACGGTGGTCGTGCTCATCGATCCGGCGCGGTGGGCGCTCACCAGCGCGAGGCAGATCGCCAGGTCCTGGATCGCCAGGCCGGTCGAGTCGAACAGCGTCACCGCGTCGACCCCCGAGCGGCCCGGAGCCGCGCCTGTGAGCACGTCGCCGAGCTGGCGCACGTCTTCCCGGGTCACGAGGCCGGCCTCGACCGCGCCGGTCAGCTCGCCGCCGTGGCTCGCCTGCTCCCACTCGTCGCAGAACAGCTCGGCCCTCGCGACCGCGGCGGTCTCCGCCTCGGCCTTGCCGGGCCCGTCGGCGCCGAGCATGTTGAGGTGGAGGCCCGGGCGCAGGTCCGACTCGAGCACCACCGGCTCCGAGCCGGGCGTCACGCAGGTGACGACGTCGCAGGCGAGCGCGTCCTCGCGGCTGCCCGCCTCCCAGTCGAGCTCGCCCGCCAAGCGGCCGGCGGCCTCCGGATCGGGGTCGAAGCAGACACCCGGGCCGTATTCGGCTGCCGCCAGGCAGCGTGCCGCCCAGGCGCCGTGCAAACCGCAGCCGACGATGCCGACGCTGCGCGCGTCCTCGCGCGCCAGCTCCTGCGCGGCGAGAGCGGCGACGGCGCCGGTGCGCAGCGCGGTGACCGAGCGCACGTCGACGAGCGCGAGCGGCTCGCCATCCTCCGCGGACGAGACGCAGATCATGCCCATCACCACGGGCAGACCGGCCTGCGGGTTGCGCGGAAACGAGGTGACCCACTTGAGGATCGCGAGCCCGCCGCCGCGCGCCGGCATCGCGCGAAAGTCGCCGGCCGGGGGCGCCTCCAGGTAGATCTTCGGCGGCATCTGCCACTGGCCCGCCGCGTACTCGACAAACCCCTCGCGCACGCACTCGATCGCCTCGCTCGGCGAGATCGCGGCGAACACGTCCTCCTGGCTGAACACGGGCAGCACCGGCACCGCCGGTACGCTACTCAGCCCGTGAGCCGCAACGGAAAGCAGCGCCCGGCACGCCCTCGCATCGAGCTGGAGGGCGCCGCGGCCTCACCCGAGGAAGCCGCCGCGATCGCGGCCGCGATCGAGCAGTTCCTGCGCGACACCACGCCTCCCCCCGCGCCCGCCGCGACGTCGCGGTGGCTGCGAGCCGGCCTGTTCGCGGGCACGGGGCGGGACCCGGGCGCGGCGTCGCCGTGGGGGGACGCGGAGCGGTGGGGTAGCGCGTAACGCCGCGAACTGCAGCAATAAGAGGGCTCCAGGCGAGTGATAGTGCCGAAATGCGTCATATGCGCGACGCTCGGCACTATCACCCCGATCCGGGCCGCCCTTCAATGCTGCAGTTGGCCGGGGCCCGGAAGCGGCCGAAGCCTGCTAGGCCGCCGCGAACGTCGGCGGTCGCCGCTCCGCCCACGGCACTGCCTCTTCGAGCTGCGCCGCCACCCGTAGCAGCAGGTCCTCGCCGCCCATGTCCGCGACGAGCTGCACCCCGATCGGCAGACCCGCCTCGGACCAGTGCAGCGGCAGCGAGATCGCCGGCTGCCCGGTCGCGTTGAAGGCTGCCGTGTACATCGCGTAGGGGAGTGCGCGCACGATCGGGGCGAGCGGCTCCTCCTCGTGGCCGGTGCCGATCGCTCCGATCATGGCGGGCGGCGCGCCCAGCGTCGGCGTCAGCAGCAGGTCGTAGTCCTGCCACCACGCGACCGCCGAGCGCGACACGATCTGGGCGTAGCCGATCGCGCTGACGTAGCGCGCGGCCGAGTGCTCCCAGCCCTGCTCGGCCAACGCCCAGGTCACCGGCTCGACGTCGTCCGGGCCGATCTTCCTGCCGGTGCGCATGCTCCAGAAGTCCAGCCCGGCGGCCACCCCGGCCGTCCAGCGCACCAGGAACTGCTCCGTGTAGTTGGGGTCGTCGAGCGCCCCCGGATGGGCCACCTCGACGGTGTGCCCCAGCCCCTCGAGCGTGCGCGCCGCCGCCTCCGCGGCCGCGACGCAGTCCGTCTGCGGCGCCTCGAGCCCGCCCGGCGCCGTCGTCATCAGCCCGATGCGCAGGCTGCCCGGGTCCGCGCCCACCTCATCGGTGTACGGGCGCGCCTTGGGCGGCGCGAAGTAAGGCTCGCCGGGCGGCGCCCCCTCGGACACGAACTCGAGCACGGCGGCCGCGTCGCGCACGGAGCGCGCCTCGACGAGGTCCGCGGACAGGCCGCCGACGAAGTCGCCCAGCGGCGCGAGCGAGACGCGGGCGCGCGTGGGCTTGAGCCCGACCAGCCCGCAGCACGAGGCCGGGATGCGGATCGAGCCGCCACCGTCGCTGGCGTGCGCGACCGGGACCATCCCCGACGCCACGGCCGCGGCGGCGCCTCCGCTGGAGCCGCCGCTCGAGTGGTCGAGGCTCCAGGGGTTGCGGGTCGGCCCGTAGGCCTCCGGCTCGGTGGTCGGCAGAATGCCCAGCTCGGGCGTGTTCGTCTTGCCGACGATCACGAAGCCGGCCGCGCGGAAGCGCGAGGTCAGCCAGGAGTCAGCGTCGCCCCGGTGGCCGAGGTCGCGGAGGAAGCGCATGCCCTCGTGCTGCGGGGTGCCCTCCACCTGGCAGACGAGGTCCTTGACGAGGAACGGCACCCCCTTGAAGGGGCCGTCGGCCGGCTCGGTCGCCAGGCCCTCCTCGAACAGGGTGTGGATCACGGCGTTGACGTCGCCGTTGAGCGCCTCGATGCGCTCGATCGCCCCCTCCACGAGCTCCTGCGACGTCACCTCCCCAGAGCGGACGAGGTCGGCCTGGGCAGTCGCGTCTACGTGCGGATCCATGAGCCCGCCAGCGTAACTGGCCAGCCAGCCAAGGTCTATCGCAGGAATCCCGACCGGGTTTTGGTACTTTCCTCGAATGGAACCTGTCTCCACCGAGCCGAAGCGCAAGGGCCGCAAGGGCTCGCTCGAGAACCCCGAGGTCGTCGAGAACGTCCCGGGACACATCATCCCGATCCTCGAGCGCGAGTTCGACGACTTCGACAACGAAGCCGAGAAGTTCCTCGCCGGCGACACGCCCGAGGACCAGTTCATCGGCTTCCGCCTCAAGCAGGGCGTCTACGGCCAGCGCCAGGCCGACGTGCAGATGATCCGCGTGAAGCTTCCCTTCGGCGGCATCACGCCGGAGCAGATGGAGGCGTTCGCCGACGTGGTCGAGAAGTACGCGCCGCTCAACAAGGGCCACATCACCACGCGCCAGAACATCCAGCTGCACCACATCCCGCTGCGCGACGCCGCGGCTGCGATCCGCGAGCTGTCCGACTCCGGCCTGTCGAGCCGCGAGGGCTGCGGCAACACGATGCGCAACGTGACCGGCGACCCGTGGGCCGGCATCTGCGAGGGCGAGCTCTTCGACCCCACCCCCTACGCCGGCGCCTACGTGCGCTACTTCGTGCGCCACCCCACGACACAGCTGATGCCGCGCAAGGTGAAGACCGCCTTCACCGCGACCGACGAGGACCGCGCGATCACCGGCATCCACGACGTGGCCTTCATCCCGCGCATCCGCGACGGTGTGAAGGGCTTCGAGATGCGCGTCGGCGGCGGCACCTCGATCATGCCGCGCGTCGCCCCCACGCTGCGCGAGTTCGTCTCCGCCGACGACGGCGAGTACCTCAAGGTCACCGAGGCCGTCATGCGCATCTTCGACCGCCAGGAGTGGCTGCGCGCGAACCGCGCACGCGCGCGCATCAAGGTGTTCGTCGACAAGTTCGGCATCGAGGAGCTGCAGCGCCAGGTCGACGAGGAGCTCGAGGGCGACTGGGTCGACGAGCGCGACTTCGACCCGGGTCCGCTGCTGTTCGTGGACGACGAGGAGGCGGGCGCGCCGGAGGTCCCGGCCAGTTACGCCAGCCCGAACGGCGACGGCAGCGAGTTCGAGCGCTGGCGCGCCACGAGCGTGCAGCCCCAGCGCCAGGCCGGGTTCTCGGCCGTCCAGATCAAGGTGATCCGCGGCGACCTCACGCCCGAGCAGTTCCGCGGCCTCGCCGAGATCATGCGCGACTACTCGGGCGGCTACTGCCGCACGACGGTGCACCAGAACCTCGTCCTGCGCTGGGTGCGCGACGAGAGCGTCTACGAGGTCTGGCGCGAGCTCGGCGCGCTCGGGCTCGGCGATGCCGGCGCGGACGAGGTCAACGACGTGATCAGCTGCCCGGGCACCGACTCGTGCAAGCTCGGCATCACCAGCTCGATGGGCCTCAACCACGCCGTGCGCGAGCGCATCGAGTCGATGGAGATCGAGGACCCGCTCACCAGGCGGGTGCACATCAAGATGTCCGGCTGCCCGAACGGCTGCAGCCAGCACCACATCGCGAACATCGGGTTCTACGGCGCGTCGATCAAGGTCGGCGAGCACACGATCCCCGCGTACGTCGCCCACATCGGCGGCAACTACGAGGGCGGCGAGGTGCTCTACGGCGCGCGGCTCAAGGTACGGCTGGCCGCCAAGCGCGTGCCCGACGCGGTCGAGCGCTGGCTGCGCATGTACGAGGGCGAGCGCGAGGAGGGCGAGGCCTTCAACGCGTTCGCGGAACGGGTCGGCACCCTGCGCTTCGAGGACGAGGTGCGCGACCTGGCCCTGCCGATCGAGTTCTCGCTCGAGAACATGAGCCACTTCATCGACTGGCAGCGCGGCGAGCCCTTCCAGGTCATCCGGGGGGAGGGCGAATGCGCGGTCTAGTCGACGCCACAGCGGAGGAGATCGTGGCCGTGGCGGTCGAGCGCCACCACCCCAACCTGGTGCTCGCCTGCTCCTTCCAGAAGGAGGAGTCGGTCCTGATCGACATGCTGATGGGCATCGAGCCCTCCGCGCGCGTGTTCACAATCGACACCGGCGTGCTGTTCCCCGAGACATACGAGACCTGGCGCAAGATCGAGGACCGCTACGGCCTTCACGTGGAGGTCCTGGACGCCACGCCGCCGAACGGGACTCCGTGGAGCGCGAGCAACTGCTGCGGCCAGCGCAAGGTCGACGCGCTCGATCGCGCCCTCGCGGAAACGGACGCCTGGATCACCGGCATCCGGCGCGAGCAATCGGTGACGCGCGCGGACGCCGAGAAGGTGGAATTCCAGTCCTCACGCGGGGTTTGGAAGTTCAACCCGCTGGTCGACTGGAGCGAGGCCGACATCTGGCGCTATGTGCACGAACACGACCTTCCCTACCATCCGCTCCACGACCAGGGGTACGCTTCCATCGGCTGCGGCCCTTGCACATTGCCTGGAAACGGCCGTGAAGGGCGTTGGGCCGGCCAGGAGAAAACGGAGTGCGGACTGCACGTATGAGCGTGCTCGACAGCCCGCCTGAAGCGCGCGGCGACCACATGAGCTACGAGATCTCACACCTCCGGGCCCTCGAGTCGGAGGCTATCCACGTGATCCGCGAGGTGGCCGCGGAGCTCGAAAGCGGCGTGCTGCTGTTCTCCGGCGGCAAGGACTCGGCGGTGCTGCTGCACCTCGCCCGCAAGGCCTTCCACCCCGCCGGCCTGCCGTTCCCGGTGATGCACGTGGACACCGGGCACAACTTCCCCGAGGTGATCGAGTACCGCGACCGGATGGTCGCCGACGTCGGCGCCGAGCTGATCGTCGCCAGCGTGCAGGAGTCGATCGACAAGGGCCGCGTCGTCGAGGAGAAGGGCCCGCGCGCCTCGCGCAACCGGCTGCAGTCCGTGACGCTGCTCGACGCGCTCGAGGAGCACGGCTTCAAGGCGGCCTTCGGCGGGGCCCGCCGCGACGAGGAGCGCGCCCGCGCCAAGGAGCGCATCATGTCGTTCCGCGACGACTTCGGGCAGTGGGACCCCAAGGTTCAGCGGCCCGAGCTGTGGAACCTCTACAACGGCTACATCAAGCCCGGCGAGGGCGTCCGCGTGTTCCCGCTCTCCAACTGGACCGAGCTGGACGTCTGGCAGTACATCAGCGAGGAGGGGATCGACCTGCCGTCGATCTACTTCGCGCACGAGCGCCTCGTGTTCCGCCGCGACGGCATGCTCTACGCCACCTCCGAGTTCGTGGAGCTGCTCCCCGGCGAGAAGCCGTTCAACGAGTCGGTCCGTTTCCGGACGGTGGGCGACATGAGCTGCACGGGCGCGATCGCGTCCGAGGCCGCCACGCTCGAGGCTGTGGTGGCCGAGATCGCCGCCACCCGCATCACCGAGCGCGGCGAGACGCGTGCGGACGACCGCGTCTCCGAGGCGGCGATGGAGGACCGCAAGAAGGAGGGGTACTTCTGAGCGGCGCGGCCACCAACGGCAACCCGCCGTCGGCCGTCGCCACCTCCGAGCTGGTCCGCTTCGCCACGGCGGGATCCGTGGACGACGGCAAGTCGACCCTGATCGGTCGCCTGCTGTACGACACCAAGTCGATCTTCGAGGACCAGCTCGAGCACGTGGAGCAGAGCTCGAAGCGGCGCGGCGACGGCTACACGAACCTGGCGCTGCTCACCGACGGCCTGCGGGCCGAGCGCGAGCAGGGCATCACGATCGACGTCGCCTACCGCTACTTCCACACGCCGCGGCGCAAGTTCATCATCGCCGACACCCCCGGCCACGAGCAGTACACGCGCAACATGGTCACGGGCGCGTCCACGGCCGACCTCGCGCTGGTGCTCGTGGACGCGCGCAAGGGCGTTCTCGAGCAGTCGCGCCGCCACGCGTTCATCGCGTCGCTGCTGCGCATCCCGCACCTGGTCGTGTGCGTGAACAAGATGGACCTGGTCGACTGGGACCAGTCCGTATTCGACCGCATCACGGCGGAGTTCTCGGGCTGGCTCGCCAAGCTCGACATCCACGACGTGACCTTCATCCCGATCTCGGCGCTGCACGGCGACAACGTCGTCGATCGCTCCGAGAAGATGCCCTGGTACGCGGGCAGCTCCCTGCTCTACCACCTCGAGCACGTGCACGTGGCGTCCGACCGCAACCTGCGCGACCCGCGCTTCCCGGTGCAGTGGGTGGTCCGCCCGATGACCGACGAGCACCACGACTACCGCGGCTACGCGGGCGAGGTGGCCTCGGGCGTGCTGCGTACCGGCGACGAGGTCGTGGTGCTGCCGTCGGGCAAGACCTCGCGGATCGCCTCGATCGACGTCTTCGAGGGCGAGCTCGAGGAGGCCTACCCGCCGCTCTCGGTGACGCTGCGGCTGGAGGACGACATCGACGTGTCGCGCGGCGACATGATCTGCCGCCCCGAGAACCGGCCGACCGAGGCACGCGAGATCGACGCGATGGTCTGCTGGATGTCCGAGCGGCCGCTGTCGCCCTCGTCTCGCTACCGGATCAAGCACACGTCGCGGGCCGCCCTCGCCAAGGTGGACGAGGTGCGCTACCGCATCGACGTGAACTCCCTCCACCGCGACAAGGAGGCGAACGGGCTCGAGCTGAACGAGATCGGGCGCCTGCGGCTGCGGCTGTCGACGCCGCTGTTCGTCGACGAATACCGGCGCAACCGCGCCACCGGCAGCTTCATCCTGATCGACGAGTCGACCAACGACACCGTCGGCGCGGGCATGGTTTGTAGGCCTCTGGCGCTCCCAGCGCGTGGATTTCGCCCTGATCGCGTTCGGCCTCGGGGTCGGCGTGCTCGTCGGCATGACCGGGATCGGCGGTGGCTCGCTGATGACGCCGATGCTGATCCTCGTCTTCGGGGTCACGCCGATCACCGCGATCGGGTCAGACCTCACCTACGCCGCGGTCACCAAGACCGTCGGGGGCTACAAGCACTGGCGCCAGCGCACCGTCGACGTGCAGCTGTCGAGCTGGATGGCGATCGGCTCGGTGCCGGCGGCCGTGTTCGGCGTGTGGATGCTCGACCTCCTGGAGGATGCCGCCGGACGCGACTTCGACGATCTGCTGCTCACGGTCCTCGCGGCGGCGCTGCTGCTCACCGGCGCCGCAACGCTGGTGCGCGCCTTCCTGAAGCGCATGCACGAGCGCGAGCGCGACACGATCGCGCTGGAGCGCCGGCACAAGATCGCCGCGGTCGTGCTCGGGGCGTGCGTGGGGTTCGTGCTCGGTGTGACCTCGGCCGGCAGCGGCGCGCTGATCGCCGTCGGCTTGATCCTGCTGTTCCGCCTGTCGCCCACCCGGGTGGTCGGTACGGACGTCTTCCACGCCGCGATCCTGCTCTGGGCCGCGGGACTCGCCCACGTGAGCGCGGGCAACGTCGACTTCGGCTTGGTCGGCACGATCCTGATCGGGTCGATCCCGGGCGTGTGGGTCGGCAGCCACTGGTCGGTCCGCGTGAACCCGGCCGTGCTGCGCACCACGCTGGCGGTCGTGCTGATCGGCGCCGGACTCGCGCTCCTGATCAAGGCAGGACTGGACCTGCCGCTCGAGGTGATCGTCCCGTTCCCGCTGGCCGTCATCGCGCTGCTGGTGGTCACGATGGTCCGTTCCCGGCGGGCTCGAAATCAGATACCATCCGGTATGTGACCGCCACCCTTCCGCCCGGCCCGACCACCTCGCGACCGCTGCAGACGGTGCGCTGGATCTACCGGCCGGGGCCGATGCTCGAGGATTGCCGGCGCCGCTACGGCGACATGTTCACGCTGCGCATCGCGCACGAGGGCAACTGGGTCTTCCTCGCCGATCCCGACGCGATCAAGCAGGTCTTCACCGGCGATCCGCGCGTGCTCCACGCCGGCGAGGCCAATGTCGTGGTGCTGCCGCTGCTGGGCCACCACTCGCTGCTGCTGCTCGACGAGGGCGCCCACATGTCGCAGCGCAAGCTGATGCTGCCGCCGTTCCACGGGGAGCGCATGCGCGGCTACGAGCAGGTCATGACCGAGGTGGCCGCCGAGGAGATCGACAGCTGGCCCGCGGGTCAGCCCTACGCGGTCCGCCCGGCGATGCAGCGCATCACGCTGGAGGTCATCATCCGCACGGTCTTCGGCGTGCAGGACGCCGCGCGGCGCGAGCGACTGCGGGCGACGCTGAGCGGCGCGCTCGAGTGGGGCTCGGATCCGCGCCGGATGGCGATGCTGGCGGCGCTCGGCCCCCAGCGACTGGCGCGCTCGGGCCTGTTCCGGCGCGTGCGCGAGCCAGCCGACGAGCTGATCTACGACGAGATCCGCGAGCGCCGCGCCGCTCCCGACCTCGCCGAGCGCGACGACGTGCTGTCGATGCTCCTGCAGGCCCGCCACGAGGACGGCAGCGAGATGAGCGACGAGCAGCTGCGCGACCAGCTGATGACGCTGCTGGTGGCGGGGCACGAGACGACCGCGTCGTCGCTCGCCTGGGCGGTCGAGCGCCTGGTGCGCAATCCGCCCGTGCTGGCGCGTCTGCGCGACGAGGTCGAGGCCGGCGACGACGAGTACGTGGACGCGGTCTGCAAGGAGACGCTGCGGCTGCGGCCGATCCTCGCGCTGGTGCTGCGGCGCCTGACCGAGCCGATGGAGATCGGCGGCCGCCTGCTGCCCGCCGGCGCGAACATCGCACCCTGCATCTACCTCGTGCACCGGCGCCCGGACATCTACCCCGAGCCCTACGCGTTCCGGCCGGAGCGCTTCATCGAGCGGCCGGCCGGCACCTACACCTGGATCCCGTTCGGCGGCGGCGTGCGCCGCTGCCTGGGGGCGAGCTTCGCCCAGTTCGAGATGCGCGTCGTGCTGCGCGAGCTGGTCCGGCGCCTCGAGCTGCGCACCAGGGACGAGCGGCCGGAGCGGGTCACGCGGCGCGCGATCACGCTCGTGCCCGACCGCGGCGGCGAGATCGTGGTGGAGCGCGTGCCGGCGCGCGTGCCCGCCCTGGCGTGACCACCCGCAAGGAGCGCCAGGCGCGCACCCGAGAGCTGTTGATGGAGTCGGCCGCCACCGTCGCGGCGCGGCGCGGGATCGAACGCGCTTCCCTCGACGAGGTCGCCGAGCGAGCCGGCTTCACCAAGGGCGCGGTCTACGCGAACTTCAGCAACAAGGAGGAGCTGTTCCTGGCGATGCTCGACGCCCACTTCGAGGCGCGCTTGGAGGAGCTGGACCGCATCGTCTCGACCGAGGCCGACCCCGACGCCCAGGCGCGCGAGGCGGCCCAGGGCCTGATGCGCATGCTCGACGCGCAGCCCGAGCACCATCGCCTGTTCTTCGAGTTCGCCGTGCACGCGGCGCGCAACGAGGACTTCCGCGAGCAGCTCGTGGCCCGCTACCGAAGCCTGCGCGAGCGCCTCGCCGACCTGCTGGCCGAGCGCGTCGAGCGACTCGGCATCGATCCGGTCGTGCCACCCGCCGACGTGGCGGCCATGGCGTTCGCGATGGCCAACGGGATGGCGCTCGAGCGGCTCCTGGAGCCCGAGGCGGTGCCGGACAGCCTCTTCGGCGAGATGATGGCCACGTTCTTCATCGGACTGCGCGCCCGGGCAGGCGTGCCGCCGCCGCCTGAAGGCCCGACGTAGCGGTCCGCGCCGAGAGCACCGCGCGGACGCGCTCGCCGCGCAGGCGCCCGCTCACCCGGCGGCCGCGCAGCGAGAGCGCGCCGTCGACCGCCCCGCCTAGGCGCAGCCGGCCGCTCTGACGCTGGGCGCCGAAGCGCCGCACGAATCCGCTCACGCGCACGCCCGGCACGAACTTCACGTCGTCGAGGTGCAGCCGGTTGTCTCCGTCGAGCCGGTAGCGCCCGCCGCGCAGTCCGCCGCCGCGCGCCAGGTCGGGGTCGCGCTCGTCGAAGATGAAGCGCGTCAGGGTGTCCTCCCCAACGTCGCGCAGGGTGAGCGCGAGCGCCGTCAGCGCGCGCCCGCGGAGGCCCCCGACGCCGGCCGTCACGGGCACTCGGGTCAACCTCCTGGGCGGCGGCGGCGAAGCCGGGAACTCGCGCCGGCGGCGCGGGCAGGCTGTCGACACCGGCTGGTTGCGGAAGAAGTGCGCGAACGCCTGCTCGGCGCAGCCCGACGCGTCCGAGCCGAGCACCGAGTGGCCGGTGGCCGGCGCCACCACCAGCTTGGCCCGCGGGAACTGGGCGGCCACGCGCTGCGCGCCCTCGACCGGGGTGCGCAGATCGTCCTCGCCCTCGAGCAGCAGCACCGGCACGTCCGGCATCGGGCCCGGGCCGAAGACCGGTTCGACCGGGAACGCGGGCCAGCGGTCGCACAGCTGGAGCAGGTCGTTGTCGAGCAGGCTGACGCGATCGAACGGGAAGAACGCCGTATCCGGGATCAGCGCGGCGGAGGCCGCGGCATCGTGCCGGCGCTGAACCGGATCCGGGGGCGTCGCGCGCGCCCACGGGAAGCGCATCTCCTCGCAGGTGGTGGCGGTGAACAGGGCCGTGCTGAGCAGCCGCGGCGGCGGCGGTTCGCCCTCGACCGAGAACGAGCGCCGGCCGAGCCGCAGCAGCGGCATCGTGTCGCCGTCGAGTGCGGCGCGCACCGCCCCGGGCAGCGCGGCCCGCAGCGCGGGGTCGAAGTCCCCCGCGATCAGCATCAGGAAGAGCTCGCCGCGGCTGAGGCGCGCCGGCCGGCGGCGGCCATGCGGGTCGACCACCTGGCCGCGCACGTCGCCCCTCTCCATCCGACGCACGAGCCGCGCCAGGTCGTCCAGCGGATCGGCGGTGAACGAGCTGCAGCCGGAGCGGCAGAGCGAGCGCAGCACGCGGGGGATCGCCTCGAGCGTGGGCCGGTAGAGCGGGTCGGGACCGTCGACCTCCAGGACCGAGTCGAGCACCAGCCGCTCGACGTTGGCGGGATAGGTGAGCGCGTAACCGAGCGCGACCTTCACCCCGTAGGAGGTTCCGTACAGGGCGATCTTGTCGAGCCCAAGCGCCACGCGCAGCGCCTCGATGTCCTCCACCGAGTCGCGGCTCGTGTAGTGGAAGCGCCGCGCGCCGAGGCGCCCGGCGCACTGGCCCGCGGCTCGCCCGGCGTCGAACAGGTTGGAGCGCTCCAGCGCGAGGCAGCGCAGCAGCCCCGAGCGGCCGGTGCCGCGCTGGTCGAAGACGATCAGGTCGCGGTGGCGAAAGGCCGGCGCGAGCACGCCGATGCCGTCTCCCTCGAAGGCCTCGGTGGCGGACTGTCCGGGCCCGCCGGCGAGCACGAACAGAGCGCCCCGGCGCGGCCGCTTCTGGGCGCGGATGCGCTTGACGAACAGCGACACGTGGCCGGGCGTGGCCCCGGTGCGGTCGAGCGGGACGCTCACGCGGGCGCAGCCGAACAGGTAGGCGCCGCAGCGGGTGAAGTGCGGCACCGCGCCGGCCTGGGCCGGGGCGAGCAGGCTCGCCGCGACGGCGAGCAGGGCGGCGACGGAACGCACGCCGCTCATTATGGGGAGCCCGACCCGAACGGGTGCTCAGTAGCGCCGCGGGCGGTGGGCCAGCCGCCGCGCGATGCGGAGCAGCTGCGCGCGGGTGGCGGTCGAGCGGGGACCCGCAGCGGCCGCCGAGGCGGAGGAGCGCGAGCCCGGCACGCGCGAGCGGACCGGCTTCCCGTCGAGCCGCCCGGTGATCCACTTGCGGCCGATCCGCACCACGCCGTCCGGAGTGCGCGGCCCGCTCAGCCGCAGGTTGGAGCGCTCGCGGCGCGTCCCGATGCCGCGGACCGTCCCGCTCACGCGCATGCCCGGTAGATACTCGACCTCGTCCAGCCGCAGCACCGGGCGCTCGTCGTTCAGGTTGAGCGCCCAGCGCCCGCCGCGCAGCCCGCCGCCGTGCAGATCGAGGTCCTGCGCCGCGAGCACGGTCGACAGGAACTCGACGGTCACGTCGAACAGCGTCAGCTGGGCCGCGCTGATCGCCTTGCCGCGCGCTCCAGGCACGCCCTTGACCCCGCGCAGGTCGCTCAATGAGAGCGGCGCCGGCGGGAACGGGAAGAAGAACGTGGTGCCCTGCTTGCAGCGAGCGGCGACGGCCTGGCCGCGGAAGAAGCGGACCGCGGCGTCGTGGGTGCACCTGCTGAAGTCCGCGGTCAGCGTCGAGTGACCCGTGGCCGGGATCGTCAGTACCTGCGCGTGCGGCCAGTCAGCGGCCGCGCTGCGGGCGGTCTCGACGGGCGTGCGCAGGTCCATCTGCCCGGACAGCATGAGCACGGGCACGTCCGGCAGCGAGCCGGCCGGCGGCCCGGCTGCCGGGGCCGGCGACGCCTCGGGCCAGCGGCGGCACATGCGGATGAAGTCGTTGCCCTCGTCGGTCGCGCGGTCGAACGGGTAGAGCGCCTGCTCCGGAATCTGCGCGACCGCGGCGGAGATCTGCGCGAAGCGCGAGGCAGGGTCGGAGAAGCGGGTCCACGGGAACGGGATCTCCTCGCAGGCGGTTGCCGCGTAGAGGGCCGAGCTGAAGTCGCGCGGGCTGCCCGACCCCTCCGAGAGCGCGGAGTGGCGCTTGAGCCGCAGGATCGGGTCGAGGTCGCCGCGCAGGGCCGACTTGACGGCGCCCGGGAAGGAGGCGCGCAGGAGCTCGTCGAGGTCGCCCGACACGAGCGTGAAGAAGAGCTCCTGGCGCGTCAGGCTGGTCCGCAGGCGGTGGCCGCTCGGCAGCGTCACGTGGCCGTGCAGCGCGCCGCGCTCCAGGCGCGCGACCAGGCGACCCAGGTCGGCCACGGCGTCGTCGGTGAAGGCGGCGCAGATCCGGCCGCACACCGCCCGCAGCACACGGGGGACCGCGCCGAAGATGTCGAGGTAGAACGGGTCCCAGCCCGACACGTCGAGCACCGAGTCGAGCAGCACGCGCTCGACGTGGGTCGGGTAGCGCGCCGCGTAGGCCTGCGCGAGGAAGGTCCCGTACGAGACCCCGACCAGGGTCAGCTTGTCCACCCCGAGCGCAGCCCGCACGGCCTCGATGTCGTCCACCGAGTCGGTCGTCCGGTAGAAGGCCCGGCTCGGCCCGAGCCGCTGGGCGCAGGCGGCCGCCTCGGCGCCCGCGTCGATCAGGTTGGCGCGCTCGAGCTCGGGGCAGCGCAGCAGGCCGGAGCGACCCGTCCCGCGCCCGTCGAAGGCCACCACGTCGTTGAGCGGGGTGAGCGAGCGGAACTCGCCGTAGGGGTTCCTGCTGCGGTCGTTGTAGGCGCCGGTGGCCGGCTGGCCGGGCCCGCCGGCGAGCAGCAGGGTCACGCCCCGCGCCGGCCGGCGCTGCGCCCGCTGGCGCTCGACGTAGAGGGAGACGCTGCCCGGCGTGCCGCCGGTGCGGTCGAGCGGCACCGCGATGCGGCCGCACTGGAGGTGCTTGCACGGCTTCAGGCTCAGCTGCGCCTGGGCGGCCGCGGGCAGCGCCAAGAGCGCCGGCGGCGACCGCGAGTCCGACCAGCCGGCGGCCGCGCATCATGACCCGACGATAACCTCTCCGGCCCCGATGTTCACCAAGGTTCTCGTCGCTAACCGGGGTGAGATCGCAATACGCGTCATGCGCACGCTCGACGAGCTGGGCGTGGGCAGCGTGGCGGTCTACTCCGAGCCCGATCGCGACGCGCCCCACGTGCGGCGCGCGGCCGAGGCGTACCTGCTCGGCCCCGGGCCGGCCACCGAGAGCTACCTCAAGGTGGAGAAGATCCTCGAGGTCGCCGAGCAGGCCGGCGCCGAGGCGATCCACCCGGGCTATGGCTTCCTGGCGGAGAACGCCGCGTTCGCGCGGGCGTGCGAGGAGGCCGGGATCGTCTTCATCGGCCCGCCCGCGAGCGCGATCGACGCGATGGGCTCGAAGACGAAGGCGCGCGAGATCATGCGCGATGCCGGCGTTCCGATCGTGCCCGGCACGACCGACCCGGTCGAGTCGGTCGAGGCCGCCAGAGCGGTGATCGACGAGTCGGTCGGGTACCCCGTTGCCATCAAGGCCGCCGGCGGGGGCGGTGGCAAGGGCTTCCGCGTCGCCGAGTCGGAGGACGAGCTGGAGAAGGCGTTCGAGGGCGCCTCGCGCGAGGGCGAGAAGTTCTTCTCGGACGCGACCGTCTACGTCGAGCGCTACCTGCCCGACCCGCGCCACGTGGAGGTGCAGATCCTCGCCGACGGCGAGGGCAACGTGATCCACCTGTTCGAGCGCGACTGCTCGGTGCAGCGCCGCCACCAGAAGCTGATCGAGGAGAGCCCCGCGCCGGCGGTGGACCCCGAGCTGCGCGAGCGCATCGGCAAGATCGGGACGGACGCCGCGCGCGCGGTCGGCTACCGCTCGGCCGGCACCATCGAGGGACTGCTGTCGGACGGCGAGTACTTCTTCCTCGAGATGAACACCCGCGTGCAGGTGGAGCACTGCGTCACGGAGATGGTCACCGGGATCGACATCGTCCGCGAGCAGGTCAAGATCGCGGCGGGCGAGCCACTCGCCTACTCCCAAGAGGACGTCGTGCTGCGCGGCCACGCGATCGAGTGCCGCATCAACGCCGAGGACGCCTCCAAGAACTTCGCCCCGGCACCGGGACGGATCGAGCTGTACAGGGAGCCGGCCGGGCCGTTCGTGCGCGTTGACTCGGGCGCCGAGGCAGGCTACGAGGTGCTGCCGCTGTACGACCCGATGATCGGCAAGCTGATCGTCTGGGACGTGGACCGCGAGGCGTCCACGAAGCGGATGCTGCGCGCGCTCGGGGAGTTCGAGATCGGCGGGCTGAAGACGCTGATCCCCTTCCACACGGCGCTGCTCGCCACCGAGCAGTGGCGCAACGGCGAGACCTGCCGCGACCTGGTCGAGGACAAGGAGTGGCTCAAGCGGCTGGCGTTCCCGGCCGCCGCGCCGGCCGACGACGACCAGGCCGAGACGATCGAGCGCAAGTACGCGGTCGAGGTGTCCGGGCGCAAGTTCGACGTGAAGGTGATCGGCGCTCCCACGCCCAACGGGGCCGCGCCCGCCAAGCAGGCCCCACGCCGCGAGCGCAAGACGGGCGGCGGCGGGGGCGGCGCCCCCGGGCAGCTCGTCTCCCCGATCCAGGGCACCGTCCTCAAGGTCGCCGTGAAGCAGGGCGCGCAGGTCGAGGAGGGCGCGCTGATCTGCGTGATCGAGGCGATGAAGATGGAGAACGAGATCACCTCTCCGTCGTCGGGCACGGTCGAGGAGCTGGGCGTGTCCGAGGGCGGCTCGATCGCCACCGGCGACACGATCGCCGTCATCAAGTAAGCCTTGTCCTCCGCCCTGATCCTGGGCGCAGGGATCTTCGGGGCGGCGCTCGCCGACCGCCTGGTGGCCGCGGGCTGGGAGGTCACGCTCGTCGATCGCTTCGAGCCGGGCGACGCGCGGTCGGAGTCCGGCGGCGAGACGCGGCTGCTGCGCTACAGCCACGGCGCCGACGGCTTCTACTCGGCATCGGCCTGGCGCGCCCGCACCGCCTGGCGCGAGCTCGGTGTGCTCGTGGAGGCGGGCGTCGTCTGGTTCGCCCGGCGCGAGGGCGGCTGGGAGACCGACAGCGAGCGGGTGCTGCGCGAGCAGGGCATCCCGGTCGAGCGGGTCGACCCGGCCGCGGCGGCGCGGCTGTATCCCAGCCTGGCGGTCGACGACCTCGCGTTCGCCCTGCTGGAGCCGGCCGCCGGGGTCCTGCGGGCCGGCGACGGCGTACGGGCGCTGGTGGCGCGGGCGCGGGAGGGCGGGCTGCGCCTGGTGCGCGGCGAGGCGCAGCCCGACGGCGAGGGCGCGCTGGTCGACGGCCGGCGACTCGAGGCCGACCACGTGGTCTGGGCCTGCGGCGGCTGGCTGGCACAGCTGTTCCCTTCGCTCGTCCGGCTGCGCGTGACCCGTCAGGACGTGGTGCTCTTCGAGGCCGACCCCGGCTGGGCGGACGCACCAGGCTGGATCGACTTCGACGCGAGCGCCTACGGCCACGCGCTGATCGAGCCCTACGGCATGAAGATCGCCTCCGACCGCGAGGGCGAGCCGGTGGAGCCGGGGCTGCGCCCGCCGCAGGCGCCCGACGCCAGCCTCGCCGCGGCGCGCGACTACCTCGCGCACCGCTTCCCCGCGCTGGCGAACGCGCCCGTGCGCTCGGCGCCGTCGTGTCACTACTCGCTGACCGCGGACGGCAACTTCCTGTTCGCCCGCCATCCCGAGCTCGAGCGCGTATGGCTGCTGGGCGGCGGCTCGGGCCACGGCTACAAGCACGGGCCGGCGGTCGCGGAGCACGCGCTGGCGGTGCTGGCCGGCGAGGCCGAGCCCGAGCCTCGCTTCGCGCTCGGCGAGCGCGTGCCGTCACGCGCCCTTCGCACGGCCGGCTCATAGCGGGATACTGAGCCTGGGCATGTCCCAGGAGAGAGTCGAGATAGTGCGCCAGGGCATCGAGGCGTGGAACCGGCACGACTTCGAGCTGGGCGCGCACAGCCTTGCCGAGGACGTCGAGTGGATCCCCGCCAGCCCGGCCGCGGTCGAGCAGCCGGTCTACCACGGCGTGGACGAGGTGGCGCGCGGGTTCAACGAGATCTGGGACACCTGGGACCTCTGGGAGTTCCAGGAGCACGACATCCGCGACCTCGGCGACTCGGTGCTGTGGCTGGGGCACGTGCACATGCGGGGCGGCGCCAGCCAGGTCGAGCTGGACCAGGAGGCCGCCAACCTGCTCCACTTCTCGGGGGACAAGATCGTCCGGGTACGGGGGTTCCGCTCCTGGCAGGAAGCCCTCGACGCGGCCGGGGCCTAGACCCGCGTGACGTTCTCCTCGTGGATCCCGCGCTGGGCCTTCGAGTCGCGGCCGTCGGGCAGCTGCTCGTCGCCGCGCTCCAGCGCGTCCAGGTAGTCCACGTCCTCGTCCAGCAGGCGCAGCGTGGTCTCGCGGTCGTGCGGCGCGCCGTGGCCGGGAACGACGGTGGTGGCCTCCTCGACCAGCGGAGCGAGCCGCGCCAGCGTCGCGCGGTAGTCGGCGAGCGAGCCGCCCACCGAGATCCACGGGATCTCCACGTCTGACAGGTAATCGCCGACGATCAGCAGGCCCTGCGCGCGGTCGAACAGCGCCATGCCGTCGGGCGTGTGGCCCTCGGCGGGGTGCAGCTCCAGCTCGCGGTCGCCGATCTCGACGTGGCCCGGCACCGGCAGGGCCTGCACCTGTCCGAGCGCGAGCGGAGCCGGCCGGCTGACGTAGAACTCGGCGTCGTACTGGCGCAGCGCCCGCTGGGCTTCCCCTGGCTCGCGCTGCAGCCGCTCGACGGAGCTCTCGGCCAGCCCGAGGGTCATCCCCGGGAACGCCAGCCTTCCGAGCACGTGGTCGAAGTCGGCGTGGGTGGCCAGCAGCCCGTCCGGCTCGAAGCCCGCGCCCGCGAGCAGGCCGGGCAGGGCGTCCAGCTCGTCGGGCAGGTAGGGCGAGTCGATCAGCACCGCTTCCTCACCAACGCGCAGGGCGATCGCGTTGGTCTGCCAGAACGCGCTCGTGACCACCAGCGCCTCAGGGCTGACGGAGACGGCGCGCAAGGCTGCTTACGCGGCCTTGAGCAGCTTGCCCGCGTCGCGGAAGGTCTTCACCTCGGCGTCGGGCTTGCGACCGCCCTCGATCTCCTCACCGTGGCGGTTGACCCAGATCACCGGGACCTTCTCCTTGATGCAGGGCTCGATGTCGGTCGGGTAGCCCGACGCGATGTGCACCCAGTTCTTCTTCATCGGGCCGATCCGGCGCGCGCACTCCTTGAAGTGGGCGGGATCCGGCTTGTACGAGCGCACCTGCTGGGCGGTCACGACCAGGTCGAAGTCCGCGCGGAAGTGCCGGCGCGTGGCGCCGAGCAGCTTGTCGTCGATGTTGGAGAGGATCCCCAGCTCGTACTTCTTGGCGAAGCGCTCGAGCTGCGCGTTCGTCTCGCGGAAGGCCTGCCAGGCCGGCACGCTGTTGGGCAGGAAGTTCGAGCGCGAGGGCTCCAGGTCCCAGCTCAGCTCGGCCGCCACGCGCACGGCCGTGCGGCGCAGCACCTCCGCGTAGAGCTCGTAAGAGCCGCGCTGGATGTCGCGCTGCACGTCGATGAAACGCGGGATCAGGACGTCCCTGTCGATCGTGAAGCCGTCACGGTCGGCCTCCTTCTGGAAAGCGTCGTATACGCCGCTCTCCCAGTCGATCAGGGTTCCGTAGCAGTCGAACGTGACGAACTTGACGTCTTTGGGAAGTGCCATTCAGCCGTTTCGATAGGGTCCGCGCCCGCCGGGCGCAGCGGCGCAGCATCCTATCTATCCCGACATGGACCTACTCGAATACCAGGGCAAACAGCTGTTCTCCAAGCACGGCGTCCCCGTCCCGGAGGGGCGCCACGCGGCGACCGCCGCCGACGCCGTCGCGGCCGCCGAGGAGCTCGGCTACCCGGTAGTGATCAAGGCCCAGGTCCAGATCGGCGGGCGCGGGAAGGCCGGCGGCATCAAGCTCGCCACCTCGCGCGCGGAGGCCGAGGAGCACGCCGCGGCGATCGTCGGCATGGACATCCGCGGGTTCACCGTTCACGAGGTCTGGGTCGAGCAGGCGAGCGACATCGACGAGGAGTACTACGCCGCGGTCGTCTTCGACCGCTCGGCCAAGCAGCCGATGGCGATGCTGTCGCGGATGGGCGGGATGGACGTGGAGGCGGTCGCCGAGCAGGACCCCGAGGCGATGCGCATGCTGCACGTGGACCCGCTGATCGGCTTCCAGGACTTCCACGGCCGCCGGCTGGCGTACGAGGCGGGCATCGCCGCCGACGTGATCCGCCCGGTCGGGGCGATGCTCGGCAAGCTCTACGACGTGTTCGTGGCCGAGGACGCGACGCTGGTCGAGGTCAACCCGCTGCTGATCACCAAGGCGCGCGAGGTCGTGGCGCTCGACGCCAAGGTGACGATCGACGACAACGCCCTCTACCGGCACCCGGACGTGGCCGAGCTCAGCGACCTCTCGGCGGAGGACCCGCAGGAGCGCATGGCCAAGGAGCGCGGGCTCACCTACGTGAAGCTCGACGGCAACGTCGGCATCCTCGGCAACGGCGCAGGGCTCGTGATGTCGACGCTCGACGTGGTGGCGGCCGCGGGCGGTCGCCCGGCCAACTTCCTGGACGCCGGCGGCGGGTCCAAGGCGGAGGCGATCACGAGCGCGGTGGAGGTGATCCTCTCCGACGAGAAGGTCAGCGCCGTGCTGTTCAACATCTTCGGCGGGATCACCCGCTGCGACGAGGTCGCGCGCGGGCTGATCGAGGCGTTCGCGCAGATCAAGCCGTCGGTGCCGTTCGTCGTGCGGCTGGACGGGACCAACGACGTGGAGGGGCGGGAGCTGCTGGCCGAAGCCGCGCTGCCCAACGTGCACACGGAGACGACGATGCTGGGCGCCGCCCAGAAGGTCGTGGAGCTGGCGGGCTGATGGCGATCCTGGTCGACTCCTCCACCCGCCTCGTCGTGTCAGGCATCACGGGGCGCGAGGGCACTTTCCACAGCCTGCGCAACCGCGACTACGGGACGCAGGTGGTGGCGGGGGTGACGCCCGGCAAGGGCGGGCAGGACGTGGAGGGCATCCCGGTGTTCGACACGTTCCACGCCGCGGTCGAGGAGACCGGCGCGAACACCGCGATGATCTTCGTACCACCCCGCTTCGCGGCCGACTCGATCCTGGAGGCGGAGAACGCCGGGGTCGCGTTGATCATCGCGATCACCGAGGGGATCCCCGCGCACGACGAGCTGCGCGTGTACAACCACCTGCGGCGCGGCAGCTCGCGGCTGATCGGACCCAACTGCCCGGGGATCCTGTCGCCGGGGAAGGCGAACGTGGGGATCATCCCGGCGCAGTTCTTCAAAGAGGGCAACGTCGGGCTGGTGTCGCGGTCGGGGACGCTGACCTACCAGATCGGCAACGAGCTGGCCCAGGGCGGGTTCGGCAACTCGTCGATCGTGGGGATCGGCGGCGACCCGGTGCCGGGCTCGAGCTTCATCGACATCCTGGAGCTGTTCGAGGCCGACCCGGAGACCGAGCTGATCGTGATGTGCGGGGAGATCGGCGGATCGGCCGAGGAAGAGGCGGCCGAGTACATCGCCTCGTCGGTGTCGAAGCCGGTGGTCGCGTACATCGCGGGCTTCACGGCACCGCCCGGCAAGACGATGGGCCACGCGGGAGCGATCGTGTCCGGCTCACAGGGCACGGCGGCGGCGAAGGCCGAGGCGCTGGAGTCCAAGGGAGTCCGGGTGGGCCGCAACCCGACGCAGGTCGCGGAGATCGCGGTCGAGATCCTGGGCGCGCGGGTCTAGTCTGTTTGCGTGACCCTCAAGCACCGGCTCGCGGATGCGAGTTACTGGGTCTACGACCGCATGCGCCACAAGGCCGCGTTCGACTCAGCCGCCCAGCCAGGCACGGCGCCCGATTTCGCCGGGTTACGCGAGCACAAGTACGCGCTGCTCGTGACGTTCCGAAGAGATGGGACCGCCGTGCCGACGCCCGTGTGGTTCGCCCTGCTCGACGACCGCCGCTTCGTCACGCACACCGAGGAGCGTACGGCCAAGGTCCGGCGCATCCGCCGGGATCCCCGGGCGCGTGTGTTTCCCTGTGACCCACGCGGCAAGCCGCTCGGTCCCGGAGTCGAGGCCACCGCCCGGATCCTTGAGACCGCAGAGGAGCGCCAGCAAGCGGAAGCGGGGCTCGACCGTCGCTACGGGCGCATGCGGCGCGCCTACGACAAGGTGATGGTCGACCAGGGCGACATGGTCTACGTCGAGCTCGCCCCGACCGTTTGACTCAGGCCCGCGAACCGCGGCGGCCGGCCCTCAACGAACGAGGCCACGCCCTCCGCGAAGTCCGGGCGCCCGAACGATTCCGCCATCAGCCGGTTGGACTCCTCCAGCGCGCCAGCCGCGCCTCGCTCCATGTGCTCGTAGACCTGCTTCTTCATGATCGCCATCGAGGTGGGCGACGACCAAGTGGCCAGATTCGTGGCGTACTCGAGCGTCCGCTCCATCAGCTCCTCGGGCGCGTGCACGGCGTTGACGAGGCCCATGCCCGCCGCCTCCTCGGCGAGCAGCACCCGCCCCGAAAACAGCAGGTCCAGCGCGTGCGCGCTGCCGACCAGCCGGGGCAGCACCCACGAGATCCCGTGCTCGGCGATCAGCCCGCGGCGCGCGAACGCCGTCGTCAGCTTCGCCCCCGCCGCCGCGACTCGGATGTCGCACATCAGCGCCATCACCAACCCGAGCCCGGCGGCCGGCCCGTTCACCGCCGCGATCACCGGCTTCGGGATCGTCATCGGAAACGTCTGGGGGCGGTGGTCGCCGCGTGCGTCGTCCGCGGATCCCTCGTCCGAGCCGATCGCCTGCAGCGCCTCCATGTCCGCGCCGGCGCAGAAGCCGCGTCCGGCGCCGGTCACGACGATCGCCTTCACCTCGGGGTCCGCCGCCGCCTCCTCCAGCAGATCGAAGTAGCGCACCTGCATCGCCGGGATCCAGGCGTTCAGGCGGTCGGGTCGGTTCAGAGTGAGGACGGCCACGCCGTCGCGCACCTGGCGCGTCACGACGTCCGTCGCAGGGGTGACGGTCATGTGCGCACGCTAACGCGATAGCGTCGCCCGGTGCTTCGCTTTCGTCAGGCCGTGATCGGGCCCGCGATCTCGACGCCGCCGTCGCCGAGCTCCGCGGCGCCCTGCCGCTGGGCGACCCCTACGCCGATCCCAACGTCGACTACTTCGGGAGAACAATCCGCTCCAGCGGCTGCGTGTTGAGCACGTTCGCCGCCGTCGCCCAGCCACGCCGGGCCGTAGCCACCGACAAGGTCATGTTGCGCAAGCCCTGCACCGAGTGCGCGTCAGTCGAGCACACGATCTGCACTCCGGCGGCGATCGCCTCGCGCACGTGCTCGCCGCTCAGGTCGAGCCGAGGCGCCAGGCCGTTGACCTCCAGGGCGACCTTCTCCTCAATCGCCACCTCGTAGACGCGGTCGAGGTCCAGCGCGTTCTCCGGCCGACGGTTGATCATCCGTCCCGTCGGGTGGCTCAGGCACCGCACGGACGGGTTGCGCAGCGCCTCCTCCACCCGCTTGGTCATCTCAGCCCGTGGCATCCGCTGCCCGCCGTGCACGCTCGCCTGGACCCAGTCCAGCTCCGCCAGCACGTCGTCGGGAAGGTCCAGTCGCCCGTCGGGCAGGATGTCGCACTCGATCCCGCGCAGCACCCGAAACGGCGCCAGCACCTCGTTGGCAGCGGCGATCTCCTCGGCTTGGCGGCGGACGTCGTCCGGCGTCAGCCCCGTGACGGCCCCGACCGCCGGCGTGTGGTCGCAGATCGCCAGGTACTCGTACCCCCGCTCGAGGGCGGCGCGGCCCATCTCCTCCACGCTCGCGCGGCCGTCCGACCAGGTCGTGTGGCAGTGCAGGTCACCGCGGATGTCGCCTGGCTCGACGAGCGCCGGCGGCTCCCCGCGAAACGGCTGCTCGCGCAACTCCGGCGGACACCAGGGGACGTCGAGCGCGCGGTAGACCGCCTCCTCGTCGACCGCGTCGGGCAGCGGCTCCAGCGCCGCGACGTAGGCCGGCGACCCGGTCGCTCGCACCAGGGCGGTCCCGAGCTTCTTCGCTTCGGCGACGACCAGCTCGACCGGCACGCCCTCGACCGTCACCCCCACCGCGCGACGCTCGTCCTGATCGACCATGGCCACGATCTGCGGCAGCTCGGCGAAGGCGGTCATCGCCGGCGCGGGATCCGCCGCCACGCAGACCACCGCCAGGTGCTCGCAGGAGTCGCGCCACCGGCGCACGTCGCCGGCCACCGCGCCGTCCAGCGCCGCCGCGATGCCACCGACCAGCTCCCAGGCGCTGTTGAGCAGGAGACCTCGCCTGGGTCGCGGCTCGTCCTCGCTGGCCAGCGCCTCGAGCAGCTGCGCCTCGATCTTCGGGCCGATCCCAGGCACGTCGCGCAGTCGGCCGGCGGCGGCGGCCTCGCGCAGCTCCGCGGCCGTGCGGACGCCCAACCCCCGCGCGAGCTGCACCGAGCGCTTGGCGCTCAGACCGAGGTAGCGGCCGAGGCCGACCAGGTCCGGCGCCAGCTCGCGCTCGAGCTCCGCCAGCTCGGCGATCTCGCCCGTCTCGACCAGCTCGCGCAGCCGCCCCTCGATACCCCGGCCGATGCCGCGCAGCTCCCGCACTCGGCCGGACCGGACCAGCTCCGCAACCGACGAAGGCGCACCGCGGATCGTCTCGGCGGCGCGGCGATAGGCACGGGCCGTGTAGGGATTCGCCTCGCCGAGCTCGAGCAGAGCGGCAAAAGCCTCGAGGCGGTCGGCGATCTGGCCGTTGTCCACGACCGTAGTGTGGTTAATGAACCGCCCCTGAGGGGTAGAAAGCCTCTGCGTGGATCGGCGGGGGATCAGACGGTTCATGTCGTTGCTGGTGGTGACCGCGGGGGTCGCCGCCCTGAACGCGGCGCCGGCCGCGGCTCAGATGCTGCCCGGTGAGCCGCCGCTGGCGAACTCGAGCAACGTCCAGCTGCTCGGCCATATCCCGGGCAGCGCCGCCGGGATGACGTTCAAGGACCACTACGCCTTCGTCAGCGGCTGGGGCGGCATCACCGTGCTCGACATCGCGAAGGCCGATGCTCCCCGGCTCGTCGGCGCTCTGCCGTTGCCCCACTTCGAGAACGAGGACGTCGACCTGTGCGGGAACACGTTGCTCGTCGTCAACGACCGTGTCGAGGCCGACCTCGGCTCGCTCATGTACGTGGTCAACATCGCCAACCCGGCAACGCCGCTGTTGAGCGCGGTCCTGCCGCTCGGGCTGACCGGCAGCGGCCGCGGCTCTGGCCACATCGCGAACTTCGTGAAGTCCGACTGCTCGCAGGCGTGGGTCGACGGCGGCGAGCTCGTCGAGGTCGTGGACCTCACCATCCCCAGCGCGCCGAGGTCGCTCGGGAAGTTCGAATCGGCAGCGTCCCTGAGCGACGACTTCAAGGTCAGCCACGACACCGAGTTCGACAAGAGCACCGGCACCGTCTGGAACGTCGGCGGCGGCGGAGCGGCCGGCTACAAGCTGACCGCCAACCCGCTCGCGCCCCAGCTGCTCGGCACCACCGGCACGGCCGGCCGCAACCCCTCGCCCTACAACGACTTCATCCTCCACAACTCCCAGCGGCGCGGGAAGACGCTGCTGATCACCGAGGAGGACTACATCGATACGAGCGAGGTCCCGCCCGGCGGCTGCCGCGGTCAGGGCAAGTTCGAGACCTGGGACCTGTCGCAGCTGAGCAAGGGCGCGATCACGCCGCTCGGCACGTGGGAGACGGAGCTGAACGGGATGTTCACCAGCGGCGCCGTGGACTCGAAGGCGCCGGTGACCGTCAACTGCTCGTCGCACTGGTTCGACGCCAAGGGCGGCGTCGCGACGGTCGGCTGGTACGAACAGGGCGTGCGCTTCCTCGATTACCGCTCGCCGACGAACATCGTCCAGGTCGGCTACTACATCCCGACGAACGGGTCCACGTGGGCGTCCTACTGGTCGCCGACCGACCCGAAGGGCGAGGTCGTCTACACGGCCGACGCCTACCGCGGCGTGGACGTGCTGAGGATCAAGGACGGCGGCCTGACCGGCAAGAAGGTGAAGGCGCCGGTGCGCAACGAGTGGCTCGGGAGCCCAACCGCCGACGCCGCGTCGTTCACGCCGAGCCCCGAGTTCGGCTTCATGTGCCCGCTGCTGAAGGCTGACGTAGACCTGCCTTAGTGAGAGGATCGGCCCCGGTTTGGAGCTCGGGGTCCACTTGCCACTCATGGAGTTCGGCGACGAGGGGCAGTCGCTCGCGCGGCTGACGCGCGCAGTCGAAACCGCCAGGGATTGCGGCTTTGCCGCGATCTCCGCCAACGACCACTTCCTGTTCCAGGCGCCGTGGCTGGACGGTCCCACGGCGCTTGCCGCGGTGCTCGACCGATCCGGCACCATGGACCTGGCGACGACGGTGTCGCTCGTCTCGCTGCGCGGCCCGGTGCCGCTGGCCAAGACGCTGGCGGCGCTGGATCTGCTGTCAGAGGGCCGGATCGTCGCCGGTGTCGGCCCCGGGTCGTCGGAGCGCGACTACGAGGCGGTCGGCGTGCCGTACGAAGAGCGCTGGCAGCTCTTCGAGGAATCGGCGGCCAAGCTGCGCGAGCTGCTGCGCGACGACTCGCCCCTCTCACCCGCTCCGCGCCGGCAGATCCCGGTGTGGCTCGCGAGCTGGGGCTCGAAGGCCGGCCTGCGTCGCGTCGCACGTCTCGGCGACGGGTGGTTCGCCTCCGCCTACAACACAACCCCCGACGATTTCAACGCCGCGCGGGAGTCGCTGTCCGAGGAGCTTCGCGCCCGCGGCAGGGATCCCGATCCGTTCCCCAACGCCCTGGTGACGATGTGGACCTGGATCACCGAGGACGCTCGCGACGCGGACCGCGTGCTGCGCGACGTCCTGGCGCCGCTCCTCAAGCGAGATCCGGAAGCCTTGCGCGACCAGCTCTGCATCGGCCCGGCAGAGAGATGCGCGGAGCTGCTCTCGCGCTACGCCCAGGCCGGGTGCCAGCGCGTGCACCTCTGGCCGATCGGCGACGAGCCGCGGCAAATCGAGCTCGCGGCGGCGGCTTTGCTGCCAGGCGGTCGAAATCCGCCCTGAGCGCAGCCGCCGCCGCTGCTCGGCTAGCGCGGGATCAGCACCTTGTTGATGATGTGGATGACCCCGTTCGACGCGCCGACGTCGGCAGTGGTCACGCGGGCGCCGCCGACGAACACCTTGTCGTCGCGAACGCGGATCTTGACCCGCTGACCCTGGAGCGTCTTCACGGACTCACGCTTCACAACCTTGGCCGCGGTCAGCTTGCCCTTGGCGACGTGGTAGAGCAGGACCGAGCGCAGCTTCGCCTTGTCCTTGCCGAGCGCCTCCAGGGTCGCGTCCGGCACCTTGGCGAAGGCCGCGTCGGTCGGCGCGAACACGGTGAACGGGCCCTTGCCCTGCAGGGTGCCCGCGAGCCCCGCCTTCTTCAGCAGCGACGCGAGGGTCTTGAACTTCCCGGCCGCGACAGCGGTCTGGACGATGTTCTTCTCCGCGCCCGACGGGGCAACGTTCAGGTCGGTGCGGGCGCTCGCGGGCGCAGCCGCCACCGCCATGACGGCGGCGGAGACTAGGAGGATGTTGCGGATTCGTTGCATCTTTCTTCAGGTTCCTTCCCTAGCGGGTGGCTGTGGCGGCGTGGTGGGCGCCCGTCGGCCGGCGCCTGGTGAGCAACGCGGCGGCGCAGTACACGGCCGCGATTCCCACGAGCCCGTAGACGATCCGGCTGGCCACGTTCGTGGTGCCGAAGTCCTCTCCGAAAACCCACGCCACGAGGTCGAACTCGGCGATCGCAACCAGGCCCCAGTTGAGTCCTCCGACGATGACCAGGGCGTTGGCGGCGGCGGTTAGTCCCTTCATTTGTACACCTCCTGTTCAGATACTGTTCAGGCGCCACCGTAGCGATCCGCGAAGCCTCTGTCAAGAGCTTGTCCAGATGCTGTACAGTCGCTCTGTGGTCAGCGAGGGCCTGTTGCGGGTCGGAGAGCTCAGTAAGCGCTCGGGCGTGAGCCCCGAGCTACTGCGTGCCTGGGAGCGTCGCTACGGGCTGCTTCGACCCACTCGTTCGGCGGGCGGGCTGCGCCTCTACTCGCCTGCCGATCTCGAGCGAGTCCGCCTGATGCAGCAGCACCTCGCCGCCGGCATGGCCGCCGCCGAGGCGGCCGCCCTCACGCTGCAGGACGCGGCCAGTGAGGAGTCGACGCGCGCCGAGCTGCGCCCCGCCGTCTTGCGCGGAGAGCTCGCCGAGGCGCTCGACCGATTCGACGAGGCGCGCGCCCAGGCAGTTCTCGATCGGGCGCTCGCCGCCGCGACGGTGGACACGCTGCTAACCGAGGTCGTCCTGCCCTACCTAGGGGATCTTGGAGACCGCTGGGAACGGGGCGACGTCTCGGTGGCGCAGGAGCACTTCGCGGCCAGCGTGCTGCGCGGACGCCTACTGGGCCTGGCCCGGGGATGGGGCCTCGGTATGGGCCCCGCCGCCGTGCTGGCCTGCCTGCCGGGCGAGCAACACGACCTCGGTCTGATCGCTTTCGGACTGGCCCTGCGCTCGCGCGGCTGGCGCGTCATCTACCTCGGCACCGATGCGCCGGTCGAGACGGTCGCCGAGACGAGCCGCGAGCTGGAGGCGAGCCTGGTGGTCCTGAGCGCAGTGACCAGCGAGCGCGTACAGCCGGTCCTCCCCCAGCTGCGTGAACTGGCCGAGCGCCAGACCCTCGCGCTGGGAGGCGCCGCCGCCAAGGATCACGCCCTGGAGGCGAACGGCGTGCTCGCCCTTGGCCCTGACCTGGCGGCCGAGGCCACGCGCGTCACGCACATCGTCGAGGAGGGACCGGACCTGCGGCCGGACGGCGGCAGGCCCGCGTAGTCGGCGGCCCTACGCTGCTTCGGGGAACGCGATCTCGGTCGCGACCGGCGCCTCGGTCTCCGTCGCCGCCTCCGGCTCCTCCTGGAACACCCGCAGCGCCACCACGAGCGCCACGCCGATCAGCGCCGCGCCGACCAGGTAGGCCAGGTGGTAGCCGGAGTTCAGCGCCGACGCGGCCGACTCGCCCTGGGCGAGCGCCGAGTCGCTGCGCTCGCTCGCCAGCGTCGCCAGCACGGCCAGGCCGATCGCTCCGCCGACCTGCACGCTCGTGTTGACCAGACCGGAGGCCAGGCCCGAGTCCTGCGGGGTCGCTCCGGACATCGCCAGCGTCATCAGCGACGGGAAGGCCAGGCCGGCTCCGAGCCCGATCAGCACGGTCGGGGGCAGCAGGTCCACCACGTAGGTGGCGTCCACCGGCGTGCGGGCGAAAAGCAGCAGCCCGGCGCCGATCGCCACCATGCTCGGGATCAGCGTGGCCTTGGGGCCGTAGCGCATGTTCAGCTGGGCCGAGAAGCGGAACGACATCGTGCCCATCACCAGCGTGGTGGGCAGGTACGCCAGCCCGACCTCGAGCGCGTCGTAGCCGAGGACCCGCTGCATGTAGAGCGCGCCCAGGAAGAACATCCCGAACATCCCGACCACCAACAGCGCCTGCACCAGGTTCGCCCCGCTCACGTTGCGCGAGCGGAACAGCCGCAGCGGCATCAGCGGGTTGGCCGCCTTCGCCTGCCGGATCAGGAAGGCCGCGATCAGCGCGATCGCCACCCCGCCCAGGCCGAGCGTCTGCGTCGAGCCCCAGCCCTGCTGCTCGACCTCGAGGATCGTGTACACGCCCAGCATCAGGCCGCCGGTCAGCAGCACCGCGCCGGGGATGTCGGCGCCCTTGCCGAGCCCGATCCCCTCGCGGCCGTCGACCAGCCGCAGGGCGGCCAGCGCGGTCGCCACGCCGATCGGCAGGTTGACGAAGAAGATCCAGTGCCAGTTGATGGCCTGGGTGAGCACCCCGCCCACGATCAGGCCGATCGAGCCGCCGGCCACCGCGACGAACGTGTAGATGCCGATCGCCTTGGCCTGCTCGCGCGGCTCGGGGAACATCGTCACGATCATCCCGAGGATCACGGCCGAGGTCAGCGCGCCGCCAACGCCTTGCACGAAGCGGGCGCCGATCAGCATGCCCTGACTCTGCGCGAGGGCGCACACCAGCGAGGCGGCGGTGAACACGGCCAGCCCGACGAGGAAGACGCGCCGTTGGCCGATCAGGTCGCCGATCCGGCCGGCCAGCAGCAGCAGGCCGCCGAAGGCGATCAGATAAGCGTTGACGACCCAGGCGAGGTTGGACTGGGAGAAGCCCAGATCGTCCTGGATGGAGGGCAGCGCAACATTCACGATCGTCGCGTCGAGCACGATCATCAGCATCCCGACGCACAGCACGTAGAGAGCGGCCCAGCGGTTCCGGTCGGTCATCGCGGTCACGTCTATCGAGCTCCTTTTGGTGGTCATGTACCTACTAAGACCGGCTCCCCGGTCCGAACTCATCGCTCCTGCAACAGCACTTCGCCGACCAGCTCCGGCCAGCCGTTTACACGGGCGCCGGCGGCCACGCGTGCCGCCAGGTCGGCCCCCTCGCCGATCCCGCCGACCAGGACGGCGTCGGGGTCGGCGTCGAGCTGGGTCGCGTGGTCGGCGGCCCATTCGAGGGCGGTCGTCGCCGTGTCGAAGGCGTCCGTGCGCACCGAGAGCACCACGAGGCAGTGGTCGGCGGACAGCTCGCGGCAGCGCACGTCCACCGCCTCGGCGCGCGTGTCGTCCCCCGAGAGGAAGACCAGGACCGGCGCCGGCTTGGGGCAGTCCGGGGTGGGCCAGTTGACCCTCACCCGGACGATCCCGTTCCGCTCCCTCAGCGATAGGTCAGCGTCGCGCTGCATGACCGCCATGGTGCTTGCGCCCGCCCAGAAAGGGAAAGGCCGATCCAGCATGGCGGTCATGCGCGATCGGCATGGCCCCGGAACAGGCCGGGGTCGATAATGGCTCCATGGCCGACGACGACAACGTCCTCGCCTTCCCCCAGGCGCCGGAGGCGATCGAGCTGCGGCACCTGCGCGCGTTCGTCGCCGTGGCGGAGGAGCTCAACTTCGGCCGCGCGGCCGAACGCCTCTACATCACCCAGCCGGCGCTGAGCCGGCAGATCCGCTCGCTGGAGCAGATGCTCGGCTGCGAGCTGCTGCGCCGCTCGACCCACCGCGTGGAGCTGACGCTTGCCGGCGAGGCGCTGCTCGACCGCGTCCGACCCGTCCTGCGCGAGGTCGACGCGACCGTCTCGACGGTGCAATCGCTGGGCGGCGAGCTGGTCGCGCGCGTCGCCAAGCTGTGGGAGCCGTTGGTCCAGGCTTACGCCGCCGACGCCGACGTGCAGGAGCAGCGCATGGCGTACGAGAAGCTGCTCGCGAACTTCTCGGTCCCCCCGGAGACGACCGTCCGACCGGTGACCGCGAACGGCGTTTCCTCCCTGGTGGTCGCGCAGGCGCCGGACGATCCGCCGACGCTGCTCCACCTCCACGGCGGCGGCTACGTCCTCGGCTCGGCATTCGGATACACCCCGCTCGCCGGCGCCCTGGCGCTGGCGGCGGAGGCCGGCGTGCTCGTCCCCGACTACCGGCTGGCCCCGGAGCATCCCTTCCCGGCGGCCATCGAGGACGCCGTGTCCGCCTACCGCTGGATGCTCGACCGTGGCGCCGACGCTGGCGACCTGACGATCTCGGGCGACTCAGCCGGGGGCGGCCTGGTCGTCTCGGTCCTGCTCACGCTCAAGCGGGAGGGCCTGCCGCAGCCCGGCGGCGCGGTGCTGATGTGCCCCTGGGTCGACCTCGCGGTCGAGCTGAGCGACAACGAGGCGATGCGCCAGTCCGCCGCCGCGTACCTCGGCGGGCACCCCGCGGACGATCCGATCGCCAGCCCGTTGGGCGCTGACCTGACCGGCCTGCCCCCGCTGCTGATCCAGGCCGGCACCGGGGACGACCGCCTCGCCGACGCGAACGCGCTCACCGACCAGGCCCGCGAGCACGGCGTGGACGCGCGGCTCGAGCTCTACCCGGTCGACGCCCACGTCTTCCACATGTTCTGGTCGTTCCTGCCGGAGGCGAAGGAGGCCCTCCAGGCGGCCGGTCGGTTCGTCCGCGACAGCGAGCTCCGAGAGGACCGGCAGGCCGGGTGACGATCCCCACCAGCCTGGTCGGGTCGTACGCGCAGCCCGGCTGGCTGCTCGACCGCGACCGGTTGCGCGACCGCTTCCCGCCGCGGGTGCGGGCCACCGAGCTGTGGCGGGTCGACCCGGCGTACCTCGAGGAGGCCCAGGACGACGCGACCAGGCTCGCGATCGCCGACCAGGAGCGCGCCGGCCTGGACATCGTCACCGACGGCGAGATGCGACGGGAGAGCTACTCGAACCGCTTCGCGACCGCGCTCGAGGGCGTGGACATCGACAACCCGGGCTCGGCGCTCGACCGCAGCGGCCATCCCAACCCGGTGCCTCGCGTCGTCGGGCCGGTGGCTCGGCGCCACCCAGTGCAGGTCCGCGATCTCCAGTTCCTGCGCTCGCACACGAGCCGCAAGGCGAAGATGACGGTCCCCGGCCCGTTCACGATGTCCCAGCAGGCACAGGACGACCACTACGGCGCGCCGGACAAGCTCGGCATGGCCTACGCGGAGGCCGTGCGCGGCGAGATCCTCGATCTGTTCGAGGCCGGCGCCGACGTCGTCCAGGTCGACGAGCCCTACATGCAGGCCCGACCCGAGGCCGCGCGCGACTACGGGCTGGACGCCCTGCGCCACGCCACCGACGGCCTCCCCGGGACCGCGGCCGTCCACATCTGCTTCGGGTACGCCGCGATCATCCACGAGCGGCCCAGCGGCTACTCGTTCCTGCCCGAGCTGGCCGCCACCGAGTGCGACCAGGTGAGCATCGAGACCGCGCAGTCCGGCCTCGACCTCGCCGTCCTGGACGAGCTCGCCGACAAGACGATCATCCTCGGCGTGCTCGACCTCTCCACCGACGAGGTCGAGACCCCCGAGACCGTCGCGGAGCGCATCCGCCGCGCCTTCCCGCACGCCGGCCCCGAGCGGCTGATCGCCGCGCCCGACTGCGGCATGAAGTACCTGTCGCGCGAGGCCGCCTACGGGAAGCTCGAGGCGCTCGTGGAGGGCGCGCGGCTGGCGGCGCTCAGCGCCGAAGCTTGACCACGCGGGTCTTGCGCGAGCTGACCGAGTCGGCAGTGACCACGATCGTGACGCGCGCGGCGACGGGCTGACCGGCGCTCAGCTCGCGCGCCGCCGCGCGGCGAACATCGCGCGGGAGCGACAGCGCGAGCGTGCGCGTCCCCCCGCCTGGCAGCACGCGCGAGACCGGCTTGAGCTTCAGCTTGCCGAGCAGCCGCCCGGTCGCCCGCACCCGACAGGTCGGCTTGCAGCGCGCGCGGACCTCGATCGCCCCGTCGAGTGCCTGCGTCCCCGCGCCTCCAAGCGTGACGCGCGGGGCGAGCGCGCGCAGGTGGGCCCTGAACGCGGTGCCGTTCGGCGCGCGGGCGGCACCCTTGACGTCGGCGAGCATGGCGAAGGTCGAGCAGTGCGTGTCGGGCAGAACCCACCACGCCCACATCAGGTACCCGATCCCGTACAGGTCCGCCCAGTTCATGAACGTGGTGACGTGCGAGGTCGAGCAGTCGTTCTCCCCGAACTCGCCGGACACGACCGGCACCTGGGCCGCCACCGGGGCGACCATCGCCTCCCAGCAGGCGACGGTGTTGCAGGGCTGGTGGCTGTAGGTGTGGACGCCCGCGATCAGCTGGTCGTCGGGCGGGCGGTTGGCCAGCCAGTCGCCGATGTCGTTGCCGAAGTCGCGCCCGCTCAGGATGATCGGCTGCCTGGCGCCGGTCGAGCGGATCGCGTCGACCATCTGCTGCATGCCGATCGTGGTGAACGTCTTGCCGTCGAGCGGCTTGAGGATGTGGCGGCGCGGCGCCTCGCAACCGCCGTTGCGCCAGCAGCCCCAGGTCAGGTCGAAGACGAGCCCGATGTCGCCGTAGCGCGAGTAGGGCTCATTGAAGACGTCGAAGATCACGGAGCGATCCGACTTGAAGGCGCGGGCCACGGAGCGCCAGAAGTCATCCGAGCGGACGTCGGCCATCGCGCGCTGGCCGTTGGCGACGATGCCGTTCGGGCCCGACCAGTGGAGGTCGAGGACCACGGCGAGACCCGCCCGGTGCAGCACCGCGACCCACTTGCGCAGCGCCTTGCGATAGCCGGAGGCACTGCCGAACTTGGGCAGCTGGTCGTCGCCCAGCCAGCAGTCCTGGTTGAGCGGAATGCGAACGGTGTTGATGTGCCAGCTGACGATCAGCGCGGCGCCGGCGGCATCCGGGCCGACCGTGCGCCGGTTGGCCAGGTTGGAGTAGCCGTAGCCGTCCTTGCAGGCGTACTCGAAGCTCGGCCAGTTCACTCCGCGCGGCACGAAGACCTGACCGCTGCGGGAGTCGACGATCTGATTTCCCACCACCTTCAGCCGCGGGCCGGCGGCGCCGGAGGCCGCCGGCAGGGCGAGGCAGGCGAGCGCCACCAGCACACCCGCAGCGATCCCACACCCACTCTTGCGCGCTCGACTCAGACCGGCAAGGCTCTCACACATGGCACCGAGACTTGATCACGTTGGGCTGGACGTGAGCGACTACGCCGCCAGCAAGGGGTTCTACGACAAGGCGCTCGCGCCCCTGGGAGTGAAGCTCATGATGGAGCCGATCGAACAGGTCGGCGGGTACGGCGACGACTTCCCCTTCTTCTGGATCGCACAGCGCGGCCGTGGATCCGACAGCGGCGTGCACGTGGCGTTCAGGGTCGAGAATCGCGAGACCGTCGACGCCTTCCACGAGGCCGCGCTGGCGGCGGGCGGGAAGGACAACGGCGAGCCGGGCGTGCGCGAGATCTACCACCCGCACTACTACGGAGCCTTCGTGCTCGACCCGGACGGGAACAACGTCGAGGCCGTCTGCCACACCCCGGCCTGAGGCTTCACATCTCCCTGAGGTACGCCTCCGCCAGCCGCTTCGGCGCCCGCGCCAGCCACGCCTCCACGATCACCTCGCGCAGGTCCTCCAGCCCGATCCGCTCCAGGCGCACGAGCACCGCCGGGTACCCGTCGAAGTGGGGGGTGGTGAAGAAGACGGACGGGTCGTCGGCGAGCAGCGCCTCCTTCGCGACGAGGTGCTCCACCCGCGCGCCGAGGATCGGCCCGTCGGGTGCCGCCTCTCCGAGCGCCTCGAGGTCGGCGCGCCGCAGGGGGCGTTCCCACACGAACCCCTTGTCCTTGACGCGCCACTGCCGCAGGTCGCGCGAGACCTCCTCGCTGGTCTCCGGGAGCTCCAGGGCGATCCGGCGGACGTCGTCCCAGGTGGACACTCGAGTCAGGCTACGGGAACCGAGTCGCCGCGCCAACCGCGTTCCGTCGTGCCGAGTGAGTGCGCCGGAATGCGTCATATGCGCGCGTTCTGACACACACACTCCGCAGCGCAACGTGCTGGTGCCCTAGTAGCGCGGACGTTCACAAATGGGGCATGATGCGCCCGTGGACGAGCGTTTGGACGCCGTGCACGAGCTGTGGTCCACCTACCGGGAGCAGGGAGCGGAGCAGGCGATTCCGCTGCTCGACCCCGAGGTGGAGTTCGTCGCCCACGACGGCCGCGTCTACCGCGGCCACGATGGCGTGCGCCGCTTCTTCGCCGAGTTCGAGGAGCGCGGCGAGCGCTTCATGGCGTCGCCCTACACGTTCGAGCCGCAGGACCCGGACCTGCTCGTGATCGGCCACCGGCGCATCCAGTCGGACGACGGCCTGCGCGGCGACTACCTGTTCTTCGTGCACAGCTTCCGCGAGGGCCGGGTCAGCCGCATCTCGGCGCACACGTCGAGAGAGGACGCGCTGGCCGACATCAAGGCGCGCGCGAGCGAATAGCGGCTATCTTGGCTGGCCGTGGCCGAGCTCACCAACATCTCCCTCTCGCGCGGCGCTCCCTCGCTCGACATCATCGCCGTCGACGAGCTCCGCGCCGCCGCCCAGGGCGCCTTCGAACGCGACCCGGGCGGCGCCTTCGCCTACGGCACCTCGGCGGGCTATCCGCGCCTGCTCGAGTGGCTGTCCAAGCAGCACGGGGTCGACCCCAAGCGGCTGCTCGCCACCAACGGCTCGATGCAGGCCGACGCCTTCCTGTTCCAGGAGCTCGTCGAGCCGGGCGATGTGGTCGTGGTCGAGGCGCCGACGTATGACCGCACGCTGCTGTCGCTGACCAAGCTCGGCGCCGAGATCCTCGCGATCCCGCTGGAGGCGGACGGCATCGACGTCGGAGCGCTCGAAGCCGCCCTCGAGGAGGGAGCGCGGCCGACGCTCGCGCACATCATCCCCAACTTCCAGAACCCGGCCGGCTGCACGCTGTCGCTCGACAAGCGCCACCGCCTGCTCGCGCTCGCGCGCGAGTACGGGTTCACGATCTTCGAGGACGACCCCTACGTGAGGCTGCGCTTCGAGGGCGAGCAGCTGCCCACGATGCTCGAGCTCGACGAGGACGACTCGGTCGTGTACGCGTCGTCGTTCTCGAAGACGGTCTGCCCGGGCATCCGGGTGGGCTACCTGCTCGGTCCCGAGGAGCTGATCGCGGCGATCCGCAAGCGCGCCACCGAGACGTACATCTCGCCGAACATGGTCGCGCAGGCGATCGTGGCGGAGTTCTGCGACTCGGGCTCGATCGACAAGTCGATCGCCACGGTGAAGGCGGCGCTGCGCGAACGCCGCGACGCCACCTGCGCCGCGCTCGACCGGCACCTCCCCGACGCCCGCTACGTCACCCCCGAGGGCGGCTACTTCCTCTGGGTCGACCTGCCCGAAGGCACCGACGTGGCCGAGCTGGCCAAGCGCTCGGCCGAACGCGGCGTGGTGTTCGAGAAGGGCACCGGGTTCATGATCGAGGGGGGCGAGAACTCGCTGCGCCTCGCCTACTCGGCGGTCCCGCCGGACCAGATCGAGGAGGCCATCGGGCGGATCGCCGAGGCCTACCGGGAGCTTGCCGCCCCCGCGCGTGCGTGATCGAGCTCGAGCGCCCGCGTGACGCGGGTGCCCTGCTGCGCGAGTCGCTCGTCGTCTACATCCGCCACTTCTGGACCTTCCTCGCGCTCGGCGCGCTGGTGGTGGTGCCGTCGGAGCTGATCGTCAGCGGGGTGGGGCTCGAGCAGCTCACCTCCGGCTACGACGACACGCCCACGTTCGCGGAGGCGGCGATCCCCGCGGTGGTCTCGTACCTCGTCGTGGCGCCGCTGATCACCGCGATCTGCGTGTACGCGCTGCAGTCGGTCGCGGCCGGCGGCTCGCCGCGGGCGCGCGAGGCGCTCGTGCGCGGCTTCGAGTCGTTCAGCCCGATCTTCTTCGCCGTGCTGCTGGCCGCGCTCGGGATCCTGCTGGGAGCGGTGCTGATCCTGCCCGGCATCTACCTGTTCGTGCGCTGGTACTTCGTGCCGCAGGCGGTGGTGCTGGAGGGAGCGCACGGCCCGAGCGCGCTGCGGGCGAGCGGGCGGCTCGTGGAGGGAGCGTGGTGGCGCACGCTGGGGCTGATCTTCCTGGTCAACCTGGTGGCCGTCCTGTTCGTGTTCGTGCTCAACGCCCCGTTCGCCGCCGCGGCCGACAGCGCCGACCGGGCGCTGTGGGCACTGATCGGCGAGATCGTCGGCAGCTCGCTCGTCCAGCCCTTCGGAGCGCTCTACTCCACGCTGCTCTACTTCGACCTGAAGGCCCGCAAGCGAGCCACGCTGGGGTAGCTTGTCGCCGATGCCCCTCAGCTTCGGCGTCACCGTCCTGCCGGACCCGCCGTACCAGCGGCTGATCGAGCTGCTGGTCCTCGCCGAGCGGCATGGCTTCGAGTACGGCTGGACCTACGACTCGCACGTGCTCTGGCAGGACTCGATTCCGACGCTGGCGCTCGCGGCCGCCGCGACCGAGCGGATCAAGCTCGGGCACATGGTCACCAACCCGGGCACGCGCGAGCCGACCGTCGTGGCCAGCGCCTACGCCACGCTCCAGGACATCTCCGACGGCCGCATGGTGATGGGCATCGGGCGCGGCGACTCGGCGCGCCGCTACATCGGCCAGCAGCCGGTGCGGATCGGCCCGTTCGAGGAGGCCCTGCGCATGATCAAGCCGTTCATGAACGGCGAGCAGGTCACCTGGAACGACACCGAGATCGAGCTGGCCTGGGTGCGCCCCGAGCTGCCGCCGATCGAGATGCACGTGGCCGGCTACGGCCCGAAGGTGCTCGCCATCGCCGGGCGCGTGGGCGACGGCGTGATCATCCAGCTCGCCGACCCGGACATCATCCAGTGGACCATGTCGACGGCTCGCAAGGCCGCCGAGGAGGCCGGCCGTGACCCCGACGCGCTGAAGTGCATCGTCTGCGCGCCCAGCCACATCTCCGACGACATCGCGGCGGCGCGCGAGCAGGTGCGCTGGTTCCCGGCGATGGTCTCCAACCACGTCCGTGACCTGATCCGCCGCTACGGCGCCGACGGCTCGGTCGTGCCGCGGGCGCTGACCGACTACGTCCCCCAGGAGACGCACTACGACTACGACGAGCACTCGCGCGTGGGCGCCAAGCACGGCGCGTTCGTGAGCGACGAGATCTGCGACCGCTTCTGCGTGCTCGGCACGCCCGAGCAGGCGCGCGAGAAGCTCGCTGAGCTGGAGTCGATCGGCGTCGACCAGTTCAACATCTACCTGATGACCGAGGGCCAGGAGCGCACTCTCGAGATCTACGGCAAGGAGATCATCCCGTGAGGAAGCTGATCCGCGGCGGCACGGTCGTGACCGCCACTCATTCGTCGGTAGCCGACGTGCTGGTCGACGGCGAGGAGATCGCCGCCGTCGGGGCGCTCGGGGACGTGGACGCCGAGGTCGTCGACGCGAGCGGTTGCTACGTCCTGCCGGGGCTGATCGACAACCACACGCACATGGCGATGCCGTTCGGCGGCACGAACTCGATCGACGACTACGACACCGGCACGCGCGCCGCCGCGGCCGGCGGCACCACCTGCATCGTCGACTTCGTGATCCAGCAGCACCCGGGCGGGCTGCGCTCGTCGCTCGAGGAATGGAGCGACCGGGCTGCCGGCGCCGCCCACGTGGACTACGGCTTCCACATCGCGATCACGCAGGCCGACGAGGGCACGTTCGCCGACATGGAGCCGATGGTCGAGGAGGGCATCTGCACGTTCAAGGTGTTCCTCGCCTACAAGGGCGTGCTGATGGTCACCGACGACCTGTTCCTGCGGGTGCTCGAGAACACGCGCGACCTTGGCGCGCTGACGATGGTGCACTGCGAGAACGGCTGGGCGATCGACGTGCTGGTGGAGCGCGCGCTGGCCGCCGGCCAGACCGATCCGATCTACCACGCCCGCACACGCCCCGAGCCGCTCGAGGCCGAGGCCACGCACCGCTCGGTGCGGCTGGCCGAGTTCGCCGGCGCCCCCGTCTACATCGTGCACGTCACCTGCGGGCTCGCCGCCGACGAGATCGCCGCCGGCCAGGCGCGCGGCGTGCCGGTGTCCGGCGAGACCTGCCTCCAGTACCTGACCAACACCGTCGACGACCTGGAGCGCCCCGACTTCGAGGGTGCGCGCTACGTCTGCTCGCCGCCGCTGCGCGAGCAGTTCAACCAGGAGCTGCTCTGGTCGGCGCTCGACCGCGGCGTGCTCGAGAGCGTGTCGACCGACCACTGTCCGTTCAACAGCGAGCAGAAGGCGCTCGGCCGCGACGACTTCTCGAAGATCCCCAACGGCCTGGCGATGATCCAGCACCGGCTGGTGAAGCTGTGGGACCTCGGCGTCGAGACCGGGCGGATCACCCCGGAGGAGCTGGTCGACATGACCTCGACTGCCATCGCGAAGCGCTTCGGCCTGGCCCGCAAGGGAGCGGTCGCCGCCGGCAAGGACGCGGACCTGGTCGTGTTCGACCCGGCCACCCCGTTCGAGTTCTCCACGCGCACGTCGCACATGAACGTGGACTACGACCTGTTCGAGGGCGAGAGCTCCACCGGCAGCGTGCGCCAGACGTTCTGCCGCGGCGAGCTGGTCTACGACCGCGGCGAGATCAAGACCCAGCCGGGGCACGGCCAGTTCGTACCGCGCTCGCTCGGGGCCGCGGCGGCCGTACGCGTCGTGAACGCCGACCGCGTCCTCGACGACCTGCGCGAGCTCGCCCGCCTCACCGGCGGGCCGGACGGCGCCCGGCGCGTCTGCTGGACCGACGAGTGGGCGACCGCACGGCAGTTTTTGCGCTCGCGGCTGGACGAGCTGCCGGTGGAGATCGAGATCGACGAGGCCGGCAACCTGTGGGCCGGGCTCGAGGGCGAGCAGGAGGGCTTCGTGATCGTCGGGTCGCACATCGACTCGGTGCCGGCGGGCGGCTGGCTCGACGGCGCGCTCGGCGAGCTGAGCGCGCTCGAGGCGCTGCGCTCGCAGGCCGAGCAGGGCAAGCCGCCCGTCGGCCTGCGCTTGGTCGACTGGGCCGACGAGGAGGGCGCGCGCTTCGGGCGCAGCCTGTTCGGCTCGTCCGCGTGCGCGGGGACGCTCGACGTGGACGAGGTGCGCGACCTGACCGACCGCGACGGCGAGCGCCTCGAGGACGTGGTCGCGCGCTACGACGTCGAGCTCGATCGGGTCCACGAGTCGGGCTCGCGGCTGCGCGGCGCGCGCGCCTACCTCGAGGTGCACATCGAGCAGGGTCCGGTGCTGGAGAGCCGTGGCGAGCCGGCCGCGGCGGTGCTGGGCACCTTCGGGGTGGAGCGCCACCTGGCCGTCTTCACCGGCCAGACAGCACACGCCGGCGCGACCCCGATGGAGCTGCGCCGCGACACGTTCATGGCCACCTCCCAGGCGGCGCTGGCGATCCGGGAGGTCGGCATCCGCCACCAGGGCGTCTGCACGATCGGCGGCGCGTCGAGCGAGCCGGGCGTGGTCACGGCCGTCCCGGGCCGCACCGAAATGCTGCTCGACCAGCGCCACCTCGACCCCGACGCGCTCGCGGCGATGCTCTCGGAGGCGCGCGAGGCGTGCGAGCAGGGGGCCGCGGATCACGGCTGCGAGGTCGAGCTGCGCTACCTCTGGTCGATCCCGCCGATCCCCTTCGACGACCGGCTGATCGCGCTGGCGCGGCGGTCGGTGGTCGACTCCGGCGGCAAGGACACGGCCATCCCGAGCGGCCCGCTCCACGACGCCGCCGAGATGGCGCGCCTGCTGCCGACCGTGATGATCTTCTCGTCCTCCTCGCCGCCGGTGTCGCACACCAAGGAGGAGGACACGCCGGAGGGCGACCTGCGCGTGGCGATCGAGGCCTACGGCCGCACCGTGGCGGGCACGCTCGAGCTGGCGGCCGCCGGAGACCTGCCGCCTCGCGAGTGAGCGCGCTCGGCGAGCAGCTGGCCTATCTCGAGGCGTCGAGCCCGTTCTACGCGGAGCGGCTGCGCGGCGCCCGCGTCGAGAGCACGGCCGACCTTCGGCGTCTGCCGTTCACCACCAAGGACGAGCTGCGCGAGGGCCAGCGCCGCGAGCCGCCCTTCGGGCCCCACCTGTGCGCGCCGCGCGAGCGCCTCGTGCGGATGCACGTCACGTCCGGCACCACCGGCGAGCCGGTGGCGGTCGGCTTCACGCGGGCGGACCACGAGGCCAACAGCGCGGTCGGAGGCGAGGCGTTCCGGATCGCCGGACTGCGGCCCGACGACATCGTCGCCCACTGCCTCAACTACGCGCTCTACGCGGGCGGCATCGCCGACCACATGGCGATCGAGGCGAGCGGGGCCACGGTCGTGCCGGTCGGGATCGGGCAGTCGCGCCGGCTGCTCGACCTGATCCCGGGGCTCGGCATCACGGCGATCTTCGGCACGCTCTCGTTTCCGGCCTACCTCGCCGGCCGCGCGCGCGAAGCGGGCATCGAGCCGCGCTCGCTGGGGCTGCGCCACATCGTCACGGCCGGCGAGCCGGGCGCCGGGCTGGCCGCGGTGCGCGAGGAGATCGAGGAGAGCTGGGGCGCGACGGTGGCTGACAGCTTCGGCATGAGCGACATGTGGTCGACGATGGCCGGAGCCTGCGGCGAGGGCGAGGGCCTGCACCTGACGGTCGGCGACCACGCGGTGCTCGAGCTGGTCGATCCCGACAGCGGCGACCCGCTGGAGCTGGAGGACGGCGCGACCGGCGAGCTGGTCTGGACGCACCTGCGCCGCGAGGCCTCGCCGCTGCTCCGCTACCGCTCCGGCGACCTGGGCCAGGTCTGGACCTCGCCCTGCGCCTGCGGGCGCTCCGAGCCGCGCATCCGGATCGACGGGCGCCGCGACGAGATGCTGCGCGTGCAGGCGGTGAACGTCTACCCCCAGGCAATCGGAGCGATCCTGGCCGCCGACTCCCGCCTGGGGCGCCACTGCGTCGTCGCCGAGGGCGACCCGATCGACCCGCCGCTGCGCGTGTACGTGGAGGCGCCGCCGGAGCTGGACCTCGACGCCGTGCGCGACCGGCTTCACACCGCGCTGCGCGCGCGCTTCGCGGTGGCCCGGCTGGAGCCCGGCTCGCTGCCGGTCGCGGAGCACAAGACCCGAATCGTCCACCGAACCGCACGCGGCGACGAGCTGCCCGAGGCGGTCGAGATCCTCCGGAGGGCCACATGACAGTCACCACCGCCGACCTCGGCAGCGCCCGCCTGATCGTCTGGGATCGTCAGGCGCGGCGCAACGCCTGGGACCTGCCGACCATGACCGCCATCGCCGACGCGATCGAGGCGGCCGGCGCCGACCCGCACGTCCGCTCGATCGTGCTGCGCGGCGCCGGGGACCACTTCTCGGCCGGCGACGACCTGCACTCGGCCCTCGAGGCCGACTCGGCGGCGTGGGCGGCCACGATGGAGGGCTTCCAGCGCCTCACCCGGGTCGTGCTGGCCGCGCCGGTGCCGGCGATCGCGGCGGTCGACGGCGTCTGCGTGGGCGGCGCGCTCGAGTTCGCCGCCAGCTGCGACCTGCGTCTCTGCACCGACCGCGTGCTGCTGATGACGCCCGAGATCGGCATCGGCCTGGTGGCGAGCAACGCCGGCACGCTGCTGCTGCCCGAGGTGCTCGGTGAGAGCGCCGCGCGCGAGCTGCTGCTCGGAGGCGAGCCGCGCGACGCGGACTGGGCACGCCGGCATGGGTTCGCTACCGAACTGATCGCCCCGGACGCGCTCGACGCCCGCATCGAGCACTGGACCGAGCTGTTCTCGCGCAACTCGCGCGCGGCCGTGGCGGCCACCAAGGCGATGCTCAACGAGCGCTTCGGCGCGCTGCTCGAGGAGGCGATGGACCGCGAGACCCACCACGCCACCCGCCTGTTCGACGAGGACGACGCCAAGGCTGCCCTGCGCGCGTTCGCGGAGCGCAGGGCGCACGGCTAGTACGTCCGTCTGTTTCCACACGCTCCCTTGCATGGGTTCGGCGCACCACGTCGAATGCGGACGCAACCCAAGGAGGCCCTAGTGGATACATCGAAGCTCTCGGTTGGCGACCAGATCGCCGCGGTGAGCGGAGCTGTCTTGCTCATCTCGCTCTTCCTGCCGTGGTACGGCATCGACATCAACCTCGGCGTCGCCTCGGGCAGCGCCGACGCGAGCGCCTGGGAGGCGCTCGGCTTTATCGACATCCTGCTGTTCCTGGTGGCTGTGGTCGCGATCGGTGTGCCCGTCGCTAAGGCGGCCGGGTCGCTCCCGGATGACATCCCCGGGCCGCTGCTGGTGCTCGCCGCGGGCGGGCTCGCGGTCCTGCTCGTGCTGTTCCGGATCGTCGACCTCCCGACCCCGGACCTCGGCGGCGGCGTCGACTTCAGCCGCAAGTTCGGCATCTTCCTCGGGCTGATCGCCGCGGTCGGCGTGGCCTACGGAGGCTGGCGCGCGAACGAGGAAGCCCCGGCGACCTCGACGCCCGCCGCCGCACCGCCCCCGCCGCCCCCGGCGGCACCGCCTGCCGCTTCCTAGCGCAGCAGCGCGGCTCTAACCGTCCCGGCGCGCATCCGCTGTGGGTGATCCCCCACTCGGATGCGCGCCACCTCGCGCCCGGTCTTCCAGGAGATCACCGCGACCCGGTCCGCCCCCGCAACCGACACGAAGCAGTACTTGCCGTCCGCGCTCGATTGCGACCAGTAGGGCACGTCCCCGACGTTCACCGTGCGCTGCAGCTTGAACGGCTGGCGCGTCACGATCGCGGCGTACTTCGACATCGTGCCCGCCACGCACAGCTTCGTGCCCTTGGGGTTCATCGCCAGGCCGTGATGCGCTGAGTCGAGCAGGTAGTCGGTCCGGGCGAGGCCCTGCGCCGCGCCGAGGGGCAGGTCGAGCACCGCGACGACCTTGTCCTCGCGGAGGTCGTACTGGACGATGCCGAAGAAGAACGAGAGCTGGAAGTAGACGAAGCGCTCGCCAGGCGCGATCGCCATCGGCCTGACCGCGGAGCTCATGTTCGGCAGGCCGAACTCGGCCAGCTTCGGGCCCATCACGATGCGGCGCTTCACCTCGTACGTGCGCGCGTCGACGATCTCGAACACGCGCTCGCCCTTGGTGGCGTCCTCCGAGGGATCGTCGGTTGGCCCGTAGACCGTGCCGATGCTGGCGTGGAAGATCAGCTTGCCGTCCTTCGAGAAGTTGTTCTCGTGCGGCTGATCGCCCGAGGGAAAGCGGGCGACGATGCGGCCGCGACGGGTGTCGATCACGTTGACGTTGTTCGCCGTGGAGGCAGAGACGAGCAGGCGGCGGCCGTCGGGCGAGAGCGCCATGTGATCGGACCGGTAACCGTCGACCTTCACGCGCCAGGCGATCTTGCGCGTCTTCAGGTCGATGGCCACGACATCGGCGAAGCTCGGTCGCGAGAAGTAGACGTACCGGCCGTTCGTCGAGATGAAGCCGTCGTCGACGTACTGGTTGTGCCCCTCCCCGACGTTCTCGCGGACGAAGTCGAACACGGCCTTCGCCGAGGGGTTCCTCTCGATCTCCGCGATCCGCTTGGCCTTGTCCGGGATGACTTTGATCCGGGCGAGCCGCTTGAAGGTGTGCGGGTCGATCAGATCCGCGGTGCCGGCCCAGTTGTTGCTCACGACGAGCACGTCGCGCTGGCCCTTGGGCGCAGCCGCCGCGGCGGCGGGCACGAGACAGGCGAGGGCGGCGACGATCAGCGGAAGAGCAAGTCTGCGCACTGGCGGCAGCTTACAGAAACGAGACCGTTTATCGAGCAACTGCGCGTCCGCCGCCGTGTTGACGCCACATGGCCCTCACACGCTTCTGGCTTGGACTCGCCGTCACCGTAGCCGTGATGGTCGCCGCCGCTCCGGCCCAAGCCACCTTCCCCGGGCGCAACGGCGCGATCGCCTACGCCCAGGCCGGCAGCAGCGGTGGCCCCGGCACGATCTACGACACGAACGGCCTATACGCGGCCGCGCCGCGCGTCCGCCCGCAAGCGAGGGCGCTGATCCAGTGCAAGCTGACCGACTACGTGCCGCAGGGCTGCGCGGTGACCGAGTTCGCGTCGCCGTCGTACTCGCCCGACGGGCGCCGCCTCGTGTTCGACGCCGGCACGCAGCTGGCGCTGGTGAACGCGGACGGGTCGGGCCTCAGGCTGCTCTCCGCGGTCACGTCCAACGACAGCGAGCCCGCCTTCGCGCCGGACGGCAAGCGGATCGTCTTCGCCGGCAAGAACGACCACGGCACGACCGACGTCTACGTCCGGCGGCTCGACGGCGGCGAAGCGCGCGTGATCGCGCCGGATGCCTCCGAGCCCGCCTGGTCGTCTCGCAACCAGATCGCCTTCGTGCTCGGTGGCAAGATCTACCGCTCCGACCCGCGCGGACGGCACCGGCGCCTCGTCACCGCCGGCATCTCGCCCGACTGGTCCCCGGGTGGCGGACGCCTGGTCCTGGTCCGGCCGATTCGCCCCGGCGCATTCTTCGGGCGCATCCACGTCGTGGGCGCAGGAGGCCACCGGCTGCGCGGGATCGGCTCGCGCAAGGACCTCTCCGACCCGGTCTGGTCGCCGGACGGCCGCTGGCTTGCCTTCTACGGATTCGACTTCGGCGTGCACAAGCGCCGCTTCCTGCGCCACGCCCGCCTGTTCGAGATCGCGGCGAGCCAGTACGGCAGCGAGGGCGCCTTCGTGTCCGCGTTCGACCCGGCCTGGCAGCCGCGCTAGCGGCGCGACCGGTCAGCGCCCGTAGCGTTCCTTGCCGAGTACCAGCTGGTCCGGCAGCGCGACGCGGACGGGCGGCGACGGGTCCGCCACCACCGACACGGTCTCGGCCACGCTGCGCGTGATCGAGTGGGTCGCGCCGTCGGCCTCGATGAGGATCTCGTCTTCACCGGAGTGGCCGAGCTTGCCCTCCAGGCCCGGGTGGAGGCCGGTGTCCTTGAGGTAGTGGAGCAGGTCCTCGGCCTCGTTCTCGAAGCGCAGCACCCGCACGCTGGCGCCCTCCTCGACGTCGGCCAGCGGCACTCCGTGCTCGCGCTCCCCCTCGAAGATCGGATGCCCGTGCGGACAGGTCTTGGAGTCCCCGATGGCGCGCAGCATGCGCTCCTCGACCATCGGCGACATCCAGTGCTCGAGCCGCTCCGCCTCCTCGTGGACCTGGTCCCACGGAATGTCGAAGACGTCGGTGAGGAAGCGCTCGATCAGGCGGTGGCGGCGGACGATCTGTGAGGCGTGCTCGCGGCCGCTGTCGGTGAAGCTGAGGCTCTTGTCGTCCGCGCGGGTGACGTACCCGTCGCCCTCGAGGCGCCCGATCATCTCGTGCACGGTCGGCGCCGACACCTGCATGGCGCGCGCGATGTTGGCGCCCGTCATCGGCAGGCCGGCCTCCTGGAGCCAGTAGATGATCTGGAGGTACTCCTCTTCGGCGACTGTCGCCTGGTCGTGGGACATCCTGCTGATCCTACTGCCCGACTAGCATGGGCCGCCGTGGAGGTTGGGACACAGACGCGAGTGCTCGTGACCGGGGGCTCGCGCGGCATCGGCGCCGCGATCGCGGATGCCTTCGAGGCGCGTGGCTGCACGGTCGGCCGCGTGTCGCGCTCCGGCGAGCTGGCCGGCGACGTGGCGGATCGCGAGTCGATCGGGCGCGCCATCGAGGGGTTCGGCGCGGTCGACGTGGTGGTCGCCAACGCCGGCATCGCCCACTACCTGCCCTTCGCCGAGATGCCGCCCGACCTGATCGAGGAGCTCACCGCCGTCAACTGGCTCGGCACCGCCTACACGGTCCAGGCCGCCCTGCCCGGCATGCTCGAGCGCGGGCGCGGTCACGTGGCGATCGTCTCCTCGGGCGCGGGCATTCGCTCCTTCCCGGGCGCGGCGGTCTACGGCGCCACCAAGTCCGCCCAGCGCGGCTTCGGCGAGGCGCTGCGCCACGAGCTGAAGGGCACCGGCGTCGGGCTGACGATGGTCTACCCGGGCCAGATCCGCAGCGCGCTGCACGACCACGAGAAGGGACGCATGCCCGACTGGTACAAGCTCGACCGCGCGGTGCCGGCGGAGCCGCTCGCCGCGGCGCTCGTCGAAGCGGTGGAGAAGGACCGGCGCGAGGTCTTCCATCCGCCCAATGTCCGCCTGCTGCGGATCGTGCACGGCGTGCGCCCCGGGCTCGCCGACGCGATGCTGCGCCGCATCATGGACCGGAGCGCGGCGCCGTGAGCCTGCCCCTCTCCCCGCCGATCAAGCCGCAGCTGGCCAAGAGCGCGCGCGAGCTGCCCGCGGGTGACGACTGGTGCTACGAGCCCAAGTGGGACGGCTTTCGCACGCTCGTGTTCCGCGACGGCGACGACGTGCACCTGCAGAGCCGCAACGGCAAGCCGATGAACCGCTACTTCCCCGACGTCGTCGAGCAGGCGCTGGCGCTGCCGGCGCAGCGCTACGTGATCGACGGAGAGATGGTGGTCACCGTCGACGGGATCCAGGAGTTCGACCTGCTCTCGCAGCGGATCCACCCGGCCGCCTCGCGCGTGGAGCGGCTCGCCAAGGAGACGCCCGCCACACTGGTCGCCTTCGACCTGCTCGCGGACGGCGACGAGACGCTCGTCGAGCTGCCCTACACCGAGCGGCGCAAGCGACTCGCGGCGCTGGTGGCCGACCCCGTCGAGCTGACTCCCTCGACCGACGACGCCGACGCTGCCGGGCAGTGGCTGGCCGGCACCGGCGAGGGCGTGATCGCCAAGCAGTCGAGCGCGCCGTACCGCCCCGGCGAGCGCGTCGGCATGGTCAAGGTCAAGCGCGTGCGTACGGCCGACGTCGTCGTGGCGGCGTTCCGCTTCGGCAAGGAGCCAGACACGGTCGGCTCGCTGATCCTCGGCATGTACGACGACGACGGCGAGCTGCGCATCGTCGGGCACACGTCAGGCTTCCGAGCCAAGCAGAAGCGCGAGCTGTTGGAGCTGCTCGAGCCCTATCGCACCGGCGAGCGCGGCTCGGGCGAGGCAAGCCGCTGGAAGTCGGACGAGGAGCTGGTCTGGGAAGGCCTGCGCCCGGAGCTGGTCTGCGAGATCGCGTTCGACCACATCACCGGCCGCAGGATTCGTCACGGGGCAAAGTTCCTGCGGTGGCGTACCGATAAGGAACCGCAGGAATGCCTCACATCTCAATTGCGCGACTGACCCTCACACTGCTCGTGCTCGCCGGCGCGCTCGCGCCTGCGGCTCAGGCGCAGTACACGGTTCCGCCGGACAACCCGTTCGTGGGCAACCCGCTCGCGCGCGGCGAGATCTACGTGACCGGCATGCGCAACCCCTACCGCTGGTCGTTCGACCGGCTGAACGGCGACATCTGGATCGGCGACGTGGGCGGCAGCAACCCCGACCAGGAGGAGGTCACCCACCTGAGCGCGGGCAGCATCGCCGGCGCGAACCTGGGGTGGAACTGCTTCTCGGGCACGGTGGTGAAGACGGGCTGCACGCCGGCCAACTACCACCCGCCCGTCTACCAATACGCGAGCGGGCCGGACGTGGTGATCGGCGGCTACGTCGTGCGCGACCCCGACCTGGGCGCGTTTGCCGGCGTCTACCTGTTCGCGAAGCTCAACACCGGCATCTTCCGGCTCGACGGTGGGACGGCCACAAACCTGGGACTGGGCGCCGCGGCGGTGTCCGGCTTCGGCGAGGACGGCGTCGGGCACCTGTACGCGACCAGCCTGAACGGCCCCGTCTACCGGCTCACCCAGAACGGCTCCGCGCTCGCGCTGGCCAGCATCGGCAACTTCACCCAGCCCGTAGCCGTCGCGGCCGCGCCAGGCGACACCCAGCGTCTGTTCGTCGTCGAGAAGACGGGCAAGGTCAAGGTGCGCTTGGGCGGCCAGGTGAGCGACTTCCTCGACCTGACCTCGCTCGTGAGCACGACCGGTGAGCAGGGACTGCTCGCTTTCGCTCTGGCGCCCGACTACGCCACCAGCGGACGGGTCTTCGCCTTTTACACCGACAAGGGGAACGACCTCCAGCTGGACGAGTTCCGGCGCACCGCCGAGAGCCCCGATCGATCCGACCTGAGCACCCGCCGGTCGCTGCTCACGATCCAGCACGACCAGGCTCAGAACCACAACGGCGGCCAGCTGCTGTTCGGCCCGGACGGGAAGCTCTACCTCTCGACCGGCGACGGCGGCACGCAGGGGGATCCCGAGGGCGACGCCCAGAGCCAGGCGTCGCTGCTCGGCAAGATCCTGCGCATCGACGTCGGCATCCCGGCCTCGGCGCTCGACACGGTCGCGCCGACCCTGCGCGCCAAGGCGAAGGGGCGCCAGCGCCTGCTGCGCCTGCGCGGCGCTGTCGCCTACGTGCGCTGCAGCGAGAACTGCGCGGTCGTGGTCGGCGGCCGCCTGCACGTGGGCAAGCGCTCGTATCGCCTGCGCCGGGTCAAGACGCTGGGTCCGGCCAACAAGCGCGTGCGCATGAAGGTGCCGCTCGGCTCGAAGGCGCGGCGCGCGATCAAGCTGGGCGTGCGGCGCCACCGCAGGATCCGCATCGACGTGGCGCTGCGGGCGCGCGACGCCATCGGCAACCGCTCCAAGCCGGCAACTCGCGCGGTCCGTCTCAAGCGCTGAGCCCCCCGCAAACGGCCGTTTCGCGGTAGCGTCGGGCATGGCCCCGCGGGGATGGGTTTGCGCGCTCGTCGCGGCGATGGTGGTTGCCGCCGCGACTCCTGCCGCGGACGCCGCGCCGCATCCGGGCTACCGCGTCCCGCTCGACAATCCGTTCGTGGCCGTCCCGGGCGCCCGCCCCGAGGTGTACGTCATGGGGATGCGCAACCCCTACCGCTGGTCGTTCGACACGCCGACCGGCGACATGTACGTGGCCGACGTGGGCGGCAACCTGCGCGAGGAGATCACCTACCTGCCCGCGGCGGAGATCGCGGGGGCGAACCTGGGTTGGCACTGCTTCGAGGGGACGCTCGCCCAGAAGTCCTGCCGGCCGTCCAACTACTTCCCGCCCACCCACGAGTACCCGAGCGGCCCGGACGTCGTGATCGGCGGCTACGTGGTGCACGACCCCGACCTGCCGTCCTTCCAGGGCCGCTACCTGTACGGCCGCTTCTACAGCGGGCTCTGGGTCCTGGGCGCGGGGGCGAGCGGCCTTGCGACGAACGTCGCGCCGCTTTTGGGGGTGACCAGCTTCGGCGAGGACGGCGCCGGGCACCTCTACGCGACCTCGTTCGAGGGTGCGGTCTACCGGCTCGGTGAGAGCGCCGGCGCGCTGACCGCGACGCCGATCGGCCCGCTGTTCACCCACCCCGTGCAGGTGCTCTCGCCGCCGCACGACTCGGAGCGCCTGTTCGTAGTCGAGAAGGCGGGCCGGGTGACGCTGCTCGACGGCGGGGGCGCGACCGAGTTCCTCGACATCCGCGGCCGCGTCAGCAGCGAGGAATACGAGGAGGGGCTGCTCGGATTCCTGCCGGCGCCCGACTACGACAGCAGCGGCAGGGTGTTCGCCTTCTACACCGACAAAGGCAGCGACATCCAGGTCGACGAGTACCGGCGCACGGCCCGCAACCCGGATCGAGCCGATCCGAGCACGCGCAAGCCGCTGCTGACGATCCAGCACAACCAGTCGACCCACCACCACGGCGGCCAGATGAACTTCGGCCGCGACGGCTACCTGTACCTGTCGACCGGCGACGGCGACCTCAGGGTCGATCCCCAGAACGACGCCCAGAACCCCGGTTCGCTGCTCGGCAAGATCCTGCGCATCGACGTGCGCGCGGCGAGGCCCGACGCCCGCGCCCCCAGGCTGCGCGTGAGGGTGGCCAGCGAGCAGCGCGTGCTGCGCGCGAAGGCGGCCACGGCATACGCCAGGTGCAGCGAGGACTGCTCCCTGACCGCGAGCGCTCGCATCAGGATCGGCCACCGCTCCTTCGACCTCCTGCCCGCCGGGGCCGCGCGCCACGCCGGCCATGGCGGCCGGCTCGTGCTGCAGCTCACGCCGCACTGCGTGCGCCTCCTCAAGCGTGCGCTCAAACGGCATCGCAGCGCATCGGTGCGCATCACCCTGCGCGCCTCGGACTCCACCGGGAACAGCCCCAAGGCCGTGTCCCGCAGGGTCCGGGTCAGCGGCTGAGCTCGCGCAGGCGCCGCTCGAGGAAGGCGCGCTCGGCCGGGTTCGCGGCCAGCTCGTGCGCCCGCCGGTAGGCGACCGCGGCCTCCTCGTCGCGACCGAGCCGGCGCAGCAGGTCCGCGCGCGTGGCGTGCAGCAGGTGGTAGTCCTCGAGCCGTCCGCTCTCGAGCTGGGCCACGAGCTCGAGACCCGCCTCCGGGCCCTCCGCCATCGACACGGCCACCGCCCGGTTGAGCTCCACGACGGGGGATGGGTCGAACTGCGCCAGCGCCGCGTACAACGCGACTACGCGAGCCCAGTCGGTCGTTTCGGCCACGTGCTCGGCCGCGATGGCGGCCTGGATCGCGTAGACGCCGCGGGCGCCGGCAGTCGCCGCCACCCGCACACCCTCCTCGATCTCGTCGGACTGCCAGAGCGAGCGGTCCTGGTCGGCAAGCAGCACGATCTCGCCTCGCTCGTCCACGCGCGCGCCGCGCCGCGAGTGGTGCAGCAGCATCAGCGCCAGCAGCCCGCGCACCTCGGTCTCGTCGGGCATCAGGTTCGCGAGCAGCCGCGCCAGCCGGATCGCCTCGTCGCACAGCTCCTGCCGCACCACGGTGTCGGCCCCGGTCGCGAGATAGCCCTCGTTGAAGATCAGGTAGAGCACGGTCAGGAGCGAGCGCAGCCGGTCGGGCAGCTCGTGGTCGGGCGGCACGTGGAACGGGATGCCGGCGTCGCGGATCTTGCGCTTGGCGCGCACGAGCCGCTGCTGCATGGTCCGCTCTCCGATCAGGAACGCGCGCGCCACCTCGGGCGTGGACAGCCCGCCCAGGTTGCGCAGCGTCAGCGCCACGCGCGCCTCCGGCGCGAGCGCCGGATGGCAGCAGGTGAAGAACAGCCGCAGCCGGTCGTCCGGCAGCGACGTGTCGATTGGGTCGTCCGGCTGTCCCGGCATCAGCCGCTCCAGCTCTCGCAGCTTCTCCTCATAGCGACGCTCCCGGCGGATGCGGTCGATCGCGCGGTTGCGCGCGGTCCGCACGATCCAGGCGCCCGGGTTGTCCGGCAGCCCGTCGCGCGGCCAGCGTTCGACCGCGATCACGAACGCCTCCTGGACCGCGTCCTCGGCCAGGTCGAAGTCGCCGAGGATGCGGATCAGGGTCGCCACGGCGCGCCCCGACTCCTGCCGGAAGGCGGCCGCGACGACCGAGTCCGTTGCGGCGCGTTCTACGAAGCCGCTCCTTGCTGCTCCACGGCCTGCGGGTCGTCGTAGTACGGCCCGTAGTCCATCACCGGCCGGATCTCGGTGACGCCGCCCTGCTGCGCGCTCGGCAGCTTGGCGGCCCATTCGACCGCCTCGTCGAGGTTCTTGCAGTCGATCACGTAGAAGCCGCCGACCTGCTCCTTCGTCTCGGCGAAGGGCCCGTCGGTGAGGATCCGCTCGCCGTCCTGAACGTTGAGCGTCGTGGCAGTCGTGCTCGACTGGAGGCCCTCGCCCGAGACGAACGCGCCCGCCCCGACGAGCGACTTCGTGTACTCATCCCACAGCTGCAGCGCCGCGGCCGTCTCCTCCTCGGAGCGATCCGCGTACTGGCTCTCGTCGCCGATGATCAAGAGCATGTACTTCATGCCTACTCCCTTCGGTCGGGCGGCGCGTTTCGCCGCCTGCAACCTACCGACGAACGGACAGGGCGCAAATCGACATCATGTGAACGAATGGCGCAACTTCAGGTCATCGCCGCCGACGTGACGCAGCTCGAGGTCGACGCGATCGCCAACGCGGCCAACACGCAGCTGATGCACGGCGGGGGCGTGGCGGGTGCCATCTCGCGGGCCGGCGGTGCCGCCGTTCAGCGCGAGTCCGACGAGCGGGCGCCGATCGGGCTCGGCGAGGCCGTGGAGACAACCGCCGGCGAAATGCCCGCCCGCTGGGTGATCCACGCGGCGACGATGGAGCTGGGCGGCCCGACCTCAGCCGAGATCATCGAACGCGCGACGCGCTCGACGCTCGACCGCGCGGAGCAGCTCGGCTGCCGCTCGCTGGCGCTGGTCGCGTTCGGGACGGGCGTCGGCGGCTTCCCGCTCGACGAGGCGGCGCGCCTGATGGTGGGCGCTGCCCGCGATCACGAGGGCGGACTCGAGCGGATCGTGTTCGCGGTGCACGGCGACGAGGCGGAGCGTGCGTTCCGCGACGCCGTTGGCTGAGCTGCCGGCGCTGGTGGCGCCGGACTCGTTCAAGGGGACGTTCACGGCGCGCGAGGTGGCGGCCGCGATCGCGAACGGGCTGCGGGCGGCCGGGCGCGCGGCGGAGGAGCTGCCGGTGGCCGACGGCGGCGAGGGCACGATCGACGCGCTGCTGTCGACGCTCAGCGGCGTGGAGCGCACCGAGCGCGTGAGCGATCCGCTCGGGCGCCCGATCGAGGCGGCGTTCGTGCTGATCGACGACGGCCGGACGGCGATCGTCGAGATGGCGCGGGCGAGCGGCCTGGGGCTGGTGGACGCGGGCGAGCGCGACGCCTGGGCCGCTTCGACGCGCGGAACCGGCGAGCTGATCGCCGCGGCGGTGGAGGCAGGCGCCGAGCGGGTGATCGTCACTGTCGGCGGATCGGCGACGACGGACGGCGGGGCGGGAGCGCTGGAGGCGCTGGACGAGGCCGGCGTGACCGTGGAGATGGACGTGCTCTGCGACGTGCGGACGCCGTTCGAGGACGCGGCGCGGGTGTTCGGACCCCAGAAGGGGGCCGACGCGGCGATGGTGCGCCGGCTGTCCGACCGGCTGCAGCATCTGGCGGAGGGCTACAAGCGCGACCCGCGCGGCGAGCCGATGACCGGCGCCGCCGGCGGGCTCGCGGGCGGGCTGTGGGCCGAGTACGGGGCGCGGCTGAGGGACGGGCCGGAGTTCGTGCTGGGCGCGCTCGGGTTCGACGAGCGGATGCGAGCGTCCGCGTTCGTGGTCACGGGCGAGGGCCGCATCGACGAGCAGACGCTGCAGGGCAAGCTGGTCGGCGAGGTGGCCACCCGGTGCCGCCAGGCGGGCATTCCGTGCCACGGCGTGGTCGGCAAGATCGAGCTGGACCCGTTCTCAGAGCGGATCCTGGACTTCGCGTCGCTGAGCGAGGCGACGACGCTGGCGGAGCTCGAGGAGGCGGGGCGGCTGTTGGTGGCTTCGTGACGCCGCCTCCAGGCCAACAGCAGCACCAGGGCGGGCCGAGCGTGTGGGCCAGTTCCGGTGATATTCCCGAAGTAGGGCCCACACTCGATGGCGACCTACCCCAGCGTGATCAGCAGGACCCCCGCCAGCAGCGCCGCCACGGCGGCCAGGCGCGCCGGCGGCACCGGGCGGCGGGGCAGGCGCAGCAGGCCGTAGCGGTCCACGAAGACGGAGGCGACCTGCTGGCCGGCCACGGTCAGCGCGATCGTCGGGGCGGTGCCGATCTCTGGGATCAGGAGGAACACGGAGGTCACATAGGTCGCTCCCACCAGGCCGCCCAGCCAGCCCCACCACGGGAGGTGCTGCAGCGGCTCGAGTTGCGGCCGTGGCGCTCGCGTCGCGGCCAGCACACCGAGCAGGAGCGCGCCCATGCCCGCCGCCGCGACCACGAACGACACCGCTCCCGCGGCGATCGGCGCGTCGAGGTCGGTGCGGAGCTGGGCGTTGATCGCGCCCTGCAGCGGTAGCGCCGCGCCCGCCACCAGCGCGAGCGCCAGCCAGGCGGCGCGCTGCCCGATCGCTCCCAGGCCGGCGCCATCGGTGCGCACGATCACAGCCACGGCCACGATCACAGCCGCCGCGCCCGCCACCTGCGCGACGCCGGGGACCTCGCGTGCCACCCCGAGCCAGCCGAAGCCGTCCAGGGCGAGCGACGCGAGCATCTGGCCGGTGATCCAGAGGCCGACGGTCAGCAGCGCCCCGAGCCTCGGGAACAGCAGGATGCCGGAGGTGATGTAGAGCGCGCTGGCGAGACCACCGACCAGATGCCACCCGGGCGCCTCGTCCAGCAGGCCGAAGGCGCCCACGGCGCCGGCGACTGCCGTGGCCGCGAGCAGCAGGGTGGCGCCGATGCCGAGCTGGATCGTGGCGGCGCCGAACGGGCTGCCGGTGGCGGCGCTCAGCTGGACGTTGGCGGCGGCCTGAAGGGCCAGCAGGCCGCCGACGGCGAGGAGGAGGGGGATCGCGAGGGCTTCCATGACGTCCTAACTTGACCGTGGTCCACTTGCTGAGTCGAGGCTAGCAAAACTTGACCGCGGTCCAGTTAGACTGGTGGGGTGGCCAGCCAGCGCAAGCGGGGGAGCGCGCGGAGCGCGGCTGCCGAGCTCCCCGTGCTCGGCGCTCCGCCCCCGGGCCGCGCCGATGCCGCCCGCAACCGCGAGAAGGTGCTCGCCGCCGCTCGCCACCTCTTCGAGCAGCGCGGCGTCGCGAACGTCACGATCGACGAGATCGCGCGCGCCGCCGGCGTCGGCAAGGGCACGGTCTTCCACCGCTTCGGCGACCGCGCCGGCCTCGTGATGGCCCTCGTCGACGACGAGGAGCGCGCTCTCCAGGAGCGGATCCTGCGCGGCGACCCGCCGCTCGGGCCGGGCGCCCCGCCCGCCAACCGGATGGTCGCGCTGGTGGACGCGCTCGTCGACCTGCTCGAGCGCTACGGCGACCTGCTGCGCGACTCAGAGGCGAGCCGCGCCGGCGCTCGCTACGACGCGGGCGCCTACGCGGCCTGGCACCAGCACGCGACGATGCTGATTGCCGAGGCCCGTCCCGGGGACGACGCTCCAGTGCTCGCGCATCTACTGCTCGCGCCGCTCGCCGCCGAGCACTTCACCCACCTCACCGAGCACGACGACATCGACCTCGAGCGCCTGCGGGCGGCTCTGCGGCACGTGGTGCTGCGCGTACTGGACGAGCCGTGAGACGCGCCGCGGCGGTCGTCTGGCGGTCGATGAAGGCGTTCTACGACGACCAGATGACCCATCACGCCGCCGCGCTCACGTACTACGTGCTGATGTCGCTGTTCCCCACCGGGCTGGTGGCGCTCTCGCTCCTGGTCCTGTTCGGCCAGTACCCCGCCACCTACGACGCCATCATCGACTACCTGCGCGACGTGGCGCCGGCCTCGGTGGTCGACCCGCTCGACCGGTCGCTGCGCGACGCGCTCCAGAGCCGCGGCACGGCGACGACGGCCCTGGTGTTCAGCATCCCCCTGGCGCTCTACGGCATGACCGGAGCGCTCGAGGCCGCGCGCCGCGCGCTCAACGTCGCCTTCGAGCTGGACCAGCGCGGGCGCAGCTTCCTGCGGCGCAAGACGGTCGACGTGCTGTCCGCGATCGTGCTGATGACGCTCGTGCTCACCAGCCTCGTGATGGTCTTCGTCGGCGGCGGCCTGGCGCGCGACCTGCTCGGCTTCGCCGGCCTCGGCACCGCCGCCTTCGACATCTGGAACGTCGTGCGCTGGCCGGGCGCGGCGCTCGTGGCGACGCTGATCTTCGCCCTCATCTACTACGTGACGCCCGACGTCAAACAGCGAGCCTTCCACTGGCTCACGCCGGGAGCCGCGGTCGGCGTCCTGCTCTGGCTGCTCGCGTCGGTGGCATTTTCGCTGTACGTATCGCGCATCGCTGACGTGGGCGCCTTCTACGGCGCCTTCACCGGCGCGATCCTGCTGGTCGGGTGGCTGTGGCTGACCAACGTCGCGCTGCTGTTCGGTGCCGAGCTCAACGCGGAGATCGAGCGTCAGCAGCAGGTGCGCGAGGGCGTGCCGCAAGGCGACACGCTCAACCTCCCGGCCAGGGGCTAGGTGCGGCGCTCCACCGACACCGAGTAGGCCGGCCCGCGGAAGCGCAGGATCGCGTCGTCGGAGAGCTCGATGCCGTCGATCACGCGGGTGGGGTCGAAGACCAGGATGTCCCCGTCGCGCTCGCGCTCGAGCTCGGGGCCCTCCACCACCAAGCGGCCCACCTCGACCTGCTCGCGCTCGTCGGGCCAGGCGACCGTCGGATCGTCCACCGCGTCCTCCTCGGTCGGCGATGATCGCCTTCAGCCGGAACGCGCTCTCGCCGCGGGCGAGCAGGTCCTCCTGCAGGTAGTCGCGCCCGCGCGCCTTGGCGTCCTCCGGGGAGAGCGTCTCCACGCCCGCCTCCGGCTCCCAGCGGTAGCGCACGAAGCGCGACCCGCCGTCCGCGTCGATCCAGCGGAAGGAGTGGATCGAGTTGTACGCGCAGGTTGCGTAGCTGGCCGGCGGGCTCGCGCCCAGCGCCGCCTGGATCGCCGTCAACGCCTCGGGGTGCGCGCCCAGCCAGTCCGGCATCAGCCGCTCCGGGTCCTTGCGCGCTCGGGTGAACTCCAGGAAGTCCTCCGGAGTGCGCACGAAGAAGCAGGGCAGCGACAGCGCGACGATGTCTGTCTTGGCGCCGTCGGGCAGGTAGAACTTCACCGCCATCCCGCGGCCCTCGCGCGCGTAGTCGGGGATGCCCGGATCGCCGCCGCCGTTGGAGAAGCGCGCGGTCACTCGAACGGGCTCGCCCTGCAGATGCGGCGCGGTGGTCAGGTCGGTGCCGCGCGCCGGTGAAGGTGCCGGTCATGAGCGTGCCCTTCGCGTGAGCGGCCCGGTGGCCCGGATGCACCCCAGAGATCTCGTTGATGGCGTCGACGATCTCTTCGGCGAGCGAACTCATGCCGGCACACTAAGCGACGGGCGCCCCGATTTGGAGCGCCCGTGCTGCCTCACCCGTGGCGATGGCCTTCCGGACACCGCCATGCTTCGATTGTAACTTCGGTTACGAATTACCGCGACTCGGCAATCGCCCTGACAACCGCCTCGTAGAAGCCCTCGCTCATCGGCGCCTCGGTGCGCTCCACGCCGGGCACGTCGGCCACGTCCGCGTTGGCGACCAGGAAGAAACGCCCGACGACCTCGGCCACGTCGAGGTCCTCGCGCGAGTCCCCCACGCCGATGCACTCGTCGCGCTCGTAGCCGCGCGCGCGCATGTGCGCCGCGACCGCCGCGGCCTTCGACGAGACCGCCGGGATCAGGTGGAACGCGTGCCGGCCATCCTCGATCTCGCCGTTGTCGACCAGCCGCAGCGCGCCGTGTCCCTCCGCCTCCAGCAGTTGGTTGGCATCGCGCGCGTCGATCGATCCGCGGAACAGGTGCGACACCTCGCGGTCGACGTGCCAGGGCGAGTGCAGCTCCAGCCGTCCCGCGTAGCGCTCGAGCAGCAGCGCCGGCGCACCTGTCTGCTCGATCTGGGCGTGGACGGTCAGGCCCTCACGCGGCTGGAGGTCACCGGTGAGAAAGGTGAGCTCACCGTCGATGACCAGCCCCGAGCCGACCTCGAAGATGTACGAGGTCTGGCCGATCAGGCGAGCGTCCTCCATCACCTGGGCGCGCCGCCGGCCCGACTTGATGACCACCTCGACGCCGGCCCGGTGGCACGCCTCCAGCGCCCGCGCGGCGAGCAGCGTGAAGTCGCCCTCCGCGGTGCGGAAGAGCGACGCCCCCTTGCCCAGGAGGGTCCCATCCAGGTCCGTGTAGACGCATCTCACGCGCGAGCGCGCAGGGTGGCATACGGCGGCCGCTCCACGATCTCCACCTGGATCAGCTGGCCGTCCGCCGTCTGGAACGGAGGGGCGTGGTCGTCGAGCAGGCGACCCTCCTCGCGCAGGCGCTCGAGGATCACGCGCAGCACCGCGTAGGCCATCGGCCCGAGCGCGCGCAGCGGCTGGTGGTGATTGCGGCGCTCCTCGAGGTCGACCTGCGCCATCCCCTCGGTGCCGCCCAGCACGTCGCGGGCATGCAGCAGCATCGAGGTCTCGATCGCGTAGCCGGTGGCGAACGGCAGCTGGTCGAAGAACGAGCGGCGTGCGGCCACCTCGCCGGAGAGCGGCTGGATCAGCGCGCCCAGCTCTGGATAGAAAGCCGACAGCAGCGGCCTGGCCGTCAGCTCGGTCACGCGGCCCCCGTCGACCGGGCGCGGCTCACCCTCGACCGCCGAGTAGGGCCGCCGGAAGTGGGCCTTGACGAAGCGCACGTATCGCTCCTCGCAGATCAGCGGGCCGAGCATGCCGGTGGCGAAGTGCGGCGCGAAGTCACGCGTGTCGGAGTCGAGGTAGACGATCAGCTCGCCCTCGGCGGCATCGAGCGCGCGCCACATCGCGTCGCCCTTGCCCAGCACCTGGCCGAACTCGGGGAGCAGCTGCGACTCCTGGCGCACGTCGGCGCCAAGCGACGCCGCGATGTCGGCGGTCCCGTCCTGCGAGGCCGCGTCGACGACGAGCACCTGGTCGACCAGGCCGTCGAGCGAGAGCAGCCGCTCGACGATCGGGCCGATCGTGTCCGCCACCTCCCGCGTCGGCAGCACGACCGTGACCGACTCGTGCTTGCGCTCCCGCAGCAGCTCGAGCGGAAACTGCGCGTGGTGGAAGGGGCGGATCAACTCGGTCCTACTATGGCAAGCCGTGAGCCGTGTCCACGCGCCATACCCATGGGACCCGGTCCTCGAAACGGCAGGCGAGGGAGAGGTGGTCGCGACCACCCGCGAGCGAGCCCAGGCAGGGGTCGCCACACCGCTGCCCGAGGACATCCATCCGGCGCTCCACGAAGCGCTTTCGACAGCCGGGATCGAGGCGCTCTGGTCCCACCAGGCGGACGCCCTGGAGAGCGCCCGGCGCGGTCACACGATGGTCACGACCGGGACCGCGAGCGGCAAGTCGCTGGCCTTCAACCTGCCGGTGCTCGACACGCTCGCCTCCGACCCCGCGGCCCGCGCGTTCTACCTCTACCCGACCAAGGCGCTGGCCCAGGACCAGGCCCGCAAGCTGTCCGAGCTCGGCGGCGGCTTCCTGCGCCACGCGATCTACGACGGCGACACCCCGCGCGAGGAGCGGCGCGCCGTCCGCCAGCGCTCGAACCTGATCCTGACCAACCCGGACATGCTGCACGTGGGCGTGCTGCCCAACCATCGCAACTGGGGCGACGTGCTCGCCAACCTCGCTTGGGTGGTTGTCGACGAGGCGCACGTCTACCGCGGCGTCTTCGGGTCGCACGTGGCCAACGTGCTGCGCCGGCTGAGGCGGCTCGCGCGCGCCTACGGCGCCGAGCCGCGCTTCGTGCTCACAAGCGCGACGATCGCCAACCCGCGCCAGCTCGGCGAGGGGCTGACCGGGCTCGAGATGCTGCTCGTCGACCGCGACGGCGCGCCGCACGCCGAGCGCGAGGTGGTGATGTGGAACCCGCCGCTCGTGGACGAGAAGCTGGGTAAGCGCGCCTCGGCCCTGGGCGAGGCCGCCAAGCTGCTGGCCGACCTGGTGGCGCGCGACGTGCGCACCATCTGCTTCCTCAAGTCACGCCGCGGCGTCGAGCTGATCCAGCGCTTCGCGCGGCTGCGGCTGGAGGACATGGGCCGGGCCGACGCCGCCGAGCGGATCGCCCCCTACCGCGCCGGCTACACGCCCACCCAGCGGCGCGAGATCGAGCGCCGCCTGTCCGAGGGCGATTTGTTGGCGGTGGTGGCAACGGACGCACTCGAATTGGGCATCGACGTGGGCGAGCTCGACGCGGCGCTGTGCGTGACGTTCCCCGGCACCGTGGCGAGCCTGCGCCAGATGTGGGGCCGGGCCGGTCGCCGCCAGGCGGGGCTCGCGATGTACGTGGCCGGCGAGGACGCGCTCGACCAGTTCTTCTGCCGCCACCCCGACGAGTTCCTGGAGCGCCCCGTGGAGCGGGCGATCCTCGACCACGAGTCCGAGGAGATCCACCTGGCGCACCTGACCGCGGCGGCCTACGAGCTGCCGCTGACGCCGGAGGACGAGGACGTGTTCGGCGAGCGCTGGGAGCAGCACGCGCAGCGGCTGGTCAAGCAGGGGCGGCTGCGCGAGCGCGGCGGGCGCTACCTGCCGCGCGGTGCGGGATACCCAGCGGCCGAGATCGCCCTGCGCTCGGCGTCGCCAGACTCGGTGGCGATCGTCGAGGCCGTTGGCGGCGAGCTGATCGGCACGGTCGAGTCGGCGCGGGCCAGCTCGACCGCGCACCCGGGAGCGGTCTACCTGCACATGGGCACGCCGTACGAGGTCGAGGACCTCGACCTGCCCCAGCGGCGCGCGCTGGTGCGGCCCTTCCAGGGCGACTGGTACACGCAGCCCAAGAAGGAGTCGGAGACCTGGATCGAGCAGATCCGCGATCGGCGCTCGTGCTGTGGGGTCGAGCTGTCGTTCGGGATCGTGTCGGTCACCGAGCAGGTGGTGGCGTACCAGAAGAAGCGCGTGGCGGACCACTCGGTCGTGGACCTGCTCGCGCTCGACATGCCGGAGCAGGAGTTCGTGACCCAGGCGCTCTGGTACGAGCTGCCGGACGAGCTGCTGCGCGAGGAGTTCCCGCTCGAGGTGCTCCAGGGCTCGCTGCACGCGGCCGAGCACGGCCAGATCGCGGTGCTGCCGCTGATCGCGATGTGCGACCGCTGGGACATCGGCGGCCTGTCGACCGCGTTCCATCGCCAGACCGGCCGGGCGACGATCTTCATCTACGACGGCCATCCGGGCGGCGTGGGCATCACGCGCGTGGGCTTCGAGCGCTTCGAGACCCTCGTCGACGACGCGCTGCGGCTTATCTCCGAGTGCACCTGCCGCGACGGCTGCCCGTCGTGCGTGCAGTCGCCCAAGTGCGGCAACCTCAACGAGCCGCTCAGCAAGCGGGGGTCGATCGAGCTGCTGACCCGCATGGCCACGCGCTGAAACATCGGTTGCAGCGGGCAGTTGCGCCGCCCGGCGCGCCGATGCGAAGGGTGCGATGCGTTTTCGCCAGGCTCTTCCCGCCCTCGCCGTGGCGCTCGCCGCGTCAGCAGCTTGGGGGCCGCCAGCCGTGGCGGCGCCCGGCGAGGGAGGGGGAGCGGCCGCCGGCACGCCCGCGGGCAGCCAGCCGGCGCCGTCCGGCGGCAGCGGCGGGGCCACCTTCGGCCAGGCGGCGCCCAAGCCCAAGCCCAAGCACCGCCGCCCGCGCCGCGCACAGCCCACGGCCACGGCACGGGCACGGGCGTGCATCGCTTCCCGATTGCCGGCGCGTTCGACTGGGGTGGCCCCGACGCGGGGTTCGGCGCCAGGCGCAAGGGCCACCGCCACCAAGGCCAGGACCTCGCCGCGGCGTCCGGGACGCCGGTCGTCGCCCCCTACCGCGGCGTCGTGACGGCGGTCCAGTACCAGGCCAGGGGCGCCGGCCGCTACGTCGTGATCGACGGCGAGGACTACGACTACGTCTTCATGCACCTGCGCACCGGCTCGGTCGTCGTGCGCGAGGGCGAGCGAGTGCGTACCGGCCAGGCGATCGCCGAAGTGGGCAGCACCGGCGAGTCGTCCGGGCCGCACCTGCACTTCGAGCTGTGGGAGGGCCCCTGGTACGACGGCGGCCACCCGATCGATCCGCTGCCGCTGCTGCAGCAGTGGGCTAGTCCAGCGTCAGGCTGAACTTGCCCTTCATGCCGTCGGTGTTCGTGGTCACCGAGCCGCGCAGCTCGTCGAACGGGCGCGCCAGCAACGGGATGAACGGATCCGGGATGTTGAAGTTCGGGGCGATCTGCGTGATCACCTGACGGGCGATGCCCTCGGCGTCGGCCCGCAGGACGAGCGAGCCGGATGCTCCCTCGACCGCCTCGGGCTCCGCCGTGGCCACGCTGCGGGCACGCGCGGCGTCGGTGGCCACCACGAGCGCGCCGTTCACGACTCCGAACACGAACGTGCCGCCGTCCGAGCCGTGCAGCGTGTAGAGGTTGCCCGCGCGCGTGACGTTGTCCCCGAGGCCGAACTCGGGCAGCGCGTCGGCGACCTTGGCCACGCTCTTCGCGAACGCGGCTGGGTCCTTCACCTCGGCGCGGACCCCGAACTCGCCCTCGATCGTCGCCGACACCGACAGGTTGCCGGTCAGCTGGCCGATCAGGTCCTTGTCCACGTCCAGGTCGAGCTTGGCCGAGAGCGCGCGCTTGGCCTGCTCGTACTGGCCGAAGCTATCCGGGTCGACCGCCTGGAGCGCCGACTCGAAGAACGCCACCAGCTGGCCGGGGTCACGCAGGCCGACCCCGATCTCGCCGGGGCGCTGCACGACCTTGGCGGCCTCGTCGCCTGAGGCCACCGGCAGGTCCTCGTCGGTCAGGCTGTCGCCGTCGGTGCGCAGGTTGAACTCGACGTCGATCGAGTCCTTTTGCGCCGATACGGTCAGGCCGAGCGTGCGCAGCGCGTCGACCCACTTGATCTTGCGGGCCGCGGCGGCGTCCTCGCTCTGGCCGAGCAGGCCCTGCACGTCCACGTACACACGGGCGAGCGCGTCATCGGGCAGGCCCTCGAGGCCCTTGTCGAAGTCTTCCTCGGACAGGCTGTCGCCGCCGTCGGCGCGCTCGAGCGCCGCGTCGAGCAGCTCGCGCGAGCCGGCCAGAACGACCACGGCGTCGTTGACCGCGAAGGAGGTGTCCTGGTCCTGGTAGACGGTCGCGCCGGCGACCTCGCCCTGCTTCTTCGCGCCGGTCTTCTCGATCAGCGAGTCGAGCTTGTCGGTGTCCTTGACCTCCAGGGCCGCGACGAAGTTGTCCTCCTCCGAGGGGGACAGGAACGAGGTGACGTCCGTGGCGCTGATCACCGCCGGGTTGCCCAGCAGCGGCTTGATGTCCTTGTCGAACTCCACGCCCTCCTGGCCCATCGACAGCTGCGCCTTGAGCAGGTTCTTGATCACGTCCGCGCCGGGGAAGCGGTTGAGGATCGAGTCGAGCGACTTCCACTGCCCGCCCTCGAGGTCGGTGTCGATCGAAATCGCGAACGGCGTGTCGGCCGGGACGTAGGAGAGCGGGGCTCCGAGACCGCCCGAGCCGCTGTCGTCACCGCCGCAGCCGGCGACGGCGAGCGCGGCGAGGCAGGCGACCAGGGCGGCGAGGAAGCGGAGTTGCCTCATCGCGGCGCGAGTCTAGCTAGCGCCGTATCGCCCCTACCCCAGCGGGGAGGGCGGGATGCTCGTGTTGCCGTGCACCTCGCGGATCAGCATCGCCACCTCGTCGACGAAGCACCACGACCAGTCCTCGCCCGGCTCGAGCGAGCGCATGATCGGGTGGTCCGCCTCGCGGGCGTGCCCGCTGGCGTGGCGCTGGGGCGAGGAGTCGCAGCAGCCCACGTGCCCGCACTCGAGGCAGATGCGCAGATGCAGCCACTGCGTCCCGGCGGCGAGGCAGTCCTCGCAGCCCTGCACCTCGTCCGGCAGCTCGGTGATCTGGATGTGGTCCAGGTGCGTGCAGGTGGTCATTGGCTCAGTGGCAACCATACGTGGAACGTGGTCTGGCCGGGCTCTGAGTCCACGCTGAGCGTGCCGCGGTGGCGGTCGACGACGATCTGGTGCACGGTCGCCAGGCCGAGGCCGGTGCCGCGCCCGACCTCCTTGGTGGTGAAGAACGAGTCGAACACGCGATCGCGGATCTCCGGGTCGATGCCGGGGCCGTCGTCGGTCACGTCGATCGTCACGCCGCGCGCCTCGCGGCGCGTGGCGATCGCGATCGTCCCGTCGTCGCCGAGCGCGTCGATCGCGTTGTCGATCAGGTTGGTCCACACCTGGTTGAGCTCCGAGCCGCGCACCATCAGCTTGGGCAGGTCGGCCTCGTACTCGCGCACCACCTGGATCGAGGTGTGCTTGAGCCGGTGGCCGAGGATCGCGATCGTCGTCTCGAGCCCCTCGTGCACGTCCACCTCCACCAGGTCGCCCCGGTCCATGTACGCGTAGGACTTGACCGCGCCGACGAGATCGGACATCCGTCGCGTGGACTCCTGGAGCTCGCCCGACAGGCCGCGGGCGGTGAGCGTCGCGGCGACCCAGTCGATCGCGGCGTCCGTGGCCGGCCCGGCCTTCTCGGCGACCCGGTCCAGCCAGGCGCGGTCGATACCCGCCGCCGCCAGCGGCTCCGCGACCCGCCAGGGCTCGGACACGCCGAGCTCCTCGAGGCGCGCGATCAGGTCCTCCTCGGCGTCGGCCGCGTCGAGCGCGTCGAGGGCCGTACGCCGCTCCGCGCCGGTGATCGCCTCCTCCTGGAGCTCCACCAGGCACTCGGCCTCGGCGCGCTCGATCCCCGCCGCGACGAAGCGGCCGATCGTCGAGGCGATCACCTCGAGTGCCTCCTCCATCTGCGCCGCGGCGCGCCGGGCGGCCGCCGCCGGGTTGTTGAGCTCGTGCGCGAGGCCGGCCGCCATCGTGCCGAGCGACGCGAGTCGCTCGCGGTTCTGCTCCATGCCGGTGATCCGGCTCATCACCGGAGCGACCTGCTGCATCACGCGCTGATGGACCTCCGGCTGGGCGAAGGCCAGACGGCGGAAGTCGGCCGACTCGACGAGCGCCACGCGGCAGGGCGTCTCGGCCTTCATGCGCACGCCGAGCGGACCGCCGGTGAGCACGGCGATCGCCCCCATCCAGGTGGGCGCGCGCTGGCGCCCGACCGGTTCCTGGCGGTCCCCCTCGATCAGGACGGCCAGCCCCTCCCCCTCGAGCAGCAGCTTCAGCCCGGGCGGCTCCACCCCCTGCTCGAAGAGCAGGTCGCCCGGCTCGAGCGCCTCGACGGTGGCCACGGCGACCCACTCGGCCAGCTGCTCGTCGTCCAGGTCGTCGAACAGATCGACCGTGCGCAGCTCGGCGAGCGTGGCCTGGGTCATGCGTTCGCCAGGTACTGGTGGATCAGCGACACCGCCATCGAGCCCTCCCCGACCGCGCTCGCCACGCGCTTGATCGAGCGCGCGCGGACGTCGCCGGCGACGAAGATGCCGGGGACGCTGGTCTCGAGCGGGTAGGGCTCGCGCTTGAGCGGCCACCCGTCGCCCTGGACCTCGGTGCCGGCGAGGATGAAGCCGCGCTCGTCGCGAGCGACGACGCCCTCGAGCCAGTCGGTGTGGGGCTGGGCCCCGATGAAGACGAAGCAGGCGTCGACGTCGAGCGCCTCGTCGCCGTCCGGCCCGCTCACCTGGATCCGGCGCAGCCGGCCGTCGTCGCCCTCCGCCCCGACCGCCGTCGTGCCGGTCCGGACCTCGACGTTCGGCAGCGCCGCGATCTGCTCGATCAGGTAGTGCGACATCGACCGCTCCAGGCTCGGGCCCCGCACGAGCATCGTGACGCGCGCGGCATAGCCGCTGAAGTGAACGGCGGCCTGCCCGGCCGAGTTGGCGCCGCCGATGATCGCCACGTGCTGCTGGGAGCAGGAGCGCGCCTCGGCCAGCGCCGCCCCGTAGTAGACGCCCGCGCCGGTGAAGTCTGCGAAACCGGGCGCGTCGTGCTGGCGGTAGGACACGCCGGAGGCCACCAGCACGCAGTTCGCGCTCAGCTCTCCCCCGCCGCTCAGCTCCACGATGCGGCCGGCGCCCTCGGCGCGCAGGGCGACCGCGTCCTGGATCGTGACCAGCTCGGCGCCCAGCCGCCGGGCCTGATCGGTGGCGCGCCGGGCGAGGTCCGAGCCGCTCAGGCCCATCGGGAAGCCGAGGTAGTTCTCGATCCGGCTCGACTGGCCGGCCTGCCCGCCGGGGGCCTCGCGCTCGACCATGACCGTGCGCAGTCCCTCGGACGCGCCGTAGACGGCGGCCGCCAGCCCGGCCGGACCGCCGCCGACGATCACCAGGTCGTAGTGGTCCTCGGCCGGCTGACCCGCGACGCCCAGGCGCTCGGCCAGCTCGAGCACGGTCGGGCGCTCCAGGACGGAGCCGTCCTCAAGCAGGGCGACGGGGAGGCGATCCTCCTCGACGCCGACCATCTCGAGCAGCTCGCGCGCCTCGCCGTCGCGCTCCACGTCGAGCCAGGTGGCGGGGACGCGATTGCGGGCGAGGAAGTCGCGCAGGTCGTGGGAGTCGCGCGAGAAGCGGTGGCCGACTATGCGCACGCCGCCCGCCTCGAGCGATGCGCCCGCCTCCCAGGTGGTGAGCAGGTCCTCCACGACCGGGAAGAGCTCCTCCTCGGGCGGGTCCCAGGGCTTGAGCAGGTAGTAGTCGAGCGCGACGTCGTTGATGGCGGAGATCGCGGCCTCGGTGTCTGCGTAGGCGGTCAGCAGGACGCGCTTGGCGTCGGGCACGAGCGTGCGCGCCTGGACGAGGTAGTCGGTGCCCGACATCCCCGGCATGCGCTGGTCGGCGATCAGCATCGCGGCCTGGTCGCCGCGCGTGCGCAGCTCGGTCAGCAGCTCCAGCGCCTCGGCGCCCGAGCCGGCGCGCAGGATGCGATAGCGCTCGCCGAAGCCGCGGCGCAGGTCCCGCGCGACGGCACCCAGCACCGCCGGCTCGTCGTCGACGGCAACGATCGCGGGGCGTCGCTCGGAAGGCACTAGGGACCTTCCCCCGCGAGCGCGAGCAGCTCCTCCCGCGACGCCAGCTTGACCCGTGGGCGCTTCTCGCTCTGCCCGCGCTCGAGCTCATGCGCGTCGATCGCGCGCCAGCCGTCGACCGTGACCAGGTCCGACTTGCGCTCTGCGAGCAGTTCGTCGATCTGCTCGCGAGCCGGGTTCGCCGGCGGTGACAGCGCTCCCGCGCGCAGGTCCTCGACGAGGCATCTCACCGTCTCCTCGGCGTCGCGCTTGTTGGTGCCCAGGATCCCGGTGGGGCCGCGCTTGATCCAGCCAACGGAGTACACGCCGGGCAGCGGCTCGCCGTCGGGCGAGAGCACCCGGCCGCGCTCGTTGGGGAGCACGAAGCTGCGCTCGTCGAACGGCACGTCGGGCAGCGGCACCGCCCGGTAGCCGACCGAGCGCAGCACGAGGCCGCACTCGATCGTCTCCACGTCCTCCCCCACGGGGCGGGCCCTCAATGCACCATCGTCGGCGCGCACGATCTCGTTGCGGCGCACGTCGATCGCCGTGACCCCGCCGCTCCCGCGAATCGCGACAGGCGAGCGCAGGAAGCGCAGCTCGATCCGGCGCCGCGCGTCTGGGAGCGCGGGCCGGGCAGCGAAGTCGCGCAGCAGCTCGACGTTCTTGCGCGCCGTGAACGTGCCCTCCTCGGCCAGCCACTCCCGCGAGACCGCGTCGAGCTCGACGTCGGCGCCATCGACCCGCAGGTCGACACCGTCCAGGTGCCCCAGCTCGCGCAGCTCGGCGCTGGTGAAAGCCGCCTGCGCCGGGCCGCGGCGACCGAGCACGACCACCTCCTCGATGCGGCTGTCGCGCAGCGCCTCGAGCGCGTGATCGGCCACGTCGGTGCGCTCCAGCTCGTCCGCGCTGAGCGTGAGCATGCGCGTGACGTCCGCCGCGACGTTGCCGTTGCCGATGACCACGGCCCGCTCGGCCGACAGGTCGAACTCCAGGTGGCGGTAGTCCGGATGACCGTTGTACCAAGCCACGAACTCCGTGGCTGCCCAGCTCCCAGGCAGGTCCTCGCCCGGGATCCCGAGCGACTTGTCCGTCTGAGCGCCGGTCGCGTAGACCACCGCCGTGTAATGACCCATGAGGTCCGCGTGAGACAGGTCGGGGCCAACCTCCACGTTGCCCAGGAACCGACAGCCGCGACCGAGCGTTTGGCGGTCGAAGGTGTCCTCGAGGCGCTTGATCTCCTGATGGTCGGGCGCCACCCCGCCGCGCAGCAGGCCCCACGGAGTCGGCAGCCGCTCGAACAGGTCGATCTCGACGTCCCCCGCGGCCCGCAGCAGCGAGGCGGCGGCGAAGGCCCCAGCCGGTCCGGCGCCGACGATCGCGACCCGTCTCCTCATCAGGCGGCGGTGCGCTCGGCCGTGCCCGCGACGGCGAAGAACTCCGCGTTCAGCTCCAACGCGTAGGCGTGCTTCTCCGGGATCTCGAACTGGGCGAAGATCGCGTCGACCGGGCATGCCTCGACGCAGGCGTCGCAGTCGATGCAGACCTCCGGATCGATGTAGAGCTGCTCGGCGGTCTCGAAGTCGGGCGCCCCCGGCTTCGGATGGATGCAGTCGACGGGGCACGCCTCGATGCAGGAGTCGTCCTTGATGCAGCTGCCGGTGATGACGTAGGTCATGGACCCAACAGGCTTGCAGACCATCGGTCCCGGGGCGCCTGAGCGCGATGAGCCGGGGCGAGCCCCGCCGTCCTGTGTTCTACTGGATGCGGGTGGGGCACTCGTGACGCTCGAGGCGGGGACAATGGTGGGCGGTTACGTGGTCGAGGGAGTCCTCGGCCGCGGCGGGATGGCGACCGTGTACAGCGCGCGGCACGGCGAGCACGGTCGCCGGGTCGCGCTGAAGGTGCTCGCCGGCGAGCGCAACGGCGATTACGAGTTCGTCGGCCGCTTTCGACGCGAAGGCCGGATGCAGGCGTCGATCGAGCACCCCCACGTGGTCACCGTCTTCGAGGCGGGCGAATCGGAGCACGGGCTGTTCCTCGCGATGCGCCTCGTGTCAGGGTCGGCGCTGGCGACGCTGATGCGCGAGCGCGCGCTCGACGCACGGCGCGCCCTGGCCCTCCTGAGCCAGGTCGCGGATGCCCTGGACGTGGCGCACGCCGCCGGCCTCGTTCATCGCGACGTGAAGCCCCAGAACGTGCTCGTGGGCGAGTCGGACGACGCGTACCTCGGCGACTTCGGGCTGACCCGGGTGGGCGGCGCGGATGGCGTCACGGCCACCGGCAATCTGGTCGGGACGCTCTCCTACCTCGCCCCAGAGGTCATCCGCGGCGGGGAGGCCGTCCCCGCGTCCGACCGCTACGCCTTCGCCGCCATGGCCTTCGAATGCCTGACCGGCACGGTCGTGTATCCACGGCGCAGCGAGGCCGCGATGCTGTTCGCGCACACCAGCGAGCCGCCGCCGCGAGCCAGCCGGCGGCGGCCCGAGCTCCCGCAGGCACTCGACGAGGTCTTCGAGCGAGCGCTGGCGAAGGATCCCGCCGAGCGGCCCGAAAGCGCCGCGGCCCTCGTGGACGAGATCTCCGAAACGCTCGAGCGCGCCGGGCTGGGCGCTCTGGGCCCGCCGCCTCCCCCGGGAGCCGCCGCGCTCGAGGAGCAGACGGTGGAGCCGCTGCCGCTGGCCCCGCCGCCGGCAGCGGAGCGGCCTCTCCTCCGAAGGCCCGGCGGCGTGGCTGGTCGCGGCGGCGCTGGCGGGCGCCGCGGTAGCGGGCGGGCTGATCGGCTTGATCGGCGACGGAGGCGACGGCGAAGCGCAGGCTGTGCCGGCGCCGCTCTCCGGTGCGCAGGTGCTCGGAAGCGACCTCGCAGAGCCGGGGCGAGCGACCGACTGCCAAGGGCACAACCCGCGAGCCGGCTCACCCGGCTGCACGATCGTGCAGTCCGCGTTGCCCGGGCACACGCTGGTCGTTCCCGAAGACGGGGTGATCCGGCGCTGGTCGGTTCGCTCGGCCCGCGGGGAGTTGGCCCTCTCGGTCGTGCGCCCCAGGGGCGACGAGACGTTCCAGGTGGCCCGCTCGCGAAACGAGTTCGTGGGCAACGCCGGCGTGCACCTGTTCGGCACCAACCTCGCCGTCGAGCGTGGCGACGTCGTCGGTCTCGCGGTCCTGCCAGGCTCGGCCGCCGGCGTCCGTCCCGGCGTCGACGGCGCCAAGACGACGCGCTGGACTCCCTACGTCAACACCGGGAAGCGCGTCGACCGGGGGTTTGCGCACGAGCTCCTCCTGCGCGTGGAGTACGCGCCCGGTGGCCAACAGCGGATTCCCGATCAGGTGACCGGGGCGGCCGCGGCGAATCTGACGGCCGGTCGGGTGGTGAAGCGGCGCCGACTTCGCTTCACGAGCGGGAGATCGACCGAGATCGCCCTCGTCTCGCTGGGCGACCGGTTCGTGCTGGACGAGTTCCTCGACGGCCGCCGGACCGCGCGTATCGACGTGCCCGCCGATCTCCGCCCGGGCGAGGGCAAGATCCTCACCTTCGCGGCACACGCGAACCCTTCTGTGCCCGAGAGCATCGAACTCGCGATCCAGTACGCGGGAACGGACAGCGCGCGAATCCTGGGGCACTTCTACGGCGTCTTCCCGCGTGAGTTCGAGTACGTCAACTGAGCTGGAGGTCGCCGGCTTCCACCTCGAGGGGGAGCTCGGTCGCGGGAGCCGGGCCGTCGTCTACGAGGCGATCCAGGTCAACCTGGGACGGCGCGTGGCGCTCAAGCTGCTTCCGCAGGACGAGGACTCGACGGGCGTCCGACCGCTGGCGTGGCCCGAGCATCCGCGCGTGGTCAGCCTGTACGCGACCGGCCCTTGGGAGCAGGGCCGATTCGTGGCCATGCAGCTGGTGCGAGGACCGAGCCTGGCCGAGCTGAGCGAGACGGGCGAGCTCGACCCGGCGCGCCGGTTGGAGCTGCTGGCCGACGTCGCGTCGGCACTCGACGCGGCGCATCGGCAGGGCATCGCGCACGGCGCCGTCGCCGCTCGGAACGTGCTCGTCGATCGCGACGGCCACGCGCTCCTGTCGGACTTCGGTCTCGTCGGCGGCGAGCCGTCCGTGGCAGCTGACAGAGCCGACTTCGCCGACCTCGTGCGCGCCTGCCTGGGCGACCCCCTGCCGCGGCTCCCGGACCCGCGCTCGGTCGAGGCAGGCGACGTCGTCCGGCTCGTGCGGGAGGGGCTGCCGGAGGCTTCGCCCGGCGCGGACGCCGGGCGACGGCGGCGGCGAGGGCTCGCCGCTGCCGCGATCCTGGGCGTCGCGGCCTTCGCCACCCTCGTGGTCCTCCTCGGTGGCTCCGACCCCGACCGCGTTCCACCCCCGGAGCGCGGGGCAACGGCGCTCGGCAGCGAGCTGGCGGCCGATGGCACCAGCTCCGTCGATTGCAGCGGACGGGCTCCGAGCGGAGCATCTCAGGCCTGCACGATCGTCCAGACCCGCCTGCCGGGGCGTCGTCTCGTTCCGCCGGCCGCGGGTGCGATCCGCAGATGGGTGGTGCGCGGAGCGCGCGGCGAGCTGGCGCTCCAGGTGATCCGCCGCCGCGGCGATCGCTATGTGTCGGTCGCCCGCAGTGCCTACGCGGTCGTTCCCGACGAAGGCGTACATGTCCTGCCGGCGAATCTGGCCGTCCGGCCCGGCGATCTGATCGGCGTGCAGCTGGCGCCCGGCGCCGCGATCGGGGTGCGGCGCGGAGTTGCGGGCGCGACGACGGCGCGCTGGCTCGGCCAGCTTTTCCTCGAGGCGCGCGCGATCGAGCTCGGAGCCGGGAGCGGCTTCGATCACGAGATGCTCCTGAGGGCGGACTACAGGCGCGGCGCAAAGCCGACCGTGGCCGACCAGCTCAGCGGGCGCCCCGCCCGGGTGGCGCCCGCCGGACGCGAGCTGCTCTCACGTACGGTCGAGGTTCGCGGCCGCCTCCGGCGCGTGGCAGTGGTGAAGCTGGCGGGCGCGATCGCGCTCGACCTGTTCGCCGGCGACCGGCGGCTCGCCCGCCTTCCGGATCCTGAGGTAGATCCGGCGGGGCGGCTGCTGAACTTCGCGACATCGGGCCTTCGCTATCCGGTCCTGCGCTGGCGCAACGCGGACGGACGGACGATCACTCACGAGTACGCGGTCGGCGCTCGCACGCTCACGGCTCGCTGAGCCGCACGATCCAGATCGTTCCGCCGAGCTGCACGACGTCGCCGGGATGGAGCGGGGTGATGCCGGCGCTGCGGCGACCGTTGACGAACATGCCGTTGGACGAGCCGAGGTCCTGGATCGCCGTTCCGATCTCAGAGGTGATCACGCGGGCGTGCCGGCGCGAGACCAAGGGATCGTCGAGATGGATTTCGCAGCCGAGCGCGCGTCCGATCACTTCGCCGCCATCGAGACGCCACTCGCGATTGCCAGCGGGATGTACCTCGCGCACGGAGATCGGCATGGCATCGACCGTGACCAATCGAGTCGCCCGTGAACAGCCACCAGAGGGGTGGTCACCACCACCCCTGTGGCGTTCACCTGTCCAGGTCGCGCTGCGTGACGAGCCCGGACTCGAGTGCCCGCCGTGCCAGCTCGGAGCGCTTCCGATACTGCGGCAGGTCCTCGATTCCGAGCTTGGCGAACAGCGTCCGGGTGTGCGTCTTGACGCCGTCGGGGCTTATGTGCAGCTCGTCGGCGATCTCCCGGTTGCTTGCCGGGGCTCCCGAGCCGCCCGCCACGGCGACCGGACGGCAGAGCGCGACGAGCACACGCCGCTCCCCCTCGGTCAGCTTGACGTGCGCGGCCAGGTCGCCCACCTCGGTGCTCTCTGACCCGAGACTAGGTGCCCTGAAAACGATCGAGGTGCGGCCGAGCCGGATCACGTCCCCGTCGGCCAGCCGGCGGCGGCCGAGGATGCGGTCGCCGTTCAAGAAGGAGCCGTTTCGTGACAGGCCGTCGTCCACGAGGGTCCATTCCCCGCCCACCAGCACCAGCTGGACGTGGGTGCGCGACACCTCCCCGTCCCACGCCAGCTCGAAGTCGTTGTCCTCGCCGCGGCCGATCGTGACGCTCGTGACGCCGTCCAGCACTCCGAGTCGCAGGTCGCCGTCGCCGTCCCGGTAGGCGAGAAACGCGTCGCCCTTCCGCTCGGCCGCGAGCAGACTGGCGAGCTCAGCCGGCGACAGCGAGTGAGGCGGAAAGGCCATCAAGGAAGATTGTCCCGCCACTGGGCCTGGGTGGGTAACTCCACCCCTCTGGGGTCTGTCGGGGGCATAGGCGTGCGGCAGAGGATGGCCACATGTCCCGCATACTCGCGCTGGCGAGCACCCTCCTGCTGCTGCTGGCCCCCGCCGCGCTCGCGGCGCCGGGCGACCTCGACCGAAGCTTCGACGGCGACGGCTTGAGGATCGTCAACTGGGGAGGTCCCGATAGCGCCCACGACGTCGCCGTCCAGCCCGACGGAAAGATCGTGGTGGTGGGAGTCGGATTCTTCGCGCCCGTGGACTTCGGGATCAGCCGCCTCAATCCCGATGGGAGCTCCGACACCGGCTTCGATGGCGATGGCAACGCGTTCGTCGCCCTTGGGGGAGACGAGATCGCGTTCGCCGTGGCGGTTCGAGCCGGACGGCAAGATCGTCGCGGCTGGGCAGACGAGCGTGGAGACGAGAGGGGCGATCGCGCGCCTCCAGCCCAACGGCACGGCTGACAGCGGGTTCGGGCTCAACGGCAGCCTGATGCTCGAGTACGGCGGCATCGACCTCGTGCGCGACGTGCTGATCCAGCCCGATGGCGGGATCGTGACGGCAGGTGGCCGCGCCACCACCAACGACATGGTCGTCACCCGCCTCACCGCGGGCGGGACGCCGGACCCGAGCTTCAACGGCGGTGTATCGCGGGCGATCGACTTCGGCGGCATCGAGCTCGCAGCTGCCGTGGCCCAGCAGGCCGACGGCAAGCTGGTCATAGCCGGAAGCACCACGGGCGCGGGGCAGGCCACGGTTGTCGCGCGCCTCAACGTCGACGGGAGCACGGACACGAGCTTCGACGGCGACGGACGCGCAACCCTCGCGGGCCCGCCTGGATCGGTCGCGGCGGACATGGTGATCCAGCCGGACGGGAAGATCGTGCTGGCCGGCTTCGTCGGCGACGACTTCGCCGGAGGCGGGATCCTCCGCGTCACGCGGCTCAATCCGGACGGGACGCCCGACGCGGGGTTCGGCGGGAAATGGGGTCGCCACCATCGACTTCGGCGGCGCGGACTTCGCCACGGCGGTGGCCCTCCTGGCCAACGGCAAGATCGTCGTGCTCGGCAACAAGGACAGCCAGCCGGCCGTCGCGCGGTTGCAGCCGGGCGGCACGCTCGACACCACCTTCGGCGATGGCGGCACGACCATCGTGCCCGGCACGATCCAGAGCGCTCAGGGTCTGGCCATTCAGCCCAACGGGCGGATTGTCATAGCCGGCTCCACGGTCTGCCTTCGGACGTCGTCGTCGCCCGCCTCGACAATGACTCGCCGGCTGCAGGCGGCGGCCCCGGCGGCGGCCCCGGTGGCCCGGTGGCGGCCCTGGCGGCCAGACTGTGCCGCGCTGCGCTGGCAAGAAGGCAACGATCGTGGGCAGCGCCCGCTCGGACCGGCTCAAGGGCACCCGTCGCGCCGACGTGATCGTCGCGCTGGGCGGCAACGACAGGATCGCCGCCGGCCGCGGGAACGACCTGATCTGTGCCGGCGACGGCAACGACAGCGTCGACGGCGGCACCGGCAACGATCGGCTCTACGGCCAGAACGGCAAGGACAAGCTCGGCGGGGGCAGCGGCAAGGACGCGCTCAGCGGCGGCAGCGGCAAGGACCGCCTGGCCGGCGGCAGCGGCCGCGACAGCTGCAGCGGCAACAGCGGCAAGGACAGCGCCGCCTGCGAACGGCAGAAGAGCATCTAGCCGGCGTTCGGCAGCGACTCTGCCCTCCACTCGCGCTCGATCCGTCGCAGCATCGACGGGTACACGATCAGGTGCCGGAACGGCTTGATCGCGGCCATGTACGCGTTCCCGAGCAGCCCATTGGGCTTCACGAGGACCGCCAGCTGGCCGCGGTAACCACGGCTTCCGTCCGGGACCCAGCCCAGGTGCAGGACGCCGTGCATCGTCCGGTTGGCGATCTCAGCCGCCCACTCGTCGTCGAGCAGGTACAGCGAGGCGAAGGGGAGTGCGTCGAAGGTTGGACCGGACGGGCCGTCGCGCAGATCCGCCGGCAACCGGTCGCGCAGCGTCGGCACCCTGGAGCCGACGCCGGTGTCCGGGTCGTCCCAGCCAAACAGCTCCCCGAGCTTCCACCGCAGCGCCCAGAGCGCGCGGCCGCCGCGCGACAGGGACTTCGACGGGTCGCCTGAGGCGAAGCCCTGCACCAGCCGCGGGAAGTCGTCCGGCCCGCCCGGGCGTCGACAGCGCCCACACATCCTCCAGCCGGAAGTCCGGCGCGATCTCATGGATGCGCCAGGGCCGGGACGTGTGGGCGCTGTCAGGGAGCCTCATTCGTACCTGGGAAACTACGCGCGCCTAGACGTCGGCGACCGCTCGACCCCTACGGCGCGCGAGTTCGGGCGGTAGGGTTTGCGGTGCGCCGCGAGGGCGCATCCGGTCCGCGGACAGGGCAGTGCCCACCTCGTCGCCAGTTCTCGCAGACAGGCTCGTCACGTCGACTCCTCGCCCGACACCGCGGACAGCGGGCGCCTCGGAGGGACGCGATGAACTTGGAGCAGCTGCGCAAGCAGGCCAAGGAGCTGGTGAAGGCCGCACGCGCGGGCGATGAGCGCGCGGTCGCACGCCTCGGCGGACGGGAGCCGATCCTCGCGCGAGCGCAGCTCGTGATCGCGCGCGAGCAGGGCTATCCGAGTTGGGCGGCGCTCGTCGCCGCGGCGGAAGCCGATGTCGACTCGTTCGTCCACGCCGCGGTCGACCGGCGTCGCGCGCGGGCCGAGATGCTGCTCTCCGCGCGTCCGGAGATCGCCCGCGACCAGTGGGCAGCGCTGACGCTCGGGCGCGCCCGCTGGGCGGGCGACGTCAACGCGCCGGGCGGCCCGCTCGGCTGGGCGCCACTGCTCTACGCCTGCCACTCGTGCTTCGAAACGACCGACATCGGCCGCGACCTACTCGCCCGCGGCGCCGATCCCAATGCCTTCTTCGTCAACGAGTACGGCAACATGTCGGCGCTCTACGGCGCGGCCGGCGTACGGCACGACCCCGGGCTGACCCGCGCGCTGCTGGAGGCGGGGGCACGCCCAGACGACAACGAGTCGCTGTACCACGCGGCTTACGCCCCCTCGCCCGAATGCGTCCGGCTGCTGCTCGAGTTCGGCGCGACGGTGGATGGCACCAACGCGCTGGCAGCGGCGATCGACTCCGATCACGTGGAGCACGTGCGGCTGATGCTCGAGGCGGGCGGCGACCCCAACTGCGCCGCGCTGGTCGCGCACGCCGTGCGTCGCGGCTGCGGTCCGGCAATGCTTCGCCTGCTCACCGAGCATGGCGCGGACATCGACCGTCCGGGCGGGGAGACGTGGCGCGGCGATGTGCCGCTGCGCACGCCCTACCAGCACGCCGTGCTGCGCAACCGCGACGACCTGGTCGAGCCGCTCGCCGAGCTCGGCGCCTCCACGGAGGTCAGCGACGCCGACCGCGCGGTCGCCGCCCTCGCTCGCGGGGAGCCGGCGGACGTGGCACTCCCCGAGCAGCTGGATGTCGACGCTCAGGAAGTCGTGATCCTGGCCGCGCTGCGAGGGCACCTCGACAACGTGGTCGAGGCCGTCGGTCCCGATTTCCGCGGGGTGGTCGGCGGCTCGCCGGTGATGCCCCTCATCGGCCACGCAGCCTGGGTCGGCAGCCCGACCACCGTGCGCCGGCTCCGCGAGCTCGGGGCCGACCCGCTGGCGCGCGGCGACGCGGAGCACGCCACTCCCTTGGCCATCGCGGCGCTGGGCTCGCAGCATCACGAACTGCCGGATCGCGACTACGTCGCCGTCGCCGAGCTGCTCGTCGCGGCGGGCAACATCATCGAGCCACGCTTCCTCGACGTCGCCGACGGCCCACTGGTCGCATGGCTCGAGGAACGCCTCGAGGTACGGCCTCGACGCACTCAGCCACATCGAGCAACCTCCGAAGTGGCGAGGGCCGGAATCGAACCGGCGACACCACGATTTTCAGTCGTGTGCTCTACCAACTGAGCTACCTCGCCCGCAGGCGGAGAGCCTAGCGGCGGGGCCGGGGTCGGGCGGCTACGTGAGGCCTTCGCTCTTGTACTCCCGCAGGAACCCTTCGAAGAGGCGTCGGTGGCCTTCTTCGTCGCGCAGGATGGCGATGACCATGTCCTGGGTGACGGGGTCGCGGCCCTCGCAGAACTCGATGATCTGGTTGTAGTACTCGATCGCTCCGCTCTCGGCCTCGATCACGCCTTTGATGACGTGGACGATGTCGATCTGGTCGTCGGGCGGCTGCAGGTAGGACTGCTCGGCGCTGAAGTCGAGCGAGCCGGGGACGACGCCGTAGAGCTCCTTGATCCGCGTGCCGAACTGGCGGGCGTGGCCGAGCTCCTCCTGGATGTCCTGGTCGAGCGACTCGATGATCTCCTGGGCGCGGACGCCCTCGGGGTTGATCGAGTTCGCGATGTAGCTCATCACGGTCTCGATCTCCATCCAGTAGGCCTTGGTGAGCATCTCGATGAGCTGGGCGCGCGCGTCGCTGAGCTCGTCGCTGAGGATGCCGTGGCGCAGGGAAGTGTTGGTGTCGGTGGCCATAACATGCTGGTACCGCACGGGCGGGCGCGCCAAACTAGGCTGCGCACATGAGAACTCGCGCGAAGCTCGCCCTGGCTTTCGTCCTGCTCCTGGTCGCCGCCGTTCCGGCCGTCGCCGCGACCACTCCGACCGGCAAGATCGGCGGACGAGATCCGCGCGTACTACGACTCGGGCGACTGGAACAAGGCGGTCGCCAAGCAGGCGACCAAGGCCAAGGCCTACCTCGATCAAGCGCACGCACGGCAAGCACGCCGCCGAAGAAGCCGGCGCTGGTGCTCGACATCGACGAGACCGCGCTGAACAACTCCCTGCCTCGAGCGATCAGGACGGCATCCCCTACAACGCGGCCGTCTACGCCGGCTGCGTCGCGGCCTACGACGCGCCCGCGATCAAGCCGGTGCTCGTCGCTGTTCAAGCGCGCCAAGGACCTCGGGGTGAAGGTCTTCTTCATCACCGGCCGCCCGGAGCAGATCCGCGCCGGCACGCTCCAGAACCTGAAGGCGGCGGGCTACACGGGCAAGTACGAGCTGATCCTCCAGCCTGCCGACTACACCGAGGAGTCGAAGGTCCCGTACAAGAGCGGCGCTCGCAAGCAGATCGAGAAGCGCGGCTTCACGATCCTCGCCAACGTCGGCGACCAGCAGAGCGACCTCAAGGGCGGGTACTCGGAGCGGACATACAAGCTGCCGAACCTCATCTACTTCACCCAGTAGACCGTCCGCCGCGCTCGCTCTGGGACCGCCTGCTGGCGGAGCCGGAGCGAGCGCCGGAGCACATCGCTCTGGCGGCGTCCGAGCGCTTCGGCCCGCAGGCGGAGGAGTGGGTGCGGATCGCCGGCGCGGGCCACACGCCGGAGCAGCTCGCCAAGGTCGCGTACCGCAAGCACGTGCGAATGGCTCGCATCGAGGGCGGCGCGCTCGGGATCGGCGGCATCATCACGGCCGCGCCCGACATGGTCGCGCTGCTCTGGATCCAGAGCCGGATGGTGTTCTACATCGCGGCCGCCTACGGCTACGACCCGCGCCATCCGATGCGCCCGGCCGAGCTGCTCGCGCTCCAGGGCGTCTACGACACGCCCGCCGAGGCGCGCGCGGCGCTCGACGGCATGGGCAAGCTGATGGCCCAGGCGATCGTGGAGAAGGCGCTCGTCTCGCGCCACACCGACCGCCTCCACCGACGCCTCCTGAAGTACCTCGTCAAGCGCACGGCCCGCCGGTACGCCGGCCGCTACATCCCGCTGATCGGAGCGCCGATCGGCGCGCTCCAGAACGCTGGCGTGACGAAGGACCTGGGCCGGCGGACGCTCGACTACTACGCGCGCCCGTAGACGGGCACGGCGGCGCCGGAGATCGGCCCCGATTCGTCGGAGATCAGGAAGCGGACGACCTTCGCGATCTCCTCGGGCTGCACCCACTTCGAGTAGTCGGCGTCCGGCTGGGCGGCGCGGTTGGGTGGCGTGTCGATCACGCTCGGCAGGATCGCGTTGCAGCGGATGCCGTGACGCTTGTACTCGGCGTCGAGCGCCTGGATCAGGGCGAGCACAGCGGCCTTGGAGGCGATGTAGCCCGCGGCACCCGGGAAGGGCCGCAGCGCCGCGCGCGCCGACACGCCGACGAAGGCGCCGCCGCCACGCTCGATCAGCCGCGGCATCGCGGCGCGCGCGAGCAGGAAGCCGGGCTTCACGTTGAGCTTCATCAGGCCGTCGAACTGGTCGGGGTCGGTCTCGTGGACGCGCGGCCCTTCCGCGTAGCCGCCGACCAGGTTGACCACCGCTTCGAGCTGTGGCGTCGAGTCGACCGCTTTCTGGACGGCGTCCGCGTCGAACAGGTCCGCATGCACGAGCTCCACCGGCTCCGCGGCGAGTCGTTCGGCCTCGCTCTCGACCACCCACGTGGCGGTGATCGCGTAGCCCCCGGCGAGCAGCTCTCGCACCACGGCAGTCCCGAGGTGACCGGTTCCGCCGGCGACCAGGACGGGCATGCGGGGAGCGTATCCGTCTGGCTGCGCTTCTACCTTGGCCAGACAGATGGAGCAGCCCACTCTGATCCCCACGAAGTGCTTCGTACGCGACCTGGCTGACGGCCAGGAGGTCGACTCGATCTTCGTCGTGAGGGCCCGCAACCGGCGCCAGAAGCGCAACGGCGAGCCCTTCCTCAAACTCCAGCTCGGGGACGCCACGGGCTCCGTGGAGGCGGTGGTCTGGGACGGCGTGGACGAGCTCGACCAGCTCTGCGATGGCGGCTCGATCGTCCGCGTGCTGGGGCGCTACTCGGTCGACGAGCGCTACGGCCGCGGCATCACGATCCGGCGCATGCGCGCCGCCCAGGAGGGTGAGTACGAGCTGGTCGACCTCGCCGAGGCGCCGCCGATCCCCTACAGCCAGATGGCCGACGACCTGCAGTCGCTGGTGGAGACGATCCAGCGCCCCCACCTGCGCGAGCTGCTCGACCGCCTGATCGATCGCGCCTACCACGAGGCGCCGGCGGCCAAGTACTACCACCAGGCCTATCGCCACGGGCTGCTGGAGCACTGCCTCTCGGTGGCCCAGGGCGTGAACGCGATGGCGGCCCCGTTCCCCAAGATCGACCGCGACCTGGCGGTCACCGGCGCGCTTCTGCACGACATCGGCAAGGTCGAGACCTACTCCTGGACCACCGGGGCGATCGAGCTGACCGACGCCGGCAAGCTGCTCGGCGAGATCCCGCTCGGGTACTACCGGGTCAGGCGCGAGATCGAGCGCATCGAGAGCTTCCCGCGCGCGGACGCCGAGGCGCTCCTGCACATCATCCTCAGCCACCACGGCAAGCTCGAGCACGGCAGCCCGGTCGTGCCGTGCACCCGCGAGGCGACGCTGGTGCACTTCATCGACAACCTCGGCGGCAACCTCGGCAGCTTCGACCGGATCGAGAAGGCGCTCGCCGAGGGCGCACGCTGGTCGGACTTCGACCGCGGGCTGTCGACGGCCGCGTACTTCGCGGCGCGCGAGCAAGCGGCGTAGTGCGCGATCCTGCGTTCGCCGCGGCCGCCTAGGCTGCGTTGCCATGCGACCCGGTTGGGCCTTCCTGCCCGCCCTCGGCGGCGCGATCGCACACGCGCCTGTCCTGCGCTACGACCTGGTCCCGGGCCTGAAGCGCCCGCTCGCGGCGAAGGCATTCGGCGCCAACAAGACCGTCCGCGGCGCGCTCGTGATGTCCGGCGGAACGCTCGCGGCGACCGCCGCCCTGCACCGCCTGCCCGCCTACCGCGAGCGCCTGCCGCCCGAGCTGCGCGCCGCCGGCCCGCTCCGCCACGGCGCGCTCCTGGGCGCCGCGGTCGTGCTCGGCGAGCTGCCCAACAGCGCGCTCAAGCGCCGACTTGGCATCGCCCCCGGCGAGCGTGGCCGCTCCCGGCTCGGGGTCGCGCTCGCCATCCACGACCAGGCCGACTTCGTGCTCGGCGCCTGGCCGCTGCTCGCTCCGGTTTGGCGCATGAGGGCGCGCGAGCTGGCGGAGGCGTTCGCCGTGGTCGCCGGCGTCCACATCGGCGTGAACCTGGCGGGCTATGCCCTGGGCGCCCGCAGCGCGCCGCTCTAGTCCGCAAATAGCGGGGGTGTGCACCCCGGGGGGCGGCGCCATGCGGGTTTCCTGCTTATCTTCGTGCCGTGGCGAAGGACACCGAGAAGCTGATCCGGCAGCTGTCGCTGATCTCGTTCCTGATGGCGGAGCGCCGGCCGGTCTCCGCCCTCGAGATCAAGCAGGACGTCGAGGGCTACTCGCAGATGAACGACGAGGCGTTCGCGCGGCGCTTCTACGCCGACCGCGCCGAGCTCGAGTCGCTCGGCATCCACCTCAAGGTCGACAAGCCCGCCGAGGGCTACTACGAGGCCGAGAACTACTCGCTGCCGCCGGAGAACTTCTACCTGCCGGCGATCGAGTTCACGGACGAGGAGCTGGGCGCGCTGCGCATGTCGCTGTCTCTGCTCGACGGTGAGTTCGCCTACGCGGAGCCGCTGCGGCTGGCGCTGCAGCAGCTCTCCTGGGGCAAGCCCTCGCCGCTCGACGCGCCCGAGGAGCTGTCGGTGGCGCTCGCCGTCACCGCCGGCGCCGGCGGACGCGACCTGTCGCAGCGCTTGTCGAAGGTCGAGACCGCGATCTTCAGGCGCAAGACGATCGTCTTCGACTACTACACGATCGGCCGCGACGCCCAGGAGTCGCGCAAGGTCGACCCGTACCACCTGCTCTACAAGGGCGGGCAGTTCTACCTGATCGGGCACTCGCACGAGCGCGACGACACGCGCGTGTTCCGCGTCTCGCGCATCCGCGGCAAGGTCGGCTACTCGTCCAAGGCCGAGCACGACTTCAACCGCCCCGAGGAGTTCGACCCGCGCGAGTACGCGACCCGCACCGACTGGCAGCTGGGCGACCCGATCGGGCGCGCCCGAATCTGGCTGTCGAACCGGATCGACTGGCTCGCCCGGCGCCACTTCGGCCACGCCGGCGAGGTGACCGAGGTCGACGACGGCGTGATCTTCGAGACCGACTACGCCAACGCCCGCCAGATGGTCTCCTGGGTGCTGGGCCTGGGCGAGCACGCGCGCGTGGACGGGCCGCCCGAGCTGGTCGAGGAGTGGCGCAACCGCGTGGAGCTGGTCGTCGAGCGGCACTCGGAGCCGCCGGAGCTGGCCAAGGAGGTCAAGCCGAAGGTCGAGGAGGTCGAGGAGGACGAGGACCGCGAGAGCTCCCCGATCCGCCCGGAGCGCTTCGCCCGGCTGGTCACTCTCGCGGGCATGCTCATCGAGACCGCCCGGGAAGGCGAGAAGCTCGACGTCTCCGACCTTTGCGAGCGGCTCCAGGTGACCGAGACGGAGCTGCGCCAGGACGTGGACGTGCTGAACGTCGTGAACTTCGGAGGCGGCTCATACGTGCTCTACGCCGAGGTCCAGGGCGACCAGATCGAGGTCGACCCGGAGCCCTACGGAGACAACTTCGCTCGCCCGGCCCGCCTGCTGCCGCTGGAGGCAAAGGCGCTGATGGCCGCGATCGACCTGATCGGCGAGCACCTGCCCGAGGGCTCGCTGTCGAGCGCCCGGCAGAAGATCGTGGACGCGCTCGGCGAGGACCCGGCGCAGGAGGGCCTCCAGATCACCACCGCGAAGGGCGACGACTCGGAGATCGCTCGTGTGGTGAGCGGCGCGATCGCCGAGCACCGGATGCTCGCGATCGAGCACTACAAGGAGGAGCTCGACGAGTTCACCGAGCGCCGCATCGAGCCCTACAAGCTGATGAACGGCCAGGAGGGCTGGTACGTCCACGCGTGGGATCCGGAGAAGGACGACACGCGCTCGTTCCGGCTCGACCGGATCCGCTCCGCGACCGTCCTCGACGAGACCTTCGAGCCGCGCCCGGGCATCGAGCCCGACATCCACGGCTGGCCGAGCACCGGCGAGGTCGCCGACTCACGCCGCGCCCGCGTCTGGATGGCCCCCGAGCGCGCCCGCTGGGCGCGCGAGGACATGCGCGTGGTTACCGAGCTGGCCGACGGCGCGGTCATCGTCGAGCTGCCCTACGCGGGGCACCGCTACCTGGCGCGCGAGCTGCTCAAGGAAGCCGGCGACGCCGTCGTGCTGGAGCCCGACGACGCCCGCCAGGCGGTCCTCGAAGCTGCCGAGGTCCTGGCGGGCGCCGTCAAGCGCTAGCGGCGGCCCCTACCCGGCGGCTCTCTTCGCGGCTGCGAGCGAGCCGCTGCCGCACACCTTCCGACGTTGATCGGTCGCCGCGGTCCACGACCACCTGGCGCGTGGCGCGCAGCTTGCCCTTCTTGTCCAGGCAGGTCAGCTGCCACGCCTCCTTGGCGTCCTCGTGCCTCGGCGTCGGGCTGAGGAACGCACCTGGCCGTTGGTCCAGTCGTCGAACGGCGTGCGCCGTCGACCTGCGTCGAAGTTGACCACGTGGGCCACGTAGTTGCCCGGCGGCGGGTCGACCAGCACGGCGTCCTCGGTCGTGTCGCCGAACGACGCCGACTGCGTCACGACCTCACCGGCCTCGTTGACCACGTAGAGGTCCCAGTCGGTCTCCGGGTTGCCCCACTCGATGTGGACGGTCATGCGGCCGTTGTCCACCTCCGGCGGGCCGCCCACGGTGAACGGGATCGACTCGTACGCGCCCGTGGCGTAGTCGCCCTCCTGGTTCTCGGCCGGCTGGCCGGGCGGGTTGGCGAACGTGATGTCCGCCTGCTTGGGCGCGACCGGATCGCGCCCGTCGCGACCGGCCACGACCGGCCGGGTGGACGGGTTCACGTTCCAGTCGAAGCTGCCGCCCTTCGACTTGTACTTGTAGTCGAGCACGTCCGGGAACAGCTGCGCCGGACCGATCTCGGTGCCGAAGTCGTCCTGCCACACCGGCGAGGTGGACGTCATGAAGCTCTTGTGGATCTTCAGCGTCCAGCCCTTCGGCGCCTTGCCGCTGATCACCGAGTGATCGCGGGCCCGGGCGGTCGACTTCGAGCATCTCGTAGTACGCCTCGCGGTTGCCGCCCAAGCCGGCGCCGGCCGCGGGGGCGAGCCCGAGGTACTCGGCCACCACGCCCTGCGCGTAGGGCGGGTGGAAGTCGACGTCCCCGATCTCGAACGTGTAGCCGAGGCTGCCGGCGGCCCAGAACGTCCAGTCCTCGGTCGAACCGGTCGTGTCGTAGAGCCCGTAGCCCGGGATGTTCGAGTAGCCGTTGTGGCTCGCCATCCGCGCGCCGAGGTCCTTCAAGCAGCGGCTCCTCGAGCGGCGCGTCCGACGTCGACCACTCCCGGCGGGCGCAGCATCAGGTTCGAGAACGTGTGGTTGGTGATCAGGTTCGTGATCGTCCGCGTGGACTGCAGCTCGCGGATGTTCTGCGTCTCGGGCTCCGAGAACGGGCCGGTGCCGCGGAACGTGTCGTCGAGCGGATCGACGCTCGCGCCCGAGCCGCCCCAGAACGCGCCGTAGTTGCGGTTCGGGTCGACGCCGAGCAGGCGTCCCGCCGTGCTGTTGTTGCACGGCCCCGTCGCTGCCGGGTTGGGCCAGCAGTTCTTGCGCTTCATCTCGTAGGAGAACCGGGTGAACTCGGTCTCCGGCGGGAAGTCGGGCGCCTCGCGCGAGATGTTGAACCCGTCCGGGTTGACGACCGGGATCACGATGTTGCGCGTGGCCCTGACCAGGCGGGTTGTGCGCGCCTGCTTGCCGTAGTTGGTGAGCAGGTCGTAGGCCCACTCGAGCGGATGCTCGGCGGCCGGCCACTCACGCGCGTGATGGGTGCCGATGTTCGCGAAGATCGGCTTGCCGTCGTTGAGGTTGTAGGGATTCGTCGCGATCTCGATCCCGACCACGTCACGACCCTCGTGGGTCTTGTGGTTGAGCGTGAACGGCCGCACGAGCTTCGGGTACTTGCCCGCGAGCAGCTTCAGCTCGAGCTCGATGTCGGCCAGGTGGCGATAGCTCGTGCTCCCGCTCGGGAGGGCGCTGCCGCCGGCCTGCGCCGCCGAGTAGCGGCGATCGGCCCGCCGCTGGGCCTGGACCCGCTTGGCGAGGTCGGCCACGCGAACGGAGTAGTGGAACTTGGCCTTCTGAAGCTTCTGGACGTCCTGCTCGCCGTAGAGGATCACCTCGATCGAGTCGGCGTCGCCGCTCTCGGTCAGATCCAGGCCGAGCGTCTGCAGGCGGCGCTTGTCCGCGCGCGTCGGCGTGGAGACGCTCACGACCTGCGTCGGGCCGACCTGATGCCGCGGCCGGCTCGGCGAGGAACGAGACCGACATGCGCGCGCCTCGAGGCGTGGCCGGCGAAGCGGCAGGCCTGCACGAGCAGGCGCTGGCCCTTGCGGACGAAGCCCTCGGCAACCTCGTTGCCGCGGAAGGCGGCCGAGCCGGCCACCACTCGCTTCGTCTTGGCGTCGAAGACCGCCACGTCCCAGTCGCCGCGGCTCTGCAGCCGCGCACGCACCAGGCCCCGGGCGGTCGACACGGAGCGCACCACAGACGGTGTGAGCGCTCTTGCCGAAGAACTTCGTCTGACAGCCCTTGGCGAGCGACTTCGATGCCGTCACCGTCGCGTTCTGCGCCGCTGGGGCGGCGGCTGCAAGCGCGAGCAGGGCCGCGAGCGCGCCCGTAAGCGCGACCACAAGCTTCCTCATGACTCCCTCCCTGAAGACGTAAACAACGCTCCGGCCATACCCGGGTACGCTGCCGCCTATGCCTGGCCGGCGCGACGAGATCACGATGTCCGACGCGGAGCTGCGCGCGTTCCTCGGGGAGCGGGTGGTGATGCAGTGCGCCACGATCGGCCCGCAACGGGCGCCCGCACATGATGCCGCTCTGGTTCGTGCCCGAGAACGGCACGGAGTTGGTCTCCTGGACCTATGCAAAGTCGCAGAAGGCGAAGAACCTGGAGCGCGACCCGCGCGCCACGGTCGGAATCGAGACGGGCGTCCAGTACCACGAGCTGCGCGGGGTGACGTTCGAGTGCGACGTGGAGGTCGAGCGCGAACCGGAGCGGGTCGAGACGTATGGACTTAGGCTGTTCGAGCGCTTGGCCGGCGGCGAGCTGACACCCGAGATGCGCTCGATGATCGCGCAGCAGGCCCAGAAGCGCGTGGGGATGCGCTTCGTGCCCACGCACACCGTGAGCTGGGACCACGGCAAGCTGGGCGGCACCTACTAGCGATGCGCGGCCTGATCCTCTCCGGCGGGAAGGGCACCCGCCTGCGTCCGCTGACCCACACGAGCGCCAAGCAGCTCGTGCCGGTGGCGAACAAGCCCGTGCTCTTCTACGGCATCGAGGCGATGGCGGCGGCCGGCATCGAGGAGGTCGGGATCATCATCGCCCCCGAGACCGGCGCCGAGATCCGGTCGGCGGCCGGCGACGGCTCGGCGTTCGGGATCTCGATCCAATACATCGAGCAGGACGCGCCGCTGGGGCTGGCCCACGCGCTGCTGACCGCCGAGCCGTTCCTGGGCGACTCGCCGTTCGTCATGTACCTGGGCGACAACCTGCTGCGCGACGGCATCGTCGACCTCGTCGACACGTTCCGCACCGACCAGCCCGACGCGCTGATCCTGCTCACGCCGGTGCCGGACCCCGAGCACTACGGCGTGGCCGAGCTCAACGACGGGCGCGTGGCGCGGCTGATCGAGAAGCCGAAGCAGCCCCAGACCGACCTCGCCCTTGTCGGCGTCTACATGTTCAACCCCTCGATCTTCGACGCGGCGCGCTCGATCGAGCCGTCCTGGCGCGGCGAGCTGGAGATCACCGACGCGATCCAGACGCTGGTCGACCGGGGCATGCGGGTCGACCCGCACATCGTGCACGGCTGGTGGAAGGACACCGGCCAGGTGCAGGACATGCTCGAGGCCAACCAGCTGATCCTCGACGACCTGAGCGAGAGCGTGGAGGGCGAGCTGATCGACTCGCGCGTGGAGGGCCGCGTGGTGATCGCCGAGGGCGCCCGGCTGGAGCGGGCCACCGTCCGCGGCCCGGCGATCGTGGGCCGCGGCACGCGCATCACGGACGCCTACATCGGCCCCTACACGGCGATCGGCGACGACGTGACGATCACCAACGCCGAGCTGGAGCACTCGATCGTGCTGTCCGGCTCCTCGATCTCGGACCTGGAGTACCGGATCGAGGCGAGCCTGATCGGCAAGAACGTGCGCATCGGGCGCGGCCCGGCGCTGCCGAAGGCGTACCGCTTCGTCGTCGGCGACAACGCCGACGTGCAGATCCTCTAGAAGGGGATCGCCAGCACGTAGAGCAGCTGGGGCAGCACCACGCTGCCGAGGACGCCGCGCCCGCGCGGCGCTCGCAGGCGGCGAGCCCCCATCCGGCGGCGCTCCTTGCTGTCGATGCCCCACAGCCAGGGCGGTGGCTCGTAGCCGGTCGGGCCCTTCAGCTGACCCTTCTGGCTGCGCTCGGCGAGCCAGCGCGGGATGGCGTCGAAGACGAGCTCCGTGCCAGGGAAGCGCTCTCGGCAGCGCGCGATCAGGCGGTGCACGTCGTCCGGCGCGAAGTACATGAGCAGGCCCTGGGCGGTGATCAGGAGGCCGCGCGAGGCGTCGACCTCGTCCATCCAGTCGTCGTCGAGCGCAGAGCAGGGGAGCGTCCTGCACGCGTTCGTGGCGCGGCAGCAGCTCGGCGCGCACGGCGAGCATCTCGGGCAGCTCCACGCGTCAACCAGTTGACACGCCCGTTGTCCACGCGCCAGAACTGCGTCTCGAGCCCCTCCCCCAGGGCGACCACCGTGCCATCGGGGTGCCGCCCGAGGAAGCGGCGCACCTCGTCGTCGAAGGTGCGCGCGCGCAGCGCCTGCCACTGGGCCACTCGCGGAGCGCCGAAGCGCGACTCGAACGGGAAGTCGATCCGCTCGAGCAGCTCCACCGCCTTCGGATCGTCGAGCACGGTGTCGGGCCGCCCAGCCTCGACGGCCCGCATGTAGAGGGTCCACAGCGCCGTCTCCGGAATGCCTCGAAGCTCCACGCCCATCGAAGGTAGCTGGCATGCTCTGCGCCGATGAGAACGGTGGTCGTGGGAGCCGGGGGCATGCTCGGTCAGGACGTGGAAGCCGACGTCTCGCTTACGCGGGCGCAGCTCGACGTGACCGATCGCGATGCCGTGCGCGCGGCGATCACCGGGGACGACGTCGTCATCAACTGCGCCGCGTGGACCGACGTGGACGGAGCCGAGGAGCACGAGCACGGAGGCGCTGCGGATCAACCGCGACGGGGCCCGCAACGTCGCCGAGGCCGCTGGCCGCGTGATCTACGTCTCGACCGACTACGTCTTCGACGGAACCAAGCGCGAGCCGTATCTGGAGTCGGATCCGGTCAACCCGCAGACTGCGTACGGCCGTACAAAGCTCGCCGGGGAGCGCGCCACGGCCGAGGCCAACCCGCGCCACCACATCGTCCGCACGTCCTGGCTGTTCGGACCGGGCGGTCCGAACTTCGTCGAGACGATCCTGCGCCTGGCGCGGGAGCGCGACAGCCTGCGGGTGGTCGACGACCAGGTCGGCAAGCCGACCTACACCGGCCACCTCGCCCCGGAGCTGCTCGAGCTCGCGGCCAGCGAGGAGTACGGCATCCACCACCGCGCCGGCGCCGGTGAGTGCTCCTGGTTCGAGTTCGCCCTTGAGATCGTCGAGCGCGCCGGGCTCGACTGCAGCGTCGAGCCGTGCACGACCGCCGAGTTCCCACGTCCTGCGCCTCGACCCGCCTACTCGGTGCTCGGCGGTGAGCAGCGTCTGCCCTCGTGGCGCGAGGGTCTCGAGGCGTACCTGGGTGTGCGCGTATGAGGCTGCTCGTGACCGGCGCCGCCGGCTTCATCGGCTCCACCTACGTCCATCTCGTCAAGGACGAGCACGACGTGGTGGTGCTCGACAAGCTCACCTACGCCGGCCGCCGCGAGAACCTGCCGGACGGCGTGGAGCTGGTCGTCGGCGCGATCGAGGACCGCGACCTCGTCCTGGAGCTGACCGAGGGCGTCGACGCGATCGTGAACTTCGCGGCGGAGTCGCACGTGGACCGCTCGATCGCCGACCAGAACGCCTTCGCGCGCACGCACGTGATCGGCACCGGCGTGCTGCTCGACGCCGTGCGCGAGCGCGGCGTGCCGCGCTTCCTCCAGGTGTCGACCGACGAGGTCTACGGCTCGATCGAGGACGGCTCCTTCACGGAGACCTCGCCGCTGGCGCCGTCGTCGCCCTACTCGGCCACCAAGGCGGGCGGCGACCTGCTCGTGTCGGCCTACGCGCACACCCACGGCATCGAGGCGGTCATCTGCCGCGGCTCCAACAACTACGGCCCGCGCCAGTACCCCGAGAAGCTGATCCCGCTGTGCGTCCTCAACGCGCTGCACGGCGACCCGCTGCCGGTCTACGGCGACGGCCGCCAGGTGCGCAACTGGCTCTACGTCGAGGACTTCTGCCGCGGCATCCACACCGTTCTCCAGGGCGGCCGGCCGGGCGAGGCCTACAACGTCGGCGGCCCCGACGAGTGCGAGAACATCGACGTCGTGAAGCAGATCGTCGAGCTGACGGGCGCCGACGAGTCGCTGATCGAGTACGTCAAGGACCGCCCCGGGCACGACCGCCGCTACTCGCTGGCCAGCGAGAAGATCCGCGCGGAGCTGGGCTGGGAGGCGCAGGTGCGCTTCGCCGACGGCATCGCCCGAACGGTCGACTGGTACCGGGCCAACGAGGCCTGGTGGGAGCCGATCCGCTCGGGCGAGTACCGCGACTACTACGAGCGCCAGTACGGCCGCAGCCTGTCCGGCTAGCCGGCGGCTGGGGCGATGTTGTCGTTCACCCGGAAGAAGTTGTCCGGGTCGTACTTGGCCTTGATCTCCGCCAGACGCGCCATGTTGCGCCCGAGCGCCGAGTCCACCCCGGCGTCCGGGGCCTCGTCGGCCCGCCCGGTGAAGTTCAGGTAGACCTCACCGGTCCCGTACTCCTTGACGGCGTTCCAGGCGTCGCGCACCCACGCCACGTTGGCGTCGTCGTCCGCCGGCGTCGCTCCACATGCCGTCGATCGACACCATGTACAGCGGCTTGCGGGTGGCGAACGCCGTGTCCTCCTCGCCGACCTTGGCGATCGCGCCGCCCATGGCGAACACGTTCATCAGGGTCAGAGGCGCCGGGCGCTCGCCGGCCTTCGCCGCGATCGTCTCGATCGCCTCGTCGCTCAGCTCGTCCAGGTACTGCGACTTCCAGTACGCCCGGAGCTCGCCGCGCGGGAACAGCGGGTCGAAGCCGGTCTGGACGCCGACGAACGGCGTCGGGCCCGACATGTCGAACAGCGGCGTGCCGAGCTCGCGCAGGGGCGCCGTGATCTTCAGGCCCTCGTCCACGTCGCCGACGAAGACGCCGCCCACGATCACGACCGGCCGGTCGTGGATCGCCTCGGGCAGCTCGGGGTTCGCCGGGAACGTGATGCCGACGCACACGGTCGTCACCTCGTCGGGCGCCTGCTCGACGTAGTCGCGCCAGCCGCGCAGCACCTGGGCGTACTCCTCGATCGGGTAGAAGGTGGCCGAGAAGGCGACCTCCGGCCCGACCGGGTGCAGGGCGAACGTGAACGACGTGACGATGCCGAAGTTGCCGCCGCCGCCGCGGATCGCCCAGTAGAGGTCGGGGTTCTCGTCCGGCGGACGCGGTCAGCACCTGGCCGTCGGCCGTCACGACCTCGGCCTCGAGGACGTTGTCGGACGACAGGCCGTGCTTGCGTCGCAGCCAGCCGTAGCCGCCGCCGAGCGTGAGCCCCGCGACGCCGGTGTCGGACACCACGCCGCCGGGCGTGGCCAGGCCGTGCGCCTGGGTCGCCTGGTCGACGTCCGACCAGAGCGCGCCGCCGCCGACCTTGGCGATCCTGCGCTCGGGGTCGACCTGCACGCCGTTCATCGGGCCGAGATCGATCAGCATCCCGCCGTCGATCGCGGACAGGCCCGCGATCGAATGACCGCCGCCGCGCACCGCGACGCGCAGGTTCTCCGTCTCGCGCTCGCTTGATCGCCGCCGCCACGTCATCGGTCGTCGAACAGCTGACGACCTCGTCTGGCCGGCTCGCGTGCATCGCGTTGAAGACGTCGCGCGCAGCTACCGCCTGTGTGGACATGAACTGTCCTCCTAGTTAGGGGTTCGAGCCCATCCTCTCTCACCCGGCACCCCCCTGTGTGTGAGGCGAGTCACTAACGTCGAAGCGGTGTACCGGGACTTCCCTGCCCTGAGCCTGCGCGGACTGACGAAGCGCTACGGCGACGGCACGCTCGCCCTCGAGGACTTCGACCTCGAGATCCCGGCGGGCGCGTTCTTCGGGCTGCTCGGCCCCAACGGCGCCGGCAAGACGACGCTGATCAGCGCGGTCTGCAACCTGCTGCGCGTCACCGAGGGCGAGATCAGCGTGTTCGGCGAGCCGCACGACTCGCTCCAGGCGCGCTCGTGGGTCGGCCTGGCCGAGCAGGACATCAACCTCGACCGCTTCCTGACCGTGCGCGAGACGCTCACCTACCACGGCGGCTACTGGGGGATGCGCGACCCCGAGGAGCGCGCCGACGAGCTGATCGAGGCCTTCGGCCTGGGGCACAAGAGCGACACGCGCGCCCCGCGCCTGTCCGGCGGACAGCGCCGCCGGCTGCTGCTCGCCCGCGCGCTCATGCACCGCCCGCGACTGGTGATCCTCGACGAGCCGACCGCCGGCGTGGACTTCGAGCTGCGCCAGGAGCTGTGGCGCTACATCCGCCGGCTGCACGCCGAGGGCACCACGATCCTGCTGACCACGCACTACCTGGAGGAGGCCGAGGAGCTGTGCGACGAGATCGCGCTGATCCGCGACGGGCACCTGATCGCGCGCGACAACGCGGAGGGCCTGCGCGACCACTTCGGCGTCGCGCGCCTCCAGGACGTCTACGTGAAGGCCATGGCGCTCGTGACGCCGCTCGTCTGGCTGTGCAAGCGCGAGACGCTGCGCGTGTCGAAGCTCTGGACCCAGACCGTGCTCGCGCCCGTGGTCTCGTCGATGCTGTTCATCCTCGTCTTCGGGCTCTCGCTCGGCGGGCGGATCAAGCAGGTCGGCGACGTGGACTACGAGGTCTTCATCGTCCCCGGGCTGATCACGATGGCGATGGCCCAGGCCGCGTACGCCAACAACGCCTCGACGATCTTCCAGGCGCGCTTCGACCGCTACGTCAACGACGTGCTGTCGGCCCCGATGCGGGCCTGGCAGATGACGCTCGGCTACACGGTCGGCGGCCTCGTGCGGGCGCTCGCGATCGGCATCTCGCTGCTGGTGCTCGGCTGGCTGCTCGTGGACGTGCCGGTCTCGCACCCGTTCGAGCTGGCCGTCGCGACGGCGCTCGGGCTGACGCTGTTCGCCTCGCTCGGCCTGGTCGTCGGGATCTACGCCGAGGTCTGGGACCACACCACGTTCATCCAGAACATCGTGATCCTGCCGCTGACGTTCGTGGGCGGCGTCTTCTACTCGGTCGACGTGCTGCCCTCCCCGTGGGAGGAGCTGTCGCACTTCAACCCGATCTTCTACCTCGTGAACGCCGTTCGCTACGGCTTCCTCGGCGAGAGCGACGTCTCGATCTGGCTCTCGCTCGGCGTGGTCGCGGTGCTCGCCGTTCCCGTCTACCTGTGGTCCCTGTGGCTGTTCAGCACCGGCAGGCGCTTGAAGGACTAGAGCGCCGCGTAGTTCGGTGCCGCAAGTGTCCACGCCTCGTCGAGTGGCGCGAGCACGTGGCGCGCGAGAAGCGAGCGGCGTTTCGGGACGAGGACTACTGGGGCCGTCCGGTCCCCGGATTCGGCGACCCGGACGCGCGCGTGTACGTGCTCGGGCTCGCGCCGGCTGCGCACGGCGGCAACCGCACCGGGCGCGTGTTCACGGGCGACCGGTCGGGCGACTGGCTGTTCGCCTCGCTCCACCGCACCGGGTTCGCGAACCAGCCGACGTCGGTCCACGCCGACGACGGCCTGCGCCTCGACGGCGCCTTCATCGCCGCCGCGGTGCGCTGCGCGCCGCCCGCCAACAAGCCGCTGCCCGAGGAGCGCGACAACTGCCTTCCCTACGCGGCGGAGGAGCTTCGGCTGATCCGGCCGGACGTGATCGTCTGCCTGGGCGCGTTCGCCTGGGACGCCGCCTGCCGCCTGCACGGCGTGCGCCCTCGGCCGCGCTTCGGGCACGGAGCCGAGCATCCGATCCCCGGTGGGCCGGTGCTGCTGGGCAGCTACCACGTCAGCCAGCAGAACACGTTCACCGGCAAGCTGACCGAGCCGATGCTCGACGCCGTGTTCGAGAGGGCGCGCGAGCTCGCCGAGTCCCTTGCTAAGGTGCCGCGCTCGTAAGGAGCCATAGCCGAGTCCTCGATCGTCACGCGGTCGGGGAGCGGGGGAACCACGTCGTTCGGGGCGAATCGCGGCCCGTTTGCCGCGTAGCGCTGCTCTTCTAGCGCGAGCCCGTCAGCTAACCCCGTAGGCGCTGAAGAAGAGATAGGAGCACCTACGCATGCATAGGACGCTGCGCGCGGGAGTCGCTGCGGTCGCCCTCAGCCTGATCTGCGTCGCCAACGCGGCGGCAGCGCCGTACGCCAGTCGCACGCTCAGCAAGGGCACCAGCGGCGGCGACGTCGAGACGCTCCAGCGCTACCTCGACGAAGCCGGCTACGAGACCGCCGCCGACGGCGAGTTCGGGCCCGCCACCGCGCGCAGCGTGCGCGACTTCGAGACGGCCGAGCAGCGCACCGTCGACGGCAAGGCGACGCGCTCGGACCAGCAGCTCGTGCAGACGCGCGCCGAGGAAGGCGATACCGAGCCGGCCGTCGAAGAGACCGAGGAGGCCTACGTCGACGACAGCGGTCTCGCGGTCGCACCGGCCTCGGCGCCCGAGGAGGTCACAGGAGATCATCGCGGCGGGCAACAAGATCGCCACCAAGCCGTACCGCTACGGCGGCGGGCACGGCCGCTGGCGCGACTCCGGCTACGACTGCTCCGGCTCGATCTCCTACGCCCTCCACGGCGCCGGCCTGCTCGCCAGCCCGCTCGACTCGACCGGCTTCATGAGCTGGGGCGAGCGCGGCAAGGGCGAGTGGGTCTCGATCTACGCCAACGCCGGCCACGCGTACATGACCGTGGCCGGGCTGCGCTTCGACACCAGCTCGAGCAAGCGCTCCGGCAGCCGCTGGAGCGAAACGACGCGGTCCGCGCGCGGCTACCGCGTCCGTCACCCGGAGGGACTCTGATGGCACTCGTTGCGCTGATGGCACTGATGCTCGGCTCGTTCGCGGGGCTGATGATCGGCCGCTGGGCGGCGGTGCTGCCGCTGGCCGCCGCGTTCCCGGCGGCCGGGCTGGTCGCGGGGCCCGAGCTGGCCGCGGTGGGGGCCCTGGCCGCGGCCGGCCTGCTCGCCGGAGCGCACCTGCACCAGGCGGTGGCGGACCAGTACGCGCCGCGCTAGCGGCGCGCAGGTACGGCCGCGCCGGTCCAGGGTGACCGCGCGGCCGTCGTCCAGGCGAACCGTCGCCCGCACCGCGAAGCGCCGGCCGGGGCGAACGCCGACGGGCCTCACGCGGCGGCGGAAGGGCGCCTGCGCGTCGCGGGCCGACAAGCGGCGGCGGACGCTGAACCTCACCATCTCGATGGCGCTGGCGTCCGCGCCGCGCACCGCGGTGACGAAGCGGCACTGGCGGCGGCTGATGTGCAGGCGCAGCGCCGGCCGGAGGCGGCAGGTGCGCCCGGCGCAGGTGCGCAGGATCGCGAGCCGGGCCGCGAGGCGCGCCTTGATGCCGGCGAACGCCGGGTCGGGATGGAGGCTCTGCGAGCTCGTAGGGGTCGCGCTCGAGGTCGTACAGCTCGACCTCGCCGTTGCGTGTGCTCGATGTACTTCCAGCGGTAGTTGCGCAGCCCGCTGAACGTCAGTCCCTGCGCGTTGCCGCCCTCGAGCAGGAGCTCCCGGCCCCACTCCACGCCGCGGTCGCCGACCAGCTCGAGCAGCGAGCGTCCGTCCTCGACCCGCTTCGGCGTGGCGTCGGCCGCGTCGAGGATCGTGGGCGCGAGGTCGGCGTTCGTCACGAGCTGCCCGGCGGTGGAGCCGACGGGCACGCCCGGTCCGCGCATCAGCAGCGGCAGGCGGATCGAGGGCTCGTAGGGGAGCACCTTGCCGGTGGCCACGCGGTGCTCGCCGGCGAAGAAGCCGTTGTCGCTCGTGAACAGGATCAGGGTGTTGTCGAGCTCGCCGGTGGAGCGCAGCGCGGAGACGATCGACTCGACGGCGTCGTCCACCGAGAGCAGCGACTCCAGCCGCTGCTGGTAGGCCTCCTGCATCCGCATCGCCCGCACGGCGCCGATCGCCGGGCGCGCCTGCATGGCGAGCGGCTTGTCCGACATGTCGGCCTCGTTGAAGGAGGGCGGCGTGGGCAGCGGTAGCGACGCGAACGCGTTGGCGTACTTGGGGGCGACCGCCGGGGTCGGCGATGCCGGGCGGGTCGTCGAGCTCGCGCGGCTGGCCGCTGTGCGGGGCGAGGAAGGCGACCGACATGAAGAAGGGCTGTGCGGAGGGGGCGGCCGCCGCGATCAGCTCGTCGGCGCGGCCGGCGATGAAGTCGGTCGAGTAGACGCCCGGATAGGTGCGCGGCACGCCGTTCTCGAAGACGGTGTAGCCGTAGAAGCTGTAGGTCGAGGGGTCGACGGTGCCGTGCCAGTCGTTGAAGCCGGGCGGAACGGTGGGCGGCGCGTCGCGGCCGTAGCCGTTGAGGAACTTGCCGACGTGCATGGTCCGGTAGCCGGCCGCCTGCAGCCAGAGCGGCAGCCAGTTCGAGGTGTCGAGGCGCGTGAACCCCCCGTTGGGCGGCGTGTTGGTGATCACGCCGTGGTTGTGGGCGTACTGGCCGGTGTAGAGCGTCGAGCGCGAGGGGCAGCAGAGCGAGTAGTTGGTGAAGCTGCGCGTGAACGTGGTGCCGCGATCGCCGATCAGCTGCGCGCGTCTTGGGCAGCACCGACATCGACTCCAGGGTCTGATCGTCGGTCATCAGCACGACGATGTTGGGCCGCGCGTCAGCGGCGGGAGCCAGCGCGAGCACGAAGGCGACGGTGAGGGCGAGCCGGATGCTCACGTGCGTGTGAACACGGTTCGGGCCGCGAGGGTGCGGTGCTTTGCGGCGGTGGCTCGGGCGCCGGACAACAGCGATAAAGGCGGCATTCGGGCTGCCGCGGCGCTCCGCGAGGGGTCCCGGAAGATGCGTCCCTATGCGGGACGCTTTGTGCGGAACCCCCCGCCGAGGGCACAAGGCCGCCGGTGCCCACGCGCCCTTTGCCGCTACGGGAGCCGGTCCTCGAGCTCCTTGCGGAGCTCCTCGGCCTCGCGCTGTGCGTCTTCGCCCTGGCCGCGCGCGTCGCGCTCCAGCTTGCGCAGCTTGCGGCGGATCTCCGCCTCGGAGGCGCCGCTCTCGATGTCGTCGCGCAGCTCGTTGGCCTCGTCCTGGATCTGGTCGGCGGCGTCGTTGGCCTTGTCGCGCAGCTCGTCGGCCTGGTCGGTCGCGTCGTCGCTCCCGCATCCGACGATCGCGATGGCCGCGCAGAGTGTCACTGCTCGCCTGACTCGCATCCGCCGAGACTATCCACGCGATACGCTCGTGGGTCGCTTGGCTTCCGATCCGCTCGCATCGTTCACCCCGCAGGTTCGTGACTGGTTCACGCGCTCGTTCGAGACCCCGACCGCGGCCCAGGAGCAGGCGTGGCCGGCCATCGCGAGCGGCGAGAACGTGCTCGTCTCGGCCCCCACCGGCTCGGGCAAGACGCTCGCCGCCTTCCTCTGGGCTCTCGACCGCCTCGTCGCCGAGCCCGATCGCGGGCGGCTCGTCTACGTCTCGCCGCTGAAGGCCCTCTCCTACGACATCGAGAAGAACCTGCGCGCCCCGCTGCGCGGCATCGGCGGCGACATCTCGGTCGCGATCCGCACCGGCGACACGCCCCAGAAGGAGCGCGCGGCGATGCTGCGCACGCCCCCCGACGTCCTGATCACCACGCCCGAGTCGCTCTACCTGATGCTGACCTCCAAGGCGCGCGAGTTCCTCGCCGAGGCCGACTCGGTGATCGTCGACGAGATCCACGCCGTCGCCCGCACCAAGCGCGGCGCCCACCTGGCGCTGACGCTCGAGCGCCTGGAGCACGTGGCGAACAAGCCGCTCCAGCGCATCGGCCTGTCGGCCACCCAGCGCCCCCTCGAGGAGGTCGGCCGCTTCCTCGTCGGCCCGGGCCGCGACTGCAAGATCGTCGACGCCGGCGTGCGCAAGCCGCTCGACCTGAAGATCCACGTGCCGGTCGAGGACATGGGCGAGCCGGGCGCCCACGACGTCGTCGACCCGGCGGTCGGCGGCCAGGGGACGGCCGCCGGCGGAGGGGACCTGATCGGCACCGGGCTCGGCGACGCGCCCGCCACCCAGCGCTCGATCTGGCCGGCGATCTACCCCGAGCTGCTCGAGCTGGTGCGCGCGCACCGCTCCACGATCATCTTCGTCAACAGCCGCCGCGGCGCGGAGCGGCTCGCGGTGCGGCTGAACGAGCTCGCCGCCGAGGGCGAGGACGGGCCCGCATACATCGCCCGTGCCCACCACGGCTCGCTGGCCCGCGAGGAGCGGCTCGTGGTCGAGGACCTGCTCAAGTCCGGCGAGCTGCCCTGCCTGGTCGCCACCAGCTCGCTCGAGCTGGGCATCGACATGGGCGCGGTGGACCTCGTCATCCAGGTCGAGTCGCCCAAGTCGGTCACGGCCGGGCTGCAGCGCATCGGCCGCGCCGGCCACGGCGTGGGCGAGGTCTCGCGCGGTCGCATCTTCCCCAAGTTCCGGGCCGACCTCGTCGAGTGCGCAGTGGTCGCGAAGCGCATGCGCGACGGCGACATCGAGCCGACGGTCGTCCCGCGCAACCCGCTCGACGTGCTCGCCCAGCAGATCGTGGCCGCCACGGCCACCGGCGACGACTGGAAGGTGCCCGAGCTGCACGACATGGTGCGGCGCGCCTACCCGTTCTCCGAGCTGTCGCGCGAGCTGCTCGACTCGGTGCTCGACATGCTCGACGGGCGCTACCCGTCGGAGGAGTTCTCCGAGCTGCGGCCGCGCATCGTCTGGGACCGCGTGGCCGACACGATCCGGGCGCGCAAGGGAGCGCTCCAGCTCGCGGTCACCAACGCGGGCACGATTCCCGACCGCGGGCTCTACAGCGTGAACCTCCCCGACGGCCGCCGCGTGGGCGAGCTGGACGAGGAGATGGTCTACGAGGCGCGACCCGGGCAGACCTTCCTGCTCGGCGCGTCGACCTGGCGCATCGAGGAGATCACGCGCGACCGCGTGATCGTCACACCCGCGCCGGGCGCGCCTGGCGCCGCTCCCGTTCTGGAAGGGCGACGGGATCGGCCGCCCGAAGGAGCTGGGCGAGGCGATCGGGGCGTTCGTGCGCGAGGCCGTGGACCAGGACCCCGCCGAGCTGGCGACCGGCTACGACCTCGACGAGCGCGCGGCGCGCAACCTGTCGGCCTTCCTGCGCGAGCAGCGCGACGCGACGCGCGTGGTGCCGAGCGACCGCACGATCGTGATCGAGCGCTTCCGTGACGAGATCGGCGACTGGAGACTGTGCGTGCTGTCCCCCTACGGCGGCCGCGTGCACGCCGCCTGGGCGCTCGCGCTCTCGGCCCGGGTCCGCGACGAGTTCGGGCTCGAATCGGACGCGATCTGGTCCGACGACGGCATCATCGTCCACCTGCCCGACGCCGACGAGGCGCCGGCCGCCGACCTCGTGCTCGTCCAGCCGGACGAGCTGGAGGAGCTGGTCGTCAAGGAGCTGTCGAGCTCGGCGCTGTTCGGGGCGCGCTTCCGCGAGAACGCGGCCCGCGCCCTGCTGCTGCCGCGCGCCCGGCCCGGCAAGCGCACGCCGCTCTGGCAGCAGCGATTGAAGGCGCAGTCGCTGCTCGAGGTGGCCAAGCGCTACGGCCAGTTCCCGATCGTGCTGGAGACCTACCGCGAGTGCCTGCGCGACGTGTTCGACCTGCCCGGGCTCGAGGCGCTGCTGCGCGGGCTGCACACGCGCGAGCTGTCGCTCGTCGAGGTGGAGACCCAGCGCGCGTCGCCGTTCGCCTCGTCGCTGCTGTTCGACTACGTCGCCACGTACATGTACGAGGGCGACACGCCCAACGCCGAGCGGCGCGCGGCGGCCCTCTCGCTCGACCGCGACCTGCTGCGCGAGCTGCTCGGCCAGGAGGAGCTGCGCGACCTGATCGACCCGGCCGCGCTCGCCGAGGTCGAGGCCGACCTCCAGCGCACCAGCGAGCGCACGCGCGCCGCCAACGCCGACGGGCTGCACGACGTGCTGCGCGCCGTCGGCGACCTCACCGCCGACGAGGCGCAGGCCCGCTGCCTGCCGGCGGTGTCGGCGCTGCGCATGCTCGCCGAGCTCGAGAAGGAGCGGCGAGCGATCAGGATGCGCATCGCCGGCGAGGAGCGCTGGCTGGCGTCCGAGGACGCGGGCCTCTACCGCGACGCGCTCGGCGCCGTGCCGCCGGGCGGGCTGCCGGAGGCGTTCCTCGAACCGATCGACGAGCCGCTCGCGCGGCTGACGCGGCGCTACGCGCGCACCCACGGACCGTTCACCACCCCCGAGGCGTCCGGGCGCTACGGCGTGGACCTGGCGCCGGTGCTGCGCGAGCTCGAGCGCGCCGGAGGCCTGATCCAGGGCGAGCTGCGGCCCGGCGGCAGCGGGCGCGAGTGGTGCGACCCGGAGGTGCTGCGGCGCCTGCGCCGTGCGTCGCTGGCGACCCTGCGCAAGGAGGTCGAGCCCGCCGAGCAGCGCGCGCTCGCGCGCTACCTGCCGGCCTGGCAGGGCGTGGACGGCGGCGGCCCGGCCGGCGTCGACCGGCTGCGCGAGATCCTCGTCCCGCTGCAGGGCGTGGCGCTCGCCCCGGAGGTGTGGGAGCGCGACGTGCTGCCGCGCCGAATCGGGTCCTACTCGCCCGCGTGGATGGACCAGCTCTGCGCGAGCGGCGAGCTCGTCTGGGTCGGCGCCGGTGCGCTCGGCCGGCGCTCGGGCAAGGTGGCGCTCTACTTCCGCGAGGACGCCCGCTGGCTCGGCCCCCCGCCGTTCAAGGGAGACGCTCCCTCCGAAGCCCTCCACGAGACCCTGCGCGAGCGGCTCGCCGCCGGCGCCGCGTTCTGGACCGACCTGCTCGTGGACCTCGGCGAGGTCGAACCGGTCGAGCTCCAGGAGGCGCTCTGGGACCTGGTCTGGGCCGGCGAGGCGACCAACGACGCCTTCGCGCCCCTGCGGGCGCCACGGCTGACCCTGGCGCGTCAGCAGCGCGACGCCGGCCGTCGCTTCGCGCGCCGCAGGCGCCCGGGCGCGCCGCAGGTGCAGGGCCGCTGGTCGTTGACCGGGCCGCTGTTCGCCGACGCGCCTGCCCACGGCCCGCGCATGCGCGCCGTGGCCGAGCTGCTGCTGGAGCGCTACGGGATCGTGACGCGCGAGACGGTGCTGGCCGAGGGCATCCCGGGCGGGTTCGCCGGGCTCTACGGCGAGCTGTCCAACCTGGAGACGCTCGGAACGGCGCGGCGCGGCTACTTCGTCGAGGGCCTCGGCGGCGCCCAGTTCGCGCTGCCCGCCGCGATCGAGCGGCTGCGCACGATGCGCACGGACGAGCCCGCCGGCGCGCTGGTGCTGGCGGCGACCGACCCGGCCAACCCGTTCGGAGCGACGCTGCCCTGGCCCAAGCGCGAGGAGGACCAGACCCGACGACCGGCCCGGGTGCCGGGCGCGTACGTCGTGACGATCGACGCCGAGCCGGTGCTGTACGTGGAGCGCGGCGGCAAGGGGCTGGTGCCGCTGCGAGCGGTAGACGAGGACTGGCTGCGGGCGGCGCTGGAGGCGCTCGCGGAGGCGGTCAAGCGCGGGCGCGTGCCGCGACTCGGCATCGAGCGCTTCGACGGCGAGCCGGTGGTGGGCTCGGAGACCGGCGAGCTGCTGGTCGAGCTGGGCTTCCGGCAGTCCCCGCGCCGCCTGACGCTGAGCGCCTGATGAGCGACCTGAACCGCGCCTGGTGGGACGAGCGGGTTCCGCTTCACGTCACGAGCGACTTCTACGACGTCGAGGGCTTCAAGGCCGGCGCGAACACACTGCGGCCGTTCGAGCTCGAGGAGGTCGGCGACGTGTCCGGTCGCTCCCTGGTGCACCTCCAGTGCCACTTCGGGCTCGACACGCTCTCGTGGGCGCGGCTCGGAGCGAGCGTCACCGGGCTCGACTTCTCGGCCCCCGCGGTCGAGGCGGCCCGCGCCGTGGCCGCCGACACCGGACTCGACGCGCAGTTCGTGGCCGCGTCCGTCTACGACGCTCCGCAGGCCCTCGGCGAGCGGCGCTTCGACATCGTCTACACCGGGCTTGGCGCGCTCAACTGGCTGCCCGACATCAAGGCGTGGGCAGAGGTTGTCGCGCGGCTGGTCGCGCCGGGCGGGTTCCTCTACCTCAGCGAGTTCCACCCGATCGCGGACGTCTTCGGCGACGAGGACCTGACGATCGAGCACGACTACTTCCAGACCGAACCGCTCACCTTCGACGATCCGGGGACATACGCGGACCTCGAGGCGCACACGGAGCACAACCGCACGGAGGAGTGGGTGCACCCACTCGGCGAGGTGGTGTCGGCCGTGATCGACGCGGGCCTCGCGATCGAGCTGCTGCACGAGCACGACCACACGCTCTTCCCGCGTTGGCCGTTCCTGGAGAAGCACGGCGACTCGTACCGCTTCCCGGCCGGCCGGCCGCGGCTGCCGCTGATCTACTCGCTGCGCGCCCGCCTGTCACATTGAGCCCATGCCCGAGGGCGACACGATCCTGTCCGCGGCGCGTCGCGTGGGCGCGGCTCTGGTCGGCAAGCCGATCGTCGAGATCGAGACTCCGCAGCCGCGCCACGCGCTGGACCGCTGGCCCGAGCGCCTCGGCGGGCGCGCGGTGCGCAGCGTCGACGCGCGCGGCAAGCACCTGTTCATCCGCTTCGAGGGCGACCTGACGCTCCACTCGCATCTGCGCATGACCGGACAGTGGGGCGTCTACCGGCGCGGGGAGCGCTGGCGCCGCTCGCCCCGCCGCGCCTGGCTCGTGATCCGGCACCGAGCAGCACGAGGTCGTGGAGTTCGACGGACCCGTGCTGGAGCTGATGACCGACTCGCGCACGCGCTTCGACCGCCGCCTGGCCACGCTCGGCCCCGACGTGCTCGGCGCGGATTTCGACGAGCGCCGCTTCCTCCAGCTGCTGCGTGCCGACGATCCGTCGCGCGGCATCGGCGACGCCCTGCTCGACCAGCGCAACGTCGCGGGCGTCGGCAACATGTGGAAGGCGGAGGGCTGCTTCCTCGCCGGGCGTCGATCCCTGGCGGAGGGTGGACGAGCTCTCCGACGCCGAGGCGCTCGCCGTGGTGCGCGAGCTGCGCCCGCTGATGCAGGCGTCGGCCGACGGGCGCCGCGCGCAGCGCTCGCTGGGTCTACGACCGCGCCGGGCTGCCCTGCCGGCGCTGCGACACGCCGATCCGCGCGCGCGGCCAGGGCGACGACAACCGCACGACCTACTGGTGCCCGTCGTGCCAGGCCTGATCCGGGTCGGGCACAAGGGCGCCGACCACGTGGCGCCCGGCAATACCGTCGAGAGCTTCGAGGCGGCGCTGGAGCACGGCGTGGACATGATCGAGTTCGACGTGCTGCGTACCCGCGACGGCCGGCTCGTGCTCGCGCACGACTACGAGGACGCCGGCTCGCGCGACCCGCTCACGCTGGACGAGGGGCTCGACCACTTCGCCGGCGCCGCCTACGCGGACGTCGAGCTGGACGTGGACATGAAGCTGCCCGGTTACGAGCGCGAGGTCGCGGAGGGGCTCGCCCGGCGCGGGTTGTCGGACCGGTCGCTCGTGTCGACGATGTACACGGAGAGCCTCGAGGCGCTCGGCGAGCTAGCGCCGGGCCTGCGGCGCGGCTGGTCGGTGCCGCGCGTGCGGCGCGACTACACGCGCTCGGCGCTGGCGCTGCCCGCCTACGCGGTCGCGCGGGTGTGGCGTGCGCGGCTGCCGGGCCAGGCCGCCGCCCGGATCCGCGCGGGCGGGTGCGAGGCGGTGATGGCGCACCGGATCCTCGTCAGCCGGCGCCTGGTGCGCGCGGTGCACGCGGCGGGCGGCCAGGTCTACGTCTGGACGGTCGACGACGCCGATCGCATCCGCGCGCTGGAGGCGCTCGGCGTGGACGGCGTGATCACGAACGACCCGCGGCTGTTCGACTGAGCCCTCGACCCCCGACCAGGCGAAACAGAAGCCGCTGCACCGGCAGCGGCGGCATCAGCGGATACGTCATCACGACCATGTCCTGGTTGCGGGCGAGCAGCCCGAGCGCCTCAACGAGCGCTCGCGGGGACGTGGGGAAGCCGCCGCGCGTCATCTTGCCCGCGCGCGCCATCGCGGCCGCGTCCTCGAGGAACTCCTGCAGGCTCGACGCCGGCGTCGCGTGGCAGATCGCGTGCGCCGGCTCGTCGCCGCGGTTGCGGTAGGCGTGGCGCACCCCCGGCGGAACGGTGGCGCTCTCGCCCGGTCCGGCGGACGTCCACTTCCGGCCCGCCAGGAACTCCATCCGCCCGGCCACGACCTCGAAGCGCTCCTCCATCGCCGGGTGGATGTGCGGTGGGACGCCGCCGCCCGGATCCACCCACATCTCGACTCGGACCCCGTCGTCCGCCGGCTGGAACGCGAGGCGCTGCTTCAGAACCGGATCCTCGACCACGCGCTGTTCCACGTCTGCCTCCTCGTCTAACCTAGTGACCGTTAGGAAGTTACCTAGGGAGCGTTAGGTTGTCAACCCAGGAGCAGAAGCGCCGGCGACTGACCGCGGCCGAGCGGCGCGACGTGATCGAACGGGCGGCCACGGAGGTGTTCGCCGAGCGCGGGTACCAGGGGGCGTCGATCGACGAGATCGCCCGGCGGTCCGGTGTCAGCCCACCGGTGGTCTACGACCACTTCTCCTCCAAGCTCGACCTGCACCGCCGGCTGCTCGAGCGCACCCGCGACGAGCTGCTCGAGATGTGGCGCTCGGAGTTGTCGCCCGATCAGCCCGCGGAGGTGCGCATCCCGCGCGCGCTCGACGCGTGGGCGCGCTACGTGGAGAGCCACCCCTACGCCGCCCGGATGTACTTCCAGGAGCCGACCGGCGAGGCGGCGGCCCGCGCGGTACACGAGCAGGTGCGGGCGCCGGCCCGTGCGGCCCTGGCCCAGATCCTCGCCCAGGAGCCGGGGGCCGAGAACATCGCCGGCCGCGACGATCAGGCGCTCGAGATGGCCGCAGAGGTCATGCGGGCCGGCCTCACCGGGCTGGCCATCTGGTGGATCGACCACCCCGAGGTACCACGCGAGCGGATCGTGGAGACCGCCGTCAACGCCATCTGGATCGGGTTCGAGCGGGTGCGCTCAGGGGAGCGCTGGACGGCCTAGGCGCCGATCGTGCAGGTGCCGGTGACGTGCGTCTCGGAGCGGGTGGTGTCACCGCTCCAGCGCAGCTCGGCAACGGCGCGGAGCTGGTACTGGTGACCGGGCGGCACGCTGATGCTGAAGGTCCAGCCGGCCTGGCTCCAGGTGTACTCGGCGGTGCCGGCGGACTGCCAGGGCGAGGTCGCCGCGCCACCGAGCGGCACCCAGCCGTTCGGCGATAGCCACTGCGCGGTGAAGCGGACCGAGAGGTCCGAGGTCGTGCCGTCTCCGGCAAGCTGCGCCCGCGCTCCGAGCTGGGTGGCATTGCAGACGTTGGCCTGGGCCCACGACGAGCTCAGCTGCTCGCCCGTCTGGGCATGAGCGACGCCGGTGCCAACCAGCACCGCGCAGATGGCAGTGAATATCAGGGTCCTACGAGCCATCAGGGATGTTGTCGGTCTTCCCCTCCTCCCCCTTGAGCGCAGAGTATCGCTTCCCACGGTGATGAACTCCACGTACCGTCGTAATAAGGGCGTGAACGAGGCGCTCGCAGAGCGGATGCCGGTCGCAACTGGAACGGATACTGAGACGTTCGCCGCTCTGTACGAGCGGACCTTCCCGCGCGTGTACGCGTACGTGGCCTCGCTGCTGCGCGACCGCTCGGCGGCCGAGGACGTGACCGCGCAGGCGTTCGAGCGCGCCTACCGCAGGCGAGCCACCTACCGCAAGCGGCGCGGCAGCCACGAGGCGTGGTTGTTCGGGATCGCCCGCAACGCCGCACTCGACGAGCTGCGCCGGCGCAAGCGCCGCGCCCGCCTCGAGGCCGAACCCGAGGACACGGGCGCGCTCGGAGCCGACGACCACGCCGACCTGGCGCTGCGCCGCGAGGCGGTGCGCGCCGCGATGACCGCGCTCGACGGACCCGAGCGGGACCTGATCGCGCTCAAGTTCTCGGCGGGGCTGTCCAACTCGGAGATCGCGAAGGTGCTCGATGTCTCCGAGACCGCCGTCGGCACCCGCCTGCACCGCACCCTGACCAAGCTGCGAAAGGCCTGCCATGAGTGACGACACCGCCACGATCGAGCGCGACCTCGCCGCGGTGGAGACCGCGCTGGCGAGCGGCGCCGCGACCCACGAGGACCCGCTGGCACGCGAGCTCCAGGAGCTGGCGCTGCAGCTGCGCGTCGACGCGCCACGCGCCGAGCCCTCGTTCGCCGAGGAGCTGCACGAGCGGATGGAGGCGGGCTTTCCGGCGGCGCGCGATTCCGCTCGTGGCCGCGCTGAGGCTGCCCGGGCGCGCCAGCAGGCGGCGCTGAAGCGCTTGTCCGCGCCGGGAGGCGGGCGCCGCTTCGCGCGCCGGTACCTCATGCCGATCGCAGGCGTCGGCGTGCCGCTGGCGCTGATCGTCGGCCTGGTCTTCGCCGTGGGAGGCCCGTCGGGGCCGAGCGGCGGCGATGACGACGCGGGCGGCGGTGGCGGCGGCGGCGACGCGCCGGACGGCGGCGGGGCGGCGAGCAGAGCGAGAGCCTCAGCGCGCTCCCGGTCGAGCCCAGCGAGCGCGCCGCCGGCAGGGACAAGGCGGCCGCCTCACCGGACACGGCCGTCGTGCCGCTCGAGCCGGTCCCGCGTGACGGGAACTTCGCCCCCGGTCAGGCCAACCGCAAGATCGAGCGCTCCTTCTCGCTCGAGCTGGACGTGCCGCTCGACGACATGGCGCGCGTGGCCGATCAGGTCACCGCGGTCACCAACCGGCACGGCGGCTTCGTGCTCAACTCGTCGGTCAACTCGGGCCGCGAGGACGGCGGCGGCGACTTCTCGCTGCGCATCCCGAGCGATCGCCTGCGCCCGGCGCTGCGCGACCTGGCCGAGCTGGCTCCGGTGATCCGCCAGAGCCAGGAGGGCCGCGACGTAACGCGACAGCACGTGACCGCCAAGGATCGGCTACAGGCCGCGCGCGCCGAGCGGCGCAGCCTGCTGCGACGCCTCGAGGAGGCCACCACGGATCAGGAGGCTGAGGCGATCCGGCAGCAGCTCGACCTGGTGGCGGGCGAGATCAACGGCCTGCGCGCCCAGCTGCGCGACCTGAGGCTGCGCACCGACTACGCGGTAGTGAACGTGAGCCTGCTGGTGGCCGGCGATCACGACGACAACGGCGGCGTGGGCGGATCCTTCGACGACGCCGTGAACGACGCCGGCGACCTGCTGGTCGGCTTCGCCGGAATCCTGATCCGGGTGATGGCGCTGGGCGTGCCACTGGCCCTGATCGCCCTGGCCGCCTGGGTGGGCACCCGCGGACTGCGCCGCCGACGGCGCGAGTCGGCGCTGGCCTAGGCGGCCGCCGGGTCAGGCCGGCGCGGGCGGGCGCGCGCCCGGTGTGACGACGGCCCGGGCCGCGAGCCCGCAGCCGGCGTGGAGCGCCTCCGCTGGCGAGGCGCCGCGCAGGCGGGCGGCCAAGAGGCCGGCGGCGAAGGCGTCGCCGGCGCCGGTGGTGTCGAGCGGGCCGCGGCTCGCCGCCGAAGCCGCCACCGCGACCGCGGGCACCCGCTCCTCATTGCTGCCGTCCGTCCACAGCGCCCCCTCCGCCCCGAGCTTTACGACGACCTCGGGAAAGCGAGCAGCCAGAGTGCGGGCCGCCTCGGCCGGATCGGCGAGGCCCGTCAGGGCGGCGGCCTCCTCCGCGTTCGGCAGCACCAACCCCACCCCCTCCAGCAAGTCCAGGAACTCCGGCCCCAGCAGCGCCGCCGACGACGGGTCGACCGACACGCTCATTCCCGCCGCGGCCGCCAGCGCGAACGCCGCCAGCGCCGCCGGTCGCGGCCCCGGGCGCACCAGCGAGTACCCGGTCACGTGCAGGTGCCCGCCCGCGGCGAACACATCCTCCGGCAGATCCTCCGGCGCGAGGAACGCGTTCGCCCCCGGATCCGGCACCATCGACCGCTCCCCGCCGGGCCCCACCAGCACCACGCAGGTCCCGGTTGGATGTTCGCCGTCGAACGCCAATCGCACGTCCACCCCGGCTGAGCGCAGCTCCGCCCCCGCCGACACCCCGCGGACGTCGTCCCCAACCCGCGCGACCAGCACCGGCGAGGCGCCCGCGAACCCCAGCCAAGCCGCCACGTTCGCCGCCGACCCGCCCCCGCCGAACGAGACCGACGCCTCCGAGTCGCTTCCCACCGCCACCGGGCCCGACAGCCGCGCCACGACGTCGAGCATCACGTCGCCCACGACCACGATCCGGCTCACGCCGCAGCCGCGATCTCGGCAGCCAGCCGAGCGTTGCGCAAGACCAACCGAACGTTGGCGTCGAGGCTCGCACCACCCGTCTCCCGATGGAAGAAGTCCAGCAGGAACGGGGTCACCTCCTTGCCGCTGATCCCGGCCTCCGCAGCGGCGGCGAGGCCGGCGGCGAGAACTCCGTCGTGCATCGCCGGATCGAGCTGCTCCTCCACCGGGAGCGGGTTCGCCACCACCAGCGCCCGATCGTCGCTGCCGAGCCGGCGCCGCGCCGCGAGCACGGCGGCGACCTCAGCCGGCGTGTCGACTCGCCACGGCGCCGGGAACCCCGAATCGTGCAGGTAGAACCCGGGAAACCGGTCCGTGTTGTAGCCGAGGACGGTCACCCCGAGCGTCTCCAGCCGCTCCAAGGTGGCCCCCACGTCCAGGATCGACTTGACGCCCGAGCAGACGACCGCGATCCCCACCCGCCCCAGCGTCTCCAGGTCGGCCGACTCGTCCCACGTCTCGCGCGCCTCGCGATGCACGCCGCCCAGCCCTCCGGTGGCGAAGATCGAGATCCCAGCGCGCGCCGCCAGCCAGGCCGTGGACGCCACCGTCGTGGCCCCGTGGCCGCCGCGGGCCACCACCACCGCCAGGTCGCGCACGCCGCACTTGACGACGTCCCCACCCGCGATCGCCTCCAACGCGTCCGCATCGAGGCCGACCCGCGGCTCGCCCGCGACCACCGCGATCGTCGCCGGCGTCGCTCCGCCGTCGCGCACGGCCGCCTCCAGCTCGTGCGCCACCTCCAGGTTGCGCGGCCGCGGCAGGCCGTGGCTGATCAGGGTGCTCTCGAGCGCCACGACCGGCCGGCCGCCAGCGACTGCCTCGGCCACTTCGGGAGCGATCCGCATCGGCGCAGCAGCGTATCGGCCTTGACTTAGAGCGCACTCGAAGGTCTACCGTGTCGAGCCGTGCCCACGAACATCACGATCGCCGAGGCAGCCGAGCGCTGCGGGCTCAGCGCCCACACGCTGCGCTACTACGAGCGCATCGGCCTGATCCACCCCGTCGGACGTGGCCAGAACGGCCACCGCCGCTATGGACGCGACGACATCGAGTGGCTCGAGTTCCTGACCAAGCTGCGCACGACCGACATGCCGATCCGCCAGATGGTCGAGTACGCCGGGCTGGTCCGCGAAGGCCCGCACACGGCGTCCCGCAGGCGAGCCATGCTCGAGGCCCATCGTGAGGCCCTCCGCGAGCGAATCGCGGAGCTCGAGGAGACCGCGGGCGTGATCGACCGCAAGATCGAGACCTACACAGAGATGGAGAGCAACACATGAAGCAGCGACAGCTCCGCGACCTGACCGTGTCCGCCATCGGGCTCGGCTGCATGGGGATGTCCGAGTTCTACGGGCCCAGCGACGAGGACGAGTCGATCGCGACCATCCACCGCGCGCTCGAGCTCGGAGTGACCTTCCTGGACACCTCCGACATGTACGGCTCGGGCCACAACGAGCAGCTCGTCGGCAGCGCGATCGCCGGCCGCCGCGACGAGGTCCAGCTGGCCACCAAGTTCGCGATCCGCCGCGAGAACGGCCGGCGGCGCATCGACAACAGCCCGGAGTGGATCCGCGAGGCCTGCGAAGAGTCGCTGCGCCGCCTCGGCATCGAGCGCATCGACCTCTACTACATGCACCGCCGCAACCCGGACGTGCCGATCGAGGAGAGCGTCGGCGCCATGGCCGAGCTGGTGGCCGAGGGCAAGGTCGCCCACCTCGGCCTGAGCGAGGTCAACGCGGAGACGCTGCGCGCCGCCAACGCCGTCCACCCGATCACGGCCCTGCAGAGCGAGTGGTCGCTGTTCACGCGCGAGCTCGAGCGCGAGATCGTCCCGACGGCGCGCGAGCTGGGCGTGGGCATCGTCCCCTACAGCCCGCTGGGTCGGGGCGAGCTGACCGGCTCCGTCGACATGAGCGCCGACGACGACTTCCGGCGCGGCTCGCCGCGCTTCCAGGAGGGCAACCGCGAGCGCAACCTCGAGCGGGTCGAGCGGGCACGGGAGATCGCGGAGGAGGTCGGCTGCACGCCGGCGCAGCTCGCGCTGGCGTGGCTGCTCCACCAGGGCGACGACATCGCCCCGATCCCCGGCACCCGGCGCGTCGCGCGCGTGGAGGAGAACGCGGCCGCGGCCGACATCGAGCTCACCGACGACCAGCTGCGCGCGCTGGACGAGGCCTTCCCGCCGGGCGCGACCGCCGGCGACCGCTACGCCGACATGGCCGCCGTGGAACTCTAAGCGGCATGGAATACATCCAGCTCGGCAAGAGCGGCCTCGAACGTCTCGCGCATCTGCTTCGGCACCTGGCAGTTCGGCGGCGACTGGGGATCGGTGGAGCGCGAGGAGGCGATCGCCGCCGTCCGCGCCGCGCTCGACAAGGGCGTCACGTTCTTCGACACCGCGCAGGCCTACGGGTTCGGCGACTCCGAGGCGCTGCTGGCGGAGGCGCTCGGCGACGACATCCACCGCGACGATGTGATCGTCGCCACCAAAGGCGGCCTGCGCCCCGTGGACGGCGGCGTCCAGCGCGACGCGACCCCGGAGTTCCTGCGCGACGGCGTCGAGCGGAGCCTCGGGCACCTCGGCGTGGAGGCGATCGACCTCTACCAGGTGCATTGGCCCGATCGCGAGACCCAGTTCGAGGAGACCGGCGCCGCGCTGAAGCAGCTCGTCGACGAGGGCAAGATCCGCCACGTGGGCGTGTCGAACTTCAGCCCGGACGAGATGGACGCGCTGTCGCGCACGATCGAGGTCGAGACCGACCAGCCGCCCTACAACCTGTTCAACCGCGGCATCGAGGAGGACGTGCTGCCGTACTGCCGCGAGCAGGACATCGGCCTGCTCGTGTACGGCCCGCTCTCGCACGGGCTGCTGAGCGGCAACTTCGACCCGTCCACGCTGGCCGAGGACGACTGGCGCCGCGGCCACGAGCCGTTCGAGGGCGACAACCTGGAACGCAACCTGGAGGTCGTCGATCGGCTCAGCGAGTTCGCCGACCAGCGCGGGCACACCCTCGCGCAGCTCGCGGTGGCCTGGGTGCTGGCCCAGCCCGGCGTGCACGTGGCGATCACCGGCGCGCGTCGCCCCGCGCACATCGAGGGCATCGCGCCCGCCGCCGAGATCGAGCTCAGCGAGGACGAGCTCGCCGAGATCGACGAGCTGTCCGGCGCGGCGAAGGCCTGGGGCCTGACCCCCGACGGCTAGGCCTGGCGTTCCACGCGTACCGCGAAGCCCTGCTCGCGGACCGCGTCGAGGATCGCCTGGCTGGCCTCGGGGCCGCGCGTCTGCAGCACGAGGTTGATCGCGGTCTCGCCGCACGTGGAGGTCGATCCCGTCGCGCAGGTGCTCTACGTCGACCACGTTGCCGCCGTGCTCGGCGACCACCTGCAACAGCCCCGATAGCGCGCCGGGCCGGTCCGGGACGATCGTCGACAGCACCATGCGCCGGCCGGCGGCGGTCTCGCCCAAGCGGATGCACTCGTACAGCAGCGAGGCGTCCACGTTGCCGCCCGACAGCACGGCGCACACATCGCCGTCGGCGGGCGGCGCGACCCGACCCTGCATCAGCGCGGCCACCGCCACGGCACCGGCGCCCTCCACCACCTGCTTGGTGCGCTCGAGCAGCAGCACCATCGCCTCGGCCACCTCGTCGTCGGAGACCGTGACGACCTCGTCGACGTAGCGCTCAACCAGCGGCAGCGTGAAGTCGCCGGGCCGCTTGACGGCGATTCCGTCGCAGATCGTGTTGGCCGAGCGCGCGCCGATCGGCCGGTGAGCGGCCAGCGAGTCGATGTACGGCGCACACGCCTCCGCCTGCACGCCCACGACGCGCGCGCCGGGGAGCCATTCCGCGACCGCCACCCCGATACCGCTGGCCAGCCCGCCACCGCCGAGCGGGACCACGACGAGCTTCACATCGGGTGCCTGGCGCGCGATCTCGAGCCCGACGGTGCCCTGACCGGCCACGACCTCGGCCTGGTCGAACGCGTGCACGGCCGTCAGGCCCTCGGCCTCGACCAGCCGCGCGGCCTCCGCGTGGGCGTCGTCGTAGTTGCCGCCGTGGAGGCGCACATCGCCGCCGTACTGGCGCACCGCGGCGACCTTCGACGACGGGCGCCTGCTCCGGCATCACCAGCACGGCGCGGGCGCCCACGTCGCGGGCGGCGCAGGCGACCGCCTGCGCGTGGTTGCCGGCGCTGGCCGCGACCACCCCGGCGCGCAGCGCCTCGGCGGGCAGGCGGCCGATCATGTTGGTGGCGCCGCGGGCCTTGAACGAGCCGGTGAGCTGAAGGTTCTCGGCCTTCAGGACCACCGTCGCCCCCACCCGCCGCGACAGCTCGCCCGCCGGCAGAACCGGCGTCTCGCGCACCTTTCCGGCGATCAGGCGAGCTGCGTCCTCGACGTCCGCGGCGCTCACGGCTTCACGTGCGACTGCCATGCAGTCATTATCCGCACATGCCCACTGGGGAGGAGACCGCCCGCCTGCTCGCGCGAACCGAGGTGTTCATGGGCCTCGAGCCACGCGAGCTGCTCGCCATCGCGCAAGTCGCCGTGCCCCGTCACTGGGACCGCGGCGAGATCATCTTCCGCGAGGGGGATACCGGGGACACCTGCTACCTGCTGCGCTCGGGCGCCGTGGTGCTCACCCGCGAGCACCAGGACGGCCGCATGGTCGCGCTGGCCGAGCTGCGCGGCGGCGCGCTGTTCGGGGAGCTGGCCATGTTCCGCGGCGAGACCCGCTCGGCCACGGCCGAGGCGATCGAGCCCTGCAGCGCGGTGGCGCTGCTGGCCGGCGACGTCCAGCGCCTGGTCAAGCGCAACCCGGGCCTGGCGCTGAAGCTGCTCGCCACGCTCGCCGAGCGCGTCAGCCGAACCAACGAGCGGCTGCTGCAGCAGTCCTTCCAGACGGTGGCGGGCCGGGTGGCCAGCGCGCTGCTGACGCAGACGATCGCGCGCCAGGCCGAGGGCGCACCCGAGGAGGACGTCCTGATCCGCGCGACCCAGGCCGAGATCGCGCACCTGGCGGGCACCTCGCGCGAGAGTGCGAGCCGGTTCCTCGCCACGCTGGAGCGGGCCGGTGTGGTCACCCTGGGGCGGGGGAAGGTGACCGTGCATGACCCGGGACGGCTCCGCAACTACATCCACTGACGCGCGCGCCCGCATGGTGGAGCGCCAGCTCCGCCGCCGCGGCATCCACGACGAGCGCGTCCTCGCGGCGATGGGCGAGGTGCCGCGCGAGCTGTTCGTGCCGGAGTCGGAGCGTCGACGGGCGTATCGCGACGGGGCGCTGCGGATCGGCGAGGGCCAGACGATCTCGCAGCCGTGGATCGTCGCCTGCATGTCGCAGCTGCTGGAGCTGCGGGGCGACGAGACGGTGCTCGAGGTCGGCACGGGCTCCGGCTATGCGGCCGCCGTGCTGTCGCGACTGTGCGCCCAGGTGGTGACGATCGAGCGCTACGAGAGCCTGGCGCAAGGTCGCGGCCGAGACGCTGGCTGAGCTGGGCTACGACAACGTCGAGGTGCGCGTGGGCGACGGCGCGCAGGGCGCTCCCGACCGCGCGCCGTTCGGCGGCATCTCGGTGACGGCGACCGCGCGGGACGAGCCACCGGCTGCGCTGGTCGAGCAGCTCGCGCCCGGCGCCGCGCTGGTGTGCCCGATCGCGCGCGGGCGCCGCGAGTTCCTGATCCGCCTGCGCGACGGGGAGGAGGAGACCGTGGCCTCGGTGCGCTTCGTGCCGCTGGTGAGCGACGACGAATGATCCGCGAGTTCTCCGCCGGGGGTGTGGTGGTGCGGGACAAGGAGGGGCAGCCGTTCGTGGCCGTGGTGCGGCCGCGCGGCCAGATCCTGGCGCTGCCGAAGGGCCACCCGGTCGGCGACGAGTCGCCGGCCGAGGCCGCCCGGCGCGAGGTGCGCGAGGAGACCGGGCTGGACGCCGAGATGGTCGAGCAGCTGGGCGACGTGAAGTACTGGTACGTGCGCGGCGGCGACCGCGTCGCCAAGGTCGTGACGTTCTTCCTGTTCCGCTACCGGTCGGGCAGCGTCGAGGACCACGACCACGAGGTCGAGGAGGCGCTTTGGATCCCGCTCGCCGAGGCGCCCGAGCGGCTCTCCTACAAGGGCGAGCGCGAGATGGCTCGTGCCGCGCTCTCACGGCTGGAGGAAGGCCGCTAGGCTGCGCCGTCGTGTTCGTCCTCAACTTCTACTCGCCGATCTTCGTCGACCAGCTCAAGCGCGGCCGCAAGACGGCGACGATCCGGCTCGGGGACAAGAGCAAGAAGTACCGCAAGGGCGAGGTCGTCCTGATCACGGTCGGCTTCCAGCACTCGCCGCGCGAGCGGATCTTCGAGGCCGTGATCGACTCGGTCGACGTGAAGCGCGTGGGCGAGCTGTCGCCGCGCGACATCGAGCACGACAACCCGGAGTTCCGTCGGCTCGACGAGATGGTGCACTTCCTCGAGCAGATCTACGGCCGCAAGATCGAGACCGACGACACCGTCACCGTGGTGCGCTTCTCGCAGATCTCGGACCGACCGTCCGAGGTCCAGGAGCGCATGCGGCCATCCGGGCCGCGGCAAAACTGATGCCGGCCGGGGGCTCGCGCCCCCGGACCCCCGTGAAAATTGGCTTCGCCGAGTTTTTCACGAGGTTTTGGCACTCTGAGTGCTAGAGTGCCAGGCTGGCACTCGCCCCCAGGGAGTGCCAAGTCAATTGGAACTTCAGACGGAGGTATGTCCATGAATCTCAAGCCTCTGGGCGATCGCCTGATCGTTCAGGCGATCGAGGAAGAGGAGACCACGGCGAGCGGCATCGTCCTCCCCGACACGGCCAAGGAGAAGCCGCAGCGCGGCAAGGTCCTGGCGGTCGGAGACGGCAGGTGGGACGAGGACGGCGAGAAGCGCATTCCGCTCGACGTCGCCAAGGGCGACGAGGTCCTGTACTCGAAGTACGGCGGCACCGAGGTCCAGGTCGAGGGTGAGGATCTCCTCGTCCTGCGTGAGTCGGACGTGCTCGCCAAAATCGCGGGCAAGAAGTAGGAGGAACACCAGAACATGGCTCACAAGGAACTCAAGTACGACGTCGAGGCGCGTCGTTCGCTCGAAGACGGCGTCAACGCCGTCGCCGACGCGGTGAAGGTCACGCTCGGCCCCAAGGGTCGTTATGTCGTGATCGACAAGAAGTTCGGCGCCCCGACCATCACCAACGACGGCGTCTCGATCGCTCGTGAGATCGAGATCGAGGACCCGTTCGCAAACCAGGGCGCTCAGCTCGTGCGCGAGGTGGCCACCGCCACCAACGACATCGCGGGCGACGGCACCACCACCGCCACCGTGCTGGCTCAGCGCATCGTGCGCGACGGCCTCAAGAACGTGGCCGCCGGCGCGAACCCGCTTGCTCTCAAGCGCGGTATCGAGAAGTCGGTCGACCAGGTCGTCGACAGCATCCAGAAGCTCTCGACCGAGATCTCCGGCAAGGACCAGATCGCCCGCGTGGCGGCCATCTCCGCCGGCGACGACGACATCGGCGACGTGATCGCCGACGCGATCGACAAGGTCGGCAAGGACGGCGTGGTCAACGTCGAGGAGGGCCAGACGTTCGGCATGGACCTCGAGTTCACCGAGGGCATGCAGTTCGACAAGGGCTACATCTCGCCCTACATGGTCACCGACCAGGACCGCATGGAGGCCACCCTCGAGGACCCGTACATCCTGATCGCGAACCAGAAGATCGGTTCGGTGCGGGACGTGCTGCCGGTGCTCGAGCAGGTGATCCAGTCGGGCAAGCCGATCCTGGTCATCGCCGAGGACGTGGAGGGCGAGTCGCTCGCCACGTTCGTGGTCAACAAGCTCCGCGGCACCTTCACGGGCGTCGCGGTCAAGGCTCCCGGCTTCGGCGATCGCCGCAAGCGCATGCTCGAGGACATCGCGATCCTCACGGGCGGCGAGGTGATCACCGAGGAGATGGGCCTCAAGCTCGAGAACACCCAGCTCTCGCAGCTCGGCCGCGCCCGTCGCGTGGTGGTCGCGAAGGACACGACCACGATCGTGGACGGCGCCGGCGAGTCGGACGCCATCAAGGGCCGCATCAACCAGATCAAGACCGAGATCGAGAGCACCGACTCGGACTTCGACCGCGAGAAGCTGCAGGAGCGGCTGGCCAAGCTGGCCGGCGGCGTCGCGGTCGTGAAGGTCGGCGCGGCCACCGAGACGGAGATGAAGGAGAAGAAGCACCGCGTGGAGGACGCGCTGCAGGCCACCCGGGCCGCCCTCGAGGAGGGCATCGTTCCGGGCGGCGGCGTCGCGCTCCTGCGGGCTCAGAGCGCCATCCAGCTCGACGCCTTCGAGGGCGACGAGCGCACCGGCGCGCAGATCATCTACCGCTCGCTGGAGGAGCCGCTGCGCCAGATCGCCGACAACGCGGGGCTCGAGGGCTCCGTCGTCGTCAACGACGTGCGCAACGCCAAGGGCAAGAACACCGGGCTCAACGCCGAGTCCGGGGAGATCGAGGACCTGGTGGCCGGCGGGGTCATCGATCCCGGCCATGGTCACCCGCTCCGCGCTCCAGAACGCCGCGTCGATCGGGAAGAACATCCTGACGACCGAGGCGATCATCGCCGAGATGCCCGAGAAGGACGGGGCAGGCGGCGGCATGCCGGGCGGCATGGGCGGCATGGACGGAATGATGTAAATGGATGGCATCCGGGGGGCGCTCGCCCCCCGGACCCCCGTGGAGCGCCGGCCAGTGGCCGGCGCTTCGCGTTTCAGGCCGTACCCAACACCGCGGACATCGCGCGGGGGCGCACACCAAGCGCCTCCGCGTCCGCGGTCCCTCGGGAGGACGTCATCGGCTCCTCCATCAGCTCGGCCTCCTCCCAGGTGGCGAACACCTTGGGTCCGGCCAGCGGCCGCAGCGCTCGCAGCGAGGCGCGCACCACCGGCAGCGGCACGTGCAGCAGCGGCCTGCGCCGGCCGGTCGCCGCCAGCGCGGCCCGCACGATGTCGTCGTAGGAGAGCGTCTCCGGGCCGCCCAACTCGAAGATGCGCCGGCGCCGGCCGGTCGCCATCAGCGCGGCCAGCACGCAGTCGGCCACGTCCTCGGCCCAGATCGGCTGGTACTGCGCCCGCCCGGAGCCCGACACCGGCAGCGCCGGCAGGTACGAGAAGCGCTCCAGCAGCGTGAGCCAGGGATCGCCCGGCGTGTAGATGATCGAGGGCCGGAAGACCATCGTCTCGAGCGCCGACTCCTGCACCGCCTCCTGCGCCAGGGCCTTGGCGCGGAAGAACCGGGTGCGTGAGTGGTGGCGAGCGCACATCGCCGAGAAGAACAGGAAGCGGCGCGCGCCCGCGCGCTCGGCCGCCCGCACCAGGCGCAACGTGGCCACCGCGTTCAGCTCCTCGATCGATCCGCCCGGCTGGTCGCGGATCGACGCCGCCAGGTGAACGACCGTGCCGACGCCGCGCAGGGCGTTGCGAAACGAGGGCGGGTCGGCGAGGTCGCCCAGCGCGATCTGCACCCGCACGCGCTGCTCTCCCAGGCCGCGCGGGTCGCGCACCAGGCAGCGCACCGGCTCGCCGGCGGAGACCAGCCGGCGCAGCAGCGCCGAGCCGACCGTCCCGGTGGCGCCCGTGAGCAGGATCACCGGCCCGTCACCACCATCCGCCACAGGGAGCGCACGTTGCGGTGCACCTCCACGTCCTCGAAGCCGGCCTCCCGCATCCACGCGCTCACCTCGGAGGGCGAGAAGTTGCGGCTGTGGCTCCAGGCGTAGAAGAGCAGGCTCGACACCGCGCCGTGGGGCGACAGCTCGTCGCCCGGCTCGGGCCGCGCGGAGTCCCCGATCACGAGCACGCCGCCGGGCCGCAGCGCCGCGCGCGCCATGCGACACAGCTCGGCGTCGCGCTCCTCCGGCAGGTGGTGGATCAGGTTGAAGACCGAGACCACGTCGAGGTTCTCCCCCAAACCGACCTCGAACACGTCGCCCTCGCGAAACGAGACGCGGTCGGCGTAGCCCTCCTCCGCCACGATCTTGCGTCCGACGGCCGCGCTCGGCGGGAGGTCCAGCACGGTCGCCTCGAGCGCCGGGTGGCGGCGGCACATCGCCATCGCAAAGCCCCCGTGGCCGCCGGCGACGTCGACCAGCCGCCGCGGCGCCTCGACATGCAGCATCGCCGCGTTGGCGTCGTGCTCGTGGCGCGACAGCTCGAAGAGCCCGCGGATGTAGGCCTCCCAGCGCTCGGCGTCGTCGTGGCGCCGCTCGTGCATCGCGTAGGCGTGGCCGTCGCGGACAGCCTCGGGCAGCATCTCCAGCACCTGCCAGTGCAGGTCGCTCTGTTGGCCGATGAAGGTGGCGATCGACTCCGGCGATGAGCTCACCAGCAGGCGCTCGCTGACCGCGGTGTTGCGGAGGCGCTCGCCGTCGGGCTCCACATAGCCGAGCGTGACGAGCGTCGTGAGCAGCGTCTCCGCCCCCAGCTCGTCCAGCGACAGCCGCCGCGCCAGCTCCGGCGCGCCGGCCGGCTCGTCGTGGAGGGCATCGAACACGCCCAGCATCACCGCCGTCGTGACCGCGCGCGCCGCGATCAGGCCGGTGAACGTGTGTATGAAGGGGTCTGGCTCCGAGCGGTCGGCCAACAAGGGCCCTGAGCCTACGCGGCGACGACGGCGCGCGGTGCAGAGGCGGCGACCACGCGGTCGCGCCCCTCGCGCTTGGCGCTCAGGAGCGCCAGATCGGCCGCGCGGAAGAGGTCGTCGTAGCGCACATCCGTCCCGGCCGCGGTGGCGACACCGGCCGACAGCGTCATGTCGACCTCGCCCGGACAGGCCAGCGCCACCGCCGCGCGCACCCGCTCGGCGATCTCGACGCCGGCGTCGAGATCGGCGCCCGGCAGCAGCAGCAGGAACTCCTCGCCGCCGATCCGGTAGACCAGCTCGAAGGAGCGCAGCGCCTTGCGGATCTCGTAGGCGGCGTCGCGCAGCACCGCGTCGCCGCGCTCGTGGCCGTACTCGTCGTTGACCCGCTTGAAACGGTCGAGGTCGAGCAGCACAACCGCCACGGCGCCGTCGGTGAGGCGCGCCTGCTGCTCGATCTCGGCCACGCGGTTTTCGAGCGAGGCGCGGTTCAGCAGCCCGGTCAGCGGGTCGAGCACCGCCCGGTCGCGGTGCTCCATCTCGCCGCGCATCAGCGCGACGCTGACGCCCACGATGTTGGCGACCATCACGAGGCTGGCGATCATCGGCACCGGGTCGTCGAGCGCCCGAGCGGCATCGCCCGCGAAGCCCACGGCCAGGATCAACAGGCCGGCGACCACGGCCAGCGTCGCGGCCACAGCGAGGCGAAAGCGCAGCGTGGCCATCGCGGGAACGAGCGCGAACCAGGGCAGCACCGGGCTGTCCGGACCCCCCGTGCCGGCGGCGGCCACCACCAGCACCAGCAGCATCGACATCAACGTGGCGAATGCGACCAGCTCGGGCCTGTCGGTGCGGGCCATCCAGCGGTCCATCGTCAGCAGGTGGATGGCGACGGGGATGAACACCAGAATCGTCCACCAGCCGTTCCAGGGCGCGCCGGCCAGCACGCCGACCCCGATCGCGCCGGCGATGAAGGCGCGTGCCTTCCCGATGCGCGCGCTGGCTTCCAGCACGCGCGCGCGATGCGCGGGCGTCGGGCAGAGCCACGCCCGAAGCGAGTCCATGTTGTCTAGTTCGGCAAGCGCGCAACGAGGCTTGAAGCAAACGAGACCAACATTCGTCCGGGTACAATCCGATGGCCTCGCTCAAGCAGCACGTCGGACCCTCAAGGAGACCATGGCTTACGTAATCGCTGAACCCTGCATCGACACCAAGGACAACTCGTGCGTCGAGGTGTGTCCCGTCGACTGCATCCACCCCACCCCCGAAGAGCCCGATTACGACCAGGTCAAGCAGCTCTACATCGACCCGGAGGAGTGCATCGACTGCGACGCGTGCGTCGAGGCCTGCCCGGTGGACGCCTGCTTCGCCGAGGACCAGCTCCCCGACGAGTGGCAGAGCTACATCCAGATCAACTCCGACTACTTCAAGCAGGCTTCTTAGGGCGCCATCGGCAGCGCGGTGCCGGTGACCGCCGGGACCGGCGGGCCGGAGGGCGCCTGGAACACGCCGAGCTGCTGCGGCGTGGCCGCGATCAGGCCGCGGGCCGCGTGATAGATGGCCTGCGCGGCCGGGGCGTCCGGGTCCTCGAGCACCAGCGGCTGGCCTTCGTCGGCGCTGACGCGCAGTTCCTCCTGGAGCGGGATCTTGCCGAGCAACGGCACGTCGAGCTCGTCGGCGAGCTGCTGCCCGCCGCCCTCTCCGAAGATCGTGAAGCGCTCGCCATCGGGCGTGGTGAAGCCGGACATGTTCTCGATCACGCCCGCTATCTCGAGGTCGAAGCGCTGCGCCGTCTCGGCCGCCCGCTTGGCCACCTTCTGGGCGGCCGGCTGCGGCGTGGTGACGATCACGAAGCGCGCCTGCGGCAACAGCTGGGCGAGCGTCATCGAGACGTCGCCGGTGCCGGGCGGCAGGTCGATCAGCAGGTAGTCGAGCTCGCCCCAGTCGACGTCCTCCAGGAACTGGCGGATCGCCTTGTGCAGCATCGGGCCACGCCACGTGATCGCCTGGTCCTGCTCGTTCAGGAAGAACTCGATCGAGATCGCCTTGACGCCGCCGGCGGCGTCGAGCGGCAGGATCTTGCGCTCGGCCGACACCATCGGGCGGCCGTGCACGCCGAGCATGCGCGGGATCGAGTAGCCCCAGACGTCCGCGTCGAGCGCGGCGGCCCGGTGACCCTCGACCTGGAGCGCGGCGGCCAGGTTGGCGGTGATCGTGGACTTGCCGACGCCGCCCTTGCCCGACCCGATGCAGATCACGTTCTTGACGGCCGCGAGCGCTCCCTCGGGCAACCCGCCCTGGCGACCGAGGCGCTGCGCCAGCCCCTGCTTCTCCTGGTCGGAGAGCACGTCGAAGGCGACCGTCACGGTCGGCACTCCGAGCGCCTGGACGCTCTCGACGACGGCCTTCTCGAAGTGGGCCCTGATCGGGCACCCGGGAGTGGTGAGCGAGACGACGACGTCGACCCGCCCCTCCTCGGGCTGCTCGATCGAGCGCACCATGCCGAGCGACACGATGTCCTTGCGCAGCTCCGGGTCGATGACCTTGCGCAGGGCGTCCTGGATCTCTTCACGGGAGGGCATCCCAATCGATGATGGCAGACACGCGGCCCCACAAAGGCCAACGCCGCCCCCGAGGGGACGGCGCCGGCTGAGGGAGGAGAGATACTGCACTGGCGGCGAGGTATGTGGCCGCCAGCCTTACCCCGGGTCCGGTCTCCTCGCCGGTCGGGGGGAAGCGTTCGTGACGCTTAGGCGAGCGAAGCGACGCGCGAGACGATCGTCTCCGCCTGCTTCTCGGCCTCACGGCGAGCCAGCTTCACCTGCTTCTCGACGTCGCGACGGTTCTGCTTGACCGTGCGCACCGCCTTGGTGCGGCGCTGACGCAGCTCGCGCTCCACGCGGGTGCGGGTCTTCTTGACCTCGCGCACCGCACGGTTGCGGGCGGTCGAGCCGCGACGCTCGAACTTGCGCAGGTTGGTGCCGACGCGCTTCTGAAGGCCCTTGAACTCCTTCTCGGCGCTCTCGCGACCGTCGACGTACGGCTTGGTCACGTCGATCACGGCGTCGCGCGCCTCGAGGGCGGCGCCCACCGGGATCAGCAGGGCACGCTCGGCCTGAGCCTGGACGACCTGCAGGGTGTTCAGCTCGGCCTGCGCGCGGGTCTCCGCGGCCTTGCGGGCCGACTGGCTGCGCTTGGCGGCGTTGCGACGACGAGTCGCAGCAGCCTTCTGGGCGGTCGCCTTGCGCTGTGTGGCGGTCTGAGTGGTAGCCATTCTGTTCGCTCCTTCCCCTCGGATCTCGTCCGTTCGGGTCGGACGCTGTGGGGGCTTAGTCGGGGATCTTATTAGATCTAAGTTCAGTAGAACTATACCACCGAACACATGTACGTAAACCTCCGTCGGGCGTCCGTTACACCGCGGTCGCAAACAGCAGCACCCAGGGCGCGGGTGGCCCGCCCGTCGACCCGCCGCGGAGTGATAGCTGCGAAACGCGTCATATGCGCGACGTTTGACGACCACACTCGCCGCCAGGCGCCGGCCGAGCGACAGGGGCGTTACGCGGCGGCGGCCGGCGCCGGGCCCACGCGCGTCAGCCAGTCCAGCGGGTGCTCGAGCTCCGGGGGAGTCGGCAGCGACTCGGGCGATGCCCAGACGCGGTTCAAGGCCTCCATCCCGCCTTCGGCCACCACCGCGTCGCAGAACACCTTGCCCTGCTCGTACTGGCGCATCTTCATGTCGAGCCCGAGCAGGCCCTCGATCAGCCGCTGCGGCGCGGAGCGGCTGCGCCGGCGCGCGTCCATCGCCGTCCTCAGTCCCTCGTGGCCGGGGATCGCCTCGGCGGCGATCGCGTCCATCACGTGCTCGGAGTAGCCCTCGATCACTGCCATCGCCGCCTGCATGCGCCCCATCAGCGCGCGCTGCTCCTTCGTCTGCACGAGCGCCGCCAGGCCGCCGTCGCGGAAGTTCTCGACCAGCTTGCCCAGGTCCGGCATCGACGGCAGTGCGCCGGCAGCGCCGCGGTCGATCCGCACCTCCACGCTCGAGAGGTACTGGCGCACCATGCCGCCGAGGTGCTCGCGCAGCCAGTCGACGCCCTGGAACTGGTAGACGTGGGTCAGCTCGTGCGCGCAGATCCAGCGGTGGAACGGATCCGGGTCGACCTTCAGCTCGCGCACGGCCTTGCGCAGGTTGGGCGCGACGAACAGCAGGCGTGGCGGCGCGTCGCCCCCGAGCAGCGAGACCTCGTACTGCCCGAGCACCCGCTGCGCCACGTAGCCGATCACCAGGCCCGCCTCGGCGGCGAGCGTCGCCGCGGCGCCGGCCTTCAGCGCGCCCGCCAGCGGACCGGCGAACTCGAGCCGCTGCTCCAGCCGAGCCGCCACGGGGTCGAGCAGGCGTCCCAGCGAGTCGAGGTTGACGGAGGCCCAGTCCCCGCGTCCGACCAGCTCCGCGGCCGGGACCGTCGTCGCGGGCGACAGCCCGGTGTAGCCGGCCACGTGCTCCTCCATCTCGACGCACAGCGACACCACGTCCGCCTGCGGGGGTCCCTCATCCCCGGAGCCGGCCGCCAGGCGCGCCACCTGCCGAGCGAGCGACCAGTCGACCATCGTCAGTTGGAGGCTACCTCGATCGCATGGTCGGAGCCGGGAACGCGCAGCTCGCGCGCCCCGGGGCCCTCGATCGTCACGCGCACGGGCGCGTCGCTGGCCGGCCGGTCGGTGAACAGCCAGTCGCGCCCCACCGGCACCAGGATGAACAGGCCGTGGTCGTCACCAACCGCGCTGAAGCTCGAGCGGTCGCCGCTGAAGTGGGGCAGGTCGAGCTCCGCCTCGAGGAAGTCCACGGCCGCGCCCACGTCGGCGACCGGCAGGCCCACCTCGCTCACCTCGATCAACAGCTCGGTCCCCGGCGCCCGCTCGCGGGCGATCAGCTCGACCAGGTTGCCCACCGGGTCGAAGTAGTAGGCGGCCCTCGCTCGCCACGCCTCGAACGGCACGTCCTCCTCGATCAGCTCGGCCTGCCCGCGAGCCCAGGCGACGGCGTCGTCGAACTGCCCCACGTTCACCGCGAAGTGCGAGCAGACCGCTGGGCCGGGCTCGAAGCGCACCCGGGTGGAGCCGTAAGCCTCGGGGTGGAACGCGGCCGCCGCCGCCGGGTCCGCCGCGGGCAGCACGACCTCGCGGATTCTCATAGGTCCGGCAGCTGCTGGCGCAGCTCGGTCACCGGCGCGAACAGGTCGCCGTCGCGCTCGACCCGCTCCAGCACGTCGGCGGCCTCGAACACGAGCAGCTCGGGGTCGTCGAGCTCCTCCCAGGCCAGCGGCGTGGACACCGTCGGCCGCTCGCGGGCGCGCAGCGAGTAGACGCCGACGGTCGTCTTGTGCTCGTCGTTCTGGCTCCAGTCGATCAGCACCTTGCCCTTGCGCAGCTCCTTCTTCTGCTGCGAGACGATCAGCTTCGGGTGCTGCGCCTCCAGGTGGCGGGCGAGCGCCTTGGAGAGCGGCTTGGTGCCGTGGTCGTAGTCCACGTCCTCGTTGTTGAGCGGCACGTACACCTGGATGCCCTTCGAGCCCGACGTCTTGGCGAAGCTCTCCAGGCCCAGCTGCGTGAGTGCCGCGCGCAGGAGGAAGGCGACCTCGCAGCACTCGGCCAGCCCGGCGCCGTCGCCGGGATCGAGGTCGAACGCCATCACGGTCGGCCGCAGGTCGTCCTTCACGAGCGACAGCGAGGGGTGCAGCTCCAGGTCGGCCAGGTTGGCGAGCCAGACGAGCGTGGGCAGGTCGTCGCAGACGCAGTACTCGATCCCCTGGAACTGCTCACGGCGCACCCACTCAGGGGCGTGCGACGGGCAGCGCTTCTCGTAGAAGTACTGGGCCTCGACGCCGTTCGGGTAGCGCTTGAGCGTCAGCGGGCGGTCGCGCAGGTGCGGCAGCAACACGGGCGCGATGCGCGTGTAGTAGTCGATCACCTGCCCCTTGGTGAAGCCCACCGCGGGGTACAGGACCTTGTCGAGGTTCGACAGCGAGAGCCGGTGGCCCTGGACGTCGACCTCGACCCGAGCGGAGGCCACTAGATGGCTCGATTCCGCGGCCGCGTGTGCGCGGGGGCGGGGCGCAGGTATCCGTGCGTCATCCGCGCGCGCGGGGTCGTGGGATCAGTCATCTAGGTCTTGGCGGCTGCCTTCTTCTTGGCCGGCGCCCGCTTGGCCGGCGCGCGCTTCTTGGGCGCGGCCTTGGGCTTCGCCTTGCTCTGGCCCTTGGCGCCGGCGATGCTCGCCTCCAGAGCCGCCATCAGGTCGGGCACCTGCTCGGGCTCCTTGGTCGGCTCCTCGATCACGATCGTCTCGCCCTGGGCCTTGCGCTCGATCAGGTCGAGCACCCGCTCGCGGTACTCGTCGTGGTACTTCTCGGGCTCGAAGTCCGAGGACAGCGAGTCGATCAGCTGACGGGCCATCGTCAGCTCGCGGTCGCTGGTCTTGACGGCGGTGTCCGTCGTCATCTCGTCGAGCGAGTCGGTCGGCACGACCTCGTCGGCGAACAGCATCGTCTCCATCGCCAGCACGCCGTCGCGCGGGCGGATCGCCACGAGGTTCTCCTTCGAGCGGATCACCACCCGCGCGATCGCCACCTTGCCGGCGTCCTCCATCGCGTCGACCAGCAGCTGATATGCCTTCGACGAGCCGGTGTCGGGCGCGAGGTAGTAGGGATGGTCGTAGTAGATCGGGTCGATCTCGTCGAGGTCCACGAAGTCCTCGATGTCGATCGTGCGCGTCTTCTCCGGGGAGAGCGAATCGAGCTCCTCGGGGGTGAGCGTCACGTAGCGGTCCGGCCCGATCTCGTAGCCCTTGATGATCTGCTCGTAGGGGATCTCCTCGCCATCCGGGCCGACCCGCTTCTGGCGCACGCGACCGCCCGACTCCGCGTCGATCTGGTGGAACCGGACGGTCTTCTTCGAGACCGCGCTGAACAGCTTCACTGGGATGTTGACCAGCCCGAAGCTGATCGCACCACTCCAAATTGCCCGTGCCATAGCACCTCCAAAGTACAGCCCTCAGGCCGAGGGCCCTTCCTCACGAATGCAATCCTGCGGGTCCACGTCGTCTCTTAGACCCTTGAAAGACGGCGCTCTCATCGTTCCGCTGCGCGTCCATTCGCGCAGCTCGACGCGCGCGACCAGGCGCGGCTCGACGAAGATCGTGCCCTTCGGCGGCTGGCGGCCCTCGAACGGCGAGCTGTCGCGCCGCAGCGGCTTCAGCTCGCGCTGGAGCAGCGCCAGCGTCTGCTCGGTGAAGCCGGTGCCGACCTTGCCGGCGTAGGACAGCTTGCCGTCGTCGTACACGCCCACCGCCAGGGCGCCGAGCGTGCTGCTGCGCCCGCCCTCGCCCGCCGTCCACCCGCCGATCACCACGTCCTGCTCGCAGACGTTCTTGATCTTCAGCCACGAGGAGGTGCGCCCACCGGGCTGGTAGGTCGAGTCGAGCCGCTTCGCGACGATCCCCTCGATGCCCAGCTTGCGGGTGGCCTCGAGCAGCGCCGCACCCTCGCCGCGGTGGTAGGCGGGAGCGCGCCACGCGGGCCCGTCAAGCTCGAGCTTCTCGAGCAGCTCGCGCCGTTGCTCGTAGGTGAGCGAGACCGTCGAGAAGCCATCCAGGTAGAGCAGGTCGAACGCGACGTAGGTCACCGGCGTGTCGCGCACGCGGCGCTTGACCGCGGAGTCCGAGGCCAGGTGCATGCGCGACTGCAGGCGCTCGAAGCTCGGCCGGCCCTCGCCGTCGAACGCGACGATCTCGCCGTCGAGGATCACCCTGCGCGCGCCCAGCTCGCGGGCCAGCGGGCGCACCTCCGGGTAGCGCGGCGTGAAGTCGGTGAAGTTGCGGCCCTGCAGCGAGATGTGGCCGTGGTCGCAGAAGGCGACCGTGCGGATGCCGTCCCACTTGACCTCGAAGCCCCACTTCGGCTCGTCGCGCGGCAGCTGGCCGGAGCGCGCCAGCATCGGCGCGAGGCGGTCGGGCATCGGCTCGTAGCCGGCCTGCGCCGGCGGGTCCATGCGGTGGATCAGCCAGTCCTTGCCGCGCGTGGCGAACAGCGCGTAGCGGCCCTGCATCCGCTCGCCGTGGAAGGTGGCGATCACCTCGTTGTCGCGGAACTTCTCGGCCTCGTAGGTGCCGGTGTCCCACACCTCCATCGTCCCCGCGCCGTACTCGCCCTTCGGGATCTCGCCCTCGAAGGAGAGGTACTCGATCGGGTGGTCCTCGGTATGCACGGCCAGCCGGTTCTCGTCCGGGTGGGCCGGGATGCCGCGCGGCAGCGCCCACGACACGAGCACCCCGCCGTGCTCCAGGCGCAGGTCCCAGTGCAGGTTGCGGGCGTCGTGCTGCTGCACCACGAAGCGTCCATCCCCGCCGCCGCCGTCGCCGCCGCCGTGCGGCTCGGCGGTCTTGTCGAAGTCACGCTTGTCGCGGTAGCTCTCGAGTCGCTTGGCCATCGCCAAGTGGAGTTTGGCCGACTCGCTCGCGCAGCTCCTCGATCGACTCGAACACGACCGCGGCGCCGGCCTCGCGCAGCTCGGCCTCCGAGAAGCCGCCGGTGAGCACCGCGACCGTCTCGATTCCCGCCCGGCCGGCCGCCTCGCAGTCCCAGGTCGAGTCGCCCACCATCACCGCCTCGCCGCCGCCGGCCTTGTCGATCGCGGCATGCACCAGGTCGGGCTCGGGCTTGGTCGCCTCGACGTCGCTCGAGTCGGTCCAGGCGTCGACCAGGTCGCGGGCGTCGAGCAGGTCGAGGTAGTGGTCGACCTCGTCCGACTTGGCCGAGCTGGCCAGGACCACCGCGTGGCCACGCCCCTTCAGGTCGGCGATCAGCTCGCGGGCGCCCGCGAACGGCTGGACCTCGCCGATCAGCTCCGCGTAGCGCTCCTTCTCCGACGCGCGGATGTCCTCGCCCTTGCGCTCCTCCACCTCGTCGCCGCAGATTGCCGCCACCAGGTGGTCTCCCCCCATGCCGATCGCGCGGTGGATGCGCCACAGCGGGCGCAGCTCGCCGTTCTCGCGCAGGGCCCGGAACCAGGCCAGGGCGTGCTGGTAGTTGGTGTCGACCAGCGTGCCGTCGATGTCCAGGATCGCCGCGGGCGGCATGCCGTCCCCTTTCCCTCGTACATCCGTCCATAACCGGGCAGGGGTGACAGCCGTCCACCGCTTTGGGGGCCGACAACCATCTCGAGGTGGGCCTTCAGACTTGGCAGCCACGCATCGTGCCCGTCATGCTCGCCGTCGTGGTCGGGGCTGCTTATCGCTGCCTCCCCGGCGTCCGCGGAGCAGGCCTGCCCCGCCTCCAACGCCACCCCCGCGAACGCGACCAAGCGCCAGATCCTGCGGGCCACGCTGTGCGCGCTCAACCGCGAGCGCGTGCACTACGGCCTGCGCAAGCTGAAGCTGAACAAGAAGCTGTCGCGGGCCTCCCGCCGCCACGCCCACGACATGGCCCGGCGCAACTACTTCGCCCACGACACGCTCGGCGGCGGCACGTTCGTCGACCGCATCCGCGCCGAGGGCTACCTCAAGGGCGCACACAGCTGGGTCGTGGGCGAGAACCTGGGCTGGGGGAGCCGCGGCTACTCGAAGCCCAGCGCGATCATGCGGATGTGGATGAACAGCCCGGGCCACCGGGCGAACATCCTGAACGGGTCGTTCAAGGAGATCGGGATCGGCCTGGCCTACGACGCACCGGTCGCCAAGGGCGGCAAGCCGGCCTGCACCTACGCGACCGACTTCGGCGCGCGGGGGTAGAATTGCGCGCCTCGTGCGCGCCCGACTTGGAGCCCTTCTAGGCGTCCTGGTTGCCGCCCTCGCGGCGGCACCGGCCTCCGCCCACGACGACCTCTGGGACGTCTACGACGGGCCGCTGCGGTCGGCCAAGTACATCGACCTGTCCCACGTGCTGACGCCGCAGATCCCGGTCTGGAAGGGCTTCGGCCCGTCCTTCTTCTCGCCGGCCGTGGATCCCGCCAGCGGCGAGCCCTACACCTACGCCAAGGACGGCTTCGAGGCGACCGCCTACCGGCTCTCCACGGACCAGTTCGGCACGCAGCTCGACCCGCCCGCGCACTGGGCGCCCGAGCAGGCCGCGATCGACGAGCTGCCGCCCACGTTCGCCGTCCGCAAGCTCGTGGTGATCTCGATCGTGCGCCAGGTGAAGAAGGACTTCAACTACGCCCTGCAGGTCTCCGACATCCGCCGCTGGGAGCACCGCCACGGCCGCATCCCCGAGGGCAGCGTCGTGTTCGTGCGCTCCGACTGGTCCAAGCGCTGGCCGGACCCGGCGCTGTCGACGCTGACCGAGTTCCCGGGCGTGTCGCTCGACGCGCTGATGTTCCTGCACCTCAAGCGGCACATCCTCTTCCACGGCCACGAGCCGCTCGACACCGACTCCACGCCCACGCTCGAGGGCGAGGCCTGGCTGATGCACAACGGCTTCGCCCAGGCCGAGGGCGTGGCGGACCTGTCCGGCGTGCCGGCCACGGGCTGCCTCGTGAACATGGGCTTCCCGCGCTTCGGCGGAGGCGTGGGCGGCTTCGTCCGCTTCGTGGCGATCTGCCCGCCGCAGACCAAGCGCGGCGTCCACATCGGCGAGCTGCCCGAGGCCCCGCTGCAGTCGTACGACACGCCGCTGCACTGGGATCCGGCGCTCGGGATGCGGGTGCGCTAGGCGGCGACGGCTTCGAGGTCCTCGGCGAGCTCGCGGGCCTTCTCGATCGCGGCCGATTCCCTGTCCTTGGCGAGCAGATCGAGCACGCCCTGCTCGATCGCTCCCTGGAGGTCAGGCCAGGCGGCGGTGTCCTCGGCCAGGTCTGGGAGCACGCCGGCGATCGTGAGCCCGCTGTCGAAGCGATCGAACACGCGCGGATCGATGTAGGACGTGCGAGCCACGGTCGGGGTGTTGCCGAGGTATCGGGCCACCTCGTGCACCGCGCGCGCCTTCGCGCGCTTGCGGGAGCTCTTGGTGCCCTGCGCCGGCCCTGACACCGACAAGGCCACGGCCGCCAGAACCGTGCCGCTCCAGGTCCGGAAGTCCTTGGCGCTGAACTCCGCGCCGGCGGCCTCCTTGACGTATTCGTTGATGTCCGCCGACTTCACGTCCACCCACCGGCGTCCGAGCTTGTAGGCCAGCAGCTCCTCGCCGCCGCCTCGACGCCGCTTGAGCGCCCGCACGACCCCGGCGACCTGCGGGTCTCCGATCGTCTGGAGCCGGCGCTGGCCACCCTTCGCCTCGTAGTCGAAGCTGACCTCGTCGCCGCTGATCGTCACGTGGCGCTTGCGCATGGTCGCGATGCCATAGGTGTCGTTCTCCTCCGCGTAATCCTCCGAGCCGATCCGGAAGAAGCCCCGGTCGAGCAGCCGCACGGCGCAGGCGAGCGCTTTGGCGCGCGGCATTCCCTTCTTGCGCAGGTCCTTCGCCACTCGCGTGCGCAGCTGCGGCAGGCACTCGGCGAAGCGAATCATCGACTCGAACTTCTCGGCGTCGCGGCGCTCGCGCCAGCGGTCGTGGTAGCGGTACTGCTTGCGTCCGGCCGCGTCGATGCCCGTGGCCTGGATGTGGCCCATCGGGTAAGGACAGATCCAGACGTCCTCCCAGGCCGGCGGGATGGCGAGCTCGCGGATGCGCTCGAGCACGGACGGCTCGGTGATCCGACGTCCGTCCGCGTCCAGGTACTCGAAGCCCTTGCCGCGGCGGCGGCGCACGATGCCGCTCTCCGAGCAGTCGACTCTTCGCAGACGGGCCATGGCCGCTCCTGTGCCCGCTGGAAGGGTGCCGCAATCCTCAGCCGAAGCTGGCCGCCATCCGCTCCACGAGCTCGTCCGAGCGCGCCGCGAGCACGCGCGAGCGCATCCGCAGGTCGAGCGCATCCCCGCCCGGCAGCGCCACCGTCCCGCCCGCCTCGGTCACGATCAGCTGCGCCGCGGCCACGTCAACCGAGCGCACCTCGCGCAGCGTGACCATCGCGTCGAGGCGCCCGCCCGCGACCAGGCACATCGACGCCGCCACCGATCCCAGCGCCCGCAGCCGCCTGGCGCCCAGCGAGCTCAGCGCTGCAGAGGCGGCGGCCACGCGCTCGGGTCGCGCGGTCTCCAGCCCGAGCAGCTCCAGTGGACCGGGCTCGAGCGGAACGAGCCGCTCGCCGTCGCAGAACGCGCCCTCGCCGCGCACCGCCCACCAGTCGCGCGCGGGCACCAGCTCGGCCACGAAGCCGACCTCCACGTCCCCCATGCGATCGCCCGACGCCACCGCGATCGAGACGCACGCGAACGGCAGCCGCCGCTTGGCGTTGACCGAGCCGTCGACCGGGTCCACCACCACCCACGCGGCCGGGGGGTCGCCGCCGATCGCCACGTCGCCGCGCTCCTCCGATACCGCCACCAGCGGGACCCCGAACGCCTCGAGCTCCGCGAACACGGCGTCCTCGGCCGCCTTGTCGACCGCGAGCGTGGTGTCGCCGCCCTCGCCCTCGCCGTGCTGCACCGATCGCTCGGCGGTGCTCGTCAGCCCGGCCACCGCCTCACGAGCGGCGTGCGCCGCACGGCGGCACAATCCGAGCCAGTCGGCGTCCGGGAGCGGCATCGAGCGCCATACTGTCACTGCATGTGCATGCAGTGCATGGCTGGAGCGATGACGGCCGTCGGAGCGGCCTCGGGCACGCGGGCCTACCTGGGCACGCGCCACTTCTCCTGGCTCACGCCACGCCGGCTGCGCAAGATCACGATCGCGCTTCTGGTGGGAGCTCTCTTCGCGTCGGCGACGCTGGTGAGCGGGTCCGGCGGCTGAAAGCGGCGGCGTATCCTAGGTCGGCATGCCCGACCTGCTGGACGGCCTGAACGCGAATCAGCGCGCGGTCGTCACCCACCCCGGCGGTCCGCTGCTGGTCGTGGCCGGCGCGGGGACCGGGAAGACCGACGTCCTCACCCGCCGCTACGCGTGGCTGGTCGAACAGGGCACGCCCGCCGACGGCATCCTCGCGCTGACCTTCTCGACCCCGGCCGCCGCGGAGATGCGTGAGCGGCTGGAGACGCTGCTCGAGGCCCCCTACGAGGAGCTGAACGTCTCCACGTTCCACTCCTTCTGCCTGAAGCTGCTGCGCGACGAGGCGCTCGAGGCTTGCGTGGACCCGTTCCTCTCGCCGGTGACCCCCGCGGACCGGCTGGCACTCCTGCTCGACCGCATCGGCGACCTGTCGCTGCGCCACCACGAGATCCGCGGCAACCCGGCGCCGCTGCTGGCCAGCTTCGTGTCCCGCATCGACCGCCTCAAGGACGAGCTGATCTCGGCCGACGAGCTGCGCGCCTGGGCCGACCAGCTGCCGGCGAGCACCGACGCCGAGCGCGCCCACACCTGCCGCGAGCGTGAGTTCGCCCGCCTCTACGCCGATCACGACCGCCTGCTCGAGGAGCGCGGCGCGCTCGACTTCGGCGACCTGATCGTGCGCGCCTTCAAGCTGCTGCACGAGCACCCGCACGTGCGCGAGCGCACCGCCCGGCGCTTCCAGCACGTGCTCGTCGACGAGTACCAGGACACGAACTTCGCCCAGGGGATGCTGCTGCGCCTGCTCGTCGAGGACCACTCCAACGTGACGGTCGTCGGCGACGACGACCAGGCCATCTACCGCTTCCGCGGGGCGTCGCAGAAGAACCTGCTCGAGTTCGAGCGCGAGCTCCCCGACGTGACCACGGTCAAGCTCGAGCGCAACTTCCGCTCGGGGCGCCGCATCCTCGACGCGGCCTCGGCGGTGGTCGCCCCGATCGAGGCGCGCGTGCAGAAGAAGCTGACCGGGTCCAGCGGCGGGCGCGTGCGCTTCTGGAGCTGCACGTCGGAGCGCGCGCAGGCGCAGGCGGTCGCGGCCGAGGCCGAGCGCCTGATCGAGGGGGGCGTCGCGCCCGAGGAGATCGGGGTGCTGGTGCGCTCGGTCAAGTCCGAGGGCGCGGTCGTGGCCGCCGCGCTCGAGGAGCGGGCGATCCCCTTCCGCACGCTGGGCGCCGCCGCCTACTTCCAGCGCGCCGAGGTGCGCGACGTGCTCGCCTGGCTGCGCGCGCTGGCCGACCCGGGCGACTCGGGCGCGGTCGTGCGCGCGCTCAGCCGCCCGCCGATCGAGCTGCGCTCGGTGGACGTGGCGCGCCTCACGCAGCTCGCGCGTCGCCGCAAGCTCGACATGCCGAGCGCCGTGGCCGCTGCGCTCGAGGGACCGCAGCTGTCCGAGGAGGGGCGCGACCGGGCGCGCGCGTTCCTGCGCCTCTACCGCTCCGCCTCCACCGCGTTCGAGGACCGCCGCCCGGACGCGTTCGTGATGCGCCTGATCGAGCGCATCGGCCTGCGCCGCCAGCAGGTCTTCGCAACCCACGCCGACACCGTCGAGCGCCTGCGCAACATCGCCAAGCTGCCCGAGCTGGCCACGGCCTACATGCGCCGCGAGCCCCAGGCCACGGCGCGCGAGTTCGCCCGCTACCTGGCCGCGGTGGCGGAGTCGGGGCTGCGCGAGGACGAGGCCGTCGAGCAGCCGGCCACGTCCGCGGTGCCGGTGATGACCATGCACGCGGCCAAGGGGCTCGAGTTCGACCACGTGTTCGTGCTCGGCCTGTCGGCGGGCGCCATGCCGGGGGCGTTCCGGGCGCCGAACGGGGACGTGCCGGACGAGCTGCTCAAGGAGCGCCTCGAGGTCGGCTCGCCGCGCGCCGAGCACGAGGCGGAGATGCGGCGCCTGCTGCACGTGGCGATGACCCGGGCGCGCAAGGGCCTGGTGCTGGCCTGGGCGCAGACCGGGGCGCCCGGCACCACGCCGCGCCCGTCGCCGTTCTACGAGGAGGCGCGCGCCGCGCTGGGGCTCGAGGAGGAGGTCTTCGAGGAGGAGCTGTTCGGACCGGCCGAGGGCCTTCACTCCACGTTCCGGATCATGCGCGACGAGCTGCTCGACACAGTCGCACGCGTAGGTGGGCGGCTGGGCGAGATGCGGCTCGACACGTACCTCGACGTCGACCAGGCCATGGCGCGCTACCTCGAGCTGATCAAGGTCGCGGCGCTGATCGAGCGCGCGCGCGAGGGGCAGTCGCTCGAGACCGCGCTGCCCGAGGTGAACGAGATCCTCGCCCAGTGCGCCACGCCCGAACAGCGCGAGATCTTCGAGGCGTCGGGGCTCGACTCCTGGCTGCGCGACACGGGCCGCGACCCCGCCGAGCTGCCCGGGTCGACGAACGGGTCGGACGCCTCGCTCGACCCGTTCATCCCCCGCCGCGGCCGAGGGCTGATGCTGTCGGCCTCGGACATCGACACGTACCGGATCTGCCCGCTCAAGTACAAGTTCGCGCGCGTCTTCCGGATCCCGCAGGAGCCGACCATCAACCAGCGCTTCGGGATCGTCATGCACCAGGTGCTCGAGCGCTTCCACACCGAGGGCGGCGGGTCGCTGGAGCGCCTGCGCGAGCTGTTCGAGATCTCCTGGCGGCGCTCCGGCTTCGGCGACTCCGACGACGAGCTGCAGTTCCGCGAGCGCGCGGTCGAGGCGCTCGAGCGCTACTGGCGCCAGCACGACGCCTCCGAGGCCGAGCCGGTTTGGTTCGAGCGCTCGTTCGCGTTCAAGATCGGCCCGCACCTGCTGCGCGGGCGAGTCGACCGCGTGGACCGCCACCCGGACGGGTCGTTCGAGCTGATCGACTACAAGACCGGCAAGGCCAAGACGGCGGACGAGCTGCGCGAGGACGTCCAGCTGTCCGTCTACCAGATGGGCGCGCGCGAGTCGTGGCGGCTCGAGACCTCAGCCCAGAGCTACTTCTACGTACTGAGCGGCGAGAAGGTGCCCGTGGAGCACTCCCCCGAGGAGCTCGACCGGGTCCGCACGACGGTGTCCGAGATCGCGTCGGGGATCCTCAAGCAGCGCTTCGAACCCACGCCCTCCCCGGAGATCTGCAGCTTCTGCGACTACCGGATCATTTGTCCAGCCGCGGAGAAATAGCGTTTGCGGCTCCACTGGCGGGGCACCCAGGGGACATGGCGATTGGAACCTCACTATTCCTGATCGCGGTCGGGGCGATCCTCAGATACGCCGTGGACGCGACGGTGGCCGGACTCGACATCCAAACGGCCGGCCTGATCCTGATGGTGATCGGCGTCGTCGGCTTGGTGATCGGGCTGTTCCTGCTCACACAGGCGCGCGAGCGGCCCGTCGCCGCGGACGACCCGCGCTACCGCTAGCTCTCGGGGCCGCGCTGGCGCAGGAAGCGCTGGAAGTCCCGGGCGATCGTGTCCGCGGACGGTAGGTCCTGCTCGTCCGGGGTGTCCGCGGCGACCTCGTCCATGGCCGTTTCGAGGCGCTCGACGAACGCCTTCACCTCGGGGTCGCTGGCCACCGCCGCGCTGACCTGCCGCTCGTAGTCCTCCGCCGCGCTCTCAAGCTCGCCGGCGTCCACGACCACCCCGGCGATCCCCTCGAAGGCGCGCACCAGGGCCAGCGCCACCTTCGGGTTGGGCGCGGCCGCCACGTAGTGCGGGACCGACGCCCACAGGCTCGCCGACGGGATGCCGGCGCTGGCGCACGTGCTGTGCAGCACGCCGACGATGCCGGTCGGCCCCTCGTAGCTCGTGTGCTGGAAGCCGAGCCGGTCGACCAGCGAGCGCTCCGAGGCGATCCCGGTGATCGCCACCGGGCGCGTGTGCGGGACGTCCGCCAGCAGCGCGCCGAGCGTGATCACCATGCGCACGTCCAGCTCGCGCGCGGTGGCGATCAGGTTCTCCGTGTAGCGGCGCCAGCGCAGCGACGGCTCGGTGGCCTGGAGCATCACCAGGTCGCCCTCGGCGCCGGGCACGGCCGCGGCCGAGATCGTCGCGACCGGCCAGTCGATGTCGCGCGTGACGCCCTCGGTCAGCCGCACCGTCGGGCGCACCGCCGTGAAGTCGAAGAACTCCTCCGGGTCGATCGAGGCGACCTCCTCGGCATCGAAGCTCCCGCGGATGAAGGAGACCGCCGCGGAGGCCGCTTCGCCCGCGTCGTTCCAGCCGTTGAAGGCGCACACCATGACCGGCTTGCGCAGGGTGGGTCGTCCGTTCCAGATCACGTCCTGCATGTGACCTCACGGTACCCGACCGCGTCCGGCGCACCCATCACGATGAGCACGTGGCGACCGTCGATCAAGCGATTCCGATCGCCCAGCTGCGCGCTGGGACCGAGATCGAGGGCGTCTTCGCCTGCACGCGCAAGGACCGGCTGACCGCGCGCAGCGGCAGCCCCTACCTCGCCGTCGAGCTGCGCGACAGCTCCGGCGCGATCCCGGCGCGCGCGTTCCGCGACGCCGACTTCCTCGCGGGCCAGTTCGAGCGCGGCGACCTCGTGGCCGTCAGCGGGCGGGTGGAGCGCTTCCGGGACGAGCTCCAGATCGAGCTGCAGTCGATCCGGCGCGCCGAGTCGGCGGACCCGGCCGCGTTCCTGCCGACCGCATACCGCGACGTCGACGAGCTGGACGGCTTCCTCGAGCACCTCGCCCGTGAGGTCTACGACCCCGACCTGCGCACCCTGGTCGACGCCTTCCTCGGCGACGACGCGTTCCGGGCCGAACTGCGCCGGGCGCCCTGCACGCGCTCGGGCCACCACGCCTACCTCGGCGGGCTGCTGGAGCACACCGTGGCGGTCGGCACGCTCTGCCTCGAGACCTGCGTCCTGCACCCCCGGCTCAACTCGGACGTGCTGATCTGCGCGGCGCTGCTGCACGACATCGGCAAGCTGCGCGAGTTCGAGCTGGGCGCCGAGATCGCCCTCAGCGAGGCAGGGACGCTGGTCGGCCACGTCGCGCTCGGCCAGCAGATGATCGTGGAGCGAGCGGCGCGCCTGGACGGCTTCCCGCCCGAGAAGCTGCACGCCGTCCTGCATTGCGTGCTCGCCCATCATGGCGCCGACGGCCTCCCCGGCCGGCGCTTCCGCACCCCGGAGGCGCTGGCTCTGCAGCGCCTCAACGCGCTCGACGCGTCCGTCAAAGGCGCGCTCGAACACGGTCTCGACTGACCTTTAGGGCTCTCAACACATGTCCGACGCGGGTGCCCGACCGGTCGTGAGACGACTCCGGTGCGCCGACCGAAAGAGGACGTATGTACGAGGACCCTGTCAGCACGGGCGCCTCCGCCGCGGAGGTCGTCGAAGAGCTGCTGCGCCAGCTCGTGGACGCCCGCTTCGTCCTGACCGACCGGGATGGCTCGGTCACGCGCTGGAGCCGCCCGGCTGAGGAGCTGTTCGGCTGGCCCGCCCCGCGCATGCTCGGGCGGCCGCTGGTGGAGACGCTGCGCCTCGACACGGAACTTCCAGACAGCGGAGGCCAGATCGAGGCCACCGCGCTCCGCAAGGACGGCCACGAGCTCGAGGTGGTGCTCACGCTGGTGCCGGTGAGCATGAGCCAGAGCCTCGAGTTCAACGGCTTCCTGGAGGCGCTCGAGATCGCCGCGCCGCGCGGCAACGCGCTCGCCCAGCTGCAGCAGAGCCACCAAACGGTGGTCGAATGGATCCACGCCGCCGTGTCGGGACAGGCGCACCTGGAGGAGGACGTGCTGAGCGCCGGCACGATCGTGGCGTTCCGGGCGATCGGCGATCTGCCTCCCCCGCTGCCCACGCCGGAGGGCGAGCTCCCCAAGGGCGCGCCGCCCGCGGACGGGGGAGAGGTCGGCGAGACCGTCGACGCGGCGCCGGGGCGCGCGGAGGACATCGAGCGCGCCCTCGAGCAGACCGCCGCGGAGCTGGCTGAGGCGCGCGCGGAGGCCGAAGGGGCGCGGGCCGAGGCCGAGGCCGCGAGCACTCGGCTGATCGAGCTGGAGCAGGCGGGGGCCGGGCTGCACACCGGGCTGGCCGATGCGCACCGCGCGCTCGACGAGATGCAGGCCCAGCTCGAGGCCCTGCGCGACGGGCAGGAGCAGAGCCGGGCGCTGGACGAGAACCAGGCGCGCGAGGAGGGCGAGCGGCTGCGCCGCGAGTCCGAGCAGGGGCAGGCCGAGCGCGAGCGGCTGCGCCGGGAGCTCGAGGCCGTGCGCACGGCGGTGGACGGCATGCGGCGCGACCTGGCCGGCTCGCCAGAGGCCCAGGAGCGCCTCCAGGCCCAAGTCGAGCAGACGCGCACCAAGGTCAACGCGCTGGAGACCGCGCTGTCCGAGGAGCGCGGGCTGGCGGACTGGGTGGACGAGGTGCAGTCGCGCATGAGCTCGCTCGAGCTGGCGCTCGCCGAGACCGGCGCTGCCCAGTCGGCCGACGATGCCGCCGACGTTCGCGCCGAGCTGGCCGACGCACGGGCGCGCCTAGAGCGGATCGAGAGCGAGCGCACCGAGGAGCGCGAGCGCGTCCAGCGCGAGGTGGAGACCGCGCGGGAGCGGCTGCGGAGCGAGTTCCGGGAAGCGCGCGAGCAGCTCGAGCGGGAGCTGGTTGGCGCGCGCGAGCGAGCGGAGCGGGATCTGGCCGGCACGCGCGAACGGCTGGCCGAGATCGAGCGGGAGCGCGCAGCGGGGGCCGGCGGGGAGGAGCTCGCCGGAATCGAGGCGCGAGCGGCCGAGGCCGCGGACACGCGCCTGGCCAAGGAGAGGACACGCCTCGAGGCCGAGATCGCCGAGCAGCGCGAGCGGGTAGAGGCCGAGGTCGCCGAGCAGCGCGCGCGGATCGAAGCGGAGATCGCCGAGCAGCGAGCGCAGATCGAGACCGCGTTCGAGCGCCAGCAGGCCCAGCTCGAGGCCGAAGTGGCGCGGCAGCGCGCGCAGGTCGAGAGGGAGGTCGCAGAGCTCGCGGAGCAGCGCGCGCGAGTCGAGGGCGAGGTCGCGGAGCAGCACGCACGGGTTGAGGCCGAAGTCGCGGAGCAGCGCAAGCGGGTCGAAGCCGCGGTGGCCGAGCAGCGCGAGCGGGTCGAAGCCGAGCTGGCGGAGCAGCCTGCTCGCATCGAGGCAGCACTGAGGGAGCAGCGCGCCCAGGTTGAGGCCGAGATCGCGGAGCAGCATGTAAGCGTCGAGGCGAAGGCCGGCGAGCAGCGCGCCCAGGCCGAGTCCGACCTCGCGGAGCAGCGGACGCGCCTGGAGGCGGAGCTCGGCGAGCAGCGCAGGCGGCTCAACGAGGAGCTCGCCGAACAGCGCACCCGGCTGGAGCAGCTGGAGGGCTCACTCGCCACCGATCGCGAGGTGCTGGAGGTCCAGCTCGCATTCGCGCGCGACCGCCTCGAGGAGCTGGCCGGCGAGGGGGCTCGCGGGGCCGAGTCGCTGGTCGACCAGCTCGGCGAGACGCGAGCTCGGCTGCAGGAGGTTCAGCGTGCCGGTGAGGACCAGCGCCGCGAGCTGGTCGAGGAGCAGGCCGCCACCAGTGCCAGGATCGAGGCGCTCGAGCAGGCGCTGGCCAGCGAGCGCGGGCGATCCGAGATAGACACGAAGCTCCGCGCCGAGCTGGACGAGCTGCGCGAGCGGGTCACCGAGCTGGGCGAGAACGCCGTCAAGGGCAAGCGCCTCCGGCGCGAGCTGGACGAGACTCGCGCGCTCGTCGAGGGCCTGGGGGCGCGGATCGAGCAGGTGCAGGTGGAGGCAGTCGGCGACGAGGAAGCGCGGCGGCTGCTGAACGACCTGCGCGACGAGCTCGCCGAGATGCGCTCGGGCGCCGCGCTGGGGGCCGGCGAGTCCGAGCAGCTGCTGGAGGCGGCGCGAGAGGCACGCGAGGCCGCTGCGGCGGTGCGCGAGACCCAAGCGGCCGTCGAGCGCCTGGCGCAGAACGCCGAGGATGCGGTCGAGCTGGCGCGCGGCCACTCGTCCGAAGCGTTCGACGCGGCGGGCGCCGTGGCCGACCGGCTGGCGCGCGCCGAGCAGGCGCTCGACGCCATCGACACCGAGGCCACGCGCGCCGAACGGCTCGAGGGCGAGGCGGCGCGGGCGCAGGAGGTCGCGCGCGAGACCCTCGCGACGATCGACTCGCGCGCTGCCGAGGTGACCGAGGCGCTGGCGGCGATCGAGGCGAGCACGGAGCAGGCGCGTCACGCGGCGGCCGCGGCGGAGGCCCAGGCGGCGCAGGCGAAGCAGGACGCCGGCCGGGTGTCCGAGGCGGTGGCGGGTGCCGGCGACTTCGAACAGATCGGAGAGCTGGCCAGCCGAGCGGAGCGCGCGGCGGGCGCGGCCGAGGAGCGCGCGGCGAGCGCCAAGCGGGCCGCCGAGGCGACCGACGAGCGGGCCGCGCGCGTGGAGGCGGCCGCGAGCGCCGCCGACGAGCGGGTCGAGCGTGCCGAGACGGCCGCGAGCGCCGCCGACGAGCGGATCGAACGCGCGCAGGCCGCCGCACGCGGCATCGAGCAGCATGCCGAGCGCGCCGAGGCCGCGGCGGGCGCTGTCAAGCAGGACGCCGAGCGCGCCCAGGCCGCCGCCGGAGCAGTCGAGCAGGAAGCGGAGCGCGCGCAGGCCGCCGCCGCGGCGGTCGAGCAGAACGCTGAGCGCGCCCAGGCCGCCGCCGGAGCCGCCGAGCGGCATGGCACCCGCGCGGAAGCGGCGGCCGAGGCCGTCGACGAGCGGGTCGGGCGCGTGGAAGCCGCGACGGAGGCCGTCGACGAGCGGGTCGAGCGCGCCGAGGCCGCGGCCGGGGCCGTCGAGCAGCAGGTCACCAGGGCCGAGACCGTCGCCGGGGCGGCCGAGCAGCGGGTGGAGCGCGTGGAGGCCGCCGCCGGCGCCGTCGAGGAACGGGTCGAGCGCGCGGAGACGGCCGCGCGCGGCATCGAGCAGCACGTCGAGCGCGCCGAAGCCGCCGCGGGGGCCGTCGACGAGCGGGTCGACCGCGCCGAGGCCGCCGCCGGCGCCGTCGAGGGCCAGGTCCAGCGCGCCCAGCAGGCCGCCGCGGCTGCCGCCCGTTCCGAGAGCACGGTTGGGGATCGGGCTCAGGTGGTCGAGGCGGCAGCCAGCGCCGTCGAGCGCCTCACGGGACGTGCGGAGACGGCCGCGAGCGCCGCTCAGGAGCGTGCCGGGCGCGTCGAGCACGCGGTCAGCGACGCCGAGGAGCACGCCTCTCGGTCGGCCGATTCGGCGTCCGCCGCCGCCGAGCGGGCAGCGCGCGCCGAGGCGGCCGCCACGACCGCGGGCGAGCGCGCCACCCATGCCCGCGAGGCCGCGACGGCGGCCGACGGCCACGCCGACCGCGCGCTCGAGGCGTCAACGGCGGCCGACACCCACGCCCACCGCGCCCGCGAGGCATCCGGCACCGCGGAGGGTCACGCCGGCCGCGCGCGCGACGCCTCCTGGGCCGCCGAGCGCGACGCCGGCCGCGCCGACGAGGCGGCGGTCAACGCCGAGGGTCACGTCGGTCGCGCCGGCGAGCACGCCCGCAGCGCCGAGACCGCGGCCCAGCGCGTCATGGCCGCGATCGAGGCCGCCGAGCGGCGCGCGCAGCAGGCCGAGCAGGCGGCGGCAGCCGCAGCCGAGGCCGCCGCGATCGCCCGGCGTTCCGCCGACGAGGCGGGCATCGACGCCGCCGCGGCGCGCGAGGCGATGGAGGGGAGCGAGCGCTACGAGCTGCTCGAGCCGCTGCAGGCGGGCGGCAACGGAGTCCACCGGCCACTGTTCGAGCGCCCGCGCGAGGGGGGTGTCGATCGCGAGCGGCGCCCGGGCTTCGACGACGTGGGCAAGCCGATGGCCACGATCGGCCTGGACGGCCACTTCCGCCAGCTCAACCAGGCCTTCACCGATCTCGTCGGCTATCCGGAATCCGAGTTCGCCGCCGCCACCTGGCCACCCGTGATGGATCGGGCCAACCTGACCAAGCACCGCGAGCAGATGGAGCAGATGCTCTCGGGCGCGATCGACTCAGCCGACGTGAACACCGGCTACGTGCACGCCCAGGGCCTGCTCGTGCCGGTCGCGGGGAGCATCAAGCTCGTCAAGGAGGACGGCGAGCCGGATCATTTCCTGCTCGAGGTGACCGCCTGACCGGGTCAGGCCACCGCTTGGACGCGCACGCTGAACTCGGCCCGAAAGCTCCCACCCGGGGGCACGAAGCTCAGGCTCTCGCCACTCACCAGCGCGTTCACCGGTGCCGTCATCGGCTCGAAGCAGATGTAGTGCTCCCGCTCCGCTTCGAGGGGGGCGAAGACCTGCGCGAACGGGTAGTTCTGGCGCATCGCGAGCTCGATCCGCCGGCCGCCGCCTTCCAGGACGAAGGCAGTAGGGCTGTCGAGGCCCACGAACAGGTCGTCGTAGGTGCGCTCGGCTAGCGGTCCCGACTCGAGCTCGACCGGCTCGGTCTCGCCCGTCGGCAGGCCGCGCTCGTCCAGCAGCGCACGCCGACGCACCGGCATCTCCACTCGCCACTCGGACCGCGGCACGTCCGGTAGGCGCAGGTAGGGGTGCCAGCCGAAGGAGACCGGCACGGCCACGGCGGCGGTGGGGAGCACGATCGTCGCGATCGTGAGCGTGTCGCCGACCAGCTCGGCCTGCACGTGCAGCTCGTGCGGGTACGGGAAGGCGGCCATCAGCTCCTCGTGGGCGCCGTAGTCCAGCCGCGCCGCCACCGCCGCCCGGCCGTTGCCGGGGGAGCGGCCGACGATCTCCCAGTGCGGGTACGCGGCCAGGGTGCCGTGGATGGGCAGCCCGTTGGCGTCGACGTGGATCGGCGAGCGCGCCGGATCCAGCTCGACAACCCGCCCGTCGGCGGAGTAGCTCGTCCCGGCCAGGCGGTTGGCCCACGGATGCAGCAGCGGGATCCCGAAGGTGGAGCCGCGCTCGCGGTACGCCGCCAGCCCGCCGCGCTGCCCGAGCAGCTCCTCGCCGCGGTGGGTGAGCGAGTACCCGACCATCCCTGCGCCAGGGGCGAACGCGACCCGCAGGTCGTGGTCGTGCGAGACCAAGACGATTCCATCGAGGTCCCCGACGCGTTCGTCGTAGACCTCGTGCGCAGCCATCGTGCCGACGACTCCTCGAGCCGGGGGCGAGTCCGGGGCACACCCTACCGCTAGGCTGGCCCGCCGATGGTCTCGGACACCGGTCTTCTGCCCTGGTACGAGCGCATGCGCGCCGAGGTGCCCGACCCGGACGTCTTCGACGTGCACACGCACATCGGGGCCAACGATCCGGACGGCTTCAGCTGCACCAGAGCCGAGCTGGTCGACCGCCTGGAGCACCTGGACGCGAGCGCGTTCGTGTTCCCGATGCACGAGCCCGACGGCTACCCGGCCGCCAACGACATGGTCGCCGAGGAGGCCGCCGCCAGCGAGGGCCGGCTGTTCGCCTTCTGCCGGCTCGACCCGCGCGACTCGCCGCTCGAGGAGGCCCGCCGCTGCCTCGACAACGGCGCCCGTGGGATCAAGCTCCACCCGCGCGCCGAGGGCTTCACCCTCGATCACCCGGCGCTCCAGGACGTGTTCGCGCTGGCCGACGAGCACCGGCTGCCGATCCTCTGCCACGCGGGCCGCGGCATCCCAGCGCTCGGGCGCCACTCGGTGGAGGTCTGCTCGCGCCACCCCGGCCTGCGGCTGATCCTCGCCCACGCGGGCATCTCGGATCTCGCCTGGATCTGGCGCGAGGCGCCCGCCCACCCGAACCTGTTCTTCGACACGTCGTGGTGGTCGCCCAGCGACGTGCAGGCGCTGTTCGCGCTCGTCCCGCCCGGGCAGATCCTGATGGCCAGCGACGCCCCGTACGGCACGCCGGCCTTCGCGGCGACGATGGCGATCCGCCACGGGCTGCAGGTCGGGCTCGACCCGGACGCGGTGCGCGGGGTGCTCGGCGCGCAGGCGCGCAGGCTCGTCGAGCGCGAGGACCCGCTCGACCTCGGCCCCGCCGCCGGCATCGATTCGCTCTCGCGCGATCCGCTGCTCGAGCGGGTCTACGCGTTCCTGCTGAGCGGGATCGGGCAGATGTTCGCCGGAGTCGATCCGAAGGAGACGCTGGCGCTGGCGGCGCTCGCGTGCGACGTCGCCCCGGGCGAGCCGCACGCGCCGATCCACGAGGCGATCCTGTCGCTGCTCGAGGCGCGCGCGAACTACGACCCGACCGGCGACGGCCGGCCCAGCCGCTTCGCCCCGGGCATCCACCTGGTCATCGTCGCCGCCGCGCTGGCGCGCACCCCGGACGTCCCGCTGCCGGAGCCGCCGAGCTTTTGACCGCTAAGGCTCCGGGTAGCGGCCTCTAGAGGGGTCGTCCGGAACCGGCTGACGGACCGCGCGGGACGCCGGCCGGGGACGGTCGACCCCACCCTTTTCAGGTTGAGGCACCCGCGGCCGACAGGCGGTCGAGCGAGCGCCGCAGCAGGCGGGACACGTGCATCTGTGAGACGCCCACGCAGTTGGCGATCTCGGCCTGCGTCAGGTCGCGCTCGAAGCGAAGCCTGAGGATCAGCCGCTCGCGCGGCGGCAGCGCGTCCAGCGTGCCGCGCAGCGCGTCGCTCAGCTCGACGAGCTCGTAGCCCGCGTCCTCGTCCCCGAGCGCGCCCCCATGGGTCCACTCCTCGTCGTCGTCGCTCGAGCCCCTGGGCGCGTCCAGGGAGGTGGCCTCGTACGCGGTCGCCGCCTCCATCGCCTCGAGCACGTCCTCGACCGACACCCCGATCGCCTCGGCCACGTCGCGCGGGCGCGCGGCGCGCCCCAGCTTCGCCGGCAGTCTGCCGAGCGCCTCGTTGACCTTGAGCGCCAGCTCCTGGGTGGCGCGCGGCACGCGCAGCGCCCAGCCCTTGTCGCGGAAGTGGCGCTTGAGCTCGCCCAGCATCGTCGGCAGCGCGTAGCGGGTGAGGCCGGTGCCGCGCTCGGGGTCGTAGCGGTCGATCGCCTTCAGCAGACCGACGCAGGCGACCTGGGTCAGGTCCTCGAGCGGCTCGCCGGAGTGGCGATAGCGCGAGGCCAGCTGACGGGCCAGCGGCATCAAGCGCACAACCAGCTCCTCGCGGGCATCGAGGTCGCCGCTCTCGTGGTAGCGCCGCAGCAGCTGTTCGTCGTCGCTCGCCTTGGGAGCCGCAACCGCAACAGCCACTCGTCCTACACCCCCTCGGAAAGCTCCCTAGCGACCAGTCTCGATTATCACCCTTTTGGCGGGGCGCCAAACGCGAGGGTTATAGGGAGTCAGCCGAGCGAGTCGGCGTCGTCGACCATCTCGAGCCGCTCCTCGAGGCGCGTGATCGCGAACACGCGCTGGACGGCGTCGGGCCCGCGCACGATCACGATGCGGCGGCCCTCGGCGCGTGCCCGCTCGTCGGCGGTCACGATGCAGCGCAGCCCGGTGGAGTCGAGGAACGTCAGCTTCGAGAGATCCACGACCAGCGTGGCGGGGGAGGACGCCTCGACTCTGCGCAGCTCCTCCTGCACCTTCGCCACCGTGGACAGGTCGAGCTCGCCTACCAGGGCCACATGCACGAGTCCATCCCGGTCCTCGCTCATTACATCGAGGATCTCCACCGGCGTGCAACCTAGCGGAGTCCCGCCTTCTTGGCGAGTTGCCAGGCAAAAACCAGCTGCACCCCGGCAAACGACAGCTCGAGCGCGCGCTCCGGAACGGAGTTGGCGAGACCGACGCCGACGAGCACCCCGACCGGCGACAAGGCCCCGATGATCAGGCCCTCGCGCAGCCGCACGTTGCCGTAGCCGCGCTGGCGCCAGGTCCCCACCAGCGACACCAGCACGATCGCCACCATGGAGGTGGCCTCCGCGCCCAGCTGCGACTTGTCGGCGAACACGACAAGCGCGGGCACGAACAGGACGCCGCCGCCGACCCCCACGAGGCCGCCGGCCATGCCGGCGGCGAGGCCGAGCGCGATCAGGCCGCTCCAGTCGAGAACATCCATCTCAGAAGACGAGCACGGCGGCCGAGGCGACCAGCAGCACGACGAAGGCCGCCGGCGACGGCGCGCTCGGACAGGCGCTGCTGCAGCGCGGTCCCGGCCAGCACCCCGACCACGCCCGGGACGCCGATCCCGAGTCCGAGCCAGAAGTCGACGTTGCCGTAGATCGCCTGGGCGGCCGCGGCGAGCGAGCCGATCAGGATGATCGCGGCCAGCGACGTGCCGGTCGCCTCCTTCTGCTCGAAGCCCAGCCAGAGCACGAGCAGCGGGACGATGATGGTGCCGCCGCCGACCCCGAACAGCCCGCTGAAGGCCCCCGCGCCCGTGGCGATGGCCGCGAGGCGCAGCATCCGTCCCGACATCGCGGGGCATACTACGGCCGGTGGCCGCTCACACATCCGAAGCGCTGCGGGAGGCGCTCGCGCCGCTGACAGCCGACCCGGCCGGCGCGGCCGTGTTCTGCGACATCGACGGCGTGCTGGCGCCGATCGTGCGGGCGCGCCGAGGACGCCCAGGTGCGCCAGGAGACCGCGCTGCTGCTGAGCCGCCTGGCCCGCCGCTACGCCCAGGTGGCGTGCGTGTCCGGCCGCTCGGCGACCGAGGCGCGGCGGCTGGTGGGCGTCGGCGGGATCGCCTACGCGGGCTCGCACGGCGCCGAGCTGCTCGAGCCGGGGGCCGCCAGCCCGCGGACCAACCCGGCCTTCAAGAGCTGGGAGGGGCGCGTGAAGAAGTTCGTCGCCGACCGCGACAACCCCGACCTGCGCCGGCTGCGCGTGCGGATCGAGGACAAGGGCCCGATCGTCGCGCTGCACTGGCGCGGGGCGCCCGACGAGGAAGCGGCGCTCGTGCGCGTGAACGAGCTGGCCGGCGAGGCCGAGGCGGCCGGGCTCGCGACCCACTGGGGTCGCAAGGTGCTCGAGCTGCGCCCGCCGGTGCCCGTTCGACAAGGGGCAGGCCGTGCGCGACCTGGTCGAGCTGTCGGGCGTGCGCAACGCGCTGTTCGGCGGCGACGACGCGACCGACCTGGACGCCTTCGACGCGCTGGAGGCGCTCGTCGAGGAGGGCGCCCTGGACACCGGTGTCCGGGTGGGCGTCAGCTCGGACGAAGGGCCGGCCGCGATCGTCGAGCGCGCCGACGTGGTCGTGGACGGGGTCGAGGGCTTCGCGGGCGTGCTGGCCGTCCTCGCCGAGTCGTGAGGTTCCGCGACCTGCTGCGCGTGTCCGTGCTGCTGTTCGGCGGCACCGCCACGGCGCTCGCGGTGGTGTCGGTCGTGGGCGCCGCCGGGGAGGACACCAACACGCTCGTCTACGTCGCGGCGATCTGGTGGTGCGTGGCCTCGCTGGTGGGGCTCTGGCTGGGCCGGCGCCCCAGCACCACGCCGGGGATCGCGACCCTGCTGGTCGACGCGCGCAGCACCAATTCGCTGCCCGAGCTCGAGCCCGGCACGGTGCTGTTCAACCGGCTCTGGCCGCTGATCGTGCTCGGGATCGTCTCGGCGGTCGTGGGCTTCTTCGTGCCGCAGGTGCCGGCGATCGCGACCGGCTACTGCCTGCTCGTCGCCCTGCTGTGGCGCCACCAGTCACGCGCCGTAGAGGCGATCGAGGGACGCGACGGCGTGGAGTTCTGGCTCGACCGCAGCGCGCCGTTCGAGCGCCCGAAGCTGCTGCGGCTTCCCGGGCTGCGCAAGATCGAGCCCGAGCCCTAGCGCGTGTTCGCGCTTGCGCAGCTTGTCGAGCTGCTTCCAGGGGCGCGTGTTGGCCACCTGGTCCGGCGTCAGCCACGCGCGTCGCGCCGTCGCCACGCCGTAGCGCATGTTCGCCAGCGTGCGCGGCCAGTGGGCGTCGGAGTCGATCACGAGCGTCACGCCCGCCTCGCCCGCGGCCTTGGCGTAGACGTCGTTGAGGTCGCGCCGGTCGGGGTTGGCGTTGATCTCCAGGAAGGTGCCGGTCTCGACCGCCTTCGCGATCACCCGGTCGATGTCGATCGGATAGGGGGCGCGGCGCTCGATCAGGCGGCCGGTGGGGTGTCCGATCACGTCGACGAGCGGGTGCTCCATCGCGCGCAGCATGCGCTCGGTCTGCTCCTTCTCGGACAGCCGGAAGGACGTGTGCAGGCTGGCGACGATCCAGTCGAGCTGCTCGAGCACCGAGTCCTCGTAGTCGAGCGAGCCGTCGAGCAGGACGTTGGTCTCGGTGCCCGCCAGCACGGTCATGCCCTTCACCTCGAGGCCGCGGATGCGCTCCACCTGGCTCAGCAGCTCGTCGGGCGGCACGTCGTCGCCGAAGCCGTGGCTGGCCGAGTGGTCGGTGATCGCCACGTACTCGTAGCCGCGCTCGCGCGCCGTCTCGACCATCTCCTCGATCGACGCGTGACCGTCGGAGGCGGTCGTGTGCATGTGCAGGTCGCCGCGGATGTCGTCCAGCTCGATCAGCCGCGGCAGCTCGCCCTTGCGGGCCGCCGCCAGCTCGCCGCGGTCCTCGCGCAGCTCGGGCGGGATCCACTGCAGGCCGAGCCGCTCGTAGACCTCCTCCTCGGTCCGATAGGCGATCGAGTCGCCGGTCTCGTCGTCGGCGATGCCGTACTCGCTCACGTGCAGGCCGCGCTTGACCGCGGCCGTGCGCAGCGCCTCGTTGTGCCGGCCCGAGCCGGTGAAGTGCTGGAGCAGGTTGCCGAACGCCTCCGCCGGGCACGATGCGCAGGTCCACCGGCAGGCCCGAGTGGGTCAGCACGCGGCGCCCCGGCCGGGCCGGACGAGTGCACGACGTCGATCGCCTCCGACGCGCAGAAGGCCTCGACGAGCGCGTCGGGGTCGCTCGAGGCGGCGACGATGTCGAGGTCCTTGACGTCGTCGGCCCAGCGCCGCGCGCTGCCCGGCGAGCTCGACGTCGAGCGCCGACGGGTGCTCGCGCAGCGTCGCCACCAGCTCCTCGCCGACCGCGAGCGCCTTCGACAGCAGCATGCGCACCTTGGGGCTGCCGTCCGCCCCGGCCGCGAGCGCCGCCTTCACGTTCTCCTCCGCCTTCGGCGCCGAAGCCCGGCACGTCCTTCAGGCGGCCCTGCTCGGTGGCCTCGCGCAGGTCGTCGAGCGAGTCCACGCCCAGGCTCTCGTAGAGCAGCCGGGCGCGCTTGGGCCCGAGGCCGGGGATGCGGGTGACCTCGACCAGGCCGGATGGGATGCGCGCCTTCAGCTTGTCGGCCGCCGGGATCGAGCCGTTCTCGAGCAGGGCGTCGATCTTCTCGGCGATCGTCTTGCCCACCCCCGAGAGCTCCTCCACCCGCCCCTGGCGCGCCATCTCCTCGACCGACACGCCCGCCTCGCGGATCGCCTTGGCGGCGTTGCGGTAGGCCCCGACGCGGTACACGACCGCCCCGTCGAGCTCGTACAGGCTGGCCAGCTCGTCGAAGGCCTCCGCTATCTCACCGTTGCGCACCGGAGCTAGGGTACGCGCCCGTGCCGAGCGCTTGGCTGATCCTCCCGACATACAACGAGGCGGAGAACCTCGAGCCGATGGTGCGCGCCGTGCTGCCGCGGCTCGCGGAGGGCGGATCGAGCCCGACGATCCTGATCGTGGACGACGCACTCGCCCGACGGCACCGGCCAGATCGCCGACCGGCTCGCCGCGGAGATCGCGGAGGTCGGGGTGCTGCACCGGACGCGCAAGGACGGGCTCGGCCGCGCCTACCTGGCCGGCTTCGCCGCCGCCCTGGAGGGCGGCGCCGACCTGATCCTCCAGATGGACTGCGACTTCTCGCACGACCCGGCCGACGTGCCGCGCCTGATCGCGGCCACGGACGAAGCCGACGTCGCGCTCGGCTCGCGCTACGTGCCCGGCGGCGGGGTGGAGAACTGGGCGCTGCGCCGGCGCATCCAGAGCCGCGGCGGCTGCGCCTACGCGCGCCTGGTCCTCGGCGTGCCCGTGCGCGACCTGACCGGCGGCTTCAAGTGCTGGCGGCGGACGGCGCTCGAGGCGCTCGACTTCGGCGGCGTGCGACGCGCACGGCTACGGCTTCCAGATCGAGATGACCTACCGCGCGCTCAAGGCCGGTCTGTCGGTCACGGAGGTGCCGATCGTGTTTCGCGAGCGCCGGGAGGGGCAATCCAAGATGACGGCCTGGATCACGCTGGAGGCGGTCTGGAAGGTGCCCGCGCTGACGACTCCGCGGGTGACGCTATATTTTGTATAGCTTTGCGACAGCGACAAGGAGCGGGGATATGGCAGGCGCGATCAACGAGGTAACGGACACCAACTTCCAGGCAGAGGTGCTCGAGAACGACAAGCCCGTGCTCGTCGACTTCTGGGCTCCCTGGTGTGGTCCGTGCCGGATCGTCGCCCCGCATCTCGAGGAGCTGGCCGGCGAGCGCGAGGACCTGCGCATCGTCAAGCTGAACGTCGACGAGAACCCGCAGGTGTCGGCCCAGTACGGCGTCATGTCGATCCCCACGCTGCTGCTCTTCAAGCACGGCCAGGTCGCCCACCAGATCATCGGCGCGCTGCCGAAGAGCCGGCTCGTGCAGGAGATCGAGCCGGCGCTGGCCGCCTGCCGTCCAGGCGGCTCCTGCGCCCAGCTCGCGCTCGCGGCGCGCGCGGTAGGCGGCGCCGGCCGCCCCGAGGATGCTGCCGGCGATGGTGGTGACGAACACCAGGCCGACCTGCGGCTCGCCCAGGTACGCCTCGGGCTCGTTGTTGAGGATCTCCAGGCCCAGCAGGACGAAGCTGCCGAAGACGAGGCCGCCCAGCGCGCCGCGCACGAAGCCCTCGTCGGTGCTGCGGTGCTCCATCCCGCCGACGAAGCCGCCCGCGATGGCGATCGGCCCGGCCATCACGTAGTAGACGATCTCGTTCCAGCCGAGCGCGAGGCCGGTGAGCAGCCCGAAGACCATCGTCACCACCACGGCGCCGACGATCTGCTCCACCGGACTGCGGTCGTCGAAGGCGGGCGGCAGCGGCATCCTGGGGCCAGACTACTGGCGATTTACGGCGATCAGCAAGGACCTACCCTCGATCTCGGCGCGGGCCGCGTCGGCGTCTGCGCCGTCGTAGGTGACCGACGTCGCGAGCGTCTCGCCGGCCACGTAGTCCTCGTGCGCACGGGTGGCGGCGAGCAGCTCCTCGTCGCCCCCGAGCGTGAGCGCGATCCGGTCCTCCACGTTCAGCCCGGCCGCCTTGCGCGCCGCCTGGACGGCGTGCACCACCTCGCGCGCCAACCCCTCGCGGCGTAGCGCGTCGTCCAGCTCGAGGTTGAGCGCCACGGCGTGCGTCCCGGAGCGCTCGACCTGGTAGCCCTCGAGCGGCTGGAGCACGATCTGGACGTCGTCGGGCCCGATCTCGTGCTCCTTGCCGTCGAAGTTGATGCCGGCCCGGCCGCCGTCGCGCAGCCGCCCCGGATCGAGCGACGCGATCGCCGCGGCCACCTGCGGCATGTGCTTGCCGAAGCGGGGGCCGAGCGCGCGGTAGTTGGGCTTGACCTCGAAGCGGCCCAGCTCCTCGGCCTCGGAGACGTAGCGGATCGCCTTGACGTTGAGCTCCTCGGTCACGCAGCTGCTGGAGCGACTCGATCGCCTCGCGCTCGCGCTCGGCCGCCACCACGACGGCCTCCCGCAGCGGCTGGCGGACCTTCAGCTTGGCGTGGGCCCGGGCGGCGCGGCCCAGCTCGACCGCGTCGCGCACGACCTGCATCTCCCACTCGAGCTGCTCGTCGCGCTGGCCCGGCTCGGGGAAGTCGCAGAGGTGCACCGAGGGCTCCGCGCCGTCGAGGTTCTCGTAGATCGCGTCGGTCACGAACGGCGTCAGCGGCGCGAGCAGCTTCGCGACGGTGAGGAGGCAGTTGTGCAGGACCGCGAACGCCGCGGGGTCGCCGTCCCAGAAGCGGCGGCGCGACAGCCGCACGTACCAGTTCGACAGGTCGTCGACGAACTCGGCGATCGCGCGCCCCGCGAACGTCGTGTCGTAGTCCTCCATGCGGTCGATCACGCGCTCGGCGGTCGCCGCCAGGCGCGACTCGATCCAGCGGTCCAGCTCGGTGCGCTCGCCCGCCTCGCTGGGCTTCTCGATCCCGTTGACGTTCGCGTACAGGACGTAGAACGCGTACGTGTTCCAGAGCGGCTTGAGGAACTGGCGCACCGACTCGCCGACGGTCTCGAGCGAGAAGCGGTAGCCGTCCCACGGCTGCTTCGCTGGTGAAGTAGTACCAGCGGAAGGCGTCCGCGCCGTGGGTGTCGAGCACGTCCCAGGGCACGACCACGTTGCCCTTCGACTTGGACATCTTCTGGCCCTCGGGGTCGAGGATCAGGCCGAGGCAGAGACAGGTCTCGTACGAGCGAGCGGCCGAACAGCAGCACCGAGACGGCGAGCAGCGAGTAGAACCAGCCGCGCGTCTGGTCGAGCGCCTCGCAGATGTAGTCGGCCGGGAAGTTCTGCTCGAACTGGTCCTGGTTCTCGAACGGTGCGTGCCACTGCGCGAACGGCATGCAGCCCGAGTCCCACCAGACGTCGATCAGGTCCGGCACGCGGCGCATCTCGCCGCCGCACTGCTCGCAGGTGAGCACGACCTCGTCGACGTAGGGCCGGTGCACGTCGTCGGGCGGGGTGCCGCCGCGCTCGCGGATCTCCTCCAGCGAGCCGACGCAGACCACGTGGTCGGCGTCGTTGGTGCAGCGCCAGATCGGCAGCGGCGTGCCCCAGTAGCGCTCGCGCGAGAGCGCCCAGTCCACGTTGTTCTCGAGCCACTTGCCGAAGCGGCCGTGCTTGATGTGCCCCGGGTGCCAGTCGATCGTCTCGTTGGCGGCCAGCAGCTCGTCCTTCATCGCCGTGGTGCGCACGTACCAGTTGGTCATGGCGTAGTAGATCAGCGGCGTGTCGCAGCGCCAGCAGTGCGGATAGGCGTGCTCGTACTCGCCGGCACGGAAGAGCCGGCCCGACTCGCGCAGGGCCTCGATGATGTGGGCGTCGGCCGCCCGGACGTTCATCCCGGCGAACGGGCCGGTCCGCTCGTCGAACGTGCCGTCCGGGCGCACCGGGTTGTGGATCGTCAGGCCGTTGTCCTGGGCGAGCCGGAAGTCGTCCTCGCCGAAGGCCGCGCCGGTGTGGACGACGCCGGTGCCGTCCTCGATCGAGACGAAGTCGCCGGCGAGCACGGTGTGGCCCTTGTCGCCGTAGTCGGAGATGTAGGGAAAGGGCGGCTCGTAGCGCAGCCCGAGCAGCTCCGACCCGGGCAAGCGCTCGCTCGATCTCGGCTCCCTCGCCGAGCACGCGCTCGACCAGCGCCTCGGCGAGGATCAGGACGCTCGTCGCCGAGCCGCGCCCGCACGTAGGTCACCTCGGGATCGACCGCGATGGCCGCGTGCGGAACGAGCGTCCAGGGCATCGTCGTCCAGGCGAGCAGCGAGACATCCGGCTCGTCGAGCAGCGGGAAACTTGACGAACACGCTCGGGTCGATCGTGTCGCGGTAGCCGAGCGCCACCTCGTGGCTCGACAGGGCGGTGCCGTCGCGCGGGCAGTAGGGCACGACCTTGTAGCCCTCGACCAGCAGGCCCTTGTCCCAGACCTGCTTGAGCGACCACCAGACCGACTCGACGTACTCGTTGGCCGAGCGTGAAGTAGGCCTGGTCGGTGTCGATCCAAAAGCCGATCCGCTCGGTCAGCCGTCCAACTCGTCGACGTAGCGCAGCACCGACTCGCGGCACTTGGCGTTGAACTCGGCCACGCCGTAGCGCTCGATGTCGTCCTTGGAGGTGAAGCCGAGCTCCTTCTCGACCTCGAGCTCCACCGGCAGGCCGTGGCAGTCCCAGCCACCCTTTCGGGTGACCAGGTGGCCGCGCATCGTCTTGTAGCGCGGGAAGACGTCCTTGAACACGCGCGCCAGCACGTGGTGGGTGCCGGGCGGGCCGTTGGCCGTCGGCGGCCCTTCGTAGAAGACGAAGCGCGGCGCGCCCTCGCGGCGGCGCGATCGACTCGTGGAAGACATCGCGCTCGCGCCAGCGCTCGAGCACGGTCTGCTCGAGCTCCGGGAAGGTCTGCGACGGAGTCAACGGGGGTATAGGCCACGAGTGCGCCGATTCTAGGCGTGACCTGATAACACTTTCGGATGAATCGCCGAATCGCCTCCGGCACCCGGTCGGAGGCGAGCGGGGGACCCAAGTAGTGCGGGGCTAACCGGCCATCGGCCGGCGCGCAACCTTTCCTGCGCGAGCCCGTCAGCTAACCCCGTAGGCCGTTGGAAAAGGGGATAGCTTTTGCGCCGCCTCCCGGTCTCCCTCCTGACCGGTCTTCTCATAGCCGCCGTCGTCGCGTTGCCACCGCCGCGGCCAGCCCGCAGGACGACGCCATCAGCCAACTCAACCAGATACGTCAGGCCAGTGGGCTGCCCGCGCTGCAGCGCGTCGGAGTCGCTGCACCGCTCGTCGACCCGATACGCGCGGCGCATGATTGCGACGGACTACTTCGGCCACGCCTCGCGGATTGCGCGCGAGCAGCGCCGTTCGCGCGGATCGGCGAGACGCTCGAGCTGCATGCCGGCTGGAAGGCCGACCCGGCACAGACGATCTCGGCATGGATGAACTCTCCGGCGCACCGCGCGGTGCTGATGTCGAGCGCCTTCCGCTGGGTCGGGATGGGCGTCGCCCGCGGGAAGATCGGGTCGAGGCTCGTCACCGTCTGGGTCGCCCACGTGGGCGCCCGCCGCTAGGCCGCAAGCTTCCGGCAGAGCTCCGCGAGCGAGCGCTTCTCGCCCTCGTCGAGCGCGCCGAAGGCCCGCGTGACGCGGTCCGAGTGCTCGGGGAACAGGCGCTCCACGAGGTCGCGCCCGCGGGCTGTGAGGTCCACGACGACGATGCGCCGGTCGGCGGGGTCGCGATGGCGGCGAACGAACTGGCGCGCCTCGAGCGTGGCGGTGACCTCGGTGGCGTTGGCCTTCGACCACCCGAGCCGGCGGCGCAGCGTGCGCAGCTCGAGCGAGCCGCCCGCGGTTGTCAGGACGACGAGCACCGAGAAGCCGGCGGCCGAGACGCCCTCGCGGTTGAGCTCGGCGGCGACCCGACGGCGCACAGCCGCCTCGGCGCGCAACAGCGCCTGCAGCGCACGGTGTGCGAGCGGATCGCCGAGCTCGAGCGGCATCCCGGCGGCACTGTAGGGGCGGTGCGGACAGTCTTCGGCCGCGGGGCTCGCTAGCCGGCGCGGCGGACGCTCGCGACAGCCGGACGCCGCGGGGCGGCTTCCTCCGCGGCCTCGGACGCCGCGGTGGCCTGCTCGATGCGGCCGCTGTCGACGTAGCCCTTGAGCCGCTCCACGGCCTCGATCGGCGTGCCGCCCAGCGAGGGGATGCCGTGGTCGCCCGTGACCGGCATGGCCTCGCGGTACTCGAACACCGGCGCGGCCGAGCCGACCTGGCGCACCGTGTACACGAGCCGGCCGACCACCTCGAGGGTGGCCTCGCCGCCGCAGAACACGAAGGCGGTCGGGTCGAGCGCCCGGATCGCGCGCACCACGCGCTCGGGCGGAAGGTCGAAGGCGAGCAGCAGCGTGCGGAAGCCGGCGCGGCGCAGGCCCAGCTCGAGCGCCTGCACGTGCAGCGACTCGAGGTCGAGCCGCGGGCTCGAGTCGAACAGCAGCACGCCCTGCGACCGGCTCGCCGGCGGCGCCACGCGCCGTGAGGCGTACAGCCAGCCGGTGCCCCAGCGGAAGGCGAGCTCGCGCTCGGCCTCGCGGTTCTCGCGGTCGCTGGCGAGCTCGAGCGCGGGCAGCAGGACCTCCTCGACGGTGCGCTCGATCGAGCGCACGGCGAGGCTCTCCTCCAGCACCCGGTCGGCCAGCCCCTCGTCGAAGTGGTCCCATGCGTCCAGCAGACGGCTGGGCGTGCTCGGCCCCTCGCCGCGCTGGCGCGCGAGCTCGATCGCGGACGAGATGTTGTGGGTCTCCAGCAGCGCCCGCCGCAGCGACTCCAGCTCGGCGAGGTCGTACTGGCGGTGGCCGCCCTGGGTGCGGCGCGGCTTGGGATAGCTGAAGCGGCGCTCCCAGCTGCGCAGCGTGTTCGGGCTCACCCCGAGCAGTTCTGCTGCCGCATTTGTCCTGATCCCGCTCACGTCGCCTCCGTCCCGTGCTTAATCGCAGCACCGTGCGCCATACTTCGAGTTGCAGGACGGAATGCGTTCTTGCACAGGTTTTCGGCCGGAGCCCCAGCATCTTGAGTGGAGCTTTTGTCCCGTCTGGACGTTTGTTGCGCAACCGGTGCAGTGGTTCTTGCACCGACTTCAGCGACGACGGCCGAAGCCGGTGGGCTCCACCGTGACCAGCGCCGCGCGCGGCGGGCCGCAGGTCGTCGATCGCGGGCCGCCAGCGTGCCCAGCGCCTCGCCCTCGTCGGAGCGCAGCCGCATCGGCAGCTCGACCGGCTCGCGGGCGCGCTGCGCCGCCAGCGCCGTGTGGCGGGCGAGCTGGTCGTCGCCCAGCGGGCAGGTCGCGAGGTCGAGCAGATGGGCGCCCACGCAGGCCGTCCTGCGCGCCGAAGATGCTCCTCGCCGGCCTCGCTGACCGCGCTGACGTCCAGGTCGTAGGTGCAGATCAGGAAGCGCGGCCTCGCCCGGGAGTGCGTCGCGTCGGCAGCTCGAGCAGCACGCCCATCTCGCAGCGGTCGCAGACACGTCGCGGCACGTGCGGTCGCGCGCGACTGCTCGCACGTGCCGCAGCGCGAGCAGAAGCGGATCGAGTCCGCGACTGGCCGGCGGGAGCGGGCGAGGTCGATGTCGAGTCAGGGCGGTCACTTCGGCGATCAGAACACGGAAATCCGCCGGCCGCGCCTGGGTCAAGCGGCCACTGCACGACTTGCGCGCTCGATAGCCTCCATCGACATGGCGATTCAGCAGGAGCTTTGGGGCCCGGAGACGGGCAAGGCAATCGAGAACTTCCCCGTGTCCGGCGAGCGCGTGCCGCTCCCGGTGGTGCACTGGCTGGGCCGCATCAAGGCCGCCGCCGCGCGCGTGAACGCCGAGCTGGGCCTGCTGGACGCCGACGTGGCCGAGCGGATCGCCCGCGCGGGCGACGAGGTCGCCGCCGGCGACCACGACGACCAGTTCCCGATCGACGTCTTCCAGACCGGCTCCGGCACCTCGACGAACACGAACGCCAACGAGGTGATCGCCAACCTCGCCGGCGACGGCGCCCACCCCAACGACCACGTGAACATGGGGCAGTCGTCCAACGACGTCTTCCCGTCCGCCGTCCACCTGGCCGCCGTCGACGGCGTGCGCAGCCGAGCCTGCTGCCCGCGCTCGAGCGGCTGGCCGGCGCGCTGCAGCGCAAGGCCGACGAGTTCGCCGACGTCGTCAAGGCCGGCCGCACCCACATGATGGACGCCGTCCCGGTGACGCTCGGGCAGGAGTTCGGCGGCTACGCGGCGCAGATCACGCTCGGCCGCGACCGCGTGCGCGACGCGCTCGGCCGCGCCGCCGAGATCCCGCTCGGGGGCACGGCCACCGGAACGGGCCTCAACACCCACCCCGAGTTCGCCGAGCGCGTGCGCGAGAAGCTCGGCCTCGGCGAGGCGCCGCGCGACCGCTTCGAGGCGCAGGCCAACCGCGACGCGCTCGTCGAGCTGCACGGCGCGCTCAAGGTCGTGGCCGTGTCGCTGACGAAGATCGCCAACGACCTCGTGCTGATGGGCTCGGGCCCGCGCACCGGCCTCGTCGAGCTGCGGCTGCCCGAGCTGCAGAAGGGCTCGTCGATCATGCCCGGGAAGGTCAACCCGGTGATCCCCGAGGTGGTGCTCCAGGTGGCCGCCCAGGTGATCGGCAACGACATGGCGGTGACCGTGGCCGGCACCCAGGGAGCGTTCGAGCTGAACGTGCGCGTCCCGGTGATCGCGCGCAACCTGTTCGAGTCGATCCGCATCCTGACCTCGGCGAGCCACCTGCTGTCCGAGAAGTGCGTCGAGGGCGTGGAGGCCAACGAGGAGACCCTGCGCCGCAACGCCGAGTCGACGCCGGCGATCGCCACCGCGCTCAACCCCCACATCGGCTACGACCGCGGCACCGAGATCGTCAACGAGGCGGTCGCCTCGCGGCGGACGATCCGCGAGGTGGCGCTGGAGAAGGGCGTCGACGAGGAGACGCTCGACAAGGCGCTCGACCTGCGCGCGATGACGCGCGGCACGAAGACCTAACCACCCGGGGCTCGCGCCCCCGGACCCCCGTGGAGCGTCGGCCAGTTTGGTTTGGTTACCGACAGTCGTCGATGCGTCGCGGTCGCGTAGGCCGCTGGATCCGCGCAGCTTGCGCTTGACGGTCACCGGCTGTCCCGCCTTCGCGGCCGTGCCGGCCAGCAGGTACGGCATCGGGTCGATCGGCACGTTGTTGAGGCGCACCTCGAAGTGCAGGTGGGGACCCGGTGGAGTGGCCGGTCGAGCCGACGTAGCCGAGCCGCGTGCCGCCCTCGACGTGCTCGCCCGCCCATGAGGTGATGCGCGACATGTGCGCGTACCAGGTCGTGTAGCCGAGCCGGTGCTGGACCACGACGAGGTTGCCGTAGCCGCCCGAGTTGTAGCCGGCGAAGACCGTGGTGCCGACGCCGGCGGCCTCGATGAGCGTCCCGTAGGCCACCGGGAAGTCGATCCCCGAGTGCTTGCGCCCGTTCTCGCGCGGCGCGCCGAAGCGATCGCCGATCGCCCCAGGCACGGGTCGGTAGAAGCTGACCGGGCCGGACACGGTGCGGGTGGGCCCGCCGGAGCGGCGACGCAGCGCTGACAGCGTCGCCGACCCGGCGAGCCCGTCGACCGTCAGACCGGCGGCTCGCTGGAAGGAGGTGAGGGCGTTGCGGGTGCCGTCGCCGAACCCGCCGTCGATGCCGCCCGGCTGGTAGCCGCGGCGCTGCAGCAGGAACTGGAGGGCGGCCACGTCCCAGCCGCGCTGGCCGCGGTGCATGACGCGCGAGCCGAGGCGTGGGCGACCGCGGCGGCCGAGCGCGTGGCGAGTCTGCGGCCCCGGCGACGCCGTCGACCGAGAGGCGGTGCTGCTGCTGGAACGAGCGCACCCCGTTCTCGGTGAAGGGGCCCTTCACCCCGTCGACCGAGACGGGGTAGAGACCGAGTGCCTTGAGAGCTACCTGAAGCGCGGCCACGTTGGCGCTGCTCGCATCTGCCTGCTGAGCGAGACCCAACGAAAGCGTCCCTGCGAGTATGACCACGCCGGCGAGGTGCCGGACGTAACGCATACCTTTTGTCTCGGGGCCTCGCCGGAGGTCGGCAAGGCTCGCAACCGATCCTGCAGGAGGCTAGGGTCCGGCGATGTCCAAGGCCCACTTCGTCATCGAGGGCGACGTCGGCGAGATCGTCCTCGCCGACCCGCCGCTGAACCTGTTCGGCCGCGAACTCGCGAGTGACGTCGCGGACGCCGCGACCGCGGCGCGCGACAGCTCGGCACGCGCGGTGCTGATCCGCGCCGAGGGCGACAACTTCTCGGCCGGCGCGAACGTCGAGATGTTCCTCGGGCGCGACGAGGCCGCCGCGCACGAGTTGATCGACGAGTTCATGCCGGCGATCAGGCTGTTCGCCGAGATCGAGGTGCCCACCGTCGCCGCCGTGCAGGGCCTGTGCCTCGCGGCGGGCCTGGAGGTGGCGCTCACCTGCGACCTGATCTGGGCCGCCGAGGGAGCCCAGCTCGGCCTCGTGGAGGCCGTCATCGGAGCGACCCCGTTCGGCGGCGGGACGCAGCGCCTCGTCGCCCGAGCGGGTGCGGGCCGGGCCGCGGAGGCGGTGCTCACGGGCCGCCCCTACCCGGCCGAGACGATGCGCGACTGGGGCGTCGTCAACCGGGTGGTCGCGGCCGATGAGCTGCTGGACAAGGCGCGCTCGTTCGCGGGGCGGCTGGCCGCCGGCCCGACTCTCGCCCACGCGGCCACGAAGCGCATGATCCGGCTCGCCGTGGACGAGGGTGTCGAGGCGGCCGACACGGCGCTTCCCGAGGCCGGCGCGCGCGTGATGGCCAGCGCGGACCTCCAGAACGGCGCCCGGACGCTGCTCGAGCAGGGCCCAGGCAAGGCGACCTTCGAAGGCCGCTGATCAGCGACTGACGGCCTGTAGCGCGCCCGCGAGGCCGTCGGCGCGCACCGCCGACACGCCGGTCGCGGCCGCCGCCTCGGTGGCGAGCGGCCCGACCACGATCACCCGGTAGCCCTGAGCCGCGAAGTAGCGCACGTCGGTGCCGGCCTCGGTGGAGCTGCGCGCCAGGCGAACCTCGGCGTCGGCCGCGCGCAGGCGGCTGTCCACGAGCTCGCGGCCGTCGCGGCCGGCGCCCGCGTCGATCACCAGCGCGGTGTGCGGCGCGGACCCGTCCGATCCGCCGGCGAGCACGCCTCCGAGGGCTACGGCTGCGCCCGCGAGGAAGGCTGTGATTGTTGATCCGATTCCCGTCATACGTATTAGCATAGTACGTATGACCTCCAGAGCTGTCAACCCCGACGGTCGCCGACCGAGCGAGGCGGGCGCGGGCGTGGTTGCATTCCGCCCATCGCGCGCTCTCCCACCCACCACGTGACGAGCGTCGACGTCGCTCGGCGTGCCGGCGTGTCGCAGTCCACGGTCTCGCTCGTCTTCTCCGGCAAGGGCCGCGGGCGCGTCTCGGAGGAGACCCAGGAGCGCGTGCGTCGCTGCGCACGCGAGCTCGGCTACCGGCCCAACGTCGCGGCGCAGGCCCTGCGCCTGGGCCGCTCGCGGGCCGTCGCGCTGCTCGTGCCCGACGTGACCAACCCGTTCTTCAGCCGCGTGCTGCGCGGCGCGCAGCGGGCGGCGCAGGAGGCGGGCTACACGGTCGCCCTGGTCGACACCGCCAACGACCGCCGATGGGAGGAGCAGTCCTTCGAGGCCCTGCGCGCCGGCCCGGTGGACGGCTACCTGCTCTTCGAGGTGAGCGCCCCCGAGGCGCTCGGCTCCGATCAGGCGGTGGTGCTGATGGAGGCCGAGGCGCCGGGGCGGCCCTCGGTGCGCTTCGACGCCGAAGGCGGCGCCGCCGCCGCGTTCGAGCACCTGATCCAGCTGGGCCACCGCCGCATCGGCCACCTCGCCGCGGCGTTCGACGCGCCCACCTTCCACCTGCGCGAGGCAGCCCGGATCCGGGTGCTGTCGGAGGCAGGGCTCGACCCCGACACTCAGCCGCGCGCCCTCACCCCGATCACGATCGACGACGCACGCGACGTCGCGGGCGCGATCCTCGACGAGGGCCCGACGGCGGTGTTCTGCGACGACGACATCATCGCCGCCGGGCTCTACCTCGCCACGCGCGAGCGCGGGCTGCGCGTGCCGCGCGACCTGTCGGTGATCGGCTTCGACGACATGGACTTCGCCCGCGTGCTCGAGCCCGCCCTCACGACGGTCGCGCTTGACGCCGAGCTACTGGGCGCGAGCGGGTTCGAGCTGCTCGAGGGACGGATGGCCGGCCGGCGAACGCGCCGCCGGCTGGTGCTGCCGGCCGAGCTGCTCGTGCGCGGATCGACGGCGCCGCCGCGCTAGGGCGAGACGCGAGCCGCCGCCGCGGCCGAATCGATCACCGGGACGACCTCGAACTCGGCGAGGTCGCTCCAGCTGGCGATCCATTCGTCGAACAGGCTGGGCTCGTCGGTCTCCATCAGCTGGAAGCAGCGGTCGAGGGTGCGTTCGTCGATCCAGCTGTCGACGTACTCGAGGCCGGGCGGCAGCATCCGCCCCCGCTCGGCGGCGCGCTCGTAGACGGGCGGCGCGCCGCGCGTGAAGGTCTCGATCACCATGTACCGCACTCAGGCGACCTTCGTGAAGGTGATGTCGAAATCGTGCTCCCAGCTCGACCCGTCGTGGGAGATCTCCCAAGCGCCCTCGAGCCTCTTCCCGTCGTCGCTGAGGGTCCCGGTGAAGCGCTGCGAGAAGTCGTCGCCGTCGCGCCAAAGCTCCCAGACCCCGTCGTCGAAGCTCATCCCGTAGAGCCGCGCCACGCCGCGTGAGTCGAAGTAGTGCTGCACGTAGCCGTCGTCAGCCGCCCCGATCACCGCGAGGCCGTCCGGGGCATCGGGATGGTCGACCTCCCAGCGCTGGATCAGGAACCGCTCACCGGGCATCCACGCGAACTCGACGCGCCCGCGAATGCCCGGTGCCGGGGCGGGCTCGAACGCCGCCTCGAGCTCCCACTCGCCGACCAAGGCCTGCAGATTCGATGGGTCGTCCATGCGGCTCGAGGATACGGCGCGGTGGTATGCGGTGGTTGAGCCGGAAGGCGTCGTCCGGGTCGTAGGTCGCCCTGACCTCGCCCAGCCGGCGGAGGTCGCTCGGCGTATAGGCGGAGGCGGTCCGCGTCGTGTCGGCGAGGAAGTTCAGGAACGTGCCGCCGGTGGCGTGTGGGCGCAGCGTCTCGACGAGCGCGGGCTCGGCGGAGTCGGCGATCACCGAGAACGGCACGCCGCGGTGGCCGACCGGTCCCGCGTCGGCGGCGGGCCGTGCCATCGCGCCGCCCCAGTGGCGGAGCTCGATCGTCGGGATGCCGAGGCCCTCGTCCGCGACCGCTTCCACCAGGAAGTCGAGGACGGCGTCGGGCAGGCGCGGCAGGAGGTCGAGGTGCCGGGGCGCGGTTCCGCCGATCGCCACGGCGGCGTAGGGCTCGGTGCGGAAGCCATTCACGAGCGCCGGGCCGGCCGCCGCGCGCAGCGGCTCGATCAGCCGCTCGGCCTCGGCCGCCTCACCGGCGTGCATGAGGCGGATGCCGAGCGCCTCGCGCGTCAGCAGGATCGCCGTGCTCAGCTCGTCGGGCGCGTTCTCGACCCAGTCGCGGTAGACCGCGAGCGTCTCCGCCGCCCGCTCCAGCGGGAAGTAGGAGGTGCCCGCGTAGACCCGCGTGACCGGATGGAGGCGGAACTCCAGCTCGGTCACGATGCCGAAGCCGCCCCCGCCGCCGCGCAGCGCCCAGAACAGGTCCGCGTGGCGGTCGGCGTTCGCTGTGATCCGCTGGCCCGCGGCCGTGACCAGCTCCGCGCGCACCACGCTGTCGGCCGCGAAGCCATGCTTGCGCGACAGCCAGCCGACCCCACCGCCGAGCGTGAACCCGGTCACGCCAACCGAGGGCGAGGAGCCGGACAGCGGAGCCAGCCCGAACGGCGCGGCGGCCGCCAGGACCTGGCCCCAGGTGGCGCCGGGGCCGACCCGCGCGACGCGGCGCTCGGGATCGACCGAGACCGAGCGCATGCCCGAGACGTTCAGCAGCAGGCCGCCGACGTAGGAGCGATGCAGCCCGTGCCCGGTCGCCTGCACGGCGACCGGCAGGCCGTCCTCGCGCGCGGCGATCACCGCCGCCTGCACGTCGGTCGGGCTCGTCGGCGCCGCGACGATGGCCGGGCGCGGGTTGAGGGCGGGGTTCAGCGGAGCGCGCAGGGTGTCGTAGGCGGTGTCGCCCGGCAGGTGGATGGTGCCGTCGAAGGCGCGTCGCAGCCGGCGGAGTGTCGAGGAGTGGGCCATTTGCCGACTGAGACCCGGGCCGGCCCGCAAACTCATCGCGCCGATGGCCGAACCGAATCGGGCTCGCGCGCGTAGTGCCCCGGAACCCGATCGGAGGTCGTCATGCGCAAGGTGCTCGCCTCAGCCCTGCTCGCCGGGTTGGTCGGAACGCTCCTGGTGGCAGGTCCTGCACTCTCGAAGACCAAGTCCGTCGAGGTCGACGACGACTACTTCGTCCACAAGGGCGCTCCGCGCACCGTGACCGTCCACAAGGGCGACAAGGTCGAGTGGGAGTGGGAGGGCAGCAACCCCCACAACGTCACCGTCAAGAAGGGCCCGGTCAAGTTCCACTCGGAGACCAAGAGCCGCGGGCACCTACGAGAAGAAGCTGCAGCAAGGTTGGGACCTACAAGATCGTCTGCACGATCCACGCGCCGGACATGCGGATGACCTTGAAGGTCGTGAAGTAGGCGTCAGCGGCCGTAGGCCGCAAGGAACTGTGCTGGATCGCTCACAGCCGGGAGGCCCGAGATGGGAACCTGGCCGGCATGTGGGAATGGACCGCGACCACGAGAGCGAACGCGACACCCGAGCAGGTGCTTCACGCGCTGACGCATCCTGAGGAGATTCGCCGCTGGTCGCCGGTCGATTTCGACCTGGACGAGCTGGAGGGCCGGCGGCTGGCCGCCGGCGCCCGCGGACGGGTCACCGGAAAGCTGGCGGGCGTAAGCGTCGGCTTCGACGTCGAGGTGCACACGGCCGACGAGGCGCGGCTCGAGCTATCCGCCGACGGCCCGGTCGGATTCGACGTGCGCTACGACCTGGTCGGCGGGGACGGCGCCGCTGAGCTGCGCGCCCGCGTGTCGATGCGCCGCAGCGGCGGCCTAACCGGGCGGCTGGTCGCGAACGCCACCGCCGCGCTGCTGTCAGCTGGCGCGCTCGATAACGCCGCCGGGCGGATCGCACAGGTCGCCGAGTCGCAGCCCCGCGCGCTGGCCGCGTAGCCGGCCCGGCGAGCGCGGCTGGGCGGCCGCGCCCGCCGGTTGCGAGCTACTTCGGCGGCGGTGGGACGAAGCAGGTCGTGCGCTGGCGCCGTCGATCGAGACGACGACCAGCTCGTCCGGTCCGGTGATGTGCACGATCACGGCCCCGGCCTGGCCGTTGCTCGATCCGATCGTCTTCGACGTGGGCGCGGCTCCGGGGGCCTGCGTGTACTTGATCACGCTGCCCGACGCGAATGGCCCGAACGTGACGCCGCCGGTCACGACGGTCACCGCCGAGCCGACGTCCGAGCCGATCTTGTAGAAGCCGTCCTCGTTCTGTCCTCCGTTGGGACCCGGCAGAGTCGTGCTGCCCGCGGGCGGAGTGTTCTGCCCGTGGGGATTGACCGACTCGGCGCAGAACGGCACATGGGCGCTCGCAGTCCCGGTCCCGGCGATCGCGATCGCCGCGCAGACGAGCACCGGCACAACCACGATTCGGCGCATGCCACACCTCCATGTTGGTCTCGGCTGGCGCTCTCTGGAGGGTGTGCGGGGCGGGCACCCCGAGAGCCCCAGCGATTCGGGCGCGGCCGCCGCGTCCGTACGACGGAGATCGCCCCAATTTGCGTGGATTCTGCACCCAAATGCTGTGCGAATCACCCCCAGACAGCGCCAAAAAACCCCCAATTTGCGGAGATCGGTGGGAGGGCTAGGCTGTGCCGATGGCTAGCGCAGGTGGGCGCGACCGCCTCGAGAGCACGGACGATCAGCGCGCGCGACATCGAGCTGTTCACCGAGCTGACCGGCGACCGCAACCCGCTCCACTACGACCAGCGGGCCGCCGCGGACAGTCGCTTCGGCGGGATCATCGTCCAGGGCGGCGTGACCTCCGGACTGCTCAACGCGGTTGTCGCCGAGGAGCTGCCCGGGCCGGGCAGCGTGTTCCTCCACGTGGACTGGCACTTCAAGTCGCCGGTGCGGCCGGGAGACGAGATCACGGCCGAGGTCGAGGTACTGGAGGCCCGCGAGGACAAGCCGCTCACGCGCTTGCGCACGACGATCACGAACCAGGAGGGCACGGTCGTGCTCGACGGGACGGCGCTGGTCTGGACCGAGCCGGTCTAGCCGTCGAGCAGCTGCAGCAGCTCGTGCGCGGCGAGCTCGATCTCCTTGTGGCGCCACTCGGCCGCTCGGTAGTGGCAGGCGATCAGGCCGGAGCGGTGGATGCGCCGGAAGTCGCCGTACACGAAGGCGTACCTCGCCTTCGTCTCTTCGCCCGGGCCTTCGGTGAGCCCCAGATGCCACTCGCCGTACTCCTCCCACGAGTGCTTCTCGAGGAAGGCGTTCTCCGCGTCCGCCTTCGGCTGGACGTCCCCCCACTCGCTGTCGAGGACGTACTGGCGCGCCTCGATCAGCTTGCGGGCACGCGCGACGGCGCGGTCGTTGACGGCGTAGCTGGCTACAGGTTCACCGCCACGTACTTCGTCTCCAGGAACTCCTCGAGGCCCTCGTGGCCGCCTTCGCGCCCGATGCCCGACTGCTTGACGCCGCCGAACGGCGCTCCGGCGTTCGAGACCATTCCCTGGTTGAGGCCGACCATCCCGGTGTCGAGGCCCTCGCAGACGCGGATCGCTCGCTTGATGTCGCGCGTGAACACGTAGGCGACCAGCCCGTACTCCGTGTCGTTGGCCCGCGCGATCGCGTCCTCCTCCGACGAGAACACCCCCACCGGCGCCACCGGGCCGAAGATCTCCTCGTGGAAGACGCGCGCGTCCTGCGGCACCTCGTCGAGCACCGTCGGCGCGTAGAAGTAGCCGCGCCCGTCCGGGATCTCCCCGCCGACCACCCGGGTCGCCCCCTTGTCGAGCGCGTCCTGCACCAGCTCGGCCACCTTCTCGCGCGACGGCTGGTCGATCAGCGGGCCGACCTTCACGTCGTCCTCGGTGCCGCGGCCCATCTTCAGGCCGCCCATCTTCTCGGCGAGGCGGCTGGCGAACTCCTCGCGCACGGGCTCGGCCACGTGGAAGCGGTTGGCCGACGTGCACGCCTCGCCGATGTTGCGCATCTTGGCCAGCAGCGCGCCCTCCACCGCGGCGTCCAGGTCGGCGTCCTCGAAGATCAGGAACGGCGCGTTCCCGCCCAGCTCCATCGACACCTTCAGGACGTTCTGCGCCGACGCCTCGATCAGCTTGCGCCCGACCTCCGTCGACCCCGTGAAGGACAGCTTGCGCAGCCGCGGATCCTCGATCAGCGGCCCGGTCGTCGACCCCGACGACGAGGTGGTCAGGATGTTGAACACCCCGCCGGGCAGGCCCGCCTCCTCGAGGATCTGGCCGAGCGCGAGCATCGACAACGGCGTCTGCTGCGCCGGCTTCATCACGATCGTGCAGCCGGCCGCCACCGCCGGCCCGACCTTGCGCGTGCCCATCGCCATCGGGAAGTTCCAGGGCGTGATCATCAGGCTGGGCCCCACCGGCTGCTTCATCACCAGCACGCGGCTGGTGCCGTTGGCGAACTGCTTGTAGTTGCCGTCGATGCGCAGGGCCTCGCCCGAGTACCAGCGGAAGAAGTCCGCGGCGTAGACGATCTCCGCCTTCGACTCGGCGACCGGCTTGCCCATCTCGAGCGTCATCAGCACCGCCAGCTCGTCGGCGCGCTCCATCAGCAGCTCGAAGGCCTTCCAGAGGATCCCGGCCCGGTCGTTCGGCGGCGTCGCCGCCCACTCGGCGCGCATCTCCACGGCCGCGTCGAGCGCCGCCGCGGCGTCCTCGGGCGTGCCGTCGGCCACCTCGCAGAGCGGCTCCTCGGTGGCCGGGTCGATCACCTCGAGCGTTCCCCCGCCCGAGGCGTCGCGCCACTCCCCTCCGATGTAGAGCTGCTTCGAGACCTTGTCTACGACTGTCTGTTCCTCAGTGGCGATGCTCATGTTGCAACGGTCTCCGTTCCGAGTTCCTCAGAGATGGCTACGTCGATGGAGTAGTCGATCGGCAGCACGATCAGCGACGGCACGTCGAGGCCGAGCGCGTGGCGCAGGCGCTCGCCGAACTCGTCGGCCGAGCCGCAGCGCCAGGCCGGCATGCCGAAGCTCTCGGCGAGCTTGACGAAGTCGGGGTTCGTGAAGTCGGTGCCGAAGTGGGAGCCGAACTTCTTGTCCTGCTTCCAGACGATCGACCCGTACTGCCCGTTCTCCCAGACCACGTTGACGATCGGGGTCTTGAGGCGCACGGCGGTCTCGAGCTCCTGGCAGTTCATCAGGAAGCCGCCGTCGCCGTTGACCGTGACCACGCTGCGGTTCGGGTGGACCAGCTTGGCCGCGATCGCGGCCGGCACCGCGAAGCCCATCCCGGCCAGGCCGTTGGCGATCAGCACGGTGTTCGGCTCGTAGGCCGGGAACATGCGCCCGATCCAGAGCTTGTGCAGCCCCACGTCCGAGATCAGGATGTCGTCGCGCCCGAGCGCCTGGCGGATCTCGTAGAGGGCGCGCGGCGGCTGGACCGGGAAGGCGTCGTCGTCCTTGGCCTGCTCGAAGCGCCCCAGCACCACGTCGCGCAGCCGGGTCGAGCCACCCTGGTGGGGCACGTGGCGGCACTCCTCCCCGAGCCGTGTGAGCACGTGGTAGATGTCGCCGATCAGCTCGACCTCGGGGATGAAGTACTCGTCGATCTCGGCGGGTACCGAGTCGATGCAGATGATCTGCTTGTCGCGCTGCGGGTTCCAGTGCTCGGGCGAGTGCTCGACCAGGTCGTAGCCGATCGCGAGCACCAGATCGGCGTCCTCGAAGCCCGCCATGCTGTAGTCGCCGGACTGGAGGCCGACCGCACCGAGGGCGCTGGGGCTGTCGGGTGAGATCAGGCCCTTGCCCATGAACGTCTCGGCAACCGGGATGCCGGTCGAGCGCACGAACTCGCGCAGCGCCGGCGCGGCGTTGCCGCGGATCACTCCGTTGCCGGCGAGCGCCACCGGCGAGACCGCGCCGCGGATCAGGTCCGCCGCCCTGAGCAGCTCGCGCGCGGCCGGCTCGGAGAGGATCTGGCGGCTGCGCGGCAGCGGCCGGGCGTCGATCTCCTCGACCATCACGTCCTCGGGCAGCTCGATGTGGGTGGCGCCCGGCTTCTCGCCCTCGGCGAGCTTGAAGGCCTTGCGCACCACCTCGGGGATGATCGCGGCGTCGGAGAGGCGCGCGTTCCACTTGGTGATCGGGCGCATCACACGCAGCAGGTCGATGTACTGGTGCGACTCCTTGTGCATGCGCTCGAGGTCGCCCTGGCCCGTGAGCGCGACCAGCGGGGCGCGGTCGAGGAAGGCATCCGCCACCGCGGTGACGAGGTTCAGCGCGCCCGGGCCGAGCGTGCCGAGGCAGACGCCGGCGTGGCCGGTCAGGCGCCCGTAGACGTCGGCCATGTACGCGCCGCCCTGCTCGTGGCGCACCGGGATGAACTCGATCGACGAGTGCGACAAGGACTCGTTCAGATCGAGCGTCTCCTCGCCCGGGATCCCGAACACGTGCTTGACGCCCTCGGCTTCGAGGCACTCCACGAACACGTCCGATGCCTTGCGCTTGGCCATCCGCCAAAGCACGATACCCGCGACCGGTAACTTCAATGGTGTGTCCCCGGTCGCGCGGTACGCCAAGAGCGGCGACCTGAATATCGCCTACGTCGTGGAGGGCGACCGCCCTCTCGACCTGGTCTGGATCCCGCCCTGGATCTCGCAGGTGGAGTACCTGTGGGCCGAGGACTCCCTGACCCGGGTGATGGAGCGACTGACCCAGTTCGCGCGCGTGATCACGTTCGACCGGCGCGGCTCGGGCCTGTCCGATCCGCTGGCCGGTGCCCCCACGCTCGAGGAGCAGATGGACGACGTGATCGCCGTGATGGACGCCGCCGGCTCCGAGCGGGCGGCGATCGCCGGCACGCTCGAGGGCGGCCCGATGGCCGCGCTGTTCGCCGCGACCTACCCGGAACGGGTGAGCGCCCTGATCCTGTACGCCGCCTTCGCTCGCGCGACCTGGGCGCCGGGCTACGAGTGGGCCTGGAGCGCCGAGGACCGCAAGGTGCGGATGGACGACCTGGTCGACCACTGGGGCGAGGGCTGGGTGGCGGGCGGCGTGGCGCCCAGCCGCATGGCCGACCCGGAGTTCAGGGAGTGGGCCGGCCGGCTCGAGCGCCTGGCCGCCAGCCCTTCGACGATCAAGCGGATCTTCGACCTGATCGGCGAGTTCGACGTGCGCGACGTGCTGCCGTCGATCCGCGTGCCCACGCTCGTGCTCCACCGGCGCGAGGACAGCTTCATCAAGATCGAGCACTCGCGCTTCCTCGCCGAGCGCATCCCGGGCGCGAGGATGGTCGAGCTCGAGGGCGGCGACAACATGTACTCGCTCGGCGACAGCGAGGCCCTGCTGGGCGAGATCGAGGAGTTCCTGACCGGCGAGCGCCACCGCGTGGAGCCGGACCGGATGCTGGCGACCGTGCTGTTCACCGACATCTGCAACTCAACCCAGCACGCGGCGCGCATGGGCGACCGCGGGTGGCGGTTCATGCTCGAGCGCCACGACGCGCTCTTCCGGCGCTCGCTCGTGCGCCACCGCGGCCGCGAGGTCAAGCACACCGGCGACGGCTTCCTGGCCACCTTCGACGGCCCGGCGCGCGCGATCCGCTGCGCTGCCGATCACGCCGAGTCGGTGGCGTCGCTCGGTTTGGAGGTGCGAGCGGGCCTGCACACCGGCGAGCTGGAGGTGATGGACGGCGACCTGGGCGGGCTGGCCGTGCACATCGCCGCCCGCGTGATGGATCGCGCCGCGCCGTGCGAGGTGCTGGTTTCGAGCACGGTGAAGGACCTCGTTGTCGGCTCTGGAATCGACTTCGAGGAGCGGGGCCCCCACGAGCTGCGGGGGGTTCCCGGCGAATGGCAGCTCTATTCCGTGGGTTGAGTCCCGCTACCTTGCGCCGATAGAGGCGTTGTAGGGAATTCATGCGCCGACTACTCGCCGTCACAGCCTCGTTGCTCGTTTTTGCCGCTGCGCCTGCCGTTGCGGGCGCTGCCGTGCGCCACGTGATCCGCGGCGCCGGCTTCGGTCACGGCATCGGGATGAGCCAGTACGGCGCCTATGGGTACGCGTTGAACGGCGCCAAGTATCAGGGCATCCTCGCCCACTACTACAAGGACACGCGGCTCGGGAGCGCCCCCTCGCGCCCGGTGCGCGTGCTGCTGCAGCCCAACGACGCCTACATCCGCGTGCGCGGCGCCACCAGCATCGGCAGCCGCGCCCTGAAGCCGGACCGCACTTACGTGGCGCGCGACTCAGGTGGGGAGATCCTGGTCACCACCTCCTCCGGCAAGCGCGTGGCGCGCGTGGGCAACGGCGCCCGCTTCGGCGGAACGGAGCCGCTGCGGCTGCTGGGGCCGGCGCTCAACTACGTGTCGGGCGGCCTCTACCGCGGCGAGATCGAGCTGCGCACCGAGGGCGCGGGGCTCACGGCGATCAACGTGCTCGACCTCGATAGCTACGTGCGCGGCGTGGTGGCGGGCGAGATGCCCAGCTCGTGGCCGCTCGAGGCGCTCAAGGTCCAGGCTGTGGCCGCACGCACCTACGCGCTCGCGACGCGCAAGACGACCGGGCTGTTCGACCAGTACCCCGACACCCGCTCGCAGGTCTACCGCGGCGTGACCGGCGAGAGCATCCGCAGCGACGCCGCGGTGCGCGACACCGCCGGGCGCATCGTCACCTACGGCGGGGTGCCGGCGGTGACCTACTACTTCTCCACCTCCGGCGGGGAGACCGAGAACATCGAGTTCTCGTTCGTCGGCGCGCTCTCGAAGCCGTGGCTGGTCGGGGTGCCCGATCCCTACGACAACAAGTCGCCCTACCACCGCTGGCAGGTCAAGACCACGGCGGCCGCGCTCGACCACGCACTCGGCGCGCCCGGCAAGTTCAAGAGCGTCAAGGTGCTGGAGCGGGGCGTGTCGCCGCGGGTGGTGCGCGCCCGCGTGATCGGCACCAAGGGCTCCACGACGCTGACCGGGCCGGCGATCCGCTCGCGCCTCGGGCTGCGCGACAGCTGGTTCACATTCGTGCGCATCGCGAGCAGCGCCCGCTATCCGCGCTCGGCCCGCCCAGCCAGCTGGGGCGAGCGCCTGACGAGCGCCGCGCTTGCTGGCGACTTCTCGCCCGCGCCAAAGCGCCGAGTGCTGGCGCTGGAACGCCGCACTCGCGACGGCTGGCAGCTCGTGCGGCGGGTGCGCACGAGCGCGAGCGGGCGCTACCGGGTCGAGATCCGGCGCGCCGGCGCCTATCGCGTGCGCTCCGGCAAGGTCGCCGGGCCGGCCGTGCGGGTGCGGTGAGGCGCGCAGCAGCGCTCCCGCTGACGCTCTGCCTGCTGCTCCTCGCTGTCCCCGCCGCGAACGCGCTCGAGCTGCGCGCGACCGCCCACGAGCCCGGCCGGATCGCCTTGCGCTTGCAGGCCCAGCCGGGCGTGGAGCTGACCGTGCGCGACGAGCTGACCGGGCAAACGCGGACGCTCGCGCCGACCGCGGAGGAGACCGTGCTGCGGCGCTTCGCCGTCTGGAGCTGCGCCAGCTCGGTGCGCCGCTTCACGACGACCCAGGGCGCGGACACCGCCACCGCACAGGTGCGCACGCCCACGTGCGCCCGCCGCATGACCCTCGCCGCGCCGCGCGCAACCGCGGCGCCGCGCGGTGTGGCGGTCCGGCTGCGCGACCGCTGGCGGCTCGGTGACTTCGCGGTGCGCTTCTGCGTGCGCCCGCCGGGCGCGAGCGAGCGCTGCCGCTCCGTCGAGATGCCCTCCGGCCGGCGAGAGCGCGTCGTTCGCTTCCGCGCGCGGCGGCCGGGGGCGTACGCGCTCACGGCGGCGATGCCCTACCAGCGGCTGCGCCGGACGCTGCGCGCCAAGCCGCCCGGCGGGCGGCTGCGGATCCTGGCCACGGGCGACTCGATGATCCAGATCGTCGACTCCTTCATGCGCGAGCGCGCGCGGCCGGCGCTGCTGCGCAGCGACGCGCGCGTGTCGACCGGGATCTCGAAGCCGGCGCTGCTCGACTGGCGCAAGCATGCGAGGGAGCAGGTCGCGGGCATCCAGCCGGACGTGACGGTGATGTTCCTCGGAGCGAACGACGGCTTCCGGATGGCGGGCGTGGACTGCTGCGGGATGCCATGGATCGCCGAGTACGCGCGGCGGGCGCGGGAGATGATGCGCACCTACGCCCGCGGCGGGCGCGGGCGGGTGTACTGGCTGCTGCTGCCGGCGGCGCGCGACGGGCTGTTCCGCGAGACGTTCCCGGCGGTGAACGCGGCGCTGCGTCTGGCGGCGGCCGGGCTCGCGGACGACGTGCGGCTGGTCGAGCTGGACGAGGTGTTCACCCCGGGCGGCCGCTACCGCAAGTCGATGAGGATCGACGGCAAGCGAGTGCGGGTGCGCCAGAGCGACGGCGTGCACCTCAACACGACCGGAGCGGAGCTGGCCGCGCGGCTGGTGGTCTCTGCACTGCGGCGCGACCACATGTTGTAATGCCGCTGAGTGACCCACGAGCGCCTCCGCGACTACCTCTTGAACGACCCGGCCGCCGAAGCACCGGCGCTGCCAAGGCCGGAGAGCCTGCCGCGGCGGCTGATTTCGCTGGTCGGGGTCGGCCGGCTGCGCGTCGTCGCGACGGCGGTGCTCACGCCGACCTCCCGGCGACGCCTGGCGAAGCTCCGCGACAGTCCCGAGCTGCGCCTGCACCTCGGTTCGGGTTTCCTCTCCAAGCCGGGCTGGGTCGACATCGACCTCGCGGGCGCCCCGGCCGATCTGGTGTGGGATCTCAAGAACGGCATTCCGTTCGCGGACGGCACGGTCGACGCGATCTTCCACGAGCACCTGCTCGAGCACCTGACCCTGCGCAACGGCTTCGGGCTGACCATGGAGTGCCACCGCGCGCTGAAGCCGGGCGGAGTGCTGCGCGTGGGCGTGCCCAACGCGGGAGCGTGCCTGCGCTCCTACGCCGGCATCGACGATCCGGACTGGGCGCAATCGCGGCCGACGCCCATGCTCGCGGTTGAGGCGCTCTTCTATGAGCACGGACACCACGCGATGTTCGATGAGCAGCTCCTGACCGAGGTGCTGGAGGCCGCCGGGTTCGTGGACGTCGAGGCGCGTGAGTTCGGGGACAGCCGCCTGTCGCCGTGCCCGGACACCGAGGTGCGGCGCGACGGCACGCTGTACGTCGAGGGGACGAAGCAGCCATCTATGTCCTGACCAAGGACGACCACGGCCGAGTGGGCGTCTCGTGAGGCAACTCGACTGGGAGGGCTGCGCGAACGTGCGCGACCTGGGCGGCCTCCCTACCGTCGACGGCCGCGAGACCGCGTGGGGCGCGGTGGTGCGCGGCGACGCGCCCGACAACCTCACGCCGGCGGGCTGGGACGCGCTGCTGGCCCACGGCATCCGGACGATCGTGGACCTGCGCAACGACGACGAGCGGATCCCCGAAGCCGCCAGACCTGCTGAGATCGCGACTGTCCACGTAGCGCTCGACGGCGTCGAGGACACGGAGTTCTGGTCGGAGTGGGGAAGCGGGCCGCAGTTCGGCACGCCGCTGTACTACGGACCCCACCTGGAGCGCTTCCCTGAGCGAAACGCCCCCGCGATCCTCGCGGTGGCGCAAGCTGAGCCCGGCGGAGTGCTGATCCATTGCGTCGGGGGCAAGGACCGAGCCGGGCAGATCGCGATGCTGCTGCTGGCGCTCCTGGGCGTAACGCCGGAGGAGATCGCCGCCGACTACCGCCTCAGCGGCGACGACCAGGCCGAGTTCCTCGCGAGCCGGGGCACCTCCTCGACCGAGGTGATCCTCTCGACGCTGGCCGGGCTCGACGTCGAGGCATATCTCCTGGCGAGCGGTGTCAGTCCTGAGGATCTGGCGGCGCTGCGGGACCGTATGCTCACGCCTCCCGGCGCCTAGGCCTTCAGCTCCTCCGGCGGCTCGACCGTGGCGGCGCGCGTCACGGTCATCTCGACGCTCGGGATCGGCCACTCGAACGCCTGACTCAGCAGGCGCGCGTAGGCCGCCGCGCCCTCCGGCTTGAGGTGCATGCCGTCCCAGGTCCAGGACCGGCCCGCGCTCTTGGCGACCCAGTCGAGCACCTTCACGCGCAGCTTCCAGCGCCGGCCGGCCGCGCGGATCGCCGCCTGGTCGGAGCTCGCGACCCCGCCGACCTCCGGCGACGTGACCAGGCCGAGCACGCGCTCCGGGCCGAGGATGCGCAGCGCAGCTCGGATCTGATCGGTCGTGACCGTCCAGTTGGTCCCGAGCGCCACCACGACCACGTCGGGCAACGACCCGGCCCGGCGGCGGGCCGACAGCACACCCAGCCCCTCGCTCATCTGACGGCACCCACGTACGTCGATCTCGAAGCCGCGGCGGGCCAGCTGCGGCGCGGCCCCCAGCATCACCGAATCGCCGATCGCCAGCGGAGGCGCGCCCGGTCGGCCCAGCTTGGTCGGCTGGAAGTGCCGCACTCCGCCGCAGGCCGCCTCGGCCGCCGGGGCCGCGGCCCCCACGGCGGCCGCCAGCGCGCCTACTATCGCCGCGCGTAGTGGTCTTCCCCTCGTACGAGTTCGCATTCTTCTTTCCGGTGGTGCTGGCCCTGTCGTGGGCCCTGATGCCCCATCCACGGGTCTGGAAGCCCTTCATCCTGGCGGCGAGCTACGTCTTCTATGCGGCCGCCAGCCCGCGCTTCTGCCTCCTGCTCGCGGGCGTTACCTTGGCAAACCAGGCGGGCGCCGTGCTGGTTCACCGGACCGAGGACGAGCGCCGGCGCAAGTGGATCGTCGGCGTGACCGTTGCGATCGACCTCGGCGTCCTGGGCCTGTTCAAGTACTACGGCTTCTTCGTCGACGAGGTCGGCGCGTTCCTCGACGCGCTCGACCTCGGCATGCCGCTGCCGCTGCTCACGCTGGCGCTGCCGATCGGCCTGTCGTTCATCACGTTCCAGGCGATCTCGTACACCGTCGACGTCAAGCGGCGGCTGCTCCCGCCCGCCTCGCTGATCGACTTCGGGCTCTACCTCAGCTTCTTCCCGCATGTGGTGGCCGGGCCGATCGTGCGGGCGCGCGAGTTCATCCCCCAGCTCGCGAAGCCGCGCGACCCGCGCGACGTGGCCGTGGGCGCCGGCGTGGTGCTGATCGCGCTCGGCCTGATCAAGAAGGTCGCGCTGGCCGACTACCTGGCGCGCGAGGTCGTGGACCCGGTGTTCGGCGTGCCGGAGGCGTACTCGGCCCCGGACGTGGCGCTCGCCGCCTACGCGTACGCGGCCCAGATCTACTGCGACTTCTCGGGCTACACGGACATCGCGATCGGCGTGGCGCTGCTGATGGGGTTCGTGTTCCCGCAGAACTTCAACAGCCCGTACCGCGCCACCAGCTTCCGCGACTTCTGGCGCCGCTGGCACATGACCCTGTCGCGTTTCCTGCGCGACTTCCTCTACATCCCGCTGGGCGGCAACCGCGGCGGCAAGTGGAAGACCGCCCGCAACCTGATGATCACGATGGTGCTCGGCGGCCTCTGGCACGGGGCCGCCTGGGGCTTCGTGCTGTGGGGCACGCTGCACGGGCTCGGCCTGGTGGTCGAGCGCTTCCTGCGCGGCCGCGTCGACGCCCCCGCCTGGCTGCGCTGGGCGATCGTCTTCAACCTGGTCGTGTTCGGCTGGATCCTGTTCCGCGTCCGCGAACCTCGACGTGGCCGTCACGTTCATCTCGCGGCTGTTCGTCCGGGGCGACGCGACGCTCTGGACGCCGGTCACGCTGGCGGTGGTGATCGGCGTGATCGGCTTCCAGCTGCTGCCGCCCGATCCGCTCGAGCGGCTGCGCCTGCGCGTGGCCGAGCTGCCCGACTACGCGCTCGGGTTCGGGCTCGCGGCGGTGGTGGCCATGGTCGGCGCTACGGTGCCCAGCCAGGGGGTGCCGCCCTTCATCTACTTCCAGTTCTGACCGTGGCCGAGCCAACGATCCCCAAGCCCCCGCGCGGCCCCCGCAGCCGCTCGCGCGACGCGCTCGTCGTCGTCTTCCTCGCCGTGGTCGTGCTGGTGCTGTTCGAGGGCTCCTCGGTCCGCACGGCGAGCGAGGAGATGCAGCCCGGGTTCGAGCGCGACGTGGTCGAGGCGGTCGGCAAGCCGACCGGCTGGGTGGCCGACCGGCTGCCGTTCGACGAGTGGGGCGACGACGCGCTCGCCTTCCTCGAGGACGAGGGCGTCGGCGACGAGGGCGGGTTCGACGCCGCCCCGGGCGGCGGCGCGCGGCGGCCTCGCCGGTGGTGACGCCCGACTCGTTCGACCCGGCCCAGCTGGGCGCCAAGCCCAAGCCGCCGCGCCACGCTGGACACGCTGCTCGTGACCGGCGACTCGCTGGCGATGCCGCTCGACGTCGAGACCGCGCGCCGCATGGCCGAGACCGACGAGGACGTCGACGTGCAGCGCGACCCGCACGTTGGCACCGGGATCTCCAAGAGCGGGCTGCTCGACTGGGGCAAGCTGTCGACCGAGCACGTGGCCGAGCGCGAGCCGGACGCCGTGGTGGTGTTCATCGGGGCCAACGAGGGCTTCCCGATCCCCGGCCCGGACGGGTCGAACATCGACTGCTGCGGACCGGACTGGGCCGCGGCCTACGCCAACCGCGCGCGCCGGATGATGAACACCTACCGCCAGGGCGGCGAGCGCGCGCGTGTACTGGCTGACGCTGCCGATCCCGCGCGACGACGACCTGGCCGAGGTGGCCCGCACGGTGAACGCCGCCATCGAGGTGGCGGCCCAGCCGTTCCGGGCGCAGGTGCGCGTGCTCGACATGACCGAGCTGTTCACCCCCGGCGGGCGCTACCGCGACGCGATGACGCTCGACGGCCGCAAGCGGATCGTCCGCGAGTCGGACGGCATCCACCTCAACGACGCCGGCGCCGGCCTGGCGGCGGACGAAGGTGCTCGAGGCCGTGCGGCGCGACTTCGGCGGCTAGCGCACCACCAGCGTGCCGTTGCGCACGCGGAAGCTCACGCGCAGCACGCGCGTGCGCCGGTCGTAGCTCCATGAGCGCGAGCCGCCGCCCGGCGACCGTGACCGAGCGCGGCACGAACGGGCGGCGCAGCGTCGCCAGCGAGGCCTGGAGGCGGTACAGGCGCGCCCGCTTGCCGCGGATCGCGAGCCGCCACGCGTGGTCGCCCTCGGCCGAGCGCAGCCGCTCCGCGGCGCGCGCCCATCGCCGCCGCCGACCGCCCGCGCGGGAAGGCGAGCAGCTCCATCCGGTCGAGCCGGTCGGCCAGCCGGACCACGCCGGGCCCGCGGTAGGGCGCGAGCGTGTCCACGTCGGCGGGCAGCATCGGGATCACGGCGCCCGCGCGGGCGAGCAGCGGCAGCTCGGCGAGCGGCGCCGGCAGCGTGAGCGCGCGGCGGCCGCGCAGGACCCGGGCGCTGCCGAGCCGCAGGGAGCCGTCGCGGCGTGCGGTAGCTCGCCGACCGCCAGAGGTCGACCCAGCGGCCGGCGCGGCAGGTACAGGCGCCGCCTGGTCGCGCCGGGCGCGAGCACCGGCGCCGCCAGCAGGTCCGGGCCGAACATGAACTGGTCGTCGGCGCGCACCGCGCGCGGGTCGGCCGGGTGGGTGAGCAGCCCGTGGCGCATCAGCGGCAGGCCGCGTGGCGCGGTAGGCGGCGTCGGCGGCCTGCGACGTACGGCAGCAGCTGGGTGTGCAGCTTCGCGTAGCGGCGCCAGACCGGCAGCGTGCCCGGATCGAAGACCTGCGGCCGCTCGTAGGCGGGGAGCGCGATGCCCGAGCGCTTGGTGCGCATCACACCCGACACCGCGCCGACCTCGATCCAGCGCTTGAGCAGCTCCGGCGTGAGCCGCTCGCGCGCGCCGAACGAGTTGTATCCGCCGATGTCGGAGCCCCAGCGCGCCACGCCGCTCATGCCGATCGTGAGCGCCTGCGTCACCGCCGAGCGCAGCCCGTCGAAGCCCCAGACCGTGGTCGGGATCGCCGCCCCAGACGTCGACCGAGCAGCGCGCGGCGCCCGTCCAGCCGGAGCGCTGGAAGCGCACCAGCGGGCGGTCGAAGCGGCGCACGATGTCGCGCACGGCGCAGTGGTAGTCGCGCGGGTAGCGGTTGTGGATGCGCGCCGGCGTGCCGTCGGCTGGCGCGTCCGGCGGGTACTCGCCGAAGTCCTCCATCCAGCCGTCCTTGCCCTGTGCGACCGCCTCGCTCAGGAGCCGCGCGTAGATTCGCTCGGCGGCCGGCGCGGGGAAGTCGAACTGGGCGAGCGGCTCGACCGTGAAGCCGGCGGCGCCCTCGCCGCCGACGAACGCCGGGAACGTGATCGGCTCGGCCGTCGGCGCCGCGCTGGAGCGCGCCCGCGGCCACCGCCTCGCTGAAGACGCGGCTCGTAGGCGACGCACAGGTGCGGGTTGAAGTACGCCATGTGCGCGAGCCCGGCGGCGTGGAACTGCCGGGTGCGCGCGAGCTCGTACGCCTCGCGCCCGCGGTGGGCGCCGCAGGGGAGGAAGTGCATCTGCGTCTCGGCGGCCGAGACCGGGGCGTCGGCCTCGCGCAGCGTGCGGACGATGCCGGCCTCCTCCTCGAGCGGCACCACGTTGGGCTGCCCGGTCTGGAACCACGGCCCGTACGCCCAGGGCGCCGGCGGCGCCGGCTGGCGGCCGGTGGCCGCGGTGAAGCGGCGCAGGGCGTCGGCCGGGCCGCGGGCCGGTGAACACGCGCAGGTCGCAGGCGCCGGCCGTCGGCCTCGACGCTCCAGCGCCTGCGCGCCGAGGCGGAAGCGGCTGCGTCGCGTCGTTGTCGACCAGCACGCCGTAGCCGCGGCTCGAGAGCAGCCAGGGGATCGGGTAGTAGGTGGCGTCGGGGCGGTCGCAGCTCGGCCCAGTCGGCGGACCACGGCGCCGGCGATCGCGCGGTCGCGCTCGAGGAACGGCCCGTCGGCCGATGTAGTTGAGCACGTCGCGGCCGCGCTGGTCGACGGCGTTGGAGCGCTCGCCGAAGCCGGTGAACAGCTCGTCGCGCGCGGCACGGAAGCTGATCGCCGCGCCACCGCGCAGGTGCACCGCGATCACGCCCGGACCGGTTCGCTCGACCCGGACGCTGCACCCGGTCGCCGACCCGCCCGCTCAACGGCCCGACGTCGACGCTCGCGGCGGCCGCTGGGCCGGCCGCGGCGGCCAGCGCCAGGGCCGACAGCGCGACCGACCGGGCGAGCCTCAACTAGGTGTACTGCGTGTAGCCGTGCTTGACCGTCTTGTCGCCCTTGCGGCAGGTGACGCGCGAGTCGTACTGGGTGCGGCCGGTCGTGCGCTTCTCCGAGCAGGAGTAGCCCTTCACGCTCGGGCACTTGCCCGACTTGCCGGGGCGGCAGGCGTGGTAGGCGCGGATCAGATCGCTTGCCGTTTCGGCAGCTCGTGTTGCTCACGCTGATCGAGGTCACGTAGGTGGTGCCGTAGCTGCGTGTGTCGCCGGGATCGCAGCTCTTCGATGCGTGCGCGACCGGTCCGGCGCTCGCGCTCGGCGCGAGGGCGGCGACGGCGATCAGCAGGGCTAGTGCGGTGGTGCGGCGCATGGGCCGCATCCTAGCCCCGGCCGCGGGCTCAGGTCCGTGCGGCCGCGACCGCGCGCACGAGCTCCACGATCTCGGGCGACGCCTTCTCGACCGAGCCCGCGTCGAACGGGGGCTGGGGGTCGTACTCGATGCCCAGCTGAATCGCCTGGGCCAGCTCCGGGCCGCCGATCCTCGCGGCCAGCACGAGCGCCATGTCGATCCCCGACGACACGCCCGCGGCCGTGATCACCTTGCCCTGCTCGACCACGCGCCGGTCGGTCGGGCTTGCCCCGTAGCGCTCGAGGAAATCGATGTCGAGCCAGTGGCTGGTCGCCTCCAGGCCGTCCAGCACGCCGGCGGCGCCGAGCAGCAGCGACCCGGTGCAGACGGAGGTCGTCCACTGCGAGGTCTCGTGGGCCTTGCGGATCCAGCCGACCAGGCGCTCGTCCTCGAGGAAGTCGTCGGTGCCGGTGCCGCCCGGCACGACCACGATGTCCGGGTCGGGCAGGTCCTCGAACGCGGCGTCGGCGTGCAGCCGCAGCTGCCCGGTGTCGGTGCCCGACCAGGCCCGGGGCGTGCGCCAGCCAGGTGATCTCGGCGCCGGGAATGCGCTGGATGACCTCGTAGGGCCCGACGGCGTCGAGCGCGGTGAAGCGGTCGTAGAGCGGGATCGCGACCTTCATCGGTGGAGTCCTCCTCGGGTTCAGGCCGCCGCTTCCGAGCGGAAGCGGCCGCGGTAGCTGTTGGGGCTGACGCCGACGCGCCGACGGAACGCGCGCCGCATGGTCTCGACCGTGCCGAAGCCCGCCTGGCGGGCGACCGTCTCCACCGGCACGTTGCTGGTCTCGAGCGCGATGCGCGCGCTCTCGACGCGCGCCATCTCCACGTACGCCGCCGGCGTCATCCCGGTCTCGCCGCGGAAGGCGCGCGCGAAGTTGCGCTCGCTCATGCAGGCGCGCCGCGCCAGGGCGGGCACCGAGAGGTCTTCGCCGAGGTTGTCCGGCAGCCACTCCTGCAGCTCGCGCAGCGGCTCGCGGTCCGCGACCTGCGCGGCGAGCTGGGCGCTGAACTGGGCCTGGCCGCCGGGGCGCTTGAGGAAGAGCACGAGCCAGCGCGCGGTCGCCAGCGCGACGTCGCGGCCGAGGTCCTCCTCGACCAGCGCCAGCGCCAGGTCCATCCCGGCCGTGACGCCGGCCGACGTGATCACGTTGCCGTCGCGCACGAAGATCGGATCGGACTCGACCTCGACGTCGGGGTGGCGGCGGGCCAGCTCGTCGCACGAGGCCCAGTGGGTGGTTGCCCGCCGGCCTTCGAGCAGGCCGGCCTGGGCGAGCAGGAACGCGCCGGTGCAGACGGACGTCACACGCCGCGACCGCCTCGCGGCGCCCTTCACCCAGGCGACGAGTCGCTCGTCGTGCCCCGCGTCGTGGACCCCGCGGCCGCCCGCCACGAGGAGCGTGTCGATCGGGCCGCGGCAGCGGTCGATCGTGCGATCGGGGTAGAGGGCGACGCTGGAGGTGCGGAGCGGACCGGGGCGGGAGGCGACGACCTCGACCGCGTAGCCGTCGCGATCCGAGAGCTGCGTGGCGGTCGTGAACACCTCGGCCGGGCCGTGCACGTCAAGGGTCTGAACCCCGGGAAAGGCAGCGATGACGACGCGACGCATTCGCACATCGTGCCGGTTGCGGCATTTGGCCGCAAGGACGCGTACCGGACGATTTCTGCCAGCGCTGGCCGAGTGAGCGGGCGCTCAGGGCGTGAAGCGGAACGTCACCACGTCGCCGTCGCGCACCACGTAGTCGCGGCCCTCCACGCGCGTCAGCGCCTGCTCGCGGGCCGCGGTGTAGCCGCCGACCCGTACGAGTTCGTCCCACGGCGTGATCTCGGCGGCCACGAAGCCGCGCGCCATGTCGGTGTGCACCGCCCCGGCCGCCTGCCGGGCGCGGGTGCCGCGCTCGATCGCCCGCGCCCGCGCCTCCTTGCCCTGGCCGGCCGTGAAGAACGAGATCAGGTGGAGCAGCTCGAAGGCCTCGCGGATCACGGTGGCCAGCCCCGACTCGCGGACGCCCAGCTCCGCCCGCATCGTCGCGGCCTCGTCGTCGTCGAGCTCGGCCAGCTCGGAGTCCAGGCGCGCGCTGACCGCCGTGGCGCGCGCGTCGCGCGCCCGCGCGTGCTCCACCAGTTCGGCCGGCGGCTCGAGCGGCTCGCCCTCGGCCACGTTGGCCACGTACAGCACCGGCTTCGAGGTGAGGGCAGACAGCCGCGTCGCGGCGCCGGGGGCGGCATCCGGTGGCGGGACGGTGCGCACCGTCTCGCCGGCGCGCAGCGCCTCGACCACCTGCGTGAGCCAGCGCTCCTCGGCGATCAGCGTCCTTGTCGCCCGACTTCGCCTGCTTGGCCACTCGCTCCAGGCGGCGCTCGGCCTGCTCGAGGTCGGCGTAGAGGAGCTCGGTCTCGATCGTCTCGACGTCGGCGAGCGGGTCCACCCTGCCCTCGGGGTGGACTACCTGGGCGTCCTCGTGGGCGCGCACCACGTGCAGGATCGCGTCGGTCTCGCGGATGTTGCCGAGGAACTGGTTGCCCAGCCCCTCGCCCTGATGCGCGCCGCGCACCAGACCGGCGATGTCGTGGAACTGGATCACCTCGTGCACGACCGGCGTGGCGCCCACCGTCTCGGCGACCTGGTCGAGGCGCTCGTCGGGCACGCCGACCACCGCCACGTTCGTCTCGAGCGTGGTGAACGGATAGTTGGCCGCGGGCGCGCCGGCCTGCGTGAGGGCGTTGAAGAGCGACGACTTGCCCGCGTTCGGGAGCCCGACGATGCCGATCTTCACGTGTTCCCGCCCGAGGAGTCGGTCGCGGCTCGGCGAGCGAGAACCGAGCGTGGCAAGGCGCCGAGCGCAGTCGATGCCGGAGGCATCGGCGAGCATCGGTGACGCGGCCAGGCGACGGTTCGCAGCCGCCGAACGCGGGCGACTTCGAGGAAGGGAACACTCACAGCAGCTTCTCCAGCGCCGCGCCGAGCGCCGCACCGGCGAGCACGTCGGAGGGATAGTGAACGCCGAGGTAGGGGCGCGTGAGCGCCATCGCCCCGGCCGCGGCGTACAGCGGCAAGGCCGGCAACGGGAGAGCGCCGGCGGCCGCGAACGAGGTGGCGGCGTGGGCAGACGGGTAGGAGAGGCCGGACACGGTCGCCGCCAGCGGGGGCAGCTCGGGTCCGAGCACGGGGCGCGGCCGGCGCACCACCTGCTTCACCGCCGTATTCGCGAGCAGAGCGGCGAGCACCACCCGGGCCGCGCGGCGGTCGCGCGCGACGGCGGCCAGAGCGAACCACAGCACTCCGTTCTCCCCTGCCCGGGCGTACAGCTGCGCCGCCCGCTCGAGCGCGGGCGGGTGGCCGCGCGTGCGCAGCAGTCGCAGGAGAGCGCGATCCACGGCCGGCCTAGAAGCCGACCCGCTGATCTTCGGTGTCGATGCGTACGTACACGACCTGCGACAAGTCGATCGAGACCTTCGAGTCGATCGTCTCCAGCTCGAACCAGCGGTCCGAGCGGTCCTTCGAGAGCGCCTTGTGCAGCTCGTCGTAGGAGCTCTGCTTCACACGAGTGGGAAGCACGGGGCCGCCCTGGAAGCCGATGTCGATTCGCCTGCTCTCGTCAGCCATCAATGTCCTTCCGCAGCCTCAACAAGTTCAGTTAGCACTCCACCGGTGGACTTCGGGTGCACGAACGCCACCCGGCTGCCCCGGATGCCGATCCGCGGCTGCTCGTCGATCAGGGCGAGCCCCGCCGCGCGCGCGTCCCCGAGCGCCGCTTCGATGTCGTCGGTCCCGTAGGCCACGTGATGCAGGCCAGGGCCGTTTCGCTCGAGGAAGCGCCCGACCGCCGTCTCCGGCGCCAGCGGCCGCAGCAGCTCGACGTGACTCACGCCAACCCCGAGCAGCACTGCCTCCACGCCCTGCTCCTGCACGGTCTCGCGGTGCTCCACCGGCATGCCGAGCCGCTCCGAGTAGAGCGAGACGGCCTCCTCGAGGTCGTCCACCGCCACGCCGATGTGATCGATCCGCCCGAACACGGGCCCGGAGGTTAGCTACGCAGGCCGCTCGCCTTCGGCAGCGGCGATGTCGACCGGGCCCGGCTCGGCCGGCGAGCCGTTCAGCGGCACCGTCTGACCCTTGTAGACCGCCACCAGACGCTCGATGTCCTCGCGCTCCAGCACCTCGTTCTCGAGCAGCGTGAACGCGAACGCCTCCAGCAGCGTGCGGTTCTCGGCCACGAGTTGCTCCGCGCGCCGGTGCGCGAGGTCGGTCAGGTACTGCTGCTCCTCGTCGACCATGCGGCGCGTGTGGTCCGACATCGAGTAGTCGTCGGCCGGCAGCTGCTTCGAGGCGAGCTCGGTGCCCATGCCGTACATCGTGATCATCCCGCGGCTGATGTCGTGCACCTTGCGCAGGTCGTCCGAAGCGCCCGTGGTCACCGACCCGAACACCAGCTGCTCGGTCACGCGCCCGCCCAAGAGCACGACCAGGTAGTCGAGCAGCTCGTCCTTGGTCTTGAGGTAGCGGTCCTCCTCGGGCAGGTTGAGCGTGTAGCCGAGTGCCTTGCCGCGCGGGATGATCGAGATCCGGTGGACCTTCTCCACCGAGGGCAGCAGCTCCGAGCAGAGCGCGTGGCCCGCCTCGTGGTAGGCCACCACGCGCTTCTCGTGCTCGGTGATCACGCGGCGTGACTGCACGCCCGCGATGACCCGCTCGAGAGCGTTCTGGAAGTCGCGCGTGAGCAGCGACTCGCGGTGGTCGCGGCCGGCGAAGATCGCGGCCTCGTTGCAGAGGTTGGCCAGGTCGGCGCCCGTCAGGCCGCTGGTCTGGCGAGCGACCGTGTCGAGGTCGACCTTCTCGGCGAGCGGCTTGTCGCGCGTGTGCACGTCGAGGATCGCGCGGCGGCCCTTCAGGTCGGGCGGCGAGACGAAGATCTGGCGGTCGAAGCGGCCCGGGCGCAGCAGCGCCGGGTCGAGCTTGTCGAGCATGTTGGAGGCGGCGATCACGACGATCTCGTCGCGCGCGGCGAAGCCGTCGAGCTCCACGAGCAGCTGGTTGAGCGTCTGGTCCTTCTCGCCGGAGATGTCCTTCCCGCGCGTGGCGCCCACCGCGTCCAGCTCGTCGATGAAGATGATCGCCGGCGTCTCCTTGCGCGCCTGCCGGAACAGCCGCCGGATGCGCGCCGCGCCGAGCCCGGCGAACATCTCGACGAACGAGGAGGCCGACTGGGCGAAGAAGGTGGCCTTCGACTCGTGCGCGACCGCCTTGGCGAGCAGCGTCTTGCCCGTGCCGGGCGGCCCGTGCAGCAGGATGCCGCGTGGCACGCGCGCGCCGAGCTTGCGGAAGCGCTTGGGGTCACGCAGGAACTCCACGACCTCGCGCAGCTCGTCCTTGGATTCCTCGACGCCGGCAACGTCCTGCCAGCGCACCGCGCCCGCGGAGGAGGGCTTGATCTCCTGCGGCTTGGTGCGCGGCATCAACTTCAGCATCCAGAGCAGCCCGAAGGAGACGATGCCGAGGAAGACGATCGGGAGCCACAGCACCGCCGAGTTCTGGATCTGGTCCCAGTCGATCCCGCCCCCTCCGTCGGCCGGCGGGATGACGCGACTGACGCTGAAGACGTCGCTGCCGTCCTCGCGGTCGAAGTTCTGGCCGCTCACGTCGACCTTCCAGCCCTCGGGCAGCTTGCCGCCCGGCGCGGCAAGGATCTCGCGGAAGTACCCGCGCGCCTGGTCGCACGTGAGGTCGCCCGTCTCCCTGACCGTGATTCGGTAGCTGCCCTTCGGGAGCGTGAAGGTGGAGATGTGCTGGTCGCGAGCCAGCTTCACCCGCTGCTTGCACTGAGCCGCGCCGCCCTGCGCGAACGCGTTCGGAGCGGCGCAGAGCAGCGCCGCGAACGCAAGCAGGAGGGTCGTCCGCCTCATCTCGTAACCCAATCGGAAGGTATGAGCAACTGGTTGAGTCCTACACGACCCGTTCTAGCCGCGGGTTGGGGTTGAAACGCCGCCCCGCCTTGGCTGTGGGCCGACCTTCCAGACGTACCACGTCCGCGGTGAAATCGTTCTCGCCGCGCACGAGCGACGAGCCGACGCCGTAGGCGTCCACGGGGGCGCCGAGCTGCTCGAAGTGGCGGATCTTGGCGGCGTCGAAGCCGCCCGAGACCACGATCTGCACCCGCTCGTGGCCGGCGGCGTCGAGCGCGTCGCGCACCAGCCGGACCAGCTCGGGGTTGACCCCGGTCGGCCTGAACTCGCCCATCCGGTCCCAGAGCGCCCGGTCGACCATCCGCTCCGAGGTGTCCAGGCGCACGCCCCAAAGCTGGTTGCCGAGCGCCTCGGCCACCTCCAGCGCCGTGCGCACCGAGTCGTTCTCGAAGTCGACCAGCACGGTCACGTTCATCTCGTCCCCGAAGCGCTTGGCGAAGGCCCGCGACGCCGCGACCGTGTCGCCGCCGAACGCCGCGATCAGCCCGTGCGGCACGGTGCCGACTCCGCGGCCGCCCCACCAGGAAGCCTGGGCATCGGTCGACACCCCGATGGCCCCCGCCACGTGGGCGGCCCAGCCGTCGCCGGTCTGCACGAGCCAGTGGTCGTGGCGGGCGGGGAAGAACAGGATCGGCTTGCCGTGGGCGGCCTCCACGACCTCGTGCACGTTGCGCATGATCAGGCTGCGGCGGGCCAGGCAGCCGAGATAGACGGTCTCGAGGTGGGCGAACAGGGAGTAGTCGCCCTCGATCGTCATGACGGTCTCCATCGGGGCGATCTCGTCGCCCTCGTAGAGGGCGTGCACCTCGAGCGCCTCCCAGTCGGTGCAGAGCTTGAGCACGGCGATCGCCTCGTCGATCCCGCCGAGGACCGACTCGCGCTTCTGGAACACCTGCATCGTCACGCGCGGGTGCTCGCCGAGCTCCTCCAGCAGCTGCTTGGTGAAGTTGAAGTAGGCGTCCGAGTAGTAGCCGGCTCGGATGCGCTCGACCGGCAGGCGGAAGACGCCCGGATCCAGCCGCGTGCGGCTCAGGCCGCTGCGCCCTCCACCCTGAGGATCTCGGCCAGCGCCGCCCGCCCGACCGCGAGCTGCTCGGTCGTGGGCTCGCGGGTGCCGACGGCGCGCTGGATCTCATGGCCGGGGCGGCGCAGCAGGCGCGTCAGCGCGCTGTCGGGATGGCGCTCGGACCAGGCGAAGACCTCCACCGCCAGGGCGGCGCTGCCCAGACCGACGATCGCCTCGGCCGCGGGGCCGCGCAGCCCGGCCCGGCGCACGGCGACGTTCCCGATCGCCCCGGCGGTGAGCATCGGCGCGACCAGGTGGGAGCCGCAGCGGTCGTGCTCCTTCATGGCGTCGGCGGCGTCGCCGTCGTCCTCGTAGGCCGCGATCGCCTTGTGCTCGACGCCGTGGTAGGCCGCGAGGTCTCCGCTGCGCAGCGCCATCAGCGCCGGGGCGAGGCTGATCGCGGCGACGGCCGTCTCACGGGCGGCGACCGAGCGCGCCGCGCGCCGCACGGCCTGGCCGGCGAGCGCGGCGGCGCCCATGGCGCCGAGCGTCTTCGCGTCCTGCATCGGCAGCCGCGCCTCGGGCAGGGCCCGCTTGACCAGCGGGATCACCGCCATCGCCTCGGCCAGCTTGACCACGCCGCGCAGGCCCGGCACGCGCTCGGCGGCGCTGGAGCCGAGGTCGGGCTTGCGCCCCGACGCCACCGCGATCTCCCCGCCACGAGTCCGGACCGCGGCGGCCCAGTGGGTCGGGCCGTGCACGAGCAGGCCGTTGCGCAGCGCCATGCCGCCCAGTCGCAGCTTCTCGTCGCTCATCGCAGCGTCTCCACTACGAGGTCAGAGTAGAAGCTGGCGGCGAGGCCGAGGTCGTCGACGTGGATGCGCTCGTCGGCCGCGTGCATGAGCGAGACCTGCTCGACCGCGTCGATCGTGCGCTGAGGGAAGAAGCCGTAGGCCACGCAGCCCGGAAAAGCGGCGCGCCACCAATGCGAGTCGGAGAAGCCGGGGAAGACCATCGGCGCCACCGTGGCGCCGGGATCCTCGCGCTCGACGAATGCAGCGGATCGAGTCCATCAACGGTGTGTCCATCGGCGAGCGGTTGCCGGTTACGTCCTCGACGAACTCGAGCGCGTAGCCGTCCTCGCCGATCAGCTCGCGCGAGTGCGCTCGTCACCCGCGGGCGACCCAGCTCCGGAGGGACGCGGCAGTCGACCTGCAGCTCCGCGCGCGAGGGGATCACGTTGATCTTCTCGCCCGCGCTGACGATCGTGGGGCTCATGCTGACCCCGAGCATCGGCTCGAGCAGCACCGCCAGGCGCGGGTCGCTGGCCTCCACCTGCTCGAGGGCCGCGGCCGGATCGGAGGGGTCCAGCCCGAGCCCGCTCAGCAGGGCCTCCAGCTCGGGCGTCGGGTCGGAGGAGGGTCGGCGCTCGCCCAGAGCCGTGAGCACCGGGCCGAGCTTGACAATCGCGTTGTCGCCGATGCGCGGCACCGACGCATGGCCGGCCCGGCCCTCGGTCGTGAGCTTGAACCGGAACACGCCCTTCTCGGCGACGCAGACCGGGTAGACCCGCCGGCCGTCGAAGTCGATCACGGCTCCGGCGCCCTCGTTGACGACCAGGTCGGCGCGCACCCGGTCGGGGTGCTCGCGGCAGAGCCACTGAGCGCCCTCGACGGCCCCGGTCTCCTCGTCGGCGGTGAAGACGAGCATCAGCTCGCCTGCCTCGGGACGCCAGCCCTCCTCGGCGAGCGCCAGCGCCGCGGCCAGCTCGGCGGCGACCTGGCTCTTCATGTCGATCGCCCCGCGACCCCAGACGCAGCCGTCGCGCAGCTCGCCCGACCAGGGGTCGACGCTCCACTCCGCCGGGTCGGCCAGGACCGTGTCGACGTGGCCGAGCAGGCACAGCGACGGCCCGTCTGACCCCGAGCGCAGCCGGGCGATCAGGTTGGGCCGCCCCGGAACCGCGGCGAGCAGCTCGCAGTCGAAGCCGGCCGCCTCGAGCAGTCCACGCAGCCACTCCTGGGCGGGGGCCTCGTTGCCGGGCGGGTTGACGGTGTCGAAGCGGATCAGCCGCTGCAGCAACTCGGTGGTGCGGCGCTGAAGATCCGCGCGCTCGGGCACGGCGGCGAGATTATTGGCTACGCCGGGAACATACGCCGCGCCCGCCACAGCCAGCGCAAGTCCCCGGAGGGCCGCAAGCGCCGCAGCGCCGCCAGCTTCAAAGGATGCTCCCGCCCGCCGAGCAGGTCGGCCCAATCCTCGTACCGGCACTGGATCGTCACGGTGGGCGCCTCCAGACGCCCCGGCTCCACGCGCGTGTCGCCGTTGGCCACCACGAGGTGCCACGGCTCGGCGTCGGCGAAGTCCCACTGGATCGTGCCCGGCTCGCTCGGCACGCCGCGCGGGTCGAGCCCGCCCAGCAGCATCTGGAAGATCGCCTGCATCGTGTCGGGGTCGCGCCGCGGCGGCCCGGTCTTCTCGCCCAGGATGCCGCCGTAGACGAGCCGCTGGCCGAGCTTGGCGCGCTCCATCGGCGCCATGCCCGGCGAGAAGATCGGCGGGCCGGGCAGCTCCTCCATCGGCAGCCCGGCGCTGCGCAGCTTGGTCTCGAGCGAGGCCGCGCCCTCGGCGCCGATCTCCTCGAGCGTGAAGCCGAACACCTCCGTGTAGCGGCGGTCCCAGCCGGGCGGCACCAGCACCGCGGCCGTGTACGGGATCACCTCGCGCAGCATGTCGGCGACGGCCTGCTTGCAGTCCGGGTCGTCCCGGCAGAGGTCGGCGAGCAGCTTCACCCCGAAGCCGATGTGGCGCTGCTCGTCGAGGGCCACGTTCTCCATCCCCTCGCGAAATCCGGGCAGCAGGTTGCGCCGCTCGAGGTAGCTGGTGATGAAGTGCTGGCCGGGCTGGGCGAGCGTGGCCTCGATGACCAGGTGGTAGAGCGTGATCGCCGCCGCGAGGTTGGTCTTGGTGGGCTTGCGGCGGAGCTCGGCGCTCATGATCTCGAGCTGCTCGAACGTCTTGCGGAAGCCCCAGGTCAGCCGCGGCTCGATCGCGGCCAGGCGCTCGCCCACGTCCTTGCCGTCCACCCCGGCGACCTCGGACATGAAGCGGCTGAAGAAGACCGCGTGGCGGGCCTCGTCGACCTGCTGGGTGGCGAGGAAGTACTTCTGCTCCTCGAGCGGCGCGGCGTCGATGTAGGGCGACAGGCCGTCGGCCACGGCGTCCTCGCCCCAGAAGAAGAGCGCGTAGTTCCACAGCGCCGCCTCGCGCTCGAACTCGGTGAACTGCTCCTGCCACTGGCGCGCGTCTTCGGTGAAGTCGATCGCCATGGCGCTCCAGTTGCCCTTCTCCCAGCGCGCGTAGAGGTCGTCGTAGGAGATTGCGTCGACAGCCGTCCGGACCGGTACATTTGTACTCATGGGCGGAACAAATGTACCGAAAGGTGCGGCTCGGCGCGAGCACATCTTGCGGGCGACGCTCGAGCTGATCGGCGAGCACGGCTCGGACGCCGTCACCCACCGCGCCGTCGCCGAGCGCGCCGGCCTGCCGCTGTCCGCCACCACCTACTGGTTCGAGTCCAAGGAGGAGCTGCTCCAGGAGACGCTGCTGCTCGTCGTGCGCGAGGAGGTCGAGCGGCTCGAGCGGCTCGTGCTCGACCTCGCGCCGCGCGAGCTCGACGTGCGCGAGTGGGCGCGCGCGGTGTCCGCCGTGCTGGCGGCTGACCTCGAGTCGGACCCGATCCGCCACGTCGCCTTCACCGAGCTGGTGCTGGAGGGCACGCGCCGCCCGTGGCTCGCCGAGGAGGTGGCCCGCTGGCACGCCGCGCAGCTGCGCCTGGCCGAGCTCGGCCTGCGCGCCACCGGAGCCCCCGACCCGCGCGGCGACGCGCCGCTGCTGGTGGCTACCGTCACCGGCTTCATGCTCGGCCAGCTGGTCACCCCCGTGGAGGACTTCGAGGAGCGCATCTTCCGGCCGGCGCTCGAGCGGCTGTTCACCAAGCTGGTCGAGCCGGGGCCGGTCCCGGCGTGACGCTGGCGTACCGTGAGGCGGGGCCCGCCGACGGTCCGGTCGCGCTGCTCGTGCACGGGTTCCCGCAGTCGTCGTACATGTGGCGCGAGGTCACGTCGGCGCTGGCCGGCGCCGGCTGGCGCGCGCTCGCCCCGGACCTGGCCGGGTTCGGCGACTCGCCGGTCGACCCGCCCGGCACCTGGGAGCGCCAGGTCGAGGCGCTCGAGGAGTTCCGGCGCGAGCACGACGTGGAGCGCTGCGTGCCCGTAGTGCACGACTGGGGCGGGCTGATCGGCTTGCGCTGGGCTTGTGAGCATCCGGACGCCGTGCGCGCGCTGGCGATCAGCTCGAGCGGCTTCTTCCCGGACGGCAAGTGGCACGGGATGGCCAAGGCGCTGCGCACCCCCGAGGTCGGCGAGCAGGCGCTGGCCGGCCTCGACCGGGACGGGCTTGCCGCGGTGCTGGCTGCATCCAGCCCGGCGTTCGACGACGAGGCGATCGACGAGTACTGGAAGGGCCTGGCCGACGAGGCGCACCGGGCCAACGCGCTGGAGCTGTACCGCTCGGGCGACTTCGAGAAGCTGGCCGGGTACCGGCTGGCGGACCTGGGCGTGCCGGTGCTGCTCCTATGGGGCGAGAGCGACGAGTTCGCGCCGCTGGCCGCGGCGCACCGCTTCCAGCGCGAGCTGCCCGATACCGAGCTGGTCGTGCTCGAGGGCGCCGGGCACTTCGTCTGGGACGAGCAGCCCGAGCGCTGCACGGCCGCGCTGACGGCCTTCCTCGAACGGCTCGCCTAGACGCGAAACCTATGCTTGGGCGGTGAGCGAAGCGGACCCGGAGGCGTTCCGCCGCGCCGCCCACGCGGCGGTGGATGGCGTGGCCGACCACCTCGTGGAACTGCCGTCGAGGCCGGTCTGGCAGCCGCTCCCCGACGACCTGCGCGAGCGCCTGCTCGCCATGCCGTTGCCGGACCGCGGGACCGCGCTCGAGGACCTGGTCGCGACCGCGCTGCGCGACGTCCTGCCCCACGCGATGGGCAACGGTCACCCGGCCTTCTTCGGCTGGGTCAACCCGCCGCCCTCGCCCGCCGGAGTGATCGCCTCGCTGACGGCGGCCGCGATGAACCCGAGCGTCGTCGCCGGCGACCACGCGGACGTGCACCTCGAACGCGCGGTCGTGCGCTGGCTGGCCGAGCTGGTGGGCTTCCCGCACGCGCCGGGCGCCGGCCTGCTCACGAGCGGCGCCTCCGCGGCGACGGTCGTCTGCCTCGCCGGCGCGCGGCGCAGGGCGCTCGCGGGCGTCGGGCACGACGTGCGCAGGGACGGCCTCGCCGGCGCGCCGCCCTCACCGCCTACGTGCCGGCCGAGGCGCACAGCTGCGTGCAGCGCGGGCTGGAGCTGCTCGGCTTCGGCAGCGCCGCCATGCGCGGCGTGCAGCTCGACGGGGGTCGCCTCGACGCGGACGCGCTGCGCGCCGCGATCGCCGCCGATCGGGCGAACGGCTCCGTGCCGGCGCTGCTGGTCGGCTCGGCGGGCACCGTCAACACCGGAGCGATCGACCCGCTGGACGACCTCGCGGACGTCGCGGCCGCGGAAGACATCTGGTTCCACGTGGACGGCGCCTACGGCGCCTTTGGCGTGCTCGACCCCGCGCTCGCGCCGCGCTACGGCGGGATGGAGCGGGCCGACTCGCTGGTGCTCGACCCGCACAAGTGGCTCGGGGTTCCGGTCGACGCGGGCTGCGCGCTGGTGCGCCACGGCGACGACCTGCGCGACGCGTTCAGCTTGATCCCGCCCTACCTGCGCCAGCAGGACCCGGACCCGGTCGGCACGTTCGCCGAGTACGGGTTCGAGCAGACGCGGCCGTTCCGCGCGCTCAAGACCTGGGCGACGGTGGCCGCGCTCGGACGCGTGGGGATCGCCGCCCACGTGGCTCGCTGCAACGAGCTCGCGCGCGAGCTGGCGGCGATGGTCGAGCGCGAGCCCGAGCTCGAGCTGGCGCTCGCGCCACAGACCTCCATCGTCGCGTTTCGCGCCCGCCCGGCGGGCTGCCCGCCGGAGCGCCTCGAGGCCGTGAACCAGGCTCTACCGGAGGCGATTCAGGCTCGCGGCAAGGCGTTCGTGACGGGGACCGTCTTCGAGGGGCGCGAGACGCTGCGCGCCTGCATCCTGCACCCGGGGACCGGCTCGGAGCAGCTCGCGACCCTCGTCACGGAGGTCGTCGAGACCGCGCGGACGCTCTAGGCGCCGATCGAGAACATCGCTTCCAGGTCGTGCTTCGAGAAGACCTGGAAGGCGACCATCGTGTAGGTCCGCTCGATCCCGGCGAGTCGCGCCAGGCGGCCGGCGACCAGGTCGGCGAGCTCGTCGTGCTCGCCCACGCGCACGATCGCGACGAAGTCCCAGTCGCCGGTGACGGAGTAGGCCTCGCTCACTCCCTCGACGTCGGCGAGGCGGTCGCCGAGCGTGGACAGGGCGCTGCGCTCGGCCTTGATCAGTACCACCGCGTGGGTCATTGCGAGAATCCTCCCATGGAGCGGCTCTTCGACACCGAGGACTCGCCCGGCGGCCGCTCCGGCGTCGCGTCGGGTGACCTGCCCCTGGCGGCGCGGATGCGCCCCGCGTCCCTCGGCGAGTTCGTCGGCCAGGACCACCTGCTCGGCCGCGGCTCGACGCTGCGCACCGCGATCGAGGAGGGTCGCCCGCACTCGATGATCCTGTACGGGCCGCCCGGCACCGGCAAGACCACGCTCGCCCGGCTGCTGGCAGTGAACTCGCGCGCCGCGTTCGAGGAGGCCTCGGCGGTGAACGCCGGCCGCGCCGAGGTGCGCGAGGTGCTCGCACGCGCCCAGCACCGCCGCGACACCAGCGGCGAGCGCACGATCTTCTTCCTCGACGAGATCCACCGCTTCAACAAGGCGCAGCAGGACACGCTGCTGCCGGCCGTCGAGGAGGGGCTGGTGGTGCTGGTCGGCGCCACCACCGAGAACCCCTACTTCGAGGTCAACTCGGCGCTGCTGTCGCGCTGCCGCGTCTACGAGCTGCGCGCGCTCGACGACGAGCACGTGCTCGCGCTGCTGCGCCGCTCGCTCGGCGACGAGCGCGGGATCGCCGCAGCGCCCAACGTCGCCGACGACGCCCTCGAGTTCCTGGCCGCGCGCTCGGCCGGCGACGCCCGCACCGCGCTGTCCGCGCTCGAGCTCGCCTGCGAGACCGTGGGCGAGGGCGGGACGGTGACGCTGCGCGTGGCGGAGGACGCGCTACAGCGCAGCGCGATCCTCTACGACAAGGGCGGCGACCTCCACTACGACCTGATCTCGGCGTGGATCAAGGCGACCCGCGGCTCGGACCCGGACGCGTCGCTGCTCTACCTGGCGGCCATGCTCGAGGGCGGCGAGGACCCGCGCTTCATCGCGCGGCGGATGGTGATCTTCGCCAGCGAGGACATCGGCAACGCGGACCCGCGCGCGCTCGAGGTGGCGGTGAGCGCGGCGCACGCGGTCGAGCACGTGGGCATGCCGGAGTGCGCGCTGAATCTCTCCCAGGCGGCCATCTACCTCGCGCTGGCACCGAAGTCGAACGCGTCGATCAAGTCGCTCGGACGCGCCCGCGAGTGGGTGCGCGAGCACGGCACGCCGGAGCCGCCGGCGGCGCTGCGCAGCGCCGCCTACCCGGGCGCCAAGAAGCTCGGCCGCGGACTCGACTACGACTACCCGCACGACCACCCCGAGGGCGTCTCCGAGCAGGAGCTGATGCCGGACGAGGCGGTCGGCGAGCGCTTCCTCGAGCTGAGCGAGCACGGCGAGGAGCGCGACCTCGCGGAAAGGCTGGAGAAGATCCGCAAGGCGCGCAAGCGCTAGGGCTCGATCAGCTCGGTGCGGAGCTCGTGGCTCTCGTCGGGCAGGCGCGCCTCGTAGTAGATGCGGTAGCCGCCGCCGGCGAGCGGCAGGACATCGAGGTAGCGCACGTCCGCCACCGGCTCCTCGTTGTCGTGGACCAGCCCGTCCCCGTCCTCCCGCGCCAGCCCGGTGCGCTCGAACCAGTTCTCCTCCTGGGTGGCGCGACCGTCGTAGCACGCGCGGCCGTCCGGGAGGACGCTGGTCACGCGGGCGCCGCGGGCATCCCACATCCCGGGCCGGCCCTCGAGCACGGCGCCGTGCCAGTCCCAGGTGAGTCCGTCGGAGCTGGTGGCGTAGGCGGTGTTCATGCGGTCCTCAGCGCCCTTCTCCTCGAGCAGGTGACAGCAGATCCAGGCGCGCCAGCCGCCGTTTGCGCGCTGCACCAGCGGATCCTTTACGCCGATGCGCTCGTCGCCCGGAAAGGCGGGACGCGGCTCCGCGCTCGCGAGCCCCTCCGGCTCGTCGGCCTCGAGCACGTCGATCCACCAGTGCGCGCTGTCGGGGGTCGCCATGCAGATCCACATCCGCCACCGGCCGTCCTCGGTCCGCACCAGCGCCGGGCGCTCCATGCCCATCGCGGCGAAGTCCGACTCGTCGAGCACGCCCACGGTGGTCAGGCGCTCGCCGTCCTCGGAGCGCGCCACGACGGTCTGGTCGTTGCCGTCGTGCCCGTTGCGCACCCGGTACGCGACCACGAACGTCTCGTCGTCGTCGAGGGCGGCGCTGGGCGCCCCCGCCCAGTAGCCGGGACCGGCGCCCGGCGCCGCGGCGGCAACGACGGCCTCGGCCGTGCCGGGCAGCGGAAACTCCACCATCGACCGCACCGTATCGCGGCGTGCTTCACAATCCCAGGCCATGGAAGCCGCAGTCACCCCGATCACACCCGAGCTCGAGTCGCATAGCCCGCTGGACGGCGCGCGGCTGGGCGCGGTCGAGACGATCCGCCCGGACGCCGTTCAGTCCGTGGTCGACGACGTGGCGAGCGTGCAGCCCTTCTGGGCGCAGCTGCCGCTGCCGGATCGCGCGCGCTACATGCGCCGCGCCGCTCAGGCGATCATCGACCAGCTGGACGAGCTCGCCGAGCTGCTCAGCCGCGAGCAGGGCAAGCCGATCAACGAGGCCTACGTGATGGAGCTGCTGCCCTCGATCGACTCGCTGCGCTGGCTCGCGGAGGCCGGCCCGGGCATCCTCGAGGACGAGCGCGTCCCGCTGCCGGTCTTCATCAAGCAGAAGCGGGCACGGTTCACGTTCGAGCCGCTCGGCGTGGTCGGCGTGATCGCGCCGTGGAACTACCCGTGGGCGATCCCGTTCGGCGAGGTGGCGATCGCGCTGATGGCGGGCAACGGGGTGGTGCTGAAGCCGGCGTCGCTGACGCCGCTGATCGGGCAGCGCATCCAGGAGGTGTTCGAGCGCGCCGGCGTGCCCGAGGGGCTCGTGCGCACGGTCCACGGCGGCGGCGCGGTCGGTCAGGCGCTGGTCGAGTCGACCGCGGCCAAGATCTTCTTCACGGGCTCGGTGGAGGTTGGGCGAAGCGTGGGCGAGGAGTGCGCGCGGCGGATGAAGGGCTCCGTCCTCGAGCTGGGTGGCAAGGACCCGATGGTCGTATGCGCCGACGCCAACCTGCCCAACGCGATCTCCGGCTGCCTGTGGGGCGGCTTCGCCAACGCCGGGCAGACCTGTTCGGGGATCGAGCGCGTCTACGTGGTCGAGGAGGTGGCCGACCGCTTCGTCGAGGGCGTGATCGCGGCGTCGCGCGAGCTGCGCGTCGGCGACCCGCTCGACTACGAGACCGAAATCGGCCCGATGGTCTCGCGCGAGCAATTCGAGCTGGTGCGCGAGCTGGTCGACGACGCCGTGGCAAACGGGGCGACGCTGCACTGCGGCGGCCCGGTCGACGTGGCCGCGCACCCGAGCGGCAACTTCTACGCGCCGGCGGTGCTGACCGGCGTCACGCACGACATGCGCATCATGCGCGAGGAGATCTTCGGGCCCGTGATCCCGATCGTGACCGTCGAGTCCGAGGACGAGGCGATCGCCCTGGCGAACGACTCGCAGTTCGGGCTGGGTGCCTCGGTCTGGACGATGAACCGCGCCAAGGGCGAGCGGATCGCGGAGCGGATCCAGTCGGGGATGGTCTGGATCAACGACCACATGTTCAGCCACGGGGCCTGCTCGTGCTCGTGGGGCGGGGTGAAGGAGTCGGGCCTGGGCCGCTCGCACTCCAAGTTCGGGCTGTGGGAGTGCGTGAACATCAAGCTCGTCACCTGGGAGCCGTCGCGCACGCGCGACTTCTGGTGGCACCCCTACGACGCGTCGCTGGGCAAGGCGATGAGCGCCTCCGCCCGCCTGCTCTACGGCCGCGACTCCGACAAGCCGGCCGCGCTGCGCCGGGGCATCTTCCCGCTCGTGAAGGTGGGCCGGAAGACGCTGCGCGACGTGTTCAAACGGTAGCCCCCGCGCGGCCGGGCGACAACCACCCGCCTAAGGCGAAACTGAGGGCAGATTGCCGATGTAAGGGCCCCTCCTTAGCCGTACGTTCAGTTGCATGAACGGAGCAGCCCTCACATACGCCGCGGTGGCCGTGCACCAAGCCGAGCTGCGTGCGGCCGCCGAGCGCAGCCGGCGCGGCACTGGCAGGTCGCCGCGCAAGCGGCGCCTCGCGCTGCCGCGCCCGCGCCGCGCACGCCGTGCCTACGCCTGAGCTGGCTACGCGCGCGGTGGATAATGGCCGCGTGCGGCGGGTATCGAGCCCGACTTTCGTCGGCCGAGCCGAGCAGCTGGCCACCTTCGACCATGCCCTGGCGCGCGCGGCCGCGGAAGAGCCGGGCGCCCTGCTGGTGGCGGGCGAGTCGGGCGTCGGCAAGAGCCGCCTGGCGGCCGAGTACGCGGAGCGCGCTCGCGCGGCCGGGGCGCGCGTCCTGACCGGCGACTGCGTCGAGCTGGGCGAGGGCGAGCTGCCCTACGCCCCGATCGTCGGCGCGCTGCGGGAGCTGCAGCGCGAGCTGGGCACGGAGGCGGTGATCGAGCTGGCCGGCCAGGGTCGCGCCGAGCTGGCCCGGCTGCTGCCCGAGGCCGGGGTGCCCGCCGCCGCCCGCGACGCGGAGTTCGCCCAGGCGCGCCTGTTCGAGGTGCTGCTGTCGCTGCTCGGGCGCGTGGCCGACGAGGCGCCGCTCGTGCTCGTCATCGAGGACCTCCACTGGGCCGACCGCTCGACCCGCGACTTCCTCTCGTTCCTGCTGCGCGCCACGCGGCGCGAGCGGTTCGTGCTGGTCGCGACCTACCGCTCGGACGAGCTGCACCGCCGCCACCCGCTGCGGCCGTTCCTCGCCAACGTGGAGCGCCTCGAGGGGGTCGGGCGCCTCGAGGTCAAGCCTTTCTCGCGGCTCGAGCTGAGCGCCCAGCTGCTCGGGATCCTCGGCTCGCACCCCGCGAGCACGATCGCCGACGCCCTCTTCCAGCGCTCCGGCGGCAACCCGTTCTTCGCCGAGGAGCTGCTGGCAGCCACCGCCGACGGCAACGGGCACGCCCTGCCCGAGACGCTGCGCGACGCGCTGATGGTGCGCGTGGAGACGCTCTCCGCCACGACCCAGCAGCTGCTGCGGGTGATCGCCGCGGCCGGGCCGCAGCGTCACCCACGGCCTGCTCGCGGCGGTGACGTCAGTCGAGACGCCGCAGCTCGCCGACTCCCTGCGCGAGGCCCTGACGCATCACGTGCTCGTGCAGCGGCCGGGCGACGACCGCTACTCGTTCCGGCACGCGCTGATGCGCGAAGCCGTCTACGAGGACCTGCTGCCGGGCGAGCGCGGGGACCTGCACGTGCGCCTGGCCGAGGCGCTCGAGGCCAACCCCGATCTGTCCGCCGACAGCGTCGGGCCCGCCGCCGAGCTCGCCTGGCACTGGCACCAGGCGCACGAGCTGCCCCACGCCCTGCGCGCCTCGATCGAGGCCAGCGCGCAGGCGGAGAGGATGCACGCGCCGGTCGACGCCGCCCGCCACGTCGAGAACGCGATCGACCTGTGGGATCGCGTCGGCGACCCCGAGGCGGCGAGCGGCACGACCCTCGTGGAGCTGCTGCGGCGCGCCGCGGAGCTGAGCTTCATCGGCGGCGAGATGGACCGGGCGGTCGGCCTCGCTCGCCGAGCGCTGGAGCTGATCGACGACAGCGACGTGGTCGCGACCGTGCTCGCGCGCGAGCGGCTCGCCCGCTACCTGTGGACGAGCGGCCACCACAGCGAGTCCGATGAAGCAGTACACGCGGGCCGCCGAGCTGATGCCGGTCGAGCCGCCCAGCGCCGAGCGCGCACTCGTGCTCGGCGCGCTCGCGCAGGTGCGCATGCTGGTCGGGCAGATCGAGGTCTCGCTCGAGCTGGCCGAGGAGGCGATCGAGATCGCCCGGGCGGTCGGCGACCGGGCCGTCGAGTCGCACGCCCTGAACACGCTGGGGGTGGACATCGCAGCTCTCGGGGACCGGGAGCACGGCATCGCGGCGCTGAGGGAGTCGCTCGCCATCGAGCTGGTGCGCGGCTCTTCCGACGACCTGCACCGCGCCTACACCAACCTCGGCGACGTCCTCGACCAGGACGGCCAGCTCGAGGAGGCGATTCAGCTGGCGCTGGAGGGCGTGGAGAAGGCCCGCGAGACGGGGACGACGCGCAGCTGGGCGGGCTTCCTCCTCGCCGAGGCGGCGAAGAGATGCTGGCGCCTCGGGCGGCTGGCGGACGCGGAACGACTGGTACGGCAGGCGCTCGACGTCAACGCCGAAGGCGTCTCCGAAGCGAACGTGCACCTCGCGGCGAGCGAGCTTGCGACGATGCTCGGTCGCTGGGACGAGGCGGAGGACCAGCTCACGGAGGCGCGCCGGCTGCTGAGCCGCGCAGCCGGCTCGATGTGGATCTCGCCGCTATACGGCTGCGCGGTCCGGCTCGCCGAACACGAGGGGGACATCGCTGCCGTGCGGCGCGCGGTCGACGATGCACACCGCCGCATGGCGGATGAGGACGAATACGCCTTCTACGCGCGCGATATGTACCTCCCGGCGCTGCGCGCCGAGGGCGACGCGGCCGAGCGGGCCCGCGCGGGGCGCGATCGCGACGCCGAGGACGAGGCGCGCAAGTCCGGCGCCGCCCTGTTCGCGCGCGTCGAGCAGATGGTGGCCGCTGCAGGCGTCCGCGGCTCTCCCCCACCCCAGGTCCTTGCCGACAAGGCCACGGTGGAGGCCGAGCTCGCGCGCATCGACGGCCGTCCCGACGCCGACCCTGTGGGAGGCCGCCGCCGAGGCCAACGAGCGGATCGGCAACCGGGTGGAGGCGTCCTACGCGCGCTTGCGCAAGACCGAGGCGCTGCTGGAGACCGGCGCCGGCCGCGACGCCGTCACCGAGACGCTGCGGGCCGCGCACGGCATGGCGGCGGAGTGCGGCGCGGAGGTGCTGCGCGAGCGCTGCGAGACGCTCGCCCGGCGCGCGCGGGTCGCCCTCACCGACGAGCCCGCTCCGGCGACCGTCGACGACCCCTTCGGCCTGACGCCGCGCGAGCGCGAGGTGCTCGTGCTGGTCGCCGCAGGGCGCACCAACCGCCAGATCGGCGAGGAGCTGTTCATGAGCGAGAAGACCGCGAGCGTGCACGTGTCGCGCATCCTCGCCAAGCTCGAGGTTGGCACCCGCGGGGAGGCGGGCGCCGTGGCGCACCGGCTCGGCATGGACAGCTAAGGGGTCATCAGAGGCGAATTGCCGATGTAAGGGGTCTGCCTTAGCCGTAGTTTCATCGGCATGACTGGACTTCTCTCACATACGGCCGCCACCGAGCACATTCACGATCTGCGCGCGGCCGCCGGGAACCGCGGCCACCGGTCGCGTGAGCAGCATCCGCAGCGCCGCCGGCCGGCGCTCGCGGGGCTGCACCGCCCGCGCCGTGCCCTCGCCGCCTAAGCGCTACATCCCTCCAGCGCCGGGCGGCGGGGGCACCCCCGGCCCTCCCGCGACATCGGTACCGTCGGCGTTTCAATGAGTTTGGCCATCGAGGCAACCGGTCTCATCAAGACGTTCGGCGAGGTTCGCGCCGTCGATGGCGTCGACCTCGCCGTGCGCACCGGTTCCGTCTATGGCGTGCTCGGCCCCAACGGGGCCGGCAAGACCACCACGATCCGGATGCTCGCCACGTTGCTACGCCCCGACGCGGGTGAGGCCCGAGTGCTCGGGCACGACGTCGTGCGCGAGGCCGACGAGGTGCGCGGCCAGGTGAGCCTGACCGGCCAGCTGGCATCCGTCGACGAGGACCTGAGCGGGCGGGAGAACCTGATCCTGATCGGCCGGCTGCTTGGGCTGAAGCGGGTCGAGGCGAAGACGCGAGCCGCCGAGCTGCTCGACGCGTTCGGCATCGCGGAGGCGGCGACCCGGCTGGTGAAGAACTACTCCGGCGGCATGCGGCGCCGGCTCGACATCGCGGCCAGCATCGTGGTCACTCCGAGGCTGATGTTCCTCGACGAACCCACCACCGGCCTCGACCCTCGCTCCCGCAATCAGGTCTGGGACATCATCCGCGCGCTCCAGGCCGAGGGCACCACGATCCTCCTCTGCACGCAGTACCTCGAAGAGGCGGATCAACTCGCCGACGGCATCGCGGTGATCGACCACGGCAAGGTGATCGCCGAGGGCACGCCCGGACAGCTCAAGGCTTCGGTTGGCGCCGGCGGCCTGCACGTGCGGCTGCTCGATCCCGAGCAGCGGCCCGAAGCCGAGCGGGTGCTCACCCGGGAGCTCGGGTCAGTGCACTTGGAGCCGGACCCCGCCGCCATCTCTGCTTCGTGCGCCGATGGCGATCGGGCCGCGGAGGCCGTGGCCGAACTGTCCCGATCGGGCATCGGGGTCGCCGCCTTCACGCTCGGCCAGCCGAGCCTCGACGAGGTCTTCCTGGCCCTCACCGGCCGACCGGCCGACGAGGAGGATCAGGCCGCATGAGCACCACCCCGGCCGCATCCCCGTCCGTCGCCGACGGGATCGCCGTGCGCAAGGCGCTCGCCTCGGCGCCCCGACCTCGGCGCGCGAGCGCCCTTTCGGCAGTGCTCACGTTCGGCTGGCGCGGGATGCTGAAGGTCAAGCACGTCCCCGAGCAGCTCCTCGACGTGACGATCACGCCGGTGATGTTCGTGCTCCTGTTCACGTACCTGTTCGGCGGCGCGATCGCCGGCTCGACGGGCGACTACCTCGACTACATCCTGCCGGGCATCCTCGTGATGTCAGTGCTGTTCACGACCGTGTACTCCGGCGTCGCGCTCAACACGGACCTCACCAAGGGCGTCGTCGATCGGTTCCGCTCCCTGCCGATCTGGCGACCGGCGCCGCTGATCGGGGCGCTGCTCGGCGACAGCGTGCGCTACCTGGTCGCGGGGACCGTGATCGTGGTGCTGGGTGTGATCCTCGGCTATCGCCCCGACAACGGCGTGCCCGGCGTAGCGGCGGCGCTGGTGCTCGTGATCGTGTTCGCGTTCGGCCTGTCCTGGGTGTTCACGACGCTGGGGCTACTCCTGCGTTCCCCGCAGGCGGTCATGAACGCCGGGTTCATGGGCATCTTCCCGGTGACGTTCCTCTCGAACGTGTTCGTGGAGCCGAAGACGCTGCCGGCCGGCCTCGAGGCGTTCGTCGAGGTGAACCCGATCTCGGTCCTCGCCGACTGCTCGCGCGACCTGATGGCGGGCAGCGTGGACGGAGGCGACCTGGCGATCGTGCTGGGCACGGCGGCCCTGCTAACGGCGGTGTTCGCGCCGCTCACCACACACCTGTATCGCACCAAGACCTGACGCCTAGACTCTCACCTATGCCGGCTCAGGCCTACGCGGGCAAGGAATGCGTCTGCCAGCTCCGCAAGGGGATCTGCGACCAGTCCTGCGTGCAGGGGATGCTCGACACCCCCTTCTACATCGCCTGCCTGCGCCTCAGCGGCCGGCGCTGCCTGGTCGTGGGAGGCGGCGACGTGGGCCTGGAGAAGGTCGAGGGCCTGCTCGCCTGCGACGGCGACGTGACGCTGATCTCGCCGGATGCGATCGAGCCGCTGCGCCAGCTCGCGCGCGAGGGTTCGATTCGCTGGGAGCAGCGCGAGTACGCGGGCGCCGCGGACCTCGAGGGCGTGTTCATGGTGATCGCGGCCACCAGCGACACCGACGTGAACGTCGCGGTCTTCGAGGACGCCGAGCGCCGCGCGATGCTCGTCAACGTGGTCGACGTGCCCCCGCTCTGCAACTTCATCCTGCCGGCGATCATCCGTACCGGGCCGCTGGCGATCGCGATCTCCACCGCGGGGGCGTCGCCCGCACTTGCCAAGCGGATCCGCGACGAGATCGCCGACGAGTACGGCGAGCCCTACGCGCGCTTGGCCGTGATTCTCAACGAGGTGCGCGGGTGGGCCAAGGCGACGCTGCCCACCTACCAGGACCGCAAGTCCTTCTTCGAGTCGATCGTGAACGGTGAGCCGGATCCCGTCGAGCTGCTGCGCCGCGGCGACGAGGCGGCGGTCCGGGACCTGATCGCCGCCGCGCGGCAGTCCCACCAGCCTGTCTGACGAGCTCACACACCTCGACGCCGCCGGGCGCGCCCGGATGGTCGACGTGGGCGGCAAGCCGGTGACCGAGCGCCGCGCGCGGGCGCGGGCGACCGTGCGGATGTCCGCGGAGACGGCCGCGGCGGTGGCCCGCGGCGACGCCCCCAAGGGCGACGTGATCGGGACCGCGCGGATCGCCGGCATCCAGGCGGCCAAGCGCACCGCCGAGCTGATCCCGCTCTGCCATCCGCTGCCGCTGTCGTTCGTGGACGTGGAGGCCGAGCTGCGCGAGACCGAGGTCGTGCTCACCGCGGAGGCCCGCACCAGCGGGCAGACCGGCGTGGAGATGGAGGCGATGACCGCGGCCGCCGCGGCGGCGCTGACCGTCTACGACATGGTCAAGGGCCTGGAGCGCGGCGTGGAGATCGCGGAGGTCGTGCTGCTCGAGAAGTCGGGCGGCCGCCACGACTGGCGCCGATGAGGGCGGCGGTGGTCACGGTGTCGAGCTCGCTCGCGCGCGGCGAGGGCGAGGACGTGTCGGGGCCGCGGCTGGCGGAGCTGTGCGCGGACGCCGGGCTGGACGTCTCGCTCGAGACGGTCTCGGACGACCACGAGGCGATCGTCGGCGTGCTCAAGCGGCTGGCCGACGTGGAGGAGGTGCGCTTCGTCTTCACCACCGGCGGCACCGGCCTGACCGTGGACGACGTGACGCCGGAGGCCACGCGTGACGTGATCGACCGCGAGGCACCCGGCTACGCCGAGGCGATCCGGGCCGACTCGCGCGACCATACGCCGCTGGGTCTGCTCAGCCGCGGCGTCTCGGGCTTGCGCGGGCGCACCCTGATCGTGAACTTCCCGGGCAACCCCAAGGCGATCGACCAGTCCTGGCCGATCGTGGCTCCGACGCTGGAGCACGCGGCCGCCACGCTCGAGCGGCGCTAGCCCAGGCCCTTCTCGCGCAGCTCGTCGAGCGCCGCGGGCGACTTGTCGAGGTCGAGGCCCATCCCGGCGAGGACCGCCGGCGTCTTGGAGAACTGGATGTCCGAGTACTGGACGACCTGGACGTGGTTGCCCCATGGGTCGCGAAAGTCGAGGCCACGCCCGCCGAGCAGCTCCGCGCCGGCCTGCTCGACCCGCTCACGGACCCGGTCGCGGTCGTCTACGACCAGCCCGAAGTGGCGGGAGCCGTCCGGCTCCTGCGTCCGCCCCTCGGCGAGCACGAGGAACTGGTCGCCCATGTCGAGGAAGGCCATATGCCCCGCGCGGCCGCGCAGCTCGAATTCGAAGATGCGGCCGTAGAAGTCGAGGGCCTGTTCGAGGTCGTCGACCTCGAGGACGACGTGGTTGATGCCGACCAAGCGGGCTTTGTCTGCCATTTGACGTGAGCCTAGCCCCCGGCCAACGGCGAGCAATAAGGGTGGCGCGAGCGGCCTGGCGGCCACGAGTCTGACGTTATGCACGTAATAGGGGCCAAACGTCAGATTGGTGGGCAGAGCGGCCGGTGCTGCCCTGGTTGCTGCAGTTTGCGCCATAGGCTTCCCCCGGCATGGCGGCGATCGAGCTCGACGGCCTCGAGCGGCGGTACGGCGAGCGGGTCGCGCTCGCCGGCGTCACCGCGCGGGTGGACGAGGGGCAGACGCTGGCGGTGCTGGGCGGCAACGGCGCCGGCAAGACCACCCTGCTGCGGGTGCTCGCGGGGCTGCTGCGCCCCCACGGGGGCACCGCCCGCGTCCTCGATGCCAGCCTGCCCGCCGAGCGCTGGAAGCTGCCCGGCAAGGTCGGCTACCTCGGCCACGACCCGCTGCTCTACCGCGATCTGACCGGCCGCGAGAACCTCCGCTACCACGCGCGCTTGCACGGGGTGGCGCTCGAGCGGGTGAACGTCGTGCTCGGCCAGGTCGGCATGGACCGCCGTGCCGACGACCCGATCCGCGAGCTCTCGCGCGGCATGGTCCAGCGCATCGCGGTGGCCCGGGCAGTGCTGCACGAGCCGCCGCTGCTGCTGCTCGACGAGCCGCGCGCCAACCTCGACCCGGCCGCCGCCGAGCTGCTCGAGCCGCTGATCGGGCGTGCCTCGGGCCGCACGCGCGTGCTGGTCAGCCACGACGTGGCCGGCGCGCTCGCCGAGGCCGACGTGGTGCTGCGCCTGCGGCGCGGCCGGCCGGTGGCCGAGGACGAGGAGCTGTACCGGTGATCCGCGCCGCCGGGACGATCCTGCGCAAGGACCTGCTGCTGGAGCTGCGCACCAAGGAGGCGGTGCCGGCGATGACCCTGTTCACGATCACGGTCTACGTCCTGTTCCACTTCGGCCTCGATCGCAACGCACTCGACGGCGACCTGGCATCCGGCGTCCTCTGGGTCACGCTGCTGCTCGCCTCGGTGATCGGCGTGACCCGCCTGTTCGCCGCCGAGCGCGAGCAGGGCGGCATCGACGCGCTGCTGCTGGCTCCGGTCGACCGCACCGCGCTGTTCGTCGCCAAGGCGAGCGCGCTGTTCCTGTTTCTCGTGGTGGTCGAGCTGGTCGCGGTCCCCGCATACGACCTGCTGCTGCTCGGCCCCGGCCTCGGCGGCACGCTCCCCGAGCTCCCGCTGATCCTGCTGCTCGCCAACGTCGGCATCGCCGCGGTCGGGGCGCTGGTCGCCGCGCTCGCCGCCGAGACGCGCACGCGCGAGCTGATCGTGCCGCTGATGCTCCTGCCGCTGCTGCTGCCGCTGCTGATCTCGTGCGCCCAGGCAACCGAGCCGCTGATGCGCACCGACCAGGGCCCCGAGGACCTCGGCCGCTGGCTGGGGCTGCTCACGCTTTACGATGTTGTGTTCGTGCTTGTCTCGGTTGCCGTCTTCGACTTCCTGCTCGAGGACTGATGTTCTCCAAGGGCCTCGCCCCGCTCGCCATAGCCACCGCCGTCACCCTCACGGCGGCGTTCGCGCTCGTCTTCTTCTATGCGCCGCTCGACGCCGACCAGGGCTTTGTCCAGAAGATCTTCTACATCCATGTGCCGATGGCGATCGTGGCGCTGGGCGGCTTCGTGGCGGGCGGCATCTTCGGGATCCGCCACCTGCGCTCGGGCGATTCGGCGTGGGACCTGCGCTCCTACGTCGCGATCCACCTGTCGATCATCCTCGGGCTGGGCGTGCTCGTGACCGGCGCGATCTGGGCCAAGGCGTCGTGGGGTCATTACTGGGTCTGGGACGAGCCGGTGCTGGTCTCGTTCCTGGTCGTCTTCCTGCTCTACTGCGTCTACTTCCCGCTGCGCTTCGCGATCGAGGACCCCGAGCGCCAGGCGCGCTACTCGTCGGTGTTCGCGATCACCGCCGGCGCGTTCGTGCCGCTCAACTTCACGGCCGTGCGCCTCGCCGAGGCCCTCACCCACCCGCGCGTGCTGTCGCAGACGGGTGGCGACCTGCCCGGCGAGATGCGACTCACCTTCCTCGTGGCGCTGGCCGGGATGACGCTGCTGTTCGTGACGCTCTGGAAGCTCGAGCTGACCGCCAAGCACGCCTCGATGCAGCTGAAGAAGCTGCGCCGGCGCCGGGCCGAGCGTCGCGAGGCGGTGGCGGCGTGACCTGGCTGGCGGCGCCCGCGCTGCCACTCGACGAGGCCGGCAAGTACGTGGCCGCCGCCTACGTCGTGTTCCTCGCGCTGATCCTGATCTACGTGGCGATCATGGCCGCCAAGCTGGTGCGCATCGATCGCGAGCTGACCGAGCTGGCCGAGGAGGACGAGTGAAGGGCGACCTGCTCGCGCTCGGCGCCTCCCACAAGACCGCGCCCCTGGCGCTGCGCGAGAAGCTGGCGCTGCCGGCCGGGCGCGCGGCGCGCGTGCTGGCCGAGCTGACCGACCACGACGGCGTGCACGAGGCGGTGGCGCTGTTCACGTGCAACCGCACCGAGCTCTACCTGGTCACCGACGACGCGCTGGAGGCGGAGAACACGGCTCTCGCGATCCTCTCCCGCCAGGCCGAGCTGCGCCCGACCGAGCTGATCGGCTCGCTCTACTCCCTGCGCGGCCGCGAGGCGGTGGAGCACCTGTTCTCGGTCACGGCCGGCCTCGACTCGATGATCGTCGGCGAGGCCGAGATCCAGGGCCAGGTCAAGCGCGCGTACGAGATGGCGCTGGTCGAGGGCGTCAGCGGCCCCGTCTCGAACCGGCTCTTCCGCGACGCGCTCGCCGCCGGCAAGCGAGTGCGCACCGAGACCGGCGTGGCGCGTTCGAACGTGTCGATCTCCACGGTCGCGGTGCAGCTGGCGTCGGACTTCCTCGGCGAGCTGGCCGACCGCCGCGTGCTCGTGATCGGCGCCGGCGAGAACGCCGAGCTGACCGCCCGCGCACTGCGCGACCGCGGCGTGCACACCCTGTTCGTCGCCAACCGGCGCTACGACCGCGCGCTCGGCCTGGCGCAGAAGTTCGGCGGCCGCGCCGTGACCTTCGAGGACATGCCGCGCGAGCTCGAGGCGGCCGACATCGTCGTCACCTCCACCGGCGCGCCGCACCAGATCGTCGGCCGCGAGGAGCTGGAGTTCGTCGCGGCGTCGCGCATGGGACGGCCGCTGGTGATGATCGACCTGGCCGTGCCGCGCGACATCGAGCCGAGTGTGCGCGACTGCCCCGGCATCGCGCTCTACGACATGGACGACCTGCAGCGGGCGGTGGCCCGCAACCTCGACGCCCGCGTGGCCGAGGCCGAGGAGGCGCTCGTGCTGGTGCGCCAGGACGTCGAGCGCTTCGAGGAGTGGATCGCCAGCCTCGACGTCGTGCCCACGATCTCGGCCCTGCGCCGGCGCGCGGACGAGGTCGTCCGGCAGGTGCTCGACGAGAACGAGCCGCGCTGGGAGACCCTCTCCGAGGCCGACCGCGAGCGCGTTGAGGTAATGGCGCGGGCGGTCGTCTCCCGCCTGCTGCACGAGCCGACGGTCCGGCTGAAGGAACGCGGCTCCTACCCCTACCTGCACACGCTGCGGGAGCTGTTCGGGCTCGACCCCGCTCCGGCGGAGGACGCGCCGGCGGCGGAAGTCACGCGCCTGGACGCGCGCCGTCGCCCGGCGTGATCCGGCTTGGCACGCGCGGCAGCGCGCTGGCGCTGGCGCAGGCGCGCTCGGTGGCGGAGCTGCTGGAGGACGACGTGGAGCTCGTCGAGATCAGCACTCAGGGCGCGGTCGGCGACAAATCGCGATTCGTGAAGGCGATCGAGGAAGCGCTGCTCGCGGGCACCGTGGACCTCGCGGTGCACTCGGCCAAGGACGTGCCGGGTGAGCTGCCGGCCGGCCTGTCGATCGTGGGGGTTCCGGAACGCGCCGACCCCTACGACGCGCTCTGCGGGGCGACGTCGCTCGACGAGCTGCGCCCGGGCGCGGTGGTGGGCACCGCCAGTCTGCGGCGGCGTGCCCAGCTGCTCGCGCTGCGCGAGGATCTCGAGATCCGGGAGCTCCGGGGCAACGTGGACACGCGCCTGAAGCGACTCGGCGACCACGACGCGATCGTGCTGGCGCAAGCGGGCCTGGACCGGCTCGGCCGCGGCGGCGAGGGGGAGCCGCTGGAGGCGCTCGTGCCCGCTCCGGGCCAGGGCTGCCTCGCGCTTGAGGCGCGCGCCGACGACGAGGCCACCGCCGCTGCGGCGGCGCGGCTGACCGACCGCGCCGCGCTGACGGCGCTGACCGCCGAGCGCGCGCTGGTGACCGCACTGGACGCCAGCTGCCATACCCCGATCGGCGCGTACGCGCGCGAGCGCGACGGGGCGCTGCGCGTGAGCGCGTTCGTCGGGCTCCCCGACGGCTCGCACTGGATCCGCGACGAGCTGGACGGAGACCTCGCCGAACCCGGCGCCCTGGGCACGGCCGTCGCGGAGCGGCTGGAGGCCGCCGGCGCGCGGGAGCTGCTGGAAGAAGCGGAACGGGCCGCACTCGACGTACGCTGAGCCGATGACGACCGGCCGCGCGACGGTATGCGCCTGCATCATCGCCCGCGACGAGGAGCAGCGGCTGCCCGCTGCGCTCGCCAGCGTGGCGTTCTGCGACGAGATCGTCGTGGTCGACTCGGGCTCGCGCGACCGCACCATCGAGGTCGCCCGGGCGGCCGGCGCGCGTGTGATCGAGCACCCCTGGCGCGGCTTCGGCGCGCAGCGCAACGTTGCGATCGACGCCGCCGCCGGCGACTGGATCCTCGAGATCGACGCCGACGAGCGCATCACCCCGCGCCTGGCCGCGGAGATCGAGGGGTTCCTCGCGGACCCGCCCGAGGGCGTCGACATCTGCGCCGTGCCCTGCCGTGACCTGTTCCTGCGCGGGCGCCTGGGCCCGTCGGCGAAGTACCCGAAGTACCGGCTACGGCTGTTCCGGCGCGGCGCCTACCGCCACGACGAGGAGCTCGCGGTGCACGAAGGGCTGTGGGCGTTCGGGCCGACGTGGGCCTTCGAGGGCGACCTGGAGCACGTGCTGGCGGACACCCTGCCAGAGGCGATCCGCGACGCCGTCGCCTACGCGCGGCTGGAGGCGCGGCAGCTGAGCGCGCCGCCATCCGCCGGCGCGCGCATCCGCGGCGTCGCGATGCGGCCGGTTGCGAAGTTCGCCTACCGGCTGGTCGTGGACGGCGGCTGGCGCGACGGCTGGCGCGGCCTCGTCAAGATCGCGCTGGACTGCTGGACCGACGCGCTCGTGTGGGTGCTGGCGCGTGGCGAGAGCTCCGGCGGGACGGCGGCGGCGCACTACGCCCAGGCGCGCGTCCGGCGGGGGCCGGTGCGGCTGCTGGCGATCGCCAGCGGCGTCGAGGGCTCCGCCCGCGCGGCGGGCTGGCTGCGTGCCGCTCGAGCGGCCGGTGCGGACGTGGCGCTGCTGACCGACGCCCCGGCGGCGGCCAACGGCGACCTGCACGTCCGCACGCTGTCCCGCCTCACCCCGCTGCGGCTCATCCGCGCGCTCGACGCCGAGACTCAGCTGCGCGGCGTGGATGCGCTCGTGCCCTGCGGCCCGCGCGAGCGGCGGCTGGCGCGCCTGCTGCCGCCAGAGCTGCGCGCCCCGTTTGGCGCACTCGACCCCGATACCGACCCGGCCGAGGCTGAGCGCCTGGTGCGGGCCGCCACCCGGTGACGCTCGACGGCCGGGACATCGTCTGCCTCGGCTTCGGCGAGTGGGACGCCGAGCTCTGGACCAACCAGCAGCACCTGATGTCGCGGCTGGCGCGGCGCAACCGGGTGCTGTTCCTGGAGTCGCTCGGGCTGCGCCAGCCGCGCCTGGCGGGCCGCGACCTGCGCCGCATGGCACGCCGCGTGGAGCGCGCGGCGTCGGGGCCGCGGGCGGTCGACGGGCTGCACGTGCTGTCGCCGCTCGTGATCCCGATCCACGGGCGGCCACGCGTCCGAACCGTGAATGCGCGGCTGCTGCGCGCCCAGGTCGGGCGAGCGGCCCACTCGCTCGGGTTCGAGCGGCCGCTGCTGTGGAGCTACGTGCCCCAGGCGGACTGGCTCGTGGAGACGCTCCAGCCGTCGGCGATCGTCTATCACTGCGTGGACGACATCGCCGCCCAGAAGGGCGTGGCGGCGGCGGCCTTCCGCGAGGCCGAGGCCCACTTCGCTGCCCGGGCCGACCTGGTGCTGGCCTCCGCCCCGGCGCTCGCCGAGCGCATGCGCACGCTCAACGAGCGCGTCTTCTACGCACCCAACGTCGCCGACACCGACCTGTTCGCCACCGCGCTCGAGGTCGGGCCGACCGATCCGGCGATGGCGGCACTGCCCGGTCCGCGCGTCGTCTTCACAGGCGCGGTGGTGGCCACCAAGCTCGACCTCGACCTGCTCGAGGGCGTGGCTCGCGCGCGGCCGAGCTGGTCGATCGCGCTGGTCGGCCCGATCGGCGCCGGCGACCCGCGCACGGACATCTCGGCGCTGGAGCGGCTGCCCAACGTCCACCTGCTCGGCCCACGCACCTACCTCGAGCTGCCCGCGGTGCTGCGCGGCGCCGACGCCGCGCTGGTCCCCTACGCGATCAACGACCTGACCCGCTCGGTGTTCCCGATGAAGGTGTACGAGTACCTCGCCGCCGGCCTGCCCGTGGTGACGACCCCCCTGCCGGCACTGGCCGAGACCACCGGGGTGGTCGTAGCCGCCGACGCGCCGGCGACGATCGCCGCCGTGGAGCGGGCTCTGGCCGAGGACGGCCCCGCGGCTAGGCGAGCGCGCTCGGCGGCCGTGCGCGAGAACTCCTGGGACGCGCGCCTCGAGGAGATCGACTCCTATCTTTCGAGCGTTGCCCGTGCGTGACAGCATCCGCAAGCTGGCCCGCAGGATGGGGTACGAGGTGCGCCAGTACACGCCGCTGCGCTCGCTGACCGCCGCGCGCGAGCGGCTGCTCGAGGACGTGGACGTGGTGCTCGACGTGGGCGCGAACGCGGGCCAGTACGGGACGATGCTGCGCGAGCAGGGGTTCGAAGGGCGGCTGGTCTCGCTCGAGCCGGTCGCGGAGGCGTTCGCGGTGCTGACCGGGCTCGCGGCAGCCGACGGCGCGTGGGAGGCGATCTGCGTGGCCGCTTCGGACGCGGACGGGGAGATCACGCTGAACGTGACGGGCGACTCGCGCAGCAGCTCGGTGCTGTCACGCAACGAGCGCTTCGCCGACAAGGCCGGCTGGGCGCCCAAGGAGAGCCGCCGGATCGCGGCGCGGCGGCTCGACGGCCTGCTCGACGGGCTGCTGGCACCACAGGAGCGGGCCTTCCTCAAGCTGGACGTACAGGGCTACGAGCGCCACGTGCTCGACGGGGCCGGCGCCGAGCTCGCGCGCTTCGAGGCGATCGAGCTCGAGCTGAGCGTGACCCCGCTCTACGAGGGCCAGCCCGGCCTCGCGGAGATGCTGCCGCTGCTCGCCGAGCGCGGCTTCCGCCCGGTCTGCCTGGAGCCGATCCTGCTCGACGACGACGGGCTGCTGATGGAGCTGGACGGCCTGTTCGCGCGGGTCTAGGCCGCCAGCAGCTCGTCCCAGGGGCGGGCGTGGCCGGCCAGCAGTTGCGCCAGGCGCTCGAGATCGGACCAGTCGCCGCGTGCCTCCCAGGCCCAGTGCAGCACCACGGGGATCGGCAGCGCGACCTGCGCGGCTATCGCGCGCTCCGCGGCGGCACCGATCTCGCGCGAGCGGCCGTAGAAGGGCGGGTAGGCGGGCATGTAGATCGCGTCGCCGAGCCATAGCGGGGTCCGGTGAAAGCCGAGCAGCGGCACGCTCTCGGGTCCGCCGCAGACGACGTCGTAGCGCCGCGCCAGCAGCTCGTACTGGCGCGCCTCGAAGCGGTTGAACGGTGGGGCGAACACGCGCGGGTGGATGCCCGCCTCGGCCAGCCGGGCGGTCCCGCGGTCGAGCAGCTCGCTCAGGCCCGCGTCGTCGAGCCCGACCAGCTCGGACCGATGGCGAGGGCGGGCGTCGCGGGTGCGGTGGTCGAAGCCGTGCAGCGCGAACGACACGCCGTCCCCGCGGAGCCGCTGGAGCGTTGTCAGCTCCCCGTCCGACAGCGGCCGGCTCTCGGTGGCCGACGGATCGAGGTAGTCCCGCGCCACCCCCGCGCTCACGGCGATCAGGTAGGGCACGCCGGCGTCGGTGAGGATCGCGTGGAAGCGAGCGAAGTCCGCGTCCCTGCGCGCGCTCTTGACGTACGCCCCGGCGAGCGGGAACTCGTCGACTCGCACGAGGAAGCGCGGCGGGCCGGACGCCTCGGGGCCGAGCACGGCGCGGCGCGCGGCCACGAGCGGTGCCAGGTTGCGGCTCTCGAAGTCGAACTCGCCGCGCTTCATCGCGAGGCGCTGAAGCCGGCGCACGCCCGCGGGCGGGATCGGGCGCGGCGCCACGGCGCGGGCCACCTCGGGGCGATCGAGGTCTCGCTCGAGCACCCGGCCGGCGCGCAGCTCGTCCGCGAAGACGATGCGGGCGCTGCGCTGCTCCTCGGGCGAGAACGCGGCCAGCGCGAGCCCCACCGCAACCGCGAAGCCGGCGATTCGGGCTATCAAGAGACGCAAAGCCGTGAAGATCTGGCGACCATAGACCCGATCCGGGCAAAGATGCCAGCCCGACCGAACCGCCTACCCTCCCCGCGGACGTGACCACGCTCGTCGTCTCCTCCTACATGCCGACCCGCGCCAGCGGGCGTGCCGTGCGCACCTACGGGATCGTCCGCGCGCTTGTCGCCGACGGTCCGGTCGACCTGCTCCACACCGGCTTTGGGGCGGACGCCCCCGACCCCGCCTACGAGGGGCTGGACGGTCTGCACCTGCACCCGGTGAGCAGCTCGCGCGGCGCGCGGCGGGCGCTGACCTGGGCACGCTCGCGGGCGACCGGCGTGCCGCGAGCGGTGGCGCGCGGCGTCTCGCCCGACCTGGGCGCCGCCGCCGAGCGGCTGGCGCAGACTCCGGGGCGCGACCGCGTGATCGCCGAGGACGCGATGGCGGCGGTGGCGCTGCGCAGGCTGGCCCGCCGGCGGCCGGTGATCTACTGCGCCAACAACCTCGAGTCGGCGTTCCGCCCCGGTCGCGACCCGGACTGGGGATCGCGCCGCCGGCTGCAGGCGTTCGAGCGCCGCCTGCTCGGCGCCGCCGCCGAGACCTGGATGCCGAGCAGGGCCGACCTCGACGGCGCGCGCGAGCTCTCCCCGGCCGCCAAGCTGCGCTACGTCCCCAACGTGGTGGACGTCGCGGCGATCGACGCGCGACGCGCGCCCGCCGACCCGCCCGAGGCGCTGCTGGTCGGGAACTTCGCCTACGCGCCCAACCGCGAGGGGCTCGACTTCCTGCTGGAAGAGGTCATGCCGCGCGTCTGGGCGACCGCGCCGCAAATGCGCCTGACGGTGGCCGGCGGCGGCTGGGAGGCGCCGGCTGGGATCGACTCGCGGGTGTCGGCGCCCGGGTTCGTCGACAGCCTGGACCCGCTCTACGCGCGCGCCGCCTGCGCGCTCGTCCCGCTGCTGAGCGGGGGCGGCTCGCCGGTCAAGTTCATCGAGGCGCTGGCGCACGGGCTGCCGGTGGTCGCCACGCCGCGCGGCGCCGCGGGCGTGGACGCCGAAAGCGGGCGCCACTACCTCGAGGGAGCCGGCGCGGACGGATTCGCGCGGGCGCTGCTGGACGCGCTCGACCCCGGGCGCGGCGCCTCGGTCGCCAGCGCCGGCCGCGCGCTGGCCGAGAGCGACTACTCGATCGAGGCGCTGGCGCGCCGGCTGGCGCAATGAAGATCGTCTCCGTGATGACCTCCGCGACCCGCGGAGGCGCCGAGTACGCGGCCGTGCGGCTGCTCGACGCGGTGGCCGCGCGCGGCCACGAGACCGTGCTGCTGACCAGCCATCCGGACACCGCCGAGGGCACGCGCGTCGCCGCGCGGCACGTGGACCTCGGGCCGAAGCTCGGCTCGCGCACCTGGCCGCGGCTGACGGCAGGCTCACCGCTGGTCCTGCGCCGCCTGCGGCGCGAGCTGGAGCGCGAGGCGCCCTACGACGTGCTGCTGCTGCACTTCAAGAAGGAGCAGCTGCTCGCCGCGCGGCTGCCGGGCGAGCTGCGGCGTCGGATCGCCTGGGCGGAGTGGGGGCCGGTGCCGCCTCCGCTGCGCAGCGGGCTGCCGCAGCGGCTCTACAGCCGGGCGGCGCGCGACGTGGCGGCCGTGCTGGCCATCTCCGAGGGGACCAGGCAATCGCTGATCGCCGCCGGCGTGCCGGCCGAGCGCGTGGGCGTGGTGTCCAACGCGATCGACCCGCAGCGCTTTCGGCCGCTGCCAGAGGCCGGCGCCGAGCACCGGCGCGCCCTGGGGGTGCCAGACGACGCCTTCCTGATCGGCTGCCTGACCCGCTTCAACGCGAGGAAGCGCAACGACGTGGCGATCGACGCCGCGGTGCAGCTCGCCGGCACCCCCGGTCCGCCGGTCCACCTGCTGATGATCGGCGAGGGCGACACCGAGGCCGAGCTGAGGGCCCGCGCCGCTCCGCTCGGGGAGGCCGCCCACTTCGTCCCCAGCAGCGGGGCCGAGCCGGCCGAGCTGCTCTCCGCCTGCGAGGCCGTGGTCTTCTGCCCCTCCCCGACCGAGGGCGAGCCGCTCGCGATCTCGCTCGGCATGCTGACCGAGCGCCCCGTGGTGGCCACCGCCGCCGAGGGCGCCACCGGCCTGCTCGAGCCCGGCTACGGGGCGATCGCGACGCCCGACCACGACGCGGCGGCCGTCTGCGCGCTGCTGGCCGGCTACCGGGACGACCCCGAGCGAGCCCGTGCGGAGGGTCGCGCCGCGCGGGCGCGGGCCGCGGATCGGCACGACCCCGCGGTCGTCGGCGCGCGCGCCGAGGCGCTGCTCGGCGGAGCGTCCTAGGCCGGTCGCAGCGCCAGGCGGCGCATGGCCGCCAGCAGCCCGCCCATGGCTCCGACGAGCGCGGTGAAGCGCGGGTCGACGCCCGTGAACGAGCCGACGGTCTCGACCACGACCAGCGCCAGCAGCCCGCAGAGCAGCGCCAGCCCGGCGGCGGACAGGACCGGGTCGGCGCTGCGCCGCCAGACCTGCCAGCTCATCGCCAGGCAGCTGGCCATCACGGCGAGGTAGGCCAGCAGCCCCAGGATCCCCAGCTTCAGCCACCACCAGAAGGCGACCACGTGCGTGTAGTTGCGCCCGTTCTCGTGCTCGACGCCGAGCGGATGCCGGGCGATCCACTGGCCGCCCAGGCCGAGGCCGGTGACGGGGTGCTCGCGCAGCTCGGCGGTCACGTTCTGGAGCTCGTCGATGCGGTAGCGGTCCTGGGCGTTCTGCTCGACCTTCGTCGGCTCGAGCGACTGCGCGCGCTTGACGATCGGCGCCTCCGTCTGCAGCGGCTGGAGCGCGAGCAGCCAGACGGCCAACCCGAGCAGCATGCCGGCGACGACGACGATCCGCCGGCCGCCGGGCCGCGATCCGAGCAGGATCACGAGCAGCACGCCCAGCGCCGCGCCGATCCAGAACGAGCGCCGGTACGAGAGCGCGAGCGACAGCACCAGCAGCGGCGTGCCCGCCAGCAGCCAGACCGGCGGCCGCGCCCGCAGCAGCAGCGCCGCCAGCACACCCAGGAGGGCCAGCAGCACCAGCCAGTTGGCCGTCGGCTCGTAGTAGGTGATCGTGGAGCCGTCCACCACCACGCCGACCCCGGCCGCCACGCCGACCACGCCCAGGGTCGCCTTCAGCAGGGCCAGCACGGCCGCGGACGCGAGCGCGATGCGGACCTCGCGCTCGGTCTCGACGACGTTCACCACCAGCAGCGGCACGACCACCAGCCAGGCGAGCTGGCGCGCCGCGAAGATCAGCGTCTCCGTGCCGATGCCGGCGAAATGCCCGGTCACGGCTCCGGCCGCGGTCGCGAGGACGACCAGCGCCAGCGGCGCCGTGAGCGGGCCGACCAGCCGGACCGGGCGCTGGGCGCTGAGCCGGTGGAGCAGCACCGCCAGCACGGCGAGCGCGAGCAGGACCTCGGCCGGGGTCGGGCCGAACGGGAGCGGGTCGTACATGCCGCTGGCGAAGCCGAGGAGATCGTCGCTGCGGCCCTCGAAGAGCACCATGACGCCCACCGCGAGGGCGACCGCCAGGCGCGGGCGCTGCAGCAGCGCCACCGCGGCGGCGGCCGCCAGCGGGAGGGCCAGCGCGGCCGGCCCGTAGCGCAGCGCGGCCGCCCCCACGAGGGCCACCGCGGCAGCGCCAAACGCCACCGCCCCCCGGGGAACCCCCGGCGCGCGCATGCTAATTGCGGACATCTGACCCGAGTGTAAGTCGGCCCAGCCAATTGACCTGAAAAAACGTCCCCACAAAGGCCAAAGTCATGAGAAGCTGGCCATGAACTCGCATGAGTGCGGTCACTCGTATCGATCCGCACGCCACCGCCCCGCCGCCGATCTTGCCCCCGGCGCCGTCCCGCGGCTCGGCGTGGAACTACGCCCTCGAACGCGAGGGCTGGACGTCCCTGCTCGTTTTCGCGGATGCGCTGGCTGCGCTTGCCGCCGTCCTGATCGCGATCGCGATCACCGACACGCCCGGGGTTTCGGGGATCGAGTACGCGTCACTATTTGCGCTCCCGGTGGCGGTTCCCGCCATGCTGCACGTACGCGGGGTCTACCGGCGCCGCGTACGGATCGCGCTGCGGGCGCTGTCGCCGATGCTCGGGGCGATCTCGGTGGCCGCGATGATCGTGCTCACCTGGGACGTGGTCGTCTTCGGCGGCTCGAACCTGGCTCCGCTGATCGGGTGGATCTGGGTCCTGACGGTCGTTCTGCTCGCCGGGGCACGCTGCGTCCTCGCGCTCGCCCGCCGCCAGGCGCGCATCCACGGCCTTGCCGGCAAGCCGACGCTGATCGTCGGCGCGGGCGTCGTGGGCACGACGATCGCCCAGCGGCTCTGCGCGCAGCCCGAGTACGGCCTGCATCCGGTCGGCTTCCTCGACGACGACCCGCCCAGCCGCAACGGCAATGGCCACGCGAACGGCCACAGCAACGGCAACGGCCGCTTCCCGCGCCGGGTGCTCCCGGTTCTCGGTTCGCCGTCCGACCTCGCCGAGCTGGCGGCGACCCACGGCGTGGAGCACGTCATCTTCGCCTTCACCTCCGAGCCCGATCAGCGTCTGCTGGCGCTGGCCGAGCGCTGCGAGCAGCTCGGACTGGAGGTCTCGCTGGTGCCGCGCCTGTTCGAGTCGATGAACGACCGGGTGGCGCTCGACTGGGTCGGCAGCCTGCCCGTGCTGGGCATCCGCCCGCTCGACCCCAAGGGCTGGCAGTTCCGCTTCAAGTACGCGATGGACAAGCCGGTCGCGCTGCTCGGGCTGATCGTGCTCTCGCCGGTGATGATCGTCCTCGCGATCGCCGTGAAGGTCAGCTCCCACGGGCCGATCCTGTTCCGCCAGCGGCGCATCGGCCAGGACGGCCAGGTCTTCGAGATGCTCAAGTTCCGCTCGATGCAGGTCCCGTCCGATGACACGGAGTTCGTGCCGCCGCCGGGCTTCGCCCCGGGCGGCGTGGAGGGCCCGGACCGGCGCACGCCGATCGGGCGCTTCCTGCGGCGCAGCGGCCTCGACGAGCTGCCCCAGCTGATCAACGTCCTGCGTGGTGAGATGAGCCTGGTCGGCCCGCGCCCGGAGCGCCCGGAGTTCGCGATCGCCTTCGGCGCCGAGCTGGCGCGCTACACCGACCGGCACCGCGTCAAGTCCGGCATCACCGGGTGGGCCCAGGTGTCCGGGCTGCGCGGCCAGACGTCGCTGGTCGAGCGAGTCGACATGGACAACTACTACATCCGGAATTGGTCGCTCTCGCTTGATCTGAAGATCGCTCTACTGACGGTCCCGGCTGTGCTGCGGACCGGCAATGACGCCTGACGAGGCCCTGCGCGGCAGCTTCCGCCGGTCGGCCCTCGTGCACGACTGGCTGACGATCCCTGGCGGCTCGGAGAAGGTCCTGATGGAGCTGCTCGGGCTGCTCCCCCAGGCCGAGCTGTTCACCTCGGTCTACGACCCCACCCGGTGGCCGGCGCTGCGCGGCCGGGCCGTGCACACCTCGTTCCTAGATCGCGTGCCCGGGGCACAGACCCACTATCCGAAGCTACTGCCGCTCATGAACTCGGCTTTCGAGTCGTTCGACCTGTCCGGGTTCGACCTGGTCGTGTCGTCCAGCCACTCGTGCGCGAAGAACGTCCTCACGGGCGCCGACACGCTGCACGTCTGCTACTGCCACACCCCGATGCGCCACGCCTGGGAGCCGCGCCATCTGGCCGGCGAGCTCGGGGCGGGACCCGCCTTCGCGGCGCGGCTGATGCTCGGCCGGCTGCGGCGCGACGACCTGGCCGGGGCCAGCCGCCCCGACGTCTTCGTGGCCAACTCGACCCACGTCGCGGCGCGGATCCGCAAGTACTACCGGCGGCAGGCCACCGTCGTACATCCGCCTGTGGACGTGGAGCGCCACCTTTACCGCCCGCGCCATGAGGACGACTACTACCTGGTGCTCGGGCGAGTGGTGCCTTACAAGCGGGTCGAGCTGGCGGTTGGCGCCTGCGCCACGCTGGGACGGCGTGTGAAGGTCGTCGGCGAGGGCCGAGGGCTCGACGCGGCACGCGCGGCGGCCGGCCCGGGAGCCGAGTTCCTCGGCTACGTCGACGACACCGAGATCGATTCCCTGCTGTCGGGAGCGCGCGCCCTGCTGTTCCCGGGCGAGGAGGACTTCGGCATCGTCCCGGTGGAGGCTCAGGCCGCCGGAGTGCCCGTGATCGCCTACGGCGCCGGCGGCGTGCGCGACACCGTGATCGAGAACGAAACCGGTGTCTTTCATGCAGAGCAGACCGTCACATCGGTCGCTTCCGCCATCCTTCAGGCTGAGAGCATGCGGTTCGACGAGCACCGTTTGAGGGCCAACGCCCGGCGTTTCGGTCAGGCGCGCTTCCGCGCGGAGATGACCGACGTCCTGCTGGAGCACGCCCCGGAGGCGGCGGCGAGGTGAGCGCCACCCCCGATCTGCGCTTCGAGCCGGAGCGCGAGCGCGACTCGGTTGGATACGCCCTGGGCGTGCTGCGCCGGCGCTGGCTGGTTGTGGTCGCCGCCGTGGTGGCGTGCGTGATCGCCGGCGTCGTGATCACCGGCGTCGACTCGACCAAGCGCTACGAGAGCAGCGCGCGCGTGCTGTTCGGCACGTCGGCGCTGTCCGACCAGGCGCTGCAGGTCGACCGCTTCTCGGACGACCCCGAGCGCGAGGCCGCGACCAACGTGCTGCTGGCGGGCTCGGAGGCGGTGGCCGCTGAGGTGCGCAAGGGCCTCGGGCTGTCGACCTCGTCCACGGACCTGCTCGACAAGATCGACGTCGAGGCGGAGCAGAACGCGAACATCCTGCAGATCACCGCCACCGACGAGGATCCGCGTGTGGCGGCACGCCTCGCGAACGCGTTCGCGAGCGAGTTCGTGGCCTTCCGGGCGCGCGGCGACCGCGAGAGCATCGACGCCGCGGAACGCGACCTCCAGCAGCAGCTCGCCGACCTCCCGATCGACGCGCCCGAGCGCCAGGACGTGCGCGAGTCGCTCCAGCGGCTCGCCTCGCTGCGAGCGCTGGCCAACGGCGACGCGCGCGTGATCGCGCGAGCCGAGGTCCCGCAGGACCCGGCCAACCTGGGGCTGATCGAGGTGGTGGCACTGGCGGCCATCATCGGGCTCGCGCTCGGCCTGGTCGGCGCGCTCGTGGTGGAGTCGATGGACAAGCGCATCACCGACGTGGCCAGCTTCGAGCGCGAGTACCGGCTGCGGGCGCTGGCGGTCGTGCCGCAGAAGGCGTTCCGGCGCCAGGGGCTGCGCTCGGGGTCCGGCGACCTCGAGCCGTTCCGGATCCTGCGAACGGCGGTCGACTTCGCCCGCGTGACGCGACCCGTGCGGACGGTGATGGTCACCAGCGCGGTGCGCGGCGAGGGCAAGACGAGCGTGGCGATCGGCCTGGCGCAGGCGATCGCGCTCAGCGGCCGCCCGGTGATCCTCGTGGAGCTGGACCTGCGCCACCCGAGCCTGGCGCGCACCTTCGGGATGGCCGACCAGGGCGGCGTGACCAACGCGCTGCTCGGCAGCGAGCCCAACGACCTGCTCCAGCGCCCGCTGCGCGAGCTGCCCGACCTCGAGGTGCTCGCGGCCGGCGTGCTGCCGCCCAACCCCGCGGAGCTGCTCGAGGCACCGGCGCTCGACGTGATGCTGCGCAGCCTGCTCCAGGACGGCAAGAAGACGCTTGTGATCGACTCGGCGCCGCTGCTGCCGGTGGCCGACGCGCAGATCCTGCTCAACAAGCCCGCCGTCGACGCCAGCGTCGTGGTCGCCCGCCAGGGCGTGACCACGCGCGACCACGCCCGGCGGGCGCGGCTCGTCCTGGACGGGCACGGAGCGGCCCCGATCGGGCTGGTGGTGTGCGGGCACACGTCGCGCGACGTGTACGGCTACGGGTACGGCGAGATCTATCAGCCGGGCGTCACGCAGCCCGACCTGCCCGCCGACGAGCCGGCCGCCCCGATCCGCCCGGACGCCCGCCGGGCGCCGGTCGCGCAGAACAGCCAGCCACAGCGCGGCCGCTCGCGCTCGCGGCTGTCCTGGCTGCGGCCCTAAGCGCGAGCCGCTTCGCGCAGCACCTCGCGGACGGCGGCAGCCACCTGCGGCCAGCGGTGGCCGGCGGCGCGCTCCAGGCCCTTCGCCACCAGCTCCTCGCGTCGCTCCTGGGCCTGCGCGATCCCGGCGGCCCACGCCTCTCCGGTGCGCTCGGCGACCTCGATGGCGGCGTCGCCGGCCAGCTCGCCGAGGGCTCCGGCGTTCGAGGCGATCGCCACGGGCGTGCCGCTGGCCATCGCCTCCAGCGGCACGATCCCGAACCCCTCGTAGAGCGAGGGCACGGCGACCACGCGGGCGGCTCGGTAGAGGCGCGCGAGCGCGTCGTCGTCGACCTCGGGCAGCCAGGCGGCGCCCGCCGCGCGCGCCGTGGCCAGGATCCGCTCGCCCTGGAAGCCGGGCTGCCCGGCCAGCACGAGCCGCCAGCCGGGATCGCGCGCCGCGGCCGCGATCAGCACGTCGAGCCCCTTGCGCGGCTCCAGCGAGCCCACGTGCAGGACGAACGGATCCTCGAGCCCGAACGTGGCGCCCGCCCAGCGCCGCTCGGTCTCCGCGTCCCCCGGCGCGAAGCGGTCGTCCACCCCGTTGCCGATCACGGCCGCGCCCTCGACCCCCCAGCGGGTGCGCACCTCCGCGGCGGTCGCCTCGGACACGCAGATCACCCGCGTGGCGGAGCGCACCGAGCGCGGGATCGCCGTGGCGAACTGGCGCTCGACCTCGGCCGGTTTGCTCCCAGGGAAGATCAGCGGCGCGAGATCGTGGACGGTCACGACGGTCGGCACGCCGATCCGGCGCGGCAGGAACGTCTCCGGCGCCCAGAGCACGTCCGGCCGGCGGCGGCGCGCCCAGAGCGGCACCGCCAGGTCGCGCCACAGCCCGCGGCCGCGCAGGCGCAGCGGCACGGCCCGGGCGCCGGGCACCGGCGACTCCCAGTGGCGCAGGTTCACGAGCAGGTCGACGCGGTCACCTGCCGCCGCCAGCTCCGCCGCCACGCGGTGGAGGTGCTTGGGGATGCCGCCCCACGCCGCCTCGAGCACGTTGGCGTCCACCGCGACGTGCAGCCGGTCGGTCACGTGGCGTCCCGGCGCGCCAGCGCGCGCAGCTCTCCGAGCTTGACCGTTCCGAGCGCGACCACGAGCCCGCCGTACAGCAGGCCCGCGCCGGCGACCCACGCGGCGGTCGGCACGCCGGCCTCCTTCAGGCCCCATCCCGCCAGCCCGGTGACCGTCGCGGCGACGACGATCCGGCCCAGGTTGTACCCCGTCGGCGTCACCCCCATGGCCGAGCACACGATCCACATCGACAGGGACATCACCAGCACCTCGGTCGCCAGCGTGAGCCAGGCGGCGGCCATGAAGCCGTAGCTCGGGACGAGCGCGAGGTTGGCGGCGACGTTGAACACGAGTGCGCCGACCGCGATCAGCAAGAACCTGCGCTGCAGGTTGTAGGCGACGATCAGGTAGCCGGTGAGGTAGCCGAGCGACACCACGACGAAGGTGGCCATCAGCAGCGGCAGCGCCGGCGCGGCGTCCGTGAAGTCGGCGCCGAACAGCAGGCGCGTGATCGGCTCGGCGCCGGCGAGCGAGATCGCCAGCGCCGGCAGGGAGGTCAGCAGCAGGTAGTCGACGGCGGTGTGAAAGAGGCGCCGGACGCGCTCCGGGTCGTGGTCGCGCGCGGAGACGAACAGCGGGAACAGCGTGGTCATGATCGCCGCCGGCAGGAACTGGGCGCGCTCGTAGATCCGGTAGACGGCGCCGTAGAGGCCGGCGTCGCGCACCCCGGCGATCTCGAACACGATCACCTGGTCCACGTAGCCGTAGCCGAGCGTGATCAGGCCCCCGATGCCCACGGGCAGCCCCAGCCGCAGCAGGTCGCCCCAGAGCGGCCGCGAGCGGCGGAAGTGGACCGGCGAGGCGCGCAGCGCGAGCACGATGTAGGCGACGTTGGTGAGCGTGGCCACGCCCAGGAAGGCCGCGGCGATCGCGACCAGGCCACCGTCGAGCAGGGCGACGGCCGCGACGGCGGCGGTCCAGACGACGCTGTTGCCCAGCTCGATCGCCGTGACCACGACGTTGCGCACCTGCAGCTGGAAGACGACGCTGAGCGAGCTCAGCACCGCCAGCGGCAGGGTGGTGCAGACGAGCACGGCGGCGATCCGCATCGCGGAGTCGTCGGCCAGCAGCAGGCACACGCCCAGGGACAGCAGGGTGACCGGGCCGATCAGGGCCAGCCGCAGGGTGACCAGCGCGCCGAACCAGTGCGGCGAGCGCTCCGGGTCCCCGGCCGCTCGCTCGACGGCGACCTGGGCCAGGCCGAGGCTGCCGAAGTAGGAGACGAACCCGACGACGGCGAGCAGCACCGACCAGCGGCCGAAGCCCTCGGTGCCGAGCGTGCGGACGAGCAGCAGCGTGACGCCGACGCCCAGCGCGAGGTTGAGCGTGCGCAGGACTACCTGGCCGGCGATGTCGCGGCCGGCGCTGGCGCGGCTGGCAGCGACCCCCCTCCCGGGGGCTCCATCCGTCACGAATGCGTCCACGGAGCCCGCACGGGGGCCCATTATCGACCGCGGGTAGCGTTTCCTGTCGTGGAGGGCGGGATCGTCTACCTCGTCGGCGCCGGTCCGGGCGACCCCGGGCTGATGACGCGACGCTCGCTGGAGCTGATCGCGGCGGCGGACGCGATCCTCTACGACCGGCTGATCCCGGACGGTGCGCTCGACGGCGCCCGGCCGGATGCGGAGCTGCGCTATGTCGGCAAGGAACCGGGCAGCCCCGCCGTGGCGCAGGAGCAGATCAACGAGCTGCTGGTCTCCCTCGGCCGCGCCGGAAAGCGCGTGGTCCGGCTGAAGGGCGGCGACCCGTTCGTGTTCGGCCGCGGCGGCGAGGAGGCGGAGGCGCTGGCCGCCGCCGGCGTGCGGTTCGAGGTGGTGCCGGGGGTGACCGCGGGGGTCGCGGCCCCGGCGTACGCCGGCATCGCGGTGACGCATCGGGACGCCGCGTCGGCGGTCGCCTTCGTGACCGGGCACGAGGATCCGTCCAAGGATGGCTCGGCGATCGACTGGGAGGCGCTGGCGCGCTTCCCGGGGACGCTCGTGTTCTACATGGGCGTGAAGAACCTGCCGCTGATCGCCGAGCGGCTGGTGGCCGCGGGTCGCTCCGACTCCGAGCCGGCCGCCGTGGTTGCTCGCGGCACGCTCGACGCGACAGCGAACGGTGACCGCAACGCTCGGGGAGATCGCGGCGGCGGTGGAGGAGGCGGCCGTGCGACCGCCGGCGATCACCGTGGTGGGGCCGGTGGCGGAGCTGCACGAGACGCTGGCGTGGCTGGAGCGGCGGCCGCTGCACGGCGAGGTCGTGGCGGTGACCCGCGCGCGGGCGCAGGCGAGCGACGCTGGCCGAGCGGCTGCGGGCGCTGGGCGCGGAGGTCGTGGAGACGCCGGCGATCCGGATCGAGCCGCTGGCGGTCGAGCTCCCGGAGGCGCCCGACCTGCTCTGCTTCACGAGCCCGAACGGCGTGCGGCTCTACTTCGACGCGCTCGCCGGGGACGCGCGCTCCCTGTCCGGGACGCGGATCGCGGCGATCGGGCCGGGCACGGCCAGCGCGCTGCGAGAGCACGGCATCGAGGCCGACGTCGTGCCGGAGCGCTTCGTGGCGGAGGGGCTGCTCGAAGCGCTCGACGGCGAGCCACTGGAGGGCCGGCGTGTGCTCGTGGCCCGCGCGGCGGAGGCCCGCGACACGCTGCCCGACGGCCTGCGCGAGCGCGGCGCGCAGGTGGAGGTGCTCGCGCTCTACCGGACGGTGGCGGAGCCGCTCACGGACCCCGAGGCTCTCGCCCGAGCGAGCTATGTGACCTTCACCTCCTCGTCCACGGTGCGCTTCCTGCTGGCGAGCGGAGCGTCCCCACCGGACGGAGCCCGACTCGCGTCGATCGGCCCCGTTACCAGCGCGACCCTGCGCGAGCACGGCCTCGAGCCGGCCGTCGAGGCCGAGCGGCACGACATCGACGGGCTCGTGGACGCCTTGACCGCCGACGTCGCGGCCCGCAGAGTGGGCACGCCGTGATCGTCACGCTGCTCACCGACTACGGCCGCGACGACGACTTCGTCGGCGTCTGCCACGGCGTGATCCGCGGCATCGACCCCGAAGCCCAGATCGTCGACATCACCCACGGCATCCAGCGCTACGCGGTGCGCCAGGGCGCGCTCGTGCTGCGCAACACGCTGCCTTACATGCCGGTCGGTGTGCACGTGGCGGTGGTGGACCCGCAGGTAGGCACCGAGCGCCGCGCGCTCGCGCTGCGCACGACCGACGGGCGTCTCCTGGTGGGACCCGACAACGGTCTGCTGAGCCTGGCGTGGCCGCGCTGCGGCGGGATCGACCTCGCGGTGGACATCACGCGCTCGCCGCACCGGCTCGAGCCGGTGTCGGCCACCTTCCACGGCCGCGACATCTTCGCCCCGGTCGCCGCCCACCTCGCACGCGGAGCCGAGCTCGCCGACGCGGGCGACCAGCTCGACGAGTCGGAGCTGCAGACCGTCGGGCTGCCGCGGCCGCGGGTGGAGGACGGGACCGTGGTGGGCCACGCCCTGGTGATCGACCGCTTCGGCAACGTGGCGATGAACGTCGACCACGACGACATGGCCGGCACCGACATCACGCTCGGCAGCACGGTCGAGCTCGAGGTGGCCGGCGAGCGCTACCTGGCGACCTACGCCCAGACCTTCGCGGACGTCAGCCCCGGCGAGCTGATCGTCTACGAGGACGCCTACCGCACGCTCGCGGTGGCGATCAACCGCGGCGACGCCGCCGCCACGCTCGCCCTGCGGCCGGACGCCGAAGTGCGCCTGCGGCCCCGATGATCGGGCACCCCCGCGTCCACTTCCGGCTGACCGACTCCACCAACGAGCGGGCCCGCGCGCTCGCAGCCGCGGGCGCGCCGCACGGCACGCTCGTGACGGCCGACGAGCAGAGCGCCGGCCGCGGGCGCCAGGGGCGCACGTGGAGCGCGCCGCCGAAGTCGGCGGTGCTGATGTCGGTGGTGCTCCGCGAGCTGAGCGAAACGCTGCCGCTGGCAGCCGCTGTGGCTGTCTGCGAGGCGCTACCGGTTGAGGCGCTGATCAAGTGGCCCAACGACGTCTGGATCGACGGCCGCAAGGTGGCCGGCATCCTGGTCGAGGGGCGTCCACAGGAGGGCTGGGCGGTGCTGGGAATCGGGCTGAACGTGGCAGCCGAGCAGTTCCCCGATGAGCTGAACGCGACTTCGCTCACGCTGTCCGGTGCGGCTGTGAGCGTTGACGAGTCGCTCGTGGCGCTGGTCGGGTCTCTGGAAACGTGGCTGTCGCGTTCGACAGAGGAGATCCTGGCTGCGTGGCGCTCCCGCGACGCCCTGCTCGGCCGCACCGTGCGCTGGGCCAACGGCAGCCAGGACGGCGTCGCCGCAGGGGTCGACGATTCGGGCGCGTTGATCGTCGACACGGCGGCTGGCCGCGTCACGCTTGACGCGGGCGAGGTGCACCTGAGCGCTGGATAGCATCGACCCCCATGCCAGAGCTGAACCGAGTGGTGGTCGTGGGAGGCGGAGTCGGTGGGCTGACGAGCGCCCTCGCGCTGGCCCGCGCCGGGGTGGACGTCGAGGTGCACGAGAAGTTCGCGCGCATCCAGGAGCGGGCAACCGGCTTCACCCTGTGGTCGTTTGCGATCAAGGAGCTGCTCGAGCTGGGATTGGACGATCCGGAGCGGATCGGGCAGCCGATCGAGTTCACCGAGATCCACAACCAGGACGGCAAGCTGATCGAGGAGATGCCGGTCGGTGACGTGTCGCGCCAGCTCGGGGCGCCGAGCTGTGACGTGCGCCGGCCGGACATGCAGCGCGCGCTGGTCGAGCTGATCGGCGCGGAGCGAGTGAAGATGGGCTCCGAGGTGGTCGGGGTGGAGCAGGGCGACGGGACCGCCGAAGTGGTGCTTGCGGACGGAGGGCGCTCGGCCGGCGACCTGGTGATCGCCTGCGACGGCGTGCACTCGGTGGTGCGCGACCACGTCGCGGCGGACCCCCAGCTGCGCTACTCGGGCTATGCCGCCTGGAGCGGCCTTCTCGACGGGTTCGAGCACGAGGGGTTCGGGCCGAACCGGCACGTCGAGATCTGGGCGCGCGGGTCGAAGGGCGGCGTCGCCGACGTAGGCCGCGGCCAGGCGCGCTGGTACGTCGTCCACAAGGCGCCGGCCGGATCGAGGACCGGGGCGGCCGACAAGGACGCGATCTTCGAGCACGTCGACGGCTGGTACGAGCTCATCCACGCCGCCGTCGACGCCGCGCCGGCCGAGACCATCGTCCAGACCGAAGCGTGGGACCTCGAGCCGCTCGACACCTGGATCAGCGGGCGCGTCGTGCTGCTGGGCGACTCGGCCCACGCCACCACCCCGTTCGCGTCGATGGGCGCCTGCATGACGATCCAGGACTCGGTCGCCCTGGCGCATGAGCTCCTGTCGGACGCGCCGCTCGACGACGCGCTTCGGACCTACCAGGACGCGCGCAAGGCGCGCGACGAGGCGGTCGTGACCAAGTCGCGCAAGATGGGGAAGCTCTCGATGATGCACAGCCCGATCGCGTCCTGGCTGCGCGACGAGGCCTTCAGCCACATGCCCGCGGACAAGATGCGGGAAGTGACCGAGGAGATGGCGAAGGGCGAGTAGCTAGGCCGCGTCGCGCTCGTCGCGCGGCTCGCCGGGCGCGTCCTGCTCCTCGCCCGGGGCGTCCTGGTCGTCGTCGGGCGCGTCGTCGTCCGGCGGGGCGTCGTCCTCGTCCGGCGCGTCCTCCGGGCCCTCGTCCGGCGGCGAGTCCGGCTCGGGCGTCTCCTGGCCCTGCGCCTGCGTGACCTTCACCTCGGCGCCCTCAGCGGCCTGCGCGTCCCCGCCGCCCTTCTTGCGCCGGCGGCGGCCGCCACGGCGGCGCTTGCCCTTCGGGAAGTTCTTCAGCAGCTCGCGGGCCAGCGCGCTCGGCTTGCGCGCCATGCGCATGCGCGCCCCGTCCAGCACCTGCTGCGCCTCCGGCGTGTGCGCCAGCGCGGCCGCCAGCAGCGCCGCCGACAGCCGCCGGTCCTGCTTGCGCGCCGCCTGCACCAGCCGCCGCGCATTGCGCGCGTGCGCCGCTCCCGCGGAGTTGACCAGCAGCCCCAGCAGCCGCTTCGTCTCCGGCCACCGCTGCACCGCGTACTCCTCGTGCACCTCGCGCGAGTACTCGGCCAGGTGCCAGAGCCAGCGCGCCGCCTGGTCGCGCCGGCCGATCTGCTTCTCGGTCAGCGCCTGCAGGAGCACCTTGACGCCCTCGCGGCGCTCCTCGCGCGACCAGCTGCCCACGATCTCCACGGCGTCGTCGAACGCCTCCGGGTCGCGCAAACTGCCGATCTCGCTCAGCGCCCGCAGGCGCAGCTGCGTGTTGCGGTTGCGCCGCAGGCAGGTGACCAGAAAGACCCGGCGCAGCTCGCCGGTCGAGTCGAAGTGCAGCATCGCCTTCGCCCGGCGCCAGTTGTTCGACGCCACCCGAGCGCCCGCGAGCATCGCCCACGCCTGCTGCTCACCCCAGCTCAGGTGCTCCACCGCGATCCGCCACAGCTCGCGCTCGAACACCTGGGCGCGGCGCTGCGGATCGGCCGTCACCGGCACCACGCGACGCTCCACGCGCAGCCGCCGGCCACGCCCGCGCCGCACCGGCCCGACGACGATCGCGCCGCCGCGGTAGACGTCGCGATCGAGCAGCGAGTGCAGCGTCACCACCGGGTCGTCGTTCGGCGTGGCCGGGTGCACGAAGTCGACGACGATCCCGGCCTCCTTGCCGGGCGTCCGGCGCGTCACGCGCCCGACACGCTGCTGGTAGATCCGCTTCGAGGCCGTCGGCGCCAGGTGCATGCAGACCGTCGCTCGCGGCGAGTTCCAGCCCTCGGCCAGCAGCTGCGCGTTGACCAGCACGTCGATCTCGCCCCGCTCGTAGGCGGCCAGGATGCGCGTCAGCTCGCGCTTGGGCGTCTCGCCCGAGACCGCCTTCGCCTTCATGCCGGCCTCGACGAACGCCTTCGCCACGTTGTGCGCGTGCTTGACGCCGGCCGAGTAGACCACGCCGGGGACGTCCTTGAAGCGCGTCTTGTAGAGGTCCGCCACGGCCGTGTTGAACGGCGTCTGGTCGAGCAACGCGGCCAGCTCTTCCTGGTCGAAGTCCTGATCGACCTCGCCGCGGCGCAGCGGCACGTTGGCGATCGACCGCACGCCCACGCCCGGCGGTATCCGGACGCAGCGGAGCGGCGCGATCACGCCCCGGCGAGCGGCCTGTGCCAGATCGAAGCGCGACGTCTGCGTCGGGAACAGGTCCGTCACGTGGCGCGCGATCAGCGCGCCGGTGGCGGTCATCCCGATGAAGACCGGGCCGAGCCACTGACGGATCGCGGCGCTCGTCTTCTCGCCCAGCGCGGTGTGCGCCTCGTCGCAGATGACGATCGTGTAGGCGTCCGAGACCTTGCCGGCGTTGCGCACGAACCACTGGTAGGTCTCGACCGTCACGGGCCCGCCGGCCGGCGGCTCGCCGTCGCCGTTCTTGAGCAGCGGCCCCGAGATGCGGTTGCGGTAGCCGCGCGTGCGCAGCTCGCCCATGAACTGGTCGACCAGGTTGCGCCGGTGGGTGAGGATCAGGATGCCGCCGGTGCGGGAGGCCTCGACGAAGCCGAGCGCGGCGACGGTCTTGCCCGCGCCGGTCGCGTGCTCGAACCAGAAGCGGCGGGCCGCGCCGGGGTCCTCGACAGCGGCGTCGGCGGCGGCCTCCTCCTCGGCCTCCTCTCTCGGATCCCAGTCGAGCGGCTCCTCCTCGGGCAGCTCGTCGCCCTCGATCTCGAGCTCGCCGCTGGGCAGCTCCTCGGGCGGCGGGGGCTTGCCGTTGGCGCTCTTGCGCGATCTGGAGCTCGGCGGTGAGCGCGATCAGCGTCCCCGAGAGCGCGTCGACCTGGTGCGCGTTCAGACGTGGTGCCGTCGGCCAGGTGCGGCTCCTCGTCGGAGAGCAGCCGCTCGAGGCCGAGCATCAGCGAATAGGCGCGTCGCCACTCGACCGAGGGCTCCTCGCGGCCCGCGTCGAGCTCGGCGAGCGCGTCCTCCAGGGCGGCACGGCGGGCCGTGCCGGGGGCGAGCGCCTGGCCCGGATCCTCTCCGGGCAGCACGAAGCTCTCGCGTGCGAATTCCTCGGCGCGCGAGAGAACATCGCCCGCGAAGGGCGCGTCAGCTAGGGCAGAGCTTGTCTCAGCCACGTTCGGCGTACTCGTGATGGGAAGAGGCCGGAACCGAGCTGGCCGTCTGGGAGTCAGCGGGGTCCCGCCCGTCATGCCCGGCGCTCAAAGAGAGTCCCGCGAGCGTCGGGCGCGCCGGTCCGATGAGGACCGTCGGCGTGGCTCTATTACAGCACACGAGGCACCGAAATGGGTCTGCCAAGCTTCGGCGGGTGCGCCGCCTCGCATTCCTAAGCGTCTGCCTACTGCTCGCGGCCTGCAACTCGGATGAGGGCTCGAAGCCCACGTCCGGGCCCGATCCGCTCGTCGACGGCGGGCGTCCCGCCTTCGAGGCTTTCGTCGAGAAGCAGCGCGGCAAGCCGGTCGTCGTAAACAAGTGGGCGTCCTGGTGCGGCCCCTGCCGAGCCGAGTTCCCCTACTTCAAGCATCAGGCCCGCACCCGCGAGGGCATCGTCTTCGTCGGTGTCAACTCGAACGACAACGACGGCGACGCGCGCGACTTCCTCGCCGACAACCCCGTGCCGTACAAGAGCTTCAGGGACCCCAAGCTCGAGGTCGCCGCCGCGTTCAACGGCGTGCAGGCGTTCCCGACGACGGCCTTCTACGACTCCAAGGGCGAGCTGGCCTACACGCACCCGGGCGGGTACCAGTCCGAGGACCAGCTCGCGGAGGACATCGACCGCTACGCTCGCTGACTTCTGGACCTACGGCCTGCACAGAGCGAATCTGAGATCGCGGCCGCGCTCGACCTGCGCGAGCGCGTGTTCAGCGGTGAGCAGGGCGTCTCGATCGCAGCGGACCGGGACGGTCGCGACGGCGAGTCCACCCACCTCGTGGCGATCGAGGACGGACGCGTGATCGGCACCTGCAGGCTGCTGTTCCGCGGCAACGTGGCGCGCCTGGGGCGGCTTGCGGTCGAGCCTGAACGGCGCGGCGAGGGGATCGCCGCGGCGCTGCTGGCCCTGGCCGACGGCGTCGCGCGCGAGCAGGGCGCGAACGCGATCTCGCTGCACGCGCAGACCTACGCCCGCCAGCTCTACCTCGACGCCGGCTACGAGGAGCGCGGCCCCGAGTTCGTCGAGGAGGGCATCGAGCACGTGGCGATGGGCAAGCGGCTCGACCAGAGCACGGCGCGCCCGTGAGCCCCGAGCTGCGCATCGACCCGCTGTCCGGGCTGCGAGTGATCGTGGCCGGCGAGCGCGGCTCGCGGCCGGGGGCGTTCCTGGACGTGCCGGCGCGCCCGGCGATCGACCCCGAGGGCGACCCGTTCGCCGCCGGCCACGAGGACCGCACGCCGCCCGAGCTGTACCGCCTCCCCGGCGCCGACGGCAGCTGGGCGGTGCGGGTGGTGCCGAACCTCTACCCCGCTCTGTCCCCGGGCGAGGCCGCCCCGGGCGACGATCCGCTCGCCGGCGGCCGCGGCGAGCCCAACCTGTTCGCCGCCCAGCCCGCCAGCGGGGCCCACGAGGTAATCGTGAACGCGCCCGACCCGGTGCACTCGCTGGCCGAAGTCTCCCCCGAGCAGGTCGAGGCCGCGATGTCGGTATGGCGCGAGCGCATGCGGACGCACGCCGACTCGGCCTACGTCCACGTGATCGTCAACGAGGGCAAGGAGGCGGGCGCGTCGCTGCCGCACACGCACGCTCAGCTCTACGGGCTGCCGTTCGTGCCGGCGGCGGTCGCCCGCGAGCGCGAGCGCTTCACCGCCTACTCGGACCGCACCCAGGGGCGCAACCTGCTCGAGGACGTGGTCCAGGAGGAGGTGCGCCGGCGCGACCGGGTCTTCGCCATCGACGACGAGGCCGTCGCGCTCTGCCCGTTCGGCGCGCGCGTGCCGTTCCACTTCCAGATCGTGCCGCGCCGCCCGGCCGCGCGGTTCTCCGACGACGGGCCGCTGGGCGCCCGGCTGCTCCACGAGTCGCTGACACGGCTGGGGGCGACGCTCGGCACGCTGCCCCCGCTCAACATGTGGGTGCGCACGGCGCCGCGCGATGCCGATCGCTTCTGCTGGCGCATCGAGGTGATGCCGCGGCTGGCCCAGCTGGCCGGGCTCGAGATCGGCACCGGCGTCCACCTGAACGTGCTGGCCCCGGAAGACGCGGCGGAGCGGCTGCGCAGCGCCGAGCTGTAGGTTTCCGCCGCCGATGCCGCCAACCCCCCGCCAAGTCCCCATGTTCGCGGCCGAGTCCCCGCAGGAGCCGCTGCCCTACGGGCGCTGGGCCGAGGCGCTCGGCGAGCAGTTCGCCGCCGCGGCGCCGGACGGAACCTCGGTCGAGGCCGCGCGACATCGCCTGGTTCCCCGAGCGCACCTGGAACGGGCGCACCTACGTGCCGGCCACGGCGCCGGCCGGCGACGGCGAGGTGTTCGGGTACGTCTCCTACACGCGCGAGCACGAGGGCGCCCAGGCAACCGACTACGTCGCGACGGCCGACTTCACCGAGGAGACCGCGGAGCAGAACCCGGACTGGACGCTCGACCTGTCCGACGAGGAGATCGGCCAGTGGCGCGGCACCGAGGGCCGGCGCGGCGTGGTGACCCTGGTCTGGGGCGTGGCGCTGGTGCCCAACGGCGTGGTGGCCACCACGGAGCTCGGGCCCACGACGACGGACCAGTGCGAGCTCGTCGAGAACCGCTTCACGCTGGTCTCGGTGGACGCCTACACCGGCGACTACGTCGAGGTCCGCCTCTACGGCGCCCGCGGAGCCGAGCTGGCCCGCGAGTCGCTGTACGAGGACGAGTAGCACCGCTAAGTTCCCTCCCGACGATGGACGGATCGCGGCGCTGCGTGCTGCTCAAGTTCGGCGAGCTGGCTCTCAAGGGGCGCAACCGGCCCCGCTTCGTGCGCGCGCTCGAACGCAACCTGCGGCGGCTCACGGCCGACCTCGGATCGATCGAGGTGCGCCACCGGGGCGGCGTGTTCATCGTCAGCGGCGACGTCCCCGAGGACGAGCTCGTGGAGCGCTGCCTGCGACTGCCCGGCGTGAGCGTCGTGCAACCGGCGCTGCGCTGCGAGCGCGACGCCACCACGGCGGCAGACGCCGCGGTCGAGCTGATGCGCGACCTGCCCGGGCGCACCTTCGCCGTGCGGGCCACGCGGCGCGACAAGCGCTTCCCGCTGCGCTCGATCGAGCTGGCGCGGCTGCTGGGCGACGCGGTACGGGTGCGGCTCGGCCTGGAGGTGGACCTGAGCACGCCCGACCTCGAGCTGTTCGTCGAGGTGGACCACAAGGAGCTGCTGGTCTCGGTCGCTCGTCTGCGCGGCGCCGGCGGCCTGCCGGTCGGGACGAGCGGGCGGGCGCTGGTGCTGCTCTCGGGCGGGCTCGACTCGCCGGTCGCGGCCTACCGGATGATGAAGCGCGGCCTGCGCTGCGACTTCCTGCACTTCTCGGGGCGCCCGTTCACGAGTCCGGACTCGATCTACAAGGCATACGCGCTGGTCGGGAAGCTCGACCGGTTCCAGGGCGGCTCGCGGCTGTACGTGGTCACGTTCGGCCAGGCACAGAGGCGGCTGGCGACGGCCGGCGCCGGGCGGCTCCAGGTGCTGTCGCAGCGGCGGCTGATGATGCGAGTGGGGTCGGCGCTGGGCGAGCGGCTCGGGTCCGACGCGCTGGTGACCGGCGACTCGCTGGGTCAGGTCGCGTCGCAGACGCTGCCCAACCTGGCGGTCGTCGAGGAGGCGGCGGGGCTGCCGCTGCTGCGCCCGCTGATCGACCGCGACAAGTCGGAGATCGTGGACGCGGCGCGGGCGCTGGGCACCTACGACATCTCGATCCTGCCCGACGAGGACTGCTGCCAGCTGTTCTCGTCGAAGCTCGCCTCGACGCGCGGCCGCTCGGACGACCTGCGCGAGATCGAGCGCACAGCCGACGTGGAGGAGCTGGTGGAGCAGCTGGCGGAGTCGGCCGAGCTGTTCCACCCGACGCTCGAAGAGAGGGCTAAGGTCTCCCTCGAGCCCCGATAGCTCAGCCGGATAGAGCGACTCCCTCCTAATTGCTCAGGGCGTCCCGGCGGCTACCGGCTGGTGGCTGATCACTGCGATAAGGAGGGGCCGCTCTTCACCGCGTTCACCGAGCAGCAACTCGTCCAACAGAACCTCTGCCAGCGGGCTACAGGGGTGCCCGATGAGGAAGCCACTGCTTGCCGCACTGACACTCGGCGTGTCGGTGCTGCTGAGCGTTTCCTCTACCGCGCTCGGCGCCGCGACGATCGACACCACGGGCTCGTGGGACGGTAAGAGCGCCGCGTGCGGGTTCGGGGTTCCCGACACCAGCTAATAGCCCCTGACCAAGAGCCAAAAGGCGGGATACTGGACGGGCGATGTCGCAAGCCAGCCCCGAGCTTCGTGCTATGGCAGATGCCGTCTACGAGGCGATCAACGCGGCCGACCTTGACGCCTTCGTCGCCCTGGCCCACAAGGACGTTGAGTTCACTTCGATGGTTGCGGAGGCCGAGGGAACGACCTTTCGCGGCCATGACGGCGTGCGTGCCTGGTGGGAGACGATCCGCGGCGCTTTTGAGGACGTGCGATGGGAGTTGCTCGACTTCCAGGGGTCCGGCGACCGGGCCGTCTCGCACATCCGCATGGCCGGCACGCTGAGCGGCGTTCCGGTCGAACAGACGATGTGGCAGGCCGTGAAGTTGCGAGAGGGCAAGTTGAGCTGGTGGGCCTCCTATCGCACCGAGCCCGAGGCCCTCGAAGCCGTGGGGCTGGCGGAGTAGCCGATGTCGCGGGAGAACGTGGAGATCGTGCGCGAGTTCATCGAGGCGGCCCGTTCGGGTGACGTGGACGCGATTGAGGCGTTCGTCGCGGTCTCGAACCCGAGCATCGAGCACACGCGATTGCCGGCCGCGTCCGGGCCCGAGCGGTATTGCGGCCATGACGGCGTCCGCCGCTGGTTCACCGACATGGCCGACCTCTGGCGAGAATGGCGAAACGAGATCGAGGAGCTCGTGGAGGTGGGTCCTGACACGGTGGCCGCGCGGGTTCGCTTTATCGCCGTCGGAAGGGACAGCGGTGTCCCGGTCGAGGCTCGGCTCGGGTTGGTGTGCGTGTTGTCCGAGGGCAAGATCTTGCGAAGCCGCACGTACGCGAGCGGCGAGGCGGCCCTCGAAGCCGTGGGGCTGTCGGAGTAGGCGATGTCGCAGGAAGACGCCGACATAATCCGTCGCGCGTACGAGGTCTGGAACGAGTCCGGCCCGGCAGCAGTCACAGAGCAGTATTGGGCGGAGGACGCCGTCTACCGGGAGGGGCCAGGCTGGCCCGACGCTGGTGTCTTCGAGGGGCGTGCGGCTGCGCTCGCCCGCATGCAGCGGTTGGTCGAGCTGGTTGGACCGATCACCGTGCACTTGGACGAGCTGATCGATGTCGGTGACGGGCGCTTCGTCGCCAACACGCGCATGGTCGGGGAGAGCGCCACGGGCAATCCGCCATACACCCAGGAGTTCGCCGTGGTGCAGCGGCTGCGCGACGGCTTGATCGTCGAGGCCGACTACTACCTCGACCGCGCCCAAGCCCTCGAAGCCGTGGGGCTGTCGGAGTAGGCGATGTCGCAGGCAGACGTTGAACTTGTGTGCCGCTCGTTTGACCTGTGGAATCGGGGTGACCTCACGGAGTGGATCGCCGTGCACCACCCCGACGTGGTCGTCGTCCCGCCGGACGGCTGGCCGGAAGGCGCGCAAACGCTCTTCTCTCGCGACGAGTGGCTGGCCCGCAAGGCAGTTGGATCACTCGGGGCAAAGGCAGCGACATCCCTTTGGTGACCGACATGGCTGGTGTCGCGACCATGCACGACGGCCTGGTCACTCGCTGGGTGTTCTTCAACGACCCGGCCGTTGGCCGCTGTTGCCCCATCCGTTGCCCCACCTGGTCGGCCACTCGATGCGCAGGCCCACGGCACCGCTTCGCAGAGCTATTCTCGCCTCGAGCCCCGATAGCTCAGCCGGATAGAGCGACTCCCTCCTAAGGAGTAGGCCGCTGGTTCGAATCCAGCTCGGGGCGCTGGCGGGCAGCGCGCGACGGCGGTAGTGTCCGGCGCGACCGTGGGGAGGTGTGTGGAGAGACGTTGGCGTGGTTGGATGCTGGGAGTCGCTGTCTGCCTCATGGCCCTGCCACTGTCCGGCTGTCCCGCTTATGACGTCGGCCGGCTCGCCTCCGACTCCCTCCAGGGTCGCGAGAACGGTACGCCCGGCTCGGCCGAGGCCCGCGAGTACCTGATCTCACAGCTGAAGCCAATCGCGAGCGGCCTAAACGATGCGGAGGCGGGGGACGCCGCCTACACGCAGGCGTTCGACGGCGGGACGAACGTGCTGGGCGTCATCCCGGGGACTGACCTGAGGGACGAGTACGTGATCGTCGGCGCCCACTACGACGGCCAAGGGTCCTTCTCCTGTCCGACCTGCCCCGGAGACACCGTTTACAACAGCGCCACCGACAACGCCGCCGGGGTGGCGGCCGTCCTGGCGATTGGGCGCTCGATCGCAGCCCAACAGGTCGAACCCCGCCGTTCGGTGGTGCTGGCCTTCTGGGACAGCGAGGAGGACGGGCTCGTTGGGTCGAGCTTCTACCTGTCGAACCCGCTGGTCCCGTTCCCCGCCACGGTGGCCTACGTCAACTTCGATATCCAGGGCTCGAACCTGCTGCCCGGTCTTCGGAACACGAGCTTCGCCGTGGGCTCCGAGAGCGGCGGGTCTCGCTTCGAAGACATCGTCCGCTCGGCGATCGGCGATCAGGCGCTGGACACCGCCATGCTCAGCGCCCCCTTCGGCCAAGGCCGCAGCGACCACGCGAACTTCCTCCTCGCCCACGTGCCCAGTGTGTTCTTCACCGACGCAACCGGTCCCTGCTATCACACCGTCGACGACGAGTTCGGGGTGGTGGACTTCGACAAGCTCGACTCCGAGATCGCGACCGCGCTGGGTGCCACGCGCGCGCTCGCGAGCACCGGGACTCCGCCGGCCTTCGTGTCCGACACGTCCCGCGCGACCTTCGACGATGCGGTGGCCGTCAGCCGCGTGCTCAACCGCGCCTACCCCGATCGAGAACGGTTCTCCACCACCGATCAGGAACTCCTCACCGCTCTCCGTGCGGAAGTGCGCCGGATCGTGTCGGAGGGACGTGCGGCGTTCGGGGACGACGATGCCGGCCTCGTCCTGAGAGACGCCGGCAACTTCGTGCAGCTGACCACGCGCACTCCCTGCACCGGCTTCCTGTCGGCTTCGGCGCGCGCCCGCACTGCCGCCTACACCGACGGCATGGCGGGCAGCGAGATACGCGTGCCATAGGCTCAGGCGGACGCTCGCCGTGGCTCACCTGAACCTCACCGAGCGCGACGGGGTGTCGGTCCTCACCGCCGACCGGCCGCCCGCCAACGCGATGGACCTGACCCTGCTCGACGAGCTGGTCGGCGCCGTCGAAGGGCTCGCCGACGACCCGCCGGCCGGCCCTGGTGCTCGCCGGTCGGCCGGGCTTCTTCTCCGCCGGTCTCGACCTCAAGGCCGTGCCCGGCTATGGCCCGCCCGAGCAGCGTCGCCTCGTCGACGGGATCAATCGGATGGCGATCGGCGTCTACGGGCTGCCGTGCCCGGTGGTCTGCGCGATCACGGGCCACGCGATCGCCGGTGGGTTCGTGCTGGCGGTGTGTGGCGATCACCGCGTCGCCTCCACCGAGGGCCGCTACGGCCTGACCGAGGTCAAGGTCGGCGTGCCCTATCCGCAGGGCGCGATCGGCGTGGTGCGGGCCGAGCTCACCGCCGCCGCGGCGCGCCTGCTCGTCCTCGGCAACCGCCTCGTCGACGCCGCCGAGTGCGTGCGGCTGGGCGCGTTCGACGAGGCGCTCCCGCCCGACCAGGTGCTCGACCGCTCGCTGGAGGTCGCCCGGGAGCTGGCTGAGCTGCCCGCCGAGGTCTACGCCCGCACCAAAGCGGAGCTGCGTGGCGCGATCCTCACCGACCTGCGCGCCGCCGCCCAGGCCGATCCGCTGCTCGCAAGCTGGGTCTAGGGTGGGTCAGGCGGGGTGGACGCCGGCGCGCTCGCGCAGGAGCGTGCGCAGCTGCCTCTACCTCGAGCGGCCGGGCGAACAGGAAGCCCTGCCCGAGTGGGCAGTCGAAGGCGCGCAGGATCGCCTCCTGCTCCGGCGACTCGATGCCCTCGGCGACCAGCCGCAGCCCCAGGCTGCGCGCCAGCTCGATGATGCCGCGCACCAGCGCGGGGTCGTGATCGTCCTCGGTCAGCTCGCGGACGAACGGGCGCGCGATCTTGAGGATGTCGATCGGGAGCTCGCGCAGCTGGCCGAGCGAGGAGTACCCCTCCCCGAAGTCGTCGAGCGCCATGCGCACCCCGGTCGACGAGATCCGGTCCAGCTTGGCGATCGTCACCTCGGCGTCCTGCATCACCGAAGACTCGGTCACCTCGAGGATCAGCCTGGCGGGGTCGAGCCCGCTCGCGGAAAGCGCGCCGGCGACGATCGCCTCGAAGCGTGGATCGAGCAGCTGGCGAGCCGACACGTTCACGGTCACCGGCACGTCGGCAAGGCCGTCGCGCTCCCAGCCCTGCGCCTCGGCACAGGCCGCGTTGAGCACCCATTCGCCGAGCGCGACGATCGCGCCGGTCTGCTCCGCCAGCGGGATGAACTCGAGCGGCGGCACGAGCCCGTGGCCCGGTCGCTGCCAGCGCAGCAGCGCCTCCGCCGCGCGCACGTCGCCGCTCTCGAGGTCCATGATCGGCTGGTAGTGCACGACCAGCTCGTCGCGCTCGACCGCCCAGCGCAGCGCGTTCACCATCTCCAGTCGCTCGGCGGCCTGGTCGTCCATCGCCGGGTCGAAGAACTCGGACGCGTCGCGGCCGTGGGCCTTGACGCGGTACATCGCCAGGTCGGCCCGGCGCAGCAGTTCGGTCTCGTCGCATCCCTCGGTCGACATCGCGATCCCGACGCTCACGCTCACGCTCACGTCGGAGGTCATGAGCGCGAACGGGTCCCGGAACACCTCCCGCAGCCGTTCGGCGGCCCCCAGCGTGTCGTCGAGCCCGCGCACGCTCTCGAGCAACACCGCGAACCCGTCCGAGCCCAGGCGCGCCAGGGTGTCCGAGGGTCGCAGGACATTGCTCATCCGCGCGGCGGCCTGCTTCAGCAGAGCGTCGCCGCAGGAGCGGCCCAGGCCGTCGTTGACGAGCTTGAAGCCGTCCACGTCGAGAACGAGCACGGCCACCCGCTCGGGCCCGCCGGCCACCCGCTCGAGGGCGTGCCGCGCGCGGTCCTCGAAGAGAGCGCGGTTGGCCAACCCGGTGAGCGAGTCGGCGAACGCGTGCCGCTCCAGCTCCTCGCGCTGGTCCTCGACCGCCGCGGCCATCGTGTTGAACGTCGTCCCGACCTCCTTCAGCTCGGCGGGGGAGCTGATCGCCACCCGGTGCCCCAGGTGTCCCGCCGCCAGCGATCGGGCTCCCTGCGCGAGCTGCTCGAGGGGCCGGACCAGGCTCCTGCTCAAGCGGGTCGCAAGGAACGCCGCCAGCACCAGCGCAATCGCCACGGCCGACAGGCCGAGCAGCCAGTTGAGCCGCGCGGCCTGCTCGGTGGCCTCGAGCTCGCCCCTGACCTCTTCCTGCGAGCCCGCCATGAGGCGCTCGAGCCCGTTGGCGGCGATCTGCATGTGGCCCTCGAACGTATCCTGGGCCACCGCGTGCCTACGGTCCCTCGCCACGTGCGCCTTGGCAAGCTCCCACGGGTGCCTGATCGAAACGAAGTCGATGACTTCGGCCTGCTCGTCGTAGCGGCCGGTGTCGGAGAGCTCGCGGTCGACCCGCGCTGCGGTGTGCCGGAACTCCCGCAGGGCCATGCGGCTGCCCGTCCGCATGTAGCTGATGCCCGCCTCCTCGGCCTCGTTCAGATGCTGCAGCAGCAGGACGCTGGCGTCGGACTCGGTCGCCGCCTCGCTGGCGAGCTGCCGGTACTCGCGCGCGGAGTGCGAGAGCAGGAGGACCCAGAGGCCGGCCCCGAGCAGCAGAGGCGCGCTCACAGCCAAGGCGGCGAGCAGCAGACGTCCGCGCAGAGACCCTGCGAAGCGGGCGCGCCCGACTGGCGCGTCCGTGCGCCCCTCTTGCAGCATAGGTCACGTATCGACAGGTCTGTCTATGACTGAAGTCACCGGTGGGCAAGGTTCGACGCTTGCATTCACCGGTGCGGTGTTGGAGCGGGCGGCAAACGACCGCGGCGACGCCGCCTGGCTCGAGCGGCAGCGGACCCGGGCGGACGCCCGCTCGCTGGTGCTCTCGGAGCGCGGGCTCTGGGTCGAGGACGGCCACCTGCTGCTGGTGGCGCCGGACCCGGACTCCGTGTTCCTCGGCCTGGACGGCGACCGTCCGCTGTTCGCGACCAACGGCGAGCTCGACCGCGGGCATCCGGCCGGCCTGCGCGAGGCCGCCACGGAGCTGCCGGCGGACGAGGCCGCGCTGGGCGCCTACGCGGCGTCCCTGCTGTCCTGGCACCGCCGCCACGGGTTCTGCGCCAACTGCGGTGCCGAGACCGAGGTGGTCGACGGCGGCCACGAGCGCCGCTGTCCCGCCTGCGACACCCACCACTTCCCGCGCACCGACCCGGTCGTGATCGTGCGCGTGGTCGATCGGCGCGACCGCCTGCTGCTGGGACGCCAGGCCAGCTGGCCGGAAGGGCGCTTCTCGGTCCTGGCCGGCTTCGTGGAGCCCGGCGAGACGCTCGAGGAGGCCGTCGGCCGCGAGGTGCTGGAGGAATCGGGGGTGGTCGTGGAAGCGACCGACTACGTCGCCTCCCAGCCGTGGCCGTTCCCGAGCTCGCTGATGATCGGCTTCAACGCGCTCGCCGGCGAGGGCGATCCGCGGCCAGGCGACGGCGAGCTCCAGGAGGTGCGCTGGTTCGAGCGCGCGGAGGTCGAGGCCGCCGCGGCCGGGCGAGGCGACATCTTCCTGTCGCCGCCCTACTCGATCTCACGCCGCCTGATCGACGGCTGGCTCGCTCAGGAACGCTCGGGGTAGACGTCGTCGATCGTCGCGAGCGGCCGGTAGGGCGCCCCCGCGGCGGCCTCGATCGCCTCCGCTCCGCCGGCGAGCCGGTCGAGCACGCTCGTGACGGCCGCGATCTCGAAGCCCTCCTCGCGCACGCGCTCGATCGCCTGCACGGTCGAGCCACCGGTGGTGACCACGTCCTCGACGATCAGGCAGCGCTCGCCCGGTTCGAGCAACGGCCCCTCGACCCAGCGCTGCAGCCCGTGCTCCTTGCGCTCCTTGCGCACGAAGAACGCCTTGACGTCGGCGCCGGCCGCCAGCGCGGCGCAGGCAACCGGGTCGGCGCCCATCGTCATCCCGCCGACCGCGGTCGCGCCGGCGCGCTCGGCCTCGGCCCGAACCAGCTCGCCGAGCGCCCGAAAGCCGGCCGGCAGCAGGATCGCGCGCTTGGCGTCCACGTAGTACTGCGCCGTTTGCCCGCTCGTCAGCGTCACCTCGCCGATCACGAGCGCGTGCTCGCGCAGCTCCGCGACCAGGGTCTCTCGGGGGTCAGGCTTTGCCACGCGGATGCCGATAGTAGAGCCGATGGGATCGCTGATCCGCTTCGTGGCCATAGGGATTTCGCTCGTCGTGGTGCTTGGCTTCGCCATGTTCGCGATCGACGAGGCCGACAAGGGCTCCAAGCACCAGCAGGCGAAGCTCGACCGCGAGCTGGGCACGACGGTCGCCCCCGACGAACGCCAGGAGGCCGCGCGCGAGCGCGACCACGGCCCGGTGCGCGAGGCGGTCGACGACGCCAACGACGTGCTGCTGCGCCCCTTCGCCGAGCTGGTCGACTCCGACAACGCCTGGGTCAACCACGGCATCCCTGCGCTGCTCGCGCTGCTGATCTACGGCTTCGGGCTCGGCATGCTCGCCAACATGCTGCCCAAGCAGCGCCAGCACGGCGGCGACTGGCGCACCGCCGGCTAGCCGACCGCTGGCCGACGTTCCACGGGGGGCCGGGGCGCGAGCCCCGGGTGGGATCACTGGTACAGGAAGATCGGGTCGCCGATGTCGACCCAGTCGTAGATCTGCCGCGCGTTGGGGATCGGCACGCGCAGGCAGCCGTGGCTCGCCGGGTAGGCGGGCACCGACGCGTAGCCGTGGATGGCGTACCCGCGGATGAAGTAGTTCGAGTCGACCATGCCCTTGGCGTTCGTGCCCGGCGTCTTCAGATAGAAGCGGTAGGTCCCGAACACGGTCGGCGTCGCGGGCGTCCCCGACGACGTGTGGTAGGTCCGGTACGGCTTGCCGTTCTTCGCCAGCGTCAGGACCTGGCGCGACCAGTCGAACTCCACGTGCTTGCCGGCCTTCGGGTAGCGCAGCTGGAACGCGCCCCGGTGGCGCATCAGCTTCGCGTAGACCTCGTGCGTCGCGTAGCCGTCGCGGCTCATGTCGTTGGTCTTGCGGAACGCCAGCACGGCCCGGGCGGTCCCGTCGTCGTAGTAGCCGGTGACCGGCGTCGCGAAGTGCTGCTCAGCCAGCGCGCGCTGCAGCAGCATCACCTTCACGCCGCGCTCGCCCGCGCCGGCCTGCCAGTCGACCACGGTGACGGTGCTGTCGCGCGTCCGGAACGCCACCTGCGCCGCGCTCGCGGTGTGCTTGATCACGAGCCGCAGGCTGCCCGGTCCGCCGACCTTGAAGCGGAACTGGAAGCGCCCGCCGGCCTTGACCTTGCGCCGCACCGACTTGCTCGCCTTGTCGCCGCGGATCGCGTAGAGCGTGAGCACCTCGCCAGGGACGGCCGGCTTGACCCGCCCGCGCACGACGACCTCCTGCTGCGGCGCGAGGTAGCGCATCTTCGAGGTGGCCAGCCCGGACTTGATCTTGTAGGTCGCCTTGCCGGCCGCCGGAGGGGCGGGCGGCGGCGGGGCGGGCGGAGCCGGCGGTGTCTGCGCGAGCGCCGGCGCGGCCGCGAACAGGGTCGGGAGGACGACGAGCAGGGCCAGCAGACGAGCTTTCACGGCGTTCACTATGCCATGCGCCGGCCTCAGATCGGCGCCGGCGACCGCCGCTGCAGCCGCGGTCCAAGCGCACAGGCCAGCAGCATCAGCGGCCCGAGCACCGCCGAAACCGCTCCGCCATCGGTCTGGGCGGCGTACGCGATCGAGTTGTTGATCGAGTGCAGCGCGATCACCGGGTAGAGCGAGCGCGTGCGCTCGTAGACGAGGCAGAACGTGAGGCCGAGAACCGCCAGCGGCGGCACGATCAGCCAGCCGTCGTTGCCGCCCTCGTAGTGGATCAGCCCGAACACCAGGCCGTCGATCACGGCCGCCACGCCAACCGAGAAGCGCGTGCGCAGCGCGCCGTAGAAGAACCCGCGGAAGAAGAACTCCTCGCAGAACGGGGCGACGCAGATGATCATGAACCCGGCCGCGATCAGGCCGAACGAGCCATCGTCCGCGCCGAGGTCCTCCGCCACGGTCTGCTCGACGTCCGGGGTCAGCAGCACCGAGTAGATCGCCACGAGCACGTAGAACGTGACCATCCCCAGCGCCGCCCAGCCGACGGCCGGCCAGAAGCTGGTCCGGCGGAGGCCGAAGTGCCACGCGCGCGGCCGCCGCACGAACGAGGCAAACAGCAGCGCGGCGGCCACCAACGACCCGTCGAGCAGGAGCGTGCCGATTACGATCGCGCCGGCCGAGTCGGTCGGGATCGTCGACCCCGGCCACAGCCCAAACGATCCCCGCGGTGATGAAGCCGGTGATGCCGCCCGCCAGGAACGCGAGCGGCCCGTACCACCACGGCCAGCGCGGGCGCGCCGCCTCGGGCAGCTCCGGTGGCATCGGCGGTGGCGAGACCGTGACCTGCATCGCCCTCAGAGTAGGGCGGGCAACTCGGCGAGCGACCGGATCGCCTCGACGCCGGCGGGCGCGCTGCCGTCGCGCGCCACCAGCACGGGCCGGATGCCCGCCGCGCGCGCGCCGGCCACGTCGTTCTCGAGCGAGTCGCCCACGTGCAGCGCCTCCCCCGGCTCCACCCCGGCGATCGCAAGCGCGCGCTCGAAGATCGCGCGGCCCGGCTTGCCCACGCCGACCTCGGCCGAGGTGACGACGGCCTCGACGTGCTCCAGCAGCCCAGCCGGCCCGAGCCAGTCGGCCAGCGAGCAGTCCCAGTTGCTCACGACGATCAGCACGTGCCCGCGCAGGGCGGCGAGCGCCGGCAGGACGTCGGGGAAGGGGACGAACTCGAGCGAACCGAGCATCAGCTCGCGCGCGGTGGCGTGATCGAGCCCCGGCAGCTCGAGCGCCTCCATCATCGCCTCGGCGCAGCGGTCGCGCAGGTCGTCCAGACGCTCCCGATCGGAGCCCTCGAGGTTGTGCTCGAGGTAGTAGGCGATCTCGGCCGCGAACGCGGCGGCCGCGCGCTCGTCGCTCACCTCGAACCCGCGCGCGGCGAGCAGCGCCCGCAGGCGCGGCCCCGGTGGCCGAAGCTCGACCAGCGTCCCGAGGGCGTCAAGGAAGACGACCATCAAGCGATCCAATGCCAGCTGGCGAACTGGGCCGTGAACAGGCCCAGGCCGAGCGCGGAGACCGCCACCACCCGGTCCGTCGCGCCGCGCTCCTCGGACCAGACCGCGAGCCACATGAAGATCGGGAACAGCACGGCGAGGAAGCGTGGCAGGGACATCAGCGGCTGGGGCTCGACCGGCTCGCTCAGCGGCAGCACCAGCGACACCGCCACCCACGCGCCGTAGGCGAGCGGCAGCCGCCGCAGAACGCCCACGCAGGCCGCCACGCCAAACAGCAGCGACCCGAACAGGATCAGGTTGATCGCGGCAATCCGGTACGGGTCTCCGGCCGCGTGCTCGAAGTAGACGACCTCGCGCTGGCCCGACGCCAGCTGGCGAAAGCCGTCGATGGCCGCGCCGAGTCCCTCCCAGGCGCCGGCGAGCGGCCAGGACAGCTCGCGGTACCAAGCCTCATGGGCGTGCAGGAAACGCAGCGCGTCGCCCTCGGCGAGGCCCAGGTAGAGCGCGTAGGCGCCCAGCCCGAGCGGCGCGAGCAGCAGCCAGGCGGCGTCGCGCGGGTCGCGCTCGCGCGAGCTCCACCACACGATCGCCAGCGGCAGCATCAGCAGCACGCCCGAGTTGCGCGTGGCCGCAGCCGCGGCGGCGCAGGCGCCGGCCCAGGCCCAGCGGCCGGTGCGCGCCGCGTAGAAGGCGCCCACCGACAACGCCAGGAACAGGCTCTCCGCATAGGGCGCCCCGAAGTAGAGCGCGGCGGGGAACACCGCCAGCAGCAGCAGCGCGGGCTGGGCCAGCGGCCGGCCCAGCTCGAGCACGACCAGCCGGTACAGGAGGTTCAGGGCGGCGAGGAAGGCGCCCAGCGCGACCACGTACGCCGCCACCAGCAGCGCCGCCGGCGAGGCGCCGAACGGCGTGGCCAGCGTCCGCACCAGGAGCGGGTAGAGCGGGAAGAACGCCGCCCGCGCCTCGCTGTCGCCGTAGCCCGAGTCGGCCACGCGCAGGTACCAGACGGCGTCCCAGCGCGCGAGCGGCGCGAGCAGCGGATCGGCGAAGGCGTGCGTGAGCTGGGGCGTGTCGAATCTGACCGCGTTCTCGCGCCGCCAGCCCACCCGTCGCAGGACCGAAAGAGAGGGCGGCGAACACGGCAACCAGGAGCACTGCCAACCGGGTCGGCCAGAACACGCGCCAAGCGGCGGCCGCAGGGGTAGCTTCATAGGCCATGCCGGGAGTCGAGTTCTACACAGCAGCCGTCGAGACGAGCGATTGGATCGTTGCCGGCGCCTACATCGTGGGTGCGCTCGTGATCGCCGAGATCGTCGATCGCGCGCTGTCGCGCCGCGGGCGGAAGCTGAGCCAGGCGGTCGGCGTCGGCGAGCTGTCCCCGGTCGCGACCACGCGCCTGCGGCTGGTGCGCCGGCTGGTCTTCGCGCTGATCGTCCTGATCGGCATCGCGCTGGCCGCGTCGCAGATCCCCACGGTCAGCCGGCTCGCCACCGGCATCCTCGCCTCCTCGGCGGTGCTCGGCCTGGTGGTCGGCTTCGCGGCCCGCCAGACGCTGGCCAACGGCATCGCGGGCATCCTGCTCGCGATCACCCAGCCGATCCGGATCGGCGACCTGGTCACGTTCGAGGAGGAGACCGGGATCGTCGAGGACGTCAAGCTCACCTACACCTACATCCGCCTCGACGACGGCCGGCGCCTGATCGTGCCCAACGAGCGCCTGGCCCAGAGCTCGATCGCCAACCACACGATCATCGACCCGCGCGTGCAGGTGGAGGCGTCGGTGTGGCTGCCGCCGGGCGCCGACGTGGACCGGGCCATCGAGCTGATCGAGGACGAGCAGGCCGGCATCAGCGCCAACGTGGCGGAGACCGACAAGGAGGGCGTGCGGCTGAGCGCCACGACGTGGGCCGAGAGCCCGGCGCACCGCGGCGCGGCGTCCGCCGAGCTGCGCCGCCGCTGGCTGCGGCTGCTCCGCGAGCACGGTCTATCCTCAGTCGAGGCCTCCTAGCCCGGCTCGGCCACCTCGAATGACCCACCGGCAGCGAAAGTTCAGGAGGCGTAACCGCCACGGCGCTCGCAGCAAGGTGCTGCTCGGCTTCGGCGTGATCGCCACCGTCTGCGTGATCGCAGTCCTGTCTCTGGCCGGCTACGTGCTGGCGATCGCCTCCACCGCGCCGGACCTGAGCGAGCTGAAGCCGGTCGACAAGGGCCAGATCTCCGTCGTCTACGCGGCCGACGGCTCGCGCCTGGGCTTCGTCCAGTCGGACATCCTGCGCCGGGTCATCCCGTGGAGCGAGATGCCCGTGGACCTGCGCCGCGCGACCGTCGCGATCGAGGACGAGCGCTTCTACAAGCACAAGGGCGTGGACATCAGCGCGATCGTGCGCGCCGGCATCAAGAACCTCGAGTCCGGCGAGACCGTGCAGGGCGGCTCGACGCTCACCCAGCAGCTCGTCCGCGCGCTCTACATCAAGGATCCCAAGCGCAACTTCGCCCGCAAGATCCGCGAGGCCAAGCTGGCGTCGGAGCTCGAGGATGAGCACTCCAAGACCTGGATCCTCGAGAACTACCTCAACTCGGTCCCCTACGGCACCGTCGAGGGACGCACGGCCATCGGCGCCGAGGCGGCGGCGGTCACGTTCTTCGACAAGCACGCCAAGAACCTCGACCTGGACGAGTCCGCGCTGCTGGCCGGACTTACCCAGGCGCCCTCGCAGTACAACCCGTTCCGCAACCCGCAGGTGGCGATCGAGCGGCGCAACGAGGTGCTCAAGAAGATGCTCGAGAACGGCTACATCGGCCGGACCGAGTACGAGGAGGCGGCCAGCCAGGACCTCCACCTCAAGCAGGGCCGCCGCTACGTGCAGCGCCGCGAGCCCTACTTCTTCGACTACGTCCAGGAGCAGCTGATCGAGCGCTACGGCGTCGGGGTCGTGCGGCGCGGCGGCCTGCGCATCCACACGACGATCAACCCGAAGATGCAGGACCTCGCGCGCGACGCGATCAACGCCTACTACGCCGACCCGGCCGGGCCGAGCTCGGCGCTGGTGTCGATCGACCCGGCCAACGGGAAGATCCGGGCGATGGCGTCGAGCGGCACCTACGGCGAGCGCCGCTTCAACCTCGCCGCGCAGGCCCACCGCCAGCCGGGCTCGGCCTTCAAGACGTTCGTGCTGACCGCCGCCATCCGCAAGGGGATCGATCCCGACTCGACCTACTACACGTCGAAGCCGCTGAACATCGACGACGACACCTACGGCAAGTGGGAGGTCAAGACGTTCGGCAACTAGCTACATCGGCAACGTCAGCCTGACGCGCGCGACGCTGTCCTCCGACAACACGGTGTACGCGCAGCTGATCCTCGACATCGGTCCCAAGGCGGTCTGCGACACGGCCAAGCTGCTCGGCATCACGACCAAGCTCGACTGCTATCCGGCAGAGGGCCTGGGCGGGCTCACACGCGGGGTCACGCCGCTCGAGATGGCGGGCGCGTACGCGACCCTGGCCAGCGGCGGGGTGCGCCACCGCCCGACCGGAATCGAGCGGGTCGTGTTCCCCGACGGCAAGAGCGAGAACCTGGCCAGCGGCGAGGGCAAGCGCGTGCTGACCGACGGCGAGGCGGGCGAGGTCACGCGCATACTGGAGATGAACGTCCAGTCGGGCACCGGCACGGCCGCCGGGTACGGCTGCCCCGCCGCGGGCAAGACCGGCACCACCGACGAGGGCAAGGACGCCTGGTTCGTCGGGTACACCCCGCACCTCTCGGCCGCGGTCTGGGTCGGCTATCCGGACGCCGGCATCGCGATGCCGAACGCTCAGGGCGGCACCTACGCGGCACCGGTCTGGCACGCGTTCATGCTGCCAGCGCACGGCGAGGACTGCGACGACTTCCCGCTGCCCGAGACGCCCGCCGAGTTCCACCCGTTCTTCGGCAAGTACTCGAGCACCGGCAAGCCGGTCATCCCGTACTCGACGGAGGACGACGGGACGACGACCGACGACAGCGGCGGCACCGGCACCGACCAGCAGTTCGACCCGCGCTACTACGAGGAGGCGCCGCAGAACGCGCCCGACGTCCAGGTGCCTCCCGATCAGGTCGCCCCGGATCAGGGTGCGCCCCAGCGACCCGGGCGCCCAGTAGCGCCGGCGGCGAGGTGGCCGAGCTCGACCTGATCCGCGCGATCCAGGCGGCGCTCACCGACCGCGGCGGGCGCACCGTGCGCTGGACCGGCGACGACGCCGCGGTGGTCCGGGCGCGGCCGCTCGCGGTCACCTCGATCGACACGGTCGTGGACGGCGTGCACTTCTCGCTCGCGACCCACTCCGCGGGCGACGTCGGCTGGAAGGCGCTGGCGACCGCGCTGTCGGACGTCGCCGCGATGGGAGCCGAGGCCGGTGAGGCCTACGTGTCGCTGATCCTGCCTGCCGGGTTCGACGGCGCGCTCGAGCTGGTCGAGGCGATGGAGGAGCTGGCCGCGCGCTGCGACACGACGATCGCGGGCGGCGACGTGGTCAGCGGGCCGGCCCTGGCGGTGACGGTCGCCGTCACCGGCTGGGCCGACGGCGAGGACGAGCTTGCGGGCCGCGATGGCGCGCGCCCCGGCGACCTGGTCGGCGTCACCGGCGAGCTGGGCGGCTCCGAGGCCGGGCGGCTGCTGCTGGAGCAGGGCGCAGCGCGAGCGGCGCGCTGGTGCGCCGCCACCTGCGCCCGGAGCCGCGGCTGCGCGAGGGGCGTGCGCTGGCGGCCGCGGGGGCCAGCGCGATGATCGACCTCAGCGACGGGCTCGCCACCGACGCCGGCCACCTGGCGGCCGCGAGTGGCGTGGAGCTGCGCTTGCGGCTGGACGCGGTGCCGTGCGCCGAGGGCGTCGAGCCCGAGGGCGCGGCCGTCGGCGGCGACGACTACGAGCTGCTGTTCGCGATCGCGCCCGAGGCGCGGGCGGCCGCCGAAGCGGCGGCGCCGGTCAGCTGGCTAGGCGACGCCCGCCTCGGGAGCGGCGTCGTCCTGCTGGACGCGGATGGCCGGCCGGTCGAGGGGCTGCGCGGGTACGAGCACGAGTGAGGGCAAGCCGCGGCGGAGCATCGCCTCGGCCACGGCGCGCGTGTCGACGACGTACTCGCCGCGCTCGATCGCGCGCGCAAGCGCGTCCTTGCTCATGGTGCTCATCATCGAGAAACGTACTCCTCCTGCCCGTCGGTGTGGGTATCGGCCCCAGCGCTTGCCCGCAGCGAGCGGCAGACCCGATAGCTGGACTACCTACGGAGGGCGAAGCCCGGTCCGAGCGGGGTGGGCCCGGTCGCCTCTGGCGCGTCGGGAACCTCGACCGGCGTGCGGTAGACGAGCTCGATCGACGCGCACAGCGCGCCCAGCATCACGCAGCCGACCAGCGCCGTCGGCAGGCCCACCGAGTGCCCGGTCACCAGCAGCAGCAGGTACCACGCGGCGCTGAGCGGGTCCATCGACAGGGCCGACCATGTAGTAGAGCGCCACCAGCAGGGCCGGGAGCGCCCCGAGGGCGATCAGCGCGCCGCGCAGGCGCCTGCTCGGCTGCACGCCGGCCAGCAGCACGAGCAGCCAGAGATGGGCCGCCGGCACCACCAGCAGGCCGGCGTACGGGTTGGCGAGCCAGAGCACCAGGGCCGCCACGGTCGCCACCAGCGTGAGCGCGACCGCGGCGCCGGGCGGCTCGGGCCGGCTCAGCCCTGCGTCCGGGCGGGCGGCCAGGAAGCGCGCCAGCACCAGCGCGAGCGCCATGGCGACGCCCACGCCCGCGAGCACCCCCAGCGCCGCGCCGTCGAGCGGCAGCACGTCGGGCGCCACCGGCGCCGGCGGAGGCGGCGGCGTGGCGCCGACCAGCGCCAGCAGCTCGGCGATCGCCAGCCCCGCCAGGAACGGCGCGACCCACGCGGCGACCCAGCGCAGCCACGGCAGAACGTCCACGTGCTGGCGGCGCGCGCGGGCGAACGCGTCGACGGCGGCCACCAGCGCCGGGAGCAGCAGCGTGACCGCCAGCAGCGACAGCACCCACCCCGCCATCACCTGGCTGACCGCGGTCACATAGCTGTCCGGCCCGTGCTTGGGGCGCGGCCCGCGGTCGAGCGCGGTGATCGTCCTCAGCGTGGAGCGCCCGAGCGCGCCCAGCTTGTCCTCGTCGATCGCCTCCACCGGCCCGTCGCCGCCCGGCGGCAGCTCGCCGGCGCCGGCGATCCGGACCGCGTCGTAGCCGTGCTCGAGCAGCACCGCCTGCGGCCCGATGCCGATCGGGAACGACAGGCGCGCCAGCTGGCCGAAGCTGCCCGGGCCGCTGGGCAGCGAGTCGAGCTCGCGGCGGATCGACTCGGCGACCGTGCGCTGCAGGCCGATGCCGGCGCGCCGCTCGTTCGTCGACCACGCCTGGAGGAACGAGCCGCGGCGCGTCGGCGAGGCGAGGTCGGAGACGGCGAGCACCGCGTCGACCAGGTCCGGGCCGGGCAGCTCGTCGAGCAGCTCCCTGGCGCCCACCTCGCCCAGGGTCGAGCCGTCGAGTGAGACCAGCACGAGCGTCTTGCGCGTGGCGCGGCCCTCGAGCACGCGAGCCAGCTCGATCAACGCAGCGGTGTCGGCGGCGCTCCCGGTTGCGTCGGGCACCGTCGCGGCGTCCCGATTGGCGACGATCACGATCTGGTGGCGCGACCGCCCGGCGCGGCGGCCGATCACGTTCACGAGCTCGTTGCCGGCATGGCTGAAGCGCTGAGGCACGACTCGGAAGCCGCTCGCGCCCAGCGCGCGGGCGACCCGAGCGGCCGTGCGCTGGTCGCCGATCCCGCCCGGGCGCCGGTCCGGCGCGGCGGCCACGATTCGGGCCGTCTCGGCCGCGGCGACGCGGCCGTCGAACAGCACATCCGCGGCGAGCCCCTGCGGCAACGGGGCCGGCCGGCTCTGCAGCGAGAACATCGTCAGCACCAGCGCCAGCAGGGCCGGTATGAACGCCGCTCTGTAGACGCGCGGCTCGAACACCGCCCTCAACCTACAATTCCGAAGGTGACGGCTTCAGCACCCCGGATCCTCCTCGTCGACGACGAGCTGTCGGTCCAGAAGCTGCTGACCTACCCGCTGCGCAAGGAGGGTTACGACGTCGTGCCCGCGCTCGACGGGCGCGAGGCGCTCGACCGGCTGCGCGAGGACACCTTCGACCTCGTGGTGCTCGACGTGATGTTGCCCAAGCAGGACGGCTTCGACGTCTGCCGCCAGATCCGCGCGCGCAGCACCGTGCCGATCATCATGCTCACCGCCAAGACCGAGGAGATCGACAAGGTGCTCGGCCTGGAGCTGGGCGCCGACGACTACATCACCAAGCCCTTCTCGGTGCGCGAGTTCCGCAGCCGCGTCAAGGCCGTGCTGCGACGCGCCGCGCTCGCCCAGCCCGACGACCAGTTCGAGGAGGCGATCCGCGAGGGCGATCTCGTGATCGACTTCGAGCGCCGCCAGGTGTCGGCCCGCGGCGAGCCCGTTCGCCTGACCTACGTCGAGTTCGAGGTGCTGGCGGCGCTGGCGCGCAACCCCGGGCGGGTGTTCAGCCGCACGATGCTGCTCGAGCGCGTCTGGGGCGACTCCTCCTACCGCGACCCGCGCACGATCGACGTCCACATCAGGCATCTGCGCGAGAAGCTCGAGTCCGAGCCCAAGCATCCGGAGCTGATCCTCACGGTGCGCGGCGTGGGATACCGCTTCCAGGACACATGAGCCGGCGGCGCCCGCGCCTGCGGTCGGTGCGCACGAAGCTCGCGCTGGTCTTCTTCGCGATCATCGCGGCGGCGTTCGGGCTGCTCTACTTCATCGCGACCCCGCAGCTCGAGTCGAAGCTCGAGCAGCGCCAGCTCGACGACATCCAGTCGTCCGCCCAGGACGTGCGCTCGCAGATGAAGGGAGTGATCAACGCGGACTACAAGGAGAAGGTGCTCAACGAGAAGATCCGCGGGTTCTCCGAGGAGACCGACGCGCGCGTGACGCTGCTGCGCCTCGACGAACACGGGCTCTTCTACACGGCAGTCGGACTCGCGCACCGACAAGGACGCGCCCTTCAACAGCTCGCTGTCGCGCGAGGCGCTCAGGACCAAGCACGCGCAGACCGAGATCGGCCCGCTCGCCGGCGAGGAGCTGGCCCAGGTGGCGCAGCCGTTCTTCGCGCGAGCGCAAGCGCAAGCGCCCGGTGGCCGTGGCCTTCTACGCGCGCGACCTCAACGACGTGGCCGAGGCCGTCGACCTGGTGCGCAACCGCGTGCTGGTCGCCACCGGCGTGGCGCTGGCGCTGGCGCTGGTGGGCGCGTTGCTGGTGGCGCAGGCGCTCGCGCGGCGGATGGGGCGGCTCGAGGTGGCCGCCGACGACGTCGCGCACGGGCGCTTCATCGACCCGCTGCCGGTCGACTCGCAGGACGAGCTCGGCCAGCTGACGCGCACCTTCAACCAGATGCAGGCGCAGCTGCGGCAGGTCGACGTGGCGCGCAAGGAGTTCATCGCGACCGCGTCGCACGAGCTGCGCACGCCGATCTTCTCGCTGGCCGGCTTCGTCGAGCTGCTCCAGGACGAGGACCTCGACGAGGACACGCGGCGCGAGTTCCTCGAGACGATGAGCGAGCAGGTCGCGCGCCTGCAGAAGCTGTCGGTGGACCTGCTCGACCTGTCGCGCCTCGACGCCGGGCTCGGTGGACCTGCACCCCGAGCCGGTCGACCTGTCCGAGCTCGCGCGCAGCATCGTCAACGAGTTCACGCCCGGCGCTCGCCGACCACGACACCGACCTCGAGATCCGGCTGCCGGACGCACGGGCCCGAGGCGCTTTGCGACCCTGTCAGGGTGGCTCAGATCATGCGCATCCTGCTCGACAACGCGCTGCGGCACACGCCGGCCGGCACGCAGGTCACCGTGGGCGCCGCCCGCAGCAACGGCACGGCCGGCCTGACCGTGACCGACAGCGGCCCCGGGCTGCCCGAACGACAGCGACACGAAGGTCTTCGAGCGCTTCTACACCGGCGACGCCGCGCGCGGGGCCGGGCTCGGGCTCGCGATCGCGCGCGAGCTGGCCGAGCGGATGCACGGGCGGCTGCGGGTCAGCTCCGCCTCGCGCGGGACGGCGTTCACCCTCGAGCTGCCGACGAGCGGGAACGGCGCGTGAGGCGGCATCGCCGCGCTGCTCCTGGCCGTCCTCGGCCTGGCGGCCGCCGGCTGCGACTCCGGCGACGACGAGAGCTCGAGCGCGCCACGCGAGGTCACCACCACGCGCGTGAAGGTCGTGGAGGGCATCGGCAGCAAGGGCGGCTTCGACCCGGCCCAGATCTACGACCGCCTGGCGCCCGGCGTGGTGACGGTCATATCGCTGTTCGAGAGCGGCGCGAGCATCCTCGACGACGGCGGCGAGGGTGGCCAGGGCTCGGGCTTCGTGATCGACGGCGAGGGCTACATCGCGACCAACGCGCACGTGGTCACGAGCGACTCGGGCGGCCGCGCCGAGCAGGTCTTCGTCGAGTTCTCGGACGGCAACCGGGTCGAGGCCAAGATCGTGGGCGTGGACCCGAACGCCGACGTCGCGCTGCTCAAGGTCGATCCGAGCGGGCTGGCGCTGACGCCGCTGCGCCTGGGCGTGTCGCACGGCATCGCCGTCGGCGAGCCGGTGGCCGCGATCGGCAGCCCGTTCGGCGAGCGCCAGTCGCTCTCGATCGGGGTGATCTCGGCGATCGACCGCAACATCGAGTCGCTGACGCGCTTCCAGATCGGCGACGCGATCCAGACCGACGCGGCGATCAACCCGGGCAACTCAGGCGGGCCGCTGCTCGAACGCGCACGGGCGCGTGCTCGGCATCAACGCCCAGATCAAGTCGCAGTCCGGCGGCGGCGAGGGCGTGGGGTTCGCGATCCCGGTGGACGCGGTCAGCCGCTCGCTGCGCGAGCTGCGCGCCAACGGCAAGGTCGACTACGGCTACCTGGGGGTGCAGACGCTGTCGCTGTGGCCTCAGCTGGCCGAGCGGCTCGACCTGGACGTGGAGGACGGCGCGCTGATCCAGGACATCGAGAACGACAGCCCGGCCGAGAAGGCCGGCCTGAAGGAAGGCGACGACGAGATCGAGTTCCAGGCGACGCGCGTGCGGACCGGCGGCGACGTGATCGTTGCAGTGGACGGGCGCCGGCTATCGCGCAGCGACGATCTTGCCGATGAGATCAGTGCGATGAGCGCCGGCGACGAGGTTGAGCTGGAGCTGGTGCGGGACGGCAAGCACAAGACGGTCCGGGTGCGACTGGGGGAGCGGCCGCGCGGTTCGGGCTGAGCGCCGACCGGGTAGGGTCCAGATCGTGAGCGAGGCAGGGCAGGCAACCGACAGCCGCGACGTCTCGTTGACGATTCCGGCGCGTCCCGACTACCTGGTGCTGGCGCGTCTGGCGCTGTCGGCCGTCTGCCGGCTGACCCCGCTCTCGCCCGAGGAGATCGCCGACCTGAAGCTGGCGATCACCGAGGCGGCCAACGACTACGTCGACGAGGCCCGCCCGCTCGACGACGAGACCCGGCTGAGCTTCGGCTTCCACCTGCTCGACGACCGGCTCGCGATGGAGCTGGAGGGACCCGACACGGACGTGTCGGCGATGGAGCAGGAGCTGAGCCGGGCGATCATCGAGGCCACCGTCGACGAGTGCAACTTCGGCAGCGGCCGCACGCGCCTCGTCAAGTACCTCTCCGTCGCCGCGGGCTAGGTAGGCTCCCCCGCCGTGCTTCAGCCCGTCTCGGTCGGGACCAAGAGCCTCGCCGACTACACCCATCTGGCCGGCCGGCCGCTCATCCAGGAGATCCGCGAGCTCGCGGAGCCGCTGCAGGGACTGCGCGTCCTGCACCTGTCCGCCACCGCGTTCGGCGGCGGCGTGGCGGAGATCCTCTACACCCTGATCCCGCTGATGAACGACGTCGGCATCGACGCCCAGTGGGAGGTGATGCTGGGGCGCGAGGAGTTCTACAACGTCACCAAGCGCCTCCACAACGCGCTCCAGGGCAACCCCGACTCGCTCTCGGACGAGGAGTGGAAGATCTTCGAGCGCTACAACGAGCTGAACGCCGACCGAGGTGTCGGGCGACTGGGACGTGATCATCGTGCACGACCCGCAGCCGGTGGCCGTGCGCCAGCACGTCCCGGAGAAGGCGCGCACTTGGATCTGGCGCTGCCACATCGACCTGTCCACGCCCAACCCGAACGCGATCGAGCACATCGTGCCGTTCGTGCGCGACTACGACGCGTCGGTCTGGCACGTGCCCGCCTACGTGCCCGCGGGCCTGAACGGGGACGGCGCCGGGGTGAACATCTGCCCGCCCGCGATCGACCCGCTGTCGCCGAAGAACATGGCGCTCTCCCCCGAGGACGCGGCGTTCGTGTGCGACCAGTTCGGCATCGACGTGGACCGGCCGCTGCTCTGCCAGGTGTCGCGCTTCGACCCGTGGAAGGACCCGATGGGGGTGATCGACGCCTACCGCATCGTCAAGCAGGAGATGCCGGAGGTGCAGCTGGCGCTGGTCGGCTCGATGGCCACCGACGACCCGGAGGGCTGGGAGTTCTTCAACTCGACGATGGCCTACGCCGACGGTGACCCGGACATCCACATCCTCAACAACCTCAACAGCGTCGGGGCGATCGAGGTCAACGCGTTCCAATCGCAGGCCGACGTCGTGATCCAGAAGTCCACGCGCGAGGGCTTCGGGCTGACCGTCTCGGAGGCGCTCTGGAAGGGACGTCCGTTCATCGGCGGCGACGTCGGCGGCATCCCGCTGCAGGTCCAGGACGGCAAGACCGGCTTCCTGGTCTCCTCGCCGGCCGAGTGTGCGGATCGCTCGCTGCGGGTATTGCGTGAGCCAGACCTCGGCAAGCAGCTCGGGCGGGCCGGCAAGGAGCACGTGCGCAAGCATTTCCTCACGCCGCGCCTGTTGCTCGACTGGCTGAAGATCTTCCAGGCACACCGATGACCCAGAAGACCGCGCTCGTCCTCGTGTCGAACCGCGGTCCCGCCACCTTCGAGGGCGGCGAGCCGCGGCGGGGCGGCGGCGGGCTGGTCACGGCGCTGACCGGGCTGGTGCACCACCGCGAGGTGACCTGGGTGGCGTCCGCGATGACCGAGGGCGACGTGGCGGTCAGCCGCGAGCACGGCGGCGGGTCGTTCGGACTGGAGCTCGACGGGGCCGAGTACCAGATCCGGCTGGTCGAGTCGGACCCCGACGCCTACGACGCCTTCTACAACGTCGTGGCGAACCCGATGCTGTGGTTCATCCAGCACTACCTCTGGGATCTCTCGAACGCGCCCGACATCCGGCGCCACGAGATCGAGGCCTACGAGCACGGCTACTGCGCGGTGAACAACGACCTGGCGCGAGCGGTGCTCGAGGAGATCGAGGACGAGCAGGAGGCGGTGGTGATGCTGCACGACTACCACCTCTACGTGGCGCCGAAGCTGATCCGGCGGGAGCGGCCCGACGTGTTCCTGCACCACTTCGTCCACATCCCCTGGACGCAGCCGGACGCGTGGCGGGTGTTGCCGGCGGACATTCGCGAGGACCTCTACGAGGGGATCCTCTCGAACGACATCATCGCGTTCCACACGCGCTCCTATCAGCGCAACTTCATGCTCTGCTGCCGGGAGCTGTTCGACCTGGAGGTGGACGAGGAGGTAGGCGTCGTGCGGTTCGACGGACGCGACGTGTGGGTGCGCGCGTACCCGCTGCCGATCTCGGCGGCGACCTTCCGCCACACGGCGCAGCGACCGGCCGTACACGAGTACGAGCGCGAGATCGTGCGCCGTAGGCGCGAGCACCTGATCCTGCGAGTCGATCGGGCGGACCTCTCGAAGAACGTGCTGCGCGGGTTCACGGCGTTCGACCTGTTCCTGGAGCAGCACCCGGAGTTCAAGGAGAACGTGACGTTCATCGCGCACCTGATCCCGTCGCGCCAGGACGTGCCGGAGTACGCGGAGTACCTGGAGCGGATCGAGGCGCTGGCCGCCGTGGTCAACCACCGGCACGGGATGACCGACTGGATGCCGATCGACCTGCGGCTGCGCGAGAACCTCGAGGAGGCGATCGCGGCGTACAAGCACTACGACCTGCTGATGGTCAACGCCATGTTCGACGGGATGAACCTGATCGCGAAGGAAGGGCCGCTGGTGAACGAGCGCAACGGGGTGTCGCTCCTGAGCGAGAACACGGGCGCTCACGAGGAGCTGGCCGACTTCGCGCTTTCGGTGAACCCGTTCGACGTGCAGGAGCAGGCGGACGCGATCTACCGGGCCTTGTCGATGTCCGCCGAGGAGCGCTCGTGGCGGGCGCAGGGCCTGAAGCGCATCGTGACCGCGCGCGACCCGGGCGACTGGGTGGACGATCAGCTGGCCGACATCGAGGCCAAGCGACGCGGCGAGGCGCCGGTGCGGTCGTAGGGCCGCCGGTCACGGCGCCGGATCGGGAGCGAACTCGCCGGGCTGGGGTGGCGGCAGCGGCACGGCAACCCGCGGCGCATGCCAGTGCGACTCGGCAACCGGCGGCGGAGTCCGATGCTGCTCGGCAACCGGAGCTTCCCGGGCGCGAGCCTCACCACCCCGCTCGACCTTCCTCCTCTTCGCCGCCCTCCGACCGCGCCCGGGGCGTGCCACGGACCTCGGCCGGGGCACCACAGGCCTCGTCCGCGGCTCCCGCGGGGCCGGGGCGGCGCGGCGCGCTTCCACCCTGCCGCCCCACCGTCCCCCCGCCTGTTCCCGCGCGCCGCAATCCCGCAGCCCGCTCGCGAGCAGCACGCCTGCCGCGACCAGCGCCGCCAAGCGGCCCACATTGCCCCATCGGACCCGCTGCAACATGCACCGCAAAGCCCTCGCGGAGGCCGCTCTCGCCCCGGCCGGCCGCAAAGTCGCTGCTAACCTGCCCCGCTCCATGGCAGGCCTCTACGACCTCATGCTGCTGATCGATCCGAACGCTCCGGAGGAGCGCCGCACGTCGGCGGTCTCCGAGGCGGAGTCGCTGCTCAGCTCGGGCGGCGAGATCGTCGCGTCCCAGGACTGGGGCCAAAAGCGGATGGCGTACGAGATCGACCACCGCCCCGAGGCCGAGTACCGGCTCTACCAGTTCAACGGCGACAACGACCTGCTCGACCGGCTCAACCAGCGCCTGCGCATCAACGACGCGGTGCTGCGCTTCCGCATCATCAAGGCCAAGCCCGGCCAGCCGCTGCCGCCCCCACCGGAGCAGCAGTCGCCGCGCCGCCGCGACGACCGCGAGCCGCAGGACACCCGCGTAGCGGCCCGGGCCGCGGCGGACGCCCCGGCAGCCTCGGACGGCTCGGAGGGCGCACCGGAGGGAGACGCGCCCGCGTCCGCGGAGGCCGCGCCCGCTCCCGAGGCCCCGGCCACCCCGCCAGCAGGCGAGGACCTCCCCGCCGCCGACACCCCTGCCGCCGAGGACGCCCCGGCCGATGCCGCGCCCGCGGAAGCGGTTGCCGCGGAGGACGCGGACGACGCCGCACCGGCGGACCGCCCGGCCGACGAGTAGCGCCGATCAGCCGCTTTCCGTAACGGCCTCGCCAAAGAACCCGCACTTCGCAGCAACTTCCCGCCGGTTCCCGCCCAGACCGCCCGGACCCCTTCGTACACTCGCTCGACAGCTATCGAGCCGTCTCAAAGAGGACGCATAGGAAGGGAGTTGGACCGCCTAATGGCATCAACCAACATCAATAGGGTCGTCCTGACTGGGAACCTGACCCGCGACCCCGAGCTGCGCTCGCTGCCCAGCGGCATGTCCGTCTGCAGCCTGCGCATCGCCAGCAACACCCGCCGCAAGGACAACTCCACCGGCGAGTGGGTCGACAAGCCCAACTACTTCGACGTCACCGTCTGGGGCGCTCAGGGCGAGAACTGCGCCCAGTACCTCGCGAAGGGACGTCCCGTCGCCGTCGACGGTCGCCTCGAGTGGCGCGAGTGGGACGACAAGGAGACCGGCAAGAAGCGGCAGTCGATCGATATCATTGCCGATTCCGTCCAGTTCCTCGGTTCGCGTGAAGGTGGCGAGAACGGCGGTCGGTTCACGCCCCAGAGCGATGTCCCGGCCGACACCGGCGACTTCGAGCCGGCGCCAGCGGGTGCCGGGGGATCGGACGACGACATCCCGTTCTGACCCCGAGGTAGCGAGTACGCAGGAAGGAAGACGTGGCGAAGCAGCGTGGAACCACCCCGACACGTGACCGCAAGCGCGGTCGCCGTGGGGCACCCGGAGCCGGGCGGTTCAAGCCGTGCCCGTTCTGCCGGGACAAGGTCGACATCGTCGACTACAAGGACATCGCGTCGCTACGCCGGGCGATCAGCGACAAGGGCAAGATCCGCTCGTCGCGCGTCACCGGCGCCTGCCGTCGTCACCAGTCCCAGCTCGCCACCGCGGTCAAGCGGGCCCGCGAGCTGGGCCTCCTCCCGTACGTCGCAGACAGGTGATGGTCGCCGCGCAGCGCGCAGCGGCCGTGTAAGGACGGGATGACCTAAGCATGGCCCAGGCAATCCTCTTGAAGGAAGTTGACAATCTCGGCGAGCGCGGCGACGTGATCGACGTCGCTCCCGGGTACCTGCGCAACTTCCTCGTTCCGCGCAAGCTCGCCCAGCCGGCCACGCCGGCGGCGATCGCGGAGTCGCAGCGCCGCCGCGAGGCGGCCGAGCGTGCCGCCGTCGAGGCGGCGGCGAAGGCCGAGGAGACGGCCGCCCTGCTGCGCAAGACGGTGCTCACGATCTCCCACCAGGCAGGCGACGACGGCCGGCTGTTCGGCTCGGTCACCTCCCAGGAGATCGCTGACGCGATCCGTCAGGCGCGCGGTGTGCGGCTGGACAAGCGGCGCATACAGCTCGAGGACGCCATCAAGACAACGGGCACGCACATGGTCACCGTCGAAGTCGCGGACGGCGTGACGACGGAGATCAAGACGATCGTCACACCGCAGGCCTAGCGCGCAGCGGTGGCAGTCGCCGCCCCGCCGGATTCCGCGGGCAGCGTTCCTCCCCACAACGAGGAGGCAGAGGCCTCCGTCCTGGGCGCGATCCTGCTCACCGAGCAGGCGCTCGACGGGGTGCTGCTCGAAATCGGGCTGCGCCCCGACCACTTCTACCGCCCCCGCCACCAGCACATCTTCCAGGCGATGATCCGCCTCAAGGAGAAGGCGGATCCCGAGGCGGTCGACGCGCTCACCGTCTGCGACGACCTGCGCAGCCAGGGGGTGCTCGACCAGGCCGGCGGCGAGGCGTACATCCATTCGCTGCCGACCGTGGTGCCCGCGGTCGGCGCCGTGCTCGACTACGCCCGCATCGTCCGCGACGACGCCCTGATGCGGGGCATCCTCGAGACGACCCGCCAGATCCAGACCGAGGTGCTGGCGCACCGCGGCGAGCCGCGCGAGCTGATCGAGCGCGCCGAGGCGGCGCTCTTCAAGATCGGCCACGAGGGCGGCATGGCCGAGATGCGCACGATCGAGGCCGTCCTCCACGAGGAGATCGACAAGCTCGAGGAGCTGTCGCGCAAGGACATCGGCCTCACCGGCACACCCTCCGGGTTCGCCGACATCGACGACCTCACCGGCGGCTTCCAGAACGGGAACCTGATCGTGCTGGCCGCCCGACCGTCGATGGGGAAGTCGACCCTGGCCACCAACATCGCCGAGAACGCCGCCATCGAGCACGGCAAGCCCGTGGCCCTGTTCTCGCTCGAGATGTCCGAGACCGAGCTCGCCCACCGCTTCATCGCGTCCCAGGCCAAGGTGTCCAGCGACGAGCTGCGGAAGGGGCGTGTGAAAGCCGACCGCTGGCCGAAGGTGCTGCGCGCGGTCGAGAAGCTCGCCGCGGCGCCGATCTTCATCGACGACTCGAGCGACATCGGCGTGCTCGAGATGCGCGCCAAGGCGCGCCGACTGCACGCCCGCCACGGCGGGCTCGGCCTGATCGTCGTGGACTACCTCCAGCTCGTGCGCGCCGACGGCCGCTCCGACAGCCGCGTCGAGCAGGTCGGCCAGATCAGCCGTGGGCTGAAGATCCTCGCCCGCGAGCTCGACATCCCGGTCGTCGCCGTCTCGCAGCTCTCGCGCGCGGTCGAGTCGCGCCACCCGCCGGTGCCGATGCTCTCGGACCTGCGCGAGAGCGGTCAGCTCGAGCAGGACGCCGACGTCGTCATGTTCGTCTACCGCGAGGAGTACTACGACCAGGAGTCCGAGCGCCTGGGCGAGGCCGACATCATCTTCGCCAAGCACCGCAACGGCCCGATCGGCAAGGTCACGCTCAGCTTCCTGCCGAAGTACCCGCGCTTCGCGAGCCTCTACCGCGACCACGGCGCCGTCCCGGCCATCCCCGACAGCAACGGAGCCGGCTGACGTGCTGCGCCGGGTGGAGCCGCAGGAAGCCGTCGCCTGCCCGGTCGGGGAGTGCGACGGCTCCACGTGGGTGCTCGACGAGGTCACCGGCGAGGCCCGCCCCTGCCGCTGCCGCGAGCAGCGCGTGCGCAAGGCCGTCAGCGGCGGCATCGGCACCGGCATCGGGCGGCGCTTCCTGGAGGTCTCGTTCGACCGCGAGCCGATCGTGTCGCTCGACCCGATCGTGCTGAGGCAGGTGCGCGCCTTCGTCCGATCGATCGACGATCACCTCGACGGCGGACGCGGGCTCTGGTTCGACGGGCAGGTCGGCACCGGCAAGACGTCGCTCGCGATCCTGGTCGCCAAGGCCGCCAAGGACGCCGGCCGCTCGTACGCCGTCTATCCCGTGCCGCGGCTGCTCGCCGAGATCAAGCGCACCTTCGACCGCGACGCCAGCGACACCTACCTGGGCTTCTTCCGCCGGCTCTGCACCGTCGACGTCCTGGTCCTCGACGACCTGGGCGCCGAGAAGCAGACCGAGTGGGTGCTCGAGCAGCTCTACTCGATCGTCAACGAGCGCTGGCAGGACCGCCGCTCGATCGTGGTGACGACCAACATCCCCGACGCCGACCCGGAAGCCCCGGCGCGCCTGCTCCAGGCGAGCGCCCGCGACCTGCGCGAGGCCGCGGCGCGCGCCGACGGCCGCGACCTCGAGGACCTGCGCCGGATCGTCGACCGGGTCGAGCACGTGGCCACCCGGGTCGCCGAGCTCGACGTCGAGAGCAACTACGACCCGATCCTGCGGCTGCGGCGGCAGATCGGCTCGCGCACGGTCTCGCGGCTGGTCGAGATCTGCGACGACCCGATTCCGATCATGGGTCCGGACCTGCGCATGGCGGCGCAGGGCGCCTAACGCCGCCGCGCGGCGCGCCGCCCTACACTCGCTTTCGGCATGGCCGGTCTAGTCATCGTGGGCGCCCAGTGGGGCGACGAGGGGAAGGGCAAGGTCGTCGACCTGCTCGCCGAGCAGGCGGACCTCGTGATCCGCTTCCAGGGCGGCAACAACGCCGGCCACACGATCGTGCGGGACGGCGAGACGTTCAAGTTCCACCTGATCCCGTCGGGGATCCTCTACCCCGGCAAGCTGTGCGCGATCGGCAACGGCGTGGTGGTCGACCCGAAGGTGCTGACCGAGGAGATCGCCGAGCTGTCGCGGCGCCGGATCGACCTGAGCGGTCTGCGCATCTCGGCCAACGCGCACCTGATCATGCCGTACCACAAGCTGCTCGACCACGCCGGCGAGGCCCAGCTCGGCAAGCTCCAGATCGGCACCACCCGCCGCGGCATCGGACCGTGCTACGCGGACAAGGCCGCCCGCCTGGGCATCCGCATGCAGGACCTGCTCGACGAGAAGATCCTGCGCAAGAAGATCTACACCGCCCTGACGCCCAAGCAGCTGATGCTGCGTCCGTTCGCCAAGGACCCCGAGCTCGACCTGCACGCGATGACCGAGGAGTACCGCATCCTCGGCCATCGGCTGGAGCCCTACATCGCCGACACCCCGCCGATCGCCTGGCGCGTGCTCGACGCCGGCGGCCTGGTCGTCTTCGAGGGAGCTCAGGGCGCGCTGCTCGACATCGACCACGGGACCTACCCGTTCGTGACCTCCTCGAACACCGTCGCCGGCGCGGCGTGCGCCGGCGCCGGCGTCGGCCCGCGCTCGATCGACGACGTCTGGGGGATCGCCAAGGCCTACACCACGCGTGTCGGCGCCGGGCCGTTCCCAACCGAGCTCGACGACGCCCTCGGCGAGCGCATCCGCGAGTCCGGCGGCGAGTTCGGCACGACCACCGGCCGGCCGCGGCGCACGGGGTGGATCGACCTGGTCGCCCTCCGCTACGCCACGCGCATCAACGGGCTGACCGGTCTCGTGGTGACCAAGCTGGACGTGCTGACCGGCATCGACCCGCTCTACGTCGGGGTGCGCTACCTCGGCCCGGAGGGCGCGACGTTCGACGAGTTCCCGTACCACCAGTCGATCGTGCACAAGGTCACCGGCGACCTGGTGGAGCTGCCCGGCTGGCACGAGGACATCTCCGGCGTGCGCTCGATCGACGAGCTGCCGGCCACCGCCCAGTCCTATCTGGACTTCATCTCCGACTACCTCGGCATCCCGGTCGTGATGGTCGGCGTGGGCCCCGCGCGCGACGAGATGATCTGGACCGGCGCCGCGGAGCGCATGCGGCCCGCCGCCGCCTAGGCCCTGACCACGTGGGTCGAGACGACCATGTCGTGCAGGCAGCGGTTCTGGTCGTCCCATAGCGGCCACAGGTAGTCGAGCAGCGTCGGGATCGAGAGGAAGAAGCTGCCCACGAACCCGAACAGCAGGCCCTTGACGACGACCTCGCGCAGGAAGCCGAAGCCGATGTCCACCGGCACGCCGGTGTCGCGCACGATTCGGATGCCGACAATCTGCTTGCCCCAGGTCTGCCCATTGTGGGCGCCCTGCCGCCCCACCAGCAGCGGCGCGTAGAAGAGCACGGCGACCAGGTACAGCAGCGAGGAGAGGATCGCGGTCAAGATCCCGCCGGCGTCGCTGCTCAGCCAGACCACCACGATCAGCACGATCAGCAGCGTCACGGGGATGAGCAGGATCAGCCAGTCCAGCAGCGTGGCGCCCACTCGCGAGCCCCACGAGGCCAGCTGCTTCCCCTCCCAGCCAGACGGCGCGGCGATCGGCTGCTGCCAGCCGCTCGGCGGCGTCTCGGGCCCGTCCGGGATCGGGACGTAGGGCGCCGGCGGGCCGTTTGCCGGCGCCTGCGGGCCCTCGGGTGGAGTCGATCCGCTTTCCATGGCGCCCATCAAACCATCGGTGCAGGCGGCAACACGGCCTGCTCCCCGCGCCGCAGGAAGCGCAGCGCGAGCGCCAGCGAGGCCAGCAGCGCCGTCACCGCCAGCGTGATCTGCACGCTGAGCAGGCCCTCGCGAGTCCAGTAGACGTCGTCGAGCTCCAGCAGCAGCGCCGACTCGTCGAGCGTCAGGCCCATCCCCACGCCGAACGGCACCGCCAGCTTCAGCTCGAGGTCCTCGTCGCGCGTCAGGATCGCCGCGGCTCCCGCGGCGAAGGCGATCACGATGCCGGGCACGAAATGATGGATGTGCCGGCGCCCCACCCGCAGGTTGCGGAAGGGCCCCACGCGCGGCTGCTGGCGCAGCAGGTAGGTGATCGCCCGCGCGCGCGATGAACGTCCCCACGAACGAGGTGAGCAGGTTGAACGTCGCGTTCTCGCGCGTGGACACCTCGGCGTAGCCCGCGCGCGCGACCTGAGCCGTCTCGGCCACCGCCTCCTCGGCCGCCAGCAGCAGGTTGGGCGCCTCGCTCGGCAGCGGCGCGGAGCCCCTCCGCCACACGCGCCCGACCTCGCCGGCCACGACGGCGGCCAGCGCCGCCCCGGCCACAGCTCCGAGCGCAACCGTGCCGCGGTCGGCGGCCAGCGGACGGCGCCGCAGCCTCAGAGCAGCTCCTCCTCCGGCACCTGGCGCACCACCCGCGCCGGCACGCCCATCACCACCGCGCGGGCCGGGACGTCCGCGGTCACCACGGCGCCCGCGGCCACGAACGCCTCCTCGCCCACCTCGATCCCCGGCAGCAGCACCGCCCCGGCACCGATCCGGCAGGCCCGCCGCAGCGTTGGGCCACGCAGCTCCTGGCCGGGACCGCGCCGGCCCGCCGTCGGGTCGTTGGCGGTGATGACCCCCGGCGCGACGAACACGTCGTCCTCCACCACGGTCCAGGCGGTGATGTACGCGTTGGTCTGCAGCCGCACGCGCTGCGCCGATCCGGACGTCGTTCTCCACCGACGCTCCCCGGCCGACCACGCTGCCCGCGCCGATCGCAGTCCGCTCACGCACGTGCGCCTGGTCGCCCACGACGCAACCGTCGCCCAGCTCCGCGCCTGCCAGCACCACGGCGCCCGCGCCGACCGAGACGCCGTCGCCCAGCCGCGCCGGCCCGGGCTGCTCGCCCGCCGCGCTGGAGCCCGCCGCCAAGACGGGGGGCTTGCCGATCACGCAGCCGTCGCCCAGCCGCACGTCGCTCCCCAGCACCGTGCCGGGGTAGACCGCGGGCTCAGACCCGGGCGGCACGCGAGCTCTCCCGCAGCGACTGCTGGAGCGCCTCGAGCACCCGCACCACGCGCAGCCCGGCCTCGCCACCCGAGCGCGGCTCGGCGCCGTCGCGCACGCGGTCCACGAAGTGCGCGCACTCCACGCGCAGGGGCTCGTCGTTGGGCACCCGCGGCGAGAACGTATCCCCGGAGCGGGCGATGTACTCGCCGTAGGAGGACCAGTTCTCGTCGAAGCCCTTGTCGTAGACGGTCAGCTTGCGCTCCAGCTCCATGTCGTCGAAGGTCGCCATCTTCTTCGAGCCCACGACCGTGAAGCGGCGCTCCTTGTGGGGGTCGAGCCAGGACAGGTGCATGTGCGCCGCCAGCCCGGAGGGGAAGCGCAGGAAGCAGAAGACCACGTCCTCGATGCCCTCCTGCATGTAGCTCTCGCCGACCGCGCGGCACTCGTTCGGCTCCTCTCCCGCCAGCCGCAGGATCACCGACACGTCGTGCGCGCCCAGGGACCAGAGCGCGTTCTCGTCGGGGCGCAGCACGCCCAGGTTGAGGCGATTCGAGTAGACGTAGCGCACGTCGCCCAGCTCGCCGCCGTCCACGAGCTGCTTGAGCGCCTCGACGCCGGGGTGGTACTCGAGCAGGTGGCCGACCATGAGAACGCGCTCCTGCGCGCGGGCCGCGGCTACGACCTGCTCGGCCTCGTCGACCGACTGCGCGAGCGGCTTCTCGACGAAGCAGTGCTTGCCGGCCTCGAGCACCCGCAGCGCCAGAGCGGCGTGGCTCGAGACCGGCGTGGCGAGGGCGACCGCGTCGAGGGTGTCGTCGGAGAGCAGGTCGTCGAGCGAGGTCGTGCCGCGCGCGCCCGGGAAGGCCGGCGCGTTGCGCTCGACGCGCTCCTCGGACTCGTCGCAGAGCCAGGCCAGCTCGGTGTCGGGGATCCGGTCGAAGTTGCGGGCGAGGTTCGGGCCCCAGTAGCCGAGTCCAGCGACGCCGATCCGGGTCACAGGCGCACGAGATTGGGGGACTCGATGCCGCGGGTCACGCCGCGGAAGTCCACCACGAGCGGTGCCTCCTGCACCAGCCGCTGCAGATCGAGGCCCGGGTGGGCGGTCACGATCGCCACGCAGTCCGCGTCCTCGGGCCACTCGCTGCGCAACCCGAGGTCGGGCAGCTCGGGCACGAACTCGTCGTGGTAGGAGACCTCGGCGCCCTGCTCGCGCAGCAGCCGAACGATCCGCAGCGCCGGCGACTCGCGCATGTCGCCCACCCCCGGCTTGTACGACACGCCGACGATCGAGATGCGCGAACCCTTGACCGGCTTGGCCTGCTCGTTGAGCGCGCGCGAGATCCGGTCCACGCAGAAGTACGGCATGCGCTGGTTGACCTCGCCGGCCAGCTCCACGAACTCGGTCTGCATGTCGAACTCGCGCGCGCGCCAGGCGAGGTAGAACGGGTCCACCGGCAGGCAGTGGCCGCCCATGCCCGGCCCCGGCTTGAACGACATGAAGCCGTACGGCTTGGTCGCGGCGGCGTCGACGACCTCCCAGACGTCGATGCCCATGCGGTCGCACAGGATCGCCAGCTCGTTCACGAGGGCGATGTTCACCGAGCGGAAGATGTTCTCGAGCAGCTTGGTCAGCTCGGCCGACTCCGGCGTGGACACCTGCACCACGTCGTCGCAGACGTGCTCGTACAGCTCGGCGGCGCGCCGCCGGCACTCGTCGGTCAGGCCGCCCACGATCTTGGGCGTGTTGCGCAGCGTGTAGTCGGTGCGGCCGGGGTCGATGCGCTCCGGCGAGAAGGCGAGGTAGAAGTCGCGCCCGGCCGCGAGGCCCGACTCCTCGAGCAGCGGACCGAAGCGCTCCCGCGTGGTGCCCGGGTAGGTGGTCGACTCGAGCACGACCAGCTGGCCGGCCTGGAGCACGTTCGCCAGCGCGGTGCCGGTGTCGATCAGCGGCTGGAGGTCCGGCTCGCGGTTGGGCGTCAGCGGCGTCGGCACGGCCACGACGACCGCGTCGACCTTGGCCAGGTCGGCGTAGCGCTGCGTCGGGTGGAAGCGCTCGGAGATCGCCTGCAGCGCCTCGTCCGGCACGTCCTCGATGTGCGAGCGCCCCTCGCCCAGGGACGCGACCACGCGCGCGTTGACGTCCACGCCCACCACGTCGTGCCCCGCCTCGGCGAAGGCGACGACCAGCGGCAGACCCACATATCCCAGCCCGATGACCCCGATCTTCATAGGCGCGCAGTGTAGGCCGAGACGGCGTCGCGAACCCGTTCGGCGGCTCGGCCGCCGCCGTAGAGCTCGGGACGCTCGGCCGGCGGCGTGCGCTCCAGCGCGGCGAGCGCGGCCTCGCGATCCAGGTCCACGAGCACGTTCCAGCCGGCGTCCACGGTCTCCACCCACTCGGTGGTGTCGCGCAACGTCACGCACGGCACGCCGAGCAGGTAGGCCTCCTTCTGCACCCCGCCCGAGTCGGTCAGGATCGCGCGCGCGTGGCGCGCCAGCTCGAGGAAGTCGAGGTAGCCGAGCGGCGGCACGAGTGTCACGCCGTCGAGGCGGTCGAGCAGGCCGGCGCGCCTCGAGCCGCGCACGCGTGCGCGGATGGACCGGGAAGACGACCGGCTGGGGCAGCGCCTCCAGCAGCGCCGACCAGGCGCTCGAGCCGGGTCGGGGTCGTCGACGTTGCCCGCGCGGTGGGCGGTCACCACGAGGTAGGCACTCGGCTCCAGGCCGAGCTCGGCCAGGATCGTCGAGCGATCGGCGGCGATCTCGCGGAACGCCAGCGAGACGTCGGCCATGACGTCGCCGACCAGGTGCGCCTCGCCGTGCACGCCCTCGCGCGCGAGGTTGTCCATCGCGGTCTGAGTCGAGCAGAGCAGCAGGTCGCTGGCGTGATCGGTCAGGACCCGGTTGAGCTCCTCTGGCATGGAGCGATCGAACGACCGCATGCCGGCCTCGACGTGTCCGACCGGGATGTCGGCCTGCGCGGCGGCGAGGGCGCCGGCCAGCGTGGAGTTGGTGTCGCCGTAGACGAGCGCCAGGCCGGGGCGCAGCTCGGCCAGCACCGGCTCCAGCGCCGCGAGGATGCGCGCCGTCTGCTCGGTGTTGGAGCCGGACCCGGCGCCCAGCTCGCGGTCGGGCGCAGGGATGCCGAGCTCCTCGAAGAAGACCTTCGACAGCTCGTCGTCGTAGTGCTGGCCCGTGTGGACGAGCAGCTCCTCGTGGCGTTCCCGGAGCAGGCGCGAGACGGCGGCGGCCTTCACGAACTGAGGCCGGTTACCGACGATCGTGACAATTCGCACGGAATTCATGAATCGGGCGTAAACATGGACATTCGTATGACGAAGGTGCTCGAAGGTGCGCTGGGGCTGGCGGCGGACGTGGCCCGCCACGTGGCCTGGTTCGTCCAGCACCAGGTTCAGCCCAGCCCGCGCGTGCGCGACGACTAGCCGGCCCTCGCCAGCTCAGCCTCCACATGCGCACGGAAGGCCGCGGCGGCCTCGCGCGTGCGCGGTCCCTCCTCGAACTCCACGTCCTCGATCGCGCCGATCGACTGCACCTCGCGGATCGTCGACGCCAGGAAGGCCTCGCGGGCGTCCATGACCGTCTCGGTCGGGCAGGGCCGCTCGTCCACGTCGACCAGGCGCATCAGCCGATCGCGCGTGATCGACGCCAGGATGTGCTCGTCGAGCGGCGGCGTGCACAGGGCGCCGTCCCCGTCGACCCAGAACAGGGACGAAGTGGGCGCCTCGAGCACGCGGCCGTGCGGGGTGACAAGCAGCGCCTCGTCGAAGCCGCGCTCCTGCGCCAGGCGCGTGGTGAGCATGTTGGCGGCGTAGGAGAGCGACTTGACGCCGTCGAGCACGCGCGTGGGCGCGTAGGTGACGATCGCCAGCCGCACCCCGCCCGGCTTCGCCGGCGCCGGCTCGGTGAGCAGCAGCCGGCGGCCGCCGCGGGTGATCACGATCCGCAGCGAGCCGTCGAAGGCGCTCCCGCCGCGGGCGTCGAGCAGCTCCGGGATCTCGCTCTCGAGCTCGCGGCGGAACACGTCCGGCAGGCGAAGGTTCGCCCCCGACCGCTCCAGGCGGTCGAGGTGATCGGCGAGCGCGAAGGCGGTCCCGTCGTAGACGCGGATCACCTCGAAGGCCCCATCGCCGCGCAGCAGACCCTCGTCGGTGACGGGGATCGTGAGGTCGTCAGCGGGGGCGATCTGGCCGTCGAGGGAGCCCAGCTCGGCCGTCTTCAAGGCGGTGTCGTCTGCCATGCAGAGATCTTGTCAGACGCCGCGTGACGCTCTCCGAAACTGCTTGTATGCTAGTCGACATGCGCATCCAGCTGAGTGATCGAGCCAGCGGTGGGTCGGCCAGGGACCAGGTCTACGTCGCGCTCCGGGAGGGCATCGTCTCCGCCGAGCTCGAGCCCGGCCGCCGGCTCTCCGAGAACGAGCTGGCCGAGGCGCTGGGCGTCAGCCGCACTCCCGTCCGAGAGGCGCTGGTGCGCTTGCGCGACGAGCGCCTGGTGGCGATCGTGCCGCAGCTCGGCACCTTCGTGACGCTGATCAGCACGGACGCCATCGCCGACGCCGCCTTCGTCCGCGAGGCGCTCGAGTGCAGCGCCATCCGCCTGGCGACCGAGCGCACCACCGAGCGTGAGCTGGAGGAGCTTCAGGCCAACCTCGCCGCCCAGGATCGGGCCGAGACCGACGGCGACACCGAGGCGTTCGATCGCCTCGACGAGGCGCTGCACCGGACCCTCTGCGAGCTCAGCGGGCGCGAGATCGCTTGGTCGCTCAGCCGGCGCGCCAACGGGCACCTCGATCGCGTGCGCCGGCTCAGCCTGCCCGAGCCCGGCTACCTCGGCGAGATGGTCGCCGAACACCGTGCCGTCGTGGCGGCCGTCGCCGACCACGACCCGGACGCCGCCGAGGCGGCGCTGCGCCACCACCTGCGCATGGTCCTGTCGAGCCTGCCCAGCATCAGGGCCGCGCACCCCGACTACTTCGAGGAGCCCTAGCCATGGCGGTCGTCGAAACCGCGGTCGATCGAGTATCTGCCGAGACCCGCCGCGAGCTCTACGAGCTGATGGTGCTCAGCCGCGTCTTCGAGACCGAGGCCGAGCGCCAGTACAAGGCGGCGCGCATCGGCGGGTACTGCCACCTCTCCTCCGGCCAGGAGGCCACAACCGTCGGCGCCGTGCACGCGCTCGAGCCCGACGACGTGCTCGTCACCGGCTACCGCTGCCACGGCTTCGCGCTGGCCCGCGGGGTACCGCCCGAGGCCGCGATGGCCGAGCTGTTCGGCCGCGCCGATGGTTGCGCCCACGGCCGCGGCGGGTCGATGCACCTGCTCGACGTCGATCGCGGCTTCTATGGCGGCTGGGGCATCGTCGCCGGCCAGCTGCCCGTCGCCACCGGCCTCGCGCTGGGGCTGGTGCGCCAGCAGCGCCCGCAGGCGGTCCTCTGCGAGCTCGGCGACGGCGCCGTGAACATGGGCGCCTGGCACGAGTCGCTCAACCTGGCCGCGCTCTGGAACCTGCCGATCGTCTTCCTGGTCCTCAACAACGAGTACGGCATGGGCACGTCCGTCGGCCGGGCGTCCGCCGAGCCGGAGCTGTGGCGCCGCGCGGCGGCGCACCGCATGCACGGCGAGCGCATCGACGGCGACGACCTCGACGTCGTGATCGAGGCCGCCGGCCGCCTGCTGCGCGAGGCTCGCGATGAGCGCCGCCCCGCCGTGCTCGAGGCGATCACGTACCGCTATCGCGGGCACTCGGTCGCCGACGCGGGGCTCGCCTACCGCACTCCGGACGAGATCGCCGCGCGCCAGGCGCTCGACCCGATCTCGCGCGTGCGCGCGCAGCTGATGGCGACCGGCGCGAGCGAGGACGAGCTCGACGCGATCGACGACGCCGCGGAGGAGCGCGTGCGGGCGGCGGTGGACTTCGCGCTCGCGAGCCCCGAGCCGGCGGTCGACGGCCTGGCAAGCGGGATGCACGCCTCCGGCAGCGCGTCGCAGTTCGAGCGCATGCGCCCGGGCAGCCCGTTCGGCGAGGAAGGGCTCACCTTCGACGCGGGGCTGGGCCGATGAGCGCAGTGGCCACACCCGCCGCCACCGAGGTCATGACGTACCGCGAGGCGCTGCGGCTCGCGCTGGCCGAGGAGCTCGCCCGCGACGACCGCGTCTTCGTCATGGGCGAGGAGGTCGGCCTGTTCGACGGCTCCTACAAGGTGACCGCCGGGCTGCTCGACGCCTTCGGCCCCGACCGCATCCGCGACACGCCGATCTCCGAGGAGGGCTTCGTGGGCGCGGGCGTGGGCGCCGCGATGCTGGGTGAGCGCCCGGTCGTGGAGATCATGACGATCAACTTCCTGCTGGTCGCGATGGACCAGGTGATCAACCACGCCGCCAAGGTCGGTGCGATGTTCGGCGGCGAGGTGCGCTGCCCGCTGGTGATCCGCACGCCCAACGGCGCGGGCAACCAGCTCACCGCTCAGCACTCGCAGTCGTTCGACGGCTGGTTCGCCGGCACACCCGGCCTCAAGGTCGTGGCGCCCGCCTCGCCGGCGGACGCCAAGGGGCTGCTCAAGGCCGCCATCCGCGACGACGACCCGGTGCTCGTGATCGAGAACCTGCCGATCTACAAGCAGAAGGGCGAGGTGCCGCTCGACCCCGACTTCGTCACGCCGATCGGGCGCGCGCGGGTCGCGCGCCCCGGCAGCGACCTGACGATCGTGGCGCACTCGTATGCGGTGGTGCGCGCGCTGGAGGTGGCGGAGCGGCTGGAGGAGTCGCACGGCGTGTCGATCGAGGTGGTCGACCTGCGCTCGCTGCGCCCGCTCGACGTGGAGACCGTGGTGGAGTCGGTGGCCCGCACGAGCCGCGCGCTCTGCGTGGAGGAGGGCTGGGCCAGCTACGGCGTGACCGCGGAGCTGGCGGCGCGGATCCAGAAGGCGTGCTTCGACGAGCTGGACGCGCCGGTGGAGCGGGTCGGCATGGCCGAGGTGCCGCTGCCCTACGCGAAGAGCCTCGAGCACGCGGCGATGCCGAACCAGGACCGCATCGCCGCGGCGGCGCTCGCCACGCTGGGCCTCTAGGCGCGCGGCCAATTTTCGCGGGGGACCGGGGGCGCGAGCCCCCGGATGTCATGATTCGGTGCGATGCCCTTGGCGCGCGGGCACATGTCGCGGGACCTGCTCACCGTGGAGCCTGGCCTCGCCCTGACCGAGGTGGCGCAGCGCATGGTCGCCAAGGACGTGGGGGCCGTGCTCGTCACCGAGGGCGAGCGGCTGGTCGGCATCCTCACCGAGCGCGACGTGCTGCGCGCGGTCGCCCGCGGCATCGACGCCAGCACGACCGTCGCCGACTGGATGACGCGCGACCCCGAGACGCTCGCCCCGGACGAGTCCACCGAGCACGCCGCCGTGCTGATGATCCACGGCGGCTTCCGCCACCTGCCTGTCACGGAAGGCGACGACGTGGTGGGCATGCTCTCGATCCGGGACCTGATGCGAGTCGTGCTCGAGGACGCGGTGCCGCGCGGCGCTTAGCGCGTTTGCCTTCCGCTAAGCCTTCGACCCCAAGCGGTCGATTAGAGGGGTATGAGCGGCGATTCGACTGCAGCAGACGTGCTGGACCTGGTTGGACGCGTGGACCGCGCGGCCACGTATGAGGTGGCCCGCTGGCTCACCGACGTGGAGGGCTTCGACGAGGGCGAGCCCCAAGCTCTCGCCGACCTGGGCGCCCTGGGCGGACGGCTGGCGCCGTCGGTGCTCGTGAACGCCCACCTGATGTGGAGGGGCACCGCCATCGAGCTGCTCGAGGGCTCCGGGGTCGACGCCGGCGTGATCGAGCAGGTGCGCATCGTGCTGGCCGACCGCTGCGACGCCGGTCTGGTCGCCGTGTCGCGGCAGTTCGACGAGCCGCGCGACCGCGTCACCGGGCTCGCCAACCGGACGATGCTGCTCGAGCGCGTGGCGCACGCGCTCCAGGCGGCGGGCCGCTACGGAGACGCGGTCGGGTTGATCTTCATCGAGCCGCACCTCTCGGAGGATGCGCCCGACGAGCTGCTGATCGAGGTGGCCGAGCGGCTGCGACGCGTCGCACGCTCGTCCGACACGGTGGCGAGGCTGGCCGGCAACGAGTTCGTGATTTGCGCGGAGCGCCTGCGCAACGACCTCGAGGCGGTGGCGATCGCCGACCGGGCGACGCTCGCGTTGCACCAGCCGTACGCGATCGGGGGCGAAGAGGTAACGGTGTCGGCAACAACCGGCATCGCCGTCTCCTCGGGCGGGGACGGGCCCGAGACGCTGCTGGCCAACGCCAGCGCGGCGCGGCGGGCGGCGCTGGAGCACTAGCGGGCGCTGCCGGGCTTGAACACCGACAGCGTCGTCGCCAGCGTAAGCACTGCCACGTCGTAGGCCGCGCCTGCGATCAACAGCCCGCCGGCATCGCCGTCACCAGCGCGCATCTCGTCGATGGACGGCCCCAGCACCAAGGCGCCCACGACCAACACGGAGACGTTCAGGACCAGCTTGGTCGTCACCCAGGGGTAGCGCAGCACCCCCCACTTCGTGCCCAGGCCGAGCGTCACCCCCGTCGCGATCGACGCCAGGCTGAGCGGGATGCCGAACACCATCCCGAACATCGAGAGCAGCTCGTATGACGCCGCCTCCAGCGCCGGGTCGGGCGTCGTCGCTGCCCGAATGGCGATCGCCAGGAACCCGGCGACGTCGCCGAGCAGCCCGACCGAGGCGACGATGTGCGCGGTCAGCACGATTCGGCGCGCGCGCGGGGACAGACGGCGTTTCGCGGTCGCTGCGGGCTGCATAGGCGGCCAAGCTAGGCCGCCCCGGCGCGCTCGGACACCTCACAGCGAGCGATCCCGGGATCCTCCTCAGGGTGGAGGACCCCCGATTCGCTCGCCGCTACGCTCGCCCCAAGGTGGCACCGAACCGCACCAACCTGCTGCTCGACGCGGGGCTCGCCGTCGCGGCGTTCGGGCTGTCGCTCGTTCTGATCGCGGTGGAGGACTCCCACTCGAACCAGCTCGACGCGCCCACGATCGCCCTGGCGGCACTCGCGTCGCTGCCGCTGATCGCCCGCCGGCGGGCGCCGCTCTCGGTCTTCGTATTCACCACGTGCGCCAGCGCCGCGCTGTTCGCCGTCGCCACGCCGGCCGGGCCTCCTGTCGGGCCCACGATCGCGCTCTACGGCGTCGCGGCCGGGGTGGGCGAGTCGCGCGCGGGACAGCGCGTGGCGCTGGCCGTCGTCGTCGTGATGCTGACCGTCCACCTGACGGCGGTGGGCCTCCGAGAGGACTCCTTCCCGGCCGCGGGCCTGGTGTTCGCGGTCGTGCTGTGGGGAGGCGTTTGGCTGGCGGGCGAGCGCTCGCGGCTGCGGGCCGAGCGGCTGAAGGCGCTCGAGGAGCGCGCGCTTCGCGCCGAGCGGGAAGCCGAACGCGAGCGCCGGCTGGCCGCCGCGGAGGAGCGCATGCGGATCGCGCGCGACCTGCATGACTCGGCGGGCCACGCGATCAACGTCATCCTGGTGCACGCCGGGCTCGGGCGTCTGCGCACCGAGCACGACGCGGCGGGCGCCCGGGAGGCGCTCGAGACGATCGAGGAAGTGGCGCGCGAGACGGCCGGCGAGATCGATCAGCTGGTCGGGGTTCTCCGCGAGAACGCCGCCTCGGGCGAGGTGGAGCCGCCGCCGGGTCTCGCCGCGGTGGAGGAGCTGGTCGCGCGACATCGCGCGGCCGGGCTGGAAGTGGCCGCGACGATCGAAGGCGAACGGCGCGCGCTCCCGACGAACGTCGATCGCGGCGCGTATCGCATCCTTCAGGAGGCGCTGACCAACGCGGCGCGCCATGGCAACGGCTCCGCCGAGGTGCTGGTGAGCTACCAGCCCGCGGCGCTCGAGCTCACCGTGACCAACCCGATCGGCTCGCCGGCGCCCAGGCAGGACGGCGCCGGCCACGGCGTCGTCGGGATGCGCGAGCGCGCGGACCTGCTCGGCGGCAGCTTGGAGGCGGCCGCGAAGACAGGCCGGTTCCGGGTCCAGGCACACCTGCCGGTGGCGCCGCAATGACCGCCCCCGTTCGAGTTCTGATCGTCGACGACGACGACCTGATGCGGGCCGGCCTGCGCGGCGTGCTGTCCAGCGACGCCGCGATCGAGGTCGTCGGCGAGGCCGGCGACGGGCGCGATGCGATCTACCGTGCCCGGTTGCTGAATCCGGACGTCGTGCTGATGGACGTCCGGATGCCCGACCTCGACGGGATCTCGGCGACACGAGAGCTGATCGCCGCCAGTCCGGAGATCAAGGTGGTCGTCCTGACCACGTTCGAGCAGGACGACTACATCTTCGGGGCGCTCAGCGCGGGAGCGTCGGGCTTCCTCCTCAAGCGCAGCAAGCCCGAGGAGCTGCTCACCGCGATCCACACGGTGGCCGGCGGCGAGGCGCTCCTCTCGCCATCGGTCACCAGCCGCGTGATCCAACGGATGGCGCAGGATCCGGCGCCAGACCCCGGGCGCGACGCCCGGCTCGACGACCTCACCGCGCGCGAGCGGGAGGTGCTCCAGCTGATCGCCCGCGGGCTGTCGAACGCAGAGATCGCGGACGCGCTGGTCATCGAGGCGTCGACGGTCAAGACCCACGTCAAGAACGTCCTGGCGAAGCTCGACGTCCGCGACCGCCTGCAGGCCGTGATCTTCGCCTACGAGAGCGGGGTGACCCGACCGCAATAGGATCTGCCGGTGGCGGACAGCGCAGCGGGTGTTCCCGCGGTCACCTCCAGTCGCCTGTGGATCTTGCTGCTCGCGGTGGGCGCTCCGATCTGGATCGTCGCCGCCGTCATCACGGGCATCACGGAGGACACGATCCTCCTGCCCAGCGTCGTGCTGCTGGGGAGCTTCCTCGTCCCGATCACGATGGTCGTGTTCGCGCTGTCGCGCCCGCGCGTCAACCACCTCACGATCGAGGTCGTCCTGGTCGGCTTCCTCGGCGGCGGGACGCTCGGCCTCTGCTTCGCGGCGCTGACCGAGGTCTACATCCTGCCGACCGCCTACGGCACCTTCTTCGGCGTCGGACTGATCGAGGAGGGCGCCAAGGCGATCGTGCTCATGGCGGCGGCCCGCGGCCTGTCGACGCGCCAGCCGCGCGAGGGCATGATCCTGGGCGCGACCGTGGGCGCCGGCTTCGCGGCGTTCGAGAGCTCCGGCTACGCGCTCAAGGCGTTCCTGGAGAACATCGACGACCACGGCGTGCTCAACATCGTCGGGACCGAGGCGATCCGCGCGATCTCCGCTCCGTTCGGGCACATCATGTGGACGGCGATCCTGGGCGGCGCGATCTTCGCCGGGCGGCGGGTACTGCTCACGTTCGCCGGGGTGATCGTGCTGCACGCGGCGTGGGACGCGTCGAACGGGTGGGCGATCGTGCTCACCCAGGGCATCCTCGGAGACGGCTGGACGCTCGATTGGCCGAGGACCAAGGACTGGGTCGGCCTGCCGACCGGCCAGGAGCTCGAGGTCTACAACGCGATCTCGTTCGGACTGCTGGTCCTGATCGCGGCGATCGGGACCTTCTGGCTTGTGCGCGAGTGGCGCCGCCTGGGCAGCGGCTAGCCGACCGCCGAGGCCCAAGCGCCCGCGCGCAGTCCCGACTCGATCGCACCGTCGATGAAGCCGGCCCAGCCGTTTGCCAGGTCGGAGCCGGCGAGGATGACGTTGCCCTCGGGGCGGCGCATGGCGGCGTGGTGGTGCTCGTACCAGCCCGGGCGGTGGATCGCCCAGGTGCCGCGCGAGAACTCGTCGGCCAGCCAGTCGTGCGCGGTGGCGTCGAGGACCTCGTAGCCGGGCAGGATCTCGTCGAGGCTGGCCTGCACCGCCGGCAGGTCGGCCGCGTCGCAGAGCTCGGCGTCCCCGCCGAAGCCGATCATCAGCTGCGTCCCGTCGCCGAGCAGGATCTCGCTGTCCAGGTAGCCGAACGGATGGCGAAAGCGAATCGAGTTCTGGCTCACGTCCTCGCCACGCGCGTGGATCATGATCTTGATGCCGCGGCTGGCCTGGCCGAGCTCGATCGCACGGCGCTTGTCGTCCGGTAGCTCGGGGCTGAACTCGATCCCACCGAGCGCGTTCAACGCGACGGCCACGATCGCGGCCCCCGCCGTGAACGCCTCGCCGTCGCGCGTGTGAACCTCCACCTGCCCGTCGCCGCTCGCCACCGCCGCGACTGGCGTGGCCAGCCGCCGGTCGAACGTCGGCGGCGCCGGCGATCGCCGCCAGCAGCGCTCCGGTGCCCTCGACGATCGTGACCCGCCCTCCCGTGAACTGGGCGAGCTCGAGGCTGTAGCCGGACAGCGCGTGCCAGCGCAGGATCGACACGGCCCCCGCCTCCGTGAGCGGCCCGTGCGCGACCGATTCGAGCTCGGCGGCAAGCACGTCGCGCTCTTCGGCGTCGAGGTCGAGCTCCCCGAGCCGCTCGGCGATCGTGAGCCGGTCGAAGCGCGCGAGCTCGCCGAGCGCGGTCAGCGGGGCGTGGGGTTGCGGCAACGCCTCCCGGACGCCCTCGACGAAGCGATCCCAGCCGCGCCGCGCGATCGCGTCCCGTTCGGCGATCGTGCCGGTGCGGCGCTCGGCGCCCACGTGCCAGTGCGCGCGTCCGGCGTCGCCGCTGACGGCGACCGAGAGCCCGGCTCTGGTCAGCTCGGAGAAGGTGTGGGGCTGGTGCCAGTGCACCCAGCCGCCGCCGTACTCGATCGCGAAGCCGTTCCAGCCGGCGCTCCACGTGCGGCCCCCGAGCCGGTCGCGGGCCTCGAGCAGCAGCGTCCGACGGCCCCGCAAGGCGCACTCGCGGGCGGCCGTCACGCCTGCGAAGCCACCCCCGACGACGATCACGTCATAGCGCTCGGCCATGCAGAGGTGTACAAATGTACTTTACGGATGAGCCAACGGCTTGGCATGAGCGCTCCGGTCAACAGCAAGCGGCTGAACCCACGCAGGCGTGAGATCCTCGAGGCGACCCTGCGCGTGATCGGCGAAGGCGGCGTCAACAGCGTCACGCACCGCGCCGTGGCACAGGAGGCGCGCGTCGCGCTGGCCTCGACGACGTACTACTTCGACTCCAAGGACGCGCTCGTCGAGGAGGCCCTGGAGCTGATGATCGCCCGATCGATCGAGGACGTGCGCCGCTTCACCGCCTGCTCGGACCGCATCACGCACGACGGAGCTGATCGACTCGGATCGTGGGGTTCGCCGACGCGCAGATCAACGATCCGCTCGCCTTCCTGACCGCGCAGTACGAGCTGATGCTGGAGGCCGGCCGGCGTGAGTACCTGCACCCGCTCGCCCGCCGCTGGACGATCGCCTACATGGACGGCTTCAACCATCTGGTCCAGAGTGCCGGGCTGCCCACGCCCGAGCGGGCCGCCGAGATGATCACGAACTTCGTCGAGGGAGCACTGCTCAACCACGTCACGACGCCGAGCGACGACTTCCTCGAGGCGCACTTCCGGCCGCTCCTGACCGACTTGGTCGCGGCCTTACACTCCGGCCTGCCACGGTCGGGCTGAGAGGGGGGTCGAGGCACGCATCCCAAGGATCGATCCGGTATCAGCCGCCGCCAGTTCGCCCGTGGGGCGGCTGGGGCGGTCGCCGGCGCGGGCGTCGCCGCCGGGCTGGCGGCGTGCGAGAACACGACCACCCCGGTCGGCGCCGATGCCGGCGGTCCCACCGGCGCCTCCGCCGACCTCGTCGTCCAGAAGCCGACCGGCCCTGGCGGGCTGCCGCTGCCGCGCACGGACAACTCCGTCACCTGGGCGATCACCGACGAGAACAAGCCGATCAAGGACGGGCTCGGCGCCGAGCCCGGCCCGCTGCGGATCTACAACTACGCCGACTACATCGACCCGGTGACGATGAAGCGGTTCCAGAAGGAGTTCTCGACCAAGGTCGAGGTCGCGACGTACAACTCGGCCGACGAGGCGGTCGCGAAGCTGTCGTCCGGAGCGGTCGACTTCGACCTGATCATGGGATTGAGCGGCTCGAACATCGTCGACCTGATCGCCCACAAGCTGCTGCTACCGCTCAACCACTCCTACCTGCCCAACCTCGAGAAGAACATCTGGCCCGAGCTGGCCGACCCCTTCTACGATCGCGGGAGCCGGTACACGGTGCCCTACGTGGTCTGGATGGACGGGATCGGGTGGCGCAACGACGAGGTCAAGGAGGACGTCGCCGGCATGGACGTGCCGTGGGACATCTTCTGGCACGCGCAGGCCTACCGCGGCAAGGTCGGGATCCTCGACGACCGGCGCGACGCGCTCAGCATGCCGATGCAGCGCGACGCGATGCGCAAGGGCGTGCGGCCCGACCTCAACACCGAGGATGCCGACACGATCTCGAAGGCGGAGAGCGACCTCGCCGAGCTCAGCGGCATCTGCAACCCGAAGATCGCGATCACCGACTACCAGACGCTGCCCGAGGGCAAGACGGTGCTGCACCACTCGTGGTCGGGGGACCTGCTCTCCGCCGCGTTCTACTACCTGCCGAAGGGCGTCAAGGCCGACGTGCTGTCGTACTGGAGGCCGCAGGAGAACGGCGTCGTCCAGAACGACTTCTTCGGCATCGGGCGAACGGCCAAGCAACCGGTGCTCGCGCACCAGTTCGTCAACTTCATGCTCGACGAGAAGAACGCCTACGACAACTTCGTCAACTTCACCGGCTACACGCCGCCGCAGAAGGGGATCGACGCCGACGCCCTGCTCGAGCAGGGCCTGATCCCGAAGACCCTGCAACCCGCGATCATCCGCCCGGAGGAGTTCGCGTCCAACCAGGAGCTGCTGCAGCTGAGCGTCGCCGGCCAGCGCCTCTGGGATGACGCCTGGTCGAAGTTCAAGGCTGGTTGATGGGCTCTCGCTGGCTCTGGCGCCTGGTGGCCCTCCCGGGCGTCGTCTGGCTCTCGGTGTTCTTCCTGTGCGCGTTCTACGCCGTCGTGGCCGTGGCGTTCGGGAACCAGGACACGCTCTCGCAGCCGATCCCGCACTGGAACCCGCTGGACTGGAACGTGGGCTACGCCCTCGACACGCTGGACAACTTCTTCAGCGGTGGGCCGTTCTGGACCGTCTCGCTGCGAACGATCGAGTTCGTCGCGCTCGCGGTGGGCCTCTCGCTGCTGGTCGGCTACCCGGTCGCCTACTTCACGGCGCGACACGCCGGGCGCTGGAAGGGGGCGATCCTGCTCGCGCTGATCCTTCCGCTCTGGATCAACTACCTGATGCGGATGCTGGCGTGGATCAACCTGCTGGCGCCGGACGGGATCGGCTCGGACGTCCTGCACAGCGTGGGGCATCGAGAAGCTGTTCCTCTCGATCGGGCTGCTCGACGAGCCGGGCGGCTGGCTCAACGGGCAGCCGATCACGGTCATCCTCGCGCTGCTCTACGGCTACATCCCGTTCTTCATCCTGCCGCTGTTCGTCGCGATCGACCGCATCGACCGCCGCCAGATCGACGCGGCGCGCGACCTCGGCGCGAGCCCGGCGAGCGCGTTCTTCCGCGTGACGCTGCCGCTGTCGATGCCGGGCATCCTCGCCGGCGCCGTGCTGATCGCGCTCCCGATGTTCGGCGACTACTACACCGCGGATCTCGTGTCTGCCTCGACCCAGACGAACATGATCGGCAATCAGATCGACGAGCTCATGCGTCAGGGCTCGGAGAAGGTGACCGGCGCCGCGCTGACGCTGCTGCTGTCGACGTTCCTGCTGTTCCTGATGTTCTACTACCTGCGCACGACCCGCCGGGCGGGCACGTCCGCCCAGACGACATGAGCCGGCTCCGCAATCCCTGGGGCCGGCCGCGCTTCCTCGCGCTGATCACCGGCGGCTACATCCTCTGGTCGGTGCTCCCGGTGCTGCTGGCGATCGCGTTCGCGTTCAACAACGGTCGCTCGCGCACGACCTGGCAGGGCTTCTCCTTCCGCTGGTTCACCGGCGAGACCGGCAGCGTGCTGCACGACCCTGCGCTTGCGCGACGCGCTCGAGCACACGCTGCTGCTGGCGGTGATCTGCGTCGCGGTCGCCACCCCGCTCGGCGTTGCGCTGGCGCTCGGCCTCCAGCGCTGGCGCGGGCGCCTCAGCGGGACGGTCAACACGCTGATGCTGCTGCCGCTCGTGACGCCGGAGATCGTCATGGGCGTCGCGCTGCTGCTGCTGTTCCTGCAGGTGTTCAGCGGGATCGGGCTCGGGACCGACGCCCAGGCGATCGGGCAGATCACGTTCACGCTCTCGTACGTGGTCGTCATCGTGCGCGGGCGATTGGTCTCGATCGGTCCCGAGTTCGAGGAGGCGGCCGCGGACCTGGGGGCGCCGCGCCGCGACCAGTTCTTCCGCGTGCTGCTGCCACTGCTCGCGCCGGCGATCGTCGCGAGCGCGGCCGTCGCGTTCGCCACCTCGATCGACGACTTCGTGGTCACGCAGTACCTGTCGAGCGACGCCAGCACGACGACCGTGTCGATGCTGCTCTACTCGAGCGCGCGCGGCGCCCCCACCCCGGCGCTCAACGCGATCGCGACGGTCAACCTGGCGATCACGCTCCTGACGCTCACCTTCGCCTACCTCGTCTACCGCCGGTTCGCGGGCGGCGACGAGGCCACCTCGGTCGCGACGCTGGAGGTCTGATGGAGGGCGAGATCCGCCTCGAGGAGCTGTGCAAGAAGTTCGAGGACTTCGTTGCGGTGGACGGCATCGACATCGAGATGCCGCCTGGGGAGTTCTTCACGCTGCTCGGCCCGTCCGGGATGCGGGAAGACCACCACGCTGCGGATGATCGCGGGCTTCGAGCGCCCGACCAGCGGGCGCATCCTGCTCGACGGGAGCGACGTCGCGCGCGTGCCCCCGCATCAGCGCAACGTCAACACGGTGTTCCAGAGCTACGCGCTGTTCCCGCACCTCGACGTTGCGAAGAACGTCGCGTTCGGGCTCAAGTACCACAAGCTCAGCAAGGAGGAGCGCGGCCAAGCGAGTCGGCGACGCGCTCGAGCTCGTCGACATGACCGAGTTCGCGCGGCGCAAGGCCGATCAGCTGTCGGGCGGACAGCAGCAGCGCGTCGCGCTCGCGCGCGCGCTGGTGCTGCGACCGCGCGTGCTGCTGCTCGACGAGCCGCTCGGCGCGCTGGACGCGCAGCTGCGCAAGAACCTCCAGGTCGAGCTGAAGGGACTCCAGGCAGAGCTCGGGATCACGTTCATCTTCGTCACCCACGACCAGGCCGAGGCGCTCACGATGAGCGACCGGATCGCGGTGATGAACCGGGGCCGGGTCGAGCAGGCGGCCTCGCCGAAGGCGATCTACGAGGAGCCGGACACGGTCTTCGTCGCCGACTTCCTGGGTGTCTCGAACCTGCTCGCCGCGACCGCGGTCGGCCAGGACGGCGCCGCCTGCACGGTCCAGGTCGGCGATCGAACCCTGCGCGCGCACCAGGGAGCGACCAGCGCGCGCGGCGAGGTGAAGGTGATGATCCGGCCCGAGCGCATCGCGATCGAGCCCCATACCAACCACGGCGAGGAGCGCATGCCGGGGATGGTCGAGCGCTCGGTCTTCCTGGGCGGCTCGTACGAAGTGCACATCCGCGTGCTCGGCGGAGAGCTGCTCCGGGCCATGGTGCCGAACGACGGCAGCGTCTCGGCCGCCGCCCTGGAGCCGGGCGCGGCCGTCTCCCTGCACCTGCCGCCCGACGCTCTACGCGTCCTTACTACGACTGAGCCGACCGAGGACGAATGGGCCGTGAAGGAATCGAACCTTCAACCTTGAGATTAAGAGTCTCCTGCTCTGCCAATTGAGCTAACGGCCCGAGCAACGCGAGTCTAGAGATCAGTCGGCGGTGGAGAGGGCCGTCAATGCGTCCTCTCGCGACGAGTGGATCGGGAAGACCCGGTCGAGTCCGGTGATCTCGAAGATCTTCGTGATGTTGTCGTCGGTGCAGACCAGGGCGAGCGAGCCGCCGGTCGGGCGCAGGCGCTTCACGCCGCCCACCAGCACTCCGAGCGTCGTCGAGTCGATGAAGGTGGCCTTCGAGAGATCGACCACGATCTGCTTCTTGCCCGACTCGATCAGCTCGACCATGCGCTCCTTGAACTCCGGCGCCGTGTAGAGATCGACCTCGCCACCCAGCTCGATTACATGGGTCGAGTCGTCAATCGCCTCGTCTTCGATGTGGAAGTTCACTCTTCTCCCTGATGTCGTCCGTTACACCGTCGTCGCGCCTGCAGCACGGAAGGGTAAGCGAGCGCGGCCCTCACTGCTGCTGTGGGGCGGCTGTTTGCAGCTGTTTGGCGGCCTTCTCCACTTCCTTGCGCTGGCTCTTGGGCGCCAGATCGACGGCCTTCGTCGCCGCCAGCTTGGCGGTTCGGGTGTCGCCGGCGGCCGTCGCGTACTGCACCAGCAGCAGATAGGTCTGGAAGTCGTTGGCGTCGGCCGCCAGCACGCGCACCACTTCCTTCGCCTTGGCCGGCTGGTTCAGCCCGTCCTGGTTGTAGACGGTGAACGCGTACCTCGCCAGGGTCGGGTCGGGCTTGCCGTCGCTCGCCGCGACGTAGCGTTCCCAGTACTTGGCCGCCTGGCGCAGGTCGTCCTTACCGTCCTCGGAGATCTTGGTGGACCCGGATGGGGTCTGCGAGACCGCCGCCTGGTAGTTCAGCTTCACCAGGCTCGCCAGGATCGCCTCGTTCTCGGGCGATGTCTTGAGCTTCGCCTCCTGGCGCTCGATGCGCGTCTCCAGACCGCTGTCGATATTGCCTCCGCCGCCGCTGTCGAACGCGTCGAAGATGTTGCCGCCCGAGCCGCCGATCCCGAACAGCACGAGCCCGCCGCCCATCAGCACGGCCAGCGTCAGATAGGTCGCCTGCACCGCCCGGCGGCGCTTTCCTCTCAGATCGAACAGCATGCGAGCGGAAGGCTAGTGGCTGCCCTCGGCAGCGGGTTCCTCGGACAGCTCGCCGAGCGGCCGCCCCCACGCCGCGGCCATCAGGATGCTGAGCTCGTAGAGCACATACAGCGGGATCGACTCGAGGATCAGCGTGAGCGGGTCAAGCGTCGGCAGCAGGGACGCGAGCACGACGATGCCGACGATCGCGAAGCGTCGGCCCTTGCGCAGCTTCTCGGGGCTCGTGATGCGCAGCTTGCACGCCGCCAGCACCCCAACCGGGATCTGGAAGCCGAGCCCCATCGCCAGCATCAAGAGCGTGACGAACGAGTAGTAGTCGCGCGCCCGCACCTGCGTGTTGAACTCGTCGGCGTTGAAGTTGAGCAGGAACTGCATCGCCGGGGTGAGCACCACGAAGTAGCAGAACACGACGCCCGCGATGAACAGCAGCGGGATCATCAGCATGATCGGCAGGGCCACGCGCTTCTCGGTCGGACTGAAGGCCGGCAGCAGGAACGCGTAGATCTGGTAGAGGATCACCGGCAGCGAGATCAGCAGCGCCACGTACGCGGCGTTGGTGAGCGTCGAGTAGAAGGCCTCGGCGGGACCCAGCGTGATCGGCTGGATGTCGTCCGGCAGCGGCGCGTTGATGATCTCGAGGACCAGATGGTTCTGCCAGGCGGTGAGCGCCCACGCGACGCAGAACGCCACGGCGCACACGATCAGCCGGCTGCGCAGCTCGTCGAGGTGGTCGACGACCGACAACCTTTCCTCGTGCGATATCGGGCGGATGCGCCGCACGCCCAACGCGGGCTCCCCCGCGGCTAGGACTTCTGCTCGCTGGGCGTAGCAGCGGCCGTCGGCTCGGGCTTCTCGGCGGTGCCCTCAGGCAGCTCGTCGTTGTCCTTGCCGGTGACCGAGTCCTTGAACTCGCGCATGCCCTTCCCGAGCGACCGACCGAGGTCGGGCAGCCGCTTCGGGCCGAAGATGACGAGCACGATCACGAGGATGATCACGATCTCGAGTGGGCCTGGAGTCCACATGGCTGCACCACATGGTAGTGCCTACTTGTCGAAGTTGAGATAAAACCGGCTCGGCGTCGGCTCGGCCTGCCCCTGGTACTTGGAGCCGGTCTCGCGCGAGCCGTAGGGCCGGGCGACCGGCCCGTCCATGCGCATGAACGAGATCTGCCCGATCGGCATGCCCTCGTAGATCGTGATCGGGAGGTTGGCGACGTTCGACAGCTCGAGCGTGAGGTTGCCCGAGAACCCCGCGTCGACGAAGCCCGCCGTCGAGTGGATCAGCAGGCCGAGGCGCCCCAAACTGGACTTGCCCTCGAGGCGCGCGACCAGGTCGTCCGGGAGGCGTGACCCGCTCGAGCGTCTGGCCGAGCACGAACTCGCCCGGGTGCAGGATGAACGGCTCGCCGTCCTTGATCTCGACCAGCTCCGTGAGGTCGGGCATCGGCTGGCGCACGTCGATGTAGGGGTAGCGCCCGTTGTGGAAGACGCGGAAGCGCGCGTCTACCCGGACGTCGATGCTCGACGGCTGGACCAGACCTTCGTCAAATGGGTCGATGACGATGCGGCCGGCTTCGATCTCCGACCGGATCGTCGTATCGCTGAGGACCACGGGGCCACGAGTCTATTGACGTATTCAAGTTCGTCGCGCGGGTGCCGATACCGCCTGCAGAGGATGAGGAACATGGAAGGCCACGACGAACAGACCCACTACGTGAAGCGCGTCCTGCTCCCTAGCGGCAAGACGATCGAGGTCGTCTACTTCAGGGAGACGGTCCCGGTTCCCGAGGGTCCGGAGGCGCTCCACACCGCCGACGATCCGCCGGCCGAGGCGCACCAGAACCTGCACATGTGCATGGAGTGCTCGTCCGACCTGGTCTACCCGGTTCAGTGGGAGGAGTCGGGCACCGAGAACTGGAGCGTGCTGCTCCACTGCCCCAACTGCGACGTCTACCGCGAGGGCATCTTCACCCAGGACACCGTCGAGGTGTTCGACGAGGAGCTCGACCGCGGGGCCGACGCGCTCGCCCGCGACTACAAGCGTCTGATGCGCGCCAACATGGCCGAGGAGATCGACCGGTTCGTGGGCGCGCTCACGGCCGGCGCGATTCTCCCCGAAGACTTCCAGGCCTAGGGCCTCCGGCCCTCGGCTTTGATGCCGTCGGCCTTCATCCGGCCGGCCTTGATCGCCGCCGCCTAGGCGTAGCGCTCCACCACGCCGTCGGCAACCAGCTCGAGCGCCTCGCGCCGCTGCGGCGGCAGATCGATCCGGGCCAGCGACTGCTTCGCGCCCGCCACGTGCTCGAGTGCCTTCGCCCGCGCCGCCTCGAGCGACCCCGTGGCGGCGATCCGGTCGCACAGCGCCTCGGCCTGCTCGGCGGTCAGCCCCGGGTGGACCTCCAGCAGCACGGGGTCGCGCGCGCGCGCCAGGATCAGCGGCAGCGTCACCGTCCCGTCGAGCAGGTCGGTACCGCGCGGCTTGCCGGTGCGCTCGGCCGGGCCCGACACGTCCAGGACGTCGTCGAGCATCTGGAACGCGAGGCCGACGGCCTCGCCGAAGCTCCCCAGCGGGTCGGCCATCGCGGGCCGGCCGCCGAAGATCGCGCCCAGCCGGCAGGAGGCCGCGAACAGGCTGGCCGTCTTGAGCCGGCAGCGCTCCAGGTAGCGCTCCTGCGTGACGTCCGGCCTCCAGGCGTCGGCGCGCTGCATCAGCTCGCCGCGGGCGAGCGCGCTCGACGCCTCCGACAGCCAGCCCACGGCCTCGGGGCTGCCCGTCGAGGCGAGCTCCGCGAAGGCGCGCGAGAAGAGCAGGTCGCCCGTCGTGGTGGCCGCGAGCCGGCCACCTTCGGCGAACACGGTCGGTCGTCCGCGCCGTAGCGGTGCGCTGTCGAGCACGTCGTCGTGCACGAGCGTCGCCATGTGCAGCAGCTCGACCGCGGCCGCGGCCGCCACCAGCCGCTCGTCGCGGTCGCCGTTCGCGCACAGGAAGACCAGCATCGGGCGCAGCCGCTTGCCGCCGGCCGAGAGCGTGGCCGTCGCGTGCCGGGCCAGCTCGGCGCCGTGCCCCTCTCCGACCTCTGCCAGCCGCGTCTCGGTGCGCTCGAGCAGGCGCGCCAACTCGGGCCCGCCGGCGGCCAGCACGGCGCCGAGCTGGGCCTGGGTCGTGTTCATCGCCTCACCCCGGCATGGATGGCGATGATGCCGCCGGCCGTGAGCACCCAGCGCACGTCCTCGAGTCCCGCCGCCACGAGCCGCTCCGCCAGCTCCCGCGGGCCGGGGAAGCGGCGCACGCTCGACGGCAGGTAGGTGTAGGCGTCGGGGTCGCCGGCCACTCGACCGAGCGCGGGGACGACGCGGTCGAACCAGAAGCGGAAGAACCACGACAGCGGCGGCTTCTGCGGGGTCGTGATCTCGAGGATGACCACGCGGCCGCCGGGCCGGGTGACCCGGGCCAGCTCGCGCAGCCCTCGATCGAGGTCCGCGAAGTTGCGCGCGCCGAAGCCCACGGTCACGGCGTCGAAGGAGGCGTCCGGGTAGGCGAGCTCGAGGGCGTTGCCCTGCACGAACTCGATCGCCGGCGCCTTCGCCCGCGCCAGCTCCAGCATCCGCTCGGAGAAGTCGAGCCCGACGACCTGCGCCCCGCGCCCACTCAGCTCGATCGCGAGGTCGCCGGTGCCGGTGGCCACGTCGAGCGCGCGCGAGCCGGGGCCGACTTGCGCGAGATCGGCGGCCCGCCGGCGCCAGCGGTGGTGCATGCCGGCCGTCATGACCGAGTTCATGCGGTCATAGACGCGGGCGATGCGGTCGAACATCGCGCGCACCTGCGTCTCGGGCAGGGTCCCGGAGGCGGGGGCGCCCCCGCTGGTCACGCCGTGCGCAAGCAGCGGGCTCGGCCCGCTGCGCAGCGATGCATTACTCCTCGCCCTTGAGCGACGCTACGTACGCGACGAGCTTGTCGAACTGCTCGGGCTGCTCCTCCTGCAGCGTGCGGAAGGACGGCATCGGCGGCGTTGGGTTGATGAGCGTCCGCGCGATCGCGTCCTTGCCGAGCCGGCTGCCGATCTCGGTCAGGTTGGGGCCGAGCGTGTTGCCGTTCTCGCCGATCTTGTGGCAGCCCAGGCAACCCGACGAGGCGGTGATCTCCTTGCCCTCCTCGTACTGGGGCGCGGTCGCCAACTCGATCTCCGTCGGCGCGCCGGCGAGCGCCCCGAGGATCGTCAGGTAGGCCATCGCGGCGATCGTCGCGATGCCGGCGATCGTGGCGATCGGGCGACGCAGCGGGTTGCGCTCCGGATTGCGGTCGAAGAACGGCAGCATCAGGAGCAGCACGAGGCAGAGCGTGGGGATGCCGATCGTCGCCAGGAAGACCAGCTCCGGTGGCTTGACCACGCGCAGCAGCTCGAACAGGAAGAAGAAGTACCACTCCGGTCGCGGGGTGTAGGTGGTGGTTGTCGGGTCGGCCTTGGGGCCGAGCTCCGCCCCGAACAGGATCGCCATCACCACGATCACGCCGACCGTGATCGCCGCCATCAGGCTGTCCTTCATCACCGCGTAGGGGAAGAACGGCTTCCCCTGACCCTTCAGGATCGAGTACTCGCGCAGGTACTGCTCGCGCTCCCGGGAGTTCAGGGGATCTCCTCGGTCATGAGGTCCTTCTTCTCGGCCTTCAGCCACGGCGGGGCCGTGGTGCCGAGCTTGGTGACCAGGTAGATGTGAGCGCCGATCAGGGCCACGATCAGCCCCGGGATGAGCAGCATGTGCATCGCGTAGAAGCGGCTGATCGTGGTCGGCCCGAACTCGGCGCCGGCGCGCAGGAAGTCCGCCAGGTAGGGCCCGACGATCGGCCCCGAGGCGTTGATGTTGACCGCGACCACCGTCGCCCAGAAGGAGCGCTGGTCGAAGGGCAGCAGGTAGCCGGTGAGGCCCATCATCAGCGTCAGCACCAGCAGCAGCACGCCGATGACCCAGTTCAGCTCGCGCGGGTACTTGTAGGCGCCGAAGAAGAAGGTCCTGCCCATGTGCAGGAAGATCAGGATGATCATCACCGACGAGCCCCACTTGTGCATGCCGCGCACGAACTCGCCGAGGAAGACGTCGTTGGTGATGTGCGAGGCCGACTCGTACGCGCGCGTCGCGTCCGGCTCGTAGTACATCGCCAGGAACACGCCGGTGATCGCCTGCGACAGGAAGGCGAACAGCGTGGCCGAGCCGAGCGTGTAGAACCAGTTGGTGCCCTTGGGGACCTTGCGGTAGAGGAAGCCGCGCAGGAACGGGGTGGCGCCGGTGCGCTCGTCGAGCCAGCCGACCGCCGTGGCGGTGCCCTCGACCAGGTGGTCCTTGGTCGTCGGCTCTGGCGGCGGCGGGCCGTTGCGGCCGTTCTTGCCGTTGCGGCCCTGACCGGGACGCTTGGGCGAGGGGCGCAGGGCCTTCGGCGGGGTGGGCAGCTTCATGTCGTCGGCCTCCCCGGGTAGAGGTACTGCCACAGCCCGTCGAGGTGGTTGGAGGGGTCACGCGGGTGCGGGAAGCGGCGCAGCTCGGAGTTGAGCGAGAAGCGCCTCGCCGACCTCCACGCGTCCGCTCGTAACGCGCGTGTAGAAGCGGTCCAGCGGGCGCACCGGCGGGCCGCCCTCGACCTGGCCCTCGAAGCCGTAGACGCCGCCGTGGCACGGACAGACGAACTTCTTCGAGGCCTGGATGTAGCGGACCGGGCAGCCAAGGTGGGCGCAGCGGGTGGAGATCGCGACGTAGGGCGGCGGCGGGCCCTGGTCCTCCACCCGCTTGTCCTTCTGCGGGTTGTCCTTGCGCACGTAGATCGTCGTCTTGCCCGCGTCGCCGACCTCCGGCACGAGGCTGATCACCTTCGGGACGTAAGTCTCGTCGTTGAAGTCGTCCTCAGGCCCGATGTCCTGCCAGCGCGTCGGCACCTGTTGCTCGAACATCGGCCCGAGCGCAAAACCCAACGCGGGCAGCGCGATCGCCGCGACGGCCACCCCACCGGCGAGCTGGACGCCGCCCTCCATCAGGCGACGGCGGGTGACGGTCTCGCCCTCGTACGCCCCGGCGAAGCCGCGACCCTCGGTATAGCGGGACTTCTTGTCGAACTTGGGGGGATCAGCCACGGGTGTAGAAGTGATTCTGAGGCGCGGGACAGGCAAGTGCCAACATGGTGCCGAGCGGCACGATTGGCACCCCGCCGCCGCGGGGCCGGGAGCCTATCGCGCGCCGGCCTCCAGAGCGCTTGCCGAAGCGTCCCAGAGCGCCTCCGCCGCTTCGCCGCGGCCCTCGGCGTGAGCCTGGGCCGAGCGCGAGATCAGGTCGGACAGCTCCGCCACCGCGGGCAGGTCGCCGCTCTCCGCCAGGCGCGCGAGGCCGAGCGCGTAGAGGGCGTCGCCGGCGAGCAGCCGCAGGTCGGGGTCCATGCCCTCGAACAGCCGCGGTTGGCCGTAGTGCAGCAGGTAGCCCTCGTAGACAGCCTCGAGCACGAACAGCCGGTCGCCGAGCGCACCGTCGAACCGCTGCGGCCCGGCCTCCGCCACGGCGTACGGCGCCAGCGACGGGCCGGCCGCCGCGACGATCTCGCCCATGACCGTCACGCGAGCGCCTCGCGGGCGGCCTCGATCGTGCGCTCGACGTGTGCGTCGGTGTGGGCGAGCGAGGGAAACCAGGCCTCGAACTGCGACGGCGGCAGGTAGATCCCGCGGTCGAGCATCGCGCGGCAGAAGGCGGCGTACCGCTCGGTGTCGCAGCGCTTGGCGTCCTCGTAGTCACGCACGGGCTCCTCGCTGAAGAAGACGGTGAGGAGGCCCGTGGTGTGACAGACCTGCACCGGGAGACCGGCGGCCGCGTCGCGCAGGCCGTCCGCGAGCGTCGCGGTCAGCCGGTCGAGTTGGGCGTAGGCGTCGGCGTCCAGCAGGCCCAGCGTGGTCAGGCCGGCGGCGGTCGCCAGCGGGTTGCCGGACAGCGTGCCGGCTTGGTAGACGTCGCCGGCCGGAGCGATCCGCTCCATCAGGTCGCGGCGGCCCGCGTAGGCCGCGGCCGGCAGCCCGCCGCCGATCACCTTGCCGAGAATGCTCAGGTCGGGCGTTACACCCTCACGCTCCTGGGCGCCGCCGGGCGCGACCCGGAAGCCGCTGATCACCTCGTCGAAGATCAGCAGCGCGCCGGTCTCGTCGGCGCGCCGGCGCAGCTCAGCGAGGAAGCCCTCGGGCGGGAGCACCAGGCCCATGTTGGCCGGGTAGGGCTCGCAGACGATCGCGGCGAACTCCCCGTCGGGGACCGTGCCCCACGGCACGACGACCGTGTCGGCGGCCTGCGCGGCCGTCACCCCAGGCGACGCCGGGATGCCCTGCGTGGCGAGGCCCGACCCGGCCTCCGCCAGCAGGCCGTCGACGTGGCCGTGGTAGGCGCCGGCGAACTTGGCGATCTTGTCGCGCCCGGTCGCGGCGCGCGCGAGCCGCAGCGCGCTCATCGACGCCTCGGTGCCGGACGAGACGAGCCGCACCATCTCCGCGCTCGGCACGCGCTCCACCACCTCGGCCGCCAGCTCCACCTCGGCCTCGGTGGGCGCGCCGAAGCTGGTGCCCGCCGCGGCGGCGGCCGTGACCGCGGCGACCACGTCGGGGTGAGCGTGGCCCGCGATCAGCGGGCCCCACGACATCACCCAGTCGACGTAGCGGTTGCCGTCGACGTCGATCAGGTCGGCGCCCTCGCCGCGGGCCACGAAGATCGGGTCTCGCCCGATCGAGCGCATCGCGCGGACGGGCGAGTTGACCCCGCCCGGGAGCAGCCGCAGCGCGCGCTCGTAGAGCTCGGCGCTGCTCAGGCGTACTGCGCTTCCCACTCCTGGTGAGCGCCGGTGAAGTAGAGCATGCGGATCTTCTTGAACTCGGTCGACGAGTAGAGCGTGCGGCGGTCCTCGATGCCGGTGTCGACGGCGATCGAGTCGAGGATCGCGTCGCACTCGTCCTTCGAGCGGCCGTGCGCCATCGTGAACACCGAGTACGGCCAGTCCGCATAGGTCGGGCGCTGGTAGCAGTGCGAGATGCCGCGGAAGGACGCCATCCGCGGCCCCAGCTCGAGGATCCGCTCCTCAGGCACCTTCCACACACCCATGCCGTTGGCGGAGAAGCCGGCGCGGCGGTGGAACAGGATCGCGGCGACGCGCCGCAGCGCGCGGCGCTCGCGCATCGACTCGAGGTGGTCGAGCAGCTTTGCGACCGGCATGCCGAGCTCGGTCGCCGCGGGCGCGAACGGCTCCTCGATCGGCTCCATCGGGCCCTGAGTCGCCCGGATGACGGCCAGGTCGAGTTCCGACAGCTCGATCGCCTCGGGCTCCTTGTGGTCGACCGCCTCGGCCACCGCAGCGAGCGCGTCCGTGCCCTTCTCCATCTCGAGGTCCATGCGGATCTTGAACAGCCGCAGCGTGGGCAGCTGGCGGATCGACTGGGCGCCGGTGAGGTCGGCGAGCACGTCGAGCGTGCCCTGCACCCCGAGCTTCGAGCCGGGCTCGGTGGCGATCGTGAACCAGAGGTTGAAGTCGTGGTCGCGCAGGTAGTTGTGCGACACGCCCGGGTGCTCGTTGATGATCTTGGCGGCGCGCCAGGGGTGCTCGGGGTCGACCTTCGCGGCCACCAGCATCGAGCTGTAGCCGAGCACGCGCGTGTCGAAGATCGGCGTGACCTCGCGGATGATGCGCTCGTCGAGCAGCCGCCGAGTGCGGCGCAGCACCTCGTCCTCGGGCAGCTCCGCCATGCGCGCGATCTCGGCGTACGGGCGCTCGGCGAGCGGGAAACTGCCCTGCATCAGGTTGAGCAGCCGCTTGTCGGTCTCGTCCAGCGGGACGGCGGCGCCGTCCTTGCGGCTGCGCGTCTTGGCTACCGCAGCCAACGCGCCGCGTCCTTGGCGTGGTAGGTGATGACGATGTCGGCGCCGGCGCGGTGGATGCCGGTGAGGGTCTCGAGCACGGTCGTGCGCTCGTCGATCCAGCCGCGCTCGGCGGCCGCCTTGACCATGGCGTACTCGCCGCCGACGTTGTAGGCCGCCACCGGCACGCGGGTCGCCTCCTTGACCCGCCGGATCACGTCGAGGTAGGGCAGGGCCGGCTTGACCATGACCACGTCGGCGCCCTCCTCCACGTCGAGCAGCGCCTCGCGGACCGCCTCCTCGGCGTTGCCCGGATCCATCTGGTAGCCGCGCCGGTCGCCGAACGCGGGCACCGAGTCGGCCGCCTCGCGGAACGGCCCGTAGTAGGCCGAGGCGAACTTGGCCGAGTAGGCGACGATCGGCAGGTCCTTGAAGCCCTCGTGGTCGAGCTGTGCGCGGAGCGCGCCGACGCGCCCGTCCATCATGTCGCTGGGCGCGACGATGTCGGCGCCCGCGCGCGCGTGTGAGCTGGCCGTGCGAGCGAGGAGCTCGAGCGAGGCGTCGTTGTCGACGCTGCCGTCCTCGAGGACGACGCCGCAGTGGCCATGGCTCGTGTAGGCGCAGAGGCAGACGTCGGTGATCACGACCAGGTCGGGATACGCGTCCTTGAGGGCGCGAGTGGCCAGCTGGACCACGCCCTCGTCGTCGTAGGCGCCCGAGCCCTGCTCATCCTTCTCGGCCGGCAGGCCGAACAGCAGGACCGCGGGGATGCCCAGCTCGTGGGCCTCGCCGGCGTCCTCGACGGCCTGCGAGATCGACAGCCTGGCGACGCCGGGCATCGACTCGATCGGCGTCCGACCCTCACCGAGCTGGACGAACATCGGGTGAACGAAGCGAGCCGGACTCAGCTCGGTCTCGCGCACCATGTCACGCAGCACGCCGGTCTTGCGCAGACGGCGCAGGCGTGTGGCGGGGAAGGGCATCGGTGTGGAGTCTAGGCGGCTGCGGAGTCCGTGGCCGGGCGAACGGCAGCAATAAAGGTGCACCGAATGGGCCTGTCACCCCACGAGACTGACTTTAACCGGCTATAGCGCGGTCAACGTCAGACTCGTGGCCCAGCCCCCGCTCGGGCCGCCCTTTATTGCTGCAGTTCACCCCCGCTACGTAGCGAAGCGGCGCAGCGCAAGCCGCACAGCACCCCAAACCCCACCACCAGCGCCGCCAGGTGCAGCAGCGCCGTCCCGAGCCCGCCGGCATCGTTCAGCGCCGCGTCCAACGCATCCAGCGTCGGCTTGAACGGGAACACCGCCGACACCGCCCGGATCACGTCATACAGGGCGGGCGCCACCGCTCCCGACGGCACCAGCGCCAGGAACGCCAGGGGCAGCGCCAGCATGAACGCCAGCAGCGACGCCGCCCGCACCTCCCGCGTCAGCGTCCCGATCGCCAGGCCGAGCGCCGCGAACGCCAGGGCGCCCGCCGCCATCGCCACTACCCACAGGGCAAACCGGCCCCAGTCGAGGTCGACGAACAACCCCAGCCCCACAAGCATGATCAGGCATACCGCCGTCGAGCAGACCGCCGCCAGCCCCGCCTTCTCCGCCAGCAGCGCGGAGCGCGACACCAGGCCGCGGACAAGCCGCGCGTAGGCGTTCTCCTCGCGCTCGACCGCCAGCATGCCCGCCGCCAGCAGCAGCGTGATGAACATCAGCGACACGCTCGCCGCCAGCGCCACCGCGAACTCGTCCAGCGAGGTCCGGCCGCCGCTCAGCGACTTCGAGGACACCTTGATCGGCTCGCCGACCACGTTCAGCACGTCGTCCGAGAAGGACAGGTTGTCACGCGCGAGGTCGGTGAAGTCGATCACCTCGTCGAGCTCCTTGCGCTTCGCGGTCGGGAGGCTCGTGCGCGCGTCTTTGAGGATGGTCTCCGCGCGCTGGAGGCCGAGCACGTTGAAGTCCTGGCCGAGGAAGTGGTAGACGCCGCCGTCGCCGATCAGGTTGAGCAGGTTGAGCGCCTCCTCCGCGATTCGCTTCGTCAGCGACGCGTTGGCGGCCTTCACCTGCGCCTCGATCGTGTTCTCGACGTAGGCCTGCTTGGCCGGGTCCTCACTGTTGTAGAAGACCTGCAACTTGCCCGACTCGAGCGTCGACTGGAGGTTCGACGCGAGGTCCTTCGGGATCACGATGCCGGCCAGGACGTCGCCGTCGCGCACCTTCTGCCGGACCGCCTCGGGGCTGTCCACCTTGACCACGTCGATGTCCTTGAAGAGCGCCCCCTCCTCGTCGGCCAGGTTGAGCTTGTGCCCGCCCAGCTCGATCGTGCTCGCCGACACCGATAGCCCGTTGTAGAACGCCACCTTCGGCTTGTCCGGACCGCGGGAGAGCGCGAAGCCGATCAGCACCGCGATCACGATCGGGTAGATCACCAGCAGCGCCACCATCAGCGGCGAGCGGCGCAGGATGCGCAGGTCCTTGAGCAGCAGCCAGCGCATTCAGTGGCCCCGCTGGTGCAGGTACTCGACGAAGGCGCGCTCGAAGTCGAGCCCGGTCGTGCCGGTGGCCTGTTCCAACTCGCGCGGCGAGCCGTCGAAGACACGCTCCCCGTCGGCCAGCACGATCAGCTGGTTGGCGTAGCGGTCGGCCTCCGGGATGTGGTGGGTCGCGTAGACGACGGTTGTGCCTCCCTCGGCCAGGCGCAGGATGAACTCCCACAGGCGCTCGCGCTGGCGCGGGTCGAGGCCGGTGCTGGGCTCGTCGAGCAGCAGCACCTCCGGCTCGGCCAGCAGGCCGATCGCGATGTTCACGCGCTGGCGGTTGCCGCCCGACAGCGTCCCGACCTGATCGCCGGCTCGATCGCGCAGGTCGGTCAGCTCGAGCATCCGCTCGACGGTCGCCTTCGGATCGGGCGCGCGCTCCAGCCGCGCGAACAGCATCAGGTTCTCCGCCACCGTGAGCTTGCCGTAGAGCGCGGGCTGCTGGGGCACCCAGCCGACCCGCTCCGGCTCCACCGAGATCGTGCCCTCGTCGGGGCGCTGGATGCCGGCCAGGATCGACAACAGCGTCGTCTTGCCGGCTCCGTTGGGGCCGATCACCGCCACCAGCTCCCCGCGCCCGGCGGTCAGCGAGACGCCGCGCAAGGCGAGGCGCTCGCCGTAGCGCTTGACCAGATCGCTGGCCGCGAGCGTGGTGGTCAGGGTCTCCACCTCGGGCAGGTTGGCAGAATCGCTCACAGTGAAGCTCCTGTTCGTAGGCGACGTGGTCGCCGGAATCGGCCGCCGGACACTGGCCGCCGTCCTGCCCAGCCTGCGGGAGGAGCACCAGCCCGACTTCGTCGTCGTCAACGGCGAGAACGCCGCCGGCGGGGTTGGCATCACGCGCAAGACCGCACAGGAGCTGCTCGCGCTCGGGGTCGACGCGATCACCCTCGGCAACCACACCTACCGCCACCGCGAGGTGTACGGCTACCTCGACGAGGAGCCGCGCATCGTGCGCCCGGCCAACTTCCCCAAGGGGAGCCCGGGGCGCGGCCACACCGTGGTCGAGTCGAACGGCCTGCGGCTGGGCGTGATCAACCTGTCCGGCCAGGTCTTCCTCGAGGCGGTGCGCTCGCCGTTCGCCGAGGTCGATGCCCTGCTGTCGGAGCTGCGCGGCAAGACCGACGCCGTCCTGGTCGACATGCACGCCGAGGTCACGAGCGAGAAGGTCGCCCTGGGCTGGTACCTGGACGGGCGCGTGCTGGCCTGCGTCGGGACCCACACCCACGTCGCCACCGCCGACGCCCGGGTCCTGCCGGGTGGGACCGCCTACATCACCGACGTCGGGATGACCGGCCCGCGTGGCGGCGTGATCGGGGTCAAGAAGGAGCTGGCGATCGAGCGCTTCCTGACGCTCACGCAGGTGCGCTTCGAGACGGCGACTGAGGACCCGTGGCTGAACGGGGTGCTCGTGGAAGGCGACTCGGATGGGCGCGCCACGTCGATTCGCCAGCTGCTGGTGCCGGCCGAGTAGCCGGACCGTACGCGGCGAACATCGCCACCAGCACGAACGGCACGAACCACACCACGTACAGGTAGAACCAGTGCGTGACCGGCAGCTGGAACGCGATCAGCACCGCGGCCCCGAGCGCGGCCACCTGCCGTTCGCTCGGCCGGCGCGGCACGAACGCGACCAGTAGTGCCAGGCCGATCGCCACGGCCTTGAGCACGGTCTGCAGCCACTCGAGCGACGGCTCCTGGCCCCAGATGCTGAACGGCGATCCGCGCGCGGCCTGGTAGCCGAGCGTGCGGTCGTAGAGCTCGCGCGGCCCGCCGTCGGGGATGAACGGAACCACGGTGACCGCCAGCGTCACGGCGAGCGCGATCCCGAACACGAGCGGGCGCCTCCGCGCGAACAGCGGCGCCAGCGCGAGCGGGGCGAACTTCGACGCCGCGCCCAGCCCGACGATCACGCCGGTGGCGCCGGCCGATCTCCGCGCGAAGGCGAGCAGGGCGAGCGCGCACACGAGCGCCACCAGCGTGTCGTTCGAGTTGGTCTCGAGCGAGAACGCCGTGTAGGGGTAGGCGGCCCACCCGTAGGCGAGCGCCACCCCCAGCGCCGTGCCGGCACGGCCCGGCCGCAGCGCCCGACCCAGCAGCAGCAGCACTCCGATCGTGAGCAGGTCGAACGCGATCGCCGCCCCGTGGGCGGCCGGCAGGTCGTCCCAGCGACCGCTCCAGCGCATCGCCTGCTCGAAGGGGACGTAAAGCAGGTAGTTCACCGGCCCGTAGGTGTCGCCCTTCGGCACGTCCTTGGAGAAGCCGTCGCCATAGAGCTCGTCGCCGTCGACGATCCGGTCGGCGCCGATCACCCCGGCGTAGCCGACGTCGATCACGTTGGAGTCGACGACGTTCAGCGCCACCCGGAACCCGACGAGAAGCACGAGCGCCACTGCCAGCGCGGCGATCGGCACGTACGGGACCAGCGGCCCGGCGCGCTCGCGCGGCCGCAGACCCGCGAACAGCATGCGCGCCAGCAGGTAGAGCAGCACGGGATAGACGAGCGGCACCGACACGCCGATCTCCCCGCGGTTGAAGAACACGTGCGAGGCGCCGAAGGCGAGCAGCACGAGCAGGTCGAGGTGGAGCAACCGCAAGGGGCGGCGGAAGTCGACGAACGGCAGGAGGAACAGCACGCACAGCGTGATCCACACGTACGGCGCGTTCAGCTTGCGCCCGAAGGCGCCGGGGTAGCCGCGCGCCATCCGCCAAGCGACCTGGTTCCCGCTCCACTGCTCGAGGATCGCCCCCGAGCGGTCGTCCACCTGCACCTGGACGACCTCCTTGCCGGCGCGGAAATAGCTGACCTGCCAGCGCCCGGCGCCGCGCGTGTAAGCGGTTGGGTCGAGGCGCCCGTCGCGCCGCGCCGCGCGCACCTTGTCGGCCCGGTTGGCGATCCGCTCGACCTGCTGCGCACTGCGCTCGTAGAAGCGCGGCGGCTCGGTCTGGGACGGCGGAAGCTTCGGGTCCTCGGCCGCGGCGGCGGCCGGGATCAACAGCAGGAACGCGACGAATACGACGACCGCTCGGGTCAGTCGCGCGAGACCTCGATGGCGAAGCTCCACATCTTGTTCCCGATGAAGTTCAGCGGGGTGGCCGCGACGATCGCAATCGCCTGGGCCGGCAGCTCCGCGACGCCCACGACGCTCACCAGCAGCTCGAGCACGGCCAGGCCGAACAGGAAGGCGACGACACTGACGGCGAAGAAGCGCGGGGCCTGCGTCTCGGCCCGACCGGCGCCGGCGCGGAAGGTCCAGTGCCGGTTCCACCAGAAGTTGTTGGTGACCCCCACGACGAACGCCGCTGTGGCCGCGATCAGGTGGTGAGCGTTCAGCACCTCGAACACGAACGCGAACACGCACAGGTTGACCACGTAGCCCGAGCCGCCGACGATGCAGAACTTCGCCAGCTGCCGCCAGTTCTTCGACTTTCGGAGGCCGGCGCGTACGCGCACGTGAACCGGGTGCGGTCCGGGCGTGACGACGAGGTCGAGCTCCTCGGTCATCGCGACAACGGTACACCGAAGTGCTGGAGCACAAGCCCGGTCACGTCGGTCAGCGCCCACTCCGCTTGGTCGGGCGCGTCGACGCCGCAGAGCAGCAGCACTCCCTCGGAGTCGTCGCGGTGCAGCGAGCCGTGGCTGCCGCCTCCGACGTGGTCGGCGCCACCCCAGTCGACGAACTCGTAGCCGAGCTCCGCGGAGGCCAGCACGTCGCCCGAGTGCGGACACTCGAGCGCGGACCAGAGCCGGTTGAGGCCGTCCGGATAGGTGGGCCCGTCCAGGTCGAGCGCTGGCCGGCTCGCCCTCGACGCGCCAGCTCCGGCCGCGCCGGTCGCGGCGATCCCCACCGGGAGCGAAGCGCAGCTCGCCGCGCCGGCTGTATACGACCGCCTCGCCGTTCACGCGGGTGGCGACGAGGTCCACGCCCTCCATACCGCGCAGCGTCGCAACCGCGCCCGCGACCAGGTCCTCGCGGCGGCTCTCGTCGAGCGCGTACACCATGGCCGAGCGCGCGGCCGGCGACACGGCCAGCTCGGCCTCGGTCGGCGCGGGGTCGGCCGGCGCCAGCACCCGCGCTTCGGCGAAGGCGTCGGACAGGTTCAGGCGCGCCTCGACGGTCGTCTGCGAGTGATCCGACATGACGATCACCGAGTGCCGCTCGAGGAAGGCCTCCACCCCGCCGGCTACGTGGACGATGCGCTCGAGCGCGCGGTCGGCCTCGGCGATCGAGCGAACCTGCCCGTCGGGCCCGGCCTTGTGCGAGTGGGTGTCGTTGTCGGGCAGCGAGAACAGCAGGAAGTCGAACAGGTCGTGCTCGACCAGATAGGCGCCGACGCAGCCGGTGTGCTGGTCGCGCTGCCCGGGCATCCCGAGCGCCGACGTGCAGCCGGTGTTGCGCGAGTCGAACAGGTCCGCGTAGAAGAGCTCGCCGGCGCCGTAGACCGAGTGGCGGAACTGGGCGGCCTCGGCGATGCGGCGGTAGACGCTGGCGCCCGACGGGTCGTGCCGGGTGCGGCCGCGGTAGATCAGCCAGGTGGTGCAGGCGGTCCGCAGGCCGGCGTCGTCGAGGTGCTCGAAGACCGTCTTGTGCGCACGCGTGAGGTGCGCCATGTTCATGTTGTAGACCGTGTCGTAGAGCGAGCGCACCACCCCGAAGGCGCGAGTGGCGGGGAACGACGAGCCGTACTCGACGTAGCGCTCCTCGCCGCGGTGGTACCAGTTCATCGACGGGATGTGGTGCTCCCGCGGTCCGCAACCCGTTGCGATCGCGGCGCTCGCGACTGGCGTGACTGAGGGGAAGGTCGACAGGCAGTCGCGGATGTACGTGCCGCGATCGCGCAGCGCCGCGAGGATCGGCGCGCGGCCCTCCTCGATCGCCAGGTCGAGCATGTCCGGCTTGAGCGAGTCGATGACCGCGAGAACGAGCTTCTTGGGGCGATCGGGCACTTGGACTAGCGCAGTACCCGGAGCCCGGCGTACTTCTCGCCCTCGCGCCGACGGCCCGCGAACAGCAGCACCACGAATCCGGCGATCGCGAGGATCGAGGCGGGCGGCAGGAAGATCGCGATCGCGGCCAGCAACAGCGCGGCGCCGTCGGCGTAGGCGGTGAGCAGCGCGGCGGGCCCGTCCTTGAGACGCGCGCGGGTGCGCTCGATCAGCCCACCGACGGCGCGCCAGCCGAGCGCGGCGCAGAGCGCGCCGCCGACCAGCCCAGGCCAGCTCTCGGTGCCGCCGTCGGCCAGGGCCCCGGCGAACAGCATCGCGCCGAGCACCACCCCCACCACCCCGCCGAACAGCTCTACAGAGCGACGGTTCGCCTCCGAACGTTCGGCCAGGTAGGCGATCACGCCCACCGCCAGCACGGCCAGCAGGAACCAGCTCGACTCGAGGAAGCTCCAGTCGGTGCCTTCGAAGTCGATCCCGGTGTCGCCGCGGGCGAGCGCGCCGGCCAGCAGCGGCGGCAGGTAGGGCCGCACCCCCGTGGCACCGGACAGGCCCATGCCGGTCGTCGTGTCCATGAAGACGCTCATGCCTGGCCGGTAGCCTACGCCAGGCTTCGTGAGCATCTCACGCGACCTCGAACGCTACGCGGGGCTCTTCGCCTCCCGCACCAAGGTCATGAAGTCATCGGCCATGCGAGACATGATGGCCGTGACCGCGCGACCGGAGGTGATCTCCCTGGCCGGCGGCCTGCCGGACACGAGCACGTTCCCGCCGGAGACCTTCGCCGCCGTGGCCTCGCGCATCGCCGCGGAGTCGTGCGCCAAGGCGCTGCAGTACGGGCCGACCGACGGGCTCGACGAGACCAAGGACTGCATCGCCGAGGTGATGGCAGCCGAGGGGATGCGGCTCGATCGCGAGGACACGATCGTCACGACCGGCGGGCAGCAGGTGATCGACCTGGTCGCCAAGACGCTGATCGACCCGGGCGACGTGGTGATCGCCGAGGGCCCGACCTACCCGGGCGCCGTGCCGGTGTTCCTCGCCTACCAGGCCGACGTGGTCCAAGTGGAGATGGACTCGGCGGGGATGCGGGTCGACCTGCTCGAGGAGACGCTCGCGCGGCTCGATCGCGAGGGCCGGCGGCCGAAGTTCATCTACACGGTCCCGACCTTCCAGAACCCCGCCGGCGTGACGATGTCGCTCAGCCGGCGGCGGCGGCTGGTCGAGATCGCGCACGAGCGCGAGCTGCTGGTGCTGGAGGACAACCCCTACGGGCTGCTGCGCTACGAGGGCGACGAACTGCCGACGCTGTACGCGCTCGACCGCGGCGTGTTCGTGATGTACCTCGGCACGTTCTCGAAGATCCTGTCGCCGGGGATCCGGCTGGGCTGGGTCGCGGCGCCACCACCGGTGCTCGAGAAGATCAACCTCGGCAAGCAGGGCACGGACCTGTGCACCTCGACGCTGTCGCAGCTGATGGTCCAGGCCTACTTCGAGCGGGGCAACTGGCGCGACTACGTCGACTCGCTCACGGACATCTACCGCAAGCGGCGCGACACGATGTTGGACGCCCTGGCGGAGCACTTCCCGCCCCAGGCCGAGTGGACACGACCCGGCGGCGGGTTGTTCATCTGGGCGACCCTGCCCGAGTTCATCGACACGACCGACCTGCTCGCGCGGGCGCTACGCGAGAACGTCGCATTCGTGCCGGGCGAGGGGGCGTTCCTCGACGGCCGCGGGCGCAACGCGATGCGGCTCAACTTCTCAGGCTCGGACGAGGAGTCGATCCGCGAGGGCATCCGGCGGATCGGCGAGGTCGTGACCGAGCAGGTCGAGCTGTACGGGACGCTCACCGGGAAACGCTCCGCTCCGGCCGCGCCGAGCGCGGAGGTCGTGCAGATGCCGACGCCGGCGGAGCGGGCGCGGCGGGCAAATTCGTGACCCGCGTCGCCGTCCTGAAGGGCGGCCGCTCGCTGGAGCGCCAGGTATCGCTGCGCTCCGGGGCTCGGGTCGAGGACGCGCTCGGCCGGCTCGGCCACGAGGTCGTGCCGATCGACGTCGGGCTCGACCTGATCAGCCAGCTGCGCGACGCCGCCCCCGAGGTCGCCTTCATCGCGATGCACGGGCGCGACGGCGAGGACGGCACCGTGCAGGAGCTGCTCGAGATCCTCGACATCCCGTACACGGGGTCGGGGGTGCTCGCTTGCGTGCGCTCGATGGACAAGGTGCTCGCGAAGCACCTGATGATCGAGACCGGCATCCCGACGCCTGAGTTCTTCGCGTTCAACGAGACGGCGTTCCGGGAGCTCGGCGCGGCCGAGGCGCTCGGGGCGATCGAGGAGCGACTGGAGTTCCCGATCGTCGTGAAGCCGTCGTCGCAGGGGTCGGCGCTCGGGATCAAGTTCGCCCGCTCGGCGGCGGACGTGCCGGCGGCGCTGGTGGCCGCGTTCTCCTACGACTCGAAGGTGCTGCTCGAGCGTCATGTGGACGGGCGCGACCTGGCGGTGTCGATCCTGGACGGCAAGCCGCTGCCGGTGGTCGAGGCGGTGCCGGAGGGCGACGAGTTCTACGACTTCCAGGCGCGCTACGAGATCGGGCGCACGAGCTTCATCTGCCCGGCGGAGCTGCCGGACGGCGCGACCGAGCAAGCCCAGGAGCTGGCGCTGCGCGCCTACCGCATGCTGGGATGCCACGCGTTCGCGCGCGTGGACCTGATGCTGGACGGGGCGGGAGAGCTGACCGTGCTGGAAGCGAATCCGATTCCCGGGCTGACCGAAACGAGCCTGCTGCCGCAGGCCGCGGAGGCAGCCGGGATCGACTTCGACCAGCTGGTGGGGCGGATCCTGGAGCTGGCGGAGGCTCGAGCCCCCACTCCCTAGGCCGGGGCCCCGCCGACTGGCCGACGCTCCACGGGGGGCTGGGGGCGCGAGCCCCCAGATGGATTACTGCTCTTCTTCCTCTTCCTCGCCGGCGGCGAAGTCCTCGGGCGTGACGTTGTCGAGGAAGTCCTTGAACTTCTCGACGACCTCCTCCGTGTCCTCGACCTCGTGCTCGAACTCGATCGCGGACTCGGAGATCACGTCCTCGGCGGCGAAGATCGGTGCGCCGGTGCGGACCGCCAGCGCGAGCGCGTCGGAGGGGCGCGAGTCGATCGGGATCTCGCGCCCGTTGAGCTGGAGGGTGACCTCGGCGTAGAACGTGTTCTCGCGCAGCTCGGTCACGGCCACGCGGGTGCAGGAGACGTCGAGCTCGGACAGCATCTCGCTGATCAGGTCGTGCGTCATCGGCCGCGGCGTGTTGGCGCCCTGGAGCTTCATCAGGATCGCCGCCGCCTCCGGATGGCCGATCCAGATCGGGAGGAACTTGTTGCCGTCGCGGGTCTTCAGAAGCACGATCGGCTGCTTGCCGACCATGTCGAAGCTCACGCCGTAGATCACCATCTCCTGCATGGACTGCTCGACAGTCTAGAGCCGTTGGGAAAGCGGTCACTACAACAGCGGAGGGTCCCCGCGGGGACCCTCCGGCACTCGCCTGTTGTGGGCGATCCTGGACTCGAACCAGGGACCTCGTCCTTATCAGAGACGCGCTCTAACCGGCTGAGCTAATCGCCCTAGTCGCCGGCCGTGTCGGCCGTGCGAACGCCGATTGTAGCGGCGGCCCGCCGCTCCCTGACGACGCGCCGGACCCCCGCCGCGAGCATCGAGCGAGCCAGCTCGACGGCCTCGGCCGGGTGGTCGAATTCGATCTCGACGACGCAGCTGTCGCCGCGCGCGCGGGCCTTGACGTCGCGGCCCAGCGCGGCGGCCAGCGTGTCCTCGGCCGCGGCCAGGGCCTCCGCCAGGTCGGGGTGGATGACCCTGGGCTTGGCCGGCTTGGGCTGCGGGTGCTCGGCCTCGCGCGCTCGCCGTTCGGTCTCGCGCACGGACCAGGCGCCGTCGCGGGCGGAGCGAGCCAGGCGGCGGCGGGCGGCGTGGTCCTTGCACAGCAGAATGGCCCGCCCATGGCCCTCGGTGAGGTGCCCGCCCTCGATCAGCTCGAGTGCCTCCTCGGGCAGGTCGAGCAGGCGAATCAGGTTCGAGATCGCGACCCGGCTGCGCCCGACCCTGCGCCCGACCTCTTCCTTGGTGAGGCCGAGGTCGTCGACGAGCATCGCGCACGCGCGCGCCTCCTCGACGGCATTGAGGTTCTGGCGCGCCATGTTCTCGGCCAGGGCGATGTCGAGGCGCTCCCAGTCGTCCGCCTGGCGCAGCATGGCGGGGATCAGCTCGAGCTCGGCGATACGGGCGGCGCGCAGGCGGCGCTCGCCGGCGACCAGCTCGTAGCGGCCGCCTGCCAGGGGCCGCACGACGATCGGCTGGAGGACCCCGCGGACGCGGATCGAGTCGGCCAGCTCGGCCATCTTGGTCTCGTCGAACGTGCTGCGCGGCTGGCGCGGGTTGGGGTCGATCAGGTCGACGGGGATCTCGCGCAGTCCGTCCTCGTCGCCGGGGCGGGGCAGGATGGCGGCGAGGCCTCGGCCCATCCCGCGGCGGTCATCGGACATCTGTTGAGCTCCTATGACCTCTTCCGTTTGCATTGGATCGGCTTATCACTTCAACCACGAGCAGCGACTTCCTTTGCGAGCTTGAGGTACGCAGCGGATCCGGCACTGTGGGGTGCGTGCTGGAGGACCGGGACGCCGAAGCTCGGCGCCTCCCCGAGGCGGACGTTGCGGGGCACGACCGTGTCGAAGACGAGCTCCGGGAAGTGCTCGCGCACCTCGCGCTCGACGTCCCGCGCGAGGCGAGTGCGGCCGTCGTGCATCGTGAGGATCATGCCGGCGATCGTCAGCCGCGGGTTGAGCTCGCGCTGGATCAGCGAGAGCGTGTCGAGCAGCTGAGCGAGGCCCTCGAGGGCGAAGTACTCGGTCTGCACCGGGACGATCACCTTGTCGGCCGCGACCAGGGCATTGACGGTCAGCGGCCCGAGCGAGGGCGGGCAGTCGAGCAGCGTGAAGAGGTAGCGCTCCTTGACCGGCCCGAGCCGGCCGCGCAGGATGTCCTCCGAGCCGGCGATCCTCGGCAGCTCGACCGTCGCGCCCGCGAGCTCGGGCGTGGACGGGACGATGTGCAGGTGCTCGATGCCGGTCGGGATCGCGGCGGTGGCAAGCGTGAACTGGTCGCCGGAGAGGCACTCGTAGACGTTCGGGCTGACGTCCTTCGGCATCCCAAGTGCAACCGTAGCGTTGCACTGCGGGTCGAGATCGACCAGCAGGGTCGGATAGCCGGCGCCCGCAATCGAGGCCCCGAGGTTGACGGCGGTGGTCGTCTTGCCAACCCCGCCCTTCTGGTTCGCGACTGCGAGAACGCTGCCCATGACGCGCTTGAAGCTACGGTTCGGGCCGGTCGGAATGAGGGCCGTTGTGCGTTCAGTCCCGAACGGCGGTGTCGGGACCGGCGGGTGTGAACTGCAGCGACGAAGGGGTGCGAGCTCGGCCGCCGCTGGCCATCTTCCGGCGGGGGTTCCGGAAGAAGCGTCCCTATACGTCACGTTTCTTCCGGGACCGGCGCCCCAGCGACCGAACCCACCCCTTTTCGCTGCAGTTGGCCGGCGCCCAGCACGGCCGCGCCCCCTACCCCAGCGGGCGCTTCGCCGCCATCCCCGCCCGCCGTGGGAACCGCTCCGGCGTGGGCGCGATCTTGCGGAACACGTGCAGATGCCGGTCGCGGGCCCCTTCGAACGGCTCGACTCGCAGCACCTCCTCGGCCGCGAGCCCGACCGCGGCGGCGGCCGCCGCACCGCTCGCCTCCTCCTCCGCCGAGCGCGCCCCCTTCCACGCCACCAGCACGCCTCCCTCCCGCAGCAGCGGCGCCGCGTACTCGACCAGCACCGGTAGCGCTGCCACGGCGCGCGCCACCACCGCGTCGTACGCCGACCCCCCGCCGCCCAGTGCCGCCGGCGTCCCCGCCCAGTCCTCCGCTCGCGCGGTGATCGCGTGGGCGTTCGAGAGCTCCGCCGCCTGCGCCAGCCGCCCGATCACCGCCGTCTTGCGCCCGGTCGCCTCGATCAGGTCCACGCGCGCGCGCGGCAACGCGATCGCCAGCGCCAGCCCCGGGAACCCGGCCCCCGCCCCCACGTCGGCGATCCGCCGAGCGCGCCCGAGGTCGCTCACGGCCAGCCCGCTCAGGCTGTCCGCCACGTGCGCGTCGAGCGCCTCGGCCGGCGCGCTGACCGTCGTGTGCGGGTCGGCCTCCGCGGCCAGTGCCTCCAGCACCCGGCGGATCTGCTCGTCCGACCCGGCCGACAGCCCGAAGCGCTCACACAGCGCCGCGAGCGTTTCACGCGAAACGCTCAGGGCTCGCGGAACGCCGGCGCCGGGCTGATCACGAGCCGGCGATCCGGCTCGTCGCCCTCCGAGTGAGTCTCGACGTCGCCGCGCTCGCTCAGGTACGTGTGCACGATCTTGCGCTCAGGCGCCCGCATCGGCTCCAGCTCGACGCCGCGGTCGTAGCGCAGCGCCTCGGCCGCCGCCCGGTCGGCCATGCGGTGCAGCGCGGTCTCGCGCCGCTCCCGGTACCCGGCCGCGTCGACCGTGACCTGCTTGCGGTCCTCGAGCCCCCGGTAGGCGGCCCGGAACGCCAGGTGCTGCACGGCGTCGATCGTCGACCCGTGCTTGCCGATCAGCAGGCCCAGCTCGTCTCCGTTGACGGTTGCGCGCACCTCGTCGTCGGTCTCCACGATGTCCACGGTCGCCCGCAATCCGAGCGCATGCACCACGCGCGCCACGATCGCGCGCACCCGCTCGCCCGGCTCCTCGGGGATCACCTCGGCCGCCTCGCGCCAGGCCTCCGCGTCCACCTCCGCGCGCACGCGCGCGAGGCCGCCGCCCTCGGGCTCCTCGATCACCTCGAAGCTGACGGACTCGGCCGTGATCCCGGGGAAGCGCGGCTCGAGCTCCTTCATGGCGGCCCACTTGGCCTCGCCGAGGCTGTCGCCCTCGCCCTCCGCGGACAGGTCCTCGGGGCGCGGGTCGTCGCTCATCGCCTGCGACCCGACCGCTTCTTCTTCTTGCGCGGAGACCGCGGCGGGGCCTTCACGGCGGCCCCGTTGCCGCCCTCGGCGGCTCCGGCCTTGGCGCCCTTGCCATCGCTCGCCCCTGAGCCGCTCGCTGCGGCGGCGGCCGGGGGCTTCCCGCGCGCGGGCTGCGCGTCGGCGGGCGTGTCCTCCGGCCGCTCCGGCTTCGGATAGAGCTTCTTCACGGCCAGCTGCTGCCCGATCGTCCACACGTTGGTCGTGATCCAGTACACGATCAGACCCGCCTGGAAGTTGATGATGAAGACGACGAAGACGAACGGCAGCGCGAACATGATGCGCCGCTGGGTCGGGTCCGCGCTGAAGGCCGTGACGGCGGTCGCGGCCAGCTGGGTGCCGACGTAGAGGACGATCATCGCGACCAGCAGGACCGGCTGGTCGTTGAAGCTGACCGTCTCGGCGAGGTTGTTGATCGGCCCGAACGCCGCGTTGCCGGCGATGTCCGCCTTGAACTCGTCCGAGCGCAGCAGATAGAAGAGCGAGATGAAGAACGGGATCTGCAGCACCAGCGGCAGGCAGGACCCGAGCGGGTTGACCTTCTCGCGCTGGTAGAAGGCCATGACCTCCTGGTTCATCCGCTGGCGGTCGTCCTTGTAGCGCTCCTGGATCTTCTTGATCTCGGGCTGCAGCGTCTGAAGGCGCTGCATCGACTTCACGCCCTTGAACGTGAGCGGCAGGATCGCGATCCGCACCGTGAACGTCAGCAGGATGATCGACCAGCCCCACGACCCGCCGACCAGGTCGTGCCAGAACTCCAGGATCCACTGGCAGGCGTCGATCAGCGGGCTGAGGATGTCTTGCATCGGCTAGGGGTTCGGTCGCGTGCGGAAGAGGGTCTGGTCCTCGACGAAGTCGACTCCGCCGTGACTCCAGGGATTGCAGCGGAGCAGTCGCCAGCCGGCGAGCACCGCTCCGCGCAGCACACCGTAGCGGCGAACCGCCTGGACCGCGTACTCGGAGCACGACGGGTGGTACTTGCAGCGCGCCGGCAGCGCCGGCGAGATCGTGCGCTGGTAGAGCCTGATCGGCGCCACCAGGAACCCGCGCAGCGCGCTCAAGCCGCGCCTCCCCGACCGCCCGCGAGCCCCGCCTCGGCGAGCACGGACCGCAGCGCCTGCTCGATCGCGGGCTCGCCGCCCTCGCGAGCCAGCTCGCCCGCTGCGGGGCGCGCCACGATCACGAAATCGTGACCCGGCGTGAGCTCCTCGGCCCCGGCCCAGAACGCCTCGCGCAGCAGCCGCTTGATGCGGTTGCGCTCGACGGCGCCGCCGAGCTTGCGGCCAACCGAGATCCCCAGCCGCGGCTCGGTCTCCTCGTCCGAGCGCGGGAACGCGTAGACGACCAGGTGCCGGCTCGCGTGCGAGCGGCCCTCCCGATAGACGCGCTCGAACTCTCCGCTGCGCGACAGCCTGCGGCGCTTGCGGCGCGCGCGGTCGGCCATACGCCTACGGCGTGAGCCGCTTACGGCCCTTGGTGCGGCGGCGCCTCAGCACGTGCCGGCCAGCGCGCGTGCTCATCCGAGCACGGAAGCCGTGGGTGCGGGCGCGCTTGCGTTTCTTGGGCTGATAGGTGCGCTTCATGGGGATCGAGACCGGCGCGCGAGCGAGTACATGCGCCGCGAGCGGAGGGTACACGACGACGGTCGAACCGCCCGCTCGTGACCTTTTCTCGCGTAATGCGGGGAACCCTGCCGGGGGTGCGACGAGGCGCTCGGGCGCCGTTGTATTCTCGGCTCGCCGAGGGCAGCGGTAGGCGATTTCGACGCGGTCCCTCTCTTCTACGCATCACGTTGGACCAGGCCCCGAGGAGGGTCTCGACAGTCTGTGCCTGGCTCGATCGATCACCTATGGGACGACATCCGCGACGAGCTTCGTCGCGACACGCCCGACTTCAAGTTCCACCTCTGGATCGATCCGCTCGAGCTGGCGGGCGTGCACGGAAAGACCCTCTACGTGCGCGCGCCCGAGCACATCCGCACCTCGGTCGCCGAGCGCTACCTGCCCCTGCTGCGGCGCGCCGCCGCCGCGCGCTTCGACCCTCAGGCGACCGTGGAGGTGGTCGGGCCGGCCTGGTCCGCACCGCCGGCCGACCAGCCAGCCGCCGGCCCGGCCCCCGCGCTCGACGGTGAGCGCGGCGCGCGGCTGAACCCGAAGTACAGCTTCGACCAGTTCGTCATCGGCGAGGGCAACCGCTTCGCCCACGCGGCCTCGCTGGCCGTGGCGGAGCTGCCCGCCCAGGCCTACAACCCGCTCTTCCTGCACGGGCGCCCGGGGCTCGGCAAGACGCATCTGCTCCACGCGATCGGCAACTACGTCCAGCGCTACGGCTCCGGGCTGCGCGTGCGCTATGCGACGATCGAGGAGTTCACCACCGGCTTCGTCGACGCCGTGCGCCGCCACCGAACCGGCGACTTCAAGGACGACTTCCGCACCGCCGACGTGGTCCTGATCGACGACGTGCAGTTCCTCGCCGGGCGCACCAAGACGCGCGAGGAGTTCTTCCACACGTTCAACGCCCTGCTCGACTCCGGGCGCCAGCTGGTGATCTCGTCGGATCGGAGCCCCGAGGACCTGCCCGACCTCGAGGCGCGCCTGTCGGAGCGCTTCCAGGCCGGCCTCGTGGTCGAGCTCGAGCCGCCACCCGCAGCTCTCCGCCGAGCCATCTTGGCCAAGCGAACTCGCGTCGACGACATCGAGGTATCGAGCGACGTCCTGGCCGAGATCGCGAAGCGGGTCGACAGCAGCGTGCGTGCGCTCGAGGGCGCTCTGATCCGGGTGATCGCCTATGCCTCGCTGAAAGGCGAGGAGGCCACGCCCGGACTCGTGCGGCACGTACTGCAGCGTTTGGGCGAGGACACCGCCCCGGACGCCTGCGGCCTGTCCGAGATCCTCGACGCGGCGGCACAGGAGTTCGGCGTCGAGCGCGAGGCGCTGCTGGCCCGCGATCGCCGCCCCGCGGTCGCCACCGCACGCCAGGTCGCCATGTACCTCGCACGCGAGCTGACCGAGCACAGCCTTCCGGAGATCGGCCGGGGCATCGGCGGACGCAACCACAGCACCGTGCTGCACGCCGTCAACCGGATCAGCGCGGCGATGCGGACCGACACGGCTGTGCGCAACGCGGTCGACAACCTCCACCGCCGCCTCGGCCACCACGCATAACGGCCGATGTCAATGCGACAATCCACAGCCGGCTTCCCTTTTCTCAAGCCGAATTCGCGCCCCTATCGACGTGTCGACAGGCACTACAAATTCAAGGTCAGGTAGTAGAACTTGAAGCTCACCGTTTCCCGTGAAACGTTCCTCGCGAAGCTCGGCATCGCCGTTCGCGGGGCCTCTACGCGCAGTCCGATCCAGACGCTTGCCGGAGTGCTCCTGAAGGTCGAGGACGGCCGCGCAGAGCTGGAGGCCACCGACATGGAGCTCGGGGTGCGGGTCGCGCTCGAGCCGAGCGAGTCCACGCCGGGCCAAGCGGTCATCCCCGGCCGCCTCCTGCTGGACGTGGTCCGTTCGCTCCCGACCGACCAGCTGACGCTCGAGTACCGCAGCGCGCAGCAGGACGTCGAGGTGGTGGCGGGACCATCCAAGTTCCACTTGCGCACCTTGCCGCCGGAGGACTTCCCGAAGCTGCCGCAAGCCCCCGCCGAGGGCGGCATGACCGTTCCCGCCGGCGCTTTCGTGGACACGATCGCCCGCGTGGCCCGAGCCGCTTCGCGAGACGAGACGCGCCCGCACCTCACCGGCGTTCTCGTCACCGCCACCGGCAGCGAACTACGGATGGTCGCTACCGATTCGTACCGGCTGGCCGTGAAGGAGACCAAGCTCGAAGCCGCGCTGGAGGGATCGCTCGAGGCGAACGTTCCCGCCCGAACGCTCCAGGAGCTGGCTCGGATCGCCGGCGACGGCGAGAGCATCGGCGTGGCCGCCCTCGAGAACCAGGTGGTGTTCACCGTCGACGACGTGGTGCTGTCGTCGCGGTTGGTCGAGGGACGGTTCCCGAACTACCAGCAGCTGCTGCCCGAGTCGTACGAGCACGAGCTGCGCGTGAGCCGCGACGAGCTGCTGGAGGTCGTACGGCGGGTCGGCCTGCTGGCGCAGAAGAACGCGCCGCTGCGGCTGCGCTTCGCTGAGGGGAGCGTGGACGTTTCCGCCCAGACACCGGACGTCGGCGAGGCGAGCGAGTCCCTCCCCATTCCGTTCGCGGGCGAACCGTTGGAGATCGGCTTCAACCCGGAGTTCTTCCGCGAGGGGCTGGAGAGCGCCGAGTCGGAGGAGCTGATCCTGAAGCTGATCAGTCCGCTGCGGCCCGGCCTGATCCAGTCGGGGACCGAGGGCTCCGACTTCGTCTACCTCGTGATGCCGATCAGGCTGAACGTCTAGGCGGGCTCCGGCGGTGATCGTCACCCGCCTCGAGCTGCGCGACTTCCGCAACTACGAGGCGGCCGAGCTGCAGCTGCCGGCCGGCCTCGCCGTGGTGGTGGGCCCCAACGGGGCCGGCAAGACCAATCTTCTCGAGGCCGTCTACTTCGGCTGCACCGGCGGCTCGCCACGCACCTCCAACGAGCGCGAGCTGGTCCGGCGCGGCGCGAGCGTAGCCCGCGTGGTCGTCGACACCCGCGACGACGAGGCCGCCCACCGGCTGGAGGTGGGCTTCGAGCCGGGCGAGGCCAAGCGGCTGCGCGTGGACGGGGCGGCTGTCAACAGCCTGTCGACGCTGGACGCTCGCCCGCTGGTGAGCGTCTTCATGCCCGAGCGGCTCGAGCTCGTCAAGGGCGCGCCGGCCGCCCGGCGCGCCCACCTCGACCAGGTGGTCGCCGCGCTCTGGCCGGCCCGGGCGGGGGCGCGAGCCGCCTACTCGCGCGCGCTGGCCCAGCGCAACGCCCTGCTCGGTCGCATCCGCGCGGGGGCCTCGTCGCCGTCCGCGCTGGACGCCTGGGACGCCGAGCTCGCGCGCGAGGGGCTCGCCCTGATGGAGCACCGCGCGGAAGCGGTCGACGGGCTCCAGGAGCCGTTTGGCCGCCTGGCGGGCCAGCTCGGCCTGCCCGGCCCGGCGGAGGTGCGCTACCGGCCGCGCTCGGCCGCCGCGGACGCAGACGGCCTCGCCGCCGAGCTGGCCGAGCGGCGCGGCGCCGACCTCGACCGTGGCTTCACCGCGCACGGACCCCACCGCGACGAGCTCGGGCTGCGGCTCGACGGGGTGACGCTGCGCGCGTACGGTTCTCAGGGCCAGCAGCGAACGGCGCTGCTCGCGCTCCTGTTCGCCGAGCGCGAGCTGCTCAGCGCCCGCCGCGGCCGCCCGCCGCTGATGCTGCTCGACGACGTGATGTCCGAGCTCGACGCCGAGCGCCGCGAGCTGCTGGCCGAGCTGCTGCGCTCGGGCGGCCAGGCGATCGTCACAGCCACCGAGGCCGACCACGTGCCGGGCGTGGCCGAGGACGAGCTGGTCCGCGTCGGTGCCGGCGCGCTGCTCGGCCCGGTGGCGGCATGAGGCGCTCGGTCTCGCGTCGGCTCGCCGGGACGCGCGGACGGGAGCTCGCTTGAGGCGCCTCGCCCCGCGCCCGCTTTCCCATGCGCTGGCAGACGCCATCGGCGCGGCCCGTCCCGCTGGTCTGCTCGCTTCGGTTCAGTCGGCTTGGCCGCCGGTGACCGGACCCGCGCTGGCGGCGGCCGCCACGCCCAGCTCCGAGCGCGACGGGACCGTCACCGTGACGTGCGAATCGGGGGTCTGGGCGCACGAGCTGGAGCTGCTCGCGCCGGACCTGACGGCACGGCTCAACGAGCACCTGGAGCGGGTCGGCGAGCCCGGTCGGGTGGAGCGTTTGCGCTTCGTCGTCGGTTCGGGGGCGAACCGGACCTGAGCGGCGCGCTCGAGGCGTCACGAAAATGTGGCCGTTTTGTCGCGATTTGCGGGCATTTTGTGCGGCTCAGAGCCGTCCGATACAGGGGGTAGCCTGCTAGTATTCAGAGCGGTCTTATGTAGCGCCCCGGTCCGTGCGCGAAGAGTCACGGGGCCGGGGTTTTTCACGGTGTGCGGGGGTGTCTAGGACGGGTCCCGCGCGACGACGGAAGGGACGGCTTGGCAGACAAGGCGGATAAGGACGGCAACGCCCCCAAGAAGCGGGGCAAGGGCAAGCAGGACAACGGGAGCTACGACGCCCAGGACATCACCGTCCTCGAGGGCCTCGAGGCGGTCCGGAAGCGCCCGGGCATGTACATCGGCTCGACCGGCGCCCGCGGCCTGCACCACCTGATCTACGAGGTTGTCGACAACGCTGTCGACGAGGCCCTGGCCGGCGAGGCTGACGAGGTCCAGATCGTGATCCACCCCGACAACTCGGTCACCGTGACCGACAACGGGCGCGGCATCCCGGTCGACACGATGGAGAAGGAGCAGCGTCCCGCGGCTGAGGTCGTGCTCACGGTGCTGCACGCCGGCGGCAAGTTCGGCGAGGGCGGCGGCTACAAGGTGTCCGGTGGCCTCCACGGCGTCGGCGTGTCTGTGGTCAACGCGCTGTCCGAGTGGCTCCACCTCACCGTGTGGCGCGACGGCCACGAGCACACCCAGTCATACGAGCGCGGCACTCCGACGACGGAGCTGACCAAGGGGGCCGAGACCGAGCGGCGCGGCACGAGCATCACGTTCCTGCCCGACCTCGAGATCTTCGAGACGATCGAATACGACCGGACGGTGCTCGAACAGCGCTTCCGCGAGATGGCCTTCCTGACGAAGGGCCTCAAGATCGACTTCACGGACGAGCGCGGCGAGCGCTTTGCGACGAGCTTCAAGTACGACGGCGGCATCGTCGACTTCGTTCACTACCTGCACAGCCAGGGCACGCGCGAGCCGCTGCACCCGACGGTCGTCTTCATCGAGGACTCGAAGGAGGGCATGGGCGAGGTGGAGGTCGCGCTCCAGTGGAACAACTCCTACCAGGAGGCGCTGCTCTCGTTCGCCAACAACATCAACACGCACGAGGGCGGCACGCATCTGTCCGGCTTCCGCTCGGCGCTCACCGGCACGGTCAACAAGTACGCGCGCCAGGTCGGCGAGCTCAAGGAGAAGGACCCGAACCTGCAGGGCGAGGACGTTCGCGAGGGTCTCACCGCGATCATCTCCGTGAAGATCCAAGAGCCGCAGTTCGAGGGCCAGACCAAGACCAAGCTCGGCAACCCTCCGGTCGAGGGCTTCGTGCAGGCGGCCGTGAACAAGGGACTCGCAGAGTTCCTCGAGGAGAACCCCACCGAGGCGCGGGTGATGATCCGCAAGGCGGTCGACGCCGCCCGGGCTCGCGACGCCGCTCGCAAGGCCCGCGACCTGACCCGGCGCAAGTCCGCGCTGGAGAACTCCACGCTCCCCGGCAAGCTCGCCGATTGCTCGGTGCGCGACCCCGCGCTCGCCGAGATCTTCATCGTCGAGGGCGACTCCGCCGGCGGCTCGGCCAAGCAGGGCCGCGACCGCAACACGCAGGCGATCCTGCCGCTGCGCGGCAAGATCATCAACGTCGAGAAGAACCGCATCGACAAGGTGCTCTCCAACAAGGAGATCCAGGCGCTGATCACCGCGATCGGCACCGGCATCCGCGAGGAGTTCGACATCGAGAAGGCGCGCTACCACAAGGTCATCGTCATGACCGACGCCGACGTGGACGGCGCCCACATCCGCACGCTCGTGCTGACCTTCCTCTACCGCGAGATGCCCGACCTGATCGACGCCGGCTACGTGTACATCGCCACACCGCCGCTCTACAAGGTCAAGTCTGGCAAGCAGGACGTCTACATCGAGAAGGAGTCCGAGCTCGAGGAGGTCCTGCTGCGCGACAAGCTCGAGAAGATGGAGGTCACCGACCGCGAGGGCAAGGCGTTCAGCCTGACCCACGCCCGCTGGCAGAGGTATGGCCGGCTGCTCAAGCAGTACGAGGGCTGGGCGACTGCGCTGCGCGCCGCGTGGGGCCACGATCCGATCCAGTTCCTGGAGGAGTCCGCGCTGCTCGACGAGGGCGCCACGGACCCCGAGGCCGTGATCGCCCTGCTCAAGGGCGACGACCCCGAGGGGGAGCCTTTCGAGACGTCGCTGATCAGCGAGGACGAGAACGAGGTCGTCGCGATGGTCATCGAGCGCAAGACCGGCACGGCGAAGACCTACAGGCTCGCCCGGGCCCTCTTCTCGACCGCCGAGTACACGGGCTTCATCAAGATCCACAAGGAGCTCGACGCGCTCGCCGGCTTCCCGCCCTTCCACGTGGTGCTCGGCAAGAAGGAGGGCGACGCCCTCTCGTTCGAGGAGCTGCGCAGCAAGGTGCTGGAGATCTGCCGCGACGGCGTGCCGCTCCAGCGCTTCAAGGGCCTCGGCGAGATGAACGCCGACCAGCTCTTCGATACCACCATGGACCCGGAGAGCCGAACGCTGCAGCTCGTCACGGTCGACGACGCCAGCGCGGCGGACCAGGTCTTCTCGATGCTCATGGGCGATGCCGTCGAGCCACGCCGCGAGTTCATCGAGGCGCACGCACGTGAAGTCACCAACCTGGATGTGTAGCCATGTCGATTGAGCAGCTGACCGGAGGAAACATCGAGCCGCGCGGGCTCGAGGCGGAGATGCGTTCGTCGTATCTCGATTACGCGATGAGCGTGATCGTGGGCCGCGCGCTGCCGGACGTCCGCGACGGCCTCAAGCCCGTGCACCGGCGGGTGCTGTACTCGATGTACGAGTCGGGCCTTCAGCCCAACCGCCCGCACCGCAAGTGCGCCAACGTCGTCGGCGGCGTCATGGGGAACTACCACCCCCACGGCGACTCGGCGATCTACGACACGCTCGTCCGCATGGGCCAGAACTTCGCCATGCGCTACCCGCTGATCGACCCGCAGGGCAACTTCGGCTCGATCGACAACGACTCGCCGGCGGCCATGCGCTACACCGAGGCGCGCCTCTCGCGGCTCGCCACGGAGATGCTCCGCGACATCGACGCGGACACCGTCGAGTTCCGGCCCAACTACGACGAGTCGCGCCAGGAGCCGCTCGTCCTGCCGGCGCGGTTCCCGAACCTGCTCGTCAACGGCTCGTCGGGGATCGCGGTCGGGATGGCCACCAACATCCCGCCGCACAACCTCGCCGAGGCGATCGACGCCGTGGTGGCGTACGTCGACGACCCGGCGATCGACGTCGCGGGCCTGATGAAGCACCTGAAGGGTCCCGACTTCCCGACCGGCGGCATCATCGTCGGGCACTCCGGGATTCGCGACGCCTACGAGACCGGTCGCGGCCGCGTGGTCGTCCGCGGCACGGCGCACATCGAGCCGATGGAGCGCGGCAAGGAGCGCATCATCGTCACCGAGATGCCCTACCAGGTCTACAAGGGCGACGGCCGCGGCGACGGCAGCGGGCTGATGCAGAAGATCGTCGAGCAGGTCCAGAACGGCCGACTCAAGGAGATCTCCGACCTCCGCGACGAGTCCGACAAGTCGGGCATCCGGCTCGTGATCGAGCTCAAGCGCAACGAGAACCCGAAGGTCGTCCTCAACAAGCTCTACAAGCACACCCAGCTCCAGACGACCTTCGGCGTGAACATGGTCGCCCTGGTCGACGGCGTGCCGCGCACGCTCGGCCTGCTGCCGATCGTCAAGAACTACGTCGATCACCAGAAGGACGTGATCGTCCGGCGCACGAAGCACGAGCTGCGCGAGCGCGAGGCGAGGCTCCACATCCTCGACGGGCTGCTGATCGCGATCTCGAACATCGACGAGGTGATCGAGCTGATCCGCGGCTCGCGCGACCCGGACGCCGCGCGCGAGGGGCTGATCGAGCGCTTCGAGCTCTCGCGCCTCCAGGCGCAGGCGATCCTCGACCTCCGCCTCCAGCGCCTCACCGCCCTGCAGACCGACGAGATCAAGACCGAGCACGCCGAGGTCGTCGAGCGGATCAAGTACCTGCGCGACATCCTCGGCGACGAGGCCAAGGTGATGGGCCTGATCCGCGAGGAGCTGCTCGAGATCAAGGATGCCTTCGGCGACGACCGGCGGACCAAGATCACCCACTCCGAGGACGAGATCGACATCGAGGACCTGATCGCCGACCAGCAGATGGTCATCGCGATCACGCACTCGGGCTACATCAAGACCCTTCCGCTGGCCACCTACCGACAGCAGAAGCGCGGCGGCATCGGCGTGACCGGGATGGACATGAAGGACGAGGACTACATCGAGCACCTCTTCGTGTGCTCGACGCACGACTACCTCCTGTTCTTCACCAACCGCGGCAAGGTCTACCGCGAGAAGGTCTACGAGCTGCCCGAGGCGCAGCGCACCGCGAAGGGCCGCGCGCTGGTCAACATGCTGCCGCTGCGCGAAGGCGAGCGGGTGCAGGCCGTCCAGGCCACGCGCGACTTCACCGAGGGCAAGTACCTCGTCTTCGCGACCAAGAAGGGCCAGATCAAGAAGACCGAGTTCCTCGCCTACAACACGCCGATCAAGGCGGACGGGATCATCGCGATCAAGATCCGCGACGACGACGAGCTCGTGCAGGTGCGCCGCACCAGCGGGGACGACGACATCATCATGGTCTCCCGCTCGGGTCAGGCCGCGCGCTTCAACGAGGACCAGGTGCGGGCGATGGGCCGAGACACCGGCGGAGTGCGGGGCATGAACGTCAGCCGCGGCGACAACCGCGTGCTGGCGATGGACGTGATCCGGCCCGACATGGAGCTGCTGGTGGTCACCGAGAACGGCTACGGCAAGCGCACGGCGATCGAGGAGTACCCGGTCAAGGGGCGGGGGTCGATGGGCGTGAAGACGATCGGGCTGACCGAGAAGAAGGGCGGCCTCGCCGGCGCGCTGATGGTGCGCGAGCACCACGACCTGGTGTTCATCTCGCAGAGCGGGATGGTGCAGCGCACCAGCGTGAAGGGCATCTCCAAGCAGGGCCGGCCCGCGCAGGGCGTGCGCGTGATGAACCTGCGCGACGACGACACCGTCAGCGCGGTCGCGCTGGTCATGGAGGCCGCCGCGGACACGGCGGCGACCGTGCAGGAGGACCTGCCGGAGCTCGACGCCCCGGAGCCCGAAGCGCCCGAGCCGGAGGCGCCCGAGGGTGACGACTCGGACGGCTGACGCGTCTGCTTCAATGGGATCACCAGGGAAAGGAGGTGGTCCAAACTGAGTGACAGTCTTATTGGGACCCTGGAGGTGTCCGGCCGTTAGATCGGTGCTGGACCCCGTCTAGCGGAGTCCAACCCGAGACACCGTCGGCGAAGAGGGCGAGGATTGGTCCCTCTGGCCGCAGTACTCGACGCCGACCATGTCCAGCAGCGTTTGCGAGGGGCGCCCTACGGGGCGCCCCTCGTGCCGTAACGGACGTACACGACGCCGCTGTCGAAGCGGTGCTCGTCCATCAGCTCGAGCGGCACGCGCACGCCGTCGGGCAGCGCCGGCTTGCCGCCGCCGACCACGATCGGGTTCACGAACAGGTGCAGCTCGTCGACCAGCCCGGCTTCGATCGCCGCGGCCGCGAGCGCGGCACCGCCGACCGACAGGTCGCGCTCGCTCGAGGCCTTCAGCTCGCGCACGGCGTCGGGGTCGAAGCTGCGCTCGAGCCGCGTCCGTGCGCTGGTGACCGCCTCCAGCGTCGCGGAGTAGACGACCTTCTCGGTGGCCTGCCAGATCTCGGTGTAGTCGCGCATGACCGGGGCCGGGTCGGCCATCGTCTCCCAGGCGACCATCGTCTCGTACATCCGCCGTCCGTACAGGTAGGTGCCGACCGACCGCTCGAGGTCGTTGACGAACGCGTGCACCTGCTCGTCGGGTCTGGCCCAGTCGAACTTGCCGTCCTCGTCCTCCGTGTACCCGTCCAGCGACGCGATCGCGGCGTAGATCAGCTTCGCCATGCCTAGGGAGTGGTCTCGGTCGTGTCCGTCTGGGTGTTCTCGTCCGCTGCCTGCTCGAGGTCCTCCACGCGCGACTGGAGGTCGTCCACGTCCTTGCCGATCGCCTCGAGCTGGTCGGACGTCTTGCTCGCCGCGTTCTCCACCTTCTTCAGGCGCTGGTCGAGCTTCGTCACGTCCTCCGCCGGCGCCAGCTCGTCGACGCGCCCCTCGAGGTCGTCGAGCCGGTTCGCGAGCTCACGCTGGTCGCGGGTGAGCTGGCTGGTGGTCTGCGCGGTCTGCTCGTCGTTGCTGGCGTCGTTGGCCTTGACCAGCGCGATCACGGCGATCGCGGTGGCCGCTACCGCCCACACGCCGGCGACCAGCAGCCAGCGCCGCAGGCTGCGGAGATCGTCGGTGGTGGCGGGCTTGGCTTCGACCGCGGGTGGCGGGACCTCAGGCGGGTCGCCCGTCACGCCGCCACCAGGTACTGCTCCCAGGCCGCAGGGATCGTCGGGGTGGCGACGTGGATGAAGATCGTGGCGCTGGGGGCCTTCGGCTTGCGCGCCGGCACCATGTTCGCCTGGCGCGGCAGGCGGTCGCCCTTGCGCCGGTTGCAGGGCGCGCAGCAGGTCACGATGTTGTCCCAGGTCGAGCGCCCGCCCTTCGAGCGCGGGACCACGTGGTCGACCGTGAGGTGGCCGCGCTCATGGCCGCAGTACTGGCAGGTCCAGCGGTCGCGGGCGAACACGGCGCGGCGTGTGATCTTGCGCCGGTGGGCGTCGCGCGGGATGCGCACGTAGGCCAGCAGGCGGATCACCACCGGCCGAGCGAGCGTGAGGTTCTCGGCGTGCAGCGCCCAGTCGCCCTCCTCGAGGATCTCGGCCCGGTTCTTGAGGATCAGCACGGCGGCGCGGCGGACGGTGCAGACGTTGATCGGCTCGAAGCTCGCGTTGAGCACCAGCACCCGGCCGGTCGAGCTAGTGCGCTGCGCGGGCCGGCCGGCCCCGTGCAGCGCGGGCGCAGGGCCTGGTTCCGAGTCCCCCGCCTCGGCTACGCGCATGCGGTCCGTGCTCACTGCCACGACGACGCCCAGTTTAGCCAGGCGGGCCCGCGGCAATCGTGTACGACCCGAGAACGCGCAGCTCCTCGACCTGCCCGCGCAGGGCGGCCAGCGCGTCGGCGACGGGTGGGTGGGTGGCCCCGCCTTCGAGGTCGACGAAGAACATGTAGTGGCCGAGCGAGGTCCGGCGCGGACGCGACTCGATGCGGGTCAGGTTCACGCCGCGGTCCGCGAGCTCCTGCAGCGCGTGCACCAGCCAGCCCGGCGACTGGTCGCCGCCGCCCCAGAACACCAGCGACGTCTTCGACCCGGGCTCCGCGGCATCCGCCTCCGCGGCGAGCCAGACGAAGCGCGTCTCGTTGTCGGGGTGGTCCTCGACGTCGGCAGCCAAGACCCGGCATCCGTAGAGCTCCGCCGCCAGGCGCGATCCGAGCGCGACCTCCGGGTCCGACGAGTCGCGCACCGACACGACCGCGTCCGCCGTGGAAGGCGCCACCACGAGCTCGGCGCCGGCCAGCCGCTCGCGCAGGAAGCGCCGGCACTGGGCGGTGGCCTGTGGGTGCGAGATCACCCGCTCGACGTCGGCCAGGTCGAGGTCGCGCGCAGCGACAACGCAATGGTGGATCGGGTGCACCACCTCGGCCACGATGCGGACGTCGGTGGCCTCGAGCGCAAGCGTGTCGAGCGTCACCGCCACCGCGCCCTCGAGCGCGTTCTCGATCGGCACCACGGCGCGGTCGACCTCGCGGTCGTGCACGGCCATCACGGCGTCGTAGATCGTCGGGTACGGCACCTCCTCGACGCCCCCGGGCGCGGACGCGCGCAGGGCCTCCTCGCTGTAGGTCCCCGCGGGACCCAGGTAGCCGACCCGCATCAGCCCGGGTGTGCGGCGGACGCGCCGGCCATCGCGTCCTCGATCGCCTGGTGCTCCTCGGGCGACAGCTCGAGCTCCGACTCGCCCTCGCGCACCTGCTTCACGTACACCCGCGCCTGGTCGCGGTGGAGGATCGAGGACACGACCACGCCGGTGCGGCGCGTGTCGAGCAGCGCCATCGTGCTCGACTGCTGCCCCGACATCTCGCCCATCGCGTCGTAGCGCACCAGCGAGGTGTAGGCGACGCAGCCGTCGATGCGGTGCTCCGCCGTGGCCATGCGCTCCTCCAGCCGCGTGGCGGTCTCTTCGACCCAGTCCCGCAGCTGGACGAATGCCTCCTGGATCTGGGCGGCGTGCGCGACCAGGTCGGCCTGGCCCTCGCCCATCACGGTCTTCTGAGCGGCCCGCAGCCGCCGCAGCTTCACCGCCAGCACGATCGCCCACAGCAGCGCCACGGTCCCGACGCCCGCGGCGGCGAGCGCGACGATGCCTTGAGTGGTGGTCAGATCGTCCACGCGGCCAGGTTACTGCGCGGTCCCGCGGAGCCGTGCGAACCGATCACCGGGTGAAGATGACCGACGATTCCTGCGTGTTGTTGTCGGTCTTCTGCTCGCCGGCGACCGGCTCGACCTCGACCTGGATCGGCACCTGCTGGCCGGTGGCCGGCTGCTTGGAGAGCGGGATCGTGACGGTCTTGAGCTCGCCGGCGGCGATCGTGTCGATCGTCTCCTCCTGCTCGTCGGCGTCGCCGCCGTCGCCCACCGTCACGCGCACGACCACGTCGTTCTCCGTGTTCTCGCCCTGGTTCTGGACCTGGATCTCGAACGCGAGGTCGCCGGACAGCTGCACGGTTGCCGACCCCCCGGGCGCGAGCGCGACCCCGCCCAGGCTCACGCCGGCGATGCCGTTGCCGTGCAGGCCCGGCGCCGCGTCGCCGGTGCCGCCGGTGCCGGTACGCAGCGCGTTGACCTGGTCGGCCACGAAGTCGGGTTGGAGCCACTCGATGTCGGGGACGAAGCCGTTCTTCGGGAGGGCGGGGGCGGACAGACCCTCGTCGCGCAGGACGTCGAAGAGCTCGCGCCGGAACAGCTGGGTGTCGACGATGTCGCTGGCCAGGAAGACCTGCATCTGCTTGGCCACCTCGTCTGAGCCCTCGCGACGGTCCTGGTCGCCGAGCGCCACCTGCAGCGCATCAGTGATGTCGGCGAGCCCCTGGGCGCGCAGCTCGAGCACGTCCAGCAGCTGGTCTTGAGCGCCGTTCAGGTCCCCGGGCACGTCGAGTGCATTGGCGCGGTCGACCCGGCTGGCCGACGACGTGCGGTAGCCGTTGAGCTGGTTGATGATCGCGGTGGCCTGATCGGTGCCGCCCTCGCCCGCGAGCAGCTTGAAGAGCTGGTCGCCGTCCTCCTTGGACTCGCTCAGCAGCTCGGCCGAATCGGTGGCGTAGTCCTTGATCGCGCTCTCCTTGCGCGCGTTGAGGCAGCCGCGGACGCCCAGCACGAGCAGGATCAACACGAGCACGCCGCCGACCAGCGCGATGGTGCGCCGCAGCATCAGCGTCTGGCGGTCCGTAGAAGGCCCGCGGGGCGGCCGGCGACGTGAGCTTCCGGGCTCGTCCGGTTCGTCGAGGAAGGACAGCAGCGGTTTCCCCTCCTGGCGCCTGGGAGGCGCCTGCCAAGGTTCATGGGAGTATGACCGCGGGGCAGGACGAGCCCATCGCGGACCGAAAACGGAACCTGACGTGAAACGTCCCGATATCAGCCTCTCCGAGGAACCCGGCACTCTGCCCCTGGGCGGCTCGGACCCTACACACGCGCTTCCCGGCGCCACGGGTCCGCGGCTGGTGCTCGGGCGCTACCGCCTGGAGCGCCGCCTCGGCGCGGGTGGGTTCGGGGTCGTGTGGCTCGGCTGGGACGAGAAGCTGGAGCGCGAGGTGGCCGTCAAGGCGATCCCGCGTGAGGACGGGAGCGGGGAGCGGGTCGAGCGCGAGGCGCGCGCGGCGGCGCGCCTCAACCATCCGGGCATCGTCGCCGTCTACGAGCTGTCCTGGGACGAGCACGACGTCTACCTCGTCTCGGAGCTGGTTCGGGGCCGAACCCTTGCCGAGCTGGTGCGCGCAGGCGCGATCGCCGACCGCGACGTGGCGCGCATCGGCGTGGCGCTCTGCGACGCGCTCGATCACGCCCACGCGCGCGGGGTGATCCACCGCGACGTGAAGCCGCAGAACGTGATGGTCGTCGCCGACCCGGCCGCGGGGGCGGGCTTCGCCAAGCTGGCCGACTTCGGCGTGGCGCACGTGGCGAGCGACAGCCCGCTCACCCACACCGGCGACGTGGTCGGAACGCTCGCCTACATGGCCCCGGAGCAGGCCGAGGGCCGCGGAGTCGGGCCCGCCAGCGACGTCTACTCGCTCGCGCTCACCCTCTACGAGGCCTGGACCGGCACCAACCCCGTGCGCGGCGCCGGGCCGGCGGCCACGGCGCGCCGGGTCGGCCGCCCACTGCCCTCGCTGTCGGGGATGCGCCGCGACCTCCCGCTCGAGCTCTGCGACGCGATCGACGACGCGCTCGAGGTCGACCCCGCGCTGCGTCCCTCGCCGAAGCAGCTGCGCGCGCAGCTGACCGCCGCCGAGAGCGAGCTGGAGGACGAGGGCGGGCTCGTCGAGCCGGAGACGCTGCGCCGGGTCGGGCTGCCGTCCACCGGCGGACGGCGGACGGCGTTCACGAGGCTGATGGGCAGGACCGCGGGCGCGGCCGAGCCAGCTCCGCTCCCGGTCGCCGCCACCGGCGGACGCCCGTTGCTGTTCAGCGCCGCTGAGGCACCCGCGCCCGGGCTGCTGGGGCGCCCGGCCACGACCGCGTCGCGTTCCGGGGCGATCATGCGCCGCCTCGGCGCCGGGGTCCTCGCCGGTGGCATCGTGTTCGGCGTCCTCACGGGACTCGCGCCCGATCCCACGTTCTCGGCCGCCGCGGCTGCCGGCGTCGCCGCGCTCGCGGTCGCGCTGCTCCCGCGGATCGCCTGGCTGATGGTCGCGGCCGGTCTCTGCGGCTGGCTGATCTCGCCGGAGGCGGACCGTCAGGGAACCGCGCTGATCCTCGCCGCCGCCGCGGCCCCGATACCGCTGCTGCTGCCCCGGGCGGGCCTGCTCTGGTCGGTCCCGATCCTCGCGCCGCTGCTCGGCACGGTGGCGATCGGCCCGGCCTTCGTCGGGATCGCGGCGCTGGCCCCGACCCCCTGGCGCCGCGCCGGCCTCGGCGCGGCGGGCTTCCTCTGGCTGGCGCTCGGCGAGGTGCTCACCGGCAAGGACCTCTTGTTCGGCATACCCGACGGGACTCACCCGCGCGTGGAGTGGGAAGGGTCGATCAGCTCGGCCGCCTCCGATGCGCTCGGGCCGCTGCTGTCGGGACCGTCGCTGGCGCCCGCGGTGGTGTGGGCCGCCTTCGCGATGCTGCTGCCGCTGCTCGTGCGCGGCCGCTGGCTGGCCATGGACCTGGTCGGCGCGGGCCTGTGGGCGGCGGGGTTGGTCGCGGCACACGCGGCGCTGGGGGACATGCTCGCGGCGACGACCGCGCTGGGTGAGCCCCGCGGCGCCGTCTCGGGTGCGATCGGGGCCGCGTTCTTGGTCGTGGCCGTGTCCCAGATGGCCCCTCCGGCGGAGGGCTGGCGCCCCGCCCGGCGGGAGTCCGTGACCCCGGCATAGGGCTACCCTGACCCGCTAACGATGAGCGTCCTACGCAACCTGGAGGCCAAGCTCGGCGGCATCGTCGAAGGCGCGTTCGGGCGCGCCTTCAAGACGAGCGTGCAGCCCGTCGAGCTGGCTCACAAGCTCGCCAAGGAGATGGAGGAGAACCAGATGGTCTCCGTCTCGCGCGTGTACGTGCCCAACCACTACCGCGTCTTTCTCTCCCCGCGCGACCGCGAGCAGTTCGCCAGCTACGAGCCGGCGCTGCGCAAGGAGCTGTCCGACTACCTGCTCGAGCACGCGCGCCAGGAGCGGCTCGCGCTCACCAGCCGGCCGCAGGTCGAGTTCCACACCGACGACCGACTCGAGCTGGGCGAGTTCGGCATCCAGGCGCAGCTGCTGGGCGGGCCCGAGGAGGACGCCGAGCTGGCCGAGGCGGGCCCGTCGGCCGGCGACTTCGGGCACACGATGGTCTACTCGCCCGACCGCGAGGCGCGCCCGCTCGAGCCCGCGCTAGATCGCCGACAGGGGCTGCTGATCGCCGAGGGCCGACGCAACGTGCTCAGCGGCGACCACGTGATGGTCGGGCGCAGCCGGGAGTGCGACGTGGTGGTGTCCGATCCGAACGTCTCCCGCCGCCACATCGAGCTGCGCCGCGGGGAACGCGGCTGGGCCGCGGTCGACCTGGGGTCGACCAACGGCATGAAGGTGAACGGCCGACGCCTGAGCCACGCCGAGCTGGAGCCCGGCGACCGCATCACGATCGGCATCACCGATCTGACGTTCGAGCTCGAGTAGGCATGGACGAGCCCGTCGCCGTCGCGCTCAAGTTCGGCTTCCTCGCCGTGCTCTACCTGTTCCTGCTGTGGGTCGCGCGCAGCGCGCTGAAGGACCTCGCGCGCGGGGGCGACGGCACGGCCGCCGCCGAGCCGGTCGAGCCCCCGAGCCCGCGCCGCCGCCAGTCGAGCATGCCCGACCTGCGCGCCGGGGTCGCGCCGCGGCTGGTCGTGGTGGCCGCGATGGGTTACGAGCCCGGCACGACCTTCGACCTGGGGCAGGGAGCCACGATGGGGCGCTCGGACAACGCGGAGATCATGGTGGACGACCCGTTCGCGTCGTCGGCGCATGCGCGCATCTTTCCGCGCGGAGACTTCATGTACGCGGAGGACATGGGCTCGACGAACGGCACCTATCTGAACGGCCGTCAGATCCGCACACCCGAGCGGCTCAAGGTGGCCGACGTGATCCGCATCGGCGACAGCGAATACCGGTACCAGGAGTGACCCTGCGCATCGTCGAGCATGTGGGTAGGACCGACGTGGGGCGCCAGCGCAGCGTCAACGAGGACTCCCTGGTGCTCGCGCCGCCGTTCTTCGCCGTCGCCGACGGCATGGGCGGCGCCAAGGCCGGCGAGGTCGCCTCGGCCATGGCGGCCGAGACGTTCGAGGGCGAGGCCGACTCCGGCGAGCCGGCCGAGGCGCAGCTGACGCGCATCCTGCGCGAGGCCAACCGGCGCATCTACGAGCTGGCGGTATCGGACGACTCGCACCGCGGCATGGGCACGACCGTCACGGCGGCCAAGGTGACCGGTGACGAGATCAGCCTCGGTCACGTCGGCGACAGCCGCGCCTATCGCCTGCGCGACGGCGAGCTGGAGCAGCTCACGCGCGACCACTCGCTGGTCGCCGAGCTCGAGCGCAGCGGCCAGATCACGCCCGAGGCGGCCGAGCACCATCCGCAGCGGTCGATCATCACGCGCGCGCTCGGCCCCGAGCCCGAGGTGCAGGTCGACACCTACACGCTCGCGGGACGCGACGGTGACCTGTTCCTGATCTGCTCGGACGGTCTGACGAGCATGATCTCCGACGACGAGCTGGGCTCGATCCTGCGCTCCTCCGACAGCCTCGAGGAGGCCGCCGAGTCGCTCGTCCGCGCCGCCAACCAGAGCGGCGGCAAGGACAACATCACGGTGGTGATGTTCCGCCTCGGCAACGGCGACGCCGCCACCGAGATTCCCAAGGAGGACGAGACGATCGCCGGCCAGCTCAAGGCGACCGAGGTGCACGAGCCGGCGTTCGACGAGACCACCGAGCCGCACCCGGTGGCCCAGCTCACCGACCTACCGCCGGACGCGACGATCGTGGCGCCCCGGCTGGCGCGCCCGGCGCCGCCGCCCGCCCGGCGCAGGCGCGGCGCGCGTCTCAAGACCGCCGCCAAGACGCTCTTCGCCCTGGCGATCCTCGCCGCGGTCGGCACCGGCCTCTACGCGCTGTCGCGCCAGGTCTACTTCATCGGCACCAACGACGCCGGCCTCGTGACGCTCTACAGGGGAGTGCCCTACGAGCTGCCGTTCGGCATCGACCTCTACGAGCAGCAGTACGCGAGCGGCGTTCCGGCGCGCGCGATCCCGGGCACGCGCCGCAAGCGGGTGCTCGACCACGAGTGGCGCGGGCGCGAGGACGCCGAGGACCTGCTGCGCACACTCGAACGAGGGCAACTGTCGGGCTGATGACCGCGCGCACACGCGAGCTGTTCGGGCTGATCCCGGTCTCGCTGCTGGTCGCCGCCGGCTTCGCCGCCGTGCTGGCCACCCGCACCGAGGACGTGAGCGACGCCACGCTCACCTACGGGGCCGTCTTCCTCGGGCTGTGCGTGGTCGCGCACCTGTTCATCCGCGCCCGGCTGCCGGATGCGGATCCGTACATGTTCCCGCTGGCCGCGCTGCTCGCCGCGGTGGGCCTGGTCCTGATCTATCGGATCGAGCCGGATTTCGCGCGCGAGCAGGCGCAGTGGTTCGTGGTCGGGCTGATCCTCTTCTGCGTCACGATCGTGGCGATCCGCGACCACCACGTGCTCGAGCGCTACCGCTACACGATCGCGGCGGTGGGGATCGGACTGCTGGTGATGCCGCGCCTGCCCGGCATCGGCGAGCAGATCCACGGCGCTTTTCTCGCGATCAAGGTCGGCCCGATCCAGTTCCAGCCGGCCGAGTTCGCCAAGCTCGCGATCATCGTCTTCCTCGCGAGCTACCTGCGCGAGACCGGCGACATCCTCGTGCGGGCCCGGCTGCGCCCGCTGCCCGCCGGCCGCCAAGCGCTGCTCTTTGGGCTGCCCGCCGTGGGCACGGTGCTCGCGATCCTGGTGCTCGGGCTGGGTACGGCCGGCTCCGCGCTGCTGATCGTGTTCGTCGCGTCGCTGGTGGCGGTGCTGCGCGAGCGCCCGTCGCCCAAGCACTTCGGGCCGCTGCTGCTCGTCTGGGGCCTCGCGATGCTGATGCTGATCTTCATCCGCGACCTGGGCAGCTCGCTGATGTTCTTCGGCGGCTTCCTGGTGCTGCTCTACGTGGCCACCGACCGCCTGTCGCTGGTCGGGGTGGGGGCGACGATGTTCTTCGGCGGGGCGTTCTTCCTCGAGAAGAACATCTCGCACGTGCACGACCGTGTGCAGATCTGGCTCGACACCTTCTCGCAGCAGCGGGTGGTCTGCCCCGGCGACGGCAAGGTGACCGAGTTCGTCAACTGCCAGGGCTACCAGGTGGCCCAATCGCTGTTCGCCCAGGCCGACGGCGGGTTATTCGGGCAGGGCTTCGGCAAGGCGCTGATCGAGTTCAATGGCGCCTCGCTGCTGCCGGCGGCGCACACGGATCTGATCTACGCCGTGCTGGTGAACGAGGCTGGGCTGTTCGGCGCCGCCGGGGTGCTGGGCGCCTACCTGCTGTTCGCCTATCGCGGCTTCAAGACCGCGATCATCGCCAACGACGGCTTCTCGAAGCTGCTCGCCGTGGGCCTGACCGCGGTGTTCGCGCTCCAGGTGTTCGTGATCGTCGGCGGGGTCACGCGCGTGATCCCCCTCACCGGCGTCACGCTCCCGTTCGTCTCCTACGGCGGCAGCTCGATAGTCGCCAACATGGTGCTGCTCGCGCTGATGCTGATCGTGTCGGACCACGCGCGAGCGGAGCGCATCCGCAGAGGCGGGCTGGTGTGAACGCCCAGATCCGCCAGGTCTACGGGCTGTTCATCGTGCTGTTCGCCCTGCTGGTCGGGTTCACGTCCTACTGGGCCGTGCTCGACGCGAAGGGGCTCGAGAACAACCCGGACAACCGCCGCGGCCTGATCAAGGAGCAGACGATCCCGCGCGGCCTGATCTTCGCCAGCGACGGCAAGACGAGGATCGCGGTCAACCGGGCCGAGCGGCAGGGCGACACGCGCACGTTCGTCCGCGAGTACCCGCAGCGTGGCCTGTTCGCGCACCCGGTCGGCTACTCGTTCATAACGAACGGACGGCGCAGCCTCGAGCAGTCGCGCAACGACGACCTGGCCGGCAAGGAGAACGAGTTCGAGTCGATCTTCGCCGGCCTCGAGGGGCGCGCCGAAGAGGGCAACGACGTGGTCACCAACCTCGACGTGGACGGAACGCGCGCCGCCGTCGAAGGCCTGGCGGGCCGCAAGGGCGCCGTCGTGGCGATCGAGCCGCAGACCGGCAAGGTGCGCGTGATGGTGTCGATTCCCGAGTACGACCCGAACCTGATCCCGGACGACTTCGCGGCGCTCGACAACGACCCGAACAAGCCGACGTTCAACCGCACCACCCAGGAGCTCTATCCGCCCGGCTCGACGTTCAAGGTGGTGACCGCGACCGCCGCGCTCGACACCGGCAAGGTGACCCCGGAGACGATCATCGACGGCTCGTCGCCCAAGGAGATCAGCGGCGTGCCGCTCGAGAACTCCGGTGGCGAGGACTTCGGTCCGATCTCGTTCACCGACGCGCTGACCAACTCCGTCAACACGGTGTTCGCCCAGGTGGGCGAGGAGGTGGGCCGCGCGCACGCTGGTCGACTACATGAAGCGCTTCGGGTTCTTCGCGGACCCGGAGCTCGACTACCCGGACAACCAGATGATCCCCAGCGGCATCCGCCGCAACGGCACCCAGTACGTGCAGGACGGCTTCGACGCCGGGCGTGTGGCGATCGGCCAGGGCGGCGCCGAGGGCGCGATCGAGGCCACCCCGCTGCAGATGGCGGAGGTGGCGGCGGCGGTCGCGAACAAGGGCCGGCTGATGAAGCCGCGCTTGACCGACCGGATCGTGCGCAAGGACGGGCGAGTGAAGGAGCGCATCGAGCCCGACCTCCAGTCGGAGGTGATGAAGCCCGAGACGGCTGCTGCGCTGACCGAGATGATGGGGCGCGTCGTCGAGGAGGGCACCGGCACCGCGGCCGCCCTCGCCGGCGTCCGCGTGGCGGGCAAGACCGGCACCGCGGAGGTCGGGGCCAACCGCGAGTTCACCCAGCCCTGGTTCATCTGCTTCGCGCCGATCGACAACCCGAAGCTCGCGGTGGCCGTGACGCTGGAGCGCCAGCCCGCCGGCTCGTTCGGCGGCGTCGTGGCCGCGCCGATCGCGAAGAGCGTGCTCGAGACGATGCTCGGGGGCCAGCTGTGACCGAGGTCGCCGACAACACGCTGGTCGACAGCCGCTACCTGATCGTGCGCCGGATCGGCTCGGGCGGAATGGCCGACGTCTACTGCGCCGAGGACACCCACCTCGGCCGCCAGGTGGCCTTGAAGGTGCTGCATCGCCGCTTCGCCCAGGACCAGGAGTTCGTGGAGCGCTTCCGGCGCGAGGCCAGCGCGGCCGCCGGGCTGCAGCACCCGAACGTGGTCGGCGTCTTCGACCGCGGCCGCCACGACGGCACCTACTACATCGCGATGGAGCACCTGCCGGGCCGGACGCTGAAGGAGATCGTGACGACCGAGGCACCGCTGGCGCAGGCGCGCGTGGTGGACCTCGGGACGCAGATCCTCCAGGCGGCCGGGTTCGCGCACCGCCACGGCGTGATCCACCGCGACTTCAAGCCGCACAACGTGATCGTCGACGACAACGGCGCGGTGAAGGTGACCGACTTCGGCATCGCCCGAGCGGGCGCCTCCGAGATGACCGAGACCGGCTCGATCATGGGCACCGCGCAGTACCTGTCGCCCGAGCAGGCCCAGGGACACGCGGTCACGGCGGCCTCGGACCTCTACTCGATCGGCGTGATGCTCTACGAGATGCTCGCCGGGCGGCTGCCGTTCGACGGCGACAGCGCGGTGTCGGTGGCGCTCAAGCACCTGTCCGAGCCGCCGCCGCCGATCTCGCAGTTCCGCCCGGACGTGAGCCCGGCGCTGGAGTCGGTCGTGATGGCGGCGCTGGCCAAGGACCCGGCCCACCGCTGGCAGTCGGCCGACGACTTCGCCGAGGCGCTGCAGGCCGCCGGCACCCAGCTGGAGCACGGCGTGACCGCCCAGGACACAGCGGCGTTCGCGCCGGTGCCGGTGCCGGTGCCCGTGACGGAGGCGCCCCCTCCGGTCCTGCCACCGCCGCCGGGTGAGCCCGAGGACGAGCACGGACGGCGCTGGCCCTGGTTCGCGATCGGGCTGTTCACGGTCGCCCTGCTCGCCTTCCTGATCTACCTGGCCGTGGCCGGGCTGACCGCGGCCGACACGAAGGAGGTGCCGCGCGTGGTCGGGAAGCAGCTGCTGCAGGCGCGGCAGATCCTCGAGCGCGAGGGCTTCGAGGTGGAGGAGTCGCGCGTGCGCAGCCAGGCGCCGTTCGACCAGGTCGTGGACCAGGACCCCAACCCAGCCGAGGAGGCCGACGAGGGCTCGACTGTCGTGCTCGAGGTGTCCGGCGGTCCCGGGACCGTGCGCGTGCCGACGGTGCGCGGGCTGCCTCAGGCGGTGGCCATCGAGGCGCTCGACAAGCGCGACCTGAAGGCGACCGTCGATCGGCGGCCGTCGGAGACGATCGAGAGGGGGATCGCCATCCGCACGGTCCCCGCCGCGGGCGAGGAGGTGGAGCGCGGCGAGCGCGTGCAGCTGTTCGTCAGCTCCGGGCCGGAGCAGGTTGAGGTGCCGGACGTGACCGGGCTGTCGCGCGACTCGGCCGAGGACCTGCTGTCGGAGGCGGGGTTCGAGGTCGCCGTCAAGCAGAGCGAGTCGGAGGAGCCGGAGGACGACGTGATCTCCCAGGATCCTGCCGCCGGAACGGAGGTCGACCGCGGCACGACCGTCACGATCACGGTCTCGACCGGCATCGAGACGGTCAGCGTGCCGAACGTGGTTGGTCTCAGCAGGCGCGACGCGATCGCGCAGCTGCGCGACGTGGGGCTGACGGCCTCGCCGCGGGAGGTCGACGTGACCGACGCCAGCCAGGACGGCGTGGTGATCGACCAGCGCCCGAGCGCCGGGATCGAGATCGAGAAGGGCAAGTCGGTCGTGATCATGGTCGGGGTGCTGATCCAGGACGACGTGCTCACACCCGGAGAGCCGACCCCGTGAAGGTCGCGGTGCTCGGCGGCGGGCGGTCGAGCGAGCACGACGTGTCCCTGGCCTCTGCCGAGTCGGTCCGCGTCGGTCTCGCTGAGGGCGGGCACCAGCCGGTCGAGGTGCTGATCGAGCGCGACGGGCGCTGGACGCACGCCGGCTCGCCGCTGACGCTGGAGCCGTCCGGCGGCCTGCTGGGCGTGGACGCGGTGTTCCCGGCCCTGCACGGCCCGTTCGGCGAGGACGGCACGGTGCAGGGCCTGCTCGACCTGCTCGACGTTCCCTACGTGGGCGCGGGCGTGCTGGCGTCGTCGGTGTCGATGGACAAGGCGGTGTTCAAGGAGCTGATGGCCTCGCACGGAGTGCCGCAGGGGGACTATGCGGTCGTGCGCGCGGGCGGGGCGCCGACCACTTTCGGGCCGCCGGCGTTCGTGAAGCCGGCGCGGCTGGGGTCGTCCGTCGGGATCTCCAAGGCGGTCAGCGAGGTCGACCTCGACCGGGCGATCGGGCTGGCCTTCGAGCACGACCCCGTGGTGGTGATCGAGCGGCTGATCGAGGGGATGGAGGTCGAGTGCTCGGTGCTCGGCAACGGCGACCCGGAGGCGTCGATGCCCGGCGAGCTGGTGATCAACAGCGATTGGTACGACTACGAGGCGAAGTACACCGAGGGCGGGATGGAGCTGGTGGTGCCGGCGCGCACGCCGCACGTGGAGGAGGTGCGGCGGCTGGCGGTGGAGGTGTTCAAGATCGTCGGCTGCGCGGGAATGGCGCGCGTGGACTTCTTCGTGACCGGGGACGGGGTGCTCGTGAACGAGCTGAACACGATCCCCGGCTTCACGTCCACGAGCGTGTACGCGAAGCTGTGGGACGCGAGCGGGGTGCCGTACGCCGAGCTGCTGGACCGGCTACTGACGCTGGCGCTGGAGCGCCACGCGGACGAGCGCAAGTACCGGCACTGATGCCATCCGGGGGCTCGCGCCCCCGGCCCCCCGTGGAGCGTCGGCCAGCTGGCTAGCGCTTCAGGGCCAGCTCCTTGATCGCGACCTTGCCGCCCTCCGGCAGCTCGGTGATCCACAGCAGGTAGTTGCGGAAGCCTCGGTTGGCCGTGTCGAGCTGGATCGCCTGCTCGCGCTTGACGGTGAGCGTGCCGCTCACCTTGTCCCAGTCCTGGATGCGGCTCGGCACGCTGTCGGACGCGTAGACGGCCGCCGTGAAGCCCGGGGTCGAGGTGACCACGTCCATCTGGCGCGCGGCCACACGCTGGCCGGCGTTCACGTAGAGCCCGACGCCTGCCTTGTTGCTGCCTTCGAAGCCGCCCTCGTAGGTCTCGGTGTTCCAGACGGTGGTCGGCAGCCCGTCGATCGCGAACTGCACCTGGCTGGGGGACTCCTGGCCGTCGCCCTCGGGGTCGAAGTCGTTGGCGGCGTCCTTGGACAGGGTCACCGCCGACAGCCCGGGGCTGCTCGGGGTGGCCGCCTGGCCCGGGCCCTTCTCCGTGCGAGTCGCGAGGATGGCGATCACGGCCGCCACGATCGCGAGCGCCCCGATGCTCAGGAACAGCGTGCGGCGCGGGTGGCGCAGCCGCTGGGGCGCGAAGTCCGCCGTGTCGTCGGACAGCGAGCGCAGGACGGTGGTCGCCTCGCCGGTGGCCTGGCCGCTGCGGGCCGCCTCGATGGCGAGTACCTCCTCGAGGTCGTGCACCATCGCCTCGACGGTCGCGTAGCGGTTCTTGATCTCCTTGGCGGTCGCGCGCTCGACCACGGCGGCGAGCGCGGCTGAGATCTCGGGGCGGCGGCGCTGGACGTCGGGGAGCGGCTCGCGCACGTGCTTCATCGCGACGGCCACCTGGGTGTCCGCCTTGTAGGGCGCCTCGCCGGTGAGCATCTCGTAGAGCACGATCCCGAGCGAGTAGATGTCCGACTGGGCGGTCACGTCGTGGCCGAGCGCCTGCTCGGGCGAGACGTAGTCGGTGGTGCCGAGCACGCGGCCGGTTGCGGTCAGGCCCTGCGCCTCGAGCGAGCGCGCGATGCCGAAGTCGGTGACCTTGGCGCGCCCGTCGGGGTCGATCAGGACGTTCTGGGGCTTGACGTCGCGGTGGACCAGCATGTGCGCGTGGGCGCACTCGAGCGCGCGGCCGATCTCGACGGCGTAGGCCACCGCCTCGGCGACCGGCAGGCGCCCGAGGCGCCGGATGCGGTCCTTGAGCGTCTCGCCCTCGACGTACTCGAAGACGATGTACGGAGCGCCGTCGTCCTCGCCGGCGTCGATCACGGTCACGACGTGGGGGTGGCTGAGCTGTGCGACGGCGCGGGCCTCGCGGCGAAAGCGCTCGAGCTGGTCGGCGTCGTCGGAGATGTCGCGATGCATCAGCTTGATCGCGACGTGCCGCTCGAGCGTGGGGTCGAACGCGCGATAGACGCTGGACATCCCGCCCGAGCCCACCTTCTCCTCGAGCCGGAAGCGGTCGCCGATCAGGGTGCCGATCACAGCATGATCGTGCCATGGACGGCAGCCAACGTCTCCTCCACATACTCCGACTCCCGCACGACCTGCGCGTGCGTGAAGCGCAGAGCGGTGAGCCCGGCCGCCACGTGCGCCTGATCACGGCGGCGGTCTTTCGCCTGCTGGGCGGGCGTTCGGTGATAGCGCAGGCCGTCGGTCTCCACGACCAGGCCGAGCTCGGGCCAGTAGAAGTCCACGCGGAAGCCGTTCACATCGTGCTGAGTCAACGGCGGCGGTAGCCCGGCACGCTGCGCGATCGGGAGGAAGCGGCGCTCGAGCTCGGAGTCGGTGAGCGCGATGTTGTGGCGATGGAGCAACGCGCGCAGCGCGCCCACGCCTCGGCTTCCGTCGCGCCCGTCGAGGGCCACCCGCAGCTGGTCGGGATCGATCAGGTCGAGCTTGTCCGCTTCGTTGATGGCGGCCTCGAGCTCGTGGGAAGGGAGGCGCTGCGCCAGGTCGAGCAGGGTGCGGACGATGGTTGTGACGGGGATGCCGTGGCGGTGCGTGACGTCGCCTGCGGGCAGCGGCCGACGGTGGACGCGGATGCCGGGCCGCCTGCGCTCCGCCCCGGGCACCGTCACGTCGATCGGTCCAGCCCTCCGCTTACGAATGCCATGGACCTCACCCGCCGCGTCATGGCTCAACGCGGCGCCGGGCCCACAGCCGAGAACGGCAGCAATGAGGACGCCATGTCGCGTCAGCTGCGGCCTGCCGACGGCATAGACGCCGCGGTGCATCGGGTGCAGCCGTCTGCGCTGTACGCGGTACCTGATCGCCTCCCTCGACATCCCCAGGCCGATCAACTGCGCCCGCGTCACCACACCGTGCTGCTTCGCCGCCAGTGCGAGCACGTCCGCCAGAGAGATTTGCTGCTTTGGGGGGCCTATAGACCCCCTAAGTCAGCAAAACGCGGATCACGCCCTACCCGCTGACGAACCCGGCCCGGCTGCCGCGCAGGCGCTGCGCGCTGAGCTCCACGGCGCCGGCGGTGGCCGTGGCCTGGCCGATCACGGCGGTGCCCGGGTGGTGCTTGGCCAGTAGGGCCACGGCGGCGTCCGCCTGGGCCTCCGGTACCACGCAGCAGAAGCCGCAGCCCATGTTGAAGACCTCGTACAGCTCGGCCGGCTCGACGCCGCCGCGCTCGGCGATCAGCTCGAAGATGCCGGGTACCGGCAGCGGTGAGTCGATGCGGTAGCCCACGTCCGCCTCCAGGCGCAGCAGGTTGAGGAAGCCCTCGCCAGTGATGTGCGCCAGGCCGCGCACCTCGATCTCCGACGCCAGCAGCTCGCGGATCGCACGCACGTAGATCACGGTCGGCTCCAGCAGGAGCTCGCCGACGGTCGTGTCGCCGACGACCTCGTGCAGGTCGGGCAGCACGCGGCGCGCCAGGCTGAGCCCGTTCGAGTGGATCCCGCTCGACGGGATGCCGATCAGCGCGTCGCCGGGCTCCACTGTCGCCCCGGTCACGATCGCGTCCAGGTCGACGAGCCCGACGCAGAAGCCGACCAGGTCGAAGCCGTGCGGCGAGGGATGGCCGCGGATCAGGTCGGGTAGGACCGCCAGCTCGCCGCCGGGGATCTCGAGCTGGGCCTGCTCGGCGCCCTCCTTCAGCCCGATCCCGATCTGCTCGAGCATCTCGGGGTCGGCGTCCTCGACGGCGATGTAGTCGAGCAGAGCGATCGGGTCGGCGCCCACGCAGATGACGTCGTTGGCGTTCATGCCGATCAGGTCGAGCCCGATCCTGTCGAAGCGGCCCATCTGCTCGCAGACGATCACCTTCGAGCCGACGCTGTCGGTGGACAGCGCCAGGCCGCGAGTGTCGTCCAGCCGCAGCACGTTCGCGTAGTGGCCGGAGCCGAGCGCCGCGCGGCCGGGGCGCCCGGTGGCGATCGTGCCGAGCACCTCCACGAGCGCCCGCACGGCACTGCCGGAGCGGGTCTGGTCGACGCCCGCGCGGGCGTAGGCGGAATCGGTCACGCAGCCATTCAAGCGAAGCGAGCGGCGGGGCGCGCGGGAAGCGGCCTCAGCCGCGCCGCAGCGCCAGCGCCACCGCGTCGTCACGCAGCCCGCCGCTCCAAGCCACCACCTCTTCGTGCACCCTCTTTGCCAGTTGTTCCGGGCCCTGGGAGGCGGCCAGGCTGCGCACCAGGCGTGTGAGGCGTTCGGGGCCGTAGGCCTCGTCGCCGCGGCGAGCTTCGGGAAGCCCGTCCGTGTACGCGAACACCAAATCCCCGTCCGCCAGCTCCAGCTCGCGCTCGCCGTACCGCGCCGCGGCCTCCACCCCAAGCGGCACTCCGGTCGCCTCCAGCTCGCGTGTCGAGCCTCCGGAGAGGCAGAACGGCGGCAGGTGACCGGCACTCGCCCACCGCAGCGAGTCCGGTCCCATCACAGCCAGGAACGCCGTCACGAACGTGTCGCTCGGCAGCCGCCCGGCCAGCATCGCGTTGGTCTGCTCGAGCACCCGCGCCGGCGACTCCGCGTCCCAGCTGCGCGCCTCGATGAAGAACCGCACCATCGCGCTCAGCGCCGCGGTCTCGACCCCCTTGCCGGCCACGTCGCCCACCAGCGCCGCGACCTCCCCGCTCGGGAGCTGCCAGACGCCGTACAGGTCGCCGCCCGTCGGCTCCCCCAGCACCGGCGCGTACAGCAGTCCGGTCTCGTATCCGGGAACGCGCGGCAACGACTCCGGCACGAACCCGAGCGTCAGCGAGCGGGCGATGTGGCGCTCGCGCTGGAAGTCGATGGCGTTCGCGATCGCCGCGGCGGAGGAGCGCGCGAGTCGCGTGAGCAGGTCGAGCCTCGCCTCGTCGAACCGATCGGGCGTGCTGACGCTCAGCACGCCGTAGAGCCGCGGGCCCAGCTCGATCGGCGCGTGCATCAACGCCCCGTCGCGCTCCAGCAGCGGCTCACGCGTACGGGCCACCTGGCGCAGCCCCTCGGGATCGAGTCGCACCGGGGAGGAATCGAGCGCGGCCATCGTGCGCAGCTCGCCGGCACGCGTGTCGAGCCGGGTCAGCACCGCCTGCGTCGCGCCGCTCGTCGTCGCGGCGTGTTCGACCACGCTGCGGTAGACGTCGGTCAGCTCGAGCGAGCTCGACATCGCGTCGCCGGCGCGCTTGAGCAGCTCCTCGTCGCGGGCGCGCCGAGTCTGGATCCGAAGCAGATCGGCCCGCTCGAGCGCCAGCGACGCCAGGTCGGCGACGACCTCGACGGTGCGCACGTCAGCCGCGCGCAGCGGCTGCCCGGTCTCGGCGGAGGCGACCACCAGCACCCCCAGCCCGCGCCCCGCCTCGGTGCGCAACGGGCTCGCGATCACGGCCGCGTCGCGGCACGCCCGCCAGATCGCGCGTGCGCGCTCCGGCCCGTGCGACTCGACCAGCGAGGTGAGCAGGTCGGGGGCCTTCTCCCAGATCCCGAGCCGCGACAGGAACAGCGGCTTGTCGCGCGCGAGGATCGCGTCGAGCACCGCGCGTCCACGCGCGTCGAGGGCGTGGCGGCCGCCCGGCCCGACCGCCGCGCTCAGCTTCGGATCGGCGAACCACCCCGCACAGCGCTCGACCGTCCGGCGCCGGTCGTCAACCGTCGCGATCAGTACCGCCGTGGCCGGCAGCAGCGCGCGGACGTGCTCCGTGAGCCGCGCAAGGGTCCGGTCCCCGGGTGGGTCCGGCGTCCCGACGGAGTCGAGTAGGGCGGAGGAAGACATTGCAGGGTTTTGCAGGGGGACACCAGTTATCCACTGCTATCTCCAGCCTAGGTCCGGTCGGGCGACCGCGCCAGCGCAACCGTTCCGAGCGCGATTCGGCAGAGCCCGATCTCCCGCCAGCGAGTGGCGCGCGCCAGCGGCAACGCCGCGAGTGCTGAGACGCAGGCCGCGGCGGCGCCGACAGCGGCCGCGGCGCGCAGCTCGGGCGGCACGCCGTCGCGCACCGCCCGCACGCCCTTGAGCAACCCGGCGCCAACCGTGACTGGCAGCGCCGCCCGCAGCGACAGCGACGCGGCCGCGGGCCGCGACAGGCCGCGCAGCCGAGCGGCGGTCAGGGCGGCCCCCGAGCGCGACACGCCCGGCACCAGCGCCGCCGCCTGCCCGAGGCCGACGGCGAGCGCGTCGAGCGCGGTCGGCTCCGAACGCTGCTCCGGGCGCAGGTCGGCCGCGATCAGCGCCGCGCCCCCGAGCACCTGTGCGACCGCCACCGACCGCACACCGCCCAGCCGCTGCTCGATCGGGCGCTCGAAGGCGAGGCCGACCAGCGCCGGCGGCAGGAACGTCAGCGCCTGCAGGTGCGGATCGCGGAACAACCCCCCGCGCAACGCGAGCGCCAACGCCGGGGCGGACCCGACGTGCAGGGCCACCTCGAACGTCTTGCGCGCATTCGCGGGCAGGGCGGCGTAGTCCCACCCGAGCAACCGCGGCACGAGCGCCAGGTGACCCGAGCTCGACACCGGCAGCAGCTCGGCCGGCCCTTGGAGCAGGCCCAGCAGCAGCGCCCGGCGCAACGGCAGCGCGGTCAGACCGACTCGGGCGCCGGGTCGCCGCCCCCGGCCTTCTTGCGCCGCCGAGCACGGAGCAGCAGGTAGGCCGCCCCCAGCACGATCGCGGCGGCGACCGCGTAGTCGACGTAGTGGAGGTACTCCTTCCAGTCCTCCCAGTTGTCCCCGGCCTGCTTCCCGATGAAGGTCAGCATCAGCACCCATGGCACGCAGCCGGCCAGCGTGAGGACGCTGAAGCGCCAGAACGGCATGCGCGCCACCCCGGCCGGCAGCGAGATGAACGTGCGGATGATCGGCAGCATGCGCGTGAAGAAGACGGTTGCGTCGCCGTGGCGCTCGAACCACCGATCGGCCCACTCGAGGTGGCTCTTCTTGATGTGCAGCTTCTTGCCGTGCTTCTCGAGGATGTCCACGCGCCCGTAGTAGCCGACCCCGTACGCGATCCAGGACCCGACCAGGTTTGCGAGCGACCCGACCGCCACGGCTGCGAACAGGCTGTACTCCCCATTCGACACGTTGAAGCCGGCGAACAGCATCGTCGCCTCGCTCGGCACCGGGATGCACGCGCTCTCCAGGAGCATCAGCAGGAACACGCCTGGGAGCCCCATCGCATCCACGACATCGACGGCAGCGTTGACGAGCGGGTCGGTGATCGACGCCATGAGGACCGTCATGAGAGCGATTAGGGTAGCTAGCCGCCCATGACCGATGTGCCGCTTTTCGCCAGCTCGCTGGCGCCCTACCACGATCGCCTCACCGAGGCGATCGATCGCGTCGCGCGCTCCGGTCGCTACATCCTCGGCCCCGAGGTGGCGGCGTTCGAGTCGGAGTTCGCGGCCTACCTCGGTGTCGAGCACTGCATCGCGGTGGCCAACGGGACCGACGCCCTGACGATCGCGCTGCGCGCGCTCGGGGTCGGACCCGGCGACGAGGTCGTGATGCCCTCGTTCACCTTCTACGCCACCGCCGAGGCGGCGATCGTCGCCGGCGCCACGCCGGTGTTCTGCGACATCGACCCCGACACGTTCTGCGTCACCGCCGAGACCGTCAAGGCCGTGCTCACCCCGCGCACGAAGGCGATCGTCCCGGTGCACCTGTTCGGCAACGTCGCCCCGGTGCCCGAGCTGCGCGAGCTGGGGGTGCCGGTGGTGGAGGACGCCGCCCAGGCCGCCGGGGCGTCGCTCGACGGCGTCAAGGCGGGCGCGCTCGCCGACGCGGCAACGTTCTCGTTCTTCCCGGCCAAGAACCTGCCCTGCCTGGGGGATGGGGGCGCGATCGTCACCGGCGACGACCGCGTTGCCGAGCTGGCTCGCCTGCTGCGCTTCCACGGGTCCACGGACAAGCAGACCTTCACCGAGGTGGGCTACAACTCGCGCCTCGACGAGATGCAGGCGGCGGTCCTGCGCGTGCTGCTGCCAGAGCTCGACGGCTGGAACGAGCGGCGCCGGGCGGCGGCTGAGACCTACGAACGCCTCGGCCTCGCAGAGCACGCCCGGCTGCCGGCGTCGATCGACGGCGCTCGGCACGTCTACCACCTCTACGTGGTGCGGGCGGAGCGGCTCCCGATCGGGCGCGGCTACTACCGCGTGCCGGTTCATCGCCAGCCGGCGATCGGCAGCGCAGTCGAGCTGCCCGCAACCGAGGAAGCCGCCCGCACCAACCACGCTCTGCCGATGGGCATCGACCTGACCGAGGAGCAGATCCGCGAGGTGGTGGGGGCGTGCGCGTCTGGGTCGACCTGACCAACAGCCCCCACGTGCTCGTGATGCGGCCGCTGATCGAGGCGATGCGGGCCGACGGGCACGAGGTGGAGGTGACCGCGCGCGACTTCGCGCAGACGCTCGAGCTGTGCGAGCGGTTCGGCATCGAGCACACCGCGGTGGGCCGCCACCGCGGCGGGCGCGTGGCGAGCAAGGCGCTCGGCCTCGTCTCGCGCAGCCTCGCTCTGGTGCGCTGGGCGCGCGGACGGCGCTTCGACGTGGCGATGGGCCACGGCTCCAACGACGTCAGCGTTGCGGCCAAGCTGCTGCGCGTTCCCAGCGCCACCGCCTTCGACTACGAGTGGGCCACCGCGCAGCACCAGGTGAACTGCCGGCTGGCGCGCGCCGTGGTGGTGCCGGACGCGATCCCGCCCGAGCGCCTGGAGCGCTACGGGGCGCGCGGCAAGATCCACGCCTATCCCGGGCTCAAGGAGGAGTACTACCTGGCGGACTTCGAGCCCGACCCGGCGGTCCTGGGCGAGCTCGGCCTCGACCGCGAGCGCCCGATCGTGGTCGTGCGTACGCCGCCCGAGGTGTCGCTCTATCACCGCTTCGAGAACCCGCTCTTCGGGAAGGTTCTGGACCGGCTGCGGGGAACTCAGACGGTCGTGCTGCCGCGAACGCCCGCCCAGCGAGCCGAGCTCGGCGAGTTCATCGTGCCCGAGCACGCGATCGACGCCCAGAGTCTGGTGGCCTACGCCGACCTCGTGATCTCGGCCGGCGGCACGATGAATCGCGAAGCGGTCGCTTTGGGTACTCCCGTGTTCACTACCTTTGAGGGCAGGCTCGGGGCCGTCGACGAGGCTCTGCTCCGCGAGGGGCGGCTGCGTAAGCTCGACGATCCCGGGCAGATTCAGCTCGAGCGCAAGCCGGCGACCGAAGGCTTGCGCGTCCGGCGCGACCCGCGCGAACTCGTCACAATGCTGCTGGCCGCCCGCCAACCATGAGATCCCTGCCTTCGTCAGTGAACGTCCGTCGCGTCGGCCAGGTCGGCGTGGATGCGGCCCTCTTGGCACTCGCCTACTGGCTGGCGTACGTGCTGCGCTTCGACGAGGGGATTCCGAACCGCTACCAGGAGCTGCTCACCGCCACGATCTGGATCACGGTGCCGATGCAGGTCGCGATCTACGCGGCGTTCGGCCTCTACTCGAAGCTGTGGCGCTTCGTCGACCAGAAGGACTTCGAGGCGATCCTCAAGGCGACGATCGTCTCGACCGCCGGCTTGATCGTCGTGCTCTTCCTGTTCTCGATCGGCCGCCACGACCCGCCGCGCACGGTCATCGCGATGGACTTCCTGCTGGCGCTCGTGTTCGTCTGCGGCGCTCGCTTCGCGGTCCGGTGGGCGTTCGAGCGCCCGGCGCGCGGCGCGATGCTCGAGCGGGCCGGGCACGAGGTGTTGATCATCGGCGCCGGCAACGGCGGCCAGCAGGTCGCGGCCGAGCTGCGCCGCAATCCCGGCCTGCGCGCGGCGCCGGTCGGGTTCGTGGACGACGACCCGCGCAAGCAGGGCATGCGGGTGGCCGGGCACAAGGTGCTCGGCGCGACCGACGACCTGCCGCGCGTGCTCGACGCGGTCAAGCCCGACGAGGTGATCATCGCGATCCCGTCGGCGCCGGGCATCCTGCGCCAGCGCGTGGTCACCGCCTGCCGCGACCGGTCGATCCCGGTGCGGATGCTGCCCACGACCTTCGAGCTGCTGTCCGGCGGCGTGAACCTGATGCGCCAGGTGCGCGAGGTCCAGGTGGAGGACGTGCTCGGGCGCGAGCCGGTGCGAGTCGAGATCGACCGCGTGGGCGCCTATCTGTCGGGCCGGGTCGTGCTCGTGACCGGCGCCGGCGGGTCGATCGGGTCCGAGCTCTGCCGCCAGATCGCACGGGTGGGGCCGAAGTTCCTTGTCCTCGTCGACAACTCTGAGAACGCGCTGTTCGAGATTCGCCGCGAGCTCGAGGAGGAGCGCCACTTCTCGCGGGCCGCCTCGGTGCTGGTCGACTGCAAGGACGCCACCCGCGTGCGCGAGGTCTTCGAGGAGCACGCGCCGTCGGTGGTCTTCCACGCGGCCGCCTACAAGCACGTGCCGTTGATGGAGGAGAACCCGGTCGAGGCGGTGCGCAACAACGCGGTAGCCACCCGGATCGTCGCCGCGGCCGCGGGCGAGGCCGGGGTGGAGCGCTTCGTGCTGGTGTCGACCGACAAGGCCGTCAGCCCCGCGACCGTGATGGGCGCGTCCAAGGCGCTGGCGGAATGGGCGGTGGAGGCGGCGCAGAACCGCTTCAAGGGCACCCGCTACGCGTCGGTGCGGTTCGGCAACGTGCTCGGGTCGTCGGGCTCGGTCGTGCCGATCTTCCGGCGTCAGATCGCCAAGGGCGGGCCGGTCACGGTCACCGACTCGCGCATGACGCGCTACTTCATGACGATCCCCGAGGCGGTCCAGCTGATCATCCGCTCGGGCGAGCTGGCCACCGGCGGCGAGGTGTTCGTGCTCGAGATGGGCGACCCCGTCAAGATCATCGATCTCGCGGCCAACATGATCCGGCTCGCCGGCTACGAGCCGGACGTGGACATCGCAATCGAGATCGTCGGGCGGCGCCCGGGGGAGAAGATCCACGAGGAGCTGTTCAACCCCGGCGAGCGCCCGCAGCCGACGCCGGCGGAGAAGATCGTCTACGCGATCCAGCCGCCGCTCGACCCGGAGTGGGTCGAGAGCGCGTTCGCACGCATCGAGGCGCTGGTCTACGGAGGCGACGCGGCGGGGCTGGCGGGCTCCGTGGCGGAGCTGTCCACGGAGCGGGCGCTGGCGGCCACGGTCCAGAGCTGAGCGCCGCGGAGCCGCTGACCGGCGGCGACGCGCGCCGCCCCGCGTTCTACAGTTCCACCCTTGCCGGAGATAGTCCAGGACATCGGCGCCTACGCCGGGATCGCCTCGGTGGTCGGGCTGGCGCTGCTCTCGGCGCTCTATTTCTCGCAGGCCCGCGACGTGAAGCGGCTGCGGGAGTGGGCCGGGCGCGCGCCCGAGCGCTCGGAGCAGGGAGCGCCGGTCGTGCCCGGCCGCGTGGTGGCACAGCCACAGCCGCCGAAGGCGCCCACGACCCCTCCGCAGGTGCCGGGCAAGCCGGCCACGCCCGGGAAACCGGCGGCGGCCACGCCGGCGGCGGCGGCGGCAGCGGGCGCCGCAGCGGCCACGGCGAAGCAGGGCAAGCCCAGCGGCGCCCCGGTGCCCGCGGCTCAGAACGCGAACGCCGGCGCCGCCAAGCGACGGCGCCGCGAAGGAGGGCGCCGCGAAGGAGGGCGCGTCGAAGGACGCGGAGACGGCCGCGCAGCCGGCCACCGCCGCAGCGGCGGCGTCAGCGAGCGGAACGGGCGCCGCGGGGAGCCAGGCCGGAGCCGCATCGCCGCAAGCGGGTGGGCCGCCGACGCAGCCGAGCGCCGCGGCCGGCACCGCCACGCCGAGCGCACCCGCGTCGCCGAGCGACCCGACCTCGCCCGGCGGGCCGCCTGCATCCGGCGCGCCCGCCGCCCCTGACGCCCCATCACGGGGCGCGCCTTCCTCGCCGGGCGGCCCTCCCTCGCCCGGCACCCCAGCCAAGCCCGGCGCCCCCTCCGCGCCGGGCGGCCCCACATCGCCCGCCCCGCCCTCCTCCGCGTCACCGCCCTCCTCGCCCCCGGGCGCAGCCCGCCCGCCCGCCCCCACGCAGCGGCCGTCCCCCACGCCGCCTCGGCAGGCCGCCACACCGGCCGGCAACCGTGCTCCGAGCGTCCCCGCCGGTGAGGCCGGCGGTGGCACCCGACCGGGCGTCACCTCCCGCCACTCGCCGCAGGAGACGGCCATCCTGCCGCCGCGGCCCAAGTCGCGCGGCGGCCTCACCGCCCGCTACCTGGCCGTCGCCCTGGTCGGTCTGCTCGTCCTCGGCGGCGCGGCGACCTACGGCGTCCTCCAGCTGACCGGCGACGACGACGGCGGCAGCCCGAGCCAGAGCGCGCCCAGCAACGACGGCGGCAACGACGGCGCGGGCCAGCAACAGCCCAAGCAGGGAGCGGTCAAGCCCGCGAGCGTCACCGTCGCCGTCCTCAACGGCACCACCGTGCCCGGCCTGGCCGCCACGCTCAGCGACGAGGTCAACGCCGCCGGCTTCAAGGTCGGCACGATCACCAACTTCTCCGACCAGCAGCTGGCCGAGTCCGTCGTGCAGTACGCGCCCGGCCACCAGGCCGAGGCCAGAGCCGTGAGCCGGCGGCTCGGCATCGCCCAGCGCGAGCCGGTCAACCCGTCGAGTCAGGCGCTGGCCGGCGACGCGACCGTGATCGTCATCGCGGGCGCCGACAAGGCGCCGTAGCGCCCTAGGTCGCCAGCGCCCGCGCCTGCTCGGACAGGTGGTGCACGCCGAGGCGCTCGATCTCCGCGGCCGCGCCCACCAGCAGCGTCCGTCCTCGTTGGGAGTCCTCCGCGACCATCATCTGACCGGCGAGCAGCCGTGCGCGCGCGGCCTCCAGCGGCCGATCGAGCTCGGACCACGCGTCGGCGGCCTCGGCCAGCAGGTCGGCGCCTGCCGACGGGTCCTCGGCGCACACGCCCTGCGCCTCGAGCGCGGCCGCGCGGCCGATCGGGTAGTGCAGGCGCTCGGCCAGCTCGGAAGCCTCTTGGGCCGCCTCGACGGCCGCCTCGCGGCGCTCGGCCAGCATCAGGACCACCGCGCGCGCGGCGGTCGCCTGGATCGACTGCGCGATCAGCCCGGCGCGCTCGCAGACGTCGAGCGCCCGGTCGAGCGCGGCCAGCGCCCCGGACAGGTCGCCCGAGTCGCGCAGCGACGTGGCAAGCCCGAACAGCGCCTGGAAGGCCAGCTCGGACCACCCGACCTGCTCGGCCAGCTCGTGGGCGCGGTGGAACAGCACCGTGGACTCGTCGAGCTTGCCCTCGCGCCAGCGAAGCAGGCCGCGCAATGCGGTGGGGAGGCACAGCTTGCCGACCAGGCCTTCGCGCTCGGCCAGCTCCGCGCTCGCCTCGGTTGAGCGCTCCACCTGCTCCCAGTCGGCGCCGTAGACGGCCAGCTGCGCGAGCGACGCATGCAGCTCGACCTGCGCCGGCAGTGAGCCCATCTTCTCGGCGAGCGCGAGCGCTTCCTCGTAGGCCGCCCGCGCCGGCTCGACCTGCGCCTCGGAGACCTCGAGGTGCCGGCCGAGCGCCGACAGCGCCAGGATCGTCTCGCTCTGGTCCTCGCGAGCGCCACCTGGCCAGGAGGAGCCCCGCGGCGCGCGCGCCAGCTCGACCGCGCGCTCGAGGTTCTGGCGTGCCTTCTCGGTGTCGCCGATGCGGCCGAACACGCGCCCGAAGATCCCGTGCGCCCGGCTCGCGGCGCGGGTCTCGCCGAGCCGCTCGGCCAGCCGCAGCGCCTTCTCGGAGGCATAGATCGCGAGCATGTTGTCGCCGGTGTGCAGGTACAGCCACGCCGCTTCCTCGTACAGGCGCACCAGCTCCAGCCGCGGTGGCCCGTCCTTCAGCAGGTTGATGCCCTTCTGGTAGTGCTCGATCGCGGCCTTGCGCTCGCCCTTGTGCGAGAGCGCGGCGCCGATCTTGCGGTGCAGGTCGGCCACGCGCTCGAGGTCCTCCTCGACGCGATGCCAGTCGAGGCATTCGAGCCAAACGGCGATGGCCTCGTCGACGCGGCCGAGGCGCAGCGACACGTCACCGAGCTTCTCGCCGATGCGCACGCCGTCGGGCCGGCCGTCCTGCGGGTGGATCGCGCGCGCGTGGCGGTAGTGGGCGGCCGCCTCGCGGTTGGCGAACAGCCAGGTGGCGGCGTCGCCAGCCTGCTCGAGGAACAGCATCGCCCGGCGCTGCATGCCGTCGAGCTCGTCCATCGGAAGGCCCCCTTCGCGGCCCAGGGCGGCGGCGCGCCCGTAGTGCTCGGCGAGCAGGGACACGACCTCGTCGGTCCGGTCGCCGGCGCGCTCCTCGATGATCGCGCCGACCTCGAAGTGCTTGCGGGCGCGCACCACCTTGGGGAGCATTCCGTAGGCCACGTCGCGGATCAGCACGTGCTTGAAGGCGAGCTCGCGCTCGCCGGTCTCCTGGCTCTCGGCGCCCAGCGCCAGGATGTCCTTCTCCTGCAGCGACAGCAGCGCCCGCTCGAGCTGGCGCTGGTCGGCGCCCGCCAGCGGCGCCAGCGAGCTCTCCCAGAACGTGCGCCCCACCACCGCCGCCTGCTGCACGAGCTGGCGCTCGAACGGCTCGAGCGCGTCGAGCCGCGCGGCGAGCACCGCTTGGATGGTGTCGGGCAGCGCGCCGCTGTGCGTGCCGCCGCCCTCGGTGATGCGCCGAGCCATCTCCTCGGCGAACAGCGGGTTGCCGCCGGAGCGCTCCACCACCGCCTGGGGGACGGTCTCGCCGGCGGGCAGCAGCGCGGCCACGAGGAACTCGGTCTCGGAGGCGGTGAGCGGCTCCAGCACCAGCTGGGTCGCGGAACCGCGCCCGCCGCCCCAGCTGGGCCGGCGGTCGAGCAGCTCGTCGCGGGCGAGGCAGACCAGCATCAGCGGTGCGCGCACCCACTGAGCGAGGTGCTCGATCGCGTCGAGCATGCCGTCGTCGGCCCAGTGGATGTCCTCGAACGCGAGCACCAGCGGCTGGCGGCCGGCCAGCGCCTCGATGCCGGCGCGCAGCGCCGAGAAGAACGACTCGCGCAGGCGCTCCGGGTCCTCGCCCGTCGGCACCAGGTCGGCGGGCACCTCGAGGCCGATCAGGCGGGCGATCAGCGCGGTCTTGCGCTCGGCCTCCTCGGTCACGGCCGACCCCTTGGCGCCGAACAGGTCGAGCGCGTACTCGCGCAGCTTCGACCACGCCTCGTCGGCGGAGTCGGCGTCGACGATGCCGCACTCCTCGCGCAGCACCTCGCCGAGCGCCCAGAACACGATGCCGCTCCCGTAGGGCAGGCAGCGCCCGGTGCGGAAGGTCGGGGCGACAACGCGCGCGCCGAGCTGGCTCTCGAGCTCGCGCAGCACGCGCGACTTGCCCACGCCGGCCTCTCCGACCAGCGTCACGAGGTGCGGCGCGCGCTCCAGCTCGACCCGCTCGAAGATCGTCTCGAGCGTGGACAGCTCCTGCTCGCGGCCAACCAGCGGCGTCTCGCGCGAGGGGGCGCGGCGGCCGACCGCATGGAGGGCCATCACCGCCACGGCCTCCCAGGCCGGGACGGGCTCGGCCTTGCCCTTCAGCTCGAGCGGCTCGAGCTGCTCGTAGCGGACAGCGCCGCCCGACGCTCGCATGGTGCGCTCGCCGACGGTGACGCTCCCCGGCCGCGCCGCGCTCTGCAGCCGCGCGGCGACGTTGACCGTGTCTCCAACGACGGTGTAGTCCTCGCCCACCGCGCCGGCGAGCACCTCCCCGGTGTTCACGCCCACGCGCAGGTCGAAGTGCACGCCATCGGGCAGGTTCTCGTTCACGTCGCCCATCGCGGCCTGCATGCCGAGCCCGGCGCGCACGGCGCGTTCCTCGTCGTCCTCGTGCGCGACCGGGGCGCCGAAGATCGCCATGACGTTGTCGCCGATGTACTTGTCGACGGTCCCGCCGTAGCGCTCGACCTCCGCCCCGAGCCGCATCAGCACGCGGTCGATGAGCGCCTTGACGGCCTCGGGGTCCATGCGCTCCGCCACGGCCGTGTAGCCGGACAGGTCGGCGAACAGCACGGTCACCTGGCGGCGCTCCTCGGGTAACCGGTCCGGACCCCGGCGGGCGGCGACGCCCTCCTGGTCGAGCTGGTTGCCGCAGCTCATGCAGAAGCGGGCCTCGGGCGGGGCGGGCGTGCCGCAGTTGGGGCAGCGGTGCTCGAGCTTGGCGCCGCAGGACATGCAGAAGCGAGCCCCGGCGGGGTTGTCCATCCCGCATGCGGCACAGCTCATCTGCCGAGAGTACTCGGGGCCCATCACCCAACTATGTGACGCAGGTCACATTTCACGGCAACCGGCCCGCGTCGCGATACGCCGCGGCCACGTCGCCCAGCAGCGACTCGTCCACGAGCGTCAGCCGGTGCCCGTTCACCTCCAGCACCGCGCCCGGCCAGGGCGGGTACCAGAACGCCCGCAGCTTGCGCCGCAGATCGTCGCCGGGGCGCACCACGCGCAGCTCCTCGAACTCGGCACGGGAGACGTAGCGGCCGTCCTCCTGGGGCGAGCGCGGCAGCTGCTCGCCGTCGAGCACTCGCTGCATGACCCGCTCGAACAGGGCGAGCAGATGCTCCTGGCTCTTCAGGTCGAGCGAGAAGGCGGTCTCCGAGTCGCGGGTCGATCGGGAAGCGCTCCACCTCCACGACGTCGCCGGTGTCGAGGTGCTCGTCGACGAAGTGGCAGGAGACACCCCAGCTCGCCAGCCCGTCGAGGATCGCCACGTTGTAGCCCCCGACGCCGCGGTAGTCGGGCAGCGGCGCGGGGTGGAAGTTGAGGCAGCCGACCCGCCCGAGCGAGATCAGCGGCTCGCGGATCAGGTTCCAGAACAGGAACGAGACGACGACGTCCACGTCCGCGGGCGGGTCCGCGTACAGCTCGTCCTCCGTGGTCAGCGGCATCCCGTGACGGCTCGCGGCGAGATCGAGCCGCTGCTGCTCGTGGGTGAGCTCGTCCGGGCTCGGGGGCCACCACGGCGACCACCTCCGCTCCGCGGGCCACCAGCCAGTCGAGCGCCAGCACGGCCGAGCGCTTGCTCTTGCCCATGAACACGACCCTCATCGCGCGAGCACCTCCTCGTAGACGGCCAGCGTGCGCTGCGCGACCGAGTCCCAGGAGTACGGCCCGGCGGCGGCGGCCCTGGCGCGCTCGGCGAGGCGCTCACGCTCGGCCGGATCGGCCAGCAGCTCGCCGATCGCCGCGGCGAGCGCCCGCGGATCGCCCGGCGGGACCAGCCGCGCCGCGCCGTGCTCCTCCACCAGCTCGCGGAAGCCGCCCACGTCGGAGAGCACCATCGGCTTGCCGAAGGCCAGGCCGGCGAATAGCACGCCCGAGACGTCCACGGAGCGGTGCGGGAGCACGAGCAGGTCCGCCCGGCGGAAGTAGGCGGGCAGCTCGCTGTCGGCCACGTAGCGCGGCACGAAGCGCACGTTCGGCGGGGCGTCGAGCGCCTCGATCGAGACCCCGAGCGGCCGCCCGACGACCCAGAGCTCGGCCCCGGCGATCGACCGGAACGCCTCCACCAGCAGGTCGATTCCCTTGTACGGGCGCACCACACCGAAGCAGAGCACCACGGGCCCCTGGACCGCGGCCAGCTCGGGCGGCAGCGGGCGCTCGTCGGCCTGGCGGGTGAGGTGCTCGAACGCGCCGTGGGGGATCACGTGCACGCGCGGCCCGCCGCCGAGCAGCTCCGCGCCATGCCGCGTGTGGACGATCACCGCGTCCATGCGGTCGGCGAGGCGGCGTCCGGAGCGACCGCGTCTGATCACGTTGTGCATGGTCAACACCTGAGGGCGGTCGTGGGGCAGCAGCCGTGTGGTCGCGGCCTCGAGCCAGAGCCACTGCCAGTGCTGGAGGTCGGCCGTCCCGGCTCGGCGGCGCAGGCGCAGCGTGTCGGGCACGTGCTCGACGAGCTTGAGCGCCCGGCGCAGGCGCGGGCGCCCTGCGGCCGGCCCGGTGGCGAGCCGGTAGAACGACTGCGCGACCGCGTAGCCGTCGGGCGGCGGGGCCGGGCCGTGAACGAAGCGCGAGGTGACCAGCTCGACCCCGGCGCCGCGGCGGGCGAGCGCGGCGGCCAGGGCGTGGTCGTACGGCAGGACGTCTGCCGAGGGATCGATGAGCTGAACGCGCATGGGACCGACATTCTCAACCACTAGGGTCCCGCGCCCATGGCCCGTCCCGTCGTTCGCGCGGTCTTCGCGCTGCTCGTGGTTGCGACGATCGCGGCCTTCTTCGCCACCCAGCAGCTCAAGAGCGAGTTCCCGCTCGTGATCCGCTTCGCGGCCAAGCCGAAGCAGATCTCGCCCAACAGCGATCGCTACCGGGACTCGACACAGGTCGGGTTCGACCTGTCCGAGCCGGCCAAGGTCACGTTCTCGATCATGGACGGCGAGGGCAACGAGGTGCGCCGCCTCGTGGACGACCGCGAGCTGGCCGGCGACGCGAAGCACCGCTTCCGCTGGGACGCACGCGACGACGACGGGGCGATCGTGCCGGACGGGGTCTATCGGATGCGGGTTGTTCGCCGCGACGAGGGGCGCGTGATCGACTCCTCGAAGCGGATCCGCGTGGACACGGAGCCGCCGGTGGTGCGGCTGCTGTCGGCGCGGCCCAACACGATCCCGCCGGGGCCCACCGAGGTGACGCTGCGCTACGGCGGGCCGGCCAACCAGGCCCCCGAGTTCCGCGTCTTTCGCACCGACGCCGCGGCGAAGCCGCAGGTGGTCCGCCGCTTCCGCGGCGACGGTCGCGGCGGCGTCTGGCACGGGGAGGTGGCGACCGGCCCGCAGGAGACCGGACCGGCGCCCGACGGCGACTACGCGTTCACGGTCAGCGTGCGCGACAAGGCCGGCAACCTCGCGGTGGCTCCCGCCGAGATCCCGAGCGCGGCGACCGCGCCGCCCGGGACCGGCGTGTCGGTGCGCTCGTTCACGCTGCGCGGGCCGCTCGAGGTGGTGCCCGCCGGCGCCGTGGCCAACCTCGAGGTCGGACCGATCGACCGCAGCATCGATTTCGTGGTCTCGCGCCTCGGCGACCCGACGGCGATTCGCCGGGGCGGGCGCATCGGCGGCCGTTTCCGGGTGCGAATCCCGTCGGACACGAAGACGGGCCTCTACGTCGTGCGCGTCAGGGCAGGTCGCCACCGCGCCGTGTGGCCGCTCGCGGTCGCCGGGCTGCCGCAGTCGAAGCGGGCCGCCGAGCGGCCGCGGCCGCTGGTGGTGCTGCCGGCGATCTCCTGGCAGGGACTGAACGCGGTCGACGACGACCTCGACGGCTTCGTCGACTCGTTCCCGCGGGCGCGCTCGCTCGGGCTCGGCCGGCCGTTCGCCGGCGGCGGGTTGCCGCCGCGCTTCGGGGCCGAGGTGGCTCCGCTGCTGCGCTACCTGGACCGCGAGCGGCTCGCCTACGACCTGACCACGGACCTGTCGCTGGCCCGGGGCGAGGGCCCGGCGCTCGGCAACGCGCCCGGGGTGGCGTTCGCGGGCAGCGCGCTGTGGCTGCCGGAGCCGCTGCTGCGCCGGCTGCGCGACGAGGTGGCGGACGGCCTACGGGTGGCCTCGTTCGGGGCCGACGCCTTCCGGCGTACCGTGCGGATCGACGGCGACCGGCTGGTGGAGCCGCGCCGGCGGCGCGTCAACGCGTTCGGGGAGACCACCACGTTGATCGACGAGGCCACGCCCGCGCCCCTGACGGTGTTCGAGGACGGCTTGGGGATCTTCGAGGGGCTCGACGAGTTCATCGGCAACTTCACGAGGTTCGAGCAGTCACGCCGGCTCCCCACCGGGGCGCGGGCCATCGCCAGCGCCGGCCGCGACCCGAGCCAGCCCGCCTTCGTGGCGTTCGGCTTGGGCGGTGGGCTCGTGATCCGTTCGGGGACGCCGCAGTGGGCGCGGGAGCTGAACGAGTCGGCGCTGAGCGACGAGGTGCCGGCCGTCACGAAGCGGATCTGGCGCCTGCTGGGCCAAGGCGCGAGGTAGCCCGAACCGGTAGCTAGCCTGCCCCCGGTGACCAGACGACGCTTGATCGCGGTCGCCGCGGTCCTCCTTGCCGTCGCAGGTGCCGCCGGCGTTTACGCCTACCAAAAGGAGAACGAGCCGATCGAGAAGCGCGGTTCCGCCAGCGAGGAGTTCGAGCCCACGGAGGCCCCGCAGCCCAAGCCGCCGCCGGTGAACCCGCGCCCCTGGCCGACCTACGCCTACGACTCGGGGCGCCAGCACATCTCCCCCTACGACCACCGGCCGCCGTTCCGACGGCTCTGGAAGGTCGACGCCCACGACACCCTCGAGTTCCCGCCGAGCGTCGGCTATGGGCACGTCTACGTGGCCCAGCAGAAGGGTCTCTTCTTCGCGCTCGACGCGAAGACCGGCAAGGTCGACTGGCGCAAGAGCAACGGGCGTTGCGCCGCCTCTTCGCCGACGGTCGGCAAGGGTGTCGTCTACCAGGCGTACATGCACCCGGTCGAGTGCCTCCAGGACCAGGCCGGCGCGAACGGCTACGTGGTGGCGTGGGATGCCGACACCGGCCGCGAGCGCTGGCGCTTCAACACGGCGCCGGTCGAGTCCTCGCCGCTGCTGAAGAACGGTCGCCTCTACTTCGGCAGCTGGGACCACAACGTGTATGCGATCAACGCCGCCACCGGCAAGAAGATCTGGAGCTTCGGGGCGGACGACCAGGTCAACACCTCGGCCGCCTACTGGCGCGGGCGCATCTACATCGCGTCCGACGGCGGGACGCTGTACGCGTTGAGCGCGCGCACCGGGAAGATGCTGTGGAGCGCGCAGTCGCAGTCGAAGTTCGGCTCGCGCGAGTTCTGGTACGCGACGCCGACGGTCGCCTACGGACGGGTGTACATCGGCAACACGGACGGGACGATGTACGTGTTCGGGGCGAAGAGCGGGAAGCTGCTCTGGGCGCGCCCGCTCGGCACCTACGTCTACGGGGCGGCGGCGGTCTACAACCGGCGCGTGTTCGTGGGCACCTACGACGGCAAGTTCTACGCGCTGGACGCGGCGACCGGCGACACCATCTGGCAGATCGACGCCCACGGCGCGGTGCACGCGGCGCCGACGGTGATGGACGGGCTCGTCTACTACGCGGTCTGCTCGAGCTGCGGCTCGGCGGCGGCCCGCGCGGTGGCGCGCGGCCCCGACTCGACCTACGCCGTGCGAGCCAGCGACGGCAAGCCCGTCTGGCGATTCCGCGACGGCAAGTACGCGAACCCCGTGGTGGCGGACGACGAGCGCATCTACATCACGGGTCAGTCGCACCAGTACGCGCTGCGCGAGCCGGGCTCCCGGAAGCGCGACAAACAGCAGCGATAAAGGGGTGAGCGGGGGTGTGCGACCCCCTGCTACGGCGATGCGGGCGGCCCTTTATTGCTGTCGTTCGCAGGGGCCCAAGCGGCCATCAACGCCGCCACCACCGCACCGGTCATCGGCCACACCAGGTAGTAGTTGTTGAACGTCCGGCCGATGAACATCAGCCACAGGATCGAGATCGCGAACCCGGCGGCTCCGATCCAGATCTCCGCGGCGCGTCGCTGCGCCAGCAGCAGCCACACGGTCAGCGGCACCCAGGTGAGCAGCGCGATCAGGCCGAATGGGTAGGCGCCGTTGCGGTCCGTGACGATGTGGGCCCGCACCAGGATCGCCGACAGCCCGTAGCCCACGATCCGGTAGGTGCCGGCGCCGTACTTGATCGTGTCCTCGTAGAACGCGACCGGGTCCGCGATCAGGAACGGCAGGATCCCTGCCGCCAGCACCCCGCCGAAGATCAGCGCGGCCCGTCGCAGCTCGTCGCGGTCGAGCTGCCAGATCATCAGCGCCAGGAAGGGCGCCCCCACGAGCGCGAACTGCTTCAGCAGGATCGCTCCCGCCAGGCTCGCCGCGGCCCACCCGTAGCGGCGGCGGCTCACCATTGCGAACGCGAGCACCAGCAGCAGCAGGCTGGGCGCGTCGTTCTGCCCGAACCACGCCGAGCGCACCGCGATCGGGTTGCACACGAGCAGCGCGCCCAGCGCCAGCCGCAGCGAGAGCGGCCCGCGGAACGCCAGCGCGGCGCCCAGCATCAGCAGGTTGCACACCAGCATCAGCAGCCGGTAGTCGTCGAACGGGCCGGGCAGCAGCCGCCACGCCGCCGCCACCACGATCGTGCCCGGGAAGTAGGCGAAGTGCTCGAGCGACACCTCCTTCTCGCGCACGCGCTCGGACACGCTGCCGTCGCGGGTGTAGAAGCGCTCGAGCCCCGACTCGCGGTAGTCGTGCCCGTAGGGGTTGTCGAGGTCGAGCAGCAGGTCGCCGCCCTGCTCGATCTGGTAGGTCGAGTCGTTCGTGAAGAACCACGGCGCCGTGGAGTCGCGCAGCCCGAGCTGCAACAGCGTGGCTGGCGCGGTGATCAGCAGCCCCACGGCCAGGATCAGCGCCACCGCCAGCCCTTTCGACCACGCCCGCGGCCGCGCGATCAGCAGCATCGCCGCCGCGCCGCACAGCAGCGCGGCGACGAAGCAGGCGGCGCGCGGGATGCCGAGGTCCCACTCCTCGCCGGCCGCTCGCACCAGCGGGGCCAGCGGCCCCGAGGGATCGACCGCGCCGGGCCGGAAGTGCCACGGATCCGAGCCGAGCTCCGGCAGCGTGATCGCCACGAGCGCGAACAGCACGCCGACCAGCGCCCAGGCGCCCCAGGGCGAGAGCCGCTCGTTCATGTGACCGCTCGCTCGCGCGACCGCTCGGCGGCGCTGCGCTGACCCTGCTGCCAGGAGAGCCAGCCCGCGCCGACCGCGAGCACCAGCCAGGTGATCGGGTCCTCGAGGAAGCCGCTGTAGAACAGCGCGTGCACGAACAGCGCCACGAACGAGGCTGCCAGCGCGAGGCCCACGGCCTGGTCGCGCCGTCGCACCAGCTCGATCAGGCGCGCGCCGCCCACGAGCAGCCATACGTACAGCACCACTCCGATCGCCCCCAGCTCGGCGGCGACGGTCAACGGCGTCGTGTGCGAGACGAAGTTCGGCGTTGGGCGGTCGCTGCCGGCCAGCTCGCGGCTGGCGTGCGGCTGGCCCCCGATGCCGACGCCCACCACGGGGTTGTGCTCGATCACGCGAGTCGTGTCCTCCACGCGCTCGGTGCGGTCGCTGGTGATGTGGTTGAGCGACTCGCCGTCGATCAGCTCCACCGCCACGAACGCCGCCGCGGCGAGGGCCGCCGCCACCGCGAGCGCTCCGACCGCCATGCGCACGCGCCGGTCGCCCGTGAGCAGGCCGAGCGCCAGCGTGACCACCAGCAGCGCGGCCATGCTCGACTGCGAGTAGGAGAACAGCAGCCCCGCCCACATCACGACGATCAGCCCGATCAGCGGCCAGGTGCGCCACCGGTTCGCCGCCAGCAGCGCCAGGGCCAACCCGATGCCGAGCACCAGGTGGCGCCCGTACAGGCTCGGGTCGCCGAACAGGGACGTGACGCGGAAGTAGTCGGTGTTGGCGTTCGACACCGCCAGGTTGGGGGCGAAGAAGAACAGCTTGTGGGTCGCCACCTGCCACAGCCCCACCACCGCGAACAGGGTGCCCAGCGCCAGGCCCACCGCCGCCAGCGCGCGCGGCACGAAGTCCGGGAAGTCCGCCCGGGCGACCGTGGCCAGCAGCACCGCGAACGGAAGCGTGAAGAACGCGAGCAGGTTGGTGCCGGCCTCCACGTCGTCGGCCCAGAGCAGGGACAGGAACGCCAGCGCGAAGAAAGCCGCGGCGGGCAGCGCGATCACCATTGGAAGCGTCCGTACCGGCCGGCCGCGCAGCGCCCGCCAGCCGAGCGCGCCGGCAGCCGCGACCAGCACGAAGTAGAGCGGCAGCAGGCGGCCGAGCCGGCCGTCCTCGGCGATCGAGACGAGAAAGCGGTTGGAGCTCGAGAAGTCGAGGGGCGGGCGAAACGGCGCGGCCAACAGGACAACCACGGACACCCACGCCGGCCGCCAGGCGAGCAGCGCGGCGCCCGCGCCGAGCAGCAGCAGGCCGGTCACGGCGGCGGCCGCGCCCGCGGCGCTCGTGAGCTTGTCGAGCGAGGCGTCCCCGAGCGACAGCGCGAGACCGGCCTCAGCCACGGCCAGCACGAGCAGGCCGGCCAGCAGCGTCACCCGCCCGCGGGCCAGCAGGACGAGCACAGATCCGAGGGCGCCGCCGACCGCGGCCAGTTGGGCGGTGTCAGCGTGCTCCACCGGGGCGGGACCTTAGTGCGAGGGCAGGCCGTCGGCGCGGCGGCGGTTGTACTCCTCGGCGATCTCGCGCAGGCCCTCGCCGTGCGCCGGGTTGAGCTGCTGGCGCGCGTGCGCGAGGTAACGGCGCGGGCTGTGGCCGGGCAGCACGGTCGCCGCCGCGGCGCGCACCAGGTAGGCCCAGGTCCAGCAGACTCGCCAGAGCGCCCGCGAGACAGGCATCCGATGCTTGCGGAAGTAGAGGTCCCGCCCGCGATGGAACTCGACGATGCGCCGCCGCATGGCGTCGGCGTCGGTGGACAGCTGGTCGTGGTGGACCGCCTCGGCCTGGGGCACGAACAGGATGCGCCAGCCGGCGTCGTGCAGCCGGCGGCAGAAGTCCGTCTCGTCCGAGTAGACGAAGAACTCCTGATCGAGCCAGTCGACCTGCTCCGCGGCCTCGCGCCGCACGAGCATCGCGCTCGACTGCACCCAGCCGACCCGGCGGACCGAGTCGCCGCGGCTCTGCACGGCGTAGCTGTCGTGCATGAACAGCGCGCCGGCGAGCGCCCAGCCGGCGTTGGGCAGGCGCCAGGCGCAGGCGGTCGGCTCACCCGTCGCTGGTCAGCAGCTGCGCCCCCGCGGCGGCGGCGCGCGGGTCGCCCTCCAGCAGCGTCGAGCAGCGCGCGGGTGGCGCCCTCGCGCAGCTCGGTGTCCTCGTTGAGCAGCAGGCAGAACGTGCCGCGCGCCTCGCGCAGCAGGCGCGTGTCGTTCGCGGCCTTGCCGCCACGCCGCTCGAGGGCGATCAGGCGTGCGGCCGGGTAGCCGTCGCGCACGGCCTGGGCCGACCCGTCCTCGGAGGCGTTGTCGAGCACCAGCAGCTCGTACGAGACGCCGGGTGGATGGGTGCGCTCGATGGCGTCGAGGCAGGCCAGCAGCCACTCGCGACCGTTCGTGTTGACGACGCAGTACGACAGCGCGGTCAGCGCGCCACCTCCTCGAGCACGTCCAGCACCCGCCCCGCCAGCAGGTCGCGGTCGAACTCGCGCTCCGCGAGCGCTCGCCCGTTGCGCCCCATTCGCTCGACCTCCTCGGGGTGGGCGCGCAGCCAGGCGAGCTTCTGGGCGAGGTCGGCGGCGTCGCGCACGTAGAAGCCCGCGTCGTTGTCTTCAACGAGCTGCCGCATCCACCCGTCCATGTTCACGATCGCCGGACGGCCCGCGGCGAAGGTGTCGAACAGCTTGTTGGGCGAGTTCGTGGCCAGCACCGGCACGTCCTTGAAGAACGTCAGGCAGGCCGCCGAGCGCGCCGCCAGCGCGGCCACCTCGTCCTTGCTCGCCGCGGGTCCTGGGAACGAGACGTTGGCCGGCGCCGACCGCTCCAGCTCGGCGCGCCGCTTGCCGTCGCCCATCAGGACGAAGGGCATGTCGGGAAGCAGTCGCGCCGCCTCGATCGCGAGCGACAGGTCGTTGGCCTCGCCCATCGTCCCGAAGTAGCTGACCTGGAAACGCTCGGGCGGGTCCGCGGGCCGGAACAGGTCGAGGTCAGAGGCGTTCGGCACCAGGACCACCTTGCCCGCCGGAACTCCCGCGCCGATCACGCCGTCGCGGATGCCGGGCGACAGCGCGATCACGCGCCGGGCGCGCTTGTAGGCCTCGCGCTCGAGCGAGCGCGCCTGGCGCTGGAGGCGCGGGTTGGCGAGCGCGCCCATCTGGATCGGCGCCTCGGGCCAGAGGTCGCGCACCTCGAACACCAGGGGCGCCCGCCAGCGCGCCGCGGCCGCCAGCGCCGGGACCGCGATCGTCAGCGGCGGCGAGGTCGCGTAGATCACGTCCGGTCGCGGGCCGCGCAGCGCCTCGGCGGTCCCCGCGGCGGCAAAGCGCCCGAAGGCGAGCATGCGCTCGCGGTCGGAGCTGGCCGTGGCGCTCATGTAGTCGGAGTAGGCGCCCGGCACGCCCACGACGTCGATGCCGTCAACCGTGCTGTGGCCGTCGCCTGCGGTTACCATCCGCACCCGGTGCCCCCTCGCGACGAAGCGGCGCGCGAACTCGTACGAGCGCGTGCCTCCCACTCCCGCGCGGGTGATGAAGAACTGGTGCAGGTAGAGGATCTGCATCGGTGAGGCCGAACGCTAGCCGTGCCCTGGACCTGCTCGTTGCCAGCCTCGCGCTGGCGCTCGCGGCGCCGCTGCTCGCGCTCGCGGCGATCCTGATCAAGCTGGAGAGCCGGGGACCGGTGTTCTACCGCCAGCGGCGCGTGGGCCGCGCCGGGGAGCCGTTCGAGCTGTGGAAGCTGCGCACGATGGTTCCCGGCGCCGAGTCGATGGGGGCGGGCATCTACGTGGTGGAGGGCGACCCGCGGATCACGCGCACCGGGCGGCAGCTGAGGCGCTTCTCGCTCGACGAGCTGCCCAACCTGATCAACGTGCTGCGCGGAGAGATGGCGATCGTGGGGCCGCGCCCGACCGTGCAGGAGCAGGTCGACCGCTACACCGATCGCCAGCGCCGCCGGCTGGAGGTCAAGCCGGGCATCACCGGCTGGGCGCAGGTCAACGGCCGCACCTCATTGCCGTGGCCGGAGCGCATCGAGCTGGACGTCTGGTACGTGGAGCACCGCTCGCTGCGCCTGGACCTGCGCATCGTGGCCCGCACGATCCGGATGCTGGCCACTGGCCACGGTCTGTACTCGGACGACCTGAAGCAGGGCTGGTAGCTCAGCGCACGCGCAAAGCGCGCCAGCCGGTCGAGCCCCGGTCCGTGTCCTCGTCCGACTTCGCCACCACCGCGTAGCGGTAGAGCGCCCGGAAGGCCGGGACGAACGAGGACTCGAAGCGGCCCGCCCGGGCCCGCACGGCGCGCGTGCCCACCGTTCGATAGCGGCCGCGCACCCGCTGCTGGAGCACGAGGTAGACCACGCGCTTGCGCGGCCCCACGCGACCGGAGACCGCCACGCGCACGCCGCGCCGCGCGCGGCTGGCCGGCCGGCGCAGCTCGATCACCGGCCGCAGCCGCAGCAGCAGCCGCGCCGACGTCGCTCCGGGCACCGAGGGCTGCCCCGGGAAGCGCAGCCGCACGTACATGCGCTTGCGCGGGCGCAGCTCGCCCGCGAACGTGCCGTCGGCAGCCGTGGTCAGGTTCTCCGAGGTGACCCAGCGCCCGTCGGCGTTGGTCTGCACCTCGACCGCCGCGCCGGGCAGCGCCAGCCCGTCGGGCCCTGACAGCAGCCCGGTGACCGGCACAGCCTCGCCATAGTCGACCGTGTAGTGGGCGAGCGCCGCGCTCACGTGCGCGGCGAAGCTGGGTGCCGCCCCGATCCCGGTCGCCACCATCGCGCGCAGCTGGTCGAGCTGGGGATAGAGCAGGTTGCCGGGGCAGGCCGTCCGCCCGACGTCGCGGTGGCCGAGCACCCGGTTGACCGTCACTCGCGCCCCCGCCCCGTAGCGGCTCTCCGACCCGCCCGCGCTCGTCAGCGTGACCTTGCCCGACAGCGGCTGCAGGTGCACGCCCAGCTTCCAGCTGATGTAGCTCGCCATCGCGTTGAGCACTTCCGGCGTCGCCTCGACCGTCGTGTGGTCGGCGATGCTCGCGATCCCGGCGGTCTCCGAGTTGAAGCCCTGCGCCTGCGCGCCCACGACGGCGCGGTCGAGGCCGCCCGCGCGGCCCTCGTAGAGCACGCCGTACTTGTCGACCAGCGCGTTGTAGCCGATGTCGTTCCAGCCGTTCGAGTTGCGGTGGTAGCGGCAGATCGCGAGCACGATCGCCGGCGCCTCCTCCGGCGTGTAGTCGTTGAGCGAGACCGTGTGGTGCACGATCACCGCCTTGACCGTCCCGTAGAGCGGCTGCTGGCGCGGCGGGCACTGGCTGGCGCCCCACGCGGCGCGGCTCACGAAGCCGGGCTGTGCGGCCTGGGCCGTGCGCGCCCGTGCGTGCGCGTAGCGACCGACGTTCACGAAATGAAGGCGCAGTCCGGGCACGCGCTTGCTGAGCCGGTATTGGACGGCGTCGGCCTCTCCCACCCAGAGCGGATCGGAGGCATGCCCACGAGCGTGCGAGCTCCTCCCACCTGCTCCACCCGCGTCGCGAGCGCCGCACGCGAATCGCGATCTCGGGCTTCGCCGAGCCGCGCCACCGCATCCCGACCAGGTTGAAGGGCTTGGTGGCCAGCCGCTGCGCCACGGCGCCGCGCGGCGCCATCTCGAAGTCGAACGGCTTGCCCGAATTGGCGGTCGCCGATGCCGGCAGTGCAACCAGGGCGCACGAGAACGCCGCTGCTGTGACGAGCAGCCTCACTAGACCCCGAACACGGTGCCAGCAGCACCGATGCGGCGCTGCAAGATCCCGTGCAGGTGAGCGCTAGGGGATGTCCTCGGGCCCGTTCGAGCGGTGCTCGTCGCGGAACGCGCGCAGGGCGTCGATCACGCCGTCGTCCCAGGTGGGGCAGCCCATCAGGCGCCCGGTGCCGTTCGGCGTCGGGTCGTGGTTCCAGGCGGTCGCCGCCACCGCGTAGGGCATGTTCGCCCGGCGCACCACGATCATCTGGTAGCTGTCCTGCTCGAACAGCGCACGGATCTGCTTGCGCGCGTCGACGGGCAGGGTCGGCTTGGCCCAGATGATGATCCGCCCGTGCTCGAGCGAGTGGACGAGGGCGGTGTCCGGCGGCGGGGCGCCGTTGTAGAGCCCGTCCTCGGCGGGCACGGCGAAGTGCCTGCCGCTGGTCGGCGGGTTCTGCGGGTAGTTGACCTTCTGGTCGGGGTCCTGGAGGTGCTCGCGCGAGGTGGCCCTGTTCGACTTCAGCTCGCACCCCGCGGCGGCGGCCGCCTGATCGAGGTCGAACACCTTCTGCTCGGGGATCGAGCCCCCCTCGGGGAAGTTGTTGCCCGCGGACTTGGCGCTGTCTTCGCCACCACCGCCGCCCGAGAGCACCACGACGATCGCGACCGCCGCGACGGCGAGCGCCACCGCGCCCGCGACACCGAACAGCCGCTTGCGCTGCTGAGCCGCCTGCGCGGCCGCCTCACGCTCCTCGCGCTCGCGGCGCAGTCGCTCCTTCTGGTCACGGCGATGGGACATCGCGGCGGAAGGCTAGCTGGCGCGATGCGACCCGCGCCGGGCCGCCGTGGCCGTCCGACGGCGGCCGCCGGAGGCGCGCGACTTCGGCTTGAAGCAGCGCTCCACGAACGCCACGATCTCGCCCGTGAGCCGCTCAGGGGTGAGCCGCAGCTCCAGCACCGACGACGCCTGAACCAGGCGCGCGTTGGGCAGCTCGCGCACGAGCATGTCGGAGTCCGAGAACGGGTGCACCGGGTCGCGGTAGTGGCCGATCACGAGCGTCTCCTGCTGGATCGCCCGGCGCTCCTCGGTCGGGGGTGCCACGCGGCCGAAGAACAGCCCCTGCAGCACCGACGCGGACGGCTTCGGGTCCTGGCTGACCCAGTCGAGCATCATGTCGGGCAGCAGCGAGCCCGTGCGCGGCGCGATCCGCGCGGCACGGCCGAGCACCCGGGCGACCGGCGCCCCGAACGTGAGCCCGACCAGCAGCGGGGTGAACGCGAGCGCGCAGCCGAGCAGCGCGTTGTCGAGCACGGGCATCTCGACCAGCATCCCGCGCACGCGCTCGGGCGCCCCCACGGTCGCCTCGAGCGCGGCGTTGGCCCCCAGCGAGGTGCCGCCGATCACCGCCTGCTTCACCTCGACGTGATCGAGCAAGGCGATCGCCTGGCGCCCGAAGCCCGTCATGGAGTAGTTCGGCATCTCCGGTGGCCGGTCCGAATCTCCGTGGCCGAGCAGGTCGAGGCAGAGCACCCGGTACCCGCGCTCGGCGAGCGTCTCGGCCAGCGGCCGGTGCATCTTGCGCGAGAACAGCAGGCCGGGCAGGAGCACGACCACCTTCGCCCCGCTCCCGTACTCGTCGTAGACGAGCCGGTGGCCGTCGAAGTCGAAATCGCGAGTCCTGGGATCCATGGCCAAGTCAGACTATCTGTCGGATTGCGCGGGGGGTTAGCATCCACCGGAGGAGAGGGCTACCGAGGGGAGAGGCCATGGGTGCCACCGTCCGCATCGCAGTCACCGTCAACGGTGCCTTGCACGAGTCCGAGGTCGAGGCGAGGACTTTGCTCGTCCACTGGTTGCGCGACGAGCTCGGGCTCACCGGCACCCACATCGGCTGCGACACCACCAACTGCGGCGCCTGCACGGTTCACCTCAACGGCGAGTCGATCAAGAGCTGCACCGTGCTCGCCGCGCAGGCGGACGGTGCGCACGTGACGACGATCGAGGGCCTCGCGACGGACGGCGGACTGCACCCTCTCCAGGACGCCTTCTGGGAGAAGCACGGGCTCCAGTGCGGCTACTGCACGCCGGGCATGATCATGGCGGCGGCAGATCTTCTGCAGCGCAACCCGAACCCCTCGGACGAGGAGATCCGCCACGGCCTCGAGGGCAACCTCTGCCGCTGTACGGGCTACCACAACATCGTCGAGGCCGTGAAGACGGCCGCCGCGAACGGGGTGTCGGCATGAGCACCTACGTCGGGCAGGCCATGAAGCGCAAGGAGGACCCGCGGCTGATCACCGGGCGCGGGAACTTCATCGACGACATCACGCCGATCGGCACGCTCTGGGCGGCGCTGGTGCGCTCGCCGGAGGCCCACGCGCGCATCGTCTCGATCGACAAGTCGGCGGCCGAGGAGCGCCCCGACGTGATCGGCGTCTTCACCCACGAGGACCTCGCCGGAGACTTCGCGGCTCCGATGCCGATGATCTGGGCGCCCGCGGGCGTGGAGATCAAGACCCCCGAGCACTGGCCGCTGGCGAAGGGCGAGGTCAAGCACGTGGGCGACCCGGTGGCGATCGTGATCGGCACCGACCGCTACAGCGTCAACGACGCCGTCGAGGACGTGATCGTCGAGTACGACGCGCTCCCGGTCGTGGTCGAGCCGGAGGGCGCGCTCGAGGACGGGTCGCCGCTCGTCTGGGAGTCGTTCGGGACGAACCAGACGCACGAGTGGTCGGTGGCGGGCGGGGAGGTCGACGCCGCCTTCGCCGACGCGGACGTGGTCGTCTCGCAGCGGGTGGTCAACCACCGCACCGCGGGCGCCGCGATCGAGACCCGTGGGTGGGTCGCCGAGCCGCGCGGCGAGCACGTCACGCTCTACTCGGCGACCCAGATCCCGCACATCCTGCGCTTCGTGCTGTCGCTCTGCTGCGGGATCCCCGAGGACAAGCTGCGCGTCGTCGCCCCCGACGTCGGCGGCGGCTTCGGCTCGAAGCTGAACGTGTTCGCCGAGGAGATCCTCGCCGTGCTGCTGGCCAAGCGCCTGCAGCGCCCGATCAAGTGGATCGAGACGCGCTCGGAGAGCATGGCCGTCACCCACCATGGGCGCGACCAGATCTCCTATGTCGAGATGGCGGTCAAGCGCGACGGCAAGGTCACCGGCCTGCGGGTGCGCTCGGTGTGCGACCTGGGCGCCTACTTCATGGCGCTCACGCCGTTCATCCCGGAGCTCGGCTTCCCCGTGGGCAACGGCGCGTACGACATCCCGGCGGTCTCGCTGACGTTCGTAGGCGTGTTCACGAACAAGTTCCCCACCGACGCGATCCGCGGCGCGGGGCGGCCCGAGGTCACCCACTGGATCGAGCTGACGATGAACAAGGTCGCCCGCGAGCTCGACATGGACCCGCTCGAGCTGAGGCGGCGGAACTTCATCGCCGCGGACGACTTCCCGCACGAGACGGCGCTGGGGATCGTCTACGACTCCGGCAACTACCAGGGCACGCTCGACAAGCTGCTCGAGCGCTTCGACGTCGAGGCGTTCCGCCGGGAGCAGAAGGAGCTGCGCGAGCAGGGCATCCACCGCGGCCTGGGCTTCTCGACCTGGGTCGAGGTGTGCGGGCTCGCCCCGTCGCGCGTGGTCGGCCCACAGGGGGTCGGCCTGCAGGGCGCGTTCTGGGAGTCGGGCATGGTGCGCGTCAGCGCCAGCGGCACGGCCACCGTCTACACCGGCACCTCGCCGCACGGCCAGGGGCACGACACGGGGTTCGCCCAGATCGTGGCCGACCGGATCGGCCTCGATCCGCAGAACGTCAACGTGATCCACGGCGACACCGACCAGGGCCCGTGGGGGTGGGACACCTACGGGTCGCGCACGCTTGCGGTCGGCGGCGAGGCCGTGGCGCGCGCGGCGCTGAAGGTGCAGGACAAGGCCAAGCGCATCTGCGCGGCGCTGCTGGAGGCGGCGCCGGAGGACATCGAGCTGGTCGACGGCAACTTCCAGGTGAAGGGCTCGCCGGACAAGTCGATGACGATGGTCGAGATCGCCGGCGCGGCGCACATCCCGCCGCAGGAGCTGCCGGCCGACATCGAGCCCGGCCTCGAGGAGACGTCGTTCTACGACCCCGAGAACTTCGTCTTCCCGTTCGGCGCGCACGCGTGCGTGGTCGACGTGGACGTCGAGACCGGCAAGGTCAAGGTGGTGCGCTACGTGGCGGTCGACGACTGCGGCCCGGCGATCAACCCGATGCTGATCGACGGCCAGGTGCACGGCGGCGTCGTGCACGCGATCGGGCAGGCGCTCTACGAGCAGGTCGTCTACGACGAGGACGGCCAGCTCGTGACCGGCACGTTCGTCGACTACGCGCTGCCAACGGCCGCGGAGGTGCCGAGCTTCGAGACCGACCGCACCGAGACCCCGTCGCCGACCAACGGCCTTGGCGTGAAGGGCATCGGCGAGGCCGGCACGATCGCGGCCTCCCCGGCCGTGACCGAGGCCGTGATGGACGCGCTGCGGCCGCTCGGAGTGGAGTGGCTCGACATGCCGCTGACTCCGATGCGCGTCTGGCAGGCGATCCAGGCAGCGGGCAACGGCGGCGAGGGCCCGCGCGCGACCGAGCAGGGCCGAGCGCTGGACGACCACGGCGGAGGGGCGGCCGGCTCAGGCCCAACCGGGCCCGAGGAAGGAGGTGCGGCGTGATCCCCGCCCAGTTCGACTACGAGGCCCCCGAGAGCCTCGAGCAGGCCGTTCGCATGCTGCACGAGAACGGCGAGGACGCCAAGCTGATCGCCGGCGGCCACTCGCTGCTGCCGCTGATGAAGCTGCGGCTGGCGGCGCCGACGCTGCTCGTGGACCTGCGCCGGGTGCCCGGCATGCACGGCATCCAGCGCGAGAACGGCAGCTGGCGGATCGGGGCGATGACGCGGCACGCCGACCTGCAGGACACGCCCGAGCTGGGCGTGGTCGCGAAGGCGGCCGGCCTGATCGCGGACCAGCAGGTGCGCAACCGCGGGACGATCGGGGGCTCGCTCGCCCACGGCGACCCGGCTTCGGACCTGCCGGCCGTGTTGCTCGCTCTGGAAGGCGAGGTCAGCGCGCAGGGACCGAACGGCCTGCGCACGATCCCGGCCGCCGAGATGTTCCAGGACTATCTGACCACGGCGGTGAGCCACGACGAGGTGATCACCGAGGTGCACCTGCCCGCCGATCGACGGCTGGGGCTACGGGTACGAGAAGTTCACCCGCCGCGCCGAGGACTGGGCGATGGTCGGCGTGTGCGCGCTCGTCAAGCGGGCGGGCGACGGGTCGTGCGAGGACGTGCGCATCGGGCTCACCCACATGGGCTCGACGCCGCTGCGCGCGACCGCCGCGGAGGAGGCGCTGCGCGGGCAGGGCCTCGACGCCGAGCTCGATCGCCGCCGCGGCGCAGCGGGCCGCCGACGGCACGGAGCCGCCCGGCGATCTCAACGCGACGCCCGACTACAAGCGCCACCTGGCGCAGGTGCTGACCCGCAGGGCGTTGGAGGCCGCCGCGGCGGCGTGAGCCTCGACACCCCCGCAGCCGTACGAGAGGCCCTGGCGGGCGAGCGCTACCTCGCCGATCGGGGCCTCTCGATCGCAGTGTGCCTCGCGGCGACGCTGGAGCAGCCGCTGCTGCTCGAGGGCGAGGCGGGGGTCGGCAAGACGGAGGTGGCCAAGGCGCTGGCGGGAGCCACCGGCGCGCGGCTGATCCGGCTCCAGTGTCACGAGGGCATCGACCTCCACAACGCCCTCTATGACTGGGACTACCCCCGTCAGCTGCTCCACCTGCGCGCCGAGGGCGAGGAGGAGCTGTACTCGGAGCGCTTCCTGCTGCGCCGCCCGCTGCTCGAGGCGATCCAGGCCAGCGAGCCGGTGGTGTTGCTGATCGACGAGGTGGACCGCGCCGACGACGAGTTCGAGGCGTTCCTGCTCGAGCTGCTGTCGGATTTCCAGGTCTCGATCCCGGAGCTGGGGACGATCACCGCCGAGCGGCGGCCGTTGGTGGTGATCACCTCGAACCGCACGCGCGAGCTGCACGACGCGCTCAAGCGGCGCTGTCTCTACCACTGGATCGACTACCCGAACCCCGAGCGCGAGGCGGAGATCGTGCAGGCCCGCCTGCCGGGTGTTCCCGACGCGATCGCGGAGCGAGTGTGCGCCGCGGTCGCGCGCCTGCGCGCCGAGGAGCTCTACAAGCTGCCCGGCGTCGGGGAGACGATCGACTGGGCGCGGGCGCTGCTGGCCCTGGACGACGCCGACCTCGACTCCACGCTCGGGGTGGTGCTCAAGGTGCGCGAGGACATCGAGGCCGTGCGCGAGGGCGGGGTGCTCCAGGATGCCTGAGCGAGTCGGCGCGCGCATGACCGGGCGGCTGACGCTGCTCGCGGCCACGATGCGCGCCGCGGGGGTGCGTGTGGGCGTGGGCGAGCTGCTGTCCGCGCACAAGGCGCTGTCGGCCGTCGACCCGGTCGACCGCGAGGCCGCCTACTTCGCGCTGCGCGCCACGCTCTGCTCGCGCCACGAGGACCTGGCCGCGTTCGACGCGGCGTTCGCCGAGTGGTTCCTGCCGGCGCCGCCCCCGCCGCCCGAGCCGCCGCCCGGCCTGGACGAGGTGGCCAAGCTCGTGCTGCCGCGCACCGCGGTGCCGGGCCCGGCGGGGATCCCGGAGCTGGAGGCCGACGCGGAGGTCGTCCCCTCTGCCTGGTCGGACGTCGAGCTGCTGCGCGACAAGGACTTCGCGGAGTACACGGACGAGGAGCGTCGGCGCGCGCGCCGGGTCATGCGCCGGCTCGCCGGCGCCGTGCCCGCGCGGCCCAGCCGGCGCACGCGCAAGGCGCGCCGCCGCGGCGCCGCCCCGCCGGCCGGGCGGCTGGACCTGCGCGGCACGATGCGGGCATCGATGCGGACTGCCGGCGACCCGTTCGAGCGCCACTGGCGCGAGCCCGGCGAGCGCCCACGGCCGCTCGTGCTGGTGTGCGACGTGTCCGGGTCGATGGAGCCCTACGCGCGCATGCTGCTCGCGTACATGCAGGCCTGCGTCGCCGCGCGCCGCCGTGTGGAGGCGTTCGTCTTCGGCACGCGCCTGACGCGCGTGACCGCGGAGCTGCGCGGGCGCGATCCCGACGCCGCGCTCGAGCGCGCCGCCGGCGCAGCGCACGACTGGTCCGGCGGCACCCGCATCGGCGAGGCGCTGGCCACCCTCAACCGCGAGCACGGCCGCCGGCTCGGACGCGGCGCGGTTGTGGTTCTGCTGTCGGACGGCTGGGACCGGGGTGAGCCGGAGCAGCTCGAACGCGAGGTCGCGCGCCTGGCGCGCTGCTCGCACCGGCTGATCTGGCTCAACCCACTGAAGGCGCACCCGGACTACCAGCCGTTGACACGCGGGATGCGGGCGGCGCTGCCGCACGTGGACGAGTTCATGGCCGCCAACTCGCTGGCGTCGCTGGAGGAGCTGGCGGAAGCTTTGGATCGCCTGTCCATGGGGAGGCTGCGCAGAGAGGAGGGCGCATGAAGGACGTCGTGGACGACGTACGGACGTGGACCGAGCGGGGGGAGCGCGTGGCGATCGCCACGGTGGTCGGAGTCAAGCGCTCCGCGCCGCGCCCGCCGGGCGCGAAGATGGCCGTGAACGAGCACGGCGAGGTGTCCGGGGCGGTGTCGGGGGGATGCGTCGAGGGCGCCGTCGTGGAGGTCGCCGCCGAGGTGCTGCGCGACCGCGAGCCGCGGCTGCTCCACTTCGGGATCGCCGACTCGGAGGCCTGGGACGTGGGCCTGCCGTGCGGCGGCGAGATCGACGTGTTCGTGGAGGAATACTCGGAGTGACCCCGCAGGGCCAGTTCGCCAGGATCGCGGCGGACGACGGGCGCGCCGCGCTGGTGAGCGTGGTCGCGGGCGGGCAGACGGGCGCCAAGCTGCTCGTCCAGGCCGACGGGAGCACCAGCGGTGGGCTGGGCGACCCCGAGCTCGACCGCGCTGGGCTCGCCGCAGCCGAGGAGCTGATGTGGGCCGAGCGATCCGAGCTGCGCGAGGTCGGCGACGTATCGCTGTTCGTGGACGTGACCGCTCCGGCGCCGCGGCTGGTCGTCTTCGGCGCGGTCGACTACGCGGCCGCGCTCTGCCGCCTCGCGCGCGCGGCCGGCTGGCGCGCGTTCGTCTGCGACCCGCGCTCCCAGTTCGCCACCCGCGAGCGGTTCCCGGACGCCGAGGAGGTCATCGCGGCCTGGCCGGACGAGGCGTTCGCCCGCATCGGCGGCATCGACCGGGCCACCTACGTCGCCGTGCTCACCCACGACCCAAAGCTCGACGACGCCGCTCTCGAGCTGGCCCTGCGCTCCGAGGCGCCCTACGTGGGCGCGATGGGAAGCCGGCGCGCGCAGGCGCAGCGGCGCGAACGGCTGCTGGCAGCCGGCCTGGACGAGGAGCTGCTCGACCGGATCGCAGCGCCGATCGGCCTCGACCTGGGCGCCCTCACGCCCGAGGAGACCGCGCTCTCGATCATGGCCGAGGTCGTGGCGGTCAGGCACGGGCGCGACGGGGGCCGCCTGTCGAACGCCGGCGGGCGTATCCACGAGGTGGGCGCGTGATCGCCGGACTGGTGCTGGCGGCCGGGGCGGGCACGCGCTTCGGGCAGGTCAAGCAGCTCGCCGAGCTCGACGGCCGGCCGCTCCTCGAGCACTCGATCCGCGCGATGACGGCGGCGCCGGTCGATCGCGTGGTGGTGGTGCTGGGCGCCGGCGCCGACCAGGTGATCGCCAAGGTCGACCCGCACGGCTCCGAGTTCCGGATCTGCGACCGCTGGGACGAGGGCCAGTCCGCGTCGCTCGCCTGCGGGCTCGCGGCGGTAGCGGACTGCGAGGCGGCGGTGATCACGCTCGGCGATCAGCCGCGCATGTCGCCGGAGGCGATCCGGCGTGTGATCGCGGCCCGCGCGGAGGGTGTGGACGCCGTGCGCGCCACCTACGCCGGGGAGCCCGGGCACCCGGTGCTGCTGGAGCAGCGGCTGTTCGACCGGATGCGCGACGTGACCGGCGACCACGGCGCTCGCCACCTGCTGCTCAGCGTTCACACGCGCGAGGTGGCGTGCGAGGACCTCGGCGGCGGCGAGGACGTGGACACGCCCGAGCAGCTGGATGCGCTGAGGGTGTTGTGAAGCTCGCGCACTCCTTCGAGGTGGCGGCTCCGCTCGAGCGCGTGTGGCAGAAGCTGATCGACGTCGAGCAGGTCGCTCCGTGCCTGCCCGGCGCCGAGGTCACGGAGGCCGACGAGGGCGGGACCTACCACGGCACGTTCTCGGTCAGGCTCGGCCCGACGACCGCCGCCTATCGCGGGCAGCTGGCCATGGACGAGGTGGACGAGTCCACGCACCGCGTGGTGATGCGCGCGAGCGGCCAGGACAAGCGCGGGCAGGGCTCGGCCAAGGCCACGATCGTGAGCACGATGAGCGAGCAGGCGGGAGTGACCACGGTCGACGTCGAGACCGACTTCACGATCACTGGCCGGCTGGCCCGCTTCGGGCGCGGCGGCATGATCCAGGACGTCTCGAATCGGCTGCTGCGCGACTTCTCGACCTGCCTGCAGAGGTCGATCGAGGGTCCGGCTCCGGACGAAAGCGCGAGCGCGTCCGCCGCCCAGGCGCCCGAGCCGGACGCGGAGACTCACCCGTCGACGCCGCCGCCCCCCGGCCCGCCGCCGCCCAAGCCGGTGGGCGGCTTTTCGCTCCTGATGGGCGCGCTCTGGGACCGGATCAGGCGGCTGTTTCGACGCGGGTCCTGACCCACCCGCGCAGCTCGTCGAGGTAGGCCGGGTCGATCGTGTGCGCCATCGGCGACTCGCGGTAGGTCACGTCCGCGCCGGCCTCGATCAGGCGGTCGCGTGCGTCGTGGCCGAACTCGACCGAGATGACCGGGTCGTAGGTGCCGTGGCCGATCGCAACCGGCAGGCCGGTCACGTCGCCCACATCGAACCCCTCGACCCGCGGGATGAACCCGCTCAGGCCGATCACGCCGGCGGGCCGCGGGCGGCTGGCGCCCTCGCCCAGCGAGTGGGCCATCACCGCGCCCTGCGAGAACCCGCCCAGGATCGTGCGGTCGATCGGGATGCCGTGCTCGGCGAGCAGCTCGTCGAGCCACCCGCCGACCAGCGCGTAGGTCGCGTGGAAGGTCTCCGGATCGGGGAACCCGACCTGGCGGATCACGTACCAGTGCCAGCCGCCCGGCGGCAGCGACAGGGGGCCGCGGGCCGTCGCGCCGAGCAGTCGGCGCTCCGGATCGAGCTCGTCGAGCAGCGGGAACAGGTCGTTCTCGTCGGTGGCGCGGCCGTGGAAGAGGACGAGCGCGCCCTCTGGGTCGCCGTCGGCTGGGCGGAGTCGGTGGGCTAAACTCATTGCGTGAGCAACTACCTTAGCGCCGAGGCGCCCGTCCTGCTCAGCCGCGAGGAGCTCGGTGCCTGGCGCGGTCTGCTCCGCGTCCACGCCGGCATGACCAAGGCGCTGGACGCGGAGCTCGTCCGCGAGCACGGCCTGCCGCTGTCGTCCTACGAGGTGCTGCTGTTCCTCGCCGACGCCCCGGACGGTCGGCTGCGCATGTCCGAGCTGGCCGAGGGCGTGCTGCTCAGCCGCAGCGGGCTGACGCGGCTGGTCGATCGCATGGAGCGCGACGGCCTGCTGCGCCGGGAGCGCTGCGAGGACGACGCGCGCGGCTACCACGCGCTGATCACGGACAAGGGCCGGGAGCTGTTCGGCCGCGCGCGGCGAACGCACCTGGACGGCGTGCGCGAACGCTTCCTGGGCCACCTGTCGCCGGAGGAGCTGCGCACACTCGCGCGCTTGTGGGAGAAGCTCGCGCCGGGAGCGGCCTCCTAGCTCCGCGTGGGGCGGCTGACCACGTACGCTCCCGCAAGCACCAGCGCCGTGCCCAGCACCGCCGCGGCGTGCAGCGGCTCGTCGCGCAGCGTCACGCCGAGGGCGATCGCCACCACGGGCACGCAGTAGATCGTCACGGCTCCGCGTGTGGCGCCCACGCTGCCGATCAGCGAGGCGAACCAGTAGAAGGCCAGCCCGGTCCCGAGCGCTCCCAGCGCCGCGACCGCGAGCAGGCTCCCTCCGTCGAAGTCGGAGCTCGGCACTCCGGCGATCGCCGCCGGCAGCACCAGCACGACCGCCACGAGCTGGGCTCGCCAGATCACCGGGAGCGCCCCGTGGCGGCGCTGCAGCGGGGCCGTCAGGTTGAACGCGAACCCGTACAGGAACGCGGCGAGCAGCACGAGCCCGATCCCCAGCGCGTTCGACCCGCTGCCGACCGACGGCAGGCTGATAGCCGCAACCCCCACGAAGCCCAGCAGCAGGCCGACGCCCTGCAGCCGCGACGGCTGCTGTCGCATGAACAGTCCGGCCACCAGCGCCACCATCAGCGGAGTGCTCGCGTTGATCATCGCGGCCAGCGACGAGTCGATCCACTGCTGCGCGACGGCGAACAGGACGAACGGGATCGCCATCCAGGTGATCCCCACAAGCGCGATCTGAGGCCATTCCGACCGCGGCAAGGGCGCCCGCGCGGCAGGCAGGACGGACAGGGCCAGCGCACCGAACGCGATCCGGCCGAAGGCCACCAGCGTCGGCGCGAAGTGGTCCAGGCCGATCTCGATCAGCAGGAACGAACCGCCCCACGTGACCGCGACCCCGACGAGCATCCCCCAATCGCGGGCGGCGAATGCCTGCGCCGGCTCGGCCGCGGTAGTGCTCACAACGCGAACAACGTACTCGTCGTTGCTTCTATGACATCGGCGCCGCGACCGAGTGCCGGGTGCGACGGCGCACCTCTCGAATCGCACGGGCCAGCCGGCGCACGCCCTCGTCGAGCTGGTCCGGATCGAGGAGGGAGAAGGACAGACGGAAGGAGGTCTGCGAGCGCCGCTCGGCGGTGACAGCCCCGCCGGGGGTGAAGGCCACGCCGCAACGGGCCGCCTCGGCGTAGAGGGCGCGCTCGTCGAGCGGCCGGGTCAGCGTGACCCAGACGTGGTGGCCGCCCTTGGGCGGATCGGCCTGGTACTCGCCCTGCAGGTGGCGTTCCAGCGCGTCCATCAGCGCGTCGCGCCGCTCGCGGTAGAACGGGATCGTGCTCTCCACGTGCCGGTCGTAGGCGCCGGTGGCCAGCCAGCGCGCGGCGATGTGCTGGATCAGCGTGGGCGAGTGGAAGTCCGCCTCGAGCTTGAGCATCGCGATCCGTTCCCGGACCGGACCGCGGGCGGCGACCACTCCGGCGCGCAGCCCGCCGCCCACGACCTTGGACAGCGAGTTCACGTAGATGACATGGGCCGGCGCGAGCTCGCGCACCGGCCGCGTGAGCTTGCTCTCGAAGTGCATGTCGGCGTAGACGCGATCCTCGAGGACGAAGAAGTTGCGCTCCACCGCCAGCTCCGCCAGTCGCTGGCGCCGCTCGTCCGAGAGCGAGCGGCCGGTCGGGTTCTGGCACGCGCTCTGGAGCCCGACCAGCTTGACCTCGTGACGCGCGAGCAGGTGCTCGAGCGCGTCGACGTCGAGGCCGTCCTCGTCCACCGGTACGCCGATCACGCGAGCGCCGGTGCCGCGCAGCGCGGTCATCATCCCGATGAACGTCGGCGACTCGACGAGGGCGACGTCGCCCGGCTCCAGCGTCGCGCGGGCGGAGAGCGCGATCGCCTGCTGGGCGCCCGACGTGACGACGATCTCGTCCGCGTCCTCGGCCCAGCCGGCCGTACGCCCACGCGCCGCGTACTGCTCGCGGAGGTCGAACAAGCCCTCCGTAGGGAGGTACGAGAGCGCCTCGCCGCCGATCTCCTCGAAGACCTCGGCCGTGATCCGCGCCAGCTCCTGCGTCGGGTAGGTGCTCGGCGCCGGCCAGCCCACCGCGAGGGAGATCATGTCCTCCCGGCCGGTGAGCGAGAACGAGTCGGCCAGCACCTGCTCGGAGTAGGAGATGTCGTCGGGCGGGAGGGCGTAGACCTGCCAGTCGTCGCCGTGCGCGGTGCTCCCGGCCGGCGCCAGCGTGCGCACGAACGTCCCGCGGCCGACCTGCGCCGTCACGTACCCGAGCTCGGCGAGCTTGCGGTAGACGCGCGCGGCGGTCAGGTGGTTGACGCCCGCCTCGGCGGCCAGCTCGCGCGTGGGCGGCAGCTTCGCACCCGGCTCGAGCTCCCCGCTTTCGATGGCGGCCGAGAAACGATCGACCAGTTGCTGGGTGATCGACACGTCGCCGTCCCGCTCGAGATCGGACAAATTCAACTTGTACGACATTGAATCGGGCATTGTGCGTCGTACACTAGCACCAGGTCGTCATACACTCAAACCGTTTCAGGGGAACTCACATGAACAACATCACCGTCCGTTACTCCGCTGCTTCTGACCTCAGCGAGCTCGCTCGGCTGGCGGCACTGGACAGCGCGAGCCCGCCACGCGGTCCAGCGCTGGTCGCCGAGGCGGACTCCCGGATGCTGGCGGCGCTGCCGCTCGGCGCGGGCCGTCCGATCGCCGACCCCTTCGAGCCCACGGCACGAGATCCTCGAGCTGCTCCGGCTGCGTGCCGAGCAGGTGCAGGCGGGCGAGCCCAACCGCTGGCGCGACCGCGTGCGGTCGTTCCTGCGCGCTCGCCCCTCGCACGCGCGGGCGTAACGCGCTCCGAACCGCCGGCGCCGGCCGCGCTTCCCTCCTGCGGCCGGCGTCGGCGCCCCGCGCTCGCGCGGCGCTAGTCCGCCAGCCAGTCGCGCAGGCGCTCGTAGACGACCGGGTGGTTGAGCAGGGCGATGTGGTGAGTGCCGCCGACCACGAGCCCGTGCTCGACCTCGAACGGGATGCGCCGGGTGCGGCTGCGCCCCGACGCGCTGTCCTCCAGCACCAGGTAGTCGCCGACCAGGCGAGACACCGGGTGGCGCGTGTTGGGGAGCACGGTCGCAGCGACGAAGCAATGCGTGGCGCCGTCGAGCAGTGGGATCTCCTGGCAGGCTGCCGCCCGCAGCGCGTCGGGGTCGTGCTCGCGCCAGTCGGCGTCGACCAGGGAGCCCTGGCGCAGGTCGCGGATGCCGGCGCTGCGCCGTCGCAGCAGCGACGCCAGCGGGCGCGTCTCCGGCAGAGCGTTCAATGCAGCGCTGGCCCAGTGCACCCCCTGCGCCAGCGGCGCTCCCATGTGCGGTGAGCCGAGCGACACGACGTGCCGGACCCTGCCCACCCAGGCATCGCCGCGCTCGGCTGCTTGGTGGCACGCCGACCGCGCGACCAGCCCGCCCATCGAATGCCCGACCAGCGCGATCCGCTCAACCTCCACCGGCCAGGCCGCCACCAGGCGCTCGAGCAGGTCGGCCAGCTCCAGCCCGTTCTCGGAGATGTGGCAGCCGGTGTTGTAGCGCAGCTCGACCGGCGTGAAGCCGAGCTCCTCGCGCAAACGCTCGCCGTAGGTCTCGCCGTCGGGGCCGGCGCCCAGGCGCCAGGAGAACTCGCTCTCCATCAGGCCGTGCAGGAACACGACGAGCAGTCCCGTGGCATCCGGGTAGGCGGTCCGCAGCGCCTCCGGCTCGAGTGCGACGGGCCGACCCTGGACGCGCGCCGCCATCGGCTGATGCAGGTCGCTGCCCTCGCGCTCGAGGCGGTCGCCCACGAGGCCGGTCAGCGCTCCGACGACCAAGGCCCCTCGGGGAGTGCTCGACAGCGCCCGGCCGTCGGTCACGTGGCGCCGGCCCAGCCCGGCATCGGCAACCGAGCCGATCAGGCGGAAGGCCCCGGCGACGCCGTCGTACATGCGCTCGGCGATCGCGTCATGGAGCACGCGCGCCGGCATTCCACCCGGCCCGGTCGCGCGGAACGCGCGCGCGGCGACCGCCCGATGGAACCCGTACAGGCCGGCGGCGCCGTCGCTCAGCTCCCCGAAGGCGAGCCGAGCCAGGCTGCGCACCTCGTCGGCCGTCTCCTGCGCGGTCATGCCCGTCCTACTCCCCTCCCCGCCGCGCGGTTACACGTGGAACGCGGCCAGGCGCCCGGCTTCGTCCTCCAACTCGTCGCGGGTCGCGCGCGGGAGGCGTTCGAGCGGCGACAGCTCGACCCGCCCGCGCTCGTGGCGCCACGTGCCCGCCACGGCGCCGTCGATCAGGAAGGTGGGGAACGAGTGCGGGGTCTTCGTGTGGAAGATCTTGGGCCGGTGGCGCTCAGGCAGGATCAGCGTGCGCCGAGAGTGTGCCAGCAGCGTCGCGTCCCAGGTCGGCAGGAAGCGCGGCGGGGCCGGGGTGTCGGCGTCCGGCAGCGGCAGCCGCGGCAGGTCCACGAGCGGCGTGCCGGCCTCGTCGCGCAACCGCCGCAGCGCCATCCCCTCGAGTGCCTCGTCGACCTGTCGCGGCGGCAAGCCGGCCCAGTTGGCGATGTCGGCGCCCGCCGCCGGCCCGAAGCCCTGGAGGTAGCGGCGGATCAGGTGCTCGATGCCCTCGGCCGGCGTCACCGACGGCGGGCCGAGCCAGCCCTCCGCTGTGGCGTAGATGTCGGCGCGCCGGCGCTCCCACGTGCCCGCCGGCGGCACGCGGACGAGGTCGAGCCACATGCCGATGCCGTTGAAGGCGCGCGCGTCCATGTTCTCGATCAGGTCCGCCCGCGGCAGCGGTCCATTCGCGAGCCGCCGCTTCGCCTTCGCCGCGGCGGCGCGCAGCTCGTTCGCCGAGAGCTCCGGCCGCGCGCGCATCCAGCGCGCGCGTCGCGCGTCGCGCACGCCGACCGCAAATGGCCAGTAGTCGCCCGCCGAGACCAGGTGGATCGTCGCCCTCATCAACGTCCCCTGCACGACCGAGCGCCGCTCCAGCGCGCGCGTGAGCAGATCGCGCTGGAAGCCGGCCAGGCGGGACCAGAGGCCGATGTACATCGACGGCGCGTACTGCGCCTGCAGACCGCCGACCCGCTCGAGCGCGCGCGGGAGCGCCTCCTTGCGGCGCTCCAAGAGCAGCTGCCGGGCCAGCACGGCGCGGTTGAGCTCGCGCTGGTTGAGCACCCGATCGGCGCCGGGGGGCATGCGCCCTGAAGCTACCGGGCCGCCGCGAGCAGGGCGTTCGCTTCCGCCTCGACCCCATGGGCCAGCAGCTCGAGGTCGCCGACGATCTCGGGATCGGAGCAGAAGCCGAAGTTCAGCTGCCCTCCGAGCGAGACGACGGCGATCCGCAGCGCGTGGCGCTCACCGATCTCGGCGAGCGAGTAGACCGCCTCGACCGGGGCGCCCAGCACGCTCACCCGCCCCGGCGGCCCCGGGACGTTCGACACGTTCAGGGCGAACGTGCGCGGGCTCGCCTCGAGGCGCCGGCAGAAGTGCTCCAGCTGGGGCGAAACGTGCGCGAGGTCGCGCATCAGCACGTCGAGCGTCTCGGCGTCGTGGCAGGCCTTGCGCGCGGCCGTCGCCGCGCGCACCGCGGCGAGTCGGCCGACCGCGTCGGGCTCGCCCAGCGGCAGCTCCAACGTGAAGAACGAGTCGCGGTTGCCTTCGCCGTCGCCCGGGTGGTGGAGGCTGACCGGCACCTTCACGCGCACGCGCCCGAGGCGCCCATGATGGTGCTGGATCCAGCCGCGCAGGCCACCGGCGACCGCGGTGAGCACGGCGTCGTTGACGGTCGCGTCGGCGAGTCGGCGGGCGGCGTCGTGGAGCGCTCGCAGAGGCGCGCCGGCGAAGGCCACCTCGCGCTCGTGCCCGATCTTCCCGTCGAACGGCGAGGGCCTGGGCGCGAGCTCCACCTCGTGACGCACGAACGCGGCCAGGCGCACGTGCCGGCCGGTGTCGTCAGCGGGCGGCCTGGACCTGCGAGTCGGGGGCGCGTCGCGGTCGTCGTCCCAGAGCACCGCGTCCGCGAAGTGCATCGCCACGGTCCCGTCGGCGAGCGCGTGGTGCACGCGCCAGACGAGGGCGGCCCGCCCGCCGGGGCGCGCCACCACGTCGAGGTGCCAGAGCGGCCGCGACCGATCCAGCCGCTCGGCGAACAGGCGCGCGACCTCGGTCCGCAGCGCGCCGTCGTCGCAGGGGTCGACGTCCGCGGCGGTCACGTGCGCCCCGACGTCGAAGCGATCGTCCTCGACCCAGACCGGTTGCCGCGCGGATCCCGCGAGCCGGCGCGTCAAGGCGGGTACGGCGGGCAGCCTCCCCTCGATCGCGGCGGCAAGCCGCTCGGCGCTGGGCGCGCCCGGGCCGACCAGCACGACCTTGCAGGTGTGCCCGGCGACGGTGCCCGTCTCGAGCTCCAGGATCGCGCGATCCTCGTTCGTGAGGGCGATGCCCTCCATGCATCGGCCATTGAAGCAGTCAGCGGGCGCTGCCGATAAGAAGAAGGATGCCGGAGGAAGAGGGCGCCCAGCGGACGGGAGATCACCACTTCGCCTGCACGCTCTCCAGCGTGCTGGTCCGCCGCATCCGCCGCACGATGGGCGAGGAGGGCCTGATGGAGCTGCTCGCGAAGTCGGGCTCGAAGCGCACCGTCGCGTATCTCGACGACCTCACCAACTGGATCTCCTACGACGAGGCGATGGCTTTGTTCGCCGCCGCCGACGAGATCACCGGCGACCCGCAGATCGCCCGGCGTGTGGGCGAGGAGACGATCGCCCAGCACGCGGGGACGCCCGTGGCCACGCTGATGCGCTCGCTCGGATCGCCTGACGAGATCTACCGCCAGATCACCCAGGCGGGCAGCAAGTTCACGACGGCCTCCATACTCGACGCCATCGAGGTCGCTCCCGGCCGCGCGGTGATCCGTGAGCAGGCGGCCCCTGGCTTCGAGCGGACCATCCGCCACTGCGACTGGGCGAAGGGGCTGATGAGCCAGCCGACCTGCCTGTTCGGGCTCCCGCCCGCCACGGTCGAGGAGACCACCTGCCAGGCGCGCGGAGACGACGCCTGCGTCTACGAGATCACCTGGGACGCCGGGCTGGCCGCCAAGACCGCCGACCCCGCCGAGCACCTCGTGGTGCTCGAGGCCCAGCTGAGCGCGATGACCGAGCGCCTCGACAGCGTCTACGCCACCGCGACCGACCTGATCGCCGACTCCGACCTCGACTCCGTCCTGGTCCGGATCACCGAGCGTGCGGCCACGGCGGTGCGCGCGCCGCGCTACCTGCTCGCGCTGCGCACCAGTGAGGACTCGGGCATCCACTGCCACTACAGCGGCTTCGACGAGGACGAGGCCAACGAGATCGCCCACCGGCTGCTCGAGTCGCCCGACGAGCGGCTCCCGAACACCTGGCTGGCGGCCGACGTGAGCTCGCACCGGCGCTCGTACGGGCGGCTGGTCGCGATGGGCGACACGAGCTTCTTCCCCCAGGAGCGCTACCTGCTCGAGCTGTACGCCCGCTACGCCGCGAGCGCCCTCGACGGCGCGACCGCGCTCGACGAGGCGAAGCGCGGCCACGAGGAGGCGCGCGCCCTGCTCGAGCTGGCCCGCGCCCTGGCCGCGGCGACCACCAGCGACGAGGTCGCCCAGCGGCTCGTGGAGGCGATGCCCGAGGTGGTCGACTGCGATCGCGTCAGCCTCTGGCTCTGGGACGACGACGCACGCGAGCTGACCTGTCGCGCGATCTCGGGAAGCGCGCGACCGGATGCCTTCGAGGAGCACATCCGTCCCGAGGACTCACCCAACCTCGCGGCTCAGCTGGAGCATCCCGAGCCCGAGCCGATCTTCTTCGACCTCGACACCGAGGACCTCGTGGTGCGGCGCCAGATGGAGCGCGCCGGCGGCGTCGCCGCGATCTCCGCGCCGATCGTCGCGCGCGGCGAGTTCCTCGGCACGCTGAGCGTCGGCGTCAACTCCGAGCCGGAGCGCCTGCGCCCACGCCGTGACCTGCTCGACCGCCTGTCGGGTGTCGTGGCCCAGGCGGCCAGCGCGTTCCAGACCGCGCGCCTGGTCGACACGGTCACCTACCAGGCCCGGCACGACGGGCTGACGGGCCTCGCCAATCGCGCGGCCTTCGGCGAGCGCATCGAGCAGGCGCTCGCGAGCGCCGGCGCCACCGGCGAGCCGGTTGGCCTGTTCTTCGTCGACCTCGACGACTTCAAGGGCGTGAACGACGGCTGGGGTCACCACGCCGGCGACGACGTGCTCCGTGAGGTGGCCCGGCGGCTGCTGACGACGGTTCGCGCGAACGACACCGTGGCGCGCCTCGGCGGTGACGAGTTCGCGATCGTGCTCTCCGGCGTCGAGGACGAGTCGATCGTCGACGCCGCCGCGGAGCGGGTGCAACGTTCCTTCGACGAGCCCTTCCTGGTCGGCGGCGAGCCGATCGGCATCGGGGCGAGCGTCGGTCGCGCCGTCTGGCCTGACGACGCGGCCGAGCTCGAGGCGCTGATGCGCCACGCCGACGCCGAGATGTACCGCGCCAAGCGCGCGGCGCGCGTCGCGACCTAGGCCGGCGGTCATAGACTCCGAGCCGTGAGCTACCGGTCTGGCCTGCCGCAGCTCGGGGATGAGCTGTTCCTCACCGACGGTGGCATCGAGACCACCCTGATCTTCCACCACGGTCTCGACCTGCCCGCCTTCGCGTCGTTCGTGCTGCTGCGCGACGAGGGGGGCACCGACGAGCTGCGCCGCTACTACCTGCCCTACGTCGAGCTCGCGCGCGAGGCGGGCGTCGGCTTCGTGCTCGAGAGCCCGACGTGGCGCGCCAGCCCGCGCTGGGCGGCGGAACTGGGAGTGTCGGAGCAGGAGCTCGACGAGCTGAATCGCAAGGCGATCGCCCTGATGGAGGAACTGCGCGACGAGGCGGGGGGCGCGGCGGTGATCAGCGGCTGCATCGGCCCGCAGGACGACGGCTACAACCCGACCACGAGGCTCACCGCGGCCGAGGCGCGCGACTACCACGCGACCCAGATCGCGACCTTCGCGGACACCGCGGCCGACATGGTCACGGCGATGACGATCACCTACGCCGACGAGGCGATCGGGATCGCCCTCGCCGGGCGCGATGCGGGCATCCCGGTTGCGATCTCCTTCACGCTCGAGACCGACGGCCGGCTACCGAGCGGGCAGGGGCTCGGCGAGGCGATCGCGGAGGTCGACGAGGCCACGGACGCGGCACCCGCGTACTACATGATCAACTGCGCGCACCCGAGCCACTTCGAGGCCGTGCTCGAGCCCGCGGCGGCCTGGCGCGACCGCATCGTCGCGCTGCGCGCCAACGCGTCGACCAAGAGCCACGCGGAGCTGGACGAGGCCGAGGACCTGGACGAGGGCGACCCGGTCGACCTGGCGGCCCGTTATGCGGCGGTTCGCGACAAGCTGCCGAGGCTCACCGTCCTGGGCGGCTGCTGCGGCACCGACGACCGCCATGTGGCGGAGATCGTCAGGCGCTTCCCGCGGGCTGGCTGACCGGGGCCGTGCGCTCGAAGCGCTTCGACTTGCCGCGGCCGAGCAGCTCCTCGGCGATCTTCAGAAGCCACTCGATCCACTGCTCGGGCGTCTCCTTTGGCAGCTCGCGCATCCCTTCCAGCACGTCCCAGACCTCCTTGCCCTCGCCCATCAGCGCCGCCACGTTGGGCGGACCCGCGTAGGCGTACTGCTGCTTCGCCATCCCGGCCACGGCGGTGGCGACCGCCTTTGGCACGTCCGCTGCCGTGCCGACGTACGACCACGACGAGGACAGGCCCTCGACCATCGGGTTGTCCGCGCCGGCCAGCATCGTGATCGGAGTCGTCTTGAAGATCACGATCGGCTTGCCCGCGGCGAACGCCGCGGACGTCTCGACCACGCTGCCGTCGTCCGGCGCGCGGCCGTCGAGGTTGAACACCAGCGACTGGCAGCGCTCGAGCAGCTGGTACATGTCCAGCGCGAAGACCCACTTGCGCACCTCGAGCATCACGTGCTGGGCAATCGGCGTCCCCTCGAGCAGCGGGTGGTTGAGCAGCCCCATCACCCTCCCGACCTCGATGCCGTCACGCTGGGGCAGGTAGGTGGTGAACTTGGCGCCTTCGAGCGCCGTCGCGATCGCGTGTTGCTCCCACTTGTCGCCGTGGCTGAACATCGGGCCCGAGCAGTAGACGGGGGAGCCGGCAGCGGGCGGGTTGGACTCGGTCACGGGGGACCTCCTATGCCTCGAGGGCGGTGGTTGACAGGCTGTCGATCAGCTGGTGGGCCTCTCGTACGTCGGCGGTCTCGCTCCCGCCCTCTACGGCGGCGAGCGCGGACCTGACCGCGGCCAGTGCGGCGTCACTCCTGCCGTCGGCCGCCAGCCGGTGGCCGAGCGTCGTGGCGGCTCGCAGGGCAAGCGATCCTGCTCCGCGGTCGGTGGCATCGCTGAGCGCTGCCCGCAGCAGGTCGTCGGCGACCTCGCCGGCAGCGGGGTCGGCGGCGAGCATGAACACGGCCTTGAGCCGCATCAACTCGGCGTCCCAGTAGGGCTCGCCGATTTCGCGGCTGAGGTCCAAGGCCGCCTCGACTGTGCCGAGCGCGGCCGGCGTGTCGCCCACCGCGTGGTGCGCCTCGGCCAGCGTCGCGAGCGCGTTCGAGATTCCGGAACGCGTCCCGCCGTCGCCCAGCAGGCCCAGTCCGCGCCCCACCTCGTCGATGCCGGCCCGGTCGCCCATGCGCGCACGCTCGGTGCCCGCGGCGACCAGGGCCGCCGCCTGCCATAGCAAGAAGCCGAGCTCGCCGGCAAACGCCGCGTTGACCTGAGCCTGCTCCAGGGCGAGATCGCTCTCGCGGCGCAGCTGGCGGATCAGGCAGAGGAAGTGGCGGGCCATCGCCAGGCTCAGCATCGACCCGAGGCGCTCGGCCTCCGCCACGGTCGCTTGGACCTCGTCGAGCGCGGCGTCCGGACGGCCGAGCCACCACAGCACCCACGAGCTCATCGCCCGGGCGAAGATGCCCTGGTCGTGCCCGACGCCGAAGGTGACGATGTGGAAGTCGCCGGGCCGGTAGTGCGCGAGCGATGCGGTGAAGTGCTCGAGCGCCACCCGGCCGTCGCCCCCGTAGAAGAGCGCCATCCCCATGGTCCCGTGGCCGCGCAGTCGCGCCAGGCGGGATCCGCTCTCGTCGGCGATCGCCAGCTGACGGCGGGCGAGCGCGATCGCCGCGTCGAGGTCCGCGTTGGCCGCCTCCTGCACGGCCAGGCCGTTCAGCGCCGCGGTCAACTCGTCCGCGTCGCCAACCTGCTCGCCCAGCTCGATCGCCCGGTTCCAGACGGGCCGCAGCGTGGCGGCCCCGACGCCCTCGGATCCCATCATCGCGTTGGCCAGCAGGATCCCCAGCCACATCTCGCGCCAGTCGCGTTCCGGGCTCTGCTCGAGGTCCGCCAGCAGCTCGATTCCATGCCTGTAGTGGGCCGCGGCTTCGGCCAGCGCGGCCGCCCTGGCGGCGCGGCGTCCCGCCAGCTCGAAGAACTCCGCCGCGCGCAGCGGCTCGCCGCCGCGCGCGAGGTGGTGGCCGAGCAGCTCCGGCTCCCCTGCCACGTACTCGGGGAACTGCTCCTCGATCACCGAGGCGACCAGCCGGTGGAGTTGGACGCGGCTGCGCCGGAGGAGCGACTCGTACGCGGCGTCGCGAATGAGGGCGTGCCGGAACTCCAGCCGCCGGCCTTCGATCGACGGGCAGCTCTCGAGGATGCCGGCAGCCGTGAGGCGCCGCAGCGCGTCGGCGAGCCGGTCAGCGGGGATGTCGGCCACCGCCTCGAGCAGCCGTTCGGGAAAGCTGCGGCCGAGGACGGAGGCCATCTGCGCTACGTCCCGGGCGGGTCCCAGCCGGTCCAGGCGGGCCAGCAGCGAGCTCTGCAGCGAAGTCGGCAGCCCGGTGTCCTCGGCCTCGCCGGCGGCCGCCACCAGCTCCTCCACGAACAGCGGCACGCCGTCCGAGCGCTCGGCCACGCGGTCGACCATGTCGCCGGTGAGCCCGCGCGCGGTGGCCAGCTCGCGGGCGAGCTGACGGGTGTCCTCGGCGTCGAGTCGGTCAAGGCCCACGTCGACGTCCGCGCCGAAGCCGTGGTCGCCCTCCGGGCGCCGCGTGACGACGATCAGCACGGGCGCGGCCGCGAGCCGACTCTGGAGCACGCGCATCAGCTCCAGGGTGGAGGCGTCGCTCCAATGGAGGTCCTCGCCGGCGACCACCACCGGCCCTCGGCTGGCCAGGTCGAGCAGCCAGCGATACAGCGCTTCCATCAGGTCGCGGCGGAACTTCTCCGGGGCCGGGGCGTCGGCCGTGCCCACGTCGAGCAGCGTCGCGATCGGCGTCTCGGCATCCCTTTGGGTATCCGGCAGCGCCGCGCGGATCATGCGCCGCTGCTGGTCCGGCGGATCGGTCAGCCGGATTCCGACCGTAGCCCGCATCATTCCGGCGACCGGGTGGAACGCCGTGTTGACCCGCAGCGGCGAGCAGCGCAGGGCGAGCCAGCGGTGCGGCTCGTCCGCCAGCGTCTCGCGCAGGCTCGCGAGCAGCCTGGACTTGCCGACACCGGGCTCGCCGGTGATCACGACGGTGCGCCCGCGTCCGTCGCGAGCCTCCCTCCAGGCGTCCATCAGCAGCTGCCGCTCCTCGACGCGGTTGACCAGGGTGGCGCCGAAGGCCGCCGCGGGGGCGTCGTCGTCGGGGGTGCGGGCACCGTCGACGCGGTGCACGCGCACCCGGTCCGCCACGCCCTTGAGCTCGTGCTCGCCGAGGTCCTCCGTGTGGAACCGAGCGCCGGCAAGCTTGTGCGCGGTCGAGCTCAGCACGACGGTGCCGGGCTCCGCGAAGGACTCGAGCCGAGACGCGACGTTCAAGGTCTCCCCGAAGGCGGGCGAGTCGGGGCGGTCCGTCCGCACGACGACCAAGCCGACGTGGATCCCCACGCGGGCGGCGAGGCGCACCCCGTGCTGCTCTTCGATGTCGGCGTTCAGCTCGTCGAGGCCGGCAAGGATGTCGAGGCCCGCGTGCACCGCCAGCGCGGCGTCGTCCTCGTGCGCGACCGGCCAGCCGAACCAGGCGGCCACGCCGTCGCCTGCGTAGACGCCGATGCGCCCACCGAGGTCGGTGATCGTCTCGGTCGCGAGCTCCTGGAAGTCGAACATGAGCTGCCCGAACTCCTCGGCGTCCATGCGCTGCGACAGCGGAGTGGACTCGACAACGTCGCAGAACAGCACCGCGAGCTGCCGTCGCTCGCCCTCCGGCACTGGCTGGCCGTCGGCGTCCCGCCGCCGAGTCCGCGGCATGTAGCGACACTAACCGATTAGTTGTCGGCGAATGCAGCGAAGCTGGCGGCTCTGGCGTACAGCTTGTAGAGCCTGAAGCTGCCGGCGAAGTCCTTGCCGCACATGCTCTGGAGCACCTGGTAGGCGGCGTGGTCGGAGAGCTCCGGCGTATGGACCGCGCTGTCCTTCAGGTTCACCTGCTGGCGGATGTCGTGGATCGTCGCCAGGCGCTGCGCGCGTGTGCCCGCATTCCAGTCCGAGCACTGCGCCATCTGCGCGACCGAACCAACCAGCTCCTCGCCCACCGGCTTCGCGGCGCGCGGCTTCGGGTCGTCGCCGGACCCGCAGGACGCGAGCGCCAGCGCCGCCAACAGCGCCAGTGCGCACCAGTGCCTCATGGCCGAGGCACTGGGATCCCCGTCAGCTGCCCGATCTGGTCCTCCAGCTGCTTCGCGCGGGCGGTCTCGAGGAACTCGCGCGCGCCCTTGGCGAACGCCCGCTGCTTGCGGGCCGCGGACAGCGACCCCGGCTTGGGCGGCAGCGTGTACCAGTCGCACTGCTCCGGCGGAAGGTCGCCCTCGCGGGCCAGGAAGCAGGACAGCAGGTACTGCACCTTGACCGGGTCGCCGCTGCTCTTGCTGCCGACGCAGGTGCGCGGCAGCGTGTCGTTGCCGTCGCCCACTCCCGGACCGGTCACGCTCGCTTCGGTGCCGTCCGGCCCGGTGTTGCCGAACCAGCAGTTCTTGACGGTCGGCCCGATGCCGCCCTCGTCCCACCAGAAGTCGACGCCGTTGGGCGCCACGCCCTTGGTGGACCCGACGTTGTTGCCGAACGCGTACAGCTCCGGGAACGCCTTGAAGCCCTTCGGCACGCGGCCGAGGTGATTCCAGAAGAAGCGGTTGCCGCACGACGTGGACAGGCCCGGGTCCTCGCAGGAGCCGCCCGGGTTGACGTTGCCCTCCGGGGTCACGAGGAAGTTCGGGATCGAGAGCAGGAAGGCGGCGTTGCGCCAGTTGTCCCAGATCCAGTTGCCCCACACGTTCCCGTTGTTGTGGCCGGCCCAGAAGATGCCGACGCCGACGGGCAGGATCCCGACCGCCGGCGGCACCGGCGCGTTCGCCTTGAACAGCTCGAGGTTGTTCGAGTAGATGTAGTTGTTGTCGACCTGGACGCTGTCGGCCGGGAAGCCCGGGTGGCCGGCGGCCGAGATCGTGTCGGTCGAGATGCCGGCGGTGTTGCCGTAGATGTTGTTGTGCGTGATGCGCACGGCGTTGCCCATCGAGCCCGAGTAGGCCAGCACGCTGCCGCGCATGTCGCAGTCGCGCACGGTCGTGTTGAACCGGGGCGCGTCCGGATAGAACGACTTGTCGGCCTGCTCGCCGGTCTCGGGCGCGCCGCCCGGGTAGAGCACGGCGTCGCCGGAGCCCATGCCGTCGCAGTCGGTGTAGAGGCCGTGGTCGGAGGTGAAGGTCAGGTTGCCGTAGTCGGCGTTCCAGAACATCTTCACGGTGTCGACCCGGTAGCCGTCGGTCTCCTCGATGTAGAGCCCGTGCTCGAGTGCGCCGCGCACGGTGAAGTTGTGCGCCACGAACCCGTCGGCGCGATCCGCCCGCACGATCACGTGCTTGTGGAACGTGTGCGGCCGCGCCTCGGGGTCGTTCGACTCGTAGTCGGAGGCGCCGTCGATGATCACGTCGGTCGGCACCACGCCGGTGCCCTCGAGCTGGAGGTTGCAGCGCACGCACGGGCCGAGGTCGGGGATGCCCTGGCGGTTCGTGAGCGGCGGGCTGGGCGGCGGCGTGTCCGGCACGGCGCGGCCCTGGACGTGGATCAGGTTCTGGTCGTTCGGGCAGGTGACCTGGTACTTGTAGCTCGGCGTCTTGGCGCCGCCCGAGTCCTCCTGCGTCATGCCCGCGCAGCGCGGGTCGTTGAGCGGCTGGGCTCGCGAGGTCGGCTCGGTGTAGAGGCCCGGCATGACGACCACGCGGTCGTTGTTGCCCGAGGCGTTCACGGCCGGCTGGATCTCGTTGTAGGCACAGCGGCGCGCCAGCAGGACGTTCTGCCAGAGCAGCCGGAAGGCGGCCCACTTGCTCAGACGCAGCTTGGGCTGACTGGGGCGGAGCCGGTAGCCGTGCTTGCGTGCCTTGTCGATCGAGGCCGAGAGCAGGCTGAGCGACTTCCAGCCGCCGTTGCCCTGGCAGACGACGCGCACCTTGCCCGGGCCGCGGCCGGTGACGGCCGACTCGAGCGAGCGCAAGGCGGGCACCTTGCCGCCGGCCGGCGGCGTAACGGCGGTGTCAGGCGCGGGATCGGGCCAGTACGAAGGCCGCTCGAGGTGGGCGAAAGCCGCCGCGGGCAGCGCCAAGCCGACGGCCAGCGCGACGAACACCATCAACCTCGACATGCAATCCCCTCCCCGTTGCCCGATCCCTGGCGAGAAGCTATCCGATCCGGCGTAGTCTGCGCCGAATGTCGGGATCCGACACTTTCCGCGCCGCCGCGGAGACCTACGACCGGCACGTGGGGCGCTACGCGCCGGCCCTCGGGGCGGCGCTGATCGAGTTCGCGGGGATCGAGCCCGGCATGCGCGCGCTCGACGTGGGCTGCGGGCCGGGGGCGTTGACGGCGGAGCTGGTCCAGCGGCTCGGGGCGGCGAACGTGTGCGGCGCCGAGCCCTCGGAGCCGTTCGCCGAGGCATGCCGGGAGCGCGTGGGGGTGGAGGTCGTGTCGGCGCCCGCCGAGGCGCTCCCGTTCGAGGACGGCTCGTTCGACGCGGCGCTGTCGCAGCTGGTCGTGAACTTCATGAGCGACGCGGAGGCGGGTGTGGGCGAGATGGCGCGGGTCACGCGCAGCGGCGGATTGGTTGCATCGTGCGTGTGGGACTACGCGGGCGAGATGACGCTGCTGCGCGCGTTCTGGGACGCCGCCCGTGAGGTGGACCCGGCCCGCGCCGCGGCCGCCGACGAGGGCGTCGTGATGCGCTGGTGCGGGGAGGGCGAGCTGGGCGCGCTGTGGCAGGCGGCGGGGCTGCGCGACGTCCGCACCGGCCCCCTCGTGGTGAGCGCTGCCTACGCCGACTTCGGCGACCTGTGGGCGCCGCTGCCAACCGGGATCGCACCCTCGGGCGCGTTCTGCAAGTCGCTCGACGCGGACGGCCAGGCCGCCCTGAGCGAGGCCTACCGGCGGCGGCTCGGCGTGGGCGACGGCCCGTTCGAGCTGAACGCGCGCGCCTGGGCGGCCGTCGGAACCGTCACGTGAGCAGCCGCCCGTCGAGGCGGTCGAAGAACTTGCCCCAGCCCGCCCTGGCCCTCTTGTGTGCGTCCGGCGTCTGGTCGTCGCGCTGCTCGAAGTGCATCTCGGTGCGACCGTCGCCCAGGTCGGTCAGCACCACCGTGATCAGCGCGTAGCGGTCGCCACCCTCTGGCTGGTCGGTCATGGTGAGCACCAGGCGCTCGGGCGGCACCACCTCCTGGTACTGGCCGTGCCAGTTCGACTCCACGCGGTTGGGCCCGTAGAACATCGTCAGCCGCCACTGGCCTCCTTCTCGCACATCCATCGAGATGGTGGCCAGCGGTACCTCGCCGTCCGCGCCGAACCAGTCCGCGAAGCGCTCCGGCTCGGTCCATTCCTGCCACACCCGCTCGCGCGGGGCGTCGAAGACGCGATTGATCGTGAACGCGTTAGTCACGTCGCTTCAGCCGCGCGTCGAGCAGGTCGAAGCTGCCATCCCAGAAGTGACGGTACTTCGCCAGCCAGTCCGCGGCATCCTTGAGCCGCGCGCCCTCCAGGCGGGAGGGCCGCAGCTGCGCCCGGCGACCGCGCGTGATCAGCCCGGCCTGCTCGAGCACCTTCAGATGCTGAGACACGGCCTGCACGGTGATCGGGAAGGGCTCTGCGAGCTCGGTGACGTTTGCTTCGCCCTTCTCCGCGAGGCGCCCCAGGATCTCCCGCCGCGTCGGATCGGCGAGGGCCGCGAACGTGGTGCTCAAGTGATCGCTTGCCAAAGTGATAGCTTGAATATATGCGTCTCCCCGGACGCGTGCCAGCGGCAACCAGAAAGGACCACCCAGCATGGGCAGGATCGTCGTAACCGAGTTCATCTCCCTCGACGGCGTCGTGGAGGATCCCGGCGGCTCGGAGGACTTCAAGTACGGCGGCTGGAGCTTCGAGTTCAACCGCGGCGAGGAGGGCGACCGGTTCAAGCTCGACGAGACGATGGCGTCCGATGCCCTGCTGCTGGGCCGCGTGACCTACGAGGGGTTTGCCGATGCCTGGCCGCAGCGGGACGGCGAGTTCGCCGACAAGTTCAACAACATGCCGAAGTACGTGGTCTCCTCGACCCTGCAGGACCCGGAGTGGACCAACACGACCGTGCTCGAGGGCGACCTCGCCGAGCAGGTGGCGAAGGTGCGGGACAGCCATGACGGCGACGTGACCGTGCACGGCAGCGTTCAGCTCGTGCAGGCGCTGATCGACAATGACCTCGTCGACGCGCTGCACCTGATGGTCTTCCCGGTGGTCCTGGGCGCGGGCAAGCAGCTGTTCGGCGAGACCCGCGACAAGAAGACGCTGAAGCTGACCGACTCGAAGACCGTCGGGGACGGCGTGTCGATCCTGGTCTACGGGCGCGCCTAGCGAATCGCCCGGGAGAGCACCTCGCCGGCGAGTGCCACGGCCTCCAGGTCGTGCACGTCCGGCATGTTGACCACGAGCCCGTCGAGCCCGGCATCGAGGTGCGCGGCGACCTGCTCGGCCACGCCGTCGGCGGCGCCGGCGATGACGAAGCCGGCGATCCGCTCCTCCGGCACGCCGCGGTCGCGCATCGGCTGGACCTTGGCCTGCGCCTGCTCTTCGGTCGGCGCGATCGCGAGCGTGCCGAGCTTGGTCTTCGTGATCTGCGCGGGGTCGCGCCCGGCGTCCTCGCAGTGGCCCGCCAGCACCCCCATCAGGTGGCGCACCTTCTCGACGTTGCCGAACACGTTCGAGGCGTCGGCGTACTGGGCCACCATTCGCAGCGTCTTGCGCTCGCCGCTGCCCCCGACCATGATCGGGATGTCCCCGCGGATCGGCCGCGGCCGGTTGAGGATGCTCTCGACGTGATGGTGCTTGCCGGTCACGGTCGCCTGCTCCTCCGTGAACATCGCGCGGGCGATGCGCAGCGCGTCCTCGAGCCGCTCGAAGCGCTCGGCGATCGGCGGGAACTCGTAGCCGAACGCCCGGTGCTCGTGCTCGAACCAGGCGGCGCCGATGCCGAGCACCGCACGACCTCCCGAGAGCACGTCGATCGTCGTGGTCACCTTCGCCATCAGCGCGGGGTTGCGATAGGTCACGCCGCCGACCATCAGGCCGAGCTGCACGTTCGAGGTGCGGGCCGCCAGCGCAGCCAGGGCTGTGTTGCCCTCCAGCATCCAGTTGTCGATCGGCCCCACGCCCGGGATCTGGTTGAGGTGATCCATCACCCAGACCGAGTCGAAGCCGGAGGACTCGGCCGTCTGCGCGATCGCCGTCAGCTTGTCGAGCAGCTGCTCCGGCTCAACCCCGGGGAAGTTGAAGTTGGGGATTTGCAGGCCGACGCGGCAGGGAGCGGGAGGCACTGAGGCGCAACTTAGCGCGCGTACTGTGCCAGCGGCGGTTCACCGTCGGCCTTCGGGCCGTTCGGTCCCAGCAGCACGCCGAGCTTGGACTGGTAGGACTGAACCTTCGCGTCGGCCTGCGCGCGCGTGACCCCGGGCATCGTGTCGCGCCGGCAGACCGTGGAGCGGACTCGCGCCGGCTTTGCCGGCCCCGGGTGGTCGAGCGCGTCCATCGCGATCACGTAGGTCGGCCCGTCGTAGGCCAGCCCGACGTGATCGACCTCGTGTCCGGGGCAGAGGTCCTGGATCACGATGTTGCGGGCGCCCGCGAGGCGCGCCTCGGGTGGGGTCACGAAGACGGTGTCGTCGGCCGTCGCGATCGCGGTGAAGTCGACCCCTGCTACGCGCCGCTCGTTGAGTGCGGCCAGGAACGCCGAGTCGCTGCGCATCTGGTAGAGCGCGGTCGCGCAGATGCCGGGCGAGCCGCAGTTGACGTTCGTGAACGCGGACCCGTTGTTGGGGGTGACGAACAGCACCGCGTCCGAGACCAGCCGGCGCACGTCCGGCCACCAGCGCAGAGCCCAGCGGACGTTCAGCCCGCCCTGGGAGAGTCCGATCGCCGCGACGTCGCGTCCGCTCTTGCGGGCCATCGTCCGGATCGCGTAGACGACGTACTCGGAGGTGGGCTGGATGTCGCCCGCGCTGCGGTCGGGCAGGTCGACCGTGCAGGCGGTCCGACCGCGGGCCGGCAGGGTCTGCTTGTAGTTCCAGCTCCAGTTGATCTTGCTGTCCGCGAACGTGCCGTGGACGAGCAGCACCGGGTCATGGTCGAGGTGGCGCAGCGGGCCGTTGCAGGTCAGCGCGTGGCGCAGGCTCTTGGCCGGGACGGTCAGGCGCGGCCCGCCGGCGGCCGCGGGGGCGGCAAGGAGGAGGGCGAGCAAGAGGGCGAGTCCGACCGGGCGCTTGAGCATGCTGGACATATAGCAAGATTGTCTAGTTCGGTCAACATCCGGCGTATCTGTATTCTTTGCGTATGGCCCGTACGACCGCCCTCGAACGCGCCCGCGCGGTGGCGCCGCGGCCGACTCCGCTCGACGCGCTGCGGCTAGCTCGCCGGCGCTGGTTCGCCAACGAGCGGCTCGACATGGGGGCGCTGGCGCGCGACCTCGGCGTCAGCCGCGCCACGCTCTACAGCTGGGTCGGGAGCAGGGAGCGGCTGATCGGCGAGGTGATCTGGTCGTTTGCCGAGGAAGGGCTGCGGCAGGCATTGGAGGAGGCGCGCGGCTCGGGCGCCGATTACATCCTCGACGTGGTCGAACGCTTCGCTCGCATGAACGCCGCGTTCGAGCCGCTGCGCCGCTTCATCGAGCAGGACCCGGAGCTGGCGCTCAGGGTGCTCACGTCCAAGAGCGGGCCCGTGCAGGAGCGGATGATCGACGCAGCGCGCGAGCTGCTCGCGGAACAGGTCGCCGCGGGCGAGCTGACCCCGGCGCTCGACCTCGACACGCTCGCCTACCTGCTGATTCGGGTCAACGAGTCGTTTCTCTACAGCGACGTGATCACCGGCAGCGAGCCGGATGTGGACAAGGCGCTGGAAGCGATCCGGTTGCTGCTGCGCCCATAACCGGTGACAACCTGGCAACGCACCTGCGCTTAGCCGTGGTTAGTGTGCACGCCCCCGCCCGCCCCTAAGACCGCCTCGCTTGTCGCCGACGATGAAGACGAGAGCGCAACTCAACCATGCACCTAACCGCCCGCAATACGACGATCCTGCTCGCCCTCGTCCTCGCCCTCCTGGCGTCGGGCTGCACCATGCAGACCAAGCCGCCCACGAACGTCACCGCGTCGTCGGCGGTCCTGAACGCCCAGGTCGGCTGCACGTCCGCCCCGTACGGGCCGGTGTGGTGGGAGCTGCGTGAGTCGGGCGGATCGACTTGGCGGTTGGTCGGCGCCGAGCAGAGCGTCACCTGCCCCAAAGGCGTGCAGGGGTCGAGCACCGTCGGGATCTCCGAGCCGGTCGGCGGGTTGCAGCCAGGCGCGGCGTACGAGTTCCGGGTCGGCATGAACCCGCCGTCCGGCGAGGGCCCGCCGGTCTACTCCACGATCACGCGCTTCTCAACCGGCGGCGACCGTAGACCGGTTGTCGAGGGCGCGACGCTGCGAGCGGGCGGCGCGCGCCTGCAGCTGCGCGGCGTGAACGTCTGGGGCCTGCAGGACTCGATCACCACCAGCTTCGGCGCCAACCAGTACGCGAACCGCTCCAAGGTGGCCGGGACGATCAAGTCATGGGGGGCCAACCTGGTCCGCTTCCGCGTGCTGGCCGACGACTACAACTCGGCCCCCAGCGCGGCCACCGGCAACCTGACCAAGGCCCAGATCATCCAGCGCATCAAGGACTGGCGCGACGCAGTCGTGAGCCGGGGGATGTACTTCATGCCTTGCTCCTGGGACGCGCTCGACGGCGCGCACTCCGACGCCGGGTGGGCGGGCAACGGCAGCCGGGTCCACCAGATGTTCGCCGACATCCACGCCGCCCTCGGGGACGACCCGATGGTGATCTACGAGGTCACCAACGAGCCCAACAACGTGACCTGGGCGCAGTGGGACGCCAACATGCAGGCGTCGATCAAGCACTTCCGAGAGACGATCGGCTACCGCGGCCTGCTCGTGATCGACCCGATCTGGTGGGCGAACTCCGGCACCGGCGGGCAGGGGTACGACGACGCGCGCTACTCCGCGCTCGAGGCCTACGACGCGGCGCGCGCCGGGATGCGATCTCACCAGCTGGCCTTCGCCAAGCACGACTACGCCAACGAGTACGCCGGCAAGGCCTGGAACGCGAGCGCCTGGACGGCCGCCCAAGGCGGCGCGCAGACGAAGCACCTCATCTTCGAGACGGAGTTCGGCAACTACAACGGCGGCCCGTCGACGGTGAGCGCGCCCTGGGCGGCCGCGGCGGCCAGCTTCTTCGGCAGCCGGTTCGCCGCGCAGCCGAACTACGTCGGCGCGGCCGCGTTCGTGTTCGGGCCGTGGTACGACGCCAACGCGCTGACCGGCGCGGACAGCGCGACCCCGACCGCGTGGGGCACGGCGGTCAGGGACAGCCTGTTCTAGGCCGGTTGCGCCACGGCCGGCTGCACGGTGTCGGCCTCCGCGTTCTGGCGCCGGGACAGGGCGATGAAGGGCAGCGCGAGCGTGGAGATGCCGGCCGCGATCAGGTAGGACGGCGCGTAGCCCCAGGCGTCGGCCGCGCGTCCCAGCGCGGGCTGGGCCCAGACCCCGCCGCTCGACGTCATCATCGAGTCGAACGAGAGGATCGTCGCGCGCTGGCGGGACGGGATCAGGCCGTTCAGGTAGGCCTGGCGGATCGGCATCGTCGCCGCGAACAGCAGGCCCCAGACGACGACGCCGCGATCACGACGGCGAAGCTCTCGATGGCGCCCATCACCGCGAGTGACGCGGCGCTGAGCGTGGCGGTCACCAGCAGGGCGGAGGTGCGGCGCTTGAACATCCGGCGGATCCGCGGAGCGGCCATCCCGCCGAGGATCTGAGCCCCTGCCACCACGGCCGCCACCAGGCCGGCGACCTGGTACGCCTCGGGGTCGCCGTAGAGCTCGAGCAGGTAGGGCTGCAGCGCGTAGAAGCCGTAGATGCCCACGCCGCCGGTGAACAGCGCCTCGACCATCAGCCACTTGACCGCCGGGACGCGCCAGCCGTACTCGATCGACGCCTCGGCGATCTTGCGCATCTCGGCCAGCGGCCGGCCGCCCTTCTCGGGCGTGAAGCCGACGTCGCGCATCATCCTGAACGCGACCACGAACATGACGACGAGCACGACGCCGCGAAGCACGAAGGGCGCGCCCAGGCTGACCTGCGCTGCGATGAACCCACCGGCCACAGAGCCGGTCAGCATCCCGGCGCCGGTGACGATCTGCCCGCGTCCGAACACCGTCTCGATCTCCCCGGTGAAGCCGGTCGCCGCGAGGGCGTCGACGAGCCAGGCCTCGACGGCGCCCGAGAAGAACGTGAAGCCGAGCCCGAGCAGCATCGACGCGATCGCCCACTCCCAGAACGGCGCCTCGATCTGCCACAGCAGCACGTAGAAGAGCGTCGACGCGGCCAACGTCACCGTGCCGAGCAGGTACGACACGCGGCGGCCGATCGTGTCGGCCACGATCCCGGTGGGCACCTCGAACACGACCATGCCGACCGTGAAGAACGCGTTGGCCGCGAACGCCTCCAGGTTGCTGAGCCCCGCGTCGAGCAGGAAGATCGTGTTGATCCCCCAGATGAAGGACGCCGCCAGCGTGTTGCCCAGCATGAGCAGCAGGTACGTGCGCTGGATGGAGCGTGGGGTGGGCATCTGGCCTCTCGTCTAACAGACCAGGCTAAGCGACCGAACTAATCGGCTTTCGCGCGCACGCGCGCGAGGGAGGCGACGTCGCCCTTGCGCTCGAACAGCTCCCGCGCCCGCGCGAGGGACGCATCGGCCTCGTCCTCGCGCGCGCCCTGGCGCAGCACCTCTGCCAGATCGATCAGCGCGTCCGCGTGGATCGTGAGGAAGTCGGTGCGCTCGGCCAACCGCACCGCCTCGGCCGCCAGCGCGTGCGCATCGTCCCAGCGCTCGGCGGCGAGCAGCTTGGCGCGCACGCCGCGCCACCCGATCTGGGCCGAGATGTCGTCCTCGGCGGCGGCCTCCTCGCTCACGTCGCACGCCTGCGCCGCCTCGTCGTGGCGACCCTGGGCGTAGAGCGCCTGCGCGAGCATCGCGGCGGTGCTGGCCAGCAGCGCCTTCTCGCCCATCCGCTCGAGCCGCTCGTAGCCCCAGCGCAGCCTCGCCTCCGCGGCCGCCGGCTCGCCCGCGAGCATCTCCACGAGCGCCTCCTGCTGCGTGACCGCGGATTGCAGGTCGCCCAGCTCGCTCAGGATCTCGTCGGCCGTCTGGACGAGCCGGCGCGCCTCGTCGAAGTCTCCGGCCATCGCGTGCAGGGCGGCCGTCGGCTGGCGCGCTCGCGCCTCGGCGACGGGGCTGGCGCGCACCTGCTCGCGGATCTCGTTGCACAGGCGGATGCCGTCGGGCACTGGCGTGGGCCCGAACAGGGCGCCGGAGGCCCGCCAGCTCAGGAGCTCGAACAGCGCGGCCTGGTCGCCCGCTCGGCGGGCGTGCTCGGCGGCTCGCCTGAAGGCCTCGTCGGCGTCGGCGCAGCGGCCCTCGATCCAGGCTCGCAGAGCCCGCAGCCAGAGCGTGCGGCACTGGCCGAGCTCGTCGCCGTCGGCCTCGAGCACGCTCAGGGCCGAGTCGGCGACCTCGTCGGACGCCGTGCCGGTCTCCGGCCTGCAGTCGGACCAGCTGCTGCTCGACGCGCGCGCGGGCCTCGAGCGGCGAGCCCGCCGGTGCGCGTTCGATCGCCTCGGTCAGCACGGCGTCTGCGTCGGCCAGCCGGCCGGCGTCGAGCAGCGCGGCACCCAGCCTCGGCAGGAGCCGTGCGCGGGCCGGATCGTCGGGGCGCATCACCCCCGCCGCCCGCTCGAGCAGCCGAGCGCCCGCCTGCGAATCGCCGCGCAGGAGCGCGCCACTGCCGGCCGACTCGAGGCGCTCGGCCGCGGCGGTCGCGAGCGCGCCCTCGTGCTCGCCCGATGAGGCCGAGCTCGCCCAGTAGGCGGTGGGCCTCGGCGAGGTGGAAGCCGATCGTCTCGTCCTGCGCGCCGGGGCGGCGCTCGAGCCAACGCGCGACGCGTTCGTGGACCTCCGCGCGGCGCTGCTTGGGCAGTCCGTTGTAGGCGGCCTCGCGGATCAGCGCGTGCGCGAACCGGAACGCGTCCTGGCCGGGGAGGTCGGAGCGGTCCGAGCGGATCAGCTGCTGCTGGACGAGCGACACCAGGTGCGTCGCCGTCTGCGGGCGGTCGCGCTCGCCGAGCAGCTCAGCGAGGACGCCGACGTGGAAGCTGCGGCCCTGGACCGAGGCGAGCTCGAGCACGGCGCGCTCGCCCGGGTCGAGGCGGTCGATGCGCGCGGCCAGCACCGCGTGGATGCTCGAGGGAAGCGCGCTCCCGCCGTCGTCGGCTCCCACGGCCACGAGCTGCTCGAGGAAGAGCGGGTTGCCCTCGGCGGTCTCGACGATTCGCTCCGCCGCGCCTCCCGCCGCGCCCACGCCTTCGACGAGCGCGAGCGCCTCGGCGTTCGAGAGCGGGTCGACGACCATCAGCGACCGGTTCGGCTGCGGGGTCACCCAGGCAGGCCGGGTTTGCACGAAGTCCGGCCGGGCGAGGCACGCGAGCAGGATCGGGTGCCCGCTGGAGAAGGCGACGAGGTACTCGAGCAGGTCGAGCAGCGTGGGCTCGGCCCAATGGACGTCGTCGACGACCAGGAGCAGCGGGCGCTCGGCGGCTACCCGCTCGAGCAGCCGGCGGACCGCCCAGTGCGTCTCCTCGGGCTGGGCGGCGCCCTCGGACAGCCCGATGGCGCCCAGCACCAGCCGCGCGATCGGCTCTTCGCCCTCGAGCAGCTCCTCGACGCGCCGGCGCGGATCGCCTCCCCCGAGCTGCCCGACGATCTCGGCCAGCGTGCGGTAGGTGACACCCTCGCCGTAGGACAGGCAGCGGCCGACCGCCACCGTGGCGGCGTCGCCGACCTCAGCCACCAGCTCCTCGACCACGCGCGACTTGCCGATGCCGGCGGGGCCGATCACCGTGACCGCCTTGCAGGCCCGCTCGTCGCGCACCTCGCGCGAACGTTCCGCGCAGCTCCTCGAGCTCGCGCACGCGGTTCACGAACGGGCTGCCCGACGAACGACGCGGCCCGACGTCCGTCTCGAGGCCGAGCAGCCGCCAGGCCTGGACCTTGGCGGCGCGGCCCTTCAGCGCGAGCGGCTCAAGCGGCTCGGCCTGGACGAACGTCCCGCACGAGCGGGTAGGTGTTCTCCCCGAGCAGGATCTCGCCCTCGGGAGCGGATCCCTCGAGCCGCGACGCGACGTTGAACGCGTCGCCGGCGGCGAACGGCGATCTGCGCGCGCCGGCGCGGAGGAACACCTCGCCGGACTCGACGCCGAACTTCATCGCGATTCCCACTCCGCGCTCGCGCTCCAGCTCGGCGCTCAGCGCGGCACCCGCCTCGCGCAGCTCGACCGCGGCTCGGACGGCGCGCAGCGCGTCGTCCTCGTGCAGCTCGGCCAGCCCGAAGACGCCGACCACGGCGTCGCCGATGAAGCCCTCGACGGTGCCGCCGTGCCGTTCGATCACGGCGCCGCAGACCTCGGTGTAGCGGTCGAGCAGGGCGTGCATCGACTCCGGGTCGAGCCGCTCGCCGAGACCCGTGGAGCCGACGAGGTCGGCGAAGACGATGCTCACGAGCCGACGGGCGCCGGGCGAGCCGGGAGGGGGAGCGGAAGCGGCGGGCTCGGCCGCCTCGGGCGGCGGCTCAGCCGGTGGAGCCGCTTGCGCCGCCTCCAGCACCGGCAGCGCGAGCGCCGGGTCTTGCGCCAGGATCGCTCGCTCCAGCTCCCGCAGCCGCTCGCCGGGCTCGATGCCGAGCTCCTCGACCAGCTTGCGGCGGGCCTCCTGGTAGGCCTGCAGCGCGTCGGCCTGGCGGTCGGCGCGATACAGGGCGAGCATCAGCTGCGCGCGCAGGCGCTCGCGGAACGGGTGCTCGGCGATCAGCGCCTCGAGCTGTCCGATCACCTCGGCGTGCCCGCCGAGCGCCAGCCGCGCGTCGATCTGCAGCTCCAGGGCCGCCGCGCGCAGGTCGGCGAGGCGCGCGACGTCGCGCTGGGCGAACGGCTCGTAGGCGAGATCGGCGAGCGGCTCGCCGCGCCAGAGCGCGAGGCCTTCGTCGAGCCCGGCGGCGGCCTCCCGCGGACGATCCGCGGCCAGCTCGTCCCGGGCCTGCGCGAGCAGCCGCTCGAACCGGTGCGCGTCGAGCCGGTCGGGGTCGAGCTCCAAGCGGTACCCGCGCTCCCTGGTCACGATCAGGTCGCCCCCGCGAGCGAGCGCCTTGCGCAGCCGCGAGACATGGACCTGCACGGTCTTGGCCGCCGTGGCCGGCGGCTGCTCGCCCCAGAGCTCCTCGATCAGCCGGTCGGTGCTGAGCGTCTCGTTGGCGTGCAGCACGAGCACGGCGAGCAGCGCGCGCTGCTTGCTCCCTCCGAGCGCGACTTCGCGGCCCTCGTCGAGGACCTCGAGCGGTCCGAGGATGCGGAAGTCCATAGCGAGAGCGGGACGCGAGCCGAGTAGGCGCAACGTACCGCTGTTGCCGTCCTGTTGCCATCCCGTCGCCGCTCTGCAACCGCCTCCCCGGAGCATGGCCGCCGATGTCGATCACCAACAACCAGGAGGCAGTCATGAGCAACTCAATCCCGGCGCAGCACCCCGCAGTCGTCCTTCGTTCCCAGTACCGGCAGCTGCGGTCGCTGCTGGCCGTGCTGGTCGTGGCGGTCGTGGGCCTGAGCACCACGGTCGTGGTCCTGACGGTCGACGACCAGACGGCCACCACGGCGACCACGACCCACGTGCCGACCGCGCAGCTGGGCGACCCGCTGCAGGCTCGCACGCAGCCGACCCGCGAGGCCGGCCGGCCGGACGAGAGCGCCATCGCGGCGTCGATCTCCCAGGCCGGAAGCCGTTCCTACCCGACGCTGAACGACCCGTTCCAGAGCCAGGTGGAGCAGCCCCGCCCGCAGGGCGGTCCCGACGAGAGCGCAGTCGCGAGCGCCATCTCGCCCCAGACGGGCGTGGCCGCCCCGGACGAGAGCAAGATCGCCGCGGCGATCGCCGAGCACAGCGACACGGGCCCGCAGGCCCGCGCGCGTGCCTGGCAGGAGAAGCTCGACTCGATGACCCCGCAGCAGAAGGAGGAGGCCTTCGTCGAGGGCCACTAGCAGCGAGGCTGGCCCGCAGGACACGAACGCCCCGGCATCGCGCCGGGGCGTTCGTCGTTGGGGCTCATAATTCGGCCCATGCCCGCCACCCAGATCAGCCAGGCCTATCCCGACCGCGTCGAGGTGCGGGGTCATGACCTCACCGGCGACCTGATGGGCAGGCTCAGCTTCACCGAGTACTTCCACCTGCTGATCACGGGCAGCGAGCCGACCGAGGACCAGCGCTTCTTCCTCGACCTGCTGCTGGTCGCGATCGCCGAGCACGGGATGATGCCCACCAACGTGGCCGCACGGATGACGCTGGCCGCCGCCCCGGAGTCCCTGCAGGGCGCGGTCGCGGCCGGGATCCTCGGCTGTGGCCCGGTCATCCTCGGCACGGCCGAGTCCTGCGCCCAGCTGCTCGAGCAGGCCCAGGAGCGGGTCGCCTCCGGCGCCGCGCCGGAGACCGTTGCCGCCGAGATCGCGCGTGAGCTCCACGCCGCCGGCGCCAAGGTCCCGGGATTCGGCCATCCCGTTCACCGGCCACTCGACCCGCGCGCCGAACGGATCCTCGAGCTGGCCGACGCCCACGGGGTCAGCGGGTCCCGCGTGCTGCTCGCCCGCGCCTTCCGCGACGCCGTGGCAGAGGCGTGGGGCAAGCCGCTGACCATGAACGTCTCGATGCCGATCGCCGCGGTCATGCTCGATCTGGGGTTCGACTCCGCGACCGTGAAGGCCGTCCCGATCCTCGCGCGCACCGCGAGCCTGCTCGCCCATCTGGCCGAGGAGCGCGAGCATCCGGTCGGGTTCCTGATGGCCGCGAAGGCGGAGGAGGCGATCGAGTACGAGCGATGACGCGTCGTATCGCCGGCAGCTCGAGTACCTGTTCGAGCGCTCGGCGTTCTACCGGGACAAGCTCGGCGCCGCCGGGATCGACTCCGCCGGCGCCGCGGGCGGGCTCGACGAGATCGCCCGGCTGCCGCTCACCGAGAAGGGCGAGCTCAAGGCGAGCACCACGCCGGAGAACCCGATCGGGATGCACCTGTGTGCGACACCGGACGAGATCGTCCGGATCTACTCCACCAGCGGCACGACGGGGACCCCGAGCTACATCCCGCTGACCGCGGACGACCTCGAGAACTGGATCACCGGCTCGGCGCGCAGCTACGGGGCGTCGGGCGTCGCGGCGGGCGATCGGATCGTGAGCACCTACAACGCAGGCCCGTTCGTGGCGGGGGCGGCGCTGGAGGCCTTTCACAGACTGGGGCTGTCGCACATCCCGGTCGGCACCGGCAACACCGCCCGGCTGATCAAGGCGATCGAGCTGCTCGAGCCCACCGCCGCCGCGCTCACGCCCTCCTACGCGGCCTATCTGATCGAGCAGGACTTCGACCTGGCCGGATCGAGCGTCGAGCGCGTGCTCGTGGCGGGCGAGCCCGGCGGCGGCGAGCCCGCCTTCCGGGCGAAGCTCGAGGAGGGCTGGGGCGCGCGCGTGACGGAGGCGATGGGCATCGGTGACATCGGCCCGTCGCTCTGGGGCGAGTGCGAGCACCAGGACGGCATGCACCTGGGCGCGTACGGCTTCGTTCACCCCGAGCTGATCGATCCGGGCAGCGGTGCCGCCCTGGCGCTCGACGACGCCGCCACCGGCGAGCTGGTCCTGACGCATCTCAGGCACCGCGCGGCGCCGCTGCTCAGGTTCCGCACGCGCGACCACGTGGAGATCCGGACCACCCCGTGCCCGTGCGGGCGCACCGGTCCGCGCGTGCGGTGCATCGGGCGCACCGACGACATGCTGATCGTGCGCGGGGTCAACGTCTTCCCGTCAGCGGTGCGCGAGGTCGTCAGCGCGTTCGCCCCGCGGGTCAGCGGCCACATTCTCGTCAAGCCGGCGGCGCCGGGCGTCAAGCAGGAGCCGCCGCTGCCGGTGAGCGTCGAGCTGGCGCCGGGCGCGACGGCTGACGATTCGCTGGCCGAGGCGATTCGCGAGAGACTGCGCGAGCTGCTCGTAGTGCAGGCACGGGTGGAGCTGGTGCCGCCGGGGAGCCTGGAACGCAGCGAATACAAGTCCAAACTCGTCGAGGTCAAATGAGAAAGCTCCAAAGCCAGGGCGTCCACCACATCACGATCGTCGGAGCCGACCGGCAGACGTCGATCGACTTCTGGGAGGGCGTGCTGGGGATGCCGTTCGTGTTCGACCAGCCCAACCTGGACAACGAAGCCGACGGCCACCTCTACTTCGACCCGGGCGACGGACGGCTGATCACGATCTTCACCAACGAGGAGCGCAAGCCCGACCCCACCCGCACGTCGACCGACCCGGGCTGCGTGCACCACCTCGCATTCGCGGTGTCGCAGGCGACCTTCTACCAGGCGGTGGAGCGACTGGACGAGCGCGGGATCGAGCACAGCGGGGTCAAGGACCGCGGGTTCATGGACTCGATCTACTTCGAGGACCCGCTCGGCCTGCTGATCGAGCTCGCGTCCTACCGCTTCGAGCCGCCGCACGGCCACACCCACGCCGACGTCCTGCTCGAGGCGCACAAGATTCGCCTCGAGCGCGGCGACTACAACATCGACCGAGTCCACCTCGCGGACGCAATCGAGACGCTCGTAACGCGATCACGGGCGACGCTCTCGGACGACAGATCGCCAAAGGATCCCTATGGCTGACAACACCCTGAGCATCCTCACGCCGAGCGTCAACAACCTGACCGCGCGCATCTTCGTGCGCGCCGCCGGGCTCGACTTCGAGGAGCGCGACGTCTGGGGCAAGAAGGACGAGCCGCCGTTCCCCGAGAAGGACCCGGCGCTGCTCACGCCGATGCTCGAGGAGGAGGGGCTGCCGCGCGGCTCGCTCTGGGAGAGCTGCGCGATCATGCAGTACCTCTGCAACAAGCACGGCCTGGATGACTTCTACCCCACCGATCCGGCCGAGCGCGCGATGGTCGACAGCGCGATGTTCTACCTGATCGGGACCGTCTATCCGCTCGTCGCGCGGGCCACCTACCCGACGCTCGGATTCCCCCAGTACGCGGGCGAGGTCGCGACCTCGGAGGCCGACGACGCCATGAAGGCGAAGGCCCAGAAGGACGCCGAGGCCGCGCTCGCGCACCCGCTCGAGGTCTACCGCTCGTTCTTCCTGGACGGCAAGACGTTCATCGGCGGCGACCAGCCGACGATCGCCGATATCCGGCTGGCGGCGACGCTCGAGTTCCTGCGGTCGATCGACTACGACTTCCCGGCTTGGGCCGAGGAGTACATGAGCGCTGTGGAGTCGGCTCTCGGCGAGGCGTATTCGGAGCCCGCGGCCGACGTGCGCGGGTTCGTGGCGCAGGTCAAGGGCGGGTAGCGACGATCACCACGACCTCGCCCCCGTGCCCGTGGGCGCGGGCCGAGGTCTGCTCGCGCTCGATCGTCATGCCGGCGAGCGCGGCCCGGATCGCCTCTTTGGTGAGCGTGTGCGGCTCGGCCTCGGTGGGGGCGTGCCCGACGTCGAAGTTGAGGATCAGCGTCCCGCCCGGCCGCAGCAGCCGCCGCGCCTCGCGCAGGACGGCGTCGGGGTCGTCCACGTGGTCGAGGCTGTTGCGCGCGACGACGACGTCCACGCTGTCCGAGTCGAGCGGCACGTCCTCGGCGCCGACCGCCAGGTAGCGAGCGTCCGACCCCTCGAGCAGCAAGCCGTGCTCGCGGTAGAGGTCGGCCAGCGGCTCCACGCCGATGCTGACCCGCGCGGGGCAGGCATCCGGGAAGCCGAGCGGCCCGGGGCCGATGTCGACCACGACCTTGCCGTCGAAGAAGCGCTCGTCGGCGATGCCCGCCTCGCGCAGGACGCGGCGCACCTCCGCGCGCGCCTGCTGCCAGCGCCGGCCGGTGTACGTCGGCGCGGGCTCCTCCCCGTCGAGCAGCTCGAGCGCGTCGCCGGGGTGGAAGCCGCCGCCGCGCAGGACCGGCTCCCACTCCTCGAGCCACCAGCGCAGCTCGGCCGCGTGCTTGACGGCGATCGGATCGCGGAAGCGCTGCCGAAGCCGCAGCCGGGCGCGGAGACCGGGGGACACGGCCTGGCAGGATAGGCGCGTGCACGAGACCACGGAGGATCTCGCCGCCCTGCAGGAGCTGCTCGATCGCAGCTACGACGGCGCCGGCACCCACCTGCATCGGATCATCACCCCGGAGCGGCGCCTGCCGGCGGACCAGGTGGCCGAGCGCCTTGGCGGCATGTGCCTGCTGGCGCTCGCGACCGCCACCGCCGACGGGCGGCCGATCGTCGGGCCCGTCGACGGCATCTTCTTCCGCGGCGCGTTCCACTTCGGGTCGGCGCCGGACTCCGTGCGCTTCCGCCACATCCGCGCGCGGCCGCACGTGAGCGCGACCCACCTGCCCGGCGAGGAGCTGGCCGTCACCGTCCACGGCCGCGCGGTGCCGGTCGACGTCGGGAGCGAGGCGGACGCCGACTTCCGTCGCACGCTGCTCGAGGTCTACGTGCCCCGCTACGGCGAGGAGTGGGAGAGCTTCCTGGACAGGGGAGTCCTATACGCGCGCATCGAGGCGGAGCGGATGTTCACGTTCCACATGGCGCCCGGTTAGGAACCGATCTGTCCTTGGGGGCGTAGACGGCATGTGATGAACCCGGCCCTCCTCCTCAGCCTGATCGCGGCCGTCCTGCCGCCGCCGGTTCAGGTGCGCCCGGAGCCCGAGGGGGTCACCCTCGGCGACCCGTCGTTCGAAGCGCTGCCCGGAGCGCACGCCGACTTCGGGCGCCTTGGCGGCAGCGTCTACCAGCTGGAGGTGCCGGCCGATTGGAACGGCGGCCTCGTCCTGTTCATGCACGGATTCGGGGAGTTCGCCCCGACCGCGGGCGTCTCGCCGCCTGGCTATCGCAGGTACCTGATCGGCCAGGGGTATGCCTGGGGCGCGTCGAGCTTCAGCAGCACCTCGCTCATCCCGGGCCGTGCGGCCGACGAGACGGCCGCGCTCTGGGATCTGTTCGCGCGCAGGTACGGCCGCCCGACGCGCGCGTACGCGACCGGTACATCGATGGGCGGCTTGGCGACGCACATCGCCGCCGAGCGGTACGGGAACCGCTTCGACGGCGCGTTGGGGCAATGCGGGGCCGCGAGCCAGACACCGGCCGCCGCGATCGCAGCGGACTTCTTCGCCGCCGCCGCGTATGTCGCGGGCGTGACTCAGAGGGAGTTCGACAGGAGCTCGGGGACCCACGCCCTGATCCGCAATCGGATCCTCCCCGCGCTGCGCCGGCCACGGATGCACAGGCGCTTCGAGGACATCATGGTCTCGCTCACCGGCGGGCCGAGGCCGTTCGATCGCCTCGGCTTCCGGATGGAGGAGGCGACGAACTGGGAGCGGGCCGAGCTGCAGGTGGCGGCCGGGATCGCGAGCAACCGCCACAAGGTCTACCGCCTGGGGTCGCCCAGCCCGGTCACGAGCCGGGAGTTCAACCGCGGGGCGATCCGCTTTCACACCAACCCCGCCCTGCGGCGCGCGTTCCTCGCCGGCAACGAGACCACCGGGCGGCTCGCGATGCCGCTGCTGACCATGCACAGCACGGGCGACGGGCAGGTGCCGATCGAACAGGCACGAATCCACCGGCGGCGCGTCGACGCTGCCGGTCGGCGCCGCCTGCTCGTCCAGCGCTTCTTCAAGGACGCGGGCCACTGCGGGTTCACGACCACCGAGTGGGAGGCGGCCTTCGAGGCACTCGTCCGGTGGGTCGAGCACGGCGTGCGTCCCAGGGGTGGAGGCGGGTTCGAGCTCAACCCGCGCGTGGGCACACCGGAGGGGGAGACGGTTCCGGGGGCGCGGCGCCGTGTGGTTGTGCACGGACGCCTCGAGCTCGACGGGAACAGCTTCGACTCCCAGTTCCTGGGCGCGGTTGTGCTCAGGAACGGGTTGGTCACGCCGTGCCAGCTGACTCTCCCGCCGGTGCGTCATGGCCGCGCTTCGATCAGGGTGCTGGCCGATGCCGAGGGGAGCGGCTGCGGCAGGCCCGGCGCGAGGATCGCGCTGTGGACCTTCGCGGACGACAAGATCATCTTCAGCCGCGAGACCTGGCGATGGCCTCGCCACCGCAGCCTGCACGTGGAGGGCTCCTTCGCGAGCGCGAGGCCCGACGCGTCGGTCGCGCCCCGGACCGAGTTCGGGGGCTCGGTCTTCAGACCCGACGGCCGCCAGCTTCCCGGCGGGACCCGCATCGACGCGTACGTGGGCGCGACGCGGTGCGGCGTGTCGTCGGTGCGGCGCACCGGCAGCTTCTCCGGCTTCAGCCTGAGCGTGGTCGGGCCCGACTCGATTCCCGGCTGCACGCGCGGAGGGACGATCACGTTCCGCGTCAACGGTCGGCTTGCGTTGGACACGGCTGTCAACGAGCCGGGGAGCTCCGACAGGCTGGACCTGACGGTTCGCTAGGGGTCGACCGACTAGCTCTCGAGCTGTGCGCGCAGCCTGCGTAGCTGGCCGCGCAGGTCGTGCCGGATGCCGTGTCGCACGAGCGGGTGGAGAAAGCGCGGAGCCGCGAGTCGAAGCTGGTCGACCTGCGTGAATCGGGTGACGTCGTCCGACACGTGCTCGAGTAGATAGGTCACGTCGATGCGATCCCGTCCGTCGTCCTCATGCCAGTCGATCCGGCTCGGCGGATCCCAATCGACCAGGCGATAGGTCATCTCGCGCGCCGGTCTCAGCGGGATCGGGCGATGTGCGACGAGATACGTCGAACCGGGACCTGACGCGGCCCCGTCGACGGGCCTCACCGAGTCGACCTTCGGACACCAGAGTCGGTCGTTTCGCGGCTCCGCGACGAACGCGAACACGTCGGCTCGCGGGCGAGCGATGTCGATCGAACATTCGATCCGCATCCGTGCGATAACCTACCTACCGGTAGGTAGCAATGCAAGTCAGAGCCAAAGCGCCGTCTGCTCGGCGGCCCAGCGCCGGCATGCGATCCTGGATGCGGCGCTGCCGTTGTTCGCCCGGGACGGGTTTGCGGGAACGTCGATCAACGAGGTCGTCGCCGCGACCGACGTGACGAAGCCGGTCATCTACGAGCATTTTCGGGTCGAAGGGCGACCTGTACGTCGAGTTGCTCCGCCGCGAGGGCGAGGCGATGTTCGCCCAGCTATCGGATGCCCTCATCGCCGATCGTCCGCTCGACGAACGGCTGGCGACGATCGCCGAACGGCTAGTCGGTTTCGTCCGCGCCAACCCGGATGGAACGCGCCTCCTCCTGCGCACGCCCGGCGGGGATCAGACCACGACCGCTGCGCACCGCGAGCTGCGACACGCGCTGAGGCGGGCGGTGGCGACGGCGATCCTCGCCGATCCAGCCTTCTCGGCATCGAGGGGCCTATCGCGGCGCGCCTCCGCTGAGCTCCACGCCGACCTTCAGACCGCCTCGTTCGAGTGCCTCGCGACCTACGCGCTCGATCATCCGCGCGCGCGGCGCACGCGATCGGCGCGCTGGTGACCGGCTTCCTCTGGAACGGGCTCGGCAATGAGCGCGGCTGCTAGCGAGTAGCCGCAGCCAGCAGCCTCGGCGCGACCTGCTTCTTGCGGCTCATGATCCCGGGCAGGCTCACCATGCCGTTGGCCGCCGGCTCGTCGAACGCGCGCTCGATCGTCGCGCGATCGCCTGAGGCGAGCAGCTCGGTCCCTTTGGTCACGATGTCCGTGACCATCAGGGCGAACACCGAGTAGCCCCTCCGGTCGCGCTCCTCGTCGAGCGCCGCGATCAGCTCGTCCTTGCGCTCCAGCAGCGACCTGCCGACGGTCTCGATCTGCGCGATGCAGAGCGTCTGCCCGCCGCCCGCCTCGTACTCCTTGGCGTCGCGCTTGATGATCTCCGCGGCCGGCAGCTCCGACACGTCGGAGGTCTCCTCGAACATCGCGCTGCCGAACTCGATCGCGTCCAGGTCCAGCACGCGCTCGAGATATTCGGTAACCGACCGGTCGCGCTCGGTGGTCGTGGGGGAGTTGAGGATCACCGTGTCGGAGAGCAGCGCGCCGAGCAGCATCGTGGCCGTCGGTTTGCTCGGCTCCATCCCGTTCTGGCGAAAGCGCTCGACCACCAGCGTCGCGGTCGATCCGACCGGGTCGAACGTGGCGGTCACCGGCACCGTCGTTTCGATCGAGCCGACATGGTGGTGGTCGAGGATCTCCACGATCTCGGCCTCCTCGACACCGAGCACGCTCTGCGCCTGCTCGGCGTGGTCGACGAGCAGCACCCGCCGCGGGGTCGGGTTGACGAGGTCCGAGCGCGACACCAGACCCATCGGCCGGCGCTCGCCGTCGAGCACCACCGCCGCGCCGTGGTGCACGCTCTTGATCTGATCGGAGATGTCGGTGACCAGGTCCTCCGGTGCGACCGTCAGCGGCTCGCGGTCCATCAGCGCGCTGCACGGGGCGGCGAGCGTGATCATGCGGGCCGACATGTACGTGTCGAGCGGCGAGGACACGACCGCCGTCCCGCGCTCTCGCGCCAGGGCGAGGACCTCCTCGGAGGGAGCGGTCCCGTTGCTCGTAACCAGCAGCGCGGCCCCGTGTTCGATCGCCAGCCGCTGCGCGTCGGGCCGGTCGCCCACAACCACCACGTCGCCGTCCGCGATCTGGGTCGGCGAGTCGACGTCCATCGAATGCGCGAACACCCGCCCGGAGAGCTCCCGCTCGTCGCCGGCGACCAGCTCGCCCTCGAGCACACCGACGACGGCGCTCACCGCGGTGGGAGCGACGAGCGCCGACACCTCGCGGGACTCGCGGATGTAGCGGCGCGCGAGCGCGCGCTCGGTCATGACGCCGACGAGCGAGCCGGCGTCGTCGACGATCGGCATCAGGTCGAGGCCCCCGCCCGCCATCGCGAGCCCCACCGTCCGGACGGGCTCGTGCTGGCGAGCCACCGGAAAGCCGCCCTGCATCACGTCGCACGCGCGCAGCATCACGTGGCCCAGCAGGGGCGGCTCGTCCGCTTCGCTGCTTTCGAGCAGCCAGCGCGTCTGGGGGTTCACCTCGCCCAGACGCACCGGCACGTACTTGTTGCGCTGGTCGAGTCGCCGCTTGAGCTCGGCGTAGCCGATCGCGGCGGCGATCGAGTCGGCGTCCGGATTCCGGTGGCCGGTGACGTAGATCACCGGCTGGCGCGTGTCACTCGTGGGGCTCGTACCGGGAGAGTGTCACGCTTTCGACTGCCAGAACGCCAGCTCGCCGGCATCCGGCGCCACCACCACGCTGCGCCAGCCGGCCGGCCCCTCGCGCGGCTCCAGCAGTACGGCGGCACCGAGCCGCTGGGCCCGATCGGTCGCGGCCGTGACGTCCGGGACCGAGACGTAGGGGAGCCAGGTCGGGCGCTCGGTGCCGCACTCGACCACGCCGCCGCCGAAACCGCCGCCGAGATCGAGGGCGACGTAGGAGCGCCCGCCCGTCTCGACGCGTTCGGGACGCCAGCCGAGCAGCTCCGAGTAGAACGCGCAGGCGCGCGCCAGGTTGGTCGTGTGGAGCTCGAGGTGGACCACGTCGCCGGTCATCTGCTGGTAGTGATCCACGCGGGCGTGTGAATCCATCGATGGATTTGCGCGCTCCGGCGGATCTATACACCTAGAGATGGATTCCGACGACCTACTGGAGGCCGCGCGCCGCGGCGACGAGGGCGCCTTCGAGCGCTTGATCGATCCCTACCGCGGCGAGCTCCAGGCCCACTGCTACCGGATGCTCGGCTCGCTCCACGACGCCGAGGACGCGATGCAGGACGCGCTGCTGCGCGCCTGGCGAGGCCTGGCGCGCTTCGAGGGTCGCAGCTCCCTGCGCTCCTGGCTGTACCGGATCGCCACCAACAGCTGCCTGAGGCTGATCGAGCGCCGACCCACCCGGGTGCTGCCGATCGATCACGGCCCTCCGGGCGATCCGCATGACTCGATCGGCACGCCGCTGGTGGAGTCGACCTGGATCGAGCCGTATCCGGACGAGCGGCTGGGGATCGACGACCCGCATTCCTCGCCCGAGGCGCGCTACGAGCAGCGCGAGAGCGTCGAGCTCGCCTTCACAGCCGCCCTCCAGCACCTGCCGCCGCTCCAGCGGGCGGCGCTGATCCTGACCGACGTGCTGGGCTTCAAGCCGGCCGAGGTGGCCGAGGCGCTCGACGCCACGCCCGCGGCGATCTACAGCGCGCTCCAGCGCGCCCGCAAGGCGGCGAACGAGCGCCTCCCGGAGCGCAGCCAGCAGGAGACGCTGCGCACCCTCGGCGACGCCGGCGTCCGTGAGCTGGTCGACCGGTTCGTGGAGGCATGGGAGGGCGGCGACGTCGACGCGATTCGCTCGCTGCTCACCGACGACGCGGTGCTCGCGATGCCGCCGTGGCCGACCTGGTTCCGCGGGCGCGACGACGTGGCCGATTTCCTGGCCCGCGGCCCGCTCGCGCCCGTGCGGCGCTGGCGACTCGTGCCGACACGCGCCAACGGGCAGCTGGCGCTGGGCTCCTACCGAACCACGGACGAGCGTCCGCTGGTGGCCGAGGGCCTGATCGTGCTGTCGGTCAGCGAGGACGGCCGGCTCAGCGAGCTCAACGCGTTCCGCGACGCGAACCTGTTCCCGAAGTTCGGGTTGCCCCGAGCGATGGATTCGGAGGCCGCGGCGGATCTCTAGAGGCAAAGGCCGAAAGGAGACCCGATGAACCCGCAGACAACCAGGACCGCCACCGCGTGGGTCGTAGTGCTCACCGCGATCGGTTCCTTCATGGGGGCGCTCGACACGCTCGTCGTGTCCACCGCTCTTCCGACGATTCGGGCCGACCTGGGCGCCTCGGTGTCTCAGCTCGAGTGGACCGTCAACGCCTACAACCTCAGCTTCGCGGTGATGCTCGTCACCGCCGCCGCTCTCGGCGATCGGCTCGGCCGGCGGCGCCTCTACTCCGTCGGGCTGGTGGGGTTCGCGCTCGCCTCCGTGGCCAGCGCGCTCTCCCCGAACGTCGAGTGGCTGATCGCCTCTCGCGCGGTCCAGGGCGTGGCCGCGGCGTTCATGATGTCGCTCGGCCTGGCGCTGCTCAGCGCGGCGTTCCCGGCGGAGCGGCGCGGCACCGCGATCGGGCTGTTCAGTGCGGTGACCGGGCTCGCCGTGGCGAGCGGGCCGCTGGTCGGCGGCGCCGTGGTCAACGGCCTCGACTGGACCTGGATCTTCTGGCTCAACGTCCCGATCGGACTGCTCGCCGCACCGCTCGTGCTCGCGCGCGTCAAGGAGAGCTTCGGCCCCAACACCGCCCTCGACTTCCCGGGCCTCGGCCTCGTGACGGGCGGCGCCCTCGGGATCGTCTGGGGCCTGGTGCGCGGCAACTCGGCCGGCTGGGGTTCGGTCGAGGTGGTGGCGACGCTGGCGGCCGGAGTGCTGCTCGTGGTCGCGTTCATCGCGTGGGAGCGGCGCGCCTCGGAGCCGATGATCCCGATGAGCTTCTTCCGCTCGCGGGCGTTCTCCGCCGGCAACCTGGCGATCTTCGCCGTGTTCGGCTCGCTGTTCGCGGAGGTCTACTTCTTCTCGCAGCTGCTGCAGAACGCGATGGGCTACGACGCCCTGGGAGCGGGCCTGCGGCTGATGCCGTGGACTGGGACCTTCCTTCTGGTCGGCCCGATCGCCGGCGCGCTGACCGACCGGATCGGCGAGCGGCCGCTGATGGTCACCGGCCTGCTGATCCAGGCCGCCGGGACGATCTGGATCGCGCTGATCGCGAGCCCCGACATGAGCTACTCGGAGCTGCTGGTTCCGATGGTGATCGCCGGCGTGGGCATCTCGATGGCGATCCCGGCGGCGCAGAACTCGGTGCTCGGGTCGGTGTCGGAGGAGGCGGTCGGCAAGGCGGCCGGGACCAACAGCGTGATGCGCGAGCTGGGCGGCGTGTTCGGCATCGCCGTGGCGGTGGCGGTCTTCGCCGGGGCCGGCAGCTACGCCTCGCCGCAGGCGTTCACCGACGGGTTCGCGCCGGCGATCGGCGTGGCGGCGGCGCTGGCGCTGGTCGGTGCGATCGCCGCCAGCTTCCTGCCCGGGCACAACCAGCACGTGGAGCTGGTCACGGCCACTCCCGTCGCGGAGCCGGCCCGATGAGACGCGTCATGGTCCGCTACCGGGTCAAGCCTGGCCAGGCGGAGCGCAACGAGGAGCTGGTCCGCGCGGTGTACGAGGAGCTGCACCGCGCGGACCCGCCGGGCTTCAGCTACGCGACCTTCCGCCTCGACGACGGGCTGACCTTCGTCCATCTCGCCCAGTCGGAGGGCCACGAGACGCCGTTGCCGGCGCTCGAGGCGTTCCGGGAGTTCCAGAGGGACATCGCCGCCCGCTGCGACGAGCCACCGGTCGTCGCCGAGCTCAGCGAGGTCGGGACGTTCCGGTTCGGGTGAAGCAGCCACGATTGGCCGGTGGACAGCCACACGGCAGCGACCATCCGCGACGCGGTCGCGTCCCATGAGCCGGAGATCGTCGGGCTGACCACACGGCTCGTGTCGGTCGCCTCGGAGAACCCCCCGGGCAGCGCTATCGCGAGTGTGCCGAGCTGCTCTCGGAGACGCTCGCGGCGCTCGACCTGTCGCCCCAAATCGTGGACACCTCGATCGCCGATTCGGACGAGCCGCGCTGGTGTGTGCAGGGCGGCACGGGCGGCAGCGGACCCTGCCTCTACCTGCACGGGCACTACGACGTCGTGCCGGCTCAGAACGTCGAGCAGTTCGAGCCGGTCGTCGAGGCCGGCCGCATCCGCGGCCGCGGCAGCGCGGACATGAAGGGCGGACTCGTCGCGATGCTCTACGCGGTCGTGGCGTTGCGCGACCTGGGCGTCGAGCTCGACGGCCAGGTGTGCTTCAACTTCGTGCCGGACGAGGAGACCGGCGGTCGCGGAGGCTCCCGAGTGCTCGCGGAACGCGGGCTGCTCGCGCCGAACGGGGCTGGCATGTTGACGCCGGAGCCAACCGGCGGCGTGGTCTGGAACGCCAACCGCGGCGCGCTCACGCTGGAGCTGACGGTTCACGGCCGCGAGGCGCACGTGGGCCATGCGCACGCCGGGGTCAACGCCTTCGAGCGAATGCTCGACGTCGCCGGCGCGCTCCGGGAGCTGGCGGCCGAAGTCGCCCAGCACACCACCGCCTATGCGGTCGAGCCGCCGGCCGCGCGCAGGTCGATCCTGCTGATCGGAGGGCGCGCTGAGAGCGGTAGCGGGTTCAACGTGGTGCCGGCGAGCTGCAGCTTCACGGTCGATCGGCGGCCGAATCCGGAGGAGTCGCTCGCCGACGAGCGCGAGCGCCTGCTGGCGACGCTCGCGCCGTTCCGCGAGCGGGGCTACGGGATCGACGTCGAGGTGCTGCAGGAGGGGGACGCCGGCGGGTCGAGCGAGCAGGACCCGCTGGCCGTCGCGCTGGCCGCGTCGGTCGGCGAGGTCGAGGGGACCGCGCCACGCTTCGAGCTGTGCCCGGGGCTGCTCGAGACGCGCTGGTACGCGAGCGCGGGCGTCCCGGCCTTCGCCTACGGGCCCGGCCGGCTCGAGGTGTCCCACGGGCCGGACGAGCACGTGGAGATCGACGCTCTGCTCCGCTGCGCGACCGTCTACGCGCTGACGATCCGCCGCCTGCTCAGTCGTAGCGCTGGATCATCCGGACGTTGAGGAAGAGCATCACGACGCCCAGCGCGAGGACCACCCCGAACCCGGGCAGGATCTTGCCCCAGTCGAGGTCGTCGAGGATCAGCGATCGCAGCGCCTCCATCAGGTAGGTGACCGGGTTGAGCGTCGCGGCCACCTCCATCGGCTCCGTCAGCAGATCGCGCGGCACGAAGTTCGGCGTCAGGAACAGCAGCGGGAAGAAGATCAACCCGCCCGAGTTGGTCGCCGCCGCGCTGCGGGTCTTCAGCGCGATGAGCTGCATGAAGCCGGCGTAGACGACGCCCCACAGCGCGCTGAGCAGCACGAGCAGCACGAACCCGAGCGGCCCGCTCGCGATCGTGATCCCGAACGGGAGCGCGAGCAGCACGATCACCGTCGAGAGGACGATGCCCTTCGCGCCCTCGGCTGACGAGCCGGCCGAGCACGATCGCGTAGCGCGGGACCGGGATCGCGCGCAGCTTGTCGAAGTAGCCGCCCTCGATCTCCTCGACGAGGAACAGCGCGGCCATGCCGAACGACGCCGCCAGCAGGAGCGTGATCGGCAGCTGGAAGGCGGCGTATCCCTGGCCCTCGAGGAAGTCGGTCGACTCCGACGGGAAGATCTCGGCCGCCTGGCCGGTGTTCACCACCAGGAAGAAGAGCGGGATGAACATCGTCATGAACAGCGCGTCCGGCTGCCGCAGCGCCTCGCGCAGCCCGCGCTTTCCCAATGCGATCGTGGCGCTCATGCGCTCACCTCCTGGACCTCGCCGGCCGCCCGCTCGCGGGTGCGGCCGGTGGCGTCGAGGAAGACGTCGTCGAGCGTCGGCTCGTCGTCGCCGCCGCGGCGCTCGCGCAGGTCGGCCTTGAGCTGCTCCGGCGTGCCCTCGCCGCACGATGCGGCCGCTGTCGATGATCGCGATGCGGTCGCAGAGCTGGTCGGCCTCCTCGAGGTACTGCGTCGTGAGGAACACCGTCGTGCCGTGCCCGTTGATCCGGCGCAGCTCCTCCCAGACCGTCAGCCGGCTGGCCGGGTCGAGGACCGGTGGTCGGCTCGTCGAGGAAGAGCACCTCGGGCTCGTGGACGAGCGCCGCCGCCAGGTCGAGCCGGCGCTGCATGCCGCCGGAGTAGCCCTTGATCACGCGGTCGGCGGCGTCGTCCAGCTCGACGAGCGCCAGCAGCTCCTCGGCGCGCTCCGCCGCCCGGGCGGCGCCGAGGCCGAACAGCCGGCCGTGCAGGACCAGCAGCTCGCGGCCCGTCTGGCGCGGGTCGAGCCCGGCCTCCTGGAGCGCGACGCCGATCCGGCGCCGCGCCTGGTCGGGGTCGCGCGGCGACGTCGATGCCCACCACCTCGGCGCGTCCGGAGGTGATCGTCAGCAGCGTCGTGAGCATCCGCACCGTCGTCGACTTGCCGGCGCCGTTGGGCCCGAGGAAACCGAAGATCTCGCCGGCGCGGACCTCGAGGTCGACGCCGCGCACGGCCTCGACGTCGCCTTCGCGGCCCGTGAAGTGCTTGACCAGCCCCTCGGCCAGCACGGCCGGTCTTCCGTTGTCGTGCATCGAACCTCCTGGTCGGTGAACAAGCGTGGGGCGCGTACTCAGACCGGGCGAGCGCCCGGAACTCAGCGTCCGCGGCTCTCGCCGAGGTCCTTGTTCTCGGGCACGAACTTGCTCGCGGTGAACGTGGCGCCCTGCGGGTCGCTGATGATCGTCATCCGCACCCAGGGCGCGTCGAACGGCGGCGACGACGACGCGCCGCCCAGCTCGGCCGCCCGCGCGGCGACCGCGTCGGCGTCGTCGACCGCGAACGTCACGCCCCAGTGCGGCGGGTCGTCGGGCTGGTCGTCGGGGATCGGGCTGACGCTCGCGACGACGTCCTCGAAGCGCTCCGGCGCGCCCATCGCCGGCCATGCCCTCGCGCATGCCGGGGTTGCGCTGCTCGAGGAAGTCGCCGTAGCCGGGCAGCGCCCACACGGAGCCGCCGCCGAGTCGAGCATCTCCCAGCCGAAGACGGCGCCGTAGAACGCCTGCGCGCCCTCGAGGTCGCGCGTGTTGAGGTCGTTGAAGTTCAGCGAGCCGTGCTCGTTGACGACCGCGGCGCCCCGGTGCTCCTTCGCCTGCCAGACGCAGAAGGCGGCGCCCTCGGGGTCGGCGAAGATCGCCATGCGGCCCGCGTCGCCGACGTCGAACGGCTCCATCAGCACGGTGCCGCCGGCGGCGCGGACCTTGGCGGCGGTCTCGTCGGCGTCCTCGACCCAGACGTAGGTGTTCCAGACGGCCGCCTCGCGGCGCGCCCTCGGGCTGGGAGCCGACGGCGGCGACGTCGCCGCCGCGGATGCCGGGCGACGAAGTACTTGCCGGGCGACCCGGGCGGCATGACGTCCTCGAGCTCCCACCCGAACAGGCTCGCCGTAGAAGCGCCGCGGCCGCGTCGGGGTCGGGCTGCGTCGTGTCGATCCAGCACGGGACGCCGGGGATATAGCGGTCTGCTCGCTCATCGGTGCTCCTTCGTCGGTTGACTGGGCGCGGCACCCTACGAACGATTTAGGTCAGGATCTGTCCTCAATTTCAGGGACCATGGGATTTACATGATGCGCGAGACCTCCAGCCGGCTCCTCGATCTCCTGTCGCTGCTCCAGGCGCGCCGCGACTGGCCGGGCGCCGAGCTGGCCGAGCGGCTCGAGGTCTCGGGGCGCACGATCCGGCGCGACGTCGGCCGGCTGCGCGGCGCTGGGCTACCCGGTCGAGTCGCTGACCGGGCCGGCCGGCGGCTACCGGCTGCGCGCCGGCACCGCGATGCCGCCGCTGCTGCTCGACGAGGAAGAGGCGATCGCCATCGCGGTCGGGCTGCGCACCGCGGCCCGGGCGTCGGTGGCCGGCATCGAGGAGACCTCGATCCGCGCGCTCGTCAAGCTCGAGCAGGTGCTGCCGACGCACCTGCGCCGGCGCGTCGCCGCGCTCGGGTCGGCGACGGTCGCCGGGCCGGTCGCAGGCCCGACCGTCGACCCGCAGCATCTGACGACGATCGCCGCGGCCTGCCGCGACTCCGAGTGCCTGCGGTTCGACTACCGCAGCCGCGACGGCGCCGCGACGCGCCGCGAGGTCGAGCCGCACTCGCTCGTGAACCTCGGGCGACGCTGGTACCTGGTCGGCTGGGATCGCCGCCGCGAGGACTGGCGGACGTTCCGCGTCGACCGGCTCAGCCGACCCGCGGCGACCGGAACGCAGGTTCGCGGCGCGCGCGCTGCCGGCGAAGGACGCGGCCGCCTACGTCGAGCAGAGCATCGCGGGCGCGCGGCACCGCTACGAGGCGCGCGTCACCGTGCACGCCCCGGCGGACGAGATCGCGAGGCGGCTCCCGTGGGTCGCGGGCGCGCTCGAGCCGATCGACGCGCAGCGCTGCGAGTACCGGACCTCCGACTACGACCTCGAATGGCTGGCGCTGCGGATCGCGATGCTCGGCGTCGACGTCGACGTGGACGAGCCGCCGGAGCTCATCGCGCAGATGGACGCGCTCGGGCGACGCCTGCTCCGGGCCAACTACCGCCGACCTGCGGTCCGCCAGCCTTCCGCGTAGTGCAGGCGCGCGTCCTCCGAGTAGGGCACCGGGCTGACCGTCGCGCTCACCTCGAGCTGCTTGTGCGGCTCGACGGTCTTCTTGCGTGCCGCCGCCGGGCTCGCCCCACACGACGTGGAGCTCGGTGCCGAGCGGGATCTCGTGGTCGACGGTGGCGAGCGACAGCGCCTTCTTCTCGTTGTACGAGTAGCCGGTGAACAGCGACAGGCCGACCGTGTTGCCCGGCGTCGACGCACCTAGTCGTAGTTGAGTTGGCGTAGTTCGCGAGCGGCAGGTCGAAGAACTTGTACTGCTCGCCCTCGGGGTCGAACATCGAGCGCGACGATCTTGGCCATGTCGTCGCGCGTTCCACTCGAGCGTGACCTTCTTGCGCTGCGCCGCTGGGTCGACCTTCTCCAGCGCCTCGGGGCCGATGAAGTCGTGGTCGAACTTCACGAACGGGCCGTAACCCAGCTCCCACGGGTTGAGGTAGTAGTCCTCGATCTCCTCGGCGACGAAGCTGCCGCCGATCGCGCCGGTGGCCTCGTAGCTGTCGGCGCCGCAGCCACTCGCGGTAACCTTGAGCTCGTCGCCGGTGTAGATCGGCCGGCAGCGGTGACGGGATCCAGCCCGATTCGAGCGTGTTCGACGGATAGGCGCGCGCGCCGAACGGGATCAGGCCGAACTCTTCGCCCGCCTCGAGGATCGCGTCGCGGATGTCGTCCTGCTCTCGTAGGGGCCCCAGATCTCGAGGCCCGGCGCGCCGGCCATGCCGTGGCGCAGCGTGCGCACCTGGCGCCTGCCGATGTTCATGTGCGCCATGTTGAAGAACTTGAGCTGGTCGAGCGGGCCGCCGTTGAGCTTCTCGATGACGTGCCAGGCGTTCGGGCCCTGGATCTGGAAGCGCCAGTACTTGCGGTTGACCGGCTTGCCCATCGGGCGCGACGGCGAGCGGTCGTCCTTGATGATCTCGACGTCGTAGCCGCCGTTCTCGGCTTGGAACATCAGCCAGTTCGCCGCGGGCGCGCGGCCGACGTAGACGAACTCTTCCTCGGCCAGGTAGAAGATGATGCCGTCGCCGATCACGTGGCCTAGGGCGTCGTCGGGACGTACTGCTTGGCCTTGTTGACCGGCCAGCCGGCCAGGTTGTTGATCACGGTGTCGGAGAGCAGCTTGAGCGCGTCGGGGCCGTGGATGTAGAGGTCGACCATGTGGTGCGACTGGTCGAACAGCACCGCGGTATGCTGCCACGCCCACTGCTCCGAGCGCCAGTTGGAGAACTCGAGGGCGACGACCGGATAGACGTAGGCGCCGATCTGCGAGTTGCGCAGCAGCTCGACGGTGTTGCCGGACTCATCCAGCAGCTCTTGCAGGTTGCTTGGTGTCATGACCCACCCTCCTCTTCTGGTGCCACTCCCACGTCTGTAGGAGCTCGTTGAACGTGAAGTACTGCAGGCCGGCAATCGCAAGCTCCGGGTCGTCGAGCAGCGGGGCGATCCCCTCGTAGAGCCGGTCGACCGTCGAGCGCCGCGACAGCAGGCTGCGCAGCCCCTTCTGCTTGCGCAGGAAGTCGATCGAAGGCCCGACCCCGATGCGCGCCGACATCGTCACCAGCTTGCGGCGCGTGACCTTGCCGGGCATCCCGATCACGATCGGCAGCTCCATGCCCCGCTCGCGCTGGCTCACGATCCAGGTGCGCAGCGCCTCCAGGTCGAAGCACATCTGGGTGACCACGTAGTCGGTCAGACGGCTCTTGTCCCGGAGTACCCGTTCGAGCTCCTCGGCAGAGATCAGCGGATGACCCTCGGGGTACCCGGCGACGCCGATCAGCCCGGGGCGCTGCGGGTGGTCGACCACCAACGGCAGCAGGTCGAGGGCCGAGGAGTACTCGCCCACCGGGTCCTCGATGTCCCCGCCGATCAGGAACAGGTCGTCCACCCCGACGTCGGCGAGACCGGCTAGGAGCTGGTCGAGGTGAGCGCGGTCACGGACCATGCGCGCCGCGACGTGCACGGTCAGCGTGTGGTCGAGCTCCCGTAGCTGGGCCGCGACCTCCACTCCGCGGTCAGGCCCATGCTTGGGCGAGCAGGTGACCGCTATTCGGATCGGTCGCGGCAGCCGGGCCGCCTCCTCGACGATGCCGGGAAGGGGCAGGACCTCGAGCCGAGCGCGGTCCTGTTCGGGCGTGACGTCTGTCATCGCTCCTCAGAGGTTCCCACCGCAGGTGTCGTACACACCCCCCGTCCGAGAGGGATGTACTGGACCTAAGGGGGGTATTCTGGCCACGCAGGGTGTCCGGCGACCGTTCTCTACATGTCCATGTCGCTCGACGGGTTCATCGCCGGGCCCAATGAGGGACCGGGGAACGGGCTCGGCGACGGTGGCCATCGGCTGCACGAGTGGGCCTGCCGAGGGCCTACACCGGCCACAAGGACATCTCAGACCTGGGCGGCGTCGACGGCCAGGTAGTCGACGAGTTCATGTCGACCGGCGCCGTCGTCGCGGGCCGGGGGACCTTCGAGCCCGCGGGCGGCTGGGGCGGCGACCACCACGACGGCGTGCCGATCTGGGTCTTCAGCCGCCACGAGCCCGGCATCGACGTGAGCCAGTGGCCGCGGGTCACCTACGTGAACGACGTCAGCACCGCGATGACCGAGGCCAAGCGGGCCGCGGGCGACAAGAACGTGCTGGTCCACGGCGCCGCAACCGCGCAGCTCGCCCTCGCGGACGGCCTCCTCGACGAGCTCGAGATCCACCTCATCCCGGTGCTGCTCGGCCAAGGTCGCCGTCTCTTCGACAACCTGTCCCCCGAGCACATCGAGCTGGAGCGCACCCGGGTCCTCGAGGGGGACGGTGTGACCCACATGCACTACCGGGTGCAGCGCTGATGTCGCAGGAGAACGTCGAGAGGATCAAGGCGGGGTTCGCGGCGCACAACCGCGGCGATGTCGATGCGCTGGTCGAGGTCTACGACCCGGAGGCGGTGTTCGAGACGCTGCTACTGGGAACCCACCATGGCAACCAGGCCATACGGCTGATCTACGAGGAGAACCAAAAGACCCTGTCCGGGTACGACGTGGTCCCCGTGGAGCTGATCGACGCCGGGGACAAGGTCGTGGCCGTTGCTCAGGCAGTCGGATCCGGTCTCGCCAGTCAGATCTCCGTGGACGAGCAGTTCGCGTTCGTGTTCACGTTCAAGGGCGACCGGGTGGTGCGAGAGCAGGCCTTCCGAAACAGGGAGGAAGCTCTCGAAGCGGCCGGAGTGCCGGCCTAGCGCGCCTGCTACCTCGGGATGACCCCGTCCAGGCAGGTGTTGTGCGCCCCTGGCCAGAGTGGGGGGTCGAGGGCCTTGACCGCGTCGGCGTCGAGGTGCCGCTCGCGGGCGAGCGCCGCCACCAGCGCGCGGTAGGCGGGTCGCGCGGCACCGTTCGCGCGGAACCAGGCCGAGTCCCAGGTGTCCGGATGGCATTCGGCCTGCCACTGGTAGGCGTAGACGCGACTGACCCGGCGGGAATGGCTCGGCAGTGACAGCATCCAGCGAGTCGCGGCCGCGGCGTGCTGTTCGCCAAGCTTGCCCTCGCGGACGTAGTAGACGATCCCCGCGGTCTCGCTGATCCAGAGCCGCCCGCGTGTCAGCTGGAGCAGCCGGCGGGTACCCGAGAGTCGCCACGGCCGAAAGGCGTTGACGTCGACGTAGTTGTGCATCGACCAGAGCCGCGGGCGCCCGCGCAGGTGGCGTTTGTACTTGAGGACCCACCGCCGCATGTTCCACCAGTCGAGCACGTCGCCGGCTGCGACGTTGCAGCCGCGGCAGACGCGGCGTAGGGCGTTGTAGTACCCGGCAGCGCGGACCGGGTTGTTGTACGTGGGCTGCGACCCGTGGTTCGGCTCGTTCCAGGGGTTGAAGTCGCGCACCCCCGGATAGCGCGCGTGGAAGGCCCGCATGCAGCGCAGGTAGACGCGATAGGACGGGAGCCCCCAGCGGCGCTCCCAGCTCGAGGCAAAGGCCACCAGTGGCCTGGCCCCGGCACGCCGAGCAGCGGCCAGCCACGTGTCGACGTACAGCCGCGCGGCGCCTGGGCGGCAGGCGACGTCGTATGGGACGACCAGTCGCACGTGCTCGAGCCCGAGCGCGCCGAAGCGCGGATCGGAGAACATCTCGAGCCCCTGCTCGCCGATCCCCAACTCGAAGCTCCATCTCGCATCAGCCCGGGGCGCTGACGCCAGAGCACAAACGCAGACGGCGACCACGCCAAGCACCTTGACGGTGCCCGCGCAGCTTCGCGGGGCCAGCATCCTGCGGCCCAGCATGGCGTATCAGTCTCGCGGGCGCCAGCTGGCTGCGTCGTCGACGAGTGCGGTCATGAGCCGCGCCGCATCCGGTCGCCCGATGCCGTTGGTCGAAAGCGAGCTCCAAGTTGAGGCAGACGGCACGTGGCGCTTCGTGATCGACAACCCGTGGGGAACCGACTGACGCGCCTCAGCGGCTTCTCGCCGCGGCCAGGATCGCGGCGGCGCTGCGCTCCACGTCGCTGGGGCTGGTGGCCCAGTTGGAGACCGAGATGCGTATCGCCGCGCGGCCCTGCCAGACGGTGCCTCCGACCCAGCAGGTCCCGTCCCGCTGAACCTCGGCGATTGTCGCCCGGGTCGCCTCGTCGTCGTCGGCAACCCGGATCAGGACCTGGTTGAGCACCACGTCGTTGAGCACCTCGATCGCGGGCTCGGCGCCGAGGAGCTCCGCGAAGCGACGGGCATGCGCGCAGGTGCGCTCGACGAGGTCGGCGACCCCACGGCGACCCAGCGACCGCAGCGCCGCGTAGATCGGGATCGCTCTGGCGCGGCGCGAGGACTCCGGCACGAAGTTGGAGGCGTCACGTTGCGTGCCGTCGGTTGCCAGATACGAGGCAGCCAGGCTCATCGCCCTGCCATGGGCCTCGGGATGCGCCACGATGGCCATCGCGCCGTCGTAGGGAGTGTTGAGCCACTTGTGGGCGTCGAGCGCCCACGAGTCGGCCCGCTCGGCGCCCGCGAGCAGGTGTCGCGTGGACGGCGCGGCCGCCGCCCACAACCCGAACGCTCCATCCACGTGGAGCCAGGCTCGGCCATCGCACACGTCCGCGATCTCGGCGAGTGGATCGATCGCGCCGCTGTTGACGTTCCCGGCCTGCGCGCACACGATCGCCGGGCCCGCCGCCGACGTCAGCGCCTCGCGGAGTGCGTCCGGCCGCATCCGACCCTCGCCGTCGGCATCGATCCGAACCGCGGATTCGGAGCCCAGGCCGAGCAGGCGCAGCGCGCGGAAGATCGTCGCGTGGGCATCCGCGCCGACGAAGATCGACACGGGCGGCGCGCCGATCAGCCCGTCGCGCTCGACATCCCAGCCCGCCTTCGCGAGCACGTGGTGGCGAGCCGCGGCAAGCGCCGTCGTGATCGCGCCCTGCGCGCCGGTCGTGAACCCGACGCTCGCGTCAGCCGGCAGTTCGAGCAGCTCCAAGAGCCAACGAGCGGTGACCTCTTCGATCGCCGCCGCCGCGGGTGAGAGCACGTAGAACGCCGCGTTCTGATCCCAGGCCGAGACCAGCCAATCGGCGGCGAGCGCGACCGGAAGGCTGCCCCCGACCACGAAGCCGAAGTAGCGCGGCCCAACGGTCGCCGTCAGCCCGGGATCGGCGGCCCGCACGAGCTCGTCGATCACCGCCGCGGGCGGAAGCCCCTCGTCGGCGAGCGGATGACTCAGCGCGTCATAGAGCGCCTGGGCGTCTACCGGTGTGGCGACCGGCCGCCGATCGACATCGGCCAAGAACGAGCGCGCGTGGTCGCGCGCAAGGTCGAGTGGATCGGGGTCTGTCACGCGCCGACGTAGGCCGCGAGGTGCTCGCCGGTGAGGGTGGAGCGGGCGGCGACGAGGTCGGCGGGTGTGCCCTCGAAGACGATCCGGCCGCCGTCGTGGCCGGCGCCGGGGCCGAGGTCGATGATCCAGTCGGCGTGCGCCATGACCGCCTGGTGGTGCTCGATGACGATGACCGACTTGCCGGAGTCGACGAGCCCGTCGAGCAGGCCGAGCAGCTGCTCGACGTCGGCGAGGTGGAGGCCGCTGGTCGGCTCGTCGAGGACGTAGACGCCGCCCTTCTCGCCCATGTGGGTGGCCAGCTTGAGCCGCTGCCGCTCTCCGCCGGACAGCGTGGTGAGCGGCTGTCCGAGGCTGAGGTAGCCGAGCCCGACGTCGGCGAGCCGGTCGAGGATCTTGTGGGCGGCGGGCGTGCCCGCTTCCCCGTCGCCGAAGAACTCCTCGGCCTCGGTCACCGACATCGCGAGCACCTCGCTGATGTCGCGGCCGCCGAGGTGGTACTCCAGCACCGATGCCTGGAACCGCTTCCCCTCGCACTCCTCGCAGGTGGTGGCGACGCCGGCCATCATCGCCAGGTCGGTGTAGATGACGCCGGCGCCGTTGCAGCCGGGGCAGGCGCCCTCGGAGTTGGCGCTGAACAGTGCCGGCTTCACGCCGTTGGCCTTCGCGAACGCCTTGCGGATCGGGTCGAGCAGTCCGGTGTAGGTCGCGGGGTTGCTCCGTCGCGAGCCGCGGATCGCGCCCTGGTCGACCGACACCACATCCTCGCCGGCGGGGATCGAGCCCTGCACGAGCGAGCTCTTGCCGGAGCCGGCGACGCCGGTGACGACGGCGAGCACCCCGAGCGGGATGTCCACGTCGACTCCCTGGAGGTTGTGCGTCGTCGCGCCGCGGATCTCCAGCGCGCCGGTGGCCGTCCGCACCGTCTCCTTGAGAGCGGCCCGGTCGTCGAGATGGCGCCCGGTGATGGTGTCGCCGGCGCGCAGGTCCTCGACGGTGCCCTCGAAGCAGATGGTGCCGCCCGCCGAGCCCGCGCCGGGACCGAGGTCGACCACATGGTCTGCGATCTCGATCGTCTCCGGCTCGTGCTCCACGACGAGCACCGTGTTGCCCTTGTCCCGCAGTCGCAGCAGCAGGTCGTTCATCCGCTCCACGTCATGGGGATGCAGGCCGATGGTCGGCTCGTCGAAGACGTAGGTCACGTCGGTGAGCGAGGAGCCGAGGTGGCGGATCATCTTGACGCGCTGCGCCTCGCCGCCCGACAGCGTGCCGGCGGGCCGGTCGAGCGAGAGGTAGCCAAGCCCGATCTCCACGAACGAGTCGAAGGTGTGGCGCAGCGCGGCCAGCAAAGGGGCCACGGACGGCTCGTCGAGGCCGCCGACCCATTCGGCCAGGTCGCTGATCTGCATCGCGCAGGCGTCGGCGATGTTGATCCCCTTGATCTTCGAGGACCGGGCCTCCTTGCTGAGCCGGGTGCCGTCGCAGTCTGGGCAGGTCGTGAAGGTGACCGCCCGGTCCACGAAGGCGCGGATGTGCGACTGCAGCGAGTCGACGTCCTTGGACAGCATCGACTTCTGGATCTTCGGGATCAGACCCTCGTAGGTCAGGTTGATGCCATCGACCTTGATCTTGGTCGGCTCCTTGTAGAGCAGGTCGTGGAGCTCTCTCTTGTTGTACTTCCGGATCGGCTTGTCCGGATCGAAGAAGCCGCTTCCCCGGAAGATGCGGCCGTACCAGCCGTCCATGCTGTAGCCGGGGATGGTGATCGCACTCTCGTTGATCGACTTGCTGTCGTCGTACAGCGCGGACAGGTCGAAGTCGGTGACCGAGCCCATGCCCTCGCAGCGCGGACACATGCCGCCGAGACGGTTGAAGGTCGCCTTCTTCGTCTGGGTCTTGCCACCGCGTTCGACCGTGATCCCACCGCTCGCCCGGACCGAGGCGACGTTGAAGGAGTACGCGCTGGGCGAGCCGATGTGCGGCTTTCCGAGCCGGCTGAAGAGGATGCGCAGCATCGCGTTGGCGTCGGTGGCGGTGCCGACCGTGGAGCGGGCGTCGGCGCCCATGCGCTGCTGGTCGACGAGGATCGCGGTCGTCAGGCCGTCGAGTACGTCGACCTCGGGCCGCGCCAGCGTCGGCATGAAGCCCTGCACGAAGGCGCTGTAGGTCTCGTTGATCAGCCGCTGCGACTCCGCGGCGATCGTGTCGAAAACCAGCGAGCTCTTGCCCGAGCCGGAGACACCGGTGAACACCGTCAGCCGGCGCTTCGGGAGCTCGATGCTGACGTCCTTGAGGTTGTTCACGCGCGCGCCGTGAACGCGGATCAGGTCGTGGCTGTCGGCCACTGGCAGCGCGGGCGACCGCGTGTCCGTCTTCGTGGCCATGCTCAGCTGAGCTCTTGGATGCGGACCAGGTTGCCCGCGGGATCGCGGACGGCCGAGTCGCGAATGCCGTACGGCTGCTCGGTCGGCTCCTGGACGATCTCGGCTCCGCTGGCCTCCAGCTGCTCGAAGGTGCCGTCGAGGTCGGGGGTGGCGAGCAGGATCCAGCCGTAGGTGCCCTTGGCCATCATCTCGGCGATGGTGCGGCGCTCGTCGTCGGTGATGCCGGGGTCGGTGGCCGGCGGCGCCAGGAGGATGGAGGTGCTGGGCTGGTCGGCAGGGCCGACGGTGATCCAGCGCATCTTGCCGTTGCCGACGTCGGCGCGGACCTCGAAGCCGAGGATGTCGCGGTAGAAGGCCAGGGATTCTTCGGGGTCGTCGTGCGGGAGGAAGCTCGTGTGAATCGTGATGTCCATGGCGGTGATGCTAGGTGCGGCTCGTGACTCGCGCTTCTCGATTCCTGATCGGTCTCGTCACCTGCTTTGCCACGCACGGCGGCATCCCCGCCGTCGCGCGCGCAGCCTCACGCCGGTAGGTGCTGGGCGGCATGCCGACCAGCTCTGTGAAGCGAGTGCTGAACGTGCCTAGCGACGAGCAGCCGACCTCGAAGCAGACCTCCGTGACGCTGAGATCGCCACGACGCAGCAGCGCCATCGCGCGCTCGACGCGCCGCGTCATCAGGTAGCTGTACGGCGACTCGCCGTAGGCGCGCCGAAACTCGCGGCTGAGGTGCCCGGCCGACATGTACGCGCCCCGGGCGAGCGCCTCGACGTCCAGCGGCTGCGCGTGCTCCCGGTCGATCCGGTCGCGGACGCGGCGCAGCCGCGCCAGGTCGCTCAGGTGCTGCTCCGCGGCGGGTCTGCCGGTCACCTTCGAGATCGTGGCACACGGCGGCCCAGCCGCGGTCAGGACGCCGGGAGGTAGGTGAGCAGGACCACTCCGGAGTCGAAGCGCTTCACGTCGTCGAGCTCCATCCGGACCGTTCCCCTGTCGCCGAGCACGTGGACGTTTCCCCCGCCCCAGACGATCGGGTTCAGGTAGACCTCGTACTCGTCGATCAGGCCCTTCTCGGCCAGGGCGTACGCGAACTCGCCGCTCCCGTGCATGAACAGGTCACCGTCGACCTCGTCCTTCAGCTTCGGGATCGCGTCCTCGAGGTCCCCCTCGAGCAGGGTCGCGTTCCACTCGAGATCTCCGGACAGGGTGTTGGACCCGACGTACTTCGGCATCGGGTTGACCATGTCCGCCCACTTGCCCGACTGGCTCGGCCAATATCCCGCCAGCCCCTCGTAGGTCTTGCGGCCCAGCACCAGCCCGCTGGATCTCGCCTGACGCTCGAGCGAGTAGTCGCCGTGGTCTCCGTCCGCCTGCACCCACTCGCCGACCGGGTCTATGACGCCGTCGAGGGTGGCCTGGGTGGTCGCGATCAGCTTGCCCATCTCGATTCTCCTTAGGTCTCTTCTGAGTCCCTGTACCCAATGGCCGGCGCATCCCGGCCGTAAGAAGTTGCTGGGTGCTGACGCAAACCTCGCATGACCGTGAACGATCGCCGCCTCGACGAGCTGACGCTCGTCGAGAACGGGCGTATCAACGGAAACCACCGTCGCATCGACCACGGCGCGGTAGAGCGCGCGGCGGCGGACCTGCTCCGCGCGCTCGGCGCGGACGTCGACGCCGAGGCGCTCGAGGAAACGCCCCGTCGGGTCGCCGACGCCTACGCCGAGCTGCTCACGCCGCAACCGTTTCGCGCAACCACATTCCCCAACGACGACGGCTACGACGAGCTGATCGTCGCGCGGTCAATTCCGTTCCACTCGCTCTGCATGCACCACCTCCTCCCGTTTCACGGCGTCGCGCACATCGGCTATCTCCCCGGCGAGCGGATCATCGGCCTGAGCAAGCTCGGCCGCGTCGTCGAGTACTTCAGCCGCGACCTCCAGATCCAGGAGCGCCTGACGACTCAAATCGCCGGCTGGCTTCAGTGCGAGCTCGATCCCAAGGGCGTAGGGGTTGTCCTCGAGGCGGAGCATCTGTGCATGTCGCTGCGCGGCGTGCAGAAGCTCGGCGCCAAGACCGTCACCTCGGCGCTGCGCGGCCTCATCCGCGACGACGCCCGCACCCGCCAGGAGTTCCTGGCCCTAACCGCGAGGACAAGCCATGACCAATGACCAGACCCACATCATCGTGGGCGCCAGCCTCGCCGGAGCAAAGGCCGCGGAGACGCTCCGCCAAGAAGGCTTCGACGGGCACGTCGTGCTCGTCGGCACCGAGGAGATACGCCCCTACGAGCGCCCACCGCTGTCCAAGGACTACCTGCGCGGCGAGGTCGGTCGCGAGAAGGTCTACGTCCACGACGAGAGCTTCTACTCCGAGCACGACATCGAGCTGCGGCTCGGGACCACGGCGGTTGACGTGAACACGTCAAGCAGCGAGGTGACGCTCGACTACGGCGAGCGGTTGCGCTACGACCGACTGCTCCTCGCCACGGGCTCCGAGCCGCGCCGGCTGGCGATTCCGGGCGGCGAGCTCGACGGCGTCCTCTACCTGCGCAGCCTGGATGACTCCGACGCCCTCCGCGAACGGCTCGACCGCGGAGGCGCGGTGGTCGTCATCGGAGCCGGCTGGATCGGCGCCGAGGTCGCGGCATCCGCCCGCCAGCGCGGTCTCGAGGTCACAGTCGTCGAACCGGCCTCGGTCCCTCTCGAGCGTGTGCTGGGCGCCGAGGTCGGCGCGATATACCGCGACATCCACACCGACAACGGGGTGCGGATGCTGATGGGAACCGGGGTCGACGCGTTCGAAGGCGACAAGGCCGTTCGGCGAGTCCGCGCGAGCGACGGCAGCCTGCTCGAGTGCGACTTCGTAGTCGTGGGTGTCGGTGTGCAGCCGCGTGTTCAGCTCGCGGCGCAAGCCGGCATCGACGTGGACAACGGCATCCTCGTGGACGAGCACCTCCAGACGAGCGCGCCGGGTGTGTTCGCCGCCGGCGACGTGGCCAACGCCCGCCACCCCTTCTATGACGAGCGTATTCGCGTCGAGCACTGGGCCAACGCTCTCCACCAGGGACCGGCCGCCGCGCGGAGCATGCTCGGCCACGCCGTCCCCTACGACCGCCTGCCCTACTTCTTCTCGGACCAGTACGACGTTGGCATGGAGTACTCGGGCTTCGCTCGGGAATGGGATCGCGTTGTCTTTCGCGGCGACCCCGCGACCCGCGGAGTTCATCGCCTTTTGGCTCAGCGACGATCGGGTCGTGGCAGGCATGAACGTCAACGTGTGGGACGTCAACGAGCCGATCCGGCGCCTCATAAGCGAGCGCGTCAAGGTTGACGACCGGCGCCTTGCCGACCCCGACGTCCCGATCGACCAACTTGTGGCAGCGCCGCAAGCCCGGCCTTAGCGCGGATCGATGCGTCGGTCCTGTTCGTCGATGCGGTAGTCGTTGATGCTGGCGTCCCGGCGGCGCATCAGGCCGTGCTCGTCGAACTCCCAGTGTTCGTTGCCGTGGCTCCGCCACCACTGCCCTTCGGTGTCGCGAGACTCGTACTCGAAGCGCACCGATATGCGGTTGTCGGTGAAGCACCACAGCTCCTTGCGCAGGCGGTAGTCGAGCTCTCGCGCCCACTTGCGCCGCAGGAACGCGATGATCGCTTCGCGGCCTCGGAAGAACTCGTCGCGGTTGCGCCACTCGGAGTCGTCCGTATAGGCGGCCGCGACACGTTCGGGGTCGCGGGTATTCCAGCCGTCTTCGGCCGCCTGCACCTTCTGCCGTGCGCTCTCGGCGGTAAACGGTGGCACCGGCGGTCTGTCTGCCATTGACTGTCCTCCTTACCGTCTTGCGAGCCGCGTCCGCGTCTCAAGGCCGTGCGCGGCTGTGCCTTCCGGGAAGCCTGCCGGGTGCGAGCGGAAGTCGTGCAGCAGCCAGCGTCCAGCGACAACCGTCGAGGCCAGTAGCGCCAGTAGCAGCGCCGCCTCCTCTGGCCGGTGATGGCGCACGCACTCGACGGCCAGAATCAGCACGCTCAAGACGATCATCATCAGGGAGATTCCCCGGTGGAAGCGGCCGGCCTCCGAGTGGGGCCAGGGGTCGAGTGGCCGGACGATCTCGCGGCCACCGTCGGAGTCCGTGCACGCCTCCTTGCGCGGACAGCCGTTACAGACATGGGCCCTCGCGCGGTAGCGCACGAGCCGGCGCTCGTGGTCGAACTCGTGAGGCCACAGGTGTTCGCCCTCAGGGCACTCCCAATGATCAAGCGTGTCGTGGTAGGTGAAGCCCGCTGTGCGGAAGCGCAGAGAGCGCCGATGCGTGTGGGCCGAAAGCCACTCGAGAACGAACGCGCCGAGCGTGAGCAGGGCCGCGTATCCGGCTGCCAGCAGGACCTCCCGGTTCACCTGAGCCTCGCCGCCGCGGCTTCGGCCCCGCCGACCGCCTCCACGCCCTCAGGCTGCTCCACGACGGTGAAAAGGATGTCGTCCGGCTCGTCGAGGGTCATGCGCTTGACGGTGTGGCGGACTCCGAGGTAGGCGATATAGAGGGCGGGCACGGCCCCACCCACGATGAACACGAGATCACCCGGCAAGCGCAGCCACTCGAGCAACGCGTTGGTGTCGTTGGTCAAGAACTCCAGCTCGCGCGCCTCGAAATAGCCGTGATTGACGGACTCGTACAGCTGCAGGATGCCGAGCGGCAGCAGCGTCGCAAAGCACATCCAAGCGAGCCCGATGTTGGCCGACCAGAACGAGATCTTCGCCCACTTCTCGGGCCACCTCTCCGCCGGGATGAGGTAGCGGAGGCTGAACAGCGCCAAGCCGAGCGCGAGCATTCCGTACACACCCATCATTGCGGCGTGGCCGTGATTGGCGGTGAGCGCGGTGCCGATCTCGTAGTAGGAGACGATCGGCAGATTGATGAGGAAGCCGAAGATGCCCGCCCCGACGAAGTTCCAGAAGCCGACAGCCACGAGGAACATCACCGCCCAACGGTGCGGGAACGGCGTTGTCGATCTCGACTCCTGCGCGGAGCCGAGCTGCAGGAACGACCACGCCTCGACGGTCAGGAAGGTGAGCGGAATCACTTCGGCCGCTGAGAAGAACGCGCCGAGCGCCATGTGCTCGGCCGGCTCGCCGGAGAAGTACAGGTGGTGCATCGTGCCGACCACGCCGCCGACCGAGTAGAGGATGATGTCGAGGAAGACGACTGTGAGCGCAACTCTCTCGCGCACCACCCCGAGCAGCACGAACATGTAGGCCACCATCACCGTCGTGAACAGCTCGAGGAAGTCCTCGACCCAGAGGTGCACCACCCAGAAGCGCCAAAACTCGGTGGTGGTGAAATTGTCACCGGTGCGCGCGAGAAGGCCGACCGCGTAGAAGGCCGGGATCGCGCAGGCTGCGAGGAAGAACAGCCACGGCATGTTGCCCCTGTGCTCGCCCCTCAGCCGCACTCGCAGGACGCGGTAGAGCATGAACACCCAGACGAACAAGCCGATCGAGAGCAAGACTTGCCAGAGCCGGGCCAGGTCCAGGTACTCGAAGCCCTGCAGCCCGAACCAGTTGGAAGCAGCGTCCTCCAAGACGCCATGCACGCCCAGGAAGGACCCGACCAGGGTGCCGACCACCACCACGGTCAGCGCCGCCAGCAGCGCGAAGGCGAGTTTGCCCTGATGTCGTGGCTCGCGCCTGGCGATCATCGGGGCCAAGAAAATGCCCGCGGCCACGAACGAGGTGGAGACCCAGAGGAGCGCGAGCTGTACGTGCCAGGTGCGCATCAGGTTGTAGGGGAAGACCTGCGCCAGGTCGAGGCCGAAGAAGTTGTCTATCTCCGTCCGATAGTGCTGCGAGGCCGCCCCCACGAAGGTCTGAATCAGGAACAGGGCGGCCATTACGAAGAAGAACCAGGCCGTCGCCCGCTGCGCCGGCGTCAGTGCCACCTCGCCCGGCGGGCGGAACGACAGCTTGGCCTGCTCGCGGCCCTGCCAGCCGAGCCTTCCCCCCCAGCGCCCGAACGCCGCGAACAGAAGGCCGATGCCGCCGAGCAGCGCGACCAGTGACAGCACCGACCAGACGATCACGTTCGCGGTCGGCTTGTTGTCCACTCGCGTCTCTGGCGGCCAGTTATTCGTGTACGAGTAGTTGTGTCCCGGGCGGTTAGTCGCGCCCGCCCACGCGGTCCAGGCGAAGAAGGACGTGAGCTGCTTGAGATCGGTGCGGTCGGTGATGGCATCGGGACGCAGGCCGTGCCTGGTGTCGGGGGTGGAGAAGAACCGGCTGTAGTGGCCGACTAGCGTCCGGAACGCGCTCGCCTGCGGCGCGGTCAGCGTGAGCGTGCCCGTGTCCTCGTCGTAGCGGTTCGTCCGGAAGTCCTCGATCGTCCGGCGTCCGGCCGAGTCCGACTTCGGTCCACCGTAGGACTGCTTGACCAGATTCGAGGCCCTGCGTAGGTAGTCGGCGGTGAAGTCGGGACCGAGGTAGGCACCGTGGCCGAACGCCGACCCGTACTCCATCAGCCCGTTGTGCAGGAACACCTGTTGACCCTTGGAGACGTCGTTGCCGGTGTAGAGAACTCGTCCCTGCCGGTCCACGACGCGCTCGGGCACCGGAGGCTGCTCCGTATAGGTCCGGTAGGCGAGCAGCCCGAGAATGAAGAAGCCGACCAGAGTGACCAGGATGGCGCCCTGGACCCAGCCCTTCGAGATCAGCAGCTCTCGCCGCTGCCGCTTCTCCAATGCCACCCTCCGTCCGGAACGTTGGACACCGCGAAGGCGCGGCACATCGCTTCGTCAAGCTATCCGAACGTGGGCATCAGGTCCAGACGACGCTCCCTCGGCCGCCCGGCACGCAG
>CAVXUX010000002.1:0-1197158 GCA_963765135.1 uncultured Thermoleophilaceae bacterium
ATCCCGCCCCCGCTACTAACGGAACCCCTGCGAACGCCGGGGTTTCGTCGTTCAGGAGCTTGCGAACTCCGAGGGACCCCAGGGCTTCCCCGCCGTCGCCCGAAACGGCTACGCCGCAGAGCCGCAGGCGTGATACTCGCGCTGGATGGTGTCGCGCGCCTTGCTCATCGCCATCACGCTGTTTGGGCGGCCGAAAGGCTGCACATCGCGTCGTTCGTCAACGGGCAGGCGCCGAACTCGGCGGAGCGGCTGGTAGGAGACGAGCGCGGCTACGACACGCTGGCGTTCGGCTATTCCACGGCGAGGGCTTCAACTGGCCGAACAGGGTCCCGCTCTACCCGCTATTCCTCGCCGCCGAGCACTGGGCGGTCCACGGCTACGACCCGATCCCCTATGTCGGGGCGGTGGTCGGCACCCTGGTGGTGCCCGGCACATATCTGCTGGCGCGGCGCCTGGCCGGAACGGCCGCGGGGCTGATCGCCGCGGCCGCGGTCGCGTTCAGCCCGCCGCTGGTCGACACGAGCGCGACGTTCCTGAGCGAGGTGCTGTTCGTCCCGCTCGTTCCGTTCGTAGCTTGGCGCTGGTGGTGGCGATCGAGCGAGGGAACGCGAAGTCGATGGCGATCGCCGGGGCGGTGCTCGGACTCAGCTTGCTGGTGCGGTTAACGTTCCTGGCGGCGGTGATCGTCGTGCCGGTCGCGCTGCTGATCCTGTTCGGCCGGCGGCGCGGCCTCAGGCTTGGAGCGACCTATGCGCTCGCGTGCGTCTTGGTGGTGGTGCCTTGGACGGTCCACAACGCGATCAAGTGGCACGCCTTCGTGCCACTCCAGACGAGCAACGCCATCCTCTCGCAGGGCGGCCCGAGTACTCCACCTCGTTCGCGATCAGAACAGGGACTACCTGTACATCTGGGAGAAGGTGATCTACGCCGACAGCTCGCGGAGCGAGAACCCTCTTGGATCGACGGCGATCGCTATTAAACGCGGCGAGCATTGCGATCAATCGCGGACGAGCCGCTCCTGTACCTGAGATATGCGCCGAGAATCCGTCACGTTCTGGATGGAGACCCCGACGCCGACTGGGAGGCGCACCCGTTCGATATGACGGTGTTCCGCGAGGCCGGTACTTGCGCACCGACAAGCTGGAGGTTTTCGTCTTCCGTGCCCTCCCGCTCCTCATGCTGCCAGCGATTGCACTCCTATGGCGCCGCCGCCGCGACTTCGCCGCCATCTACACGCTACTGGCGGCGGCCACGCTGCTCGCCGCAGCGACCCACGCGGAGATACGGCTCAGCATTCCCCTGCAGTCCCTGGTCTACGTGATCCTTGCGAGCGCCATCGTCGAGACGGCGAAACGGATCGGAATTCGACGTGAGGCGCGGTTGGCACTCGCCCCGAGTCGAGCCCCGCGGCCCCATAGTGCCCTGCCCCCTACTCAGAGAGGCCCGCAAATGGGGCTCGGTGGGTCAGCGTGGTCGCGCGGCGCGCGAGATCTCCGAAGCGGCAGCCTGGGCCTGCTCGGCGAGCTCCTCGCGCTGGTCGGCGTCCAGGCGGTGGGCTTGGAATGTGATAGCTACCGCCCCGACCGGATGGTCCCATGGTCCAACACGGCTGATGCGACGGAGGCGAAGCCGTGAGTGATCCAGCCGTCCTCCTCGGCGTATCCGAGCGCGCGCGCCTTCGTCAGCGGGCACGCAACTCCCCGGGCGACGCGGGGCCGCCCCCTCGCGGCGGGTGAATGCGCTGCGGGAGGGGAAGATCGCGGCGACCTGACGTCGGGCATCGCCGCGAGAATCGCGAGGCCGCTCGCGGTCAGGTTCGCCGGCAGCCGGACGCCAACGTCTGTGACCAGCGGCGGCCGCACAGGAGCGCGCTCCTCAATCAGGTAAAGGACGTCGCGCCCGTGGAGCGTGGCGAAGTGCGCATGCTCTCTCGTCCGCGAGACCAGTCGCTCCAGTGAGCCGCGCGCAATCCAGCGCAGCGGCTGCTGACGCGTGTACGCCGAGCCGAGCTCGAACGACGCTACGCCCAACCGTAGCGGCGCTGGTCACGAAGGTGCGTTACGAAGCCCTGCTCGACGAGCACATCGAGCACGCGATACAGCGACGAGCGGGGGATGTGTGCCTCGCGCGCGATGCTCATCGCCGGAAGCGGCGTCGCGTGCCGCGCCAGCAGCTGAAGGACGACGAGCGCATGCCGCGCAGCAGGTGCCTGTCCCATATATGGGACTGTAGGTCGAGCAGCAGATGACTAAAAGCCCTCGAGGTCGTACGAATACAGCGATGCAAGTCGAAGTCGGCCCGAGCGCCCTCTCCACCGATGAGGTGCTCGCTGTCGCCCGTCAGGGCGCGTCGGTCAAGCTCCAGCGGCAGCGCTCGACGCCCTCGGAGCTGGCCATGCGGTTATCGCCGCGCTTGCGCGCGACGAGCGGCCGCACTACGGCGTCTAACCGGTTTCGGCGCGCTAGCTACACGCCACATTCCGACCGAACGGCGCATGGAGCTCAACACAGCCTCATCAGAAGCCATGCCGCCACCAGCGGCGCCGAGGTCGCCGGCGAGGTGGTGCGCGCGATGATGGTGCTGCGTCTTCGACGCTGGCGACCGGCCGGACGGAGTGCGACGGACGTCGCGGCGGCCTACGCGGGCCTGCTGTCCGCCGGCTTGACCCCGGTGGTCCGGGAGTACGGCTCGCTCGGTTGCTCGGGCGACCTCGCGCCACTTGCCCACTGTGCGCTGGCGCTGATGGGGGAGGGCACGATTGTGACCGCGAGTGGGGAGCGGATGGCGGCCTCCGACGCGCTCGCCGCATGCCGGCTTGAGCCCGTGCAGCTGGCGGAGAAGGAAGGGCTCGCGCTGATCAACGGGACGGACGGGATGCTCGGCATGCTGATCCTCACGATCGCCGACCTGCGCGAGCTGATCGTCGCTGCCGATGTGATCGCGGCCATGAGCGTGGAGGCGCTGCTCGGGACGGACGCGGTCTTCGCGGCGGACCTTCACGAATTGAGGCCTCAGGCCGGCCAGGCTCGGGCGGCCACGGTCATCCGCTCGGTGTTGGAGGGCAGCGACATCGTCGCCAGCCACCGCGGGCCGGAGGACACACGTGTCCAGGACGCCTACTCGCTGCGCTGCGCTCCGATCGTCAGCGGCGCGGCGCGCGACACGGTCGATCACGCAGCAGCGGTGGCCGAGCGCGAGCTCCGCTCGGCGATCGACAACCCCGTCGTGACGCCGGACGGGCGCGTCGAGTCGAACGGAAACTTCCACGGAGCCCCGATCGCGTACGTGCTCGACTTCCTGGCGATAGTCGCCGCGGATCGGCAAGCATGTCCGAACGCCCACCGATCGATTTCTCGACGTCGGCCGAAGCCACGGCCTGCCGCCCTTCCTGGCGGACGATCCGGGCGTCGACTCCGGTACATGATCGCCCAGTACACGCAGGCGGCGATCGTGTCCGACATGAAGCGCCTGGCGGTGCCCGCGAGCGTCGACTCGATCCCGACCTCGGCGATGCAGGAGGACCACGTATCAATGGGGTGGGGCGCGGGCTCGAGCTGCGCCGCGCCGTCGCGGGCCTCGGCCAGGTGCTGGCGATCGAGCTGCTGGCGGCCGCGCGGCGCTCGACCTGCGCGCGCCGCTGATGCCGGCGCCGGCGACCGCCGCGGTCCGCGATGCGCTTGGGAGCTGGTTCCCGGGCCGGGGTCGGATCGCTTCCTGGCGCCCGAGATGACGCGGCCGTCGAGTTCGTCCGGGATGGGACGGTTCGCGCGGCGCGCAGCAGCAAGTCGCATGCAACGGAGAAGGTGAGACGATGAGTCAGGGAAGTCGGACGGACCGCTCCGCGGGGCGCGTACTCTCGTCCCGGGCTGGCAGCAGGAAGCCGCCTTCGGATGCTCATGAACAACCTCGACCCAGCCGTCGCCGAGCGACCGGACGATCTCGTCGTCTACGGCGGTACCGCCGGGCAGCACGCTCCTCGGAGGCCTCGACGCGATGTCGCCGCACTGCTCGCTCAAGGACAACGAGACCCTCTTGGTGCAGTCGGGCAAGCCGGTGGCGTCCTTCCGCACCCACGAATGGGCCCCCGCGTCCTCATGGCCAACTCCAACCTCGTGCCGGAGTGGGAGAACTCGGACGGTTTGCGCCTCGAGCAAGGGTTCTGACGATGTACGGCCAGATGACAGCCGGCCCTCGATACATAGGCAGCAGGGGATCGTCCAGGGGACACGGGTGCTTCGCGGAGATGGCAACGGCGTTTCGGCGGCACCCTCGCAGGGACGGTTACGCTGACGGCGGCTTGGGGGCATGGGCGGGGCGCAACCGCTGGCGGTCGCGATCAACGGCGACATCGCGCTGTCTGTGGAGGTCGACCCGGAACACATCCAGAAGCGGATCGATCGCGCTATCTCGATCGCTGGACCGCCGATCGACGAGGCGCTGTCGCTGGTGGCCGAGGCCAAGGGCGGACCGACGCCGCTGTCGGTTGGCCTTCTCGGCGACGCGGCGACCTGTCCCGCAGCTTCACGCGCGCGGCTCGAGCCGGAGATCGTCACCGACCAGACCAGCGCCCATGATCCGCTCGACGGTACGTCCGAAACCTTCTCGGTGACGACGAGTAGAGCTCCACAAGGTCGATCCGAGGCCTACGTCGAGCGGACGCGGCGCGCCGCGCCGCTCACTGCGGGCGATCGTCGGCTTCATGGACCGCTGCTCCAGGTGTTTGACTACGGCAACAGCCTCCGTGTGGAGGCCCAGCTGGGTGGCTTCGAGCGCGCGTTTAGCTACCAGGGCTCGTCCCCGACGTCCGGCAGCTCTTCTGCCGCCGCCGCCGGCCTTTCCGATAGGTGGCATCTCGGTGACCCAGCTGACATCGCCGCCGACCGCGCAGTCCTGGACGAGTGCGGCGATGACGATCGCCTGCGGCGCTGGATCGAGGCGGCAGCGAGAAGATCGCTTCCAGGGGCTGCCCGCGCATCTGCTGGCTCGGCCTGGCGAGCGGGCGCGGCTAGGGTTGCGCTTCAACGACATGGTCGCGAGCGGCGAGCTGGCCGGCCCGATCGTGATCGACGCGACCATCTCGACTCGGCTCCGTCGCCTCACCGTACGCGAGACTGAGGACATGAAGAACGGCTCGACGCGATCGCCGACTGGCGCCTGCTCAACGCCCTGGTCGACACCGGCGCCGGCGCCACGTCGGCTCCCCTCCACCACGGCGGCGGCGTCGGAATCGGCCGCTCCATTCACGCCGGGATGGTGGTCGTGGCCGACGGGTCGAGCTCGCCCGGCAGAAGCTAGAGCGGGTAGTCACGACCGATCCGGCACGGGTGTGATGCGGCACGCCGATGCCAGCTATGACGATGCGCGGCCACAGCGCGCGCACACGGCTTGAACCTGCCGATGGCTCATGAGCGTCATGCCGATCACGGTGGTTGGGGATCCTGTGCTGCGGACGCGGCCGCTCCGCTCTCGCGGGGTGAGCTCGAGGAGCCGGACACGCAGCGCTTCATCGACACCTGATCGAGACCAAGCGCGCCGCCAACGGCGCCCGCCTCGCCGCGAACCAGGTCGGCGACAGGCGCCGGGTCGCGATCGTCGAGGTCGGGCCCGACAACCGCGCTATCGTACAAGCCGCCCTGTCCGCTGACGGTCCTCGTTCAACCGCTCATCGTCCGCCGCTGAGGGACCAGATCGAGATCAACGAGGGTTTCCTCCTCGGTGCCCACTGCGCCGGCTCGGTGCCGCGCCGCGCAGAGATCGAGGTCGAGTACCAGGACCGCCGAGGGCGGAACCCGCCGACAGACCGTGCGCGGCCTGACCGCAGGCACTTTCCGGCGCGAGATCGATCACCTCGATGGCGTGCTGTCCTGGACTGCGTCCGCGACCCCGGTCCTTCTCGAGCTGGGAGATGTTCGACCGCTACCAGCGACGCGCTTTCGAGGTGCACGCGCGGCTGGTGGTGGAGCGCTGGGGCTCGTGAGCCTGCTCTGGTGCGAGCGTGCCTGGCTGGGCCGTGAGACCGTCGACAGCGGCGTCGTGCTCGAGATCGATGGGGGCCGAATCCGGGCCGTCACGCGCAGCGCCGAGGCGCCGCCGGGAGCCGAGCAGGTCCGCGGCTTGACCCTGCCCGGCCTGGCAAACGCGCACTCGCACGCGTTCCAGCGCAAGCTGCGCGGCCGGACGCAGCGCCAGCGGGGTCGTTCTGGACCTGGCGCGAGGCGATGTACGCGGCTGCCGGCGAGCTCACTCCGGACGGCTACCTGGACCTCGCCACGGCGACCTTTGCCGAGATGGCGCTGGCCGGAGTCACGCTCGTCGGCGAGTTTCACTACGTGCACCACCAACCGGACGGGACGCCCTACGCCGATCCAAACGCCATGGGCGAAGCCGTCATCGCGGCCGCGGCGGCCGCCGGCGTGCGGCTGACCCTCCTGGACACTTGCTACCTGCACGGCGGGCACGACGAGCCGGTCGAAGGGCTTCCAGCGCCGCTTCGCCGACGCCAGTGTGGGCGCTTGGGTCGAGCGCGTCGAGGCGCTGGACCCCACCGACACCGCGCGCATCGCAGGCGCGGCACACAGCGTCCGCGCGCTGCGCCCGGATGAGCTGAACGAGGTTGCCGGCTGGGCGCGCGCCCGCGACGTGCCGCTCCATGCCCACGTCTCCGAGCAGCGGCTCGGAATGAGCAGTGCAGCTCCGCCCACGGTCGCACCCCCGTTGAGCTGCTCGCCGATGCCGGCTGCCTCGAGACGAGCTTCACGGCCGTGCACACGACCCACCTGAACGACAGCGACCGGCGGCTGCTGGCGTCGAGCGCGACGACCTGCTGCTTCTGCCCGACGACTGAGCGCGATCTCGCCGACGGCATCGGCTTGGCATCGAAGCTCGCGCAGGATGGCGCTCGGCTCGCATTGGGCACGGACTCGAACGCGGTGATCGACATGTTCGAGGAGGCGCGGGCGATGGAACTCGACGAGCGCTCGCGACCGAGAGCAGGGTCAATCAGGAGCCGGCGGCCCTGCTGCGCGCCGCGACAGCGAACGGCTACGCCGCGCTCGGCTGGGCCGGCGGAGAGATCGAGCCGGGCGCGTGTGCCGACCTGTGCGTCGTGGACCTCGGGTCGGTGCGCATGGCCGGGGCAGAGCCCGATGACCTGGTGCCCACCGTGGCCTTCGCCGGCACCGCAGCCGACGTGCGCGACGTGATGGTCGACGGCCGCTGGATAGTTCGCGGCAGGGAGCATGCGAGGGTCGACGTGATCGGCCTGCTGGAGCGTGTGATGCGTTGACGGCGCTGGTGATCGACAACATCGGGCAGCTGGTGACCGGTACTCCGGAGTTCGGCAGCGGTCCGCTCGGGATCCGCGAGCGCGCGGCGCTGACGTTTGAGGACGGGCGGGTGGCCGCCGTCACAGACGCCGGAGCGAGCGTCGGCGACCAGCACATCGACGCGGCGGGGCGCGCGGTCATCCCGGGCTTCGTGGACAGCCACACTCACCTCGTGTTCGCCGGCGACCGGGCGGACGAGTTCGCGGCCAGGATGGCGGGCCGGCGCTACGAGGCGGGCGGGATCCGCGTGACCACAGGCGCCACCCGCTCGGCCTCAGGCGCCGAGCTGCTGGCCCTCGCGCGCGAGAGGCAGACGCGCGCGCGGCGCGACGGGATCACCTACCAGGAGGTCAAGTCGGGCTACGGCCTGGACGTCGAGACCGAGGAGCGCTGCTGCCGGATCGCGGGCGAGCTGACCGAGGACGTGACCTTCCTGGGCGCGCACGTCGTCCCGTCCGAGTTCGCCGAGCGCCCGGACGACTACGTGGAGCTCGTGTGCGGCGAGATGCTCACCCGCTGCGCGCCGCACTCGCGCTGGATCGACGTGTTCTGCGAGGACGGCGCGTTCGATGCCGACCAATCGCGCGCCGTCCTCGAGGCGGGGCGTGCGGTGGGGCTCGGGTTGCGCGTGCACGCCAACCAGCTGAGGGAGGGGCCTGGGGTGCAGCTTGCGGTCGAGCTCGGTGCGGCGTCCGCGGACCACTGCACCTACCTATCCGACGCCGACGTGGAGGCACTCGCCGGCGGCGGCACCGTCGCCACCTTCCTCCCGGCCACCGACTTCGCCACCCGCGAGCGCTACCCCGACGCGCGGCGCGTGCTCGACGCAGGAGCCCGTGTGGCATTGGCGACCAACACCAACCCCGGGTCGAGCTACACGACTTCGATGAGCTTCGTGATCGCGCTGGCCGTGCGCGACCTCTTCATGACCGCCGAGGAGGCACTGCTCGCTGCCACGGCCGGGGCGCGGCCGCGCTGCGGCGCGACGACCTCGGCACGCTGCGCCCCGGCGCGAGGGGCGACGCCGTCATGCTGGACGCACCCTCGTACACGCACATCCCGTACCGGCCTGGCGAGTCGCTCGCCTGTCTTACGGTTGTCGCCGGGGGTGTCGAGTGGTCCGACCCGACGTCCTGACCTAAGCGGGCTTGCATGGGGCCGGCAGGCTCACGCGGTCGCCTCCTCGACGGCCGTTGGGCGGCCGACCGACGTACGGTGCGGTGGCCGCAGCAGTGAGACGGCTGCGCCGATCATCGACGTGCCCGCGAGGACCCACAGCGCGGTGTGCATGTTGTGGATGAACGGCGCCAGGGTGTGATCTTAGAGGCCCGTCGTGACGCCGGAGAAGATTTGAAGAGCACCGTCTTCGGGCGGCGGCGGGGCGAGCCGAACTCGAGATCCCGCCGTCTGCAGCGCGGGTCCCACCCCCCCGCGCTCCCCCCCCTCCCCCTCTCCCCCTTCCCCCCCCCCCCCCCCCCCCCCCTCCTCCCCCCCCCCCTCCCCCCCCCCCTCCCCCCCCCCCCCCCCCCTCCCCCCCCCCCCTCCCCCTCCCCCCCCTCCCCCCCCCCCCCGCCCCCTCCCCCCCCCCCCCCCCCCCCCTCCCTCCCCTCCCCCAACCTCCGTCCCTCCCCCTCCCCTCCTCCCGCCCCCCCCCCCTCTCCCCTCGCCCCCCCCCCCTTTCCTCCTCCCCTGTCCCCCCATCCTCCCCTCCCCTCTCCCCCTTATCTCTTTCCTCCCCCCCCCTCTCTCCCCCTCTCCTCTCTCCCTCCTCTCACCCACCCCCTTCACTCCTCTCTCCCTCCTCCACTCCTTCCCTCTCCTACTCCTGTCCTCCCGTCTCTCGACTGTCATCTCTCCTCGAGTCCTCCACCCCCCTCCTCCCCCTCCCTCCTCCCCCCAGATCGAGAGCCTCGTGGCCGGTCTTGAGCGCCTACGCCGGGACTACCTGCGCGCTACTTAGAAATCGCGAAGGCCCTATGGAGCCGCTGAAGTTCGTCGGGATCGAGGGTGTCGACGTACGCCTGGATCCCCTCGCGGTGCGCCGCGTCCAGCCTGGCGACGAGTTCTTGCCCCTCCTTGCTGAGCGAGTATTGACGCCGTTCCTCGTGGAGGTACCCGCGACGCCGGAGACCGTGGATGGCGGGGTAGGCGGCGTCGAGCGAGAAGCCGGAGATCTCGCCGAGCTCGCTCACCGTGGCCGGGCCGTCGTCGCTCTTCAGCGCGAGCGCGAGCAACAGGCGCAGATCCTCGAACGACAGCTCGGACTGTTCCGCCCACGTCGCTATCCGTTGCCAGCCGATCAAATCCATCAGACGCAGCCGGGTGGCGAGCACTTCGACCAGCGGATCTGTCGTAGGCATGGGGGTGATCATCTCAGCCTTTCCGTTTGTTGCGTTGGAGCGGGCCGCATCAGGCGTCCGAGTGCACCGCCGCGGCGTCCAGGATCTGGTGGGCGACGGCCTCGGGGTGCGAGACGGTGATGGCGTGCGAGCCGCCCGGGATCTCGAGCGTGCGGTGCGCGCCGGCGCGCTCGGCCATGTAGTGCTGGAGGGCGGCGGGGATGATGTGGTCCTCCTCGCCTATCACGAAGCGCGAGGGCACCTCACGCCACAGCGACCGCTCGCCGGACGGCTCGGTGAGCGCCTCCTGCGTGGCCGGGCGCTGCGTCGCGGCCATCCGTGCGGCCTCCGGCGCGGGAACGTCCTGGCAGAAGATGCCGTGGAAGCTGTCCGGAGCGACGTAGAGGTCGGTCGTTCCGTCGCTGCGCGGCACCGGCCGCGCCGTCTCCTCGCCGAGCATGCTGCCCGGGAACATGCCCGCGAGCTGGAAGCAGTGCTCGCCGGGCTCGGGCGCGAAGCCGCAGGCGTAGACGAGCCCGACGATCTCGCCGGCGTCGGCCGGGACGTTGGAGATCACCGCTCCGCCGTAGGAGTGGGCGGCGAGCACGACGGGCCCGTCGACCGCACGGACGACGTCGGCGACGGCCACGGCGTCCGAGGCGAGGCCGCGCAGCGGGTTGGCGGCGGCGATCACCGGGTGTCCGGCGTCGAGCAGCGGGTCGATGACGCCGTCCCAGCTCGAGGACTCGGCGAAGGCGCCGTGGACGAGAACGATGGTGGGCTTCATGAGAAGCTCCTTTCGGTTGGGGTTGGCGCTACTTGGCGGACTGGTCAAGCCAGTCCTCGAAGCGGATCGAGGCGATGCGAGCGTCGTCGCCAGGGGTTAGGGACCGGTCGTCCAGCTCGGCGCCGAAGTAGCGGGCGTGAACGTCGGCCGTCACCTGTCGCGGGTCGTCGCTTGCCTTCAGGACACGCCGGGCGAGCTCGTCGAGGCGGAACGCTTCCGGGCCCGCCAGCTCGACCGTGTCGTTGAGTGGTGCGCCGGCCGCGACGTCGGCCAGGGTGCTGGCGACGTCATCGGCTGCCTCGGGCTGCACGAGGGCAGGCGACAGCCGAACGGTGTCGCCGTCGGCGCTCGAATCGGCGATGCGGCGGATGAACTCGAAGAACTGCGTTGCGCGGACGATCGTGTACGGCACAGGCCCGGCCTTCACCAGTTCCTCCTGCGCGACCTTCGCGCGCATGTAGCCGCTCTCGGGGAGCCGCTCGGCGCCTACGACCGACAGCGTCACGTGGTGCCCCACGCCGGCGGCCGTCTCCGCGGCGAGCAGGTTGCGGGATGCGGTCTCGAAGAAGTCGAGCACGGCCGCGTCGTCCCAGGCGGGTGCGTTCGCCACGTCGACGACGACCTGGGCGCCCTCGAGCGCTTCGGCGAGCCCCTCGCCCGTGAGCGCGTTGACTCCCGAGTCAGGCGACGCCGCGAGCGGCTCGTGACCGTCCTTCCGCAGCTTCTCGATCAGCTTCGACCCAATGAGGCCGGTTCCGCCAATGACAACGATCTTCATCTCGTGCCTTTCGTGGTGTGTTCAGTGGAGGGCGAGGAGGCGGTTGGCCTCCGCGAGGGCTCCGGCCACCTGCTCATCGGCGACCCAGGCGAGCCACAGCACGGCGTCGGCCTGGCGATGATGCTTGGCGGGCCCGCGCTCTTCCTGCTCGGGGACAACCTATTTCAGCGGAGGCTGACCTCCAAGACGAACGCCAAGCGCTTGACGGTCGCGGGGCTGCTCATCCTGCTCTTTCCGCTCGCCGGCTACGTCGCGGCCCTGCTGCTCGGCGTGATCGTGACGACGCTGCTGGCGGCGCTTGCGGTGTGGGAGTCAGGTCCAGCCGCATCAGTACGCGAGGAAAGCCGTTGAGCACAGAGTCGGTGTTGGCCACTTTCGTGAATCCGGCCCGCTCGAAGAGCCCGCGCGTGCCGACGAAGGCCATCGTGAGGTCGACCTTCTCGCCCCGGTTGTCGACCGGATATCCCTCGATCGCGGGCGCACCGCGCTCCCGCGCGAACTCGACCGCTCCCCGCAGCAGGTGGTGCGAGATGCCCTTCCCCCGATGCCCAGGTCGCACCCTGATGCACCACACCGACCACACGGCGACGTCGTCGACATGGGGGATCTTGCGGTTACGTGCGAACGTCGTCTCGGCTCGCGGTGCGACGGCAGCCCAGCCCACGACCTCGTCGCCGTCGTAGGCAAGCACGCCGGGCGGGCCTTCCTCGATCAGCTGCTTCACCCGTTCCCCGCGTGCCGTGCCCACGAGCGCCCGGTTCTCCGCGGACTGGATCCGATAGCTCAGGCACCAGCACACATTGGCGTCGGGCCGTTTGGGCCCGACCATCGTCTTCACGTCGTCGAAGACCGTGGCGGGTCGGGTCTCTATCGCCATGGCTCCACCATGCCCAGGATCGCGCCCGGACGCTCCTCGATTGCCGTAGCCTGGAGGCGTGGCGACTGAGGCCCAGCGATGAGCGACACCAACAAGCCCGGTGCCACCGAGCTCAAGGAGCTGATGGGGCGGGTGTTCGATTCGGACGCCTCCGAGGCGTTCGGGGAGTTCATCGTGCGACATGTCGCGCTCAACGACATGGCACCCGCCGCGGACGAGGCCCTGGTCGAGGGGATCGAGGAATCGCCGGACGGCGGGGCGGCGATGGCGGAAGCGCACCTGGCCGGTCTGCCCGATCACGAGCGCGAGGATCTGCTCGAGCGAGCGGCCGCGGAGACCGGTCGGCGACTGCACGCGGCTGCCTTCGCGCTGCTCGCGGCTGTCGGGGCGGCCCGACTCCCCGTCGAGATCACGCCGGAGATGGTGGCCGTGGCCGCGATAACGGAGCTCGGCGACGCGATCCCGCCCGACGCGTAGCGGCTGGAAGGAACGCCGTGGCTGACCGCGGGGCGTGACGGTGAGGCTGGAGGTCGAGGCCGCGCTCGTCGACGGGAAGCTGGTCCCCGGTGACGTGGAGGTCGCGGACGGGGTCGTGACCGCGGTGGAGCTGGGGGGCGCAGGGGTCCGGGGCCGCATCGCCGTGCCGGGGTTCGTGGACCTCCAGGTCAACGGCTTCGCCGGCGTCGACCTCATGCAGGCCGATCACGCCGGGTACGCGCGCGTAGGCGCGGCGTTGCTCGAGACGGGCACGACCGCCTATCAGCCGACCTTCGTCACGGCGCCCGAGGAGGCCCTTGTCGCGGCGCTGCGCGAGCTGCCGTTCGACCAGGACGGCCCGCGGATCGTCGGGGCGCACCTGGAGGGCCCGTTTCTATCCCCGCACCGGATGGGGGTGCATCCGCCCGCCAGCCGCCGCGACCCTGACCGGGCGCTGCTGTTGCGCCTGATAGACGCGGCCCGGGTCAGTCAGGTGACGCTGGCGCCGGAGCTGCCCGGAGCCTTGGACCTGGTCGACCTGCTGCTCGAGCGCGGTGTCGCCGTGTCCGCCGGCCACAGCGACGCGACCGCCGACGAGGCCAATCGCGCGTTCGACCGTGGCGTGCGCACCGTGACCCATCTGTTCAACGCCATGCGCCCGCTCGCGCCGCGGGATCCCGGCATCGCGCTCGCGGCGCTCGCGCGCTCGGACGTGATCGTGCAGCTGATCGCCGATGGCCATCACGTCGCGGCGGAGACGATGCTCGTCGCCTGCCGGGCGTCCCGCGGGCGGTTCGCCCTCGTGACCGACGCGTCGGCCGCGGCCGGTATGGGGGACGGCGAGTTCACGCTCGCCGGAGGGCGGGTGGTCTCGGCCGGAGGCGTCGTTCGGACCGCCGAGGGGCGGCTCGCCGGGAGCGCGCTCACCATGCTCGACGCGGTGCGCAACGTGCACGCGCTCGGGATTCCGCTGGAGGAGGCTCTGACCGCCGCGACTGCCGTGCCGGCGTCGATCGTCGGTCGGGCCGATCTCGGCCGGCTGTCACGGGGCTCGCCAGCCGACGTCGTCGTGCTGGACGACAACCTGGAGATCTGTCGTGTGCTGATCGGCGGGCGCCCGCTCGTCGCGGGCTAGTCCAGCTCGACCGCCAGGCGGTCGTCGTTCTCGTCGAGCACGAACTGATCGACGGCGGTCGCGCGATACAGGCGCAGGTGGGAGGGCGCCACGACGTCGTCCGCCGTCCATGCGCGACCGCCGTGGGATAGCGAGCGACGCGTGTAGACGTCGAGCGCCTGCGCCCGCTCGTCCTCGCCGAGCTCCCCGGCGGTCGCCGACATGTACACGCCGTTGCCCGTGCTGATCGGGACGGTCGAGTCGAAGACGACGATGCTCACCTCCGCGCGCGCCTCGATGTTGAGGGAGTGCCTCGCGCCCGGCTCGGAGACCCAGAGGAACTCGCGGTAGCCCGAATGCGCGAAGTAGACCGGTGTCGCCCAGGGCCGACCGTCGGCATCGGCCGTGCCGAGCACCATGTAGAGGTTGGCGTCGACGATTGCCCGGCCGTGCTCTACGAGGTCCTCGTTCACGGTGCGCGCAAAGGGTAGTGTCAATTGCCGGGACCCGGGTAGCGCCCTCCGTACGAGGCCGACTCCGGCGAGCGCGGGCTGGAGCCGTTGCCCACGACGCCCGAGCAGGAGCCGGCGCGCACACCGGAGCCGGTCGGCAGGTAGCCGCCGCGGTCGACGATCGCGGTACAACCCAGCTGTGCCGGCAACCACAGCGAGCTGCCCGCGGTGCGGGACCGCCGCCGCGGCCGAGGTCGGCGCAGTGCGGGGAGTGCGGCTTCGTCTTCTTCGAGCGGCCGGCGCGGCGCTCGCTGCCGCGGCCGTCGCCGGCTCGGATCGTGGTCGCGCTGCTCGTGGTCGCCGGCGGCGTGGCCGCCGCGGCCCTGCTGACCCGCGACTCGCCCCCGGAGCCACCCGAACCGGTCCCGGCCGCCCGCGCGGAGGTGCTGCTGGCGCGCCAGCTCGACGCCGGCCCGGCCGCCTCGGTGCGCTGCACCGGCCCGATCCGGCCCGGCAGGTCCACGCGCTGCCAGTTTCTCTACCCGGACGGCGACACGCAGCTGATGCTGGTCACGCTCTCGCGGCGCGGCGAGCTGGACATCGACGTGCCCTACCCGGCTCAGCGCAGACCCGGCGGTTAGCCGCGGGCTAGGAAGCGGCTGCCGCCTTCTTCCACTCGGCCTTGTGCGCCCGCTTGGCGGCCTGGTAGTCCTCGAGCGCCTGCGGCGAGTCGACGTCGCCGAGCGTCGGGTGCCACGGCACCAGCTCGGCGGCGGCCTCGACGCCGAAGCGCTTGGCGAGCACGGCTCCGAGCGCCTTGACCTTCATCTCGCCGAACCCCGGCAGCGCCTCCAGGTTGGCTCGCAGCTGATCGGAGTTGGCCGCGTCCGTCCAGACGCGCGCGGCGTCGCCGTCGTAGGTGTCGCGCAGGTACACCGCCAGCTCCTGCACCCGCTTCGACATCGATCCGGGGTAGCGGTGGATCGCCGGCTTCTCGCGGAAGACCGGCTCGAGGTCCGCGGCCGCGAGCGTCGCGGCGTCGATCGAGCCGAGCCGCTCCCGTAGCGCCAGCGGCCCTGAGAAGGCCTTCTGCACGGTCACCTGCTGGTCGAGCGCGAAGCCCACCAGGAGCGCCATCGGATCGGACGCGATCAGCTCGTTGGCCTCGTCTGACTCGGTGAAGTAGAGGCGGTCGGGCACGGGTCGATCGTACTTCACGGCCTAAGCGAGGGCGCGAAGCGCCCGAACGAGGTAAGTTCGAGGCATGGCCTTGGCTCGCCCGGTGTTGGTCCTGCTCGTCGCTGCGCTCTCGCTGCTGCCCTGCGCGGCCGCGCAGGCCCACCACGTCGCGGCGCGCGACGCCGACGAGCGACTGCTGCGCACCGAGGAGACCGCCACGCTCGGGGCGGAGCACGCCGCCGAGCACGCGCGTCTGCGCGCCTACCAGCGCGACCCGCACTGGCGCCGCGCGCTGGAGCGCGCCACGACGCGGGCGGCTCGCGCCCGGGCGCGCTTGGCCGCCACCGGGCGGCTCGACCGCACGGGGCGCTGGCCCGGCGGTGGCCAGTTCGACATCCGCACGGCCGACGGCACCACGACGTTCGCCACCCACGCCGTCATGCTCGCCACCGGCAAGGTGCTCTGGTACTCGATCCCGAGCCATCCCGACCGCCCGCTCGGGCCGCGCCGCCTGGCGGTCGCCGTGCTCTGGGACCCCTCGAAGGGCACCGGCCCCGGCTCGTTCAAGCGCGTCAACCCGCCGATCGATCCCAGCACCGGCCAGCCGGTCAACATCTGGTGCAGCGGCAACTCGCTGATGTCCGACGGCCGCGTGCTCGTCACCGGCGGCAACCTGATGTACACGGTCGAGTCGCCCGGCCAGAAGTTCGCCGGTCTCAACCACGTCTACACGTTCGACCCGTTCACCGAGCGCTGGAAGCGCCAGCCCGACATGCAGCACGGGCGCTGGTACCCGACCAACCTGCTGATGCCCGACGGGCGCTCGCTGATCATGGGCGGCCTCGACGAGCGCGGCTACGGCGACAAGAACGAGGACCTCGAGCTGTTCACGCCGTCGCGCTCGCGCGGCGGGCGCGGGCGCGTGAGCCTGCTCGGCGGCTCCGGCGTGCTCGGCGACCCCGGGCGCCCTCCGGTCGGCGACTACTACCCGCACCTGTTCTGGATGCCGAGCGGCCGCGGCCTCGTGGCCGGGCCGTGGACCACGGACACTTGGTGGTTCTCGCGGCTGGGCAACCCGCCCAGGCTGCGCTGGAAGGACCTCGGCAACTCGGCGCAGAGCCGGGTCTGGGGCACGGCCGTGATGCTGCCCGCCGGCCCCGACGGCTCGCACCAGGTGGAGCAGCTGGGCGGCTCTGACAAGCCGAAGGCGGATGCGTTGGAGCCGGACGGCGACGCGCTCGCCACCAACGGCGTCTCGCTGTTCGACGAGCGCAATCCGGACAACGGCTGGAACGACACCACCAGCATCAGTCGCGGCGCGCTCCACCACCCGCGCTCGCACGCCAACACGGTGCTGCTGCCGGACGGCTCGATGGTCGAGGTCGGCGGCGGCTGGGGCGACAAGAAGAGCGGCGGCGAGAACGGCGCGCCGAACCAGTGGGCGGCCGCGCCGTTCCACCTGACAACCGAGCTGTGGAGCCCGCGCAGCAGGACCTGGCGGCTCGGACCGCCGCAGCGCGAGTTCCGCACCTACCACTCGACGGCAATGCTGCTGCCCGACGGCCGCGTGGTCTCGGCCGGCGACGACTACAGCGGCCGCTTCACCGGCGCCGAGGCCGAGCGCAACTTCACCCAGGACAGCGCCGAGATCTTCGAGCCGCCGTACCTGTTCGACGGCAACCGCAAGGCGCCGCGCCCGAAGCTCAGGCGCGCGCCGGCGCTCCTCACGTGGAATCAGTCGACCCGCCTGCGGGTGAAGGCGGCGCGCAGGGATCGCCCGGTGACCCGCGCAGTGCTCGTCGCCCCGTCGTCGGTGACGCACGCGGTCGACATGAACCAGCGCTACGTGCCCCTGCGGGTGAAGGACCGCGACGCGCGCACGCTCTCCGTACGCATGCCGGGCAACGCAGACATCGCGCCGCCCGGCTATTACATGCTGTTCGTGCTCGACCGCAGCGGCACGCCGTCGGTGGCCCGCTGGGTGCGACTCGCCTAGCTCTTGATCCGGAAGCCGATCCGCTTCTCGGCCGACTTGTTGCCGGCGGCGTCCTTGGCGATCAGCTCCAGGCGGTAGGGGCCGGGGGCCAGCTTGCGCCCCGCGAACCGCCGCTTGATCGTGATCTGGTTGTTGCCGACGGTGCCCCGGTCGGTCAGCTTGCCGCGGAGCTCGACCCAGCGGCCACGCTTGCGCTTCTGGAGGTGGATCGTCACCTTCGCGGCCTCGGTCAGCCGGTACTCGAGCACGGTGGAGCGGCGGAACGCCGTGCGGTCCAGCTCCAACCCGCTCAGGCGCGGCTTGCTCGTGTCGGTGCACGGCGCGGCCGTCTTGTCCGGGTTGGCGGGGCAGGCGTCCTGCGTCTCGTCGCCGTAGCCGTCCCTGTCGGCGTCGCGCTCGATCACGGCCTGCACGAGCAGCTGGCCGGTGGGCTCGCCCTGCGACGCTCGCGGCGAGTCGCCCTTCACCAGCGGCGGCGCGTACAGGTACGTGAACTTGTCGCCGCCCTGGTTGTAGACCATGCTCGCCGAGGGCGCGTCGAGCGCCACGTGCACGCCCTGCTTGACCGCGACCCGGGCGGCGTACTCCTCGATCTCGCCGGTGCCCTGGAGCGTGACGGTCGGCCCATCGGCCGCGATCTGAGCGTTCGCGACCTCACCCTGCGGCGCGCCGATCGTGGCGAAGCGGAACGTCACCGACTCCGCGGCCGCGGAGCGAATGCGCACCTTCACGACCACGCCGTCGTACGGCGCCGGCCTCGTCACCGGGTCGCCGGCGTCGTTGGGATTGATGTATCCGACCAGCGTGCAGGGCCCCGGAACACCGTCGACGCACGGGCTGGGGCCGTTGGCAGGAGCGTTCTTGAGGAGACTGCCGAAGGTGTCGCTCGCCTGGCCGGTGGCCGGCAGCGCGAGCAATCCGACAGCGGCAACCACCAGAGCTATGAGCCTCTTTGTCATGCGAGAAGCATCGACGCGCGCGGGAGCCTGCGCAAGCCACCCTAGGTGTCGAGTTAGGACACCCCCGCTGCGCGCGGGGGCGCTAGGCGACGGGCGTGGGCGTGCGCGAGGGAAGAGGCAAGTGCTCGACCGAGGGCTCAGGCATCCGGCCGAGCCCTATGGTGGTGCCCTCGGGCAGCCGCCGGCGGTGCACCAGGGTCCCACCGCAGAACTCGCAGTCCGCCTTGGCGGTGGGATCGAGGAAAGCGCCGCTGGCCCAGACCTGGCCGCATCCATCGCACATCCGTGTGGGGAGCTGGTTGGCCATCATCTCACCACCATGCGCCCAATCGCGAGAAATCGCCAGCTTGGGTAGGTTCGCTGGCGGTTTTGGACACGTTTCGACCGATCTCCGAGAAAAGCGCGCAATTCCCGTATGCCGATCCGCTCCCGATCGCGGGGTCGGTCGAGCTCGACCTGCCCGTCGGGCGATTGTGGGAGATCTTCCTCGACGTTCCCGGCTGGCCGAGCTGGAATCCCTGCATCTGGCGCTCGCGCGTGCGCGGCGGGGTGCTGCGCGAGGGCGCGACGCTGATCTGGGCGTTCAACCCGATCGAGCGCCGCTACCTCTACAAGCTCCCGGCGACCGCCGAGATCGTGGAGCTGGTGGAGTGCGAACGGATCACCTGGGAGGTGCGCCTGCCCGGCTTCCACGCGCTGCACTCGTACCGCTTCGCGGCGCTCGGGGAGCACCGCTGCCGCTTCGGCTCGTGGGAGGTGGCGGAGGGCCCGGCGTACCGCGCCCTGAGCCGCTTCTGGCTCGCGCACTTCCGCTACGTCTGCCGCGAGTCGCTCGCCGGCGCCCGAACGCTCTCCGGCTGACGCTCAGGGGGCCGGCAGCGTCAGCGTCGCCGCGCCGCACGCGGGCCCGCGCATAGCGCGCGCGCTGGTCCCACGAGATCCGCACGCGCACGACGTCGTCGTTCGGCAGTTCGACGGTCAGCGTCCCGCGCGTCGCACCGGTCGACAGCCGCCAGCTGCCGTTGCCGCTGACCGCGGCGTCCGCGACGAAGCGGACGCGCTGCAGCCGCAGGCGCACGAAGGGGTAGCCCTTGGCGGTGAAGCTCCCGCCGCGCAGCCCCGCGCCGCTGGCGGCGCCGGAGAACCAGTAGCGGACCGGCGCGTCGGCCAGCGCGCCCGCGGCGACCGTCACGGCTTGCCGCCGCTCGAGGCCCGGGTCCGGCCCGGACACGAGGGTCGCCGGCGCGGCGTCGGCCAGGCGCAGCGGGTAGGCGCCGGCGGTGTGCACGTGCGGGATGCGCGCCGTGCAGCTCGTGTCGAGCGACTGAAGCCGCCGCGGCGCCCGCACGAAGCCGCGGATCACGGCGCGCGCGCAGCGGGCCCCGACGGCGAGCGTCCCGTCGCCCTCCGAGGTCACGTGGGTGGTGTTGGTCAGCTCCACGACCCGCACGCTCGCGCCCAGCGTCGGGCCGAACACCCGGGCGTCGGCCAGCGGCGTGAGCGAGTCCAGATCGCCTCCGACGACCAGCAACGGGATCGAGGCGGGCAGCGGGTTCGGAGTGGCGGGCACCGCGGGCTCGACCCGTCGCGGGCGCGGCCAGTCGAGGCAGCCGGCGTAGGGCTGGGTGTAGTTGTCCACCGTCACCCACTCGCTGGCCCTGAACGGGTCGAAGGCGCCCGCCGGCGGGGCCAGCAGGGCCGCCGCCAGCTGGTTGCGCCGCCGCGCCGGAGGCGCGGCCATCGAGAACAGCTGCGGGTAGTCCGCGCAGGCGACGGCCCAGTAGAGGCCGTTCGAGTAGTAGGCGGGGTCGCCGCCGGCGCCGTGCAGCGCCGCGCGATCCTCCGCGACCAGGCGCAGCAGCGGTGTCTCGTCGCCGGCCAGCGCGGCGCGCACCGCGGGATCGAGCTCGCGGTAGATCAGCGGCTCGGAGCCGGCGTCCTGGACCAGGTCGACCAGCGCGCGCACCCCGAAGCGCCCGCGCTTGCCGGAGATCGGTCGCTGGCGCAGGCGCGCGAGCAGCTCGCCCAGGCGCGCCGTCGCGCTGCCCGGACCGGCCGCGGAGCAGCCCGGATCGCGCGCGCAGACCGCGTCCATCGCGCTGCGCGCCACGGTCCCCGAGGAGACGTACCACGGGTCGAGATCACGCACCGGATACGAGGAGTCGAGCACGACCGAGTGCAGCAGCCCCTGGTAGCGCGAGAGGAACGACTGCACGAAGAACGTCCCGTACGAGTCGCCGTAGAGGTCGACCCGGCCGAGTCCGAGCGCGCGGATCACCGCGGCCAGGTCGCGAGCGGCGTATGCGGTCGCGAACAGGTCCGGTGAGCCATGGCGGCGCTCGATCTCACGGGCGCACCCGGCGACGACGCGCGCGAAGCGCGAGCCGAAGCTGACGCCGGGATAGGTCTGCAGGCGCTTGCAGCGGATCAGCGCCGAGCCGCCGGTGCCGCGGTTGTCCACGAGCAGCAGCCCGCGTTCGCGCAGGAGCGGCCCGTAGATGCCGGTGTACTCCACACGGCTGCCGGTCGACGGGAAGCCAGGGCCGCCCTCGACCGCCACCAGCGCCGGGTGGCGGCTGCCCGGGCGGCTCGGCGGGAGCCAGCGGAACGCGATGCCGATCCGCCGGCCGCGCGGGCGGGCCGGGTCGAGCGGGCGCGGCAGCTTCCCGCACAGCCAGCGCCCGCCATCCGGGCACGGGTGAACCGCGACCGTCCCCAGCTTGACATCGGCGGGCGCGGCGGTGGCGGGTGAGGCCCCGGCGAGGAGCCCCACCGCCACCGCCAGCACGCCGAGCTTCATCGGTGGCTTACTCCAGCCAGGAGTTCACCGTCTCGGAGTTGGCGTCGACCCAGTCCTGGCCGGCCTTCTCCGGGTCCTCCTTGTCGCCGGCGATCGCCTTGGCGACCTGCTCCTGGTCCTCGTTCGTGAGCTTCATGTTCTTCAGCACGGGGTACGCCGGCGAGCCCGACTCGGCGAACTTCTTGCTGAACAGCTTGTTGATGATCGTCACGTCGTACTCGCACTTGTACTGCGCGGGGTCGCCACCCTCCTTGGCGTCGTCCTTGCAGTCCTTGTTCGCGTCGGTGCGCGGCGGCAGCTTCACCTCGGCCAGGTCGTACTCCTGGTTGAGGTACTGCGGCGTGTACCAGTAGAAGATCACCGGCTCCTTCTGCTTGTAGAGCTGGCTCCAGCGCGCCACCTGCGCCGGCTCGGCGCCGGCCGTGACGTGCTTGAAGTTGAGGCCCAGCGCCTCGATCAGCTCCTTGTCCTTCTGGACGTAGCTCGGGTCGCCGCCGAGGAACATGCCCTGGTCGCCGGACTCGGCGGTCTTGAACAGGTCCTCCTTGCCCTTCAGGCCCTCCCAGGCTGGCGAACTCGGGGTGCTCGTCCATCAGGTACTTGGGGATGAACCAGCCGATGTGGCCCTCCACGCCGAGCGGTCCGCCCTGGACGACCGTGCCGGCCTTGTCGATGTACTGGGCGTACTCGTCGACGTGCTGCCAGTCCTCGAGCACGGCGTCGACCTTGCCGTCGGCCATCGCCTGGAACACCGGGATCTCGGCGAGCTTGGTGATCTCGACCTGAGCAGCCGAGCTTGTCCTCGAGCACCGCCTTGGCGATGTAGGTGTTGGCGGTCGAGCCGGCCCAGGCCTGCTCGTTGAGCACGACCTTGCCGCAGTCGGTGGTGCCGGCGTCCGCACTGCCGCTGCCGCTGTCGGCCTCGTCGTCCTTCGACTCGCCGCAGGCCGCCGTGAACAGCGCCAGCATCAGCGCCAGCACGACGGCCAGCGACCATCTCGAATCGCCTTCCCCATGAAACCCCTCCTCATCGTGGTTGAACCCTTCGCTGTCCCTGCGTGACGCGGTCGAGCGCGATGCCGAGCGCGAGGATCGCGAGCGACGCCACCACCCCCTCGCCGAACTCGTTGCGCTGCAGGCCGCGCGCCACCATGTCGCCCAGCGCGCCGGAGCCGACCAGGCCCCCGATCACAACCACGGCGAGGACCATGATGATCCCCTGGTTGACGCCGAGCATGATGCTCTCGCGAGCGAGCGGAATCTTGACCTTCAACAGCACCTGCATGCGCGAGGCGCCGAACGCCGACGCCGCCTCGACGGCGGTCGGCGAGACGCTGCGCACGCCGCTCGTGACCAGCCGGATGACCACCGGGATCGCGTACAGCACCGAGGCGACCACACCCGGTATACGCGAGACCGGCATCAGGTAGATGAACGGGATGATGTAGACGAGCTGCGGCAGCGTCTGGAGCGTGTCCAGCAGCGGCCGCAGCAGACGCTCGACGCGCGGGCTCTCGGCGGCCCAGACGCCGATCAGGATCCCGAAGAACACGGCCAGGGCGGTCGCCACCAGCACCTGCGAGGCGGTGTCCATCGCCTCGGCCCAGACGCCGATCACGCCGATCATCGTGAGCATCAGGAAAGTCGTGATGGCCGGGCGCCGTCCGCTCAACACGAACGCGATCGCAGTGAAGCCGGCGAGCACGATGAACCACGGCGCCTCGACCAGGAACTTCCGCAGCGGCTCGAGGAACCGCTCGAGCAGGAAGTTCCCGATCGGCTCGGTGATCCCGAAGATGAACGAGCTCGGGTCCTGCACGTAGTCGAGCGCGTCCTGGATCCAGCCGAGCAGGTCGGCGTCGATCGTCGCCGTGTAGACCGTGGTCGAGGTCTCGAACTCGTCCGGGTAGAGCGCGTCGGCTCCGAGCGCGCGGGCCGCCGCCACGATCACGGCGATCAGGCCGAAGGTGGCGAGCGTCATGCGGCGCGCGCGCCGGCGCCGCTCGTCGGTCATGTGCTGGCGCGTCGGATCGGTGCGCTCGGCGATCGCGCTGGTGGCGCGGTCGAGGGCGATCGCCATGATCACGATCGCGATGCCGGCGAGGATCGCCAGCGCCGCGTTCGAGTAGAGCCCGTTGGTGACGACGTCGCCGAGGCCCTTGCCGCCGATCAGCCCGGCGATCACGACCAGCGAGAGCGCGAACATGATCGTCTGGTTGACCGACAGGAGCAGCTGGCGGCGGGCCAGCGGCAGCTGCACCTTGAAGAGCGTCTGCGCGGGCGTCGAGCCGAAGGCCTGCGCCGCCTCCACGGAGTCCTTCGTCACGCCGCGGATCCCGAGCGCGGTGATGCGCACGGCCGGCGGGATCGCGTAGATCATCGTGCAGATCACGGCCGCGCCGGGGCCGACCGAGAACAGGATCACGATCGGCATCAGGTACGCGAACGCCGGCACGATCTGCATCGCGTCGAGAGCGGGCGTGATCGCGCGGTGGAAGCCCTCGCGGCGGCCGGCCAGGATGCCGATCGGGATCCCGATCGCGAGCGAGATGAGCACCGCGGCCAGCATCAGCCCGAGTGTCTGGATGCTCTCCTCCCACAGCCCCATCAGCGCGAACGAGACGAAGGCGCCGAACACGATCAGCGCCGCGCGCCAGCCGCCGAAGCGCCACACGATCAGCACCGAGGCGGCGATCGTCCCGATCCAGGTCAGCCACTCGAAGATGTCGATGAACGCGGTGACGAGCCACTCGCACAGCGAGCGGAACCCCTCGAGCAGCGCGAAGACCGGGTTCGGGTTGTCGGCCGTGCGCTGCTCGAGCAGCCAGTCCTGGGCTTCGTCGAGCTTGCGCGGCAGCTCCTCCCAGGTGAGCGAGGCTGGCCAGTCGAACTCCCCCTTGAGCAGGAAGTAAGCCACCAGCCACACCCCGAGGATCGCTCCGACCTGCGCCGGCTTGCCGCGCCAGCGCGACGCCGGCGCGAACGCCGCCGGCGCGGCGATCCTGCCGCTAGCTACTGCCACCCGGGACTTCCGCCATCGCCTCGAGGATCGACACGCGGTCGACGATGCCGACGCAGCGGCCGTTCTCGACCGCGCGAATCGGCCCGTCGGTCGAGGCGGCCATCGGCACCGCGTCGTTGACCTTGGTGGTCACGTCGAGCTCCGGGCCACCGGTCTCCTCGCCGGGCTTCGCGTCGCGCATGATCCAGCGCAGCGTGAGCACGTGGGTGCGCGGGATGTCTCGCACGAAGTTGGCCACGTAGTCGTCGGCCGGCGAGCCGACCAGCTCCTCCGGTGTCCCCAGCTGCACGATCGCCCCGTCGCGCATGATCGCGATCCGGTCGCCCAGCCGCAGCGCCTCAGGCAGGTCGTGGGTGATGAAGAGCATCGTCTTGCCGGTCTCCTCCTGGAGCCGGCAGACCTCGTCCTGCATGTCGCGCCGGATCAGCGGGTCGAGCGCGCTGAACGGCTCGTCGTAGAGCATCAGCTTGGGGTCGACCGCGAAAGCGCGCGCCAAGCCGACGCGCTGCTGCATTCCGCCGGAGAGCTGGTCGGGGAACTGGTTGGCCGCGTCCTCGAGGCCGACCAGGGTGAGGATCTCGCTGGCGCGCGCGAGTCGCTCGCCCTTCGAGACGCCCTGGATCTCCAGCCCGAAGGCGACGTTGTCGATCACGCGGCGGTGGGCGAGCAGCCCGAAGTGCTGGAACACCATCGAGACCGTGTGGCGGCGCAGCTCGCGCAGCTGGCCGGCGTCGGCCGCCATCACGTCGCGGCCGGTGATCGTGATCTTGCCGGCGGTCGGCTCGATCAGCCGGATCAGCGTGCGGACGAGCGTGGACTTGCCCGAGCCGGACAGGCCCATGACCACGAACACCTCGCCCGGCTTGATGTCGATCGAGACGTCGCGCACGGCCGCGATGCAGCCGGTCTTGGCGCGCAGCTCGGCGCGGGACAGCTCGGCGTCGGGCGTGCCGACGATCTTGTCGGCCCCCGGGCCGAAGATCTTCCAGATGCCCTCCGCGCGGACGAGCGGCTCCCCGTTCGGCGCGCCGGTGGACGGTCCCCCCTCGATGGTCTCAACGGCAGCGGCGCCGTCCGAGTCAGTCACTGCGGCGATGATATATCAGGCCTCGGGGGCGATGCCAGGGCTGGTCGGAGCGCTCAATCAGGCCTTAAAGAGAACGGTTTGGAGCTCGGTGAGCGTGTCCATCGGGTGCGCGCCGCCGACCCGGCCGATCCCGCTGTCCGAGCGGGCGCGCCCGCCCCACGGCAGGTGCGGCTCCCAGTAGTTGGTGGTCTCGTTGATGTTCACGAGGCCCATCTGCACCGAGTCGGCGTAGCGCATGCCGGCCGCCAGGTCGGCCGTGAAGATGGCGGCCATCAGCCCGTAGGACTGGGCGTTGGTCTGCTCGATCGCCTGCTCGAGCGAGGAGATCGGGACGATCGGCGCGATCGGGCCGAACGTCTCAGCGGTCACGGCAATCGAGTCGGGCGGCACGTCGTCGAGCACGGTCGGTTCCCAGTAGAGCGTGGTCGGGAAGTCCTTGGCGCGGCTGCCTCCGGTGACCACGCGCGCGCCGCGCTCGACCGCGTCGGCCACGTGGGCGTCCATCTTGGCGGCACCCGGCTCGTTGTTGACCGGGCCCATCGTGGTGGCGTCGTCGAGCGGGTCGCCGAGCCGCACCTCGCTCGCGACCTGCGCCGGCCAGCAGCTCGACGAACTCGTCCTTGACCCGCTCGTGCACGAGCAGGCGCTCGGCCGCCGAGCAGCTCTGCCCGGCGCCGAGGAAGGCGCCCACGCGGGCCGCCTCGGCGGCGGCCGCGAGGTCGGCGTCCTCCATCACGACGAACGGTCCGTTGCCGCCCATCTCGAGCAGCTGCGCCTTGCCGGCCGCGCGCTTGGCGACCGTGAGGCCGGTCTCCGTGGAGCCGGTGAACGCCACGGCGCGGGTCCCCGAATTGGCGGCGAGCTCGTCGCCCACCTCCGGGCCGGGGCCGAGCACCATGTTGAACACGCCCGGCGGGAGGTCGGCCTCCGCGACGCACTCGGCGAGCACGCCGGAGCAGACGGCGGTCGACGGCGCGGGCGTCCAGACGACGCAGTTGCCGCAGGCCAGGGCGGGGGCCAGCACCTCGGCGGGCATCGTGTAGGGCCAGTTCCAGGGCGTGATCAGGCCGACGGTGCCGAGCGGCCGGCGCAGCAACAGGACGCGGCGGCCGGGCGCGGCCGATTCCGGGATCGTGCCGGTGAGGCGCTTGCCGTCCTCGGCGGCCATGTGGAAGAACTCGATCAGCTCGCCGACCTCTCCCTCGGCCTCCGCCTTGAGCGGCTTGCCCTGGTCGAGCGTGAGGATGCGGGCCAGCTCGTCGCGGCGGCGCTCGCAAACGTCGGCCGCGCGGTGCAGCAGCTCGGCGCGCTCGAACCCGGTGCGGGCCGCCCAGGACGGGAACGCGGCGTTGGCGGCGGCGATCGCCCTCCGGGCGTCCTCGCGGCCGCCCTGCGCGACCGGGCCGAGCGATTCGCCGGTGGCAGGGCTGGTCGCCTCGGCTGTCGCGCCGCCCGCGGCGTCGCACCATTCGCCGTCGACGAACATGCGCGTAGTCACCTGGCGCGATATATCAGACTTCGGCATGCACGACATCGCGGAGTTCCTCCGCCAGCATCCGCCGTTCGACACGCTCGACGACGACGCGCTCGCCGCCGTTGCCGCGAGCGCCGAGGTCGAGTTCTTTGCCGCCGGCACGGCGATCGTCGAGAGTGCCGACGCGACGTGGGAGTACGTCTACGTCGTGCGCCGCGGCTCGGTCGAGCTGGCGATGGGCGACCGGTTGATGGACGTGATGGGCGAGGGCGAGCTGTTCGGCTACCTGTCCGTGCTCCAGGAGCGTCCGCTGGGCTTCACGGCTCGGGCTGCCGAGGACACGCTCGTCTACCGCATTCCCGCGGCCGACATCGCGCCCGTGCTCGATCGCCCGGCGGCTGCGCGCTTCGTCGCGCGGTCGATGACCAGGCGCGTCCAGCTGCTGGCGGACCGCGAGCGCGAACCGGTGGCGTCGCCCGCGGGCCGCCGGGTCCGCGAGCTGATCCGCGCCGAGCCGCTGGTGTGCGATCCCGCGACCACCGTGCAGGACGCGGCGCGGCGCATGATCGATGCCGGCGTCACGTGCGCGGTCGTCGACCTCGGCGACCAGCTCGGCATCGTCACCGACCGCGACCTCAGGGCGCGCGTGGTGGCCGCGGGCGTCGGACCCGACACGCCGCTGTCCGGGGTGATGAGCGCGCCGGCGTGGACGGTGGCGGCCGATCGCACCGGCACCGAGGCGCTGCTCGAGATGCTCGACCACAGCGTGCGGCACCTGCCGGTGCTCGACGCGCAGAGGCGGCTGATCGGCGTGCTCGACGACGTCGACCTGATGGCCAGCGAGCGACGCGCGCCGTTCCGGCTGCGGGCGGAGATCATGCGCAGCCCCGACGCGGCGGGGGTGGCGCGGGCGACATCCGAGCTGCCCGACACGGTGATAGCCCTCCACGACGCCGAGCTGCCGGCCGCTGCGATCAGCCGGGCGATCGCGACCGTCCACGACGGCGCTATCCGGCGGCTGATCGACCTCGCGCACGCCGACCTTGGGCCGCCGCCAGTGCCGTACACGTGGCTGGCGACCGGCAGCTTCGGTCGCTTCGAGGCGTTCCCGAGCTCGGACGTGGACAGCGCCCTCGCCTGGGACGGGCCGGACGACGAAGTCGAGCTGCGCCGCTGGATGCATGAGCTCGCCGAGCGCGTACTCGCCGATCTCTCCGAGTGCGGGTTCGAGGCCGACACGAAGGGCGCGGTCGCGTCGAACCCGCTGTTCGCCCGCTCGATCGATGCCTGGGAGGAGGCGGCCCATGGCTGGATCGAGGACCCCGACCGCGACAGGGGCCTGATACTGCTCTGCGTCGTCGTGGAGAGCGACCCGGTCTGGGGCGCCACGACCGCGGCCGAGCGCATCTCGAGTGCGTTCGCGCGCAGCCCGAAGCGCGATCTGCTGCTGCGGCGCCTGGCCCAGGCGGCGCTCGCGGCCCGGCCGCCGACCGGCTTCCGCCGCCACCGGGTGCTGTTCTGGGGCGAAGAGCGAAAGGCGCTCGACATCAAGAAGGGCGGGCTGCTGCCGATCGAGGCGCTGGCGCGCTGGAGCGGCCTGGCCGCCGGGGTGGGGGCGGCCACGACGCGGGCCCGCATAGAGGCGTCGGAGGCGGCCGGGACGCTCAGCTCCGAGCACGCCGCCATCCTGCGCGACGCGTTCGAGCTCGTCTGCGAGCTGCGGATGGAGCACCAGGTGGACCAGCTGCGCCGGGGAGAGGCGCCCGACAACCTGATCGACCCGATGGGCCTGACCCCGCTCACGCGAACGGCTTTGAAGGAGGCGTTCCGCGCGGTGGCGCGCATCCAGCGCGCGGTCGGGCAGCAGCTCGAGCTCGCGGCGTGGTGAGCGGCGGCCGCACCCCGTGGCGCCGCGCCCGCTTCGTCGCCGTCGACCTCGAGACGACCGGGCTGGACCCGCGTCGCGACGAGGTGCTCGCGTTTGCGGCGGTGCCGATCGACTCCGGCCGCATCCGGGCGGGTGAGACGATCACGGGCCTGGTCCGCCCCGAGGCTTCGCCGCCCGCCGCCTCGATCGAGATACACGGCCTGCTCGCCGCCGACCTCGCCGCGGCTCCGCCCGCGCGCGAGGCGTTCGTGCCGCTGGTCGCCGCGCTCGACGGGCGCGTCCCGGTCGCCCACACCGCGTCGGTGGAGCGCGGCTTCCTGCGCCCGCGGCTGCGCGCGTTGGGCTTCGCCTTCCCGCGCCGGATCGTCGACACTGCGGTGCTCTGGCGGGCGCTCTGCATCGCGCGCGGCGACGGAGATCCCGGCTGGTGCGCCCTATCGGTGGTCGCCGCCGGGCTTCAGCTCCCGGCCCACCGTCCCCACGTGGCTGAGGGCGACGCGCTCACCACCGCCCAGGCGTTCCTGGCGCTGGCCACGCACCTCGAGGGCAGCCGGCGAGTGACGGTGCGCGCGCTGACCAGGGCCGACTGGGGCGTGCGCGCCCACCGGCTCTGGCACCCGCCGCTCAGGTCCGGCTGAACGCCGCGAGGATCTCGCGCTGGAAGTCGAGCACGTGCTCGCGCATGATCCGCCGGGCGCGGTCGCCGTCGCCCTCCAGCAGCGCCTCGAGCAGGTGGGTCTGGTCGTGGACCGCGTGGCCGAGGCCCGGCAGCCGGTCGAGTACGAGGTACCAGATGCGCAGCGAGTGCGTGAAGTAGCGCTCTAGCGTCTCGGCCAGGTAGGGGTTGCCGGCCGCCTCCCAGGTGAAGCGGTGGATCCGCTCGTCGAAGCGCATCAGCCAATCGGGGTCGTCCGGCTCGGTCAGCCGCTCGACCTCGCCGAGCAGGGCCGCGGCCGCGGCGCGGTGGGTCTCGTCGAGGCGCTGCGCGGCCTGCTCGGCCGCGTAGCCCTCCAGCTCCGCGCGCACCTCGGTGATGTTCACGATGTCGGCGGCCTCCACCGCGGTCACGAACGTGCCGCGGCGGGGCTGGACGGCGACCAGGTTCTCGAGCGCGAGGCGCTTGACGGCCTCGCGCAGCGGGGTGCGCCCGACCTCCATCTCGCGCATCAGCTCGTCCTCGCGCAGCACGGTGCCCGGCGCCAACCGCAGGGTCACGATCCGGTCGCGCAGATCGAGGTAGGCGCGGTCCGCCTCGAGCTTGATCGAGGGCGCCTCGTCGGGAGCTCCAGGCGCAGGCGCTTCGCCGGCGGGCGGACTCGTGGGGGTGGCGGCCATCGCGTCAGATATATCAGCCCGGGACCTCTGGATCACCGTGCTAGCCTGATATATCAGCGATGGGCGCGACCGCCGAGACAGGGTCAGCCAGTCTCGCACCGCTGCTGCGCAACGCCCGCTTCGAGGTGCTCCCGCTCGAGGGGATCGAGGAGCAGGTGCTGGCCCACCTGGGTACCGACGCGAAGGTCACCGTCACCGCCTCGCCGCAGCGCGTGGCCTCGAGGCGACGGTCGAGCTGACCGAGCGCCTGACCGCGGCCGGCTACGCCACCGTCCCGCACATCTCCGCGCGGCTCATCCGCGACCGCGCCCACCTGGCCGAGCTGATCGACCGGCTCCACGCGGACGGCGTGCGCGAGCTGTTCGTGCTGGCCGGCGACGCGGCCGAGCCGGCCGGGGAGTTCCCCGGCGCGGTCGAGTTGCTCGAGGCGATGGGCCCGCGGCGCGGCGACTTCGACGCGATCGGCATCACCGGCTACCCGGAGAGCCACCACCTGATCAGCGACGAGGAGACGATCCGGGCGATGTTCGCCAAGGCGCCGATGGCCACCCACATCGTCAGCCAGCTCTGCTTCGACGCCGCCACGATCGTCCGCGTGGATCGCCGAGGTGCGCCGGCGTGGCACCGACCTGCCGATCTGGATCGGCGTGCCGGGCAAGGTGCCCCACGCGAAGCTGCTGCGGGTCTCGATGAAGATCGGGCTGGGCGAGTCGGCCCGCTTCCTGAGCCACCACCGCAACTGGATGTCGCGCCTGGTCACTCGCCAGTTCAAGCCCGACCGCATCGTGCGCGAGCTGACCCCGTGCGCCACCGACCCAGCCGCCCGCGTGGCCGGCTTCCACCTCTACACGTTCAACGAGGTGGCCCGGACGGAGCGGTGGCGCCTACGGCTCCTCGAGCGCCTCGACCAGCAGCGTCGAGACGTCCGCCACCCGCAGGTCCGACGCCGTTCGCCTTCACCCCGTCGTCCAGCATCACCGTGCAGAACGGGCAGGCGACCGCGAGCGTGTCGGCGCCGGTGTCGGCCGCCTCGCGGGCGCGCTCCTCGTTGATCAGCCCGGCGCGCTCCTCCATCCACATGTGCGCGCCGCCGGCGCCGCAGCAGAACGTGCGCTTGCCGCTGCGCTCCATCTCGATCGGCTGACCGACGGCCGCCACCAGGTCACGCGGGCCCTCGAGCACGTCGTTGTGGCGGGCCAGGTAGCAGGAGTCGTGGTAGGTGATCGCCTCCGAGCCCGCCGCCGGCTTGAGCCGCCCCTCGGCGACCAGCTCGGCCAGCAGCTCGCTGTGGTGGACGACCTCGTACGAGCCGCCGAAGTCGGGGTACTCGTTCCCGAGCGTGTTGAAGCAGTGCGGGCAGCTCGCCACGATCTTGGTCACGCCCGCCTCGTTGAGCGTGCCCACGTTCTGCTCGGCGTGGGCCTGGAACAGGTACTCGTTGCCCATCCGCCGCGCCGGGTCGCCCGTGCACGACTCGCGCGGTCCCAGGATCGCGAAGTCCACGCCCGCCGCCTTGAGCAGCTTCGCCGTCGACTCCGCCGCGGTCCGTGCGCGCTCGTCGAAGGACGCCGCGCAGCCGACCCAGTAGAGCACCTCCGGCGCCGGGTCGCCCGGCTCGAGCACGCGCACGCCGAGCGCCTCGGCCCAGTCGGCTCGCTCGGTCTGCGGCTTGCCCCAGGGATTGCCGGCGCGCTCGACGTCGCGCAGCATCGGCTCGGCCTCGCTCGGGAAGCGCGCCTCCATCATCACGAGGTGGCGGCGCAGGTCGACGATGTGGTCCACGTGCTCGATCGAGACCGGGCACTCGCGGACGCAGGCGCCGCAGGTCACGCAGTCCCAGACGACGTTGTCGGTCACCGCGCCCGGCACCAGCGGCTGCGCCTCGAAGCCCTCGGCGCCGCGCACCAGCGGCGGGCCGTCCTCGAAGACCTGGTCGCGCAGGGCCATGATCAGCAGCTTGGGCGACAGCTCCTTGCCGGTCGTCCACGCCGGGCAGACGTCCTGGCAGCGACCGCACTCGGTGCAGGAAAAGGTGTCGAGCGTCTGCTTCCAGGTCAGGTCGGCGACGGTGCCCGCGCCGAAGCGCATCTCGTCCTCGGGACCGTCGAAGCGCAGCGGCTCCAGCCGCCCACGCGCGCGCGTGCGCGTGAAGAACACGTTCACGGCCGCGGTGGCGATGTGGAGGTGCTTGGAGTGGGGGAGGTAGGCGAGGAAGGTCAGGATGATCAGCACGTGCGCCCACACGAAGACACGCTCGAGCGCCTTCGTTGCGTCGCCGTCGCCGAACAGGTTCGAGAGCGCGTCCGAGACCGGTGACGAGCCGGCCGGCCACTCGTTCAGGCCGAGCGCGATCCGCGAGGCGTGCCAGAGCAGCAGCGTGGTGACGATCCCCGCGATCAGCGCCAGGATCAGATCCGCCTCGCCCAGATGGCTGCCCTCGAAGCGGGCCGGCCGCTGGACCTTGCGGATCAGGACGGCGCCGATCACGCCGGCGAGCACGAGCACCGCGAACAGGTCGACCAGGAAGGCGAACCAGCCCTGATGGCCGAGCCAGGGCAGCGTCGAGTCGCGGTCGACGGCGCCGATCATCGCGATCACGATCGTCGGGAAGAGGACGAGGAAGCCCCAGAAGATGGCGGCGTGGATCAGCCCCGGAACGAGCCGCTGGAGCAGCTTGCGCTGGCCGAGCACGATCTCGGCCTCGTTGCGGATGCGCTGAGGGACGTCGTCGAAGCGGTCGGTCGGCTTGCCCATGCGGACCAGGCCCACGAGCAGCTGGGCGCGGCGCGCGAAGAGGAAGCCGCTGACGGCAAGCGCGGCCGCGAGGGCGAGCGCTCCGGCCAGCACGGCTATGGCGAGCGCGCCTTCCGCAGCTCGGCCGTGATCGCCGGCACGATCTCGGTCAGGTCGCCGATCACGGCATAGTCGGCGCTCGCCAGGATCGGCGCCTCGGCGTCGGAGTTGATCGCGAGGATCTTCTTGGCGCCCTTGCAGCCGGCGATGTGCTGGGTGGCGCCGCTGATCCCGCAGGCGATGTAGAGGTCGGGCGAGACCTTCGTACCGGTCTGGCCGACCTGGTCGGTGTGCGGACGCCACCCCGCGCTCGTGACGACGCGCGAGCAGCCGACCGCCGCGTCGATCAGGCCGGCCAGCTCCTCGAGGATGCCGAAGCCATCCGCGGAGCCCACGCCCCGGCCACCGCTGACGACGACCTTGGCCTCAGCGAGCGAGATGCCGCTGACGACCTCGTCGACGTGCTCGGCCACCGCCGCGACGAGGTCCGACTCGGAGAGGGCGGGCGTGAACGTCTCGACCTCGGGCGAGCCGGCGCCCTCGGCCGCCGGCACCGCGTGCGGCGCGACCGACAGCAGCGGCAGCGGCGAGTGGATGCGAGCCTCCTCCAGCAGGCTGCCGCCCCAGCGGATGCGCGTGACGGTGTCTCCCTCGACGGCTGATGCAGTTGGCGGCGAAGGGGATGTCGCGGCGAGCGGCCACGTGCGCGAGCACCTCGTTGCCTCGCTCGGTGCCGGGGGCCACGACCGCGGTCGGCTGCACGCGATCGATCACCTCTTCGAGCGCTGTCGCCCAGGCGGCCGGCGCGTAGGCGTCGATGCCCTCGGCGACGTGGGAGCGCTCCACCGGCAGGCCGGCGTCGGCGCCGATCGAAACGGTCTCCACCTCGCCGAGCCCGCGCGCGATCGTGAGCGCCTGTCGCGCGAACTCGTCCGGTTCGGCCAGCAGCAGCACCGCCATCAGGCGACCCCCAGCTCGCGCATGACCTCGACGACCGCCGGCGCCGCGTCCGGCCCCTGGCCCAGGATCTCCGCCTGCTTGCCCTGGCCCTCCGGCACCACCAGCCGCAGCCGCTCCAGCCGCGGCTCCGGGCGCTCGAGCGTGCGCGTCTCCACCGGCTTCTGGCGGGCGCGCAGCTTCGCCGGCACCGACGGGTAGCGCGGCAGGTTGATGCCCTCCAGCACCGTGACGACGGCCGGCAGCGGCACGACGTATACGTCGCGCCCGCCCGCGACCTCCTGCTCGCAGCGCGCGCGACCGTCCTCCACCGACAGTCCCTTCAACCCGGTGACCACCGGCCGGCCCAGCGCGTGCGCGACACGGATGCCGACCTGGTAACTTGCCCGAGTCGGCCGACTCGTTGCCGAACACGATCAGGTCGAAGTCGCCCGCCTCGGCCGCGATCGCCGCCGCCGTGGCCTGCGCGTCCCACTCCTCGCCGTCGGTGGCCAGCAGCATGCCGCGGTCGGCGCCGATCGCCAGCGCACTCGCGGATCTGCTCCTCGGCCTCGGGCGGCCCGAGCGCCAGCACGGCAGACCTCGCCGCCGTGCTGCTCCACCAGCCGCACCGCCTCCTCGACGCCGCACTCCTCGTGCGGGCTGATCGTGAAGCCGAGGTGGCGCGTCTCGAGCGCCTGCTCGTCGGCGGTCAGCACCATCTTGCCGCCGGTCAGCGGCACGCGCTTGACGCAGACGAGGATCTTCATGCCGCGACCGCGCCGGCGGCCTTGACGCGCTCGTTGTCCGGGTCGAACACCGCGGCCGAGGAGGCGACTCGCGACGGTGACCGGGAACAGCTCGTTCATGTAGAGCACCGCCAGCTCCTCGCCGACGACCGCGTGCTCGGGCGGCAGGTAGGACATCAGCAGGTGCTTGCCGACCGACGGTCCGGCGCCCGCGCTGGTCACGAACGAGCGCCGCCCCTTGGAGTCGGTCAACGGCGCGCCGTCGCGGGTCTGGATCGGCTCGCCGCCGAGCATGTAGCGCTCGCCGGCCGTCCGCGGCCGTGTGGTCGTCGACCGTCAGCGTGCACATCACCGTCGCCGGGTCCTCGGCGCGGTGGCGCACGTGCGCCTCCTTGCCGACGAAGTCCTCGTCCTTGACCTTGCCCCACGCCATGCCGGCCTCGACCACGTCGTACTCGCCGTCGAGCTCGAACCCGAAGGCGCGGTAGCACTTCTCGAGCCGGCCGGTGGTGCCGTAGACGCCGATGCCGGCCGGCACGGTGCCGTGCGGCTGGCCCGCTTCGGCGACGATGTCCCACAGCCGCGCGCCCTGGTCGATCGGCACGTACAGCTCCCAGCCGAGGTCGCCGACGTAGGAGATGCGCGAAGCGAGCACGCGCAGCGGCCCGATCTCGATCGTCACGGCAGGTGGCGAACGGGAAGCCCTCGTGCGACACGTCGTCGCCGGTCGTGCTCGCCAGGATGTCGCGAGCGCGCGGCCCCCAGAGGCCGAGCGTGCACCAGCTGCGACGTGAGGTCGAAGATCTGGGCGTCGCCGACCAGGTGGTCGCGGAACCACTTCAGGTCGGCCATCCCGTGCGCGCCGCCGGTGACCACGCGGAACTGGTCGTCGGCCAGCCGCATGATCGTCAGGTCCGAGCGGAAGCCGCCGCGCGGCGTGAGCACCGGCGTGTAGACGACCTTGCCGAGCTTCACGTCCATCTGCCGCATGGCCACCCGCTGCACCGACTCGAGCGCGCCCGGGCCGACGATGTCGAAGATGCAGAACGCGGTCAGGTCGAAGATCGCCGCGCGGTCGCGCATTGCCAGGTGCTCGGCGTTGATGATCGGCGACCACCAGCGCGAGTCCCACTCCGCCTCGCGGTCGGCCACCTCGAACTCCTCCACCAGCGGGCGGTTCGAGTCGTACCAGTGCGGGCGCTCCCAGCCGGCGGCCTCGTAGAAGACCGCGTCCAGGTCGCGCTCGCGCTGTCAGAAGGGCGACAGCCGCACGTCGCGGTCGGAGCCCCACTGCTCGCCCGGGTGGACGATCCCGTAGGTCTTGTTGAAGGCCTCCGACGCGCGCGCCCGCACGTGCGCGACGGTCTTCTGGGGCTCGTGGAAGCGCGCGATGTCGGACGCCTGCAGGTCGATCTCGGGCTCGCCCTCGACCATCCACTCGGCCAGCGCCCGGCCGACGCCCGGGCCCTCCTTGACCCAGACCGCGGCGGCCGACCAGAGCCCCTTGCACCTCGGGCGTCTCGCCGAGGATCGGCAGGGTGTCCGGCGTCAGCGAGAGCAGGCCGTTGATCGCGTACTTCACGCCGACGGACTCGTCGCCGACGATCTCCGGCATCAGCTCCAGGGCGTGCTCCATCTGCTGGACGAAGTCGTCCTCGGTGAACGGCAGCTCGGTGGGGGAGAGCGCGGACTCCTCGATCGAGGGGATCTCGTCCGGGTCGTGCAGGATCGGGCGGTGGGCGTAGGAGCCGACCTCGAGGCCGCTGCCGTCCTGGCGCTCGTACATGTTCGTGTCCATGTCGCGCACGATCGGGAACTCGATGGCGCTCTTGGCGCCGGCGAAGTGCGGCACCGGCCCGATGTCGATCATCTGGTGGACGGCGGGGGTGAGCGGGATGCACGCGCCGGCCATGCGCGCCAGGCGCGGGCTCCAGACGCCGCAGGCGATCACCACGACGTCGGTCTCCACGTCGCCGCGCGTGGTGCGCACGCGCTTCACCTGGCCGCGCTCGACGTCGATGCCGAGCACCTCGGTGTTGGCCGACACCGCCAAGGCGCCGGCGTTGGCGGCCTCCTCGCGCAGCAGCGTCCCGGCGCGCAGCGAGTCGACCACGCTGACGGTCGGGCAGTAGAACCCGCCGACGATCACGCTCTCGTCGATGAACGGGACCAGCTCCTTGACCTCGGCGGGCGTCACCAGCGAGACGCCGTCCACGCCCCACGATGCCGCCGACGACATGCGCCGGCGCAGCTCCTCCATGCGCTCCTCGGTGCGGGCGACCTCCAGGCCGCCGCACTCGATGCGCACGCCCAGCTCCTCGTACTGGGCCATGCTGTCGAGCGTCAGCGCGGTCATCTCCTTGGAGTGGTCGACCGGGTAGATGAAGTTCGAGGCGTGGCCGGTCGAGCCGCCCGGGTTGGGCAGCGGGCCCTTGTCGATCAGCACCAGGTCGCTCCAGCCCAGCCGGGCGAGGTGCCCGGCCAGGCTGTTGCCGACGATGCCGGCGCCGATCAGGACCGCGCGGGCGGTCGCCGGCAGGCCGCTATCGCTCATTGCTAGTCCTGCCCGCCGGCGGTAGCGCTCAGCTCCTGCTTCGGGGTCTCCTTCTCGGGATCCACGAACGGCTTCTTCACGACCACGGCGTCGACCGTCTCGTCCGGCCGCTCGACTTGGAGCTCCGTGCCGAGTTCGGAGTGCTCGATCGGCACCATGGCGTAGCCGATGTTCTTCTCGAGCTTCGGCGAGTAGCAGGCCGAGGTGACCTGTCCGATCCGGGTCCCGCTCAGGTGCACCGGGAACACGTCGATCATCGAGCCGTCGTTGTAGGAGCCGAGCCCGCTTCCGCCGATCTCGACTCCAACGAGCTTGCGCTTCGGACCCTCTTCCCTGATCTTCGCGAGCGCCTCCTTGCCGATGAAGTCAGAGGCCTGCTCGAGGTCGACCATCCAGTCGTAGCCCATGCCGACCTCATAGGGATTCGTGTCGTACCACATGTCGCATCCGGGCCCCAGAGCCAGGATCCCGCCCTCGATGCGGCGGATGTGACAGGGGCCGATCACCGCGAGGTCGTGCGGCTTGCCGGCCTCGAGCACCGCTTCCCAGAGCTTCACGCCGTTCTTGCTCGCGTCGTAGAGGTAGATCTCGAAGCCGAGCTCGGAGGTGTAGCCGGTGCGCGACACCAGCACCTTCATGCCGTTGAGCTCGTACGGGCGCAGGTAGTAGTAGGGGATGTCGAGGATGCTGTCGCCGAAGAGGTCCACCATCACGTCCTTCGACTTGGGCCCCTGCACCTGCACGGGCGCCACGTCGAGCTCCTTGATGGTCACGTCGTAGCCGCCGTTGTAGGCCACCCCGCGCGCCCACAGCTCGACGTCGCTGTCCGCGAGCGAGAGCCAGAAGCGGTTCTCCTCGACCCGGAGCAGGACGGGGTCGTTGATGATGCCCCCGTCGGGCAGGCAGAGGAAGACGTACTTGCACTGCTCGACGGCGCACTTGTTGAGGTCGCGCGCCACGAGCAGCTGGGTGAACTCGAAGGCGTCCGGCCCGCTGATCTCGATCTGCCGCTCGACCGCGACGTCCCAGAGGGTCACGCCGTTCAGCAGGTGCCAGTACTCCTCGACCGGGTCGCCGTAGTGCCGCGGGTGATACGTGTGGTTGTAGACGCTGTACAGCTGGACGCCGTGGCGTCGCGACGCGTAGAAGTACGGCGACTTGCGGATCCGGCTGTAGAGCAGGATCCCGGGGTGCTCGTTTACCTCTGGCACTGGCTCAACCTTCCTCTCTGGCGACGGGACTGGGTCCTGATATATCAGGTAGGGAGGTTGGCGGTCAAACCAGCCGGGCGAGCGCCTCGTCCAACCCGATGCGCCGGTAGGTCTCGACCGGCACGCCGTCCTCGATGAGCCCCTCTCGCGCGCGCTTGATACGGCTGCGGAGCTCGCGCGGGATCTCGTCGCCGCGCGCCGCGATCTCGTCGGCGCGGTCGCCTGCGCCGCGAGCACGCAGCTCCGCCGCGCGCTGCTCTGGATCGAGCGTGGTGTTGACGTAGCCCTCGACCACCGCGTTGGTGGCCACGCGCACGTCGCCGTCGGTAACGCGCCCCGATGGCGAGTAGGCGAGGCAGCTCGTGATGCGGGCGCGGGCGCTCGCCAGCTCCTCGGCACCGAGCTCCGCATCGCCCGGCTCGCCCTCCTCTACCACCAGCCGCGTGATCGCGCGGTCGTTGACGGCCCGCAGCACCTCCTGCGCTCGGCCGGCACGACCACGTCCTTGTGCGCGGGCCAGATGTCCAGGCGCGAGTGATCCCCAAACGGCTCCCCGGCGTGGAAGAGGTAGTAGTCGGGATAGATGAAGAAATCCGGACCGCGGGCGCGCTGGGTGTCGTAGAAGGCCGTGATGGCAGCGGTGATGAGCGCGCTGGCTCCCAGGCCCCCACCCGGCCGGCAGATGATCACACCGAGCCGATCGTGCTCACCGAAGCCGTCGAGCAGGTCGATCAGCCGCGCCCGTCGGCCGGCCACTCTTATCTCGAACATCGAACTGCTCAGCTCCCGCGCCGAATGCACTCGCCGGCCCCCTCGACACGTCTGGTCCATAGTGATATATCACGCCGCCAGTGACCGAGCACGTGGACTTCGTGATCGTCGGCGGCGGGTCGGCGGGGAGCGCTCTCGCCAACCGGCTGTCGGCGGATCCGAGCAACAGCGTGTTGGTGCTCGAGGCGGGGCGGCCGGACTGGTGGTTCGACGTGTTCATCCACATGCCCGCCGCACTGGCGTTCCCGATCGGCAGTCGGTTCTACGACTGGAAGTACGAGTCGGAGCCCGAGCCCCACATGGGCGGCCGGCGCGTCTACCACGCGCGCGGGAAGGTGCTGGGCGGGTCGAGCAGCATCAACGGGATGATCTTCCAGCGCGGGAACCCGCTGGACTACGAGCGCTGGTCCTCTGACCCGGGCATGGAGACCTGGGACCACGCGCACTGCCTGCCCTACTTCAAGCGCATGGAGAACTGTCTCGCCGCGGCTGTCGACGATCCCTTCCGCGGGCACGACGGCCCGCTCGTACTGGAGCGCGGCCCGGCGAAGGGCCCGCTCTTCGACGCGTTCTTTGCGGCGGTTCAGCAGGCCGGCTATCCGCTCACGGACGACGTGAACGGCTACCGCCAGGAGGGGTTCGCGGCCTTCGACCGCAACGTGCACGACGGTCGGCGGCTGTCGGCCGCGCGGGCGTACCTGCACCCGGTGATGAACCGGCCCAACCTCAAAGTCGAGACGTTCGCCCTTGCCACGAAGATCGTCTTCGAAGGCAACCGCGCGGTTGGCGTGGAGTACGCGCGGCCGGGCCGGCGCGGGCGCTCCGTGCGCGCCGGCGAGGTCCTCCTCTGCGGCGGCGCCATCAACTCGCCCCAGCTGCTTCAGATCTCCGGCGTGGGCGCGGCCGACGAGCTGCGGGCACTCGGGATCGACGTCGTGCACGACCTGCCCGGCGTCGGCGAGAACCTGCAAGACCACCTCGAGGTGTACGTGCAGCACTCGGCCAAACAGCCAGTGTCGATGGCGCCGTACTTCGCGATGCGCCGCCGGCCGGCGGTGGGACTGCAATGGCTGCTGCGCAAAAGCGGGCCGGGCGCGACCAACCACTTCGAGGCGGGCGGGTTCGTACGCAGCAACGACGAGGTGAAGTACCCGAACCTGATGTACCACTTCCTGCCGATCGCGGTGCGCTACGACGGGACGCTGCCGCCGGGCGGGGGCGGGCACGGCTACCAGGTGCACGTGGGTCCGATGTACTCGGACGTGCGGGGGAGCGTGAAGGCGGTGTCGGCGGACCCGCGGACGAAGCCGGCGCTGCGGTTCAACTACCTGTCGACGGAGAACGACCGGCGCGAGTGGATCGAGGCGATCCGGGTCACGCGCAAGATCCTGGCGCAGCCGGCGTGGGCGGAGCTGGACGGCGGCGAGCTGTCACCGGGGGCGGCGGTCGAGACGGACGAGGAGATCCTGAAGTGGGTGGGCGCGGACGCCGAAACGGCGCTGCACCCGTCGTGCACGTGCCGGATGGGAACGGACCCGCAGTCGGTGGTCGACCCCCTCACGATGAAGGTGCACGGCGTAGAGGGACTGCGCGTGGTGGACGCCTCGGTATTCCCCTACGTAACCAACGGAAACATCTACGCACCGGTGATGATGACCGCGGAGAAGTCCGCCGACCTGATCCTGGGCAAAACCCCCCTGGCGGCGGAGCCGGTCGAGTTCTACCGGCACGGCCAGGAGCGGGCTGGCACAATCTGAGCCGTCAAAGCTCTTGCCTTAGCAGCCACTTTCGTTGGGACCCTCGCGTTTGCGCCCGGCCGCGCCGGCGCAGAGTCGCGTTGTTCACCTACTCGCCGGCCAGCCGCTCACCGGCGAGACCGTCACGTTCACGTCCCGAGCGGGGCCGGCAGCATCACCTGGGACCTCGACGGCGACGGCATCATGTGACGACGCCAGCGGCGACGTCAGCGACGCAAGTCTTCCCGACGGCTGGGGCTACGCGGTCACGCATCTGCGTGAACGTTGACGCGATCGTCCAGCGCCAGGACGTCACCGTCGGCAACCGCGCCGCCCGTCGCCGCCTTCGACTACGCCCCCAAGCCCCCGTCGCGCGCGAGCTGGTGACGCTTCAGCTCGACCGCCTCCGATCCCGATGGGCCGATCGTCCTCCAGGAGTGGGATCTCGATGGCGATGGTGTCTTTCGACGATGCCACGGGGGAGACGGCGCTCTCGTTCTGGCGCCGCGCCGGCACGCTATCCGGTTTCCCTGCGCGTCACCGACCGCGATGGGGCCACTGCCGTTGCGCAGCGTCGGTGGTCATCGATCCGCGTCCGCTCGGCGTTCTCAGTCCCACGCCTCTGGTGCGGATCGTTGGTAGTTCCCACCGCCACCGGCGCGCATCTCGAACTTCGTCGCCGTCAGCGCGCCCAAGGGCACGCACGTCGGTGTGCGCTGCAAGGGTGGCAACTGCCCGTACAAGCACAAGCGGTTCACCTCCAAGGGCAAGCGCGTGATCCTCAGGAAGCTCGCGCGCACGTATCGGGAGGGCACCATCATCGAGGTCCGGATCACGAAGTCGGAGACGATCGGCAAGTTCACCCGCCTGCGCATCCGGGCCGGCGACAACCCTGCCCGCCTGGACCGGTGCCTGCGGCCGGGCAGACCCAATAAGCCGTTCACCTGCTAGTCAGAGCGGCGGCTCCCTCGCTGGCCAGGGCTCGACCGGCGGGTAGTCGCGGTGACCACGGTCTCGATCGCGTCGACGACCTTTTCGAAGGCCTCGAGGTAACGCTCCATCAGGAAGGCGGGCTGGCAGAAGATCGGCTCCTCGGCCGTCCCGAGCACGATCGAGCACTCCAGCAGCCGCGCAGTCTCGGGGTGCTCGGCGTTGTCCCACGGTGCGATCGGCAGGAGATCCGTCGTTGGCTGCCAGGGCCCGAGCGGGCGCCGGAACAGCGGCTGGGCGGGGAGCGGGAGAAGCTGCCAGAGGGAGCGCGCGACGCCTTCGCGCTGGAGGGCGTGGAGGAGGCGATCTCGCAGTTCGAGCGGCGGCGCCCGAGAAGCCGAGCGCGTCCGGGGTCGATTCTGATCCGGTAGCGGTAGAACACGCACGTTCGGTCCTCGGGGATCTCCGGCGGCACGAACCCCGGCAGCTCGGCCAGGCCGCGCGTGAGGATCTCGGCGTTGCGCTGCGCCGTAGCCACGTAGCGGTCGAGCCGCCGCAGGCCGGACCGGGCCAGCGCGGCGGTCAATTCATGGGCGCGGTAGTTCCAGCCCAGCCCATGAGACCAATACGCCCGGTACTGGCCAGGTCCGGTGGGCGGCGTGTCCTCGCCGAAGATCGCCAGCCGCCGCGCGGTCCGCAGGGCCGTCTCGTCGTCGGTTACGAACAGCCCGCCCTCGCCTGCCGCCAGCAACTTCGAGCCATTCAGGCTGAAGGCGGCTGCGTGGCCGAGCCGGCCCACCGGCACTCCGCGATACATCGCGCCATGTGCTTGAGCAGCGTCCTCGATCACCGGAAGACCGTGCCGGGCGGCGATCGCGCGGATCTCGTCCATGTCCGCCGGCAATCCGTGTGCGTGCACCGGCATCACGGCGCGGGTGCGCTCGGTGACGCGCTCCTCGATCAGGCGAGGGTCGAGCGTGTACGTGCGTGGATCGATGTCGCAGAACACGGGGACGGCGCCTGCCTGGAGAACCGCCATCGGCGTCGCCACGAAGCTGAAGGCGGGCACGATCACCTCGTCGCCCGCTCGGACGCCCGCCGCGACCACAGCGCAGTGCAGCGCGGCCGTCCCGCTGTTGGTGAGCAACGCGAAGCGGGCGCCGACATACGCGGCCCACTCGCGTTCGAGCTCGACCGTCTCCGGGGCGTTTGGGCCGTACAGCTCGCCGCTGTCGAGCACTCGCGCCAGTGCAGCTCGGTCGGAGTCGGTGATCTGCGGCCACCGGACGTGGCTGCCCGGTGCGACCGCCGGCGGGCCGCCCGCGATGGCGAGGCGGACAGCCGTCCTCATCGGACGGAGGCTTCGGCTGCGAGCACCGGCGCGCCGGTCGCAGCGGACCGGCGCGCCAGCAGGGCCAGTCGGAGGGCGGCGACGGCATCCTCACCGTCGGCGCCGTGCGAGTCCGCACCGGCCACGACCTTGGCGAAGTCCTCGAGCTCGGCGACGTACGCGGCCGCGTGGCGCTCCGCGTGGTCGGCCGGAAGCGGCAACAGCGCCTGGCCGTCCCGCAGCAGCTGGGTCCCCGACGCCCTTCCCAGCCGCATCGTCGCCCGCGTCCCGACCAGCTCGGCCGAGCACTCGAAGCCGTAGGCCGCACGGCGGCTCACGTCGATCAGGCCGAGAGCGCCGCTCTCGAAGCGCAGCGAGATGCACGCCGCGCCGGGGCGCTCCCACGCGTGCAGCTCGGCCACCTCGCCGCCCAGCCACCGGGCCGCGTCGAGGTCGTGGACCGCGACGTCGACGAACAGGTCGCCCAGCGAGCCGCTCGGCTCGGCCGGGTTGCGATGCGAGCACCGGAACAGCGTGAGGTCGCCCAGCGAGCCGCTTCGCAGCGCGCACGCCAGCGCGAGCCAGTCCGGGTCGAAGCGGCGCTGGAAGCCCACCTGCAGTCGCACTTCGCGCGCGGCCTCGACGGCGCGCCGCGCGTCCTCGACCGTGAACCCGAGCGGCTTCTCGCAGAACACGTCGACGCCGGCGGCCGCCGCGCGCGAGACCAGCTCCGCGTGCAGCGCCGTGGGCGCGGCGATCACTACACCGCGGGCCTGCGGCAGCAGCTCGTCCAGCGAGGTGGACCAGGGCACGCCGTGCCGGTCGCCGACCGCCCGTGCGACCGACTCCACCGCGTCCACCACCCCGGCCAGGCGCATGCGGCTCGCGAGGTTCGCGGCGTGCAGCCGCCCGATGCGGCCGAGGCCGACGACGATCACCGATTTGCCCACGTCCGTTCGTGGCTGTGCGAGTACAGCTCGATCGGGTTGCCGAAGGGTCCTCGCAGTAACAGGTGCGATAGGGCTCGCCCGGGAACAGCTCCCAAACGCGCGAGGTGCGCCGGCCGACCCGCGCGGCGACCGCCTCCACGTCGCCGACGGCGAAGCAGACGTGGAAGATCCCCGCTCGCCAATCGTCGGGCGGCGCACCGAACTCGAACAGCTCCAGGGCTACGCCGTTGGCGCCGGCCAGGTGCGCTTGGCGGAAGCGGTCGAAGCCGGGCCCGAAGACGTCGGCCGCGACCGCTCCGCCATGACCGTCGCCGGCCCGCACCTCGACGACCGCCCCGATCGGCTCGAGGCCGAGCACGTCGCCGTACCAGCGCACCGCCCGGTCGAGGTCGGTCACCGTCACCCCCACGTGGGCGACCGCCGTCATCTCGGCACGCGGATTCCGCAGTCGGCCAGCGCCGCGCACAGCTCGCCGGGCGAGACGTCGTCGGCGATCACCGTCTCGCCCAGGTCGATCGGCAGCACGAACCTGTACCCGCCCCCGCGGATCAGGCGGATGCGTTCGATCGCGGCGAGCAGCCGGTCGCCGTCGATCGGCGCGGCGAGCTCGTCGGCGGCGGTCGGGAGGCCGACTCGCCGGAGCAGCCCGAGCACGCGGGAGAGCGTCTCGTCCGACAGCAGCCCGCGGGCCGCCGCCATGCGCGCCTCCACGACCATGCCGAACGCCACGGCCTCGCCGTGCAGCAGGGCGTCGTAGCCCGTGACCGTCTCGAGCGGATGGGCGAGCGCGTGGCCGAAGCCGAGCGTGCGGCGCGAGTCCCGCTCGAACGGGTCGCGGGCGATCAGCTCGGCCTTGATCGCGCCCGCGCCGTGCACCAGTCGGGCGAGCGCGTCGGGGTCGGCGGCGAGGATCGCCTCGGCGCTGTCCTCGATCAGGTCCCAGTAGGCGGGCGAGGCGATGATCGCCTTCTTGATCGACTCCGCCAGCCCGGCGCGCAGCTGCCGGCGGTCGAGCGTGCGGAGGAACGAGACGTCGGAGATCACTCCGCGCGGCGCGCAGAACCCGCCGATCAGGTTCTTCGCCACCGGGTGGTTCACCGCGAGCTTGCCGCCGATCCCGGCGTCGACCTGCCCGACCAGCGTGGTCGGCAGGTTCACGTACGGCACGCCGCGCATGTAGCAGCTCGCCACCCAGCCACCCATGTCCACGACGACGCCGCCGCCGAAGGTCACGATCACGTCGCGGCGGGTCAGCTGGGTTCCGGTCAGCCAGTCGAGCAGCTCGAACGCCTGCGGCAACGTCTTGTGCCGCTCTCCGGCGGGGATCTCCACGACCTCGGGCTCGAAGCCGGCATCGCCGAGCCCGCGCAGCAGCGCCTCGCCGTGCAGCTCGGCCACGGTCCGGTCGGTGATCACGGCCACGTGGGCGTCGCCGGTCAGCTCGAGCAGACGCTCGAGCGTCTCGGGCAGCGACCGCGTGACGGCAATCGGATAGCTGTCGCGCCGCTCACCGCGCCCCTCGACGGGCTGATCGGGCGGAGGGAGGGGAATCGCGTCGCGGGTGTGGAGCAGGTGGCGGCTGAGCAGCTCGGTCGACATGGACCGCGAGTCTGGGCGCGCGGGCGCGCCTCGGGCATCGTCCGATCGGCTCCCTTAGCGGATCGGACGCGCGGGTCCGATCGGCTGACAGCGCCTCGGGGTTGAGCACGTTCGCCGGCAGCCCGCCGGCGAGCACGCTCTGCACGTCCCGGGCCAGGGAGCCGAAGACCTGCTCGTTCCAGCGTGCGGTCAGCCCGACCGAGTGCGGGGTGCAGATCACCCGCGGGTCGGCGTAGAGGGGATGCCCGGGCCTCGGCGGCTCGCTCGGGAATACGTCGAGGGCGACCGCGGACAGCTGCCCGCTGGCCAGGGCGTGGGCGAGGACGTCCTCGCTCTCGACGATCTGCCCACGCGCCACGTTGACCAGGACCGCGCCCGGCTTGACCCGCGCCAGCAGCCGCCGGTCGACGAGCCCGCGCGTCGCGTCGGTGAGCCCGCAGTGGAGAGTGATCACGTCCGCCCGCTCGAGCAGCTCCTCGAGCGGCACCAGCTCCGGCTCGGCGAGCGGGTCGAGGGCGGGGTCGTAGGCGATCGTCTCCATCCCGAGGCCGCGGCACAGGCGCGCCACGCGCCGCCCGATCGACCCATAGCCGACCACCCCGAGGCAGGCCCCCTCGATGTCGAGCCCCACGACCTCGTAGCGCGACGCCCATGCGCCGTGCTCGACCACCGTGCCGAGCTCACGCAGGCGCTTGGCGGCGGCGAGGATCAGCGCCACTGCTCCCTCGGCCACCGGCTGGCTGCCCACGCCCGGGGCGTAGACGATCGGCACGCCGCAGCGGGTCGCGGCGGCGACGTCGAGGTTGTCGTAGCCGGCGCCCGTGCGCGCGATCGCCCGCAGCTCGGGGAGGGCGGCGAGTGTCTCGCCGTCCAGCCGCGTTCCGCGCACGATCAGGACCTCCGTCAGCGGCTCGTCGGCGAACGACGCCCGGACGACGATCTCGCCCAGCGGCGCGAATGCTCGCCGCGCGACGGCGGGGACCTCGGCCGTGGCGACGATCCTCACGGCCGCTGCAGCGCTCGGCCGCGCGCGTGCACGGCGGCGAGCGCGCTGGTCTCGGGCCGTTCTGAGCGCTCGGGAACGCCTACGTCCCACCAGCAATCCGAGTCGAGCAGCAGGCGCTGCCGCTCCACGCGCACCACGATCACGACGGGGCCGGTCTCCTCGCGGGCCGCGTCGAGAGCGTCGCGCGAGCTGCTGCTCGGTCTCGGCGCGGTACGTGGAGCAGCCCAGGCTGCGGGCATTCGACGCGTAGTCCACCTCCACGTAGCCGCCGTCGAGCCCGCGGAACTCCAGCCCGAAGCTCCTGCCCGTGCGGTTGCGCTGGAGCGCATGGATCGACTGGTAGCCGCCGTTCTCGAAGACGATCACGGTCAGCTTGAGGCCCTCCTGGCGGGCGGTCACGAGCTCGCCGGTGCTGCCCATCAAGTAGGTCCCGTCGCCGATCGCGACGTAGATCTCGTCGGCATCCGGGCGCGCCATCCGCACGCCCAGCGCGGCGGGGATCTCGCCGCCCATGCACGAGAAGCCGACCTCCATCAGGCAGCGCTCGCCGCGAGCGGGGTTCCACAGCTTGTGGACGTCGACGTGCGGCGTGCCGGACGCCACCACGAGCCAGTCGCGCCGGCCCGCCGCCGCGTTGAGCACCCGCAGCGCCTGTCCCTGGCTCATCCGCTCGCCGTCGCGTGGTTGGAGGTCGTCGGCGACCGCGCGCTCCCAGCGCCGGCGCTCGGCCAGGGCTCGCTCGCGCCACTCCTCCGGCGCGCGCCACTCGGCCGCCTCGCCGAGCGCCCGCAGCCCGAGCTTGGCGTCGGCCACGAGCGGCAGGGCGCCCAGCTTGCACGCATCACGGGCCACGACGTTGAGCCCCACGAAGCGCACGTCGGGGTCCTGGAAGAGCGAGCTCGAGCCGGTGGTGAGATCGATCAGCCGGGTGCCGACGCACAGGACCAGGTCGGCCTCGCGGGCGAGCGCGTTGGCCGCGCGCGTGCCGGTGACGCCCACCCCGCCCAGCGCGAGCTCGCCACCTGGCAGCGCGCCCTTCCCGGCCGATGTCTCCGTCACCGGGATGCCGAGCCGCTCGGACAGCTCCGCCAGCTCCGGCAGCGCGTCCGAGTAGTGGACTCCTCCGCCCGCGATCACGAGCGGGCGGCGCGCCGCGCGCAGCGCCTCGACGGCGGCGTTGAGCTCCGCCGCGGCAGGCGGGCGGCGGCTGACGCGCCAGGTGCGCCGCTCGAACATCGCGGCGGGGAAGTCGTGGGCGTCGGCCTGGACGTCCTGGGGGAGCGACAGCGTCACCGCCCCGGTCTCCGCGGGGTCGAGCAGCACTCGCATCGCCTCAGGGAGCGACCGCACGAGCTGCTCCGGTCTGGCGATCCGGTCGAAGTACGCGCTCAGCGGCCGGAAGGCGTCGTTGACGCTGACGTCCGCCTCGCGCGGGTGCTCCAGCGCCTGCATGACCGGGTCGCCGCGCCGGCCGACGAACTCGTCCGCTGGCAGGAGCAGCACCGGCACGCGGTTCACGGTGGCGGTCGCGGCGCCCGTGAGCAGGTTGGTCGAGCCGGGGCCAATCGAGGCGGTGCACGCCAGCGTCGACAGCAGGTTCGACGCGCGGGCGAAGCCGATCGCCGCGTGCACCATGGCCTGCTCGTTCTTGGGCTGGTGGAAGGTCAGGTCTCGCCCGGGCTCCTCCTCGAGGGCCGGACCGAGCCCGCAGACGTTGCCGTGGCCGAAGATGCCGAAGATCCCGGGCACGGCGCGCTGGCGGTGGCCGTCGCGCTCGCTCCACTGGCAGGCCAGGTAGCGCACGAGCGCCTGCGCCGCGGTCAGACGGACGGTCGTCACGCGAGGCCGACCGCGCGCAGGTGGGCGAGGCTCGCGGCGGCGTGCTCGACCGGCGCGGTCGAGTCCGTCGGCAGGCGGTCCTGCTCGACCGTCGCCCAGCCGTGGAAGTCGCGCAGCTCGAGCGCCCCGGCCAGCGCGGCGAAGTCCACGACCCCCTCGCCGAGCGGGCAGAACACGCGCTCCGCGACCGCCTCCTCGAAGGACAGGTCGCGGTCGAGCACGTCGCGCAGGCGATCGCGGTCGACGTCCTTGAGATGGAAGTAGACGACCCGCGCGGCGAGCCGCTCGTAGAGGGCCACCGGGTCGATGCCGGCGTACGCGCAGTGGCCGGTGTCGATGCACAGCGGCACGTCCGTGTCCGCGGCGAGCCTGTCGATCTCGTCCTCGAACTCCACGTGCGTGCCCGCGTGCGGGTGGAAGACCGGGATCAGCCCGTGATCCTCGGTCGCCAGCCGAGCGAGCCGTTCGACGCTCTCCACCAGCGTCGCCCACTCGTCCCCCGCGAGCGGCGGCGTCACCCCCGGCCGACCGGCGGCGCCCTCGCGGTCGGCGCTGAAGCCCTGGATGATCACGAGGTGCACGGCGCCGGCGGCGGCCAGCAGCTCGCAGGTGGCGCGGCCGACCTCCAGCGCGCGGGTGGCGCCCTCGGGCGTGTGCAGCGCCTCGAAGACATAGCCGCCGACCAGTTCGAGCTCGCGCTCGGCGAGCTCGCCGCGCAGCGTGGTGGGATCGCCGGGCAGGTACCCGAGCGGCCCGAGCTCCGTCCCGTCGTAGCCGGCCTCCGCGATGTCGGAGAGCAGCCGCTCCCAGCGCGGGTTGGCCCCGTCCTCCGGGTCCTCGACGCCCCAGGAGGTGGGCGCGTTCGCGATGCGGATCTGCATCGCCGCGATGCTAGGAACGGCCGCGCCGCGGGTGCAGTGCCAAATCCGTCCATCGCCGGCGCCTGACAGCGCCGGCCGCGCCTGGGATACTCGCCGGCGTGGCCGAGCAGGCGCAGGCGAACAAGCAGCTGATCGAGCGCTTCTACGCCGCGTTCAACAGTCGCGACGGGGACGCTATGGCTGCGTGCTACACGCCGGACGCCCGCTTCCACGACCCGGTCTTCCAGGAGCTGCGCGGGGAGGAGCCGGGCGCGATGTGGCGGATGCTGACCGGCCGCGCCGACGACCTGCGCATCGAGCTCGTCGACCACGACGCCGACGAGACGACCGGCACGGCCCACTGGCTGGCCGACTACACGTTCACCCAGACTGGGCGGAAGGTCCACAACGACGTGCGGGCCCGCTTCCGCTTCGCCGACGGCCTGATCGCCGAGCACGACGACTCGTTCGGCTTCCACGCCTGGGCGCGCCAGGCACTCGGCCCCCCGGGGCTGCTGCTGGGATGGACGCCGATCATCCAGAGCCCGGTGCGCCGGCGCGCGCGGGCGGGGCTGGATGAGTTCATGGCGGGTTCCTGAGCGACCCCCGCAGCATGGCGTTGCGCTAACCAGCTAAGCCGTTTAGCCGGTATCGTCTCCGGGCAGGTTCGACTCATGACCGCCCTTACCGTCCTCGGAGTCCCCACCAGCGCCGGCGCCTTCGCGCCGGGCCAGGAGCGCGCTCCAGCGGCGCTGCGCGAAGCGGGGCTGCTGACCGCCCTGGGCGAGCGCGGCGTGGAGGTGCGCGACGTCGGCGACTCGCCCGTGTGGCGCTGGCGCCCCGACCGCGAGCGACCGCGCGCGCAGAACCTGGACGCCGTTGCCGCGATCGCCCGCGACACCGCGGAGCGCGTGGAGGCCGCCCTCGGCGACGGCCCGCTGCTGGTGCTCGGCGGGGACTGCTCGATCGAGCTGGGGGTGCTGTCCGGCCACCTGGCCCAGGACACGAGCGTGGGCCTGGTCTACCTCGACCTGCACCCAGACCTCAACACGCCCGAGAGCGTGGTCGAGGGCACGTTCGACTGGATGGGGATGGCACACGCCCTGGGCGTGGAGGGCGCCGCGCCGGAGCTGGCCGGAATCGGACCGCGTAGGCCGCTGCTGGGCGACGACCAGGTGCTGTTCCTCGGGTACGGGCCCGAGCGCGCGCGCCCGTTCGAGCTCGACCAGATCGTCCGGCGCGGGCTCGCCGCGATCCCGGTCGACACGGTGGCCGCCGACCCCGAGGCGGCGGCCGGCCGGGCGCTCGACTTCGCCTCGCGCTTCGACCGCCTGCTCGTGCACTTCGACGTGGACGTGGTCGACTTCAACGACGCCCAGCTCTCGGAGGACGCCGTCCGCGGCGACGGCCTCACGCTCGACGCGGCCATGCGCGCGCTGCGCGTGCTCGCGTCGAGCGAGCGCCTGAGCGCGGTGACCGTCACCGAGATCAACCCCTTCCACGGAGACGAAGAAGGCCGGACGCTGAGACAGTTCGCGGACATGCTCGCGGACTGCCTCGCATGACAGCCACGCCTGGGGCACCCGAGCGCTTCCGCTCCGGCCTGCGGGCGGGCATCGGCTTCGGCGCGGCCGCGTTCGTGGTCGGCATCTCCTTCGGCGTGGTCGCCGAGCCCGTGATGGGGTCGGTGGCGCCGATCGTGATGTCGGCGACGGTGTTCGCCGGCGCCTCGCAGTTCGGCGCCACGGCGGTGCTGATCTCGGGCGGAGACGCCGCCACCGCGATCGCGACCGGCGCGATGCTCAACGCGCGCTTCCTCCCGATGGGGGTTGCGGCGGCATCGGCGCTGCGCGGGAGCCGGCTGCGCCGCGCGATCGAAGGTCAGGCGGTGGTGGACGCGTCGTGGGCGCTCGCCGCGCGCGGGGAGGGCGGCTTCGACCGCGAGGTCCTGCTCGGCGGCACCCTCCCGCAGTACCCCGGGTGGGTGCTCGGGACCGCCGTCGGCGTCGTGTTCGGCGGCGCGCTCGGCGACCCCGAGACGCTCGGCCTGGACGCGATCTTCCCAGCGTTCTTCGTCGGCCTGCTCGCCGCCGAGCTGAGCCGCCCGCACGCGGTGGAGGCCGTGCTGATCGGCGGCGCGATCGCCCTGGCGCTGACTCCGCTGCTGCCACCGGGGCTGCCCGTCCTGCTCGCGTCGAGCGCGGCGCTGATCGGGTTGCGGCGATGACCGACGTCTGGCTCACGATCGGCGGGCTGTTCGTGGCGACCGTCGCGATCAAGGCCGCGGGCCCGTTGATCGTCGGCGGCCGCGAGCTGCCGCAGAGCGCCTACGCCGTGATCGGACTGCTCGCGCCGGCCCTGCTCACCGCGCTGATCCTCACCGACACGTTCGCCCGCGGACAGGACCTGACCGTGGACGCCCGCGCGGCGGGGCTCCTGTGCGCCGGCGTGGCGGTCGCCCTGCGCGCGCCGCTGCTCGTGATCGTGCTGGTCGCCGCCGTCGGCGCCGCGGCGGTGCGCGCGATCACGTGAGCGCCGTGCAGCCCTCGTCGTCCAAGCCGAAGGCCAGGTCGGCCATCCCCAGCGCCGCCCGCGTTCGCTCGGGATCGGGCGAGTAGACCAGCAGGAAGCCCCCGCCGCCGGCCCCCAGCGAGATCACGCCGCCCGCTCCGGCGGCGAGCGCCCGTTCGCGCAGGGCGTCCATCTCCTCGGTGACCGTGCCGGGAGCGCGTCGCCGCTTGGCGTCCCAGTGCTCGTGCATCAGCTCGGCGACCCGCTCCAGGTCGTCGGCCTCGAGCGCGGCGCACGTCTCACCGGCCAGCTCCTTGAGCCGGTGCAGCGCCTCCTCGGCCTGCCCCGCGCCGAGGATGTCCGAGGCCGAGCGCTTCTGGCCGGTGTAGAAGAGCAGGAACCGGTCGCGCAGCGCCGCGCGCATGCGATCGGAGATCGCGAGCTCGCGCGCCTCGACGCCGCCGCCCGGATCGAAGCGATAGGCGCGCACCCCGCCGTAGGCGGCTGCGTACTGGTCCTGCTTGCCGATCGAGCGGCCGATCACGTCGATCTCGAGGTGGCAGGCCGCCTCGGCGAGCTCGCCCGGATCGAGGTCGCGACCGGCCAGCCGGGCGAGCGCCTTGATCGCGCAGACGGTGTACGCCCCCGACGAGCCGAGCCCGGTACCGGGCGGCGCGTCGCCGACCGACGCCAGCTCGATCGGGCCGCCTTCCCAGTGGTGGACGAGCGCCGCGCGCAGGATCGGGTGGCCCACGTCGGCCGGGTCGTCGACCTCCTCCCACTCGAGGTGCTTGAGCAGGAAGCGCTCCTGGAAGCGCGCCGACACGGTCATGTGCACGTACTTGTCGATCGCCGTGGACACGACGAGGCCGCCGTGCTCGCGGTAGTACGAAGGGAGATCGGTGCCGCCCCCACCGAGGGCGACCCGCAACGGCGCGCGCACGACCACGGCTCCCATGCCGATCGAAATCTATGCTGCGCCGACGTGCGCAGGCGACTCCGTCAGCTCGGCCACGCCGTTGGGCGCTTCCCGACCGGCGAACGCAACGCGCTGGTCGACGTGCCGGGCGTGCTCGTGGGCCATCGCACGCTCGTCGACGGCGACCGGCTGCGCACCGGGGTCACGGCGATCCTGCCGCACGACGGCAACCTCTACGCGGAGAAGGTGCTCGGGGCCTGCCACACGATCAACGGCTACGGCAAGGCGGCCGGGCTGTCCCAGCTCGCCGAGCTGGGGACGATCGAGAGCCCGCTGCTGCTCACCTCGACGCTCTCGGTCGGGCCCGTCTGGGAGGGCGGCCTGAGCCACGTGCTGGCGGCCAACCCCGAGGCCGCGGTCGACCGCGACACGGTCAACGTGATCGTCGACGGAGTGCTTCGACGGCTGGCTCTCGGACGCGCGCGCCCTGGCGGTGCGGCCCGAGCACGCGCTCGATGCGATCGCGGCGGCCACGGCCGATGAGGACGGCGAGGGCGCGATCGGGGCCGGCACCGGCACCGCCTGCTTCGGCTACAAGGCCGGCATCGGCGGCGCCTCGCGGCGCACGGACGGGCACGTGGTCGGCTGCCTGGTCTGCTCGAACTACGGCGCCCGGCGCGACCTGCACATGCTCGTCGGCCCGGTCGACATCGACGAGGACGGCCCCGAGCCACCAGCCGCGGGCGGCTCGATCGTGATCGTGCTGGGCACCGACGCCCCGCTCTCGGAGCGTCAGCTGCGCCGCCTGGCGGCGCGGGCGACGTTCGGCCTGGGCCGGGCGGGCGGTTTCGGAGCCAACGCCAGCGGCGAGTACGCGCTCGCGTTCTCGACCGCGCACCGGATCCCGCACCGCGAGACCGGCGACCACCTGGAGCTGCGGCTACTGCGCGACGACTCGCTCGCCCTGCGCGAGCTGTTCGAGGCGACCGCCGAGGTCGTGCACGAGGCCGTGCTCAACTCGCTCTGCTCCGCCGACGCGATGGAAGGGCGCGACGGCAACCGCGCCGAGGCGCTGCCGTACGAGCTGCTCGACGGCGCGCCCGGGCTGCGGCCAATCGGCTGAGAGTGGAGACGAGGGGCTCCCGAAGGAGCCCCTCGCCTTGGCCCCACGGACGGCGCGTCCATGCACCGTCACGTTGTGGCTACGAGAGCGGATCGGCGTACGTCTGCGTCTTGCTCGAGACGCACTTGCCGAACGCGTTGCGCTTGTTGCGGTTGCTCCCGTAGAAGTCCTCGAACGACTTGCCGTCGTGCGTCGGCGGCGAAGCCGGGGTCCGACCGCTCCGCGGCACACGCCTTGGCGGCGTTCTTGAAGGCCTGGACCTCCTGAGCGTCATCCTGGTCCTCGGCCTTCTTCTGCTCGCGCGCCTTCGTGGAGACGCACTTGCCGAAGTTGCCGTAGACCTCCTTGAAGCTCTTGCCGTCGTGCGTGGCGGCGAAGTCCGGATCCGCGCGCTCCGCCTTGCACTGCTTGGCCGCGTTCTTCAGCGCGGCCTGCTTCTCGGCGTGCTCCTCAGCCGCGTTCTGGCGAACACAGCGACTGAAGCTGTGGTACTTGGCCTTGAACGCCTTGTGCGTAGCCTTCGTCTTGCCCCGCTCCGCCTTGCACTGCTTGATCGCAGCGCGCTTGTCGGCATGATCGGGCTTCGCCACGGCCCCTGCGGGTAGTACGAGCACAGCAGCGCCAAGGACGGCTATAAGGAATGTCTTCATGCCCCTTCAACGCCTGACGAGGACGCAGGTTCGCGAGTTATGAGCGAACCTCGGCGCGCCGACAGCGTTCTTATGGGTAATGCCGCTCACGTCGACCTGCACGCACCCAGGGGGCCTTTGGCTTCCCGGCGCCTGCTGCGCCTCGCTGGCGACGACCGGCTCGTCGCCCAGATCCGGCGCGGCAGCGACGCGGCCTTCGAGGTCGCCTTCGAGCGCCACGGCCCGGGGATCCTGGCCTTCTGCCGCCACATGCTCGGCTCGCGCGAGGAGGCCGAGGACGCCGTCCAGCACACCTTCGCCGCGGCCTACCGCGACCTCCAGCGCGGCGGCGACCGCGAGATCGCCCTCAAGCCGTGGCTGTTCACGATCGCGCGCAACCGCTGCCTGTCCGTGCTGCGCGCCCGCCACGAGGTGCCCCAGGACCACCCCGAGGTCGCCACGGCGGGCCTCACCGAGCAGGTGGAGCAGCGCGCGGAGCTGCGCGAGCTGCTGGCCGACATCCGCGAGCTGCCCGACGAGCAGCGCGCGGCGCTGCTGCTGGCCGAGGTCGGCGGCCTCGCCCAAGTGGACATCGCATCCGTGCTCGGCTGCGAGGCGGCCCGCGTGAAGGCGCTCGTGTACCGGGCGCGCTCCGGGCTGATCGCCCGCCGCGACGCCCGCGAGCTGCCCTGCGAGCAGGTGCGCGAGCAGCTCTCCGAGCTGCGCGGGGGCTCGCTGCGGCGCACCGAGCTGCAGCTGCACCTGCGCGAATGCCCTGGGTGCCGCGAGTTCCGCGCGGAGGTCAAGCGCCAGCGCCAGATGCTGGCCGTGGCGCTGCCGGTGGCGCCGACGCTGGGGCTCAAGTCGAGCGTGCTGGGCGCCGTGGGGATCGGCGGTGGCGCCGCGGCCGCCGGCGGCGCGGCTGCCGGCGGCGCGGCCGTGGGCGGCGGCGCCGCTCTCGCCGGGGTCGCCAAGGTCGCGGCGGTGGCGCTGGTCGCCGCGGGCGGCACCGCGGTGGTGGTGCACGAGCGCGACGCCCCGCCGCCTCAGAGCCCGCCCCCCAGCTCGAATGTGACCACCCGCGACCAGACACAGGCACCCGCGCCGGCCGCGACCGAGCGCTCGACGAACGGCAAGGCCACGGGTACCGGGCGCGCGGAAAGCGTCGCGGGCTCCAACGGCAAGCGGCGTGGCCATGAGCGAGCCGGCCGCGTGCAGCACCCCAACAACGCCGCGGAGTCGGCGCCCGGCCAGCTGAAGGCCGACGGCGAGCGGGCTCGTCCCGTCAAGCCCGAGCAGGCCGCGGAGAAGGGCGGCAACGGTCGCGGGTCGATCGAGGCGCCGCCGAAGGACACGCCCGGTGCGGCGCGGGCCGCCCGAGCCGAAGCTGAAGGAGCAGGCCGCTCCCAAGGTGCACAAGGCGCCCGGCAAGCCGGACGCAGCCGAACGGCAGGGGCAGAAGCTCGAGTAGCTTTCGGGCCCAGCCATGGGCCCGACCGTCGACGAGCTCTTCATCGCCGCCGCCCCGGAGCCCTGGGCGGCCGCCGGGTTCGAAGTGAACGGAGGCGTCTGCGAGGTCGGCACCGTGCGTTTGCGGCTGGAGGGCGGACCCGGGCGCGGCATCGTGGCCTGGTCGGTCCGCGACCTGAGCGAGCTCGACCTCGACGGCCTCGACACCCGCGCGTCGGAGGCGCCGCCCGCCGCCGGCGACCCCCACCCGAACGGCACGCGCTCGATCGACCACCTGGTCGTCATCAGCCCCGACCTCGACCGCACCTCGGCCGTTCTGCGCGACGCCGGCCTCGACCTGCGCCGCCTGCGCGAGGGGGACACTCCGGGCGGGTCGCGGCGCCAGGCCTTCTTCCGCATGGGCGAGCTGATCCTCGAGGTCGTGGAGGCCCCGCCCGGCACCAAGATCGCGGCCGACCCTGCCGGACCGGCGCGCCTGTGGGGCATCTCGTTCGGAGTGGCGGAGCTCGAGACGCCGGCCGCGGTGCTGGGCCAGTCGCTGGGCGAGCCGCGCGACGCCGTCCAGCCCGGACGCCGCATCGCGACGGTCGCGACCGCGGCCGGGCTCGGCCCCGCGATCGCCTTCATGACCCCCGGCCCCGGGGCGGCCTGAGCCTAGTAGTCGCGCAGCTCGTCGAGCACGGACGCGCCGCCCACCTCGACGAACCCGCCGTCGAGCGGCCTCGCCGAGATGCGCGATCCGCGGCCCTGGCGGATCTCGATCGCGCGCCCCAGCCGAGCGCACAGGATCGCCGCGGCCGCGCCCGTCGCCTCGTCCTCCGCGATCCCGTAGCGCACCGGGAAGACACGGGCTCGAACGGCGCCGGCGTCCTCGTCGCTCCAGGCCCAGGCGCCGAGGTGATCGTGATCGCGCGGCGGCCCCGTGAGCGCCTCCACGGCGGCCGGCGAGTCGAGCTGGTCCCACTCGAACTCGGGCCCCCACTCGGGCCGCGCCGCGACGAACGCCGCGCCGTCCTCGTAGTGGACCCGCAGCTCGCCGGCGGGCACCTGCAGGCTCGTCACCGGGGCGCGCTCGGCCGCCAGCAGCCAGGCGGTCCCAACGGTTGGATGTCCCGCGAACGGCAGCTCCACGGTGGGTGTGAAGATGCGCAGCTCGCCGCGCTCGAGGTCGTCCACGAAGACCGTCTCGCTGAGCCCCAGGTCCGCCGCCACGCTTTGGCGCGCTGGAGTCGGCACCTGGCGGCCGTCGAGAAAGACCGCCAGCGGGTTGCCGCCGGCTCCATGCTCGTCGCAGAACACGCGCAGGAGATGCAGTCGCGGCACGGGCGCTCAGGGTAGCCTGCTGCTTCCGTGGACCAGATGGAGCTGCGCAACCGCCTCGTGATGGCGACTCAGATGTGGCGGGAGGCGACGGTCGCCCCCTTGCCGCGCATGCCCCCGGGCAACCCGGTGGAGCAGCTCGAGGCCTTCGAGCTCAAGCTCGTCGACATGCTCTGGGAGCAGGCCACCCCGCAGACGGCGCGCGACGTCGCGGACAAGACCTGGGACCTGGTTCACGACCGCAGCGACGAGGACGCGGTCAAGCGCCGGGTCGTCGAATGTCACGAGGCGCTGGCCCGCCTCTCGGCCCGAAGTGGGGGACTCGAGCCCTGAATTGACGGACCTCCCACCGCTCTTCGACCTGCGCCTCAAGGCGCGCGCGCTGGCCTATCTGTTCACCGCAGGCGCCGCACTCGCGGCGCTCACGCTGATCCTGCCTCACGACGCGGACTTCCGGGAGCTGCAGATCTGCATCGTCGTGGGATGCGCCTTCGTCATCGGCGTGCTCCTGTACTGGGGCGCCGACCGGATCTCGTCGGACTGGCAGATACACGTGGCGCTGGCGTCGGGCACGACGCTGATCTGCTTCGCCAACTACTACACGGGCACCGCCAACCTGTTCGCCCTCCTCTACACCTGGGCGGGGCTGTACGCCTTCTACTTCTTCACCACCGGCCCGGCACTCGCCCACCTCGTCTACATCGCGGCGGGGTACGCGGTCGTGCTGTCGATCCGCGAGCCGCCGAGCCCGGCGATCCGCTGGCTCCTGGGAGTGGGCACGCCGCTGGTGGCGGGGTTGCTGATCAGCAACATGCTCGACCGGCTGCGCTCCGGCCAGGAGGAGCTGCGCGGCAGCGAGGCCCGCACGCGGCTCGTGCTCGACAGCGCGCCGGACGCGTTCGTGACGCTCGACGCGGAGGGCGTCATCCGCGGGTGGAACCGAGCCGCGGAGCGGCTCTTCGGCTGGAGCGCGAACGAGGCGATCGGTCAGCCGATGCGGACGCTCCTCATCCCACCGGAGTATCGCGACCGCCACGACGACCGGCGCCGCGGGCTGGTCGAGGACGGCGACGCCGGCGCGCCCGTGCGCTACGAGGTCGAGCTGCAGCGCCGCGACGGCAGCCGCTTCCCGGCCGAGGCGACCGTGTCCAAGGTCGACGTGCGCGGCGAGGTCCTCCTGCCGGGCTTCATCCGCGACGTGACCGATCGCAAGCGCCGGCAGGACGAGCGCGAGGCACTGCTGCGCGAGCAGGCCGCCAGGGCCGAGGCGGAACGCGTGGCCGAGCTGGTCAGCGGGATGCAGCTGCTGGTCGACGCCGCGCTGGCCCACCGCACGCTCGACGACATCCTGTTCGACCTCGTGGCGCGTGTGCGGGCGGTGCTGGACGCCGACGCGGCCGCGATCTACCTCGCCGCCGATCGCGCGCTGTCGCTGGCCGCGGCGTCGGGCGGCCCGGCCGACGAGCGCACCAGCGAGCCGGTCCCCATCGGCGAGGGCTTCGTCGGTCGCGTCGCGGCGGGGCGCGAGCCGCTGCTGGTCCAGGACCCGGCGCCGGCCGAGCTCCCCTACCCCGGCCTCGAGGCGCTCGGCATCGACTCGCTGATCGGCCTCCCCCTGCTCGCCGAGGGCGAGGTGACCGGCGTGCTGGTGGTGGGCGCCGCCGCGCCGCGGCACTTCACCGCCGACGACGTGAACCTGCTGCGGCTGGCGGCCGACCGCGTGGCGCTGGCCGTGGACCACGCCCGCGTCTACGAGCGCGAGCATCGGATCGCCGAGACGCTGCAGCGCAGTCTGCTGCCCGAGCGCCTGCCGCAGCTGCCGGGCCTGTCGGTCGCGGCCCGCTACCTCCCCGCCGCGGCTGAGGCCGAGGTCGGCGGCGATTGGTACGACGTGCTGCCGACCCCGAGCGGCGGGGTCGGCCTGGTGATGGGCGACGTGGCCGGGAAGGGGCTGGCCGCCGCCTCGATGGTCGGGCGGCTGCGCAGCGCGCTGCGCGCCTACGCGCTCGAAGGCCATTCGCCCGCCCGCGTGGTCGAGCAGCTCAACCGGCTGATCTGGACCGAGGCGGACGAGAGCCAGATGGCCACGCTGATCTACGTCGTCGTGGACCCCGGCGCCAGCGAGCTGCACTGGGTCAACGCCGGCCACCCACCGCCGCTGCTGCTCTCGAACAGCGGCCTTCCGCAGTTCCTCGAGGGCGGCGGCTCGGTCCCGCTCGGCGTGCTGCCGTTCCCCGACTTCCAGGAGGCCTCGGTGGGGATCGACCAGGGCGCCACGGTGGTGCTCTACACCGACGGCCTGGTCGAGCGGCCGGGCGAGCACATCGACACCGGCCTCGACCGGCTCGCCGAGGTCGTGCGCGGGGCCTCCACCGATCCCCAGGAGATCTGCGATCTGGTGCTCGACCGGCTGGTGCCCGAGGCGGGCGCTCCTGACGACGTGGCGCTGCTGACGCTGCGCACGATCCCGATGGCGAGCAGCTTCCGGGTCGAGCTGCCGACCGAGCCCGAGGCGCTCGCCTCGATGCGCGCGCTGCTGCGGCGCTGGCTGCGCCACGTGGAGGGCTCCGACGACGAGATCACGGAGGTCCTGACCGCGTGCGGGGAGGCGGCGACCAACGCGATCGAGCACGCCGGCGCCGGCACGCCATTCGAGGTCAGCGGGCAGGTCGAGGGTCGCAGCGTGGAGATCTGCGTGCGAGACTTCGGGACGTGGCGATCGCCCCGGGAAGGCGACCACGGCAGGGGGCTATCTTTGATGCGCTCCTTGATGGATACGGTTGACGTCGTGCCTGGTCCCGAGGGCACGACGGTCCGGATGCAACGGACCCTGCTGGACCCGAAAGCGAACGGAGACCGTCAGTGATGGACCTGGTTCAACTCGAGATCGAAGAGCGCGACGAGGTGGTGATCGCCCGCGTGAAGGGCGAGCTCGATCTGGCCGGCGCCCCCGCCACCGGGGAGGCGATCGGCGAGGCCGTGCCGACCTCGGCCCGGGCGCTCGTCGTCGACTTCAGCGGGCTGGAGTTCATCGACTCGAGCGGCATCGCGATGCTGTTCAACCTGGCGCGCCGGCTGGGCAGCCGGCGCCAGGAGCTGCACGTGGTCGCCGTGGACGGCAAGCCGGTCGCGCGCGTGCTCGAGATCGTCGAGTTCGACCGCGCCGCGCCGGTGCACCAGACGCTCGACGCGGCCCTGGGCTCGGTCGACGGCGCCTAGGCGGGCGCCGGCGCGCGCTCGGCGATGAAGTCGAGCACGGCCCGGTTGAACTCCTCGGCGCGCTCCACGTTCGCCCCGTGCGGCGAGCCCGCCAGCACGGTCAGCTGAGCGTCGGGGATCAGCTGCGCGAGCTCGCGCGACTTCCACACCGGCACGAGGATGTCGAGCTCGCCGCCGATCACGTGCGTCGGCACTCGCAGCGAGCCAAGCCGCTCCCTCGCGTCGTGGCGGGCGCTGGCCTCGAGCTGGCGGACGAACGCCTCCGGCGGCTGGGGGTGGGGGCTGCTGGAGCATCATGCCGCGTACCCACTCGACGCCCTGCTCGTTCTCGTAGAACGCCTCGGAGAAGTTGAGCAGCATCAGCTCGTCGAGGTGACCCTCGCGCGAGATCTTGTGCACGCGCTCGGCCCAGACCTCGGCGAGCTTGCGGGCCCAGGCCCCGCCGGCGGCGAACGTGACCGCCAGCGTCAGCGTGCGCACCCGCTCCGGCGCCGCGAGCGCGACCTCCTGCGCGATCGCCCCGCCCATCGACGCGCCGAGCAGGTGGAAGGAGTCCAGCTCGAGCGCGTCGGCGAGCGCGAGCGCGTCGCTGCGCCATGTCCGCGATCTCGTAGGGGCCGTCGGCCATCGAGGACTGGCCGACGTCGCGGTTGTCGAAGATGACCGTGCGATAGCCGGCCGAGAAGGCCGGCACCTGGAGCATCCACGCGAGCGTGTCTGCGGACAGCCCCATCACGCAGAGCAACGGCTCGCCCTCGCCGTGGACCTCGTAGTACAGCGTCTGGCCGTTGACGTCGGCGGTCGGCATCAGGCTTTCCTCCTCGGGAAGATGGTGAAGCTGCCGATGGCGGTGCAGAGCAGCCGTCCGTCGGCGGTCGTGACCTCGCTGCGGAGCGTGGCGAGGCGGCGGTTGCGGCGGTCCAGGGTGGTGCGGCAGACGATCTCGCCCTCGGTGGCCGTCGCCACGTAGTTGATCGCGATCGACACCGTCGCGATGCCCTCTTCCTCGGTGGTCTCCTTCCAGAGCGTCGAGCCCATGCAGTAGTCCACCACCGCGTACGTCACCGCGCCCGACAGCAGCCCGGCCGCGTTGATCAACTCGGGGCGCAGCTCCACGCGCACGGTGTCCGCGCTGTCCCAGCGCATCCCGATCCAGCGGCTGACGCCGTCGATGCCCCGCACCTGCGCTGGGTTCTCCGCGCGCACAAACGGGCACCCTAATACTTGTCCTATGAGCTATCGGGAGCATCAGGTCGACGCGGAGCTCGGTCGCTGGGTCGAGTGCGCGTGGGAGCGGGTCGGCCCGGATGGCCCGGACGGGCATCAGCGGATCGTCCCCGACGGGTGCATGGATCTGATCTGGAGCGAGCAGGCGGGCGTGATCGTGGTGGGGCCGAACACGACCGCCTTCCTGTCGCCGCTCGAGCCGGGGAGCACGGTCGTCGGGGTGCGCCTCCACCCGGGCGCCGGCCCCTCGCTGTTCGGCGTCGAGGCGCCGGCGCTGCGCGACGGCCGGATGACCGCCGCGGAGGTGTGGGGCGACGCCGGCAGGCGGCTCGAGGAGGCCGCCGCCGGCGCGGACCAGGATGCCGGCCTGCTGCTCGGCTTCCTGGCCGATCGCGCGCGAGCCGCGACCAACCCCGACGCGCTCGTGGGCGCGGCGGTGGCGCGGCTGGGCGGCGCGCCGGTGCGCGACGTCGCCGACGAGCTGGCCGTCAGCGAGCGCCACCTGCGCCGGCGCGTGAACGCCGAGGTGGGCTACGGGCCCAAGCGCCTCGGCCGCGTGCTGCGCCTGCGCCGGGCCCTCGCGAGCCTGCGGGCCGGTGGCGAGCTGGCCGAGGTCGCGTTCGGCTGCGGGTATTCCGACCAGGCTCACTTCACAAACGACTGCAACGCCCTCGCCGGCATCCCTCCTGGCCGATTTCTGCAAGACCGCGCCGCCTAGACCGGCGAGCATTCGGCCCATGACAGCAAAGCTTGGATGGGTGATCGTGTACGTGCCGGACGTGGAGGCGGCGATCGGGTTCTACGAGCGCAGCTTCGGCCTGAAGCGCAGGATGCTCGCCCCCGACGCGAGCTTCGGCGAGCTCGACACGGGCGAGACCAGGCTCTCGTTCGCAACCGAGGAGCTGGGCGGCTCTCACTTCGAGCAGGGCTTCCGCCGCCCGAGCCCCGACCAGCCCTTCAACATCGAGCTGGCGCTGGTCTTCGACGACGTCGAGGCCGCGTTCGCGTCGGCCCTGGAAAACGGGGCCTCGGCGCTGACCGAGCCGAAGCGCACGTCGTGGGGTCAGACGATCGCCTACGTGCGCGACCCGTTCGGCACGTTGCTGGAGCTGGCCACGCCGGTAGACGACTGAGTCGGCGCGGGGGCACACGCCGCCTCAGCCATGATGGGGCGAGGTGGTACTGCTCGTCCTGTTCGCGGTCGTGGCAGGGGCAGGCACGGCGCTGACACCGTGCGTGCTCCCGGTCCTGCCTGCGCTGCTGGCCGCGACCGGCACCGGCGGGCGGCGCCGGCCGCTGGGGGTGATCCTCGGCTTGGTTGCCACGTTCACGCTCGCGATCGTGGCCCTCGCGTCGGTGATCGACGGCGTCGGCCTGCCGGACGGCACGGTCCGCACGCTCGCGGTCGTCGTGCTGCTCGTGTTCGGCGCGTCGCTGCTGGTGCCCTCGCTCGCGGCTCGGATCGAGGCGCCGCTGACGCGCCTGGCCCGGTTCGGGCCGAACGACCGCGGCGACGGCTTCTGGTCGGGCCTGCTGGTCGGGGCCGGGCTGGGCTTCGTCTACGCGCCCTGCGCCGGGCCGATCCTCGCGGCGGTGGTGTCGGTGTCGGCCACGCGCGGCGCGTCCGGCGAGCTGGTGGCGGTCGCGCTCGGGTACGCGGTGGGCTCGGCAGCCGTGCTGCTGCTGATCGCCTACGGCGGGCGCCGGCTGCTCGACCGGCTGCGCGCGGCTGGGCGCGGGCCGGCGGTGCAGCGGGTCCTGGGGGTGGTGATGGTCGCGACGGCGGTCGCGGTCGCGACCGACCTGGACGTGCGCTTCCAGACCGCACTGGCCAACGACTTCCCCGGCTTCCTGACCAACCCGACCCGCTCGCTGGAGCGCTCCGGCGCGGTGGAGGACCGGCTGGCCGACCTGCGCGGACCGACACGCTTCGCCGAGACCGCCGAGGGTGACAGCGAGCGCCAGGCCGGCCTGCCGGTGCTCGGCAGGGCGCCCGACTTCACCGGCACGCAGCGCTGGTTCAACACGCCGGGCGATGCCCCGCTCGACCTGCACGAGCTGCGCGGCCGAGTGGTGCTGGTCGACTTCTGGACCTACACCTGCATCAACTGCCTGCGCACGCTCCCCTACGTGCGCGCCTGGGACGCCCGCTACCGCCGCAGTGGGCTGACGATCGTCGGCGTGCACACGCCCGAGTTCCCGTTCGAGCGCGACGCCAACAACGTCGAGCGCGCGATCGGCCAGAACGGGCTGGGCTATCCGGTCGCGCAGGACAACGACTACGCCACCTGGGACGCGTGGAGCAACCAGTACTGGCCCGCGAAGTACCTGATCGACGCGCGCGGCCGGGTGCGCTACGCGCACTTCGGCGAGGGCGACTACGACAAGACCGAGTCGGCGATCAGGGCACTGCTGGCCGAGGCCGGCGCGTCCAAGCTGGGGGCGACCGCGCGCGCCCGCGTGGAGGTCGCGTCGCGCGAGCTGGCCACGCCGGAGACCTACCTCAACTACGAGCGCGCCCAGAACTTCGACCCGCCGCTGCGACCCGGCACCGGCAGCTACGCGGGCACCGACGATCTGCCGCCGGTGCACTTCTCGCTGTCCGGGACGTGGGACGTGTCGAAGGAGTCGGCCACGGCCGTACGCGACGCCCAGATCCACGCGCGCGTGACCGCGCGCAAGGTCTTCCTGGTGCTGGGCACGAGCGACGGGCGGCCGCGCGAGGTCCAGGTGCTGCTGGACGGCCGGCCGCTGCCCGACGCCGTGGCGGGGCAGGACGTCAGCGCCGGGCGCGCGACGGTGAGCGCCCAGCGCCTCTACCGGCTGGTGTCGCTGCCCCGGGTCGAGGACCGCCGCCTGACGGTGAAGCTGCCTCCGGGCGTGAGCGGTTACGCGTTCACGTTCGGGTGAGACAGAGCTGTGGCTTGAGCAGCCGGTAGGCCGGGCCGAGACTCGCGGGCATGCGAGTGGCCGTCCTCGGATGCGGGCATGTCAGCGATCTGTACTTCGTCGGCTGCCGGCGCGAGCCGCTGGAGCTGGTGGCCTGCGCCGACCTCGACCTGAACCGCGCCGAGCAGAAGGCGGCCGAGCACAGCGTGCCGCGAGCCTGCTCGCCGGAGGAGCTGCTCGCCGACCCCGACGTCGACCTCGTCGTGAACCTGACACCGCCGCTCGCGCATGCCGACGTGAGCCTGGCCGCGCTGCGAGCGGGCAAACACGTCTGGTCGGAGAAACCGCTGGCGGCGACGTTGGAGCAGGCACGCGAGGTCGTGGGCGCGGCGGAGGAGACCGGCCTGCGCCTCGGATGCGCGCCCGACACGTTCCTCGGCGGCGGGCTGCAGACCTCGATGAAGCTCATTGACGACGGTTGGATCGGGGAGCCCGTGGCTGGAGCATTTTGCGCTTCGGAAATCGGGTACGAGCATTTTCACCCTGACGTCGCCGCGTTCTACGGCCCTGGCGGCGGCCCGGCGCTCGATCTCGGCCCCTACTACGTGACCGCCGTCGTGGCGATGCTCGGGCCGATCGCCCACGTAACCGGCTTCTCGCGCACCACCTTTTCCGAGCGCACGATCCTGACCGGCCCGCGTCGCGGGCAGCCGATCTCGGTGCAAGTGCCGACCCACGTGACGGGAGCGCTCGAGTTGGCAAGCGGAGCGCTGGTCACGGTGCTGATGAGCTGGGATGTCACAAGCACGCGCCTGCCTTATCTCGAGGTCTACGGCACGGCCGGCTCGCTGTCTGCCGGCAACCCCGATCTGTTCGATTGTGCGCCGCAGGTGCGGCGCGCGGGCGAGGTTCCGTGGAGCCCGATTCCGCTGGCCTTCGACGGCGACGTCGGACGCGGCATCGGCGTCGCCGACATGGCGCAGTCCATTCGCGACGAACGCCCCCACCGCGCGAGCGCGGAGCTGGCCTTCCACGTGCTCGAGGTGCTCCTGGCGCTGGAGGCGGGTGGGCGCGTGGAGATCGAGAGCCGCTGCGAGCGCCCGCCACCTCTCGATCGATCCGCGCAATCGTCCGATCGGCTGATGGCCGGCCAAAACGACAGCTGACAGCTTCGTCCGATCGGACGAGACCCGCTTCTATTGGACGGCATCCGTCTGCTCACGCAGGCGGGGGTCGAGACCCCGCGCGAGGACGCCCAAGCCCTCCTGGCTCACGCGAACGACACGGGCGAGCCCGCGCGCGAGCTGCTCGAACGGCGGGCCCAGCGCGAGCCGCTCGCCTACATCCTCGGGCACCAGGAGTTCTGCGGGCTCGACCTGCTCGTCGACGCGCGTGTGCTCGTCCCGACCGAGGAGCGGACCGGAACGCTGGTCGCCACAGCTCGGGATCTGCCCACGAGCGCGAGGGTCCACGAGGTGGGCACCGGGTCGGGCGCCGTGGCACTCGCCGTCAAGCGCGATCGGCCCGATCTGATCGTGACCGCCTCCGACGTCTCCTCGGCTGCGGTAGCCGTCGCCACGGAGAACGCTCGCCGGCTCTCGCTCGACGTGGCCGTCTGGCAGGCCGATGGCCTGCCGCCCGGCAACTACGACCTCGTGCTCGCGAACATGCCTTACACGGACTCGGAGCAGCTGACGCAAACCCTGCCGCCCGAGGAAGGCCTGTTCCAGCCCGGCGTTGCGCTGTGGGCCGGGACGGACAGCCTCGACTTGATCCGGCGGCTGATCGACCAGGCGCCAAGCGGCGCGAGGATGGCACTCGAGCACGCGCCGCACCACACCCGCGAGATCCACGAGCTGCTCGAGGGCGCGCGCACCCTACGTGACGCTCGCGGCGACGAGCGCGTGACCGTCGGCCGGGCGCCGTAGCGCCATGCCGACGGACCGGGCCGTCCGCGAGCTCCAGCCCGTCAGGCGCTCCGAGCTCATCGCCGGGATCCGCGAACTCGGCGTTCGCGAGGGCAGCCTGGTCCTGGTCCACGCCAGCCTGAGCTCGCTCGGCTGGGTGGTCGGCGGACCCGAGACCGTCGTGCGAGCCCTGCTCGAGGCCATCGGCCCGGCGGGCACGCTCGCGGCGGTGGCGTCGTGGGACGACATTCCGTTCGGCATCGACCGTTGGCCACCGGCTTGGCGGGCCGCCTACTTGGAGGAGATGCCGGGCTTCGACCCAGAGCTGTCGGAGGCGAACAGCGAGTACGGCCGGCTGCCAGAGCGGCTGCGAACGTGGCCGGGCGCGCGCAAGAGCGCCCACCCGGACCAGCGTGTGGTTGCCGTCGGCCGGCTGGCGGACTGGCTGACTGCCACCCACCCGCTCGACGACAGCTTCGGCCCCGGCACTCCCTTCGCCCGACTCGTCGAGGCCGGTGGCTGGGTGCTGGTGCTCGGCGCGCCGCTGCGCTCGCTGACGCTGCTCCACCACGCCGAGGCAATCGCCCGCGTGCCGGCCAAGCGCCGCTGGTCGTACACGCTGCCCTTCGCGACCGCCGACGGACCGACGTGGCGGACGCTCCACGACATCGACTCCGATCGCGGACCGTTTCCCTATGACGGGGCGGGACTGGGAGCGATCGCCGAGGCCGCCCTTGCGGCGGGCGTCGGGGTGAGCGGCCGCGTGGCGGCCGCCGAATGTCACCTCTTCCCCGCGGCCGACCTGGTCGCCTTCGCCACACGCTGGCTCGAGGAGCGCTTCGGCAGCCGGACGATCGACGCGCAGGCGAACGCCAGCGAGAGGGCCGCGAACGAACCGAGCAGGAACAGCGACGCCACCGCGTTCACGGCCGGCGTGATCCCGTACCTGACGTGGGTGAAGATGTAGAGCGGGAGCGTCTGGTCGCCGCCGATCAGGAAGAGCGTGATGATGAACTCGTCGAAGGAGAGCGTGAAGGCGAGCACCGCGCTCGCCAGCACGGCCGGAAGCAAGGCGGGCAGGACAACGTGTCGCAGCCGCCTGATCGGATCGGCGCCGAGGTCGCTCGCCGCCCACTCGAGCCGGCGGTCGAGCGTCTGAAGGCGCGCGCCGACCAGCAGGATCACGAACGGCGTGGTGAAGATGCTCTGCCCGATCACCGCGGTGCGCCGCGAGAGCGAGAGGTCGAGCACCGTCGTGAGCAGCACGAGCAGGCTGATGCCGATCAGGAGGCCGGGCAGCATGATCGGCAGGGTGATCCCGATCCGCACCGCGCTGCGGAAGCGCATGCGCGCCCGTGCCAGCGGGAACGCCGCTGCGGTACCCACCGCGAGGCTGATCAGCGTCACCTGCACCGCGACCTCGAGCGAGGTCCAGAAAGCGTCCTGGAGCTCGTAGTCGCCGAACATGTCCCGGTACCACCGCGTGGTCAGCCCGGTGATCGGAAACGCGCCCGCCGGGTTCGCGTTGAAGCTGAACAGGACGAGGAAGACGATCGGGGCGAACACGAACGCGTACACGGCCGCCCCGTAAGCGCCGAGGCCGCGGCGGATGAGCCGTGCCCGCGGGGCGACGACGTCGAGCGCCTCATGCATCGTCTGGCACCGCCAGCTCGAGCGATCGCCGGAACACGACCATGATCGCGACCACGAACACGGCTATCAGCAGAGCGGCGGCGGCGCCTCGCGAGTACTCGCCCGTGTCGAAGAAGTTCGCGACGAGGTTTCCGATCATGACGCCCTTCGTCCCCCCGACCAGCAGCGGCGTGACGTACTCGCCCAGCATCGGAATCGAAACGAAGATGACCGCCGTGACGATGCCCGGCCGGATCTGGGGCAGCAGCACGCGCCGAGCCGCGACCCGGCCGGTCGCCCCCAGGTCCATCGCGGCCGTGACCTGGCTCCAGTCGAACTGCTCCAGCGCGACGTAGAGGGCCAGCACCGCGAACGGGAAGTACAGGTAGACGAGCACGAGCACGACGGCCGGCCGGTTGAAGAGCAGGATCGATACCGGTTCGTCCGCGACCCCGACGGCCTGCAGGAAGCGGTTGATGGCGCCGTTCTGCCCGAGGATCCCCAGCCACGCGTACACGCGCAGCAGGTAGCTCGCGAAGAACGGCAGCACCACGACGATCAGCAGACGGCGGCGCCAGCGGCGCGACACGTACCGGGTCAACCAGTACGCGAACGGCATTGCGACAGCCAGCGTCAGCGCCGTCGCGACCGTGACCATCGCCAGCGTCGCCACGAACGTGCGGACGTAGGTGTCGACCGTGAAGAAGTACCGGTAGTTCTCGAGCGTCCAGTCGGGGACGACCTCGAAGTCGACCACCTGCCAGAAGCTGTAGAGCACCGTCAGGACGAGCGCGAAGCCGAAGCACCCGCCGAGCAGTACGGCGGCCGGCAGCAGGCCGCCGTACTCGGCGATGCGGCTACGCACCGAAGACTTCGTTGAACGCATCGGTGTACGCGCTCTGGTTCGGCGGCGGCGCCACCAGCGCGACCTGGTCCTCGTCGAACGCCAGCTCGGGGCGGTTGTAGAGCAGCCGATCGAGCAGCTCCTTGTGGCCCTGATCGACGAGCAGCTTGTAGGCCTTCTCGTCGAACATCGGATGCGGGTACTTGAGGAACCGCTTGGCGATCCACTCGGGCTGGAAGTCCGCCTCCAGGAAGCGCTCGATCAGACCCCGCTTCTCCGACGCGGCCACGATCATCTCGCCGTCGGCGAAGCCGATCGTGCCCTCCTTGGCGAGCACGCCCTTCGCCTCGGGTCCGCCGGCTTCCTTGATGCGGAGGTCGAAGCCGAGGATCGTGCTGATGATCGCCGCCCCCTCCGAGAAGGCGCGGAGCTCCTCGGCGCCCGCCTGCGCGAGCTTGAGGATGTTCGGCTTGAGCTCGACGAGGTAGTCCCTCGCGCGACCGATCTCGGCGTCGGTCATGGCGAACGGCTTGGCCGCGCCGGTCGCGCAGCCGGCCTTCGCCAGGATGTCGTTCGGCTCCTTGGCGAGCACGATCTTGCCCCGGTAGCGCGAGTCGAGCAGGGCCTCCCACGAGTCCGGCGGGGTGCGGACCTCGCTCGGGTTGTAGTAGAGGAGGTGGGGCGACCAGGCGTGCGGATAGCAGGTGTAGAGGCTGCCTTCCTTCCAGAACGGAACCTCCCTGGCGGCCGAGTAGAGGTTGCCCCAGGTCGAGAGCTCAGCCGGGTCGAAGGGCTCGATCAGACCGTCCTCGAGGAATCGCGGCACCCAGAGGGCGTCCGCCGTGACGACGTCGTAGTCGACGCCGCGCTTGAGCTGCTGGAAGTTCGTCAGGTTGTCGTCGGCGAACGACACCTTGACGGTGATGTCGTTCGTGCGACGCATCTCCTTCAGCTGCTCGGGGAGGTAGTGGTCCTCCCACGTCTTGAAGGCGATCCGGTCGTCGGCCGAACCGCCTCCGTCCCCTCCGCAGGCCGCCAGATAGGCGGCCATCGCGCTCCCGGCACCAACCTGAAGCACCCGTCTCCGGGTGATCGCTCCTTCGTTCATGAGTCCTCCTCCTCGCTGTCATCGATCGCGACCGCCGCCTCTCGATCCCACGAGAGCCAGACGCGGCTTCCTGGTGTCAGTCCCTCCACGCGGCTCGCGTCCTTGCCGTGAACCTCCGCGAGCACCGGCTCGGCGCATCCATCGCACCGAACCGCCACGCGCGTGTAGTTGCCGAGAAACGAGCGGTGCACCACCGCGCCGCGGATCAGGCCTTCCTCGGCAGAGATCCGAACCGCCTCGGGGCGCACCATCAGCTCCCGATCGCCGAGCGAAATGAAGTTCGACTCTCCGATGAAGTCGGCGACGAAGCGCGACCGCGGCCGTAGATAGATCTCGCGCGGCGAGCCGATCTGCTCGATCCGGCCGTTTCGCATGACGGCGATCCGGTCGGCCAGACCGAGCGCCTCCTCCTGATCGTGCGTGACGTACACGAACACCGTCCGGACCTCGCGGTGGATCTGGGCGAGCTCGAGCTGCAGGCGCTTGCGCAGCTTCAGATCCAGTGCGCCGAGCGGCTCGTCCAGGAGCAGGACGGCGGGCCGGTTCACCAGCGCCCGCGCGACGGCGACGCGCTGCTGCTGGCCCCCGGAGAGCTCCCCGGGCCGCCGGGTACCGAGCGCGTCGAGCCCGACCAAGGCGAGCGCCTCGGCGACTCGCCGGCCCCGCTCGCGCCGCTCGACGCGCGCCATCCTGAGACCGAAGCCGACGTTCTCCTCGACGGTCATGTGAGGGAACAGCGCGTACGACTGGAACACGGTGTTCACGTCGCGCGCGTGCGGCGGCAGCCGATCCACCTGCCTGCCGCGGATGAAGATCGCGCCGGACGAAGGCGTGACGAAGCCGCCCAGCAGGTTCAGCGTCGTCGTCTTCCCGCACCCGGACGGTCCGAGCAGGCAGAAGAACTCACCCTCGGCGATGTCGAGGTCGAGCTGGTGGAGGGCGAGCTCACGGCCGTAGCGCTTCGAGACGCCGCGCAGCGAGATCGCGGGCGGACCTCCGCTCGGCAAGGCGGATGTCGTACGGGTGGAGGCATGGTCGATCGCGCGCACCGTCGGTCGCGTCGATCCCACCAGCGCCCCTAGGGCCCAACAAGCCCTTGTTCTGCCCCTAGCCGGAACACGGACCAGAGCAAGGCCTTGCCCGGGCGAGGCGAGTCGGTTGGCTGTTCGGTGTGATTGGTCGCGCCGTGGCGTTCGGGGATTCGCTCACGGCCGACGCGCGCTCCTGGGCGGAGATCCTCGGGCTGATCAACCTCGGCGTGCCGGGCGACACGACAGTGCATCTGATCGGCCGCTTCGCCGACGTCGCGGCGTGCGATCCGGACCTGCTGATCGTCCTGGCGGGAACCAACGACGCCAGACGGCACGGCGCCGCCGCCGATCGGATGCTCGTGCCCGATTGCGAGACGGCCGACAACCTGCGACTCCTGATCACCCTCGCGCGCGAACAGACACGTGCGCGGGTGGTGTTCGTCACGCCACCTCCGATCATCGAGGCGCAGGTGCGCCGGGCGCCGCTGCTCAGACAGGAGCCAGTGACCTGGCGCGCGGCCGACGTCGACCGCAAGGCGGCGATCGTCGCGGACCTCGACGCCGAGGTGATCGACAGCCGCGCGGCGCTACGACCCCCGCTCGACCGTCACCTGCTGGCGGACGGGCTCCACCTCAGCCAGCGGGGTCAGCAGCGGCTGGCCCGGTGGATCGCGCGGTCGATTCCACAAACGGCTTAGCTGGTTATCGGCAGCGCCACGGCATCTTCGAGCGCGGCCCGGCGGCTCATCGCGACCGCTCCGCGCACCGCGGCTTCGCCGCCCAACCGTGCCGGCAGGACGCGGCAGCGCATCCTGCGCCCGGCCAGGGCGCGCGTCTCCAGCTCGCCCTCGATCGGCACCTTGAGCCACTCCGAGAGGGGCGCCAGGTAGCCCCCCAGCAACACCGCCTGGGGGTCGAGCAGGTTGGCGAGCGACGCGATCGCGATGCCGAGCGTGTGCCCGACCTGGCTGAGCGCCTCGAGCGTCCGGGAGTGGCCGCCCGCGGCGCTGTCCGCGAGCATGCGGCCGGGCCACTCCGGGCGCGGCCCCTCGCTGCGCATGCGTGCATCCCAGCCCGCGAGGCGCAGCAGCGCCTCCTGCCCCGCCAGGCGCTCGAGGCAGCCGCGCCCGCCGCACCCGCACGGCGGCCCGAACGGGTCGATCGTGAGGTGCCCGAACTCGCCGGCGAACCCCGAGGCGCCGCGGAACAGCTCGCCGCGCAGCACCACGCCGGCGCCGATGCCGATCTCGCCCGACACGTACACGAAATCGCTCAGGCCGCGCCCGGCGCCCTCGACCAGCTCCGCGACCGCGCCCAGGTTCGCCTCGTTCTCCACCCGCACCGTGTAGGGCGGGTTCTCGAGCGCTTCGTTGAGCAGCTGCGCGACCTGCACGTCCGCCCAGCCGAGGTTGGGCGCCACCGCCAGCTGCCCGGTCGGATCGACGAGCCCTGGCACGGCGACGGTGGCGAGCATCGGCTGGCGGCCGTCGGCGAACGGCTCGTCCAGGGCGTCCTCTGCGAGCCGGGCGAGCGCGCCGAGCACCTCCTCGGGCGAGGCGGCACGGTTGTCGTTCGCGACGAACGCGCGATGCTGCACCGCGCCAGCCAGGTCGCTCGCCCACACCGCCAGGTAGTCGACGTTGATCTCGAGCCCTAGTACGAACGGCGCGTCCGGGGCCAGCTCCACGTCCTGGGGCGGGCGGCCGACCTTGACCGGGCGCTCCTCGATCGGCGAGTCGCGCAGCAGTCCCGCTTCGATCAGGTCGGCCACGAGGCTCGACACGGTGCTCTTGTTGAGGCCGGTCTCCACCGCGAGCGTGGCGCGCGAGCGCGGGCCCGCCTCGGCCACCTGACGCAGGACCAGGCCCAGGTTGCGCTCGCGCACCGGCTTCATCGCAGCCCGAGGATCAGGTCGACGGCGAGCTGGTCGAGGCGCTCGTTGCGGCACTCGCGGGCTCCGAGCGCGTCGAGATCGTGGCTCTCGGCGAGCAGCTCGTCGGCGCGCTCGGGCGAGTACGGCCCGACGGTGTCGAGCGCGAGCTCCGGCACCTTGGCGTCGGCCTCGGCCGCGGCGATGTCCGCGTCCGAGCCCCACTGGGCGGCCTTCTCCTTGAGCGCCAGGTAGGTGCGCATGCAGCCGGCGGCGAAGTCCCAGATGCCCTGCTCCGACTCCACGCGCAGCGGGCGCGCGTCGAAGTGGCGCACGCCGTCGTAGCCGGAGTCCTCGAGCAGCTTGACGAGGAAGAAGGCGTCCTTGAGACCCACGGCGCCGAAGCGGAAGTCCTGGTCATAGCGCCCGATCCGCTGCCCGTTCAGGTCGATGTGGAACAGCTTGCCCGCCCAGAGCGCCTGGGCCACGCCGTGCAGGAAGGACAGCCCCGCCATCGTCTCGTGTGCCACTTCGGGGTTGACCCCGACCATGTCCGGGTGCTCGAGCCGCTCGATGAACGCGAGCATGTGGCCGACCGTGGGCAGGAAGATGTCGCCGCGCGGCTCGTTCGGCTTCGGCTCGAGCGCGAAGCGCATGTCGTAGCCGCGGTCGCGCACGTACTCGCTGAGGAAGTCGATCGCCTCGCGAAAGCGCTCGAGCGCGTCGCGGGCCGGCTTGGCGGCGTCGGCCTCCACGCCCTCGCGCCCGCCCCAGAAGACGTACACGGGCGCGCCCAGCTCGGCGCCCACGTCGATCGCGCGCATGGTCTTCTGGAGTGCGTAGCGACGCACCTCGCGGTCGTTGGCGGTGAACGCGCCGTCCTTGAACACGGGATGCGTGAACAGGTTGGTGGTGGCCATCGAGACCTTCATGCCGGTCTCGTCGAGCGCTCGGCGGAAGTCGGCCTTGATGCGCTCGCGCTCGGAGTCGTCGGCGTCGGGCGGGAGCAGGTCGTCGTCGTGGAAGCAGACGCCGTAGGCGCCCAGCTCGGCCAGCTTGCGAACGGTGTCGGGCGGGTTCAGGCCGGGCCTCGTCTCGACGCCGAACGGGTCGTTCCCCTTGTGGCCCACCGTCCAGAGCCCGAAGGTGAACTTGTGCTCCGGCGCGGGCGTTAGATCTGGCAAAGGACGTCCTCTCCTTGCAATTAGTTGTGGCCCTCAACAAACTAGCCGCGTGCCGGGAGCTGGTCAATTGATCGCCGGCGTGGATTGCTCCACCCAGGCCACCAAGGTGCTGGTCGTCGACCCCGACGACGGGCGCGTGGTTGCCAGCGGCCGGGCGCCGCACGACGTGACCGGGACCGGCGGCGCGCGCGAGACCGATCCCGACGTCTGGTGGGAGGCGCTGCGGGCGGCGCTGGCGGAGACCGGGCGGGCGGGGGAGGTGGGCGCGATCTCGGTCGCGGGTCAGCAGCACGGGCTCGTGGTGACCGACGACGACGGGCGGCCCTTGCGACCGGCGGTGCTCTGGAACGACACGCGCTCGGCGCCCGACGCCGCCGAGCTGCGCGAGGCGCTCGGCGCGGATGCCTGGGCGGAACGCGTGGGTGTGGTGCCGGTGCCCTCGTTCACCGTGACGCGCTGGGCCTGGCTGCGGCGCACCGAGCCCGAGATCGCCGCGGCCACCCGCGCGATCCGGCTCCCGCACGACTGGCTGACCGAGCGCCTCTGCGGCCGCGGCGTCACCGACCGCGGCGACGCCTCCGGAACGGGGTGGTGGTCGACGCGGGACGAGGACTACAGCGACGAGGTGCTCGACCTGGTCGCGCTCGATCGCTCGCTGCTGCCCGAGGTGCTCGGGCCTAGCGAACGCGCGGGGGAGGTCGAGGCCGGCGACGTCGGGCTCCGCGCGGGCACCCTCGTCGGCCCCGGCACCGGCGACAACATGGGCGCCGCGCTCGCCCTCGGGCTGCGGCCGGGCGAGCCGGTCGTCAGCCTCGGCACCTCCGGCACCGCCTACGCGGCGATGACCGAGCGGGCCGTCGACCCGAGCGGCCTGATCGCCGGCTTCGCCGACGCGGCTGGCGGCTTCCTGCCGCTCGCGGCGACGCTCAACTGCACGCTCGCCGTCGACCGCGTGGCCACCTGGCTCGGCCTCGAGCGCGACGCGGTGGCGGAGCGGACGGCGGTCACGGTGCTGCCCTACCTCGACGGCGAGCGCACGCCGAACCTGCCGCACGCGGCCGGCACGATCGCGGGCCTGCGCCACGACACCGAGCCCGGCCAGATCCTGCTGGCCGCCTACGAGGGCGCGGTGGCGTCGCTCGTGGAGGCGCTCGACCTGCTGGCCGCGGTCGGCTCCGGGCTCGACCCGGACGCGCCGATCGTCCTGATCGGCGGCGGAGCGCGCGGACGCGTGTGGCAGCAGACGGTCGCCCGCCTGGCCGGCCGCGCCGTGGTGGTCCCCGAGGCCGAGGAGCTCGTTGCGCTGGGCGCGGCGGCCCAGGCCGCGGCGGTGCTCACCGGCGAGCCGGCGGACGAGATCGCGCGCCGGTGGGAGACACGCAGAGGCGCGACCGTGGAGCCGCCGGCGTCGCGCGATGTCGAGACGCTGGAGCGCATACGCGGTGTGCGGGAAGCGGCGCTCGGGTTGCTCGATCCGCGCTAACTGCAGCAACCAGGGCGGGCCCGATTTCGGAGTGTGGGCCCTAGTTCCGGCAAATATCACCGGAAGTAGGGCCCACACTCGCCACCAGGCGGCTCCGGCCGCCCCTGGTTGCTGCAGTTAGCCCGGCTCGGACGTCGCAGCCGCTCGCCGCGAGTTACCCACGAACAGCACCGACACCACCAGCCCCGCCAGCGCCAGCACCGCCACCAGCCGGAACGACCAGGCGAGCCCCGAGGCGAACGCCTCGCGCACCAGCTCGATCACCTGGTCGCCCGGCGACCCGGCCGACTCGGTTCCGGCCAGCACGCCCTGCACGTCCTCGATCTGGGTCTCGCTCAGACCGGTGGCCGCGCTCTGGAGCTTGTCCTCGGAGGCCGTCGTGAAGACCGTCGTCGTCAGCCCCAGCCCGACCGACCCGCCGGCCACCTGGAACATGTAGACGATGCCTCCGGCGAGGCTCGAGCGCGACGGGTCGAGTGCCGTGACGGCCGCCGTCGTGATCGACGAGTAGAAGAGCCCGACGCCCAGGCCGGTCACGACCATCCCGGGCACCAGCTCGCCCCAGCCCGAGTCTGCGTCCACCTGCGAGATCAGGAAGATGCCCACCGTCAGGCAGGCGGCGCCCGCGCTGACGACCCGCTTCGCCCCGAAGCGCTCGTACAGCGGCCCGGCGGCGAACGAGATGCAGGCGAACACCCCCATCATCGGCAGCAGCCCGGCCCCGGCCTGGAGCGGGTCCCAGCCCAGGATCTTCTGCATGAACTGGGGCAGGTAGAGCAGCACCGCGAAGAAGGTCGCCGACATCAGCAGCGTCGCCAGGCAGGCCGCGCGGAACGCCGGGTTGGCCATCACGTCACGCGGGATCAGCGCCCGCTCCCCGGCGCGCCGCTCGATCACGGCGAACGCGACCAGCAGCAGCGCGCATCCCGCGAACAGTCCGAGGATGCGCGGATCGCTCCAGCCCCAGTCGGTCACCTGGTCGAGCGCCAGCAGCAGCGCCACCAGGCCGACCGAGAGCGTCGCCACGCCGGGCACGTCGATCCCCTCCTCGGCCCCGGCGCCGCGGGTCTCGCGCACGCTGCGCCAGGTCACGAAGCAGGCCAGCGCCGCGATCGGCAGGTTGGCGAACAGGATCCAGCGCCAGCTGAGCGCGTCGGTCAGCACGCCGCCGATCAGCGGGCCGGCGGCGTTGCCGAACCCAGCGGACCCGATGATCAGCGCGCCGGCGAGCGCCGCCCGATCCTCGGGCAGGATGTCGTAGGTCATGCCGAGTACGGCGGGCCACATCATGGCGCCGCCGATGCCCATCAGCGCCCGGCAGGCGATCAGCCACAGCTCGTCCTGCGCCGCGCCGCCGAGGACGGAGAAGAAGGCGAAGATCGCGGCGCCGATGAAGAACACGCGCCGCCGCCCGAGCATGTCGGCCAGCCGGCCGCCGGGCACGATCAGGACGCCGAACACGAGCGCGTAGGCGTTGATCACCCACTGGACCGTGGACACGTCCGCGTCGAAGTCCTTCTCGATCTGGGGCAGCGCCACGCTGAGCGCGGTCACGTCGTTGGCGATCACGAAGACCGACATGGCCATCGCTCCCAGCGCGAGCCAGGTGCCGCGAGTCACAGGCGGATCCTAAGCGCGGGGGACGCGCAGCTTCAGCACGTAGGTGCTGCGGTTGCCGCGCTTGTCGTAGGCGATCGCGCCAAATCGATGCAGCCCCGGCCGCAGGCGCCAGCGGTAGCTCAGCTTGCCGGCCCGGCGCGCCCGCACGCGACGACCGTCGATGCGCAGCTCGACCCGCGCGACGCCCGCGCGGTCGGATGCCTTCGCGGTGAGCAGCAGGCGCCCGCCGCGCAGGCGGTGCCGCAGCAGGCGCAGCTTGGGGCCGGTGCGGTCGGCCGATCGGCTCTTGAGATTCGACTTCCTCGCCGCGCCGACGGTGACCACGTAGGGGTCGGAGGAAGAGCTGCGGTTGCCGGCCCCGTCCTGCGCGAAGACCGTGTAGACGTGCCGACCCGGCAGGACCGTCCTGTCGTCGAAGGTTGTTCCCGGGGTGGTGCCTATCTGCGAGCCGTCGCGGTAGACCGCGTAAGAGTCGACGGATACGTTGTCGGCGCTGCCGGTCCAGAACAGCCGCACGTCCTCATTGGCGACGGTGCCTGACAGCCCGGTTGGCGCGAGCGGAGCCTGCTGGTCGAGCGGCCCTGCGCCGAGCTGGATGTCGACGGTGGCGGACCCGCTTGCGGCGCTGATCGTCCTGATGCTCAGCTGACCGTCGTTGAAGGTCTGCCCGGGGAGCAACGAGCCGTCAGCAATGCCGTTGTTGGGGCGCATGTCGATCAGGCGCGACTGCGTGAGCCTGCTCGGATCGTCGTTGAGCCTGATGCTCACGCCCGTAGCCACCGGATCGGTCGCCAGGAAGTTCTCGAACGGGCCGCCCGGCTTGCGAATCTCCAGGTAGTACCAAGCCTTGACGCCACCGCTCGCGGAATACCGACTCGGGATGCGGAGCGTGGTTGCCGCGCTGGTCGAATCCAACGCCGAGGTCATCGAATACGTGCCGCTGGTGCTGACCGTCTGAACGTTGGATGGCTGCAGGACGCCGAGTTGCTGCAGATGCCAGCCGCTGCTGTGACGGCTGCCCCAGGCACCCATCACATCGAACGGGTCGTTGTACTCGCTGAGCGTGCAGTTGTCGGAGATCGGAACCATCTGGTTGCCGAACCCGAGGCAGTTCCAGCTCCCCGCGTGGTGGAGGCCGAGGTTGTGACCGAGCTCGTGTGCGGTGACGCGCACGCTCAGCTCGCCGTTGATCCAGGACTCGTCGCCCGGGAGGTAGGCAAGCCCAGCCCAGCCGCAGACGGACTGACGAGGGAAGACGTACATGACGTGCTGGTAGCCCGTCTCGTTGAACCCGTCGGCGGCCGCCTGGAGCCGTGCGAGGTTGGCCCAGTTGTTGAAGTCGGCCTCCTCGCAGGAGGTCGGCACGACCGGCAGGGTGTACCAGCCGTAGACGTCGCCGTCGGTTCTGACCTTCCCGGTCAGCCAGAGCTGGTTGTAGCTCTCCTGCTTGGAAGAAGGCACTCGTGGAGTTGCTGGCCGTGAAGATGCTGGAGCGGATGTCGTCGATCGTCCACGGCGGTGTGAGCGAGTCGCTGGCGAACTTGATCGCGATCACCGCCGTCTTGCGCCCGCCGAGCGCCGGGGCCGCCAGCGGCGCCGCCGCGGTCACCGGTCCGGCCACGCCCGCGCCGGGCTCCTTGTCGTCGAGCGCGACCTGGTTGCTCTCGGGGCTCAGCGCCGGCAGTGAGGTGGGCAGCACGTCGAGCGTCGAAGCGCCGGTATCGAGCTGCCAGTCCGTGATCGACGACCCCGCGTCGAAGTAGTCGGCGTGGACGCCCTGGAGCGTCCCGTCAAGGGTGTGGTGCGCGCTCGCGGCCGGGGCGCCGACGAGCAGCCCCAGCGCTACGGCCGTGGGCGCAAGCAGCAGCCTTGCGGGAAAGGTCCACACGCCGGTGCCATCGGCACCGCTCCGGGGCCGATGTAGACGTGCGCGCCCCTTCTGGACACTTAGACTGCCGCCCACCGTGCGCCGCGCCGTGGTGCTGTCGCTGGTTCTCGCCCTCGCAGCGCCGGGTGCTGGCCGCCGCGCGCGACTTCCCGAAGGACTTCCTCTGGGGCACCGCGATCGCCGCGTTCCAGACCGAGGCCGGCGGCCGGCCCGCTCACGCCGACACGCACAGCGACTGGTGGGTCTGGAGCCACGACCCGGCGAACATCGCCAGCGGCCACGTGAGCGGCGACCGGGTCGAGCGCGGGCCCGGCCACTGGAGCCGGTACCGCACCGACGCGCGGCTCGCGCGTCGCCGGCTCGGCACCAACGCGTTCCGCCTCTCGATCGAGTGGAGCCGCCTGTTCCCGCGCGCGACGCACGGGGCGCGCACGCCGCGCCAGCTCGACCGGCTCGTGGACCAGGCCGCGGCCCGGCACTACGAGGCCGAGCTGCGCGCCATCCGCGGACTCGGCATGCGGCCGATGCTCACGCTCAACCACTTCACGCTGCCGACCTGGCTGCACGATCCGATCGCCGTTCGCGCGGCCTTCGCGGGCGTCGGTCCCGACGACCCTCTGCCGGCGGTCGCACGCGGCGGCTGGCTCGACGAGCGGACGGTCAGGGAGTTCGGCCGCTTCGCGGCCTGGGCGGCCTGGCGCTACGGCGACCTGGTCGACCTGTGGGTCACGATCAACGAGCCGATGGTGGTCGCGGTGAACGGGTACGTGAACGTCGCCGGCGCGTTCGCGGGGTGGTTCCCCCCGGGGGTCTACTCGTTCCCGGCGGCCGTGCGGGCGTTGCGCAACCTGGCCAAGGCGAACGCGCTCGCCTACGACGCCGTGCACAGTCAGGACCGGCGCGCGCGCGTGGGGCCGGTGCAGAACATGATCGCGTTCACCGGCGACCGGCGCGGGGTGGAGCACGCGGACTACGTCTTCAACCGAGTGTTCCTGAACGCGGCCGTGAAGGGCTGGGACGACAGGGACGTGGACGGGCGAATCGAGGCTGGCGAGCGGCGCCGCGACCTGCGCGGTCGCGCCGACTTCATCGGCTTGAACTACTACTTCCGCAGCCGCGTGACCGAGCTCCCCGCGCCGGCCAGCTCCACGGTCGCGCTGTTCGACTTCCTGCCCACCAACACGTACCGCTATCCGCTGAACCCGGCTGGGCCGCCCTGCCCGACGGTGTGCACGGACTTCGGCGCCGAGGTCTACCCGCAGGGCTTCCGCGGCGTGCTGCGCACGGCCGGCAGCTACGGCCTGCCGGTCTACGTCACCGAGAACGGTCTGGCCGACGCGGACGACGACATGCGCGCCGAGTACCTCGTCGACCACCTGCGCGTGCTGCGCGGCGCGATGCGCGACGGCCTCGCGCGCGTGAAGGGGTACTTCGCCTGGTCGCTGATGGACAACTTCGAGTGGGCCGCCGGCTACTACCCGAAGTTCGGTTTCTTCTCCTACGACCCGCGTACGCTGGCGCGCCACGAGCGGCCCAGCGCGAGGCTTTTCCACACAATTACGCGGTTCGGACGCCTTCCTGACGGGCAATAGCGCGGCGTACCGCGAAAGGAGGGAGCCCGGTGTACATCGGAATTGGAACGCTGATCCTCATCCTGATCATTGTTGTGATCCTGCTCTAGAGCGAAGCACGCACTCTGTGCGCTAGATCACACATGGAAGGGAGGGCTGCCGCTACGGTCGGCCCCACCGTGGCGCAGCTGCCTCCCGGTCCGTCGTCACCGCGAGCCGTTCAGACGCTCGCTTGGTGGACGCGTACGGTCCCGTTCTTCGAGCGCTGCCGGGCTCGCTACGGCAAGCGCTTCACTGTGCGCCTGCTCCAGAGCCCGCCGGCGGTGTACCTGTCCGACCCGGACGAGGTGAAGGAGGTCTTCATCGCCCCGCCCGAGGTCCTGCACCCCGGCGAGGGCGCCCAGATCCTCGAGCCGATCGTCGGCGCCAACTCTGTGATCCTGCTCGACGAGCGCCCGCACCTGACGCAGCGCAAGCTGATGCTGCCCGCCTTCCATGGCGAGCGGATGGAGGCGCTGACCGGGCTGCTGCGAGAGGTGACCGAGCGCGAGGTTGCGAGCTGGCCGCTCGATCAGCGAGTGGCGCTGCACCCGCGCCTCCAGGGGCTCACCATGGAGGTGATCCTGCGGGCGGTGTTCGGGCTCGAGCCCGGCACGCGGCTGGAGACGGTTCGCGAGCTCCTGACGAAGAACCTGGAGCTCGGCGCCCACCCGGCGTCGATGATCCCCTTCCTGCAGCGCGGCCGGCGGTGGGAGGAGTTCATGAACCGCCGCGACCAGAGTGACGCCCTGCTGTTCGAGCTGATCGACGAGCGCCGCGCCGAGCCCGACGGCGAGGAGCGCGACGACGTGCTCGCGATGCTGCTGGCCGCCCGCCACGAGGACGGGTCGCCGATGTCGAACCAGGAGGTGCGCGACGAGCTGATGACGCTGCTCGTCGCGGGTCACGAGACGACCGCCTCCGAGCTGGCCTGGGCCTTCGAGCGGCTGGCGCGCACCCCCGACGTGCTGCGCCGCCTCACGGACGAGATCGACGCCGACGACGAGGCCTACCTCACCGCCACGATCCACGAGACGCTGCGCCGCCGGCCGGTGATCCCCAACGCGGCGCCGCGGCTGGCCAAGGAGCCGGTCGAGATCGGCGGCTTCCGCTACCCCGAGGGCGTCGTGCTGATCCCGAACGCCTACCTGATCCATCACGACCCGGAGATCTACCCCGATCCCTACGCGTTCCGGCCCGAGCGCTTCCTCGGCGAGTCGCCCGGCACCTACACGTGGATCCCGTTCGGCGGCGGCCGGCGGCGCTGCCTCGGAGCGAGCTTCGCGATGCTCGAGATGAAGATCGTGCTGCGGGCCGTGCTGTCACGCGCCGTCCCCGCGCCGGCCGCGGATCTCACCGAGGGCAGCCGCCGGCGGGCGATCACGCTGAGTCCGCGGCGCAGCGCCGTTACGGTGCTGAACCCGCGGACTCCCGCCCCGCTACGCGAGCAGGTCGCGCAGGCGGTCTAGGAACGCGCCCTGCGCGGGGTTGAGCTTCGCGCTCGCCTCCTCCAGGCCGAACCAGCCCGCCCGGTCGACCTCGGGAACCGTCCGCATCCGACCCGAGCCCGGCGGCCATTCCAGCTCGAACGTGTTGCTGACGATCGCGTCGGCGTCGAGGTCGCCCTCCACCGCCCAGGCGGTCACCTCCTTGCCGCCCTTCTGGCGGATGCTGCCCAGGTCGGCCAGCGCGGCCGGCGACAGGGCCGTGCCGGTCTCCTCCTCGAACTCGCGCAGCGCGCATGCCTGCGCATCCTCGTCCTCGCCGTACTCGCCCTTCGGGATCGACCAAGCGCCCGCGTCCTTGCGCGCCCAGAACGGACCGCCGGGGTGCACGATCAGGACCTGCGGCTCGCCGTCGACGCGCCGGTACAGCAGGATGCCCGCGCTGCGAGCCAACTAGCCGAGCTCGGGCCGGTAGGTCCCGAAGCTCCAGATGTTGCCCTCGGGGTCGCGCGCCGGAGAAGTCGCGCGAGCCGTAGTCCTGGTCGGTGGGGGCCAGCACGATCTCGGCGCCGGCCGCCTTGGCGCGTGTCGTGCAGCGGTGTCGACTTCGTCGACGGCGACGTACACCGTGGTGCGGCCGAGGCCCTGGTCGTAGACCGGGTTGCCGGCGCCGGCCGAGCTGACCATCACGACCTGGTCGCCGAAGCGCAGCTCGCCGTGGACGATCGCGCCCGCGTCGCCCTCGTGGACCGCGTGGCGCTGGAAGCCGAACGCTCGCTCGAGGAAGTCGATCGCCGCGGGGGCGTCGCTGTACTTGAGGACTGGATAGATGCTCTGCATGCGCCGCAGGCTAGGGCCCGGCGGCCGCCACGACCAGCTTCGAGGCGCCGATCATCCCGAGCAGGTTCGGGTGCACCGGGGCCGCGGCGTTGGCGGGCACGAGCGGCTCGACCCAGCGAACGGCGGGCGGCTTGCAGGCGTCGTGTCCGATGCTGGCGCCGTACCAATCGATCAGCCCGGCGCCGTTGGCCGCGGCCTGCGCGGCGATCATGCCGTTCAGCTCCTTCTGCTTCTCGCGCAGGTAGGCGATGTCGCCGCTCGCCACCGGCATCTGCGGCCAGCAGCCCAGCCAGCCGCGCTCGGGGAAGATCGCCGCGTAGTTGACCGCGAAGATGCGCGCCTGCGGCGCCCGCGCGCGGACGCCCTGGATCACCGCGGCGACCTTGGGCGCCGTGTCGGCGATCCGCTCGCTGATCTCGTCGCGCCCGTCGTGCACGTAGTCGCCCTTGCAGTAGGTGCCGATCGGCGAGGCCGACAGGCAGTTCTCGGCGATGCCGGTGAAGCCGATGTCGTTGCCGCCGATGTTGAAGGTGACGATCTGCGTGTCGGCGTCGAGGGCGTCGAACTGGGGCGGGTTAGGGCCGGGCGTGACGCCCTGCGGCGCGGTCATGTCCTCGGTCTCGGCACCCGAGCAGCTGACGTCCCGGAACGCGGGCTGAGCAAGCTTGGGCGCCGCCAGATGGGCGTAGTTGTTGCTCGACTTGAGGCAGCCGTAGGGCTGGAGCTGGAGCGGGATCAGAGGCCCGGCCGCGTACGAGTCGCCGAGCGCGACGTAGTCGGCCGCCGCCGGCGTGGCGGCGAACAGCGCCACGATCGCGGCCAGGCATGCCGCTCTCCCCCCGATTCGCACGCCTCCCTAATGCCCTTCGAGGGCAGATTTCAAGCCCCGTGCGATAGCTTCCGACGCTTGCTCTCCAGTACCGAGCCCATCCGCACCGAGCTGCAGACCGCCCTGCCCGAGCGCCCGTTCACGGTCGAGTTCTGGGACGGCACCGAGCTGCCCTCAACCAACGGCGGCGGCCCACGCTTCTCGGTGCGCTCGCCGGCGGCGTTCGCGCACGCGCTGCGCGCGCCCGGTCAGCTCGGCTTGGGCCGCGCCTACGTATCGGGCGAGCTCGAGGTGGACGACATGGACGCCGTGCTGGATCTGCTCGATGGGTGGCAGCCGCCGGCGCTGGACCGCGCCGCTCGCGCCCGGCTCGCACTGGCGGCCGCCCGCGCCAGCGGCCTGCGCCTGCCACCGCGCCCGCCGAAGGCGGAGCTCCAGCCGCGCGGCAAGCGCCACAGCCGCGAGCGCGACGCGCGCGCCGTACGCCACCACTACGACCTGCCGGCCGAGTTCTTCGAGCTGTTCCTCGGGCCCTCGATGACCTACAGCTGCGCGGTCTTCTCGCGCGGCGCCACGACGCTCGAGGAGGCGCAGGACACCAAGCTCGAGATGGTCTGCACCAAGCTCGCACTGAAGCCCGGGATGCGCGTGCTCGACATCGGCTGCGGTTGGGGCAGCTTCGCCATCCACGCGGCGGAGCGCCACGGCGTGAAGGTGGTGGGCATCACGCTGTCCCCGCCCCAGGTGGAGCGCGGGCAGCGCGTGGCCGCCGAGCGCGGGCTATCCGACAGCGTGGACCTGCGCGTGGCCGACTACCGCGAGCTGGCCGACGAGCCCTTCGACGCGGTCGCCAGCATCGGCATGGTCGAGCACGTCGGCGCCAACCAGGTCGACGTCTACGCGCGCCAGGTCGCGCGTCTGGTCAAGCCGGGCGGCCGCATCCTCAACCACGGCATCGCGCGACTGCGCCACACCGACGCCGAGGCCGGACCGTTCTCGGAGCGCTACGTGTTCCCCGACGCGGCGCCGCTGCACCTGTCGCGCATCCAGCTCGCGCTGGAGCGCGCGGGGATCGAGACGGAGCATGTGGAGGGCCTTCGCAGCGACTACGCGACCACGCTGGAGCACTGGGCGCGCAACCTCGACGCCAATCTCTCGGACGCTCTGCGGCTGGCGGGTCCGGAGCGTCTGAGGGTGTGGCGGCTCTACCTGCGCGCGGCCCGCAGGGGGTTCGAGAGCGGCTTCACGTCGATATATCAGGTGCGCGGGCGGCGAGCTTAAGGCTCGCCCCTTAAGATCGCGCGCTTCCAACGGAATAGGAGCCCAATGAAACTGATCGGTGCTGGCCTCCCGCGCACGGCCACGACCACCCAGCTGATCGCGCTCGAGATGCTCGGCCTGCCGTGCTACCACATGCGCGACATGATGGGCGACGTGACCAAGAGCGTCCCGCAGTGGCGCCGGGCGCTCGAGGGCAACGGCCCGTGGGACGAGCTCTTCGACGGTAAGGAGTCGGTCGTCGACTGGCCCGGCTCGTACCACTGGCGCGAGCTGATGGACGTCTACCCCGACGCCAAGGTGCTGCTCAGCGTCCGCTCGGCCGAGAGCTGGGTCGAGAGCATGCACAACACGATCGCCGCGATCTGGTTCGGCGACAGCCTCATGCACCACCTGGCCATGGCGCAGTACCAGGTCGACCCCGTCTACGCCTCCTGGCTCGACGTGCTCAACGACATGTGGGTCAAGGCGGACATCATGGTGCCCAGCGGCGGCGACCGCGACGAGATGGCCGCCGGCTTCGAGCGCTGGAACCAGGACGTCATCGACACCGTGCCGGCCGAGCGCCTGCTGGTGTGGAACCCCAAGGACGGCTGGGAGCCGCTCTGCGAGTTCCTCGAGGTCGAGGTCCCCGACGCTCCGCTGCCGAACGTCAACGACACGGAGAACTTCCAGAAGAACCTGATCATGGCTCCGGCCATCGCGGCGATCAACGCGTGGTGGGAGGACAACCAGGGGCCGGAGGACCAGGCCACCGCGCAGCGCGCGGCCACTGCCTGACCGGCTACATGAGCAGAGCGGGGGAGTAGGGCTCGGCCGAGTGCTCCGGCTCGGGCCCTGGCGTTGCGGCGGCGGCGTGGTCCTTGAGGGCGACGAGCGAGTCTAGGAAGCGCTCGATCAGCTCCGCGTCGTCGTCGCTCAGCCACGCCAGGACGCGGTCCGCCGGCGCCAGCACGGGCTCGACGTAGTCGGCCAGGTGCGCGTCGCCCGCGGGCGTGACGGTCAGGATCCGCATGCGCCGGTCGTGCGGGTGCGGCGCGCGCTGCACGTACCCGGCGTCGATCAGCCGACCGGCCAGCGCGGTCACGCCGCCGGAGGTCAGCCCGAGGCGGTGGCCGAGCTCCCCGGGCGTCAGGCCGCCCATCACCGACAGGTGCTCCAGGGCCGCCAGCTCGACCTGATGGACGCCGGCCTGGCGGGCGCGCGCGGCGCGCTGGTACCCGCCCGCGAGCTCGACCCGGCGCAGCAGCTCGCGCAGGCGCCGCGCATGGGACATTGGCTCTGTACTCATTGGCTTACCTCGTCCAGGATGCGGCGCGTGAAGCCCGAGGAGCGGTTTGCCGCCAACCTCCGACGGATCCGGACGGACGCCGGACTGTCGCAGGAGCAGCTCGCCGGGCGCACCGGCCTGCACCCGACCGAGATCTCGCGACTCGAGCGAGCCGTGCGCGAGCCGCGTCTCGGGACGATCGTCCGCCTGGCTCGCGGACTCGACGTGGGTGTGGAGCGTCTGGTGGCGGGCATTCGCTGATTGGACAGGAATGGTACACGCATTCTGAGCTATTGGCTCTAGGCTTTCTGGCTACGACGGCGCGTTCCGACGTCCTCACCCTGTCGCTGCCGGCCCACGTCGTGCCGGGGCTTGTCGATGCCCTGGAACACCTGCGTTCGAGCCGCGGCGCGGACCTCGACGCACTCGCGCGCCAGCTCGCCGACGGCGGCCCGCTGGTTGCGCGCCGCGATCTGCTGGGCGAGCTGTTGGCGGTGGCGATCGACGAGGCCGGCGAGCGGATCGGGTCGCGCAGCACGGGGCTCCTGCGTGGCGAGGGGTCGGCCGCCGAGCTGCGCGCGCCGCTCGCGGAGCTCGGCGGGCTGCTCGACCTGTACGAGGGCCTCGACGCCTAGAGCGGGTCGCGGACGAAGCTGAGCCGGCCGGTCGTGCCGCCGTCGACGTAGATCGTCTGCCCGGTCACGAAGCCCGCGGCCGGCGAAAGCAGGAACGCCACCAGCGGCGCCACGTCGCGCGGCTGGCCAACGCGGCCGGCCGGGATCGAGCGTCCGTAGGCATCGGCGTCGTAGCCGGGCCGCGCGCTGATGCGCGGCACCTCCACCACGCCCGGCGCGACAGCGTTGACCCGCACGCCCCTGGGCGCCAGCTCGACCGCGAGCGCGCGCGTCCAGGCGTTGACCGCCCCCTTGGTCGCGGCGTACGCGGCGTGGCGCGGGAAGCCGCCGTGGGCGTGGATCGAGCTGACGTTGACGATCGCGGCGTCGCGCGCGAAGTGGGCGAGCGCGCGCTGGGCGCAGTAGAAGCAGCCGCGCACGTTGAGGTCGAAGAGCGCGCCGAAGGTCGCCGGGTCGGTGTCCTCGAAGGCCACCTCGCGCGTGACGCCGGCGTTGTTCACGAGCCCGTCGAGGCCGCCGAGCCCGGCGGCTGCCTCGTCGACCACGCGCCGGCAGTCGTCCAGGTCCGAGAGGTCGCCGCCAACCGCGACGCACGCGCCCAGCGAGCTCGAGCGTCTCGGCGAGCGGCGTGTGGGCCGAGTGCACCGCCACCCCCGCTCCGCGCCTGGCCAGCTCGACCGCGATGCCCTGGCCGATTCCCACCGCCGCGCCTGTGACCAGCACGCGCCGACCGTCGAGGTCGCTCACCGCGCCGTCCATCCGCCGTCCACGCGCAGGCTGGTTCCGGTCACGAGCGCCGAGGCGTCCGAGGCGAGGTAGACGACCGCGCCGGTCACGTCCTCCACGCGCCCGATGCGCCCGAGCGGGATCTGGTCCTCGACCTCGGCGCGAAAGCTCTCGTCGGCGAGGAAGCCGGCCGTCATCGGCGTGTGCACGAACGTGGGCGCGACGGAGTTCACGCGCACCCCATGCGGCGCCAGCTCGACCGCGGCGGCCTTCGTCAGGCCCTCGACCGCGTGCTTGGTGGTGCAGTAGACGGTGCGTCGCGGAGCGCCGACGTGGCCCATCTGGGACGAGATCAGGACGATCGACCCGCCACCGGCGGCCACCATCCGGCGCGCGGCCGCCTGCACCGTGACGAAGACGGCCCTCACGTTGAGGTCGAGCAAGGCGTCGAGGTGCTCGTCCGAGACATCGAGCAGCGGCTCGGGCAGGTTCGCGCCGGCGGCGGCGACGAGCACGTCCAGCCGCTCGAGGCCGGCGATCAGGTCGCGCAGGCAGGCGGAGTCGGTCACGTCGCACGCCATGTGCCGGATTCGTCGATCCCGGTCGGCGCGCCCGGGGAGCGGCTCACGCCGACGACCTTCGCGCCCGCCTCGGCCAGCGCAAGCGCGCAGCCGCGCCCGATCCCGCGGCCGGCTCCGGTGACCAGCGCCGTCCGCCCGGCCAGCGGCTTCAAGCGTGCACGCGCTCCAGCCGCATGCGGGCGGTCAGCGCGTGGCCGGGGAACAGCTCGGCCTCCGAGATCGCCTCCGCCGCAGGCGCGATCTGGCGCATGCCCTCCTCGGTCAGCCACTGGTAGGTGAGCGTCTTGAGGAACTTGCCGACCCAGAGCCCGCCGGTGTAGCGCGCCGCGCCCGCCGTCGGCAGCACGTGATTGGTGCCGACCGCCTTGTCGCCGAACGCCACGGTCGCGTGCTCGCCGAGGAAGAGCGACCCGTAGTTGCGCAGGCCGTCGAGGTAGGCGTCGAGCTCGTCGTCGCGGGCGTGGACCTCCACGTGCTCGTGGGCGTAGCCGTTGGCGAGCTCGATCGCCTCCGCCCGATCCCGCGGCGACGACGATCTCCCCGTGGTCGCGCCAGGCGGCGCCGGCGACCTCGCGGGTCGGCAGCCAGGCGAGCAGCGCGCTCGACCTCGGCCGCCACGCCAGCGCCGAGCTCGGCCGAGGTCGTGACCAGCACCGCGGGCGAGGTCGGCCCGTGCTCGGCCTGGCCGAGCAGGTCGGCGGCGACCAGGCCGGCGTCGGCCGTGGCGTCGGCGATCACGAGGATCTCGGTCGGGCCGGCCAGCAGGTCGATCCCGACCCTGCCGAACAGCTGGCGCTTGGCCTCGGCCACGTACGCGTTGCCGGCGCCGACGATCATGTCCACCGGCTCCAACTCGGCCAGGCCGAACGCCATCGCCGCGAGCGCCTGGACGCCGCCCAGGCAGAGGATCCGGTCGGCACCCGAGGAGGCCATCGCGTGCAGCACGGCCGGATGGATGCCGCCGCCGTCGCGCGGAGGCGCGCTGGCCACCACCCGCCCGACGCCGGCCACCTTCGGCACCACGACCGTCATGAAGGCGGAGGCGAGCATCGGGTAGCGACCGCCGGGGACGTAGGCGCCGACGGCCCCGACCGGCACGTGGCGGTGGCCGAGGCGGACGCCGCGGAGCGTCTCGACCTGGAGATCCGAGAGCGTCTCGAGCTGGCGCTCGGCGAAGTCGCGCACGCGCGCCTGCGCGAAGGCGATGTGGCGGCACAGGTCCTCGGGAAGCTCGGCCGCGGCCGCCGCGACCTCGTCGGCGCCGACCAGGAACGAGTCGGGCGCCCAGCCGTCGAGGCGAAGCGACCAATCGCGGACGGCCTCGTCGCCACGCCGCTCGACGTCGGCGAGCAGCTCGGCAACGGTCCGACGTACCTCCTCGCCGGCGGCGGCGGGCGGCGCGGCCGCGGCTCGCTTCAGATGGTCCGCCACCTACGCCGCCCGCGCCCCTGCGGCGCTCGCTTCCGGCGGCTCGGCCGCGGAGTAGCCGAGCTCGCGCGACAGCCCCGCCGCCGCCCCCATCAGCGCGTCGCCGAACTCGCTGTACCGGTCCGCCGGCATGTCCGCAGTGGGTGCGACCACGGCCAGCGCGGCCACCGCTTCGCCGGTCTCCCCGAAGACCGGCGCCGCCAGGCCGCGGGTGTCCGGCTCGTACTCGCGGTCCTCCACCGCGTACCCGCGCGCGACCGTCCGCCCGAGCTCGCGGCGCAGCGACTCGGGGCCCGTGGTCGTACGATCGGTGAACGACTCGAGCGGCTCCGCGAGCACGGCCTCGCGCCAGCTCTCGCGCCACGCGAGCAGCGCCTTGCCGGCCGCGGTGCAGTGGCACGGCACCAGCTCGCGCAGGTGAGGCCGGCAGCCGGAGCCGACGTCGCCCGCGTCATGGACGAGGCAGAGCGCCGACAGGTAGCTCGGCACGCACAGGTGACACCCCCGGCCGAGCCGCGCGCGCAGCGCGGTCACGTGCGGCAGGGCGATCTGCGTCAGCTCGGCTCGCTCGACGACCTGGCCGGCGAGCGCGACCACGCGCATCGTGGGTCGGTAGCGCCGCCGCCGGCCGTCGCTGAGCGCCACGTAGCCCTCCGACTCGAGCCGCTTGAGCACGCGGCGCGCGGTGCGCACGTGCACGCCGAGCCCGTCGGCCAGCTCGGGCGCCGACCGCGGCGCCACGGCGAGCAGCTCCATCGCGCGCAGCGTGCGCGTCACGTGCCAGGCCTCAGGCGCCGACACGCAGCGCCTCCCGCTCGCGAGAACGCAGGCGCTCGACGAGCTCGTCGACCGCGCGCGCGTAGATGCGGACGTCGGCCGCGCAGACGAGCAGCGTCGACCGGTCGCCCGCCAGCTCGTGCAGCAGCCCGGGGTCGTCCGGCCGGCGACGCCCGACGCGATCCCGCCGGCCTCAGCGGCGTCCTGCACGCGGGCGATCGCCTCCCGCACGCGCGGCGAGACCGGCCCAGCCGTGCCGTCGAGGGCGAGCGCAAGGTCCGCGCAGCCGACCACCAGCGCGTCGACACCGTCGACCGCGGCGATCTCCTCGGCGGCCTCGACGCCGGCGGCGCTCTCGATCTGGACCAGGAGCAGGGGGTCGGCGGGCTCGCCCGACCGCCCGTACCCGGTAGCCCGGCGGGCCGCGAATCCGCGGCTGCCGCGCGGTGGGTGGCGCAGCCGGTCGGCGAGCCGGCGCGCCTGGGCGGCGGACTCCACGCGCGGGGCGACCACTCCGTCGACGCCCGCGTCCAGGATCGCCGGCACGCGGTCGGAGCTCGCCAGCCGCACGAGCGCCGCGCACCTCGCGGCGCGTGTCGCCACGGCCAGCGGCTGCACGTCGCCCGCGTCCAGCGCTCCGTGCTCGAGGTCGATCCAGACGAAGTCGAGCGGCTCGGCCAGCAGCTCGGCGAGCGCGACCCCGGGGAGGGTGAGCACGGTGCCGAGCAGCGTCTCGCGGTCGCGCAGCCGGGTGCTGAATCGGGTTGGGCTCGGGGCGTCCAAGAGTGCGAGTCATACGATGACTTCCCTCGCGGGCCCCGAGGGCGCTTCGTTCGGTCAGAAGCTGTCAGTGGGACAAGTTCATCCCGGTACCGCCGCGCCGCCTTCGCGGGTCGTCGCCGCGGTCCGCTCGCGCAGGTAGCCCTCCACGGTCAGCAGGTGCTCGCGCATCGCCAGCCGGGCGCCGGCGGCGTCGCCGTCCTTGATCGCCTCGAGGATGCGATCGTGCTCGGGCAGGCCGCGCTCGAAGCGCGACTGCGGCCGGGCGAGCGCGCCGAAGGTGGCGCTCAGCGCCCGGTGGATCGGCTCGGCCATCCGCGCCAGCGGGCGGTTGCGCGCCGCGCGGATGATCGCCCGATGGAAGTCGATGTCCGCCTGCTGGTAGAGCGGCTCCGCGGCGGGGTTGGCGCGGGCGCGCTCGGCTGCCGCGCGCATGCCGTCGAACGTGTCCGACAGCGCCTGGATCGCCTCCGGCGTGGCCCGCTCCGCGGCGAGGCCGGCCGCCTCCACCTCGAGCAGCCGGCGCGACTCGAGGTACTCGGCCAGCACGTGAGCGGCCCGGTCTCCGCTCACGAGCGCCGCGAGCACATCCGGGTCGAACACGTCCCACTCCTGCTCGGGCCTGACGACCGCGCGCCGGCCGTGCCGCACCGACACGAGGCCGCGTTCGGCGAGCGCCCGCTGGCACTCCCTGATCACGCCGGTGCTCACGCCGAACTGCCTTGCGAGCTCGGTCAGGGTCGGCAATCGCTCGTCCTCCGCCACCGCTCCGCCGGTGATGTCGCCGAGCAGCACGAGCATCACCTCGCGGTGGAGGGAGGACATGCGCTGAGTTAACCACGGCGTCAGCTACCTTGGAGGTATGGATCGTCGCTCCAAGACGCTGCTCCGGATGGCCGCCGGCTGCGCCGCCCTGTTCGCGCTGGTTGTGCTCGGGGCCTACTTCTGGCATCCCGGACAGACGCTCGACGAGGAGGGGCTGGCCGGATTCGTGCAGGCGAGAGACGGCTGGCTACGGCCCGTCGCGTGGCGCTTCACCGACCTCGGCGACCCGGCCCAGGTCGCGGTGATCACTCTCGCGCTCGCCGCATTCGCGCTCGTGCGCGGCAGACCACGACTGGCACTGGGCGTGCTCACGCTGGTCGCCGCGACCAGCGTGTCGAGCGAGCTGCTCAAGGTGCTGCTCGCCCATCCGCGCTTCCCGCCGATATTCGACTACCCGGTCGGCCCCAGGGCCCTCCCAAGCGGGCACGCGACTGCCGCGATGTCGCTCGCGATGGCCGGCGTGCTGGTCGCGCCGCGCCGGGCGCGCTGGGCCGCGGCCGTGATCGGCTCGGGCCTGGCGCTTGCCGTCGGGGCCTCGGTCGTCGCCGTGGGCTGGCACTTCCCCAGCGACGTGATCGCCGGCTACCTGCTGGCCACCGGCTGGGCGCTGACGATCTTCGCGGGGCTGCACGAGGCCAACCGCCGCGTCCCGGCCACCGACCGCTGGGCGCGCACGACGCTCGCCCGGGCGAGCGATCGGATCGCCACCGGCGGCCTCGCGCTGCTGGCCGTCGGCGCCGCCGCGGCCGCGGTGCTGGGCACCGCGGCATACGTGCTCGCCGACCCGAGTGGCGCGAGCTGCTTCGCGCGCGAGAACACGGGCTTCGTGGTCGTGGCCGGAGGGATCGCCTCGTCGGCCGTGGCGCTGCCGGTCGCGCTGGCCGGCGTCGCGCGGCGCGGCTGAGCTCTGACGCTCCCTGCGTTGTCTCGGCGCGGGATGCAAAACGACAGCAATGAGGGGCAACCGGGCGAGGTCGCCACACCCCAGGCCGCCTCGGGTGGTGGACCGGTTTTCGCTGCACTCCGGTGCCAAATCGGCGCCACCACCATGCGTCCGCCGGATGCATGTCGCGTTGTAGGGCGTTGGCGAGGTCAAGGCGCCATCCGCCTTGCGTGGGTGGGGTGAGTGGGCACCTTTGCCGATGCAGCGGCTGCCGAGATCCCCTTATGGCTGCAGTTGTTCGGCTGAGCTAGCCGATCTCGGAGTTCAGCTGGCGCACGGCCTCGAACAGGCCGCCGCTCTGGAACATGTCGACCGCGATCAGCGTCGGCCAGCGGCCGCGCACGAAGCGGCAGACCCGGGCGCGCCGGACCAGCGTGTCGGTCGCGTTGACGATCGCGGAGGTGGCCGGGCTGGGCGCCACCGGCGGCGACCAATGGTTCATCAGGAACAGGCCGCCGGTCGTGCCGCCGCGGTTGGGGACGCAGCTCGCCGGCCAGTTCGCCGGGCTCGGTGAGCAGGTCGGGGGTGACCCAGTTGTAGGGCGTCTCCTGGAGCAGTCCCGCGTAGCCGTTGTGGTACCAGCGGACGCTCCCGGTGTCGCCCTGACTGAGCATCACCACCTGGCGCCGGCGCGCGATCAGCTTGCGCAGCGTCGGCCAGCGCGAGCCGAGCTGGCCGCCGAAGACGTGGCGCCGCAGCCCGCTCAGCCTCACCTGGCGTGCGAAGTCCTCCGGGCGCGTGTAGTCCTCGTTGACGAACACCAGGACGTTGCGCGGGTGGTCCCGCAGGAAGCGGCGGATGCCGCGCAGGGCGTCGATCAAGGGAGTCGCGCCGATCGAGCAGGCCACGTGGCAGAGGTAGAGCTGGCTCGTGGGGGTCGGAGTCGTGTCGGTAACGAGCGTGCCGTTCGCGTCCCGGTGCGCGTAGTAGGTGTCGATCAGGAAGCCGCGCACGCCGGCGGCGAGCTGCTCGGGGATGCCGACCTGCTGGTTGGGGATCTGCCAGCCCGCCGCCGCGTTCGACATCGAGTTGTGAGTGGCCGGCAGCACGACTCGATCGAGCGTGCGGTTGCACAGCCGCGGGTTGCCGTTGCAGGGCAGCGCGGTCGCCGCGGCCGGCGCGGCCGCCGTTGCCAGCACGGCGACGGCGCAGACGGGCGCCAGCCGCGCGCGACCGATCCTCCCCCTCCTCATCGAGCCCACCCTAGACCGGGGGATGCTCCGCGCGCAAGCGACGAGAAAGGGCGGACTGGTGCGGTCAGGCACTGGCGGAGTCACCCTGGGCGCTACCGTTCTCGCCGTGTCCGATCTCACTCGCAGCTCTGGCGGTCCTCCATCTCGACGCGGCCGCGAGCAGCGCGCCTACCGCCTGGCCGTGACCGGCGGTGTGGCGGGCGCGGTCGCGGTGATCGGCGCGGTGCTCGCCGCGGTCGGCGTGTTCGGCTGGGGCGTGCCGATCCTCGCCGCGATCGTCGCGGTGATCTGCGTGCTGCTGTTCCGCCGCACCGTCGGGACCTAGCGACCCTCCAGCTCGCGCAGCAGGCGGTCGAGGGCGATCACCTCCCCGGCCGCCGAGCGGACGCTGTCGGCGCTCGCCTCTCCGCGCCAGCTCCCCTCGCACGCCAGCGCCAGCCGGTCGCCGGCGTCGATCAGCGAGCCGTGCAGGGCGTCCCGCAGGACGTCCGCCGGGCCCGCCAGCCCCACCGCCTCGGGAACGGGCTCGTCCGGCCAGCCGAGCTGGGCGAGCAGGGCGTCGAGGCGCCCGAGGCGGTCGCGGCCGCGCCGCACCTCCTCGAGCGACGTCGCCGCCTCGTCCAGCGCGCCGAACGCCAGATGCAGCGCCTCGAGCGCCGCCCGGTACTGCAGGAGAACCGTCTCGCGCACGCACGGGACGAGCGCGGCCGGGAGCTCCACGGCCACCTGTGCCATCGCGCTCCTTTCGTGGAAGGCACGCGAAGGAGGCCGCCGTGCTTGCGACCGGGCGTATCGTGGATGTGCGCCGAACTCACCTTCGGTGCCATGCCCCGGGACGTGGTCGCGTCGCCGGGGCGCTTAGCTGGTCGCTACGAACTTACGTTCGCCCGCGGACGGAACGACCGGGGAGAAACTCGCGCCGGCGCGGCTTCTCCGAGAGCGCGACCACGTCCCGTGCTTCGGTACCGAGGCGTGCGCCGGGCCACGCACGCGGCGCCGCGCCGCACGGGGCGGGTCGCGCTCCCTCAGCCGCAGACTTCGCAGCCGGGCACGCGCGGGACCGGCTCGCGCGTGACCCGCATCGTGCGCAGGTCGTAGAGGAGCGCCGCGCCGAGCGTCGCCGGCGCGCACAGGCCGGTGACCTGGTGGAGCGTCTCGAGCGCCACCTGGCCGCCGACGAACGCGCACGCCGGCCCGAGCGTCGGAGCCGGCGAGGGGCGCCCGCGGCGCCGCTCGACCAGCTCGTCGTAGAGCGGGTGGGTCTCGCGGTAGGCCGACTCCTGGCACGCGTAGCACCCGGTCGTCCCGGGCACGTACAGCGGCCCGACGCGGGCCACCGGCGGCGAATGGCTCATCGTGATGAACGGCAGGCCTGCCGCGACGCAGGCCGCGTTGACCCACCGCTCGATGTCGTGGGCCGGCCAGTCGGCAGCGTTCACGACGAAGTCGGTGCCCTCGATGACCGCGCTGACCGAGTCCACGGAGTCGAGCCGGCGCGGCAACGGCGTCAGCCGGCAGGCCGAGTCGAACTCGGCCAGCGCCTCGGCCGCGGCCTCCGTCTTGGGCCGCCCGATGTCGCGCTCGCGGTAGAGGATCTGACGGTTGAAGTTGCTCTCCTCGACGACGTCGCCGTCCACCAGCACCAGCTCGCCCACGCCGCAGCACGCGAGCGCGTAGGCGGCCCAGCTCCCCAGCCCGCCCACGCCGAGCAGCGCCACGCGGGCCGCGCGGATGCGGCGGTGGTACTCGGAGGCCGGCGTTCCCGGGTCGGCAAGGTCGGCGAAGTAGCGCAGCTGGCGGTCGTAGCGCTCCCGGTCGCGGGGGCTGGTGCGCTCGTCGTCGGCGGCGTCTTCGATCAGGGCGGCGTCGGCCAGGTCGGCGAGCGCCGCGCGCACGCGCTCGCGGCCGAACTCGCTTTCCAGCGTCGCCGCGGTGCGCGTGCCGTCGAGTGCGGCGAGCAGCAGGCGGGCCGTGCGGTCGGGCTGCTCGATCACGAGGTCCGAGTCGTCGCCGGGGCGGAGGATGTAGATGTCGCCGGCGTCCGACTCGACGGCGTCCACCGTGCGCTTGAGGCGTGGCTTGAGCAAGCGCGGGCTCCTTTCGAGTGGCGGCCGCCCGGCCCGGCGCCGGGGCGCCGGGCCGAGCCGCCATGAGCTCAGGAGAGCTTGGTCACCGAGAGCGCCGGCAGCACCGGCTCCGTCTTCTTGATCGTCACTTGTCAACACCTCCTTCCGCGAGTCTCGCGACGTACAGGACCTTGAGTTGGCGCAGCTCGTCGGCGTCCGGGACGAGCGCGCCGTCGGCGAGGACCCCGTGCACCCCGGCGCAGGCGAGTCCCGCCCGCCGCAGCGCGGCGAGCACGCGCTCACGCGGGAAGTGGCGCTGGGCGTGCAAGCTGGTCACGCGCTCGTAGAGCCCGCGCTCGCGCGGCGCGAAGACCTCGATCGAGGCGTCGGCGCGGCAGCCCGGTGCGGCGTCGCCGCGCGACGCCCCTCGCCAGGCGAAGATCACGTCGCCGTGGGCCGAGACGCTGTCCGTGGCGAACGTCGTGCGGTAGGCGAGCAAGGTGTTCAGGTCGAACATGGCCAGTCCCTCGCGATGGAGGTTCGCCGCGATCGACCCGAATGCCGAGGCCAGGTCTCGTTCCTCGCTCAGGTAGTTGAGCGAATCGTCAAAGCAGGTGACCAGGTGGAACCGGTCGAGCGTGGGCAGCTCGCGGACGTCGGCGTGCACGAGGTTGGCCGTGGGAGCCTTGCGAGCGGCCTGGGCGAGCATCGCCGCGGAGGCATCGCACCCGGTTACCTCGAAGCCGGCGCGCAGGAAGGGGACGAAGCTGTTCCCGGTTCCGCATGCGAGATCGAGCAGCTTCCTGCCCGCCAGCCCATATTCGTCCGCGAGCGCCAGCACGTGCCGCGCCCAGGCGTCGTAATCGGACCCCGCCGTGAAGGCGTCGTAGAACGGCGCGAACAGGTCGTAGGAGCTCGGATCGGCAGGGCCCTCGGGCATATCGAACACGACCCCGGCGGAGTTGCCTTTCGTTCCGCTGGAGTCGGTGTGCCCGAATGGGTTATGGTCGCCTCAGACATGGCCAAGGAACAGGCTGGTCTGGTTGACGCACGGCTCGCAAAGGCGCTCTCGCATCCGATGCGCGCGCACATCCTCGCGATCCTCAACGATCGCGTGGCCAGCCCGAACGAGATCGCCGGGATGATCAACGAGCGGCTGCCGAACGTGAGCTATCACGTGCGCGCGCTCCACGAGCTGGAGTGCATCGAGCTCGTGCGCACCGCGCAGCGGCGCGGCGCGATCGAGCACTACTACCGCGCGCTCAAGCGCCCGTTCTTCAGCGACCGCGACTGGAAGCGCCTGCCGCAATCGGCGCGGCAGGCGATGTCCGACGTCGCCCTTCAGCTGATCTGGGACGACGTGTCCACGGCGATCGAGGAGAACACCTTCGAGCGCCGCCCGGATCGTTACCTCACACGCAGCCCGTTGGTCCTCGACGAGCGTGGCTGGGGCGAGCTCAACGAGGTGCTCGGGGGAGTGCTGGCGGAGGCGGAGCGGATCGGGTCGCAGAGCGTCAAGCGGCTTGCCAAGGCCGACGAGATCGGCATTCCCACCCGGCTGGTGATGATGCACTTCGAGGCGTCCGAGGCCGAGGAGCCGGAGCCCAACGGCGGCTCCCGGAAGCGCCGCAAGCGCTAGGACTCGAGCGCTCGACGCAGCCGGCCGCGCGCCCGGTGCAGGCGCACCTTCACCGTCCCCTCGGGGAGGCCCATCCGGCGCGCCACCTCGACCTGCGTGAGGTCCTCGGCGTAACGCAGGTGCAGCACGCGCCGGTCGCGCTCGGCGAGCGTGTGCAGCGCCTGCTCGACGGTCAGGCGCACGGCGGCTCCGGCGAGCGCGTCGTCCTCGCCCGCCGGATGCCGCAGCGGCTCGAGGCTGCCGAGCCGCGCCTGGCGCCCCAGCACCCGGCGCGCCTCGTTGCGGGTGATCTCCAGCAGCCAGGGCAGCGGCGCCTCGGGCGACCGGCAGGCGTCGCGGCGCAGCCAGGCCCGGACGAGCGCCTCCTGCACCGCCTCCTCGGCGTCCGCCCGCGGGAGCACCCGGACGGCCTCGCGGTAGCAGCGAGTCCGCAGTCCGCTCCAGTCCCACACCACCGTGCGTTTGGATGCGTCAGCCGTGATCGCTAAGGATTGTCTATGCAAAACGGCGCCAGGCTGATACAACTCAGGAACCTCGCTCAGCAAGGGACTTGTCGAGGGCGAGGCGGACTCGCAGGAGGTCGAGATGGGCCCGGCCCGGCGCCGCGTGCGCGTGCTCGCGGCGGATCGTCATCCGCTCTACCGCGACGCCCTGACCAGGGCGATCAGGGAGCGTCCGGAGCTGGAGCTTGTCGGGCAGGCGCGCGACGGGCGCGAGGCGCTCGACGCGATCGGCAGCGAGCAGCCCGACGTCGCGGTGATCGACCGCACCCTGGCCGGGCTGAGCGGCGACCAGGTCCTGAACGCGGTCGGCCGCGACAGCCTCCATACGCGCGTGGTGATGATCGCCGCCGAGCCGGACCCGGAGCTCGTCTACGCCGCGATCGCCAACGGGGCGGCCGGCTACCTCACCAAGGACGCCGACGCGCGCGAGCTGTGCGACGCGATCGCCGCGGTCGCGCGCGGGCGAACCGTGCTCTCGCCGCAGCTCCAAGCCGGCATCGCCGGCGAGATCCGCTTGCGCGCCGTCGACGAACGGCCCGTGCTCAGCGACCGCGAGCGCCAGGCCCTCGAGCTGGTGGCCGAAGGCCTGACGGCGCCGGAGATCGGCCGGCGGCTGTGCCTGGCGACGCCGACCGTGAAGACGCACCTGCACCACGTCTACGACAAGCTCGGCGTCGCCGAGCGCGCCGCCGCGGTGGCCGAGGCGATGCGGCGCGGCCTGCTCGAGTAGGCCGGCTCCGCGTTGCCTGGCCAGCCAGCCAGGATTGGTAGGCTCGCCTGACCTTGGCCAGGGTCTGCATCATCGGCGCGGGGTCGTCCGGCATCGCGTCCTGTCAGGTGCTCCAAGCGCGCGGCATCGAGTTCGACTGCTTCGAGAAGGGGTCGGGCATCGGCGGCAACTGGCGCTACGGCAACGACAACGGCATGTCGTCGGCCTACCGCTCGCTCTTCATCAACACGTCGCGGGCGATGATGGAGTACGCCACCTACCCGATGCCGGACGACTATCCGGACTATCCGCACCACACTCAGATAGCCCGCTACTTCGAGGACTACGTCGACCACTTCGGGTTCCGCGACAAGATCCGCTTCAACACCGAGGTCGCGCGCGTCGAGCCCGCCGGCGACGGCTGGGAGGTCACGCTCGCCGACGGCGAGTCGCACCGCTACGACGCCGTGATGGTCGCGAACGGCCACCACTGGGATCCCAAGTACCCCGAGCCGCCCTTCCCGGGCCAGGCGTCGTTCACCGGGGAGCAGCTCCACTCGCACTGGTACCGCGAGCCCGACGAGCGCTTCGTCGACCGGCGCGTGCTGGTGCTCGGCATCGGCAACTCGGCGACCGACATCGCGACCGAGGCGTCGCGGGTCTCCGCCGAGACCTACCTGGCGATGCGCCGCGGCGCGTGGGTGATGCCCAAGTTCATCGGCGGCGTGCCGCTCGACCAGATGGCGCCGGCTTGGGCGAACAGGTTGCCCTTCGCGTTCACCCGCCCGATCCTGATGCGCGAGGTCAAGCGCGTCCAGGGACCGATGGAGAGCTACGGGCTGCCCAAGCCCGACCACAAGCTCGGCGAGGCTCACCCGACCGTGTCGGCCGACCTGCTCAACCGGATCGGCCACGGCCGCATCGCCGCGAAGCCGAACATCGACCGGATCGACGGCCCGGTCGTGCACTTCTGCGACGGCACCAGCGCCGAGGTCGACACGATCGTCTGGTGCACCGGCTACCGGATCACGTTCCCGTTCCTCGACCCCGAGGTGATGGGCACGGCCGGCAACCACGTGCCGCTCTACCGGCGCGTGGTCCACCCCGAGCAAACGGGGCTCTACTTCGTCGGGCTGGTGCAGCCGCTGGGGGCGATCATGCCGATCGCCGAGCGCCAGTCGGAGTGGATCGCCGACCTGCTCGAGGGCAAGGCGGCACTGCCGGAGCCCAAGCGCATGGCGCGGGCGATCGAGCGCGAGGAGAAGGCCATGCGCAAGCGCTACGTGGCCTCCACCCGCCACACGATCCAGGTGGACTTCCACCCGTACATGCGTCTTCTGGCGCGCGAGCGCAAGCGGAGCCGCGGCGTGGAGCGCGCGCTGCCGGCCGCCCGCCCGCGCGAGGCCGCCCCGGTCGCCTGATGGCGGGGGTGGCGGTGGTCACCGGCGCGGGGCGCGGCTTCGGCCGCGAGATCGCCAAGCGGCTGGCCGGGCGCGGGTACGCGGTGCTGGCCACCGACCTCGACGGCGAGGCCGCCGCCGCGACCGCGGAGGCCATCGGCGGCTTCTCGATGCAGCTCGACGTGCGCGATCCGGAGGCGCACCGCCGCGCGGCGCGCGCGGCGATCGAGCGCGGGCCGCTCGAGGTCTGGGTCAACAACGCCGGCGTGCTGCGTACGCGCAAGGCTTGGGACCACCCCGACGACGAGGTGCGCCTCGAGGTCGACGTGAACCTCTACGGAGTGATCTGGGGCTCGCGCGCGGCCGTAGACGCAATGCGTGAGCGCGGCGGCCAGAACATGCACGTGATCAACCTCGGGTCGATGTCCGCCTTCACGCCGGTGCCGGGCCTGGCCGTCTACGCCGCGACCAAGCACGCCGTGCTCGGCTTCACGGCCTCGCTGCAGGGGGACCTGATGGCGGCGGGGGTGCCGATCGCGATGCACGTGGTCTGCCCCGACGGCGCCGACACCGACATGACCCGCGAGCGAGCGCACGAGCCCGAGTCGGCGATCATCTGGAGCTCGCCGCGGATGCTGAGCGCCGAGGAGGTGGCCAGCGCGACCGTCGGGCTGCTCGACTCGAAGCGCATGGTCCTCGCGCTGCCGCGCTGGCGCGGGGTGGCCGCCCGCGCCGCCGCCATCGGCGGCCGTCCGGTCCTGCACACGTCCGAGTTCCTCCGCAAACAAGGCGAGCGCAGGCGCGCTCGCGGTTAGGGTTCCAACATGACAGCCACAGTCGCTCCGCCCGCACAGAAGATCGACGTCGAGAACCCCGCGACCGGCCAGATCGTCGCCAGCGTGGACGTGGTCGCGCCGGAGCGGATCGGCGAGCTGGTCGAGCGGGCGCGCGCGGCGCAGCCCGGCTGGGAGGCGCTCGGCTTCGAGGCGCGCGCGCAGGTGCTCAAGCGCTGCCAGAAGTGGGTCATCGACAACTCCGACCGCATCATCGAGACGATCGTGTCCGAGACCGGCAAGGCCTGGGAGGACGCCCAGGTCGCCGAGATCGCCTACGCGGCGTCGGCGTTCGGCTTCTGGGCCAAGAACGCGGAGAAGTACCTGGCCGACGAGCGCATCAAGACGGCGTCGCCGTTCGTCAAGGGCCGCAAGCTGATCCTGCGCCACGTGCCGGTCGGGGTGGTCGGCGTGATCGGCCCCTGGAACTACCCGCTCACGAACTCGTTCGGAGACTGCATCCCGGCGCTCGCGGCCGGCAACTCGGTGATCCTGAAGCCGAGCGAGGTCACGCCCCTGACCGCGCTGCTGATGGGCGAGTGCGTGCGCGAGTGCGGGCTGCCGGACGGCGTCTACCAGGTCGCCCCGGGCTTCGGCGAGACCGGCGCGGCGATGATCGACGCCGTCGACTTCCTCATGTTCACCGGGTCGACCGCTACCGGCAAGAAGGTGCTGGAGCGGGCCGCGCGGACGCTGACGCCGGTGGCGCTGGAGCTGGGCGGCAAGGACCCGATGCTGGTCTGCGCGGACGCCGACCTCGAGCGGGCAGCCAACGCCGCGGTCCACTACTCGATGCAGAACGCGGGGCAGACCTGCATCTCGACCGAGCGCGTGTACGTCGAGGCGCCGGTCTACGACGAGTTCGTCTCGCTCGTGACCAAGAAGGTCGGCGAGCTGCGCCAGGGTGCGCCGCGCGGGCCGGGCAGCGTGGACCTCGGCGCGGTGATCCACCCGCCGCAGTCGGACATCGTCGAAGCCCACGTGCGCGACGCGGTCGACAAGGGCGCCCGTGTGGTCGCCGGCGGGAAGCGCTCCGACGACGGCGGGCACTTCTACGAGCCGACCCTGCTGCTCGACGTGGACCACACGATGACCGCCATGACCGAGGAGACGTTCGGGCCGACGCTGCCGATCATGAAGGTGGCCGACGCGGAGGAGGGCGTGCGGCTGTCGAACGACAGCGCCTACGGGCTGCAGGCGTCGGTCTGGACCAAGGACGCCGCGAAGGGCGAGCGGCTGGCGCGCCGGATCGAGGCCGGCGCGGTGACGGTCAACGACGCGCAGATCAACTACGTGGCGCTCGAGCTGCCGATGGGCGGCTGGAAGTCGTCCGGGATGGGCTCCCGCCACGGCGCCGACGGCATCCGCAAGTACACGAAGAAGCAGGCGATCGTGGTCACCCGCTTCGCCCCCAAGCGCGACCTCCACATGCTGCCCTACTCGGCGAAGCGCACGAAGCTGCTGGGGCGCGCGCTGAAGCTGGTGTACGGGCGCGGCAAGCGGGACTGATGCCCGCCAGCGGGCGGAGCTGGACGAACCCCCTGACGGGCGCCTGGGTCACTTGGCTGCCCGATGGCGAGGACGCGGTGCTCGAGCGGGTAATGAAGCCGCACACGGGCAAGGCTGACGCGCACGTCCACCTCGACTACGTCGAGAGCTTCGCGATCATCGCCGGAACCGCGACGATCGAAATCGACGGCCGGGTGGTCACCGCCGGGCCGGGGGAGACGGTCGAGCTGCCAGTCGGCACCGGGCACCGCAACCCGTACAACGCCGGAGACTCCGACCTGCGGCTGCGCCACCGGGCGTCGCCCGGCGGGTCATTCGTGGAGGCGTTCGTATCGGCCCTGGGCCACCACATGGAGAACGGCAGCGTGAACAAGCAGGGCGAGTTCTCGAACCTGCAGCTGTTCGTGGTTCTGCACGGCACCCGTGCCCAGAGCTTCCGGACGGGGATCCCCGTGGCGCTGCAGAAGCCGGTGATCGCGCTGGGCGCCTTCGTGGGGCGGCTACGCGGGCTGCGGCCGAGCTACGACTAAGTAAGGGTCTTGACGATGAAGCGGACCAGCTCGTCCTCGACCTTCATCAGGTCGTCCACGCGGCCTTCGCGCACCTCCTGCGCGATCAGCTCGGTGATCGCCATCACCAGCAGCCGCGGGGCGAGCGGGGGGAGCGGCGGCAGGACCGGCTGCTCCGCCCGGGCGCGGGCGGCGAGCCCGGCGAACATCGCCGCGAAGTCCGCGTAGACGCGGTCGCGCTGCTCGAGCGCGCGCCGGCCGGCGGTGGGCAGGTCGATCAGGTAGGCGGCGGCGTAGGCGGGGTTGTCGACCCACCAGCGCAGGTAGCTGTGCGTGCCGCTGCGCAGCGCCTCGAGCCAGCTGTCCGCCTGCTGGGCGCCGGACACGAGCGCCTCGAGCATCTCGGCGCCGGTTTCGTCGGCGGCCGCGATGTAGCAGGCCTCCTTGTCCTCGAACAGCTCGTAGAACGCGTTGCGGGAGCAGCGCGCGGCCGCGACGACGTCGCCGACCGTGGTGGCGGGGTAGCCGCGCTCCGCGACCAGGTCGAGCATGGCCCGGATCAGGCGGCGCCGCTGCGAGTCGCGCACGTCGGCGCGGGACAGCTTGTGCCGGCCGCGCGGGAGCGGCTGAGGCTCGTCGGCCCGCGGCGGATCGGCAACCCGCGCCTTTGAGTACACAGATGTATGCTAACCCAGGTTTGGGTACGGAGGGGTATTGCGATGGGCTAGACGGCGCGCAGAAGCCGGCGCGCCGGAGTGCGGGTGTCAAACCGCGCGCATATGACGCATTTCGACACACTCACTCGCGCTGGGGCCGCCCCTGGTTGCTGCTGTTCGCGGCGCTGGCGCTGCTCGTAGCGAGCGCCCCCGCCGGCGCGGCGGGCGCCGCCGGCGCTGTCGACCGACCAAGCGCGCCCCCGACATCCGCAGCCACCGCCGGCAGCGGCATCTTCGGACGCTGGTTCGTCGACGGCTTCGGCCTCCCCGCCTACAGCTACCGGCTCGATCCCGACCGCGACGCGCGCACGATGCAGCCGGACCTGAAGTCCACCGACGCCTGGCACCAGCTCGGCAACGACCACATCGTCGCCACCGCGCACACCCGCGGGCACGTGCAGCTCTGGAGCCAGGACCGCTCGTACCAGTGGGCCAACCTCGCCCAGCCGGCGGCTCGGCCAGTACGCCGGCGGCTACGGCTACCTGCGCACCGCCGGCGGCCGCGTGATCAGCACGCTCTACGCCGACCGCCCGGCCGGGGCGCGCACGCGGCGCGACTTCGCCACCGGCTACTTCGGCCGGTCGACCGCGGTGCCGGGGATCGCCGTGACCGAGCAGGTCTACGCGCCGTTCGGCGACGACCCGCTGCTGCTCCACGACGTCACGATCCGCAACCGTTCGCGCCGCCCGCTGCGGGCGAGCTGGATCGAGTACTGGGGCGTCAACCCGCGCAGCGTGGTCAACCAGCGCTACATCGGGCTCGCGCGGCCCGCCTACGACCGCCGCCGGCGCACGCTGACCGCCCGTCAGCTGCCGGACGCGGTCGACAAGCGGCCGCTGACGGTCTTCGCCGCCGCGCTGCGCGGCAAGGTCGCCGACTGGGAGACCGACGCCACGCGCTTCTTCGGTGCGGGCGGGCGGGCGCGGCCCGCCGAGGTGGTCGCCGGACGGTTGTCGCGCACGCGCGCCGCGCGCCACCAGGGCGGCACCGCGGGCACGGGCGGCACCCCGGGCCATCACCTCTTTGCCTTCCGTTCTCCGACGGTCGTGCCGCCCGGCGGCTCCGTGACCCTCCGCTACGCCTACGGCCTGGCCCACACCAAGCGCATCCCCGCGCTGGTCAAGCGCTGGCGCGCCGCGCGCGAGCCGCTCGCTCGCAGCGAGCGCGCCTGGCGCGCCTGGCTGCCGCGCGTGCGCCTTGGCTCCGGCCGCGACTGGCTCTCGCGCGAGCTCCAGTGGGACGGCTACATGCTGCGCTCGGGCGCGACCTACGAGGAGACCTGCGGCCACCACATCATCTCCCAGGGCGGCTACTACCAGTACGACGCCGGCATCCAGGCCGCCTACCGCGATCCGCTCCAGCACATCCTCCCGCTGATCTACGCCGCCCCCGAGCTGGCGCGCGAGACGATCCGCTACTCGGCGGCCGAGCAGTCGAGCGGCCTGAAGTTCCTGCCCTACGCGGTCACCGAGATGTGCAAGCCCACCGAGCACGGCACCTCGGCCGACCTCGACCTCTGGCTGCTGCTCGCCGCGGCCGAGTACGGGCTCGGCACGCGCGACCTCTCGTTCTTCGACGAGCGCCTGCCGTGGGCGGGTGGCGGTCGCGCGTCGCTCTGGCGCCACCTGCGCCAGGCCTACCGCAACCAGGAGAGCCGCCGCGGCCCGCACGGCGGGTACCTCACCGGCACGAACGGCGACTGGTCCGACTTCTCCACGCAGTTCCTCGGCATGAACGAGTCGATCCTCGTCACGGCCCAGCTCGCCTACCTCTACCCGCGACTGGCCGAGCTGGCCGACGTGCGCGGCGACCGCGCGTTCGCGGCGCGGCTGCGGGCCGACGCCGCCGAGCTGCGCACCGTGCTCGAGCGTGAGTGGACCGGCCGCGGCTGGTACTCGCGCGGGTACGGCGCGCAGGGGCAGATCGGCCACGGCGTGATCTACGGCGAGCCGCAGCCATGGGCGCTGCTCGTCCGGCGTGCCGAGCGCGGCTCAGGCGCGCACGCTGGTGGCCAACATCCGCCGCTTCCTCACGGGGGTCGGCGCGCCGCCGCAGACGCACGGGCCGGCGCGTATCGGGTCCTCGCAGTCGCCGGCGCGCAACGACCCGGACGTGGACGAGCGCACCGTCACAGCGCTCGGCATCGGCGACAACAACGCGGTCTACGTGGGCGGCGCCTGGTACGCGATCAACGGGTGGCTGACGTGGGCGCTCGGCGACCTCGAGGGCGTGGTGCCGCGCGCGCCCGAGTATGCGTTCGACGAGCTCTTGCGCAACACGCTCACCGCGCACGCGCGCGCCTACCCGCAGCGCTGGAACGGCGTGATCTCGGTCGACGACGTCTGCTCCGCCCACTACGCGAGCGACCCGTCCCGCTGCGGCATCGGCATCTTCGGCGGCTGGAACACGCAGGTCATGCACCAGCCGGCCTGGAGCCTGTTCGCGGCGCTGAAGCTGGCCGGCCTCGAGCCGGTGCGCGACGGCTACCGCATCGATCCGCACCTGCCGCTGAAGAGCTTCACGCTGCGGCTGCCCGACGCGGGCATCGAGTACGGGCGCACCCGCGCACGCGGGTACCTGCGGCCGCACGGCCGCCGGGCGCTGCGGATGACGGTCTCGCTGCCGGCGGCGCTGCGGCGCGGCCGGGTGGCCGCCTTCGTCGAGGGCCGGCGCGTGGCCAGCCGGCGCGACGGCAGCGACCTGACCTTCAGTCTGCGCGCGCGCGGCGGGCGCAGCCTCGACTGGGCGGTGGCGCGCCCGTGAGGCGAGGGCCCCGAGGAGAAAGCGAACCCCAGCCGCTTCTACCGTGTCACCGTCACGGTGAAGCCAGCGGGATGAGGAGGACGAAGTGCGTCGTCGATACCTGGTCGCCCTAGCCGCGCTCGCCCTGTCGGGAGCGCTCGCGCCCGCCGCCATGGCGGAGTCCTGCCCGAACGTTGCGAACCCGGCGGCCCTCGCCGGCACCGCCAAGCTGCGCGGCTGGAACCGAGCCCTCGACAACTTCGGCGTGCGCACCACCGGCAGCCCGAACCACGTGCGCTACATCGACTGGCTCGAGCGCCAGCTCGATTCGATCCGGGGCGTGAAGGTGCACTCGCTGCGCTACCGCTTTCACCGCTGGCTCGCGCGCTCGGCGTCGCTGCGGGTCACGATCGGCCGCCAGGTCGTCATCCGGCCGGCGGGACCAGTCCCGTACAGCAAGCCGTCCGCGGCCAACGGGCCGCCCGCGCCGCTCGTCTACCTGCCGACCGAAACCGACATCACCGCCGCCAATTCCGCCGGCAAGCTGGTGGTGCGCGACCTGGTCGGCGGGTCGCTGCCGAACGCCGCCTTCAACGCGGTCGCCTGGTCGATCTTCGACCCGCGCCACACGCTCGATCCGAACGGCATCTACAAGCGCGACTGGCTCAACCCGCAGCCGACCGAGGACATGGAGGCCGCGGGCGAGGCCGGGGCGGCGGGCGTGGTGTTCGTCCACGAGTTCCCGCGCTCGCAGATCCGCGGCCACTACCGGCCCTACGAGGGCATCCACTGGAAGGTGCCGGGACTGCACCTCGGCGTCGACGAGGGCGAGCAGCTCAAGCGGGCGATCGCGAACGGCTCGGCGGGGCCGGCCCGGATCGCGCTCGCGGCCGAGACGACCCGGCGCGCGCCCACGCGCACGCTGGTGGCGAAGCTCGCCGGCCCGGGCCGCCGGCGGGTGGTGGTCGAGACCCACAGCGACGGCGTCAACGCGCTCTGGGACAACGGCTCGGTGCCGATTCTCGCGATCGCCCGCTACTTCGCCGACCTGCCCCGCAAGTGCCGCCCCGGCCCGATGGAGTTCGTGCTCACCACGGCGCACCTCTACCAGCGCCTGGACGGCCACTCCCACGGAGCCGGCGACGAGCTCTACGCGCGCAAGCTCGACAAGGCCTACGACCGGGGCACCGTCAAGCTGGTGCTCGCGCTCGAGCACCTCGGCGCCTACCAGTGGGACGCGGTGCCGCGCGGCGGCGGGCAGCCCGGGTTGACGCTGCGCCGGACCAGTCAATCCGAGCCGTCGACCACGTTCGTGACCGAGAGCCCGTTCCTGGTCGGCACGCTCGAGCGGGCGATCGAGCGACGCAACGTCGAGCGCTCGCTGCTGCTCAAGGGCACGGCGCTGCCGGACGACTCGCACGTGCCGCCCTACTGCAGCTTCGGCGGCGAGGGCACGCCCTACATGCGGCACCTGATCCCGACGGTCGGGTTCATCGCCGCGCCCTGGACGCTGTTCGACGCGGGGTACGGGCTCGAGCAGATCGACTTCGGGCTGCTGCGCCGCCAGACGCTGCAGTTCACGGACTTCCTGCTCGAGCTGCGCGGGGTATCGCAGGCGAAGATCGCCGGCGAGTACACGCGCTACCGCAAGGAGCGCCGCGCCGGCAAGCCGACGTGCGCGACCTAGGGGTAGAGGTCGCCGCTCTCGCCGACGACGAAGATCGCCGCCACCGGGCAGTTTCCGGCGGCCGCGATCACGTCGTCGACGGACGCGCCGTCGGGGTCGACGACGACGGCCTTGTCCTCGTCGTCGAGCTGGAAGACGTCCGGCGCGGTGTCCACGCAGTCGCCAGAGCCGATGCACAGCGCCCGGTCGACGGTGATCTCGATCCGGTTGACCGGGGACAGCGCCACGTCAGCGGCGGCGGACCAGCAAGAACGCCGCGATCGCGGCGATCAGCAGCACCGGCACGAGGCGGCGCGGGTCCCGGCCGCTGGCCTGGTCCGAGTGCGGCGCGCCCCCGACTGGCATGGCGAACTCCTCGGCGGCCAGGATGTCGTGAGGCGGGTCGAATCGGTTCGGGTCGGGCGGCAGGCGCTCGTCGCGCGTGCCGATGCCGAACTCGTCGGCGGCCAGTACGTCGTGCGGCTCATCGATGCCGTGCGGGTCGCGCTGCCAGGATTCGTAGTTCACCTCCCTATCGTTACCACACCGATGGACGAGGGCACACAGGTCGAGCTGGAGGCCGCGGCGTACCGCAGGTTGGTTGAGCACCTGCGCGAACGAACCGATGTACAGAACATCGATCTGATGGAGCTGGCGGGCTTCTGCCGCAACTGCCTCTCGCGCTGGTACAGGGAGGCTGCGGAGGAGCGCGGACTCGACCTGACCGACCCGCAGGCGAGGGAGATCGTCTACGGGATGCCCTACGACGAGTGGAAATCAAAGCACCAAACCTGACCCTGGCGCTCGTGGCCGCCGCGGCTTTCGCCGGGTGTGGCAATGCCGTGGCCGAGCAGCGCGGGGACGAGCGCCGGGCGGACGAGGTGGTGCTCACGCCGCGGGCCGGCGCCGAGGGCAGGGTCGCCGCGGAGCAGCAGGACATCGAGGACCAGTACTCGGAGGCGCAGGCGGCGGAGCGGCTCGGGGGCAAGGACGACGCGCCGAGCCCCGGCGCGCCCAGCGACGCGGAGGTCCGCGCCGAGCTGCGCGAGGCGCGCGCCGCGCTGGCCAAGTTCCGCGCCTACCTCGACACGACGGCCTACCTGCCGACGGGCCCGCGCGCGCGGGTACTCGCGGACGGGTCGGCGGTCGCGCCCGAGGACGCGCCGGACGTCGTCAAGCGCGTGATCCTGGCCGGCAACGCGATCGCGAAGTTCCCCTACAAGTGGGGCGGCGGCCACGGCGCCTGGCGCGACAACGGCTACGACTGCTCGGGGTCGGTCTCGTTCGCCCTGGCCGCGGCCGGCCTGCTCGACCGGCCGCTGACCTCAGGGCTGTTCATGCGCTACGGGGCGGAAGGGCCCGGCGACTGGATCACCATCTACGCCAACGACGGCCACGTGTTCATGGTCGTGGCGGGCCTGCGCTTCGACACCAGCGGCCGCGGTCGCGCCGGCACCCGCTGGCAGCAAGCGGCGCGGCCGGTCGGCGGCTTCGCGGTGCGTCACATCCCGGGGCTCTAGAGCACGCGGTACTTCACGTGGGTCGTCAGGGGCGACTCGACCGCTCGGACGACCTCGAGCTTGACCTCGTCGTTGCCGAGGCCGTCGAAGAGCCGGACGCCGCCGCCCAGGAACATGGGCGCCACATGCACCTGGAACTCGTCGACCACGCCGGCCTTGAGGTACTGCTGGATCACGCTCGCGCCGCCGGCGATCTGCACGTCACCGTCGCCCGCCGCCGCACGAGCCTGCTCGAGCGCCGACTCGTGGCCATCCGTGACGAAGTGGAAAGTCGTCCCGCCCTCCATCGGCACGGGTTCGCGCGGGTGGTGGGTCAGCACGAACACCGGCACGTGGTAGGGCGGGTCGTCGCCCCACCAGCCCTTCCACGACTCGTCCCCCCAGTCGCCCTCGCCCCCGCCGAACATCTGGCGGCCCATCACGTAGGCGCCGGTGTTCTCGGTGCTCTCGCGAACGATCTCGTCGTCGCGGCCGGCCTCCCCGCCGCCGTCGCCGCCGTGCGCCTCCCGCCAGCCGGCGGTCTGGAACATCCACTCGTGCACCTCCTCGCCGCCGTCGCCGAGGGGCTCGTCGAAGCGCGGGTTGGGACCGGCGAGGAAGCCGTCCAGCGACATCGAGACGTCGAACTTGACCTTGCCCATGGTTCCTCCTATTTGGGTTTGAGCTAGAGACCGGCGGCCGCGCCGGTACTCATCGCCCGCTAGGCCGACTCGAGCTCGGCCGGCACCAGCTCCACGTCCAGCGTCCGGCCGGCGCGCAGCACTCGCATGGTGACGGCGACGCCGATCAGCTCGGCTCCCATCAGCCTCTGCAGGTCCTCCACGCTCGTGATCCGCTGTTCGTTGACCGCGAGGATGAGGTCTTCCGGGCGCAGGCCCGCGCGGCCGGCCGGGCTGCCGTCGACGACCTCGACCACCTCCACGCAGGTGGAGCTGCCGGCCGCGGCGCGCGCCTGGGGCGGCACCGGGCGCGGCCCGCCCGCCACGCCGATGTAGGCCCGGCGCACGCGGCCGTCGCGCATCAGCTGCCCGACGACCCGCTGGGTGGCGTCGTTGATCGGTACGGCCAGGCCCAGGCCCACGCCGGCCACGGCGGTGTTGATGCCGACCACGCGCCCGCGCGAGTCGGCCAGCGCGCCGCCGGAGTTGCCCGGGTTGAGCGCGGCGTCGGTCTGGATCACGTTGTCGATCATGCGTCCCGCACGCCGCGAGCGGGTGGGGAGGGACCGGCCGAGCGCCGACACGACGCCGGCGGTGACCGACCCGCCCAGGCCGTGTGGGTTGCCGATCGCCACGACGAGCTGGCCCACGCGCAGCCGCTCGGCGTCGCCGAGCGTCGCCGGCACGAGCGACTCGCCGGCCGCGCGCAGCACGGCCAGGTCGGAGAGCGGGTCGCGGCCGACGACCTCGAAGGCCGACTCGTGGCCGTCGGGGAAAGTGGCCCGGCCGCCCGAGGCGCTGCGGCCGACCACGTGCGCGTTGGTCAGCAGGAAGCCGTCGGGAGTGAGCGCCACGGCGCTGCCGTCGCCTGACGGCACCTGGCCGCCGCGCACGCGCCGCATCACGCGCAGGCTCGCGACCGACGGACCGAGCTGCTCGGCCACGGCTATCACCGCGCGCGAGTAGGCGTCCAGCGCTTCCGCCTCGGCGGGGTCGACCGGGGGCGGAACCTCCGCCACGGCGCTCACGCCGTCGCCCCGGTCGCCTCGAACTCGACCTTCACGACGCGCTCCTCGGTTCCGCGGACGACCGTCAGCTCCAGCGAGCCGCCGCTCGCGACCGCGTCGAGCAGCTCGTAGAGGGTGTCCACCGAGTCGAGCACGACCCCGTTCGCGGCCGCGAGCAGGTCGCCGGGCTCGATGCCGGCGCCGGCAGACGGGCTGCCGTCCTCCACAGCCCGGACCAGCAGGCCGGCGCGCTCGGACAGCCCGACCGCGCGGCGCATGCGGCGCGCGGCGCGCGCCGGCGCGATCGCCACGCCGAGGCGCGGCGAAGCCGATGCCTCCCCGCGCGTCAGGCGCGCTACGCGCTCCTTGACCGTGGCGGAGGCGGGCACGGCCAGGATCAGGCCGCCGTCGAGGCGTAGGGCGTTCAAGCCCAGCAGGCGACCCTCGGTGTCGACCAGGGGCCCGCCAGAGGAGCCCCGCGGCAGCGGCGCGCTGTGCTCGATCGCGCCCGCGATGCGGCGCCCGCGCGGCCCGCGGAAGCTGCGGCCCTCGGAGGTGACGAACCCGAGCGTGGTCCGCAGCCCGCGCCCGCCGGGGTTGGCCAGCGCCAGCACCGGGGTGCCTACGCCCGGCTCGTCGCCGGGCTCCCAGGCCACCGCGGGCGCGCTGGCGGTGTCGACCGAGATGACCGCCAGGTCGAGGTCCGTGTCGGCGGCGGTCCACTCGCCGGTCTCGCGACGGCCGTCGGCGAACGCGACCGTCACCTGGTCGCGGCGCACGTTGTGCGCGTTGGTCAGCACGTGACCGTCGCCGATCACCACGCCCGAGCCGAGCCCCCAGCCCCGCCCGAGCCCCACGACCGACGGGCCGACTCGCTCCGCGGCGCCCGCGATCGCCTCCTGCAAAGACGTCAGTACTTGCATCCTCGTGCTCCCTTGTGACTTGCGAATTGCAAGTGACTACCGTACCAAGGATGCGAAGTACGCTTTCGACCGTGCCCGAGCCGACCTCCAAGACCCCTCTGGCCGCTGCGCTCGACAGCGTCGGCGACCGCTGGACGCTACTGCTGGTGGAGGCGCTGCTGGACGGTCCGCGGCGCTTCGGAGACCTGCAGGAGGGGCTGTCCGGGATCGCGCCGAACGTGCTCACCCAGCGGTTGCGGCGCCTCGAGGGAGAGGGCCTGGTGCTGGCGCAGCCCTATTCGGAGCGCCCGCAGCGCTACGTCTACGAGCTGACCGCGTCGGGGCACGAGCTGGCGGGTGCGCTGCGCCTGCTCGCCGACTGGGGCGCGCGCCATCGCGAGGGCGGCGAGCCGCCCCGCCACGATGCCTGCGGGACGCCGGTGCAGGCGCGCTGGTGGTGCCCCACGTGCGAGCGACCCGTCGGCGACGACGAGACGGCCGCGCTCCGCTACGCCTGAGCCGCCCCTCGATCCGCTACCTTGAGCGCTCTGGACGACCAGCCCACACGCCGTCTCGATCCTGGGGAGCGGTTGCCGGGCGGGCCGCCGCGCAGGCCTGGCCAGCGCGAGCCGGACTCCGTCTACATGCGCCGCCGCATGGTGGCCGCCGGAGCGGCCGCCCTGGTCCTGCTGATCGCGATCGTGGTGATCGCGACCGCGGGCGGCGACAGCGAGCCCAGCACCACGCCCGCCGACCTCGGCGTGACCACGCCCAACAACCTCGGCGACAGCACGAACACCGACGAGACCGACACGGACAAGACCGACACCGACACCACCGAGACGACGCCGGTCACACCCGTCGAGCCGAACGGTGGGACCGTCACGCCCACGACGCCCAGCCAGGGCGAGGGCGGCGGCGCGGGCCAGACGCCGACGCCGACCGCGCCGCAGGGCGGCGAGGGCGGCGGCGCGGTCGCGCCCAGCGCGCCCTAGGGGAGGGCGACCCTAACCCTCCGGCTCCGGCCGCCGCCGCGCCTGCTTGCGCTCGCTGTGGCGGCGCTTGGAATCGAGTCGCTTCCGCCGTGCGGCCGCCGTCGGCTTCGTGGGCCGCCGTGGTCGCTGCACCACCAGCGCCGCGGCCAGCCGCGTGCGCAGGCGCTGCAGGGCCAGCTCGCGGTTGCGGGTCTGGCTGCGCGTGTCCTGCGCCGTCGCCCTGACCACCGGGCCCAGGCGCGCCGTGATCCGCTGCTTCTGCTGCTCGGTGAGCGACCGCGACGCGTCCACGTCGAACACAGCCTCCACGCGCGAAGCGGTCACGTTGGCGTGCTGACCGCCCGGCCCGGACGAGCGGCTCGTGCGCAGATCGACCTCGGAGAGCGGGATCTCCACGCCGCGGCCTAGTTGAAGCGGACCGTCCATCGCGCGCCACGCTACCGAGCGATCCCTCGGCGACACCCCCGGAGGCGTACCATCGGAGGGGAGGGAACATGTCCGAAGTCGGCTTGGCTCTGCTGCTGGTTGGGGTCGCCCTATTGGTGGCCGAAGCGCACGTGTCCGGCGGCGTGCTCGGAGTGTTCGGTGGCTTGGCGCTCGCCGGCGGCGCTGCGCTCGCGATCGGCGGCGCGGGCGGCGGCGTCGCCCTCGTCGTGGCGGCCACGGTCGCCGCTGTCGCGGTCACCGGAGCCTGGCTCGCCATCGCCGCCAAGAAGTCGCTCGCGGCGCGGCGGCGGCAGGTCGCATCCGGGCGCGAGGCGCTCAGCGGCCGCACCGGCGTAGTCCGCAGCTGGACGGGCGAGGACGGTCAGGTGTTCGTCGACGGTGCGCTCTGGCGCGCCCGCCGCAGCGCGATTCAATCCGATGAGCTCGACGCCGGCGACGCCGTCGTGGTCGAGCGGGTGAGCGGCCTCACGCTGGCGGTGCGGCGCGCAGAGGAATGGGAGGACGGCTGGTGATCGAGGTCCTGGCAATTGTCGTGATCGTGGTGGCGCTGGCCGCGGTGGCTCTCGCGGCGGCGTCCGTGCGCGTGCTGCGCGAGTACGAGCGCGGGGTGGTGTTCCGGCTCGGCCGCGTGATCGACCTGAAGGGCCCGGGCGTGGCCCTGCTGATCCCCGGCGCCGACCGGATGGTGCGCGTGAGCCTGCGCACCGTCACCCTGCGCATCCCGCCGCAGGAGGTGATCACCCGCGACAACGTCCCGGTGCGGGTGGCGGCGGTCGCTTACTTCCGCGTGATCGACCCGAGCCGCTCGGTGCTCGAGATCGAGGACTTCGAGAAAGCGACGCTTCAGATCGCGCAGACCACGCTGCGCTCCGTGCTCGGCAAGGCCGAGCTGGACACGCTGCTGGCCGAGCGCGAGCGGCTCAACGAGAGCCTCCAGCAGATCATCGACGAGCAGACCGAGCCGTGGGGGATCAAGGTCACGATCGTCGAGATCAAGGACGTGGAGATCCCCGAGCGGATGCAGCAGGCGATCGCGCGCCAGGCGGAGGCCGAGCGCAACCGGCGCGCCAAGGTGATCAACGCGGAGGGCGAGTACCAGGCCGCCGACCGCCTGGCCGAGGCCGCCGACGTGATCAGCCCGAACCCGGTGACGATCCAGCTGCGCTATCTCCAGGCGCTGCAGGACATCAGCTCCAACCAGGCCTCGACGATCGTCTTCCCGGTACCGGTCGACCTTCTGCGCCCACTGCTGGAGTCAGGACGCGAGCCGGCCGAGGACAGCGCGCTGTCGCACTGACAGACTGCGGGCAGCATGCGAGCCGCGGTCGTCGGGCACGTGGAGTGGATCGAGTTCGGGCGCGTGGACCACGTGCCCGCTCCCGGCGAGATCGTGCACGTGACGGACTCGTGGCAGGAGCCCGGCGGCGGCGGCGCGGTCGCTGCCGGCCAGCTCGTCAAGCTCGCCGGAGAGGCCACGCTCTACACGGCGCTCGGCGACGACGAGATCGGTCACCGCGCCAAAGACGAGCTTGAGGCGCTGGGCCTGCGCGTGCAGGCCGTGTTCCGCCCCGAGGCGCAGCGGCGCGGGTTCGTGCACGTGGACGCCGCCGGCGAGCGCACGATCACCGTCATCGGCGAACGGCTCGGCCCGCGTGCCGAAGATCCGCTGCCATGGGACGAGCTGGCCGAGACAGACGCCGTCTACTTCACGGCCGGCGACGCGGGCGCGGCGCTGGCCGCTCGAGCGGCGCGCACGCTGGTCGCGAGCGCGCGCGGGATCGAGACGCTGGCCGAGGCTGGGGTGGAGCTGGACGCCCTGCTGGCGAGCGGCAAGGACCAGGGCGAGCGCTACGAGCCCGGCGACCTGGAGCCGCCGCCGGTCCTGGTGGTGCGCACGGCCGGCGCCAGCGGGGGCGAGTACGAGACCCGCGACGGTGAGCGCGGTCGCTGGGGGGCGACGCCGCTGCCCGGACCGGTCAGCGACCTCTACGGCTGCGGCGACAGCTTCGCCGCCGGCGTGACCTACGGCCTGGGCGCCGGGCTTCCGATCGGGGAGGCACTCGCGCTGGGTGCCCGCTGCGGCGCCGCCTGCGCGACCGGGCGCGGGCCCTACGCCGGTCAGCTGCGCTCGGCGACCTAGGCCACGCGGCCGTCGGCCGGCTCGATCGGCAGCCCGTCCGCCACCCAGGCCTTCAGGCCGCCGGTGAGGTTGTGGGCTTGATAGCCGGACGCCCCAAACGCCTGGGCGGCGAGATCGGAGCGGCTGCCCGAGCGGCAGTAGAAGACGACCGGCCGGTCGCGGTCGATCGAGCCCGCCTCGGCCGTGAGGCGCTCGAGCACGATGTGGAGGTCGCCGGCGATACGGCCGGCCTCGTGCTCGTAGGGCTCGCGCACGTCGACCAGCTGTGCGTCGCCGTCGCGCAGCAGATCCGCGACCTCCCGCGGGCTCAGATCGGCCATGCGGCCGAGGCTAGCGGAGCGCCAGCCGCAGCCGGGCGCGCCCGCGCCAGCCGCGGCGCTGCGGTCGCGGCCGCTGCGACGCGGTACTGCCGTAGGGTCAGGCCGTCAGGAATGTCGGCGGTGAGCGGGAGGAAAGCCTGGTTGCGAATGGTCTGAGTCGTATCGCTCATTGCACTCTGCTCCTATGACCGCCAAGTTCGCCAAGACTCATCGCCGCTCCTGCCTGGTTCTGCTAGTCGCCGCGCTCGTATTTCCGTCGAGCGCGTCTGCCCTTCCATGCGACGCTGAGCTCCGAGCGGATCAGTTCCAGGCCAAGCCCGGCCCGCCGCTGCGCTTCGGCATCGGCCCGCTCGTGCAGGCCGGCCAGGCGGGCGGCGGCCCCGCACCGGCGGTGCCCGAGCAGGCGGCGCGCACCCACGCCGCGCTCGACCGCCTGCGCGTGCCCGGGCGGCCGTTCGTGCTGCGGCTCAACCGCTTCTTCTGGTCGGACGGCGAGGCCGGCATGCGCCGCTACCTCGGCCTCGCCCGGCGCTTCGCTCGCCGTGGCTACCTGATCGAGCTCCAGGTTCGCTACCACCCAGACGCCGCGCAGGAGGGCGACCTGCCCGCCTGGCGCGAGCACGTTCGGGACGTCGTGCGCCGCTTCGGGCGCATCCGCGCGGTGATCGCTCTGCAGATCGCCAACGAGGTCAACATCTCCTTCTCGCCCGACTCGTCGGACGGGGGCTACGAGCGCGCGCCCGCCGCGCTGGTCGAGGGGGTGATCGCCGCCAAGCGCGAGGTCCGGCGCTTGCGTTTGCACCGCCTGAAGATCGGCTTCAACTGGTTCTGGCACCTCGACGAGGCGACCGAGCGGCGCTTCTGGGCGGCGCTGCGCGACCGCGGCGGACCGCGCTTCGCGCGGGCGGTCGACTGGATCGGCCTCGACGCCTACCCGGGCACCGTCTTTCCCCCGAGCGTTCCGCTCGGCGGGGAGCGCGACGCGATGGTCAGCGCCATGCGCTCGCTGCGCTGCTTCGCGCGCGTGCCCGGCATTCCGAGCAGCACGCCGATCAAGGTCGAGGAGAACGGCTGGCCGACGCTGCCGCCCGCGCGCGGCTACGCGGAGCAGGCCCAGCGGCTGCGCGCGATGGTCCGGGCGGTGAGTGACTACCGCGGCACGTTCGGCGTCAGCGACTACCGCTGGTTCAACCTGCGCGACGCCGACAGCGCGGCCCCGACCCTGTTCCAGCACTTCGGGCTGCTCGAGTCCGACTACGACCCGAAACCGGCGTTCGCCGTCTACCACGGTCTCCTGCGCGAGCTCGGCGGGAAGGCTAGGGTTCGTCCATGACCTGGGATCTGCGAGGCAAGACGGTTCTGATCACGGGCGCGGCTCGCGGCATCGGGGCCGAGACGGCGCGCCGCGCCGCCGCCGGCGGTGCCAACGTGGCGCTCGTGGGGCTCGAGCCGGAGGAGCTGCAGCGGGTGGCCGCGCAGTGCGGCTCGAACGCCGCCGCCTTCGAGTGCGACGTGACCGACTGGCAGGCGCTGGAGCATGCGGTCGAGGGCACGGTCGAGCGCTTCGGCGGGATCGACGTGGTAATGGCCAACGCCGGCATCGCCCCGGCGGGCATGGTCCGGTCCGTGGACCCGGCCGCCTTCGAGCGCACGGTTGAGATCAACCTGCTCGGCGTCTGGCGGACCGTGCGCGCCAGCCTGCCCCAGGTCATCGAGCGCAAGGGCTACGTGCTCGTGACGGCGTCGCTCGCGGCCGCGATCCACGGGCCGGGCATGGCCGCCTACTCCGCCGCCAAGGCGGGTGCCGAGGCATTCGCCGACTCCCTGCGCATCGAGGTCAGGCACCTGGGCGTGGACGTCGGCGTCGCCTACTTCGGCTTCATCGACACGGACATGGTGCGCGCCACCGACGCGCATCCGGCCCTCGGAGCGCTGCGCGCGAACGCGGGCGGACCGATCGCGAAGACCTATCCGGTCTCGCAGGTGGGCAAGGCGGTCGTGGAGGGGATGGAGAAGCGCAGCCGCTGGGTCGTGGTGCCACGCTGGAGCCGCGCCCTGCTGGTGCTGCGCACGGCGCTCTCGCCGCTCTTCGACAAGGCCGCGTTCGAGACCGCCGCCGAAGCCGACAGACTCTTCCAGCAGGACGTCGAGACCCGAGGGGCCGAGGCGGCCTCCGCGCCCATCGGCCCGGGCGGCGAGGCGGCCCGTCAGCGCGAGGCGGCCGGCAGCACCTAGCGACGATGGCGAAGCGCGACCCCCGCATGATCCCCCTCGGCTACGGCAAGTTCGTGCGGGCCGACCGGGTCTTCGCGCTGGTCCCGCTGGAGGGCGGCGAGCGCCAGGACGGGCGGCGCACCTACGTGCACGTGGACGGGCTGACCGAGCCGGTCGTCGCGTCGCGCTCGGAGCGCGCGATCCTGGCCGACGTCGAGGTGGCGCTGGCCGAGGCCGCCGGGCTGCCGCGGCGGCGGCGCTCCACCGCGGCCGGGCAGGAGAGCTTGCTCTAAGCCTTCGGGGCGTAGCGGTGGTGCAGCATCAGCGCGTTGCCGTCCGGGTCGCGGAAGTGGGCCATGTGGCAGACGCCGCTGTCCATCGTGTCGGCGACGAACTCGATCCCCTTTGCCTCCAGCTCGCCGCGGGCCGCCTCCACGTCGTCCACGTGCAACGCGATTGGGTGCGAGTGGCGCTCGAACTCGATACCGAACGCGTCCGACTGCATCAAGGCGATCGTCAGGCTGCCGGTCTCGTACTCGCGGGCGGGCATGCTTCCCCATTGCTTCGAGCGCTCGAGGCCGAGGACGTCGCCGTAGAACCGGTCGGCCTCTTCGAAATCGCGGGTTGGCACGGTGATGAAATCGACCCCGGTGACTTTCATACGGGCAAGGTAAGGGACCGGGCGCAGGGACTAAGGGGTAAGTGGCGCCGTTCGCCCGATGTGCAGGGCTTTTCTCAGCTTCATAGTCGTGTTCATGACTTCACCGATCACGATTCGACCGAGCAACGACGCCGACGACCGCCAGCTGCGCGAGCTGGCGGAGCTGGACAGCGCGCCTCCGATCGCGGGCCCGGTGTTGATCGCAGAGGTGGGCGAACGGCCGGTCGCGGCGATCAGCCTGGACGGCAGGCGCGAGATCGCGGATCCGTTCGTGCGGACGTTCGAGCTCGTCGAGTTGCTGCGGGCTGCCCGCGCTGCCTGATGGGTATCGTCGCTGTCGGTGAGGCGCTCGGCGTGACAGAGGCGCGGGACTTCCGGGAGCGCAGGTGGCTGGCGCTGGGCCTGCTGTGCACGGCGCAGTTCGTGGTCGTGCTCGACGCGTCGATCGTGAACGTCGCCCTGCCCTCGATCGGCGCCGCTCTGTCGTTCTCCCAGGAGAACCTGTCCTGGGTCGTGAACGCCTACGTGCTCACGTTCGGCGGCTTCCTGCTGCTGGGCGGTCGGCTGGCCGATCTGCTCGGTCGCAGGCGCGTGTTCATGTTCGGGCTGGTGCTGTTCGCGCTTGCCTCGCTGGCGGGCGGCTTCGCGGAGTCGGAGGGGATGCTGATCGCGGCGCGAGCGGTGCAGGGCCTCGGGGCCGCGATCCTGTCGCCGGCGGCGCTGTCGATCGTGACGACGACGTTCCGCGACGGCGCGGAGCGCAACAAGGCGCTCGGCGTCTGGGGCGCGGTGGCAGGCTCGGGCGGTGCCGCGGGCGTGCTGCTCGGCGGCGTGCTCACCGACGGCCTGGGGTGGGAGTGGGTGCTGTGGGTGAACGTGCCGATCGGCCTCGCCGCCGCGGCGATCGCGCCTACGCTGGTCGCGGAGAGCCGGTCGGAGGCTTCGACCCGCTCCTTCGACGTGGCGGGGGCCTTCAGCGTGACCGCCGGCCTGTCAGTGCTCGTGTATGCGCTGGTCGACGCGACCGACGCCGGATGGGGCTCGACGCAGACGATTGGGCTGCTCGCGCTGGCGGTGGTGCTGCTGGCCGCCTTCGTGGCGATCGAGCTGCGCTCCGACGCGCCGCTCGTGCCGTTCCGGATCTTCCGCATCCGCACGCTCACGGGGGCCAACGTCGTCGGGATCCTGATCGGCGCCTCGCTGTTCTCGATGTTCTTCTTCATCTCGCTCTACATGCAGCAGGTGCTCGGCTACAGCGCGATCAAGGCGGGCCTGTCCTACCTGCCGCTGGCGCTGACGATCATCCTCACTGCGGGGGTCGCCTCGCAGCTCGTGACCCGCGTCGGCTTCAAGCCGGTCCTGGCGGCCGGCATGCTGTTCATCGCGGCGGGGCTCGTGTGGTTCGGCCAGGTGTCGGTCGGCGGTAGCTACGTGAGCGACATCCTCGGCCCCTCTCTGCTCGCCGCCGTCGGGCTTGGGCTGGCGTTCGTCACCAGCACCATCGCAGCGGTCTCCGGGGTGGACGCCGAGGAGGCCGGGCTGGCCAGCGGGCTGATCAACACCTCGCAGCAGGTGGGCGGGGCGCTCGGGCTCGCGGTGCTGGCAACGGTCGCGACCTCCACGACGAACGACGCGACCGGACCACCGGCGCAGGCGTTGACCGACGGCTTCCAGAACGCGTTCCTGGCGGGTGCGGGAATCGCCGCGCTCGGATTCGTCTTGACGCTGGTGCTGATCCGCGGCTCCGACAGCCGAGCCCACGTGGCGCTCGGCGGCGAAGCGGCGGGCGACGCTACAGCTCCTTGACCTCCGCGAGCACGGCGGCCACGGACTCCTTGGCGTCGCCGAACAGCAGCGCCGTGTTGTCGTTGTAGAAGAGCGGGTTGTCGATGCCGGCGAAGCCGGTGTTCATCGAGCGCTTCAGCACGATCACCTGGCTCGCCTTGTCCACGTCCAGGATCGGCATGCCGTAGATCGGGGAGCCCTCGTTCTCGCGCGCGGCCGGGTTGGTCACGTCGTTGGCGCCGATCACCAGCGCCACGTCGGTCTGCGGGAACTCGGGGTTGATCTCGTCCATCTCCTTGAGATGGTCGTAGGGCACGTCGGCCTCGGCCAGCAGCACGTTCATGTGGCCGGGCATGCGGCCGGCGACGGGATGGATCGCGTAGTCCACGCGGATCCCGCGCTTCTCGAGCTCGTCGGCCAGCTCGCGGACGGTGTGCTGGGCCTGGGCGACCGCCATGCCGTACCCGGGGGCCACCACGACCTTGGAGGCGTAGGCGAGCTGGATCGCCACGTCGGCGGCGTCGGTGGAGCGGACGGGCTTCTGCTCGCCGTCGGCGCCGGCGCCGGGCGCGACGCTCACGCCGCCGAAGCCGCCCGCGAAGATGTTCGGGATCGAGCGGTTCATCGCGTCGGCCATCTGCTTGGTCAGGATCGAGCCGGAGGCGCCCACCAGCATCCCGGCCACGATCAGCGCCACGTTGTCGAGCGCGATGCCGGCGGCGGCCGCCGAGAGCCCCGTGAACGCGTTCAGCAGCGAGATCACGACCGGCATGTCGGCGCCGCCGATCGGCAGGACGAACATGTTGCCCAGCAGCGCCGCGGCGATCAGGATCACGATGAACAGCCCCTGCGACTCGGTGCCCGCGGCGATCGCCACCGAGCAGCCGATCGCGACCGCCAGCAGCCCGGCGTTGATGAACAGCTGGCCGGGAAGCTGGATCGGGCGGCCCGGGAGGATCTCCTGGAGCTTGCCGAAGGCGATGTTCGAGCCCCAGAACGAGACCGAGCCGATGATCGCGGCGACCAGGATCGGGATCAGCTGGTCGAGCTCCGGGTTGCCGAGGCCCAGCTCGAGCGTGCGCCGGTACTCCACGAAGGCGATCAGGGCCACCGCGCCGCCGCCGACGCCGTTGAACAGCGCCACCATCTGCGGCATCGCGGTCATCTTCACGCTGCGCGCCGCCGGTATGCCCACGGCCGTTCCGATCGCGACGCCGACCGCGATCAGGCCGTAGTTGCCCACCTCCTCGATCAGCAGCGTGGCGACGACGGCGATCGCCATGCCGACCGCCGCGATGCGGTTGCCGCGCCGCGCCGTGCGCGGGTGGTTCAGCTCGTGGAGGCCGTAGATGAAGCAGCCGAAGGCGACGATGTAGAGGACCCGGATGAAGTCCGGGTCCTGGAGGAAGGAGGCGGTGTACATCAGTCGCGCCTCTTGAACATCTCCAGCATCCGGTCGGTCACCAGGAAACCGCCGACGATGTTGATCGTCCCGAAGGCGATCGCGATCACGAGCAGGAACTTGTTGAGGAACCCATCCACCTCGCCGATCAGCAGCAGGCCACCGAGCAGGACGATGCCGTGGATGGCGTTGGTGGCTGACATCAGCGGCGTGTGCAGGGTGTTCGGCACCTTCGAGATCACCTCGAAGCCGACGAACGCGGCCAGGACGAGGATCGTCAGCTCGGTGAGCAAATCCATTACGCGGCCACCGCCTTCTGGGCGCCCTCGTGCACGATCTCGCCGTCGCGAGTGATGCAGGCGCCCTTGATGATCTCGTCCTCGAAGTCGAGCTGGAGCTCGCCCTCCTTGGCCATCAGCTCGAGCAGGGACTGGACGTTGCGGGAGTAGAGCGACGAGGCGTGATCGGGCATCGTCGAGGCCAGGTTGGCGGGGCCGACGATCGTCACGTCCTCCTTGACCACGGTCTGCCCGGGCTCGGTCAGCTCGCAGTTGCCGCCGGTCTCGGCCGCCAGGTCGACGATCACCGAGCCCGGCTTCATGTTCTTGACCGCCTGCTCGGTGACGAGCAGCGGCGCGCGCCGCCCGGGCACCGCGGCGGTCGAGATGACCGCGTCCATCTTGCCGATCTCGACGGCGAGCAGCTCGCGCTGCTTCTGCTGCTCCTCGTCGGTCAGCTGGCGGGCGTAGCCGCCGGCGGCCTCGGCGTCCTCGAGGCCCATGTCGAGCTCGAGGAAGCGGGCGCCGAGCGACTCGATCTGCTCCTTGACGGCCGAGCGCACGTCGAACGCCTGGACGATCGCGCCGAGGCGGCGGGCGGTGGCGATCGCCTGGAGGCCGGCCACGCCGGCGCCCAGCACGAGCACCTTGGCGGGGCGAACGGTGCCGGCGGCGGTGGTGAGCATGGGGAAGAAGCGCGGCAGCTCCTGCGCGGCGATCTGGGCGGCGCGATAGCCGGCCACGGTCGCCTGCGAGGAGAGCGCGTCCATCGACTGGGCGCGCGAGATGCGCGGGATGGCCTCCATCGCGAAGCTCGTAACCCCCGCCTCCGCCAGCCCCCGCACGGTATCCACCGCCGTCAGCGGCGCGAGGAAGCCGATCAGGACGGAGCCGCGCTGGAGACGGCCGATCTCCTCAGCGGATGGGGGCGCGACCTTGGCCACGACCTGGCCCGAGTAGCCGTCTCCGAGCGTGGCGCCGGCCTGCTCGTAATCGGCATCCGGGTAGTGCGCCTCCGCGCCGGCGCCAGCCTCGATCGTGACCTCGATGCCACTCCGACCGAGCCGCTCGACCACCTCCGGAACGAGCGCAACGCGCCGCTCCCCGCTCGCCGTTTCCTTGGGTACAGAGACGTTCATGAACTCCCCGGCCAGGGGCGGGGGCGCGGCATGCTAACCGAGCGGCCCCCAAAACGCGGCGCCACGCGGGGGTCCCGGAAGATACGTCCCCATACGGGACGCTTCTTCCGGAACCCCCCTGCTCGCTAGGGTGCCGGCCGTGCGGAGAACGCTGCCAGCGCTGGTGCTCCTCTTCGCTGCCGTTACCGGCGCCACGGCCGCCGCGGCGCCCCAGCCGCGCGTCGCTCCGTGCGCGCTCGGCACCTCGGCGGCCGACCTCAAAGGCTTCTTCCCCGCCGCCCTCGCCAAGGCCGAGCGCCGCGTCCCCAAGTCCCAGCGCGCCGCCTTCGCCGCCGGCGTGGCCGCCTACGTCTACGGCCTCGCCCCGATCTCGGTCTACGAGACCACCCAGCGCTTCCCCGAGAACCAGCTGGTCAGCATCGCCGCCCTCACCGACCCGACCGTCCGGACCGTCGTGCTCCCCAACCACGACACCACCTACACGGTCGGCCGCCTCCAGCTCGCGGGCGGCCCCCGCGTGCTCGACGTGCCCGACACGGCCGGGCGTTACTACGTGATCCAGCTGCTCGACGCCTACTCGAACACCTTCGCCTACGTCGGCCGCCGCACGACCGGCACTCGCGCCGGCAGCTACGCCGTCGTCCCGCCTGGCTTCAAGGGCTCCCTGCCCGCCGGCGTCAAGCGCATCCAGAGCCCCACCAACCTGGTCTGGGTGCTCGGTCGCACGCTCGTCCAGGATGCCGCCGACATGCCGGCCGTCGCCGCGCTGATGGGTGGCTACCGGTTCACCGCCCTGGACGCGTGGACCGCCGGTCAGCGCCAGAACCCGCTCGTACTCGGCGCCTTCCCGACGGTCCCGACGGTCGAGATCCCGCAGGGCCTCGACTACTTCGCCAAGCTCGGCGAGATCCTGGCGAGCGACCCCGCGCCCAAGCGCGACGCCTGCGCGCTGAAGGCGTTCGCGCGGGCGGGCATCGGGGCGGGGAAGGCGCCGTCTGGGGCCGCCTTGGTTGCCGCAGTTCGCGCCGGCAAGGCGATAGTCGCCAAAGCCGAGCAGCGCGCCAACCGCTTCGGCGCCAAGAGCCACAACGGCTGGCTCGTGCCCGGCCGCTACATCGGCGCCTACGGGACCAACTACCTCGGCCGCGCGATCATCGCGACCGCAGCCCTGGGCGCCAACACACCACCCGAGACCGTCTACCCGCTCGCCGTGGCCGACACAAACGGCCGGCCGCTCAGCGGCCGCCACCGCTACACGATCCGCTTCCCGCGCGGCCAGCTGCCGCCCGCGAACGCGTTCTGGTCGGTGACGATCTACGGCAAGGACCGCTATCTCGTGCCCAACCCGATCGACCGCTACGCGATCGGCGACCGCACCAAAGGGTTGCGCCGCGGCCCCGACGGATCGCTCACGATTCACGTCCAGCACGCCCGACCGAAAGGCGCGGCCGCCGCCAACTGGCTGCCCGCTCCGAGCGGCAGTTTCCGGCTCGCCATGCGCATCTACGAGCCGCGCCGCAGCGTGCTCAGCGGGCGCTGGCTGCCGCCGCCGGTGCAACGGCGCTGACGGAACCGCCGGGAGGTCTACACTCGTTGAGGGTTCGCTGCAGTAATGGAAGACAAGACTCTCGAGAAGATCGATCGTGTCGTCGTGCGGTTCGCGGGCGATTCCGGCGACGGCATGCAGCTCACGGGCAGCCGCTTCACCGACGCAACGGCGGTGGTCGGCAACGACCTCGCCACGCTGCCTGACTTCCCCGCCGAGATCCGCGCGCCCGCCGGGACTCCGCACGGCGTGTCGGCGTTCCAGATCCACTTCGCCTCGCGCGACATCCTCACGCCGGGCGACCACCCCAACGTGCTCGTGGCCATGAACCCGGCCGCGCTGATCACGCAGCTGGGCGCCGTCGAGAAGGGCGGCACCGTGATCGTCAACGAGGACGGCTTCTCGGACCACAACCTGCGCAAGGCCGGCTACGAGTCGAACCCGCTCGAGGACGACTCGCTCGACGACTACCAGCTCTTCCGCGTGCCGATGACCTCGATGACGGTGCGCGCGACCGAGGACATCGAGGGCATCAAGCCGGCCGACGCGCAGCGCTGCAAGAACCTGTTCGCGCTCGGCCTCGTGTCCTGGATGTACGGGCGCCCGACCGAGCCGTCCACGACCTGGATCGAGAAGAAGTTCGACGACAAGCCGCCCGTGCGCGACGCCAACCTGGCCGCCTTCCGCGCGGGCTACAACTTCGGCGAGACCGCCGAGCTGATCGCCGTGCACTACGAGGTCGAGCCGGCGCCGGCTCCGCCGGGCACCTACCGCAACGTCAACGGGACGCAGGCGCTCGCCTACGGGCTGATCGCCGCCAGCGTCCGGTCGGGGCTGGGGCTGTTCCTCGCCTCCTACCCGATCACGCCCGCGTCGGAGCTGCTGCACGCGCTCTCGCGCCACCGCAAGTTCGGCGTGCACACGATCCAGGCCGAGGACGAGATCGCCGCCGCCAACATGGCGCTCGGCGCCGCCTTCTCCGGCCGCCTGGCCGTGACCGCCACGAGCGGGCCGGGCATGGACCTGAAGGCCGAGACGATCGGCCTGGCCGTGGCGATGGAGCTGCCGCTGGTGGTCGTCGACATCCAGCGCGCCGGGCCGTCGACCGGCATGCCGACCAAGACGGAAGCCGCCGACCTGCTGATGGCCCTGTACGGCCGGCATGGCGAATCCCCTCTGCCGGTGGTCGCCGCCAGCACCCCCTCCGACTGCTTCCACTCGGCGATCGAGGCGGCGCGCATCGCCGTCGAGCACCGCACGCCGGTGATCCTGCTGACCGACACGTTCCTGGCCAACTCGTCCGAGCCCTGGAAGCTGCCGGACGTGGGGTCGCTCCCCGAGATCGACCCGCAGTTCGCGACCGAGCCCAACGACGGCGACCGCTTCATGCCCTACCTGCGCGACGACAAGCTGGCGCGTCCCTGGGCCGTACCGGGCACGGTCGGGCTGCGGCACCGCATCGGCGGCCTCGAGAAGGAGGACGTGACCGGCAACATCTCCTACCAGCCGGAGAACCACGACCACATGACGCGCCTGCGCGCGGAGCGCATCGCGCGCGTGGAGGTGCCCGACCTGGAGGTCGACGACCCGGACGGCGACGCCACCCTGCTGGTGCTCGGCTGGGGATCGAGCTACGGCGCGATCGAGGGCGCCGCCCGGCGCCTGCGGCGCGAGCAGGGCCTGAAGCTCGCCACCGCGCACGTGCGTCACCTCAACCCGCTGCCGGGGAACCTCGAGCAGGTGCTGCGCTCCTTCGAGCGGGTACTGGTGCCGGAGATGAACATGGGCCAGCTGTCGAAGCTGCTGCGGGCGGAGTTCCTCGTCGACGTCGAGAGCTACACCAAGGTCGACGGCCTGCCGATCTTCACGCGCGACGTGATGGAGCAGGTGCAGGAGCGCCTCACATGAGCGAGCGCAGCAACGGCCACCACAACGGCGGGGGGCCCGACGCCGACCTCGGCTTCGGCCAGCCCGGCGAGCAGGCGGTCAGCGACGGGCCGGTCGAGCTGCCGCTGTCCAAGGCCGACTTCTCGTCGGACCAGGAGACGCGCTGGTGCCCGGGTTGCGGCGACTACGCGATCCTGGCGTCGGTCCAGGGGTTCATGCCGGAACTGGGGATCCCGCCCGAGAAGATCGTGTTCGTCACGGGCATCGGCTGCGCGGGGCGGTTCGTCTACTACATGGACACCTACGGGATGCACGGCATCCACGGCCGGGCGCCGGCGCTGGCCACGGGCGTTGCCACCTCGCGGCCGGACCTGTCGGTGTGGGTGGTCAGCGGCGACGGCGACGCGCTCTCGATCGGCGGCAACCACCTGATCCACGCCCTGCGCCGCAACGTGCCGCTCAAGATCCTGCTGTTCAACAACCAGATCTACGGGCTGACCAAGGGCCAGTACTCGCCGACGAGCGAGGAGGGCAAGGTCACCAAGTCCACGCCCTTCGGGTCGCAGGACCACCCGTTCAACCCGGTCTCGCTGGCGCTCGGCGCCGAGGCGAGCTTCGTGGCGCGCACGGTGGACACCGACAAGAAGCACGTCGCGGAGACGCTGCGCGCGGCCGCCGCGCACCAGGGCACGGCGTTCGTCGAGATCTACCAGAACTGCAACGTCTTCAACGACGGCGCCTTCGACGCGGTGCGAGCCAAGGGCGAGAAGGAGCGCAACCAGATCCGGCTCGAGCACGGCCAGCCGATTCGCTTCGGGGTCGAGGGCGAGCGCGGGGTCGTGCGCGGTCCCGACGGACGCCTGGAGCTCGTCGACGTCGAGAGCGTCGGCGAGGACGCCCTGCTCGTGCACGACGCCAAGCGAGCCGAGCCGAGCCTCGCGTTCGAGCTGGCCCACCTGGCAGCCCGGCCGACCGGCCCGACCCCGATCGGGATCTTCCGCGCGGTGGAGCGCCCTGTCTACGGGGCCGAGCTGTCGGCGTCGCTGGAGGAGGCCCGCTCGCAGGTCGGCACGCCCGAGCTCGAGGCGCTGCTCCACTCCGGCGACACCTGGACCGTCTCGTAAGGCGAACGCTCTACGCGGCCAGGTCCATCACCAGCTCGGAGACGCCCGAGCCGGTGTGGTGCTCTTCGAGGTGCTCCGTCATCCGCGCCATCAGCTTGTGGGCGGGCACGTTGTCGCTCGCCATGGTCGCGGTGAACTGCTTGATCCCGAGGCGGCGCGCTCGCGCTGCCAGGCGCTCGGCGAAGAGGGAGCCGACGCCGCGACGCTGCCAGTCGTCGGAAACGACGATGGCGGCCTCGGCGGCGTCGGGGGAATCGTTGTGCCTGACGAAGCGTCCGACCGCGATCAAGCGGCGAACCGGTTCACCGGGATATTCGGCGACCAGGGCCACGTGATCGCGGCCGTCGACTTCGGTCAGGTACCGCAGCTCTGTCCGGCTGAAGCTGCGCTTGGGGGAGAGGAAGCGCCTGTGCACACTCTCGTCCGAGAGCTGCCGTAGCCCGTCCTCCAGCAACCGCTTGTCGTCCGCGCGGATCGGCCGGATGAGGATCTGAGCTCCGTCTGGAAGGCGCTCGAGCACACTTGAAGGATTCCGCTCGCAGAGCGGAGACTGTGTGCGTTGCGTCACGCAATTCCGCTGGCGCGGCGGGCGACCTCCTCCACCGCCACGCACACCTCGAGGGCGCTCGCCGGCGTCTCGCCGACCGCGAGCACGCCGTGCCGGCCGAGCAGGACCGCATCGCGGTCGCCGAGCGCGGCCACGGTGGCGGTCGCGATCTCGTCGGAGCCGCTCGGGAAGTAGGGCGCGGTGAGCCAGGGCCCAAGCGGCTCGCCGGCCTCGCTCCACGCCGTCGCGTGCTCGCTGTGCGTATGCACCAGCGCGCGGGCGTCGGGCCGCGCCGCGTAGACCGCCACGTGCACGCGCCACTCGCTCGAGGGCTCGCGCTCGCCCGCCACGACCGCGCCGTCGGGCCCGAGGGTGACCAGGTCGTCGACGGTCATCTCCTCGTAGGGGAGCGCGCTCGCCGTGATCAGGATCAGCTCGCCCGCGCGGGCGCTGACGTTGCCGGCGGTGCCGGTGACGAGGCCGAGTCGCAGCATCGCCTGCCCGGTCGCGATGATCTCAGCGCCCGGCGACAGCCGCGATCGCCTCCTCGTAGGGCGCCTCGAGCACACCGGCCTCGGTGACGATCGCGGTGATCAGCTCGGCCGGCGTCACGTCGAACGCGAAGTTCAGCGCCGGCTGGCCCGGCGCCACCTCGCCGGCATCGCGCTCCTCGATCGGGATCGCGTCGCCAGAGGGCGTGGCCGGGTCCACCGTCGAGAGCGGCGCGGCGACGTAGAACGGCACGCCGTGCCGCTGGGCGAGCACCGCCAGCGGATAGGTGCCGACCTTGTTGGCCACGTCGCCGTTGGCCGCGATCCGGTCCGCGCCGACCACCACTCGTTCGACCATCCCGCGCGCCATCAGCGTGCCGGCGCTGGAGTCGGTGATCAGGCGGTAGGGGATGCCGGCCTGGGCCAGCTCGTAGGTGGTGAGGCGAGCGCCCTGGAGCAGCGGGCGCGTCTCGTCGACCCAGACCTGCTCCAGGCGGCCCTGCTCCCAGGCGGCGCGCAGCACCCCGCCGGCGGTGCCGTAGCCGGCCGTGGCCAGGGCGCCCGCGTTGCAGTGGGTCAGCGCCCGGTCGCCGGGCGCGAACAGCGCGGCGCCCAGCTCGGCCAGCCGCCGGTCGGCCGCGTCCTGCTCTCGATGCAGCTCGCGCGCTCGCGCAAGCGGGTCGGGCGCCGCCAGCACCTGCTCCAGCGCCCAGGCCAGGTTGACCGCCGTCGGCCGCGTGGCGCGCAGCAGCTCCGCCGCTGCCGCCGGGTCGTCGGCCAAGGCCATCCCGTAGGCGGCCGCGATGCCGATCGCCGGCGCGCCGCGCACGGCCAGCGTCGAGATGCAGTCGGCCACGTCGGCCGGACTCTCACAGCGCAGCCAGCGCTCCTCCGCGGGGAGGAGCCGCTGGTCGAGGACGAGGAGGACCCCGTCCTCGAAGCGCAGCGGCTCCACCATTCCGCAGAGACTACGGCCCTACTGCGTGAAGCCGGCCTCCTTCAGGTACTCGCCGGCGACCACGTCGGGCGTCTTCTTGTCGAGGTCGACGCGGGCGTTCAGCTCCTGCATCACCTCGTCGGTCAGGCCCTTGCTGACGTCGGCCACCACCTTGTTGAAGTCAGGCCCGGCCTTGGCCAGGACGTCGTTGCGAACCACCAGGGTGGAGTTGTAGGGCGGGAACATGCCCTTGTCGTCGTCCAGCAGGACGAACCCCTCCCGCTTGATCTGCGGGTCCGTGGTGAACACGATCGACACGTCCGCCTGGCCCTTGGTCAGGACCTCGTGGCGCAGCGCGATGTCGACGGGCACGAACTTCTTGAACTTCAGCCCGTAGACCTCCTCGAGCCCGAGCAGGCAGTCGAGCCGCTGGCGGCACTCGGGGGTGCCGTAGAGCGTCAGCTTGTTCGCGACCTTGGACAGGTCGGAGATCTTCGCCAGCCCGTACTTGTCGGCGGTCTCCTTCGTCACCGCCACCTCGTTCGAGCTCACGAACGGGGTGATCGGCTCCGCCGTCAGGTCCTTCTTGGCGAACCCGGCCTTGGCGTCGGCGTACGCGACCAGGCCGTCCTTCGGGATCTTGTCGGCCGTAACGCCGAAGAACGACAGCAGCGCCGTGCCGGTGTACTCCGGGTACGCGCTGATGTCACCCTGCTCGAGCGCCTTGAGCGCCGTGTTCTCGTCGCCGAGGTTGAGCTCGGTCGAGACGTCGTAGCCGGCGGCGGCGAGCGCTTGGGCGTAGATCTCCCCGAGCACCTTCTGCTCGGTGAAGTTCTTCGACCCGATGACGAGCTTGGTCGAGGCGTTCTCGGCGTTCTTCTGGATGCCGGCGGTGGGCGCCTGCTCCGCGGACGAGGACGCGTTGTCGTCGCCTGAATCGTCGTCGTCGCCACCGCACGCGCCGAGCGCGACCGCGACGAACAGCAACATCAGCAGGGCGAGCCAGCGGGATGACCTCATGAGGTCGCTTCCCTCCTTGTGATCGGGAACGTATGCCGGCGTCTGCCGGCGGGGGTCAGCTTCAGGCCGCGCGGGGTGAGCAGGCGCTGCACTCCACCCAGCGAGACCTCCGTGACGACGGCCAGGAGCGCGACGACGAGTGCCGCCGCGAGCCTCCCTTCGTCGCCGTAGGTGTTGACGTTGATGATCGGGTCGCCCAGCGTGACGACCCCGGCGAGCGGGGCAATCGTGGCCGTGGCGACCACGTTGACGGCCGAGATGCGGATACCGCCGAAGATGAGCGGCAGGCACAGCGGCAGCTCCACGCGCCGCACGATCTGGAACCCGGTCATCCCCATGCCGCGCGCGGCGTCGACGGTGTCGGGCTCGACCTGGCGGACCGCGGTGTAGGTGTTGGTCAGGATCGGCGGGATCGCGAGCAGGACGAGCGCCAGCACCAGGTTGGTGAAGCCGACGCCGATGTACGCCACGAAGAACGCGATCAGTGCGAGGCTCGGCACCGCGCGTCCGACGTTGGACGCGTTGATCGCCAGGAATCCGCCCTTGCCGATGTGGCCGAGCCAGAGGCCGAGCGGGATCGAGATCCCGCACGCGATCGCCATGGCCTCGATCGAGAGCTTTAGGTGCTCCCGCATCAGGTCCCACATGTTCGAGAGGCCGCCGACCTGCGCGCCGCCGGCGGGCGACTCGTGCTCGTCGAAGATGAATTCGATCGCGTCGCCGAACTGGCCGAGGAAGGCAAACGTGGTGGTCATCGGGCCGCGACCACCCTCGTCCAGGGGGTGATGGCGCGCTGCACGAGCAGGATCAGCCCGTCGAGCACGGCGGCGAGCACCACCGCCAGGCCGCCGGCGACGACCACGTTCGACTTGAAGGTGATGTCGGAGAAGATCTGCTCGCCCAGCCCGCCGGCGCCGGCGAAGAACGCGAGCGTCGCGAGTCCCACGGTGGTCGTGCTGGCGATCCGCAGCCCGGCCATGATCTCGGGCAGGGCCAGCGGCACCTCGACGCGCCACAGGAGCTGATTGTCGGTCAGGCCCATGCCGCGGCCGGCGTCCTTGGTCTCCTCGGGAACGTTGTCGAGGCCGGTCAGGACGTTGCGGAAGATGATCAGCAGGACATAGGCGACCAGGGCGATCAGCGCAGTGTTGTTCCCGCGCCCGGTGATCGGCAGCAGCAGGAAGAACGCCGCGATGCTGGGGATGGTGTAGAGGATGCCCGTGACCTGCGTGATCGGGTTGATCAGCCAGCGGCGCCGGTAGGCCACAAGAGCGAGCGAGAAGGAGATCGCGAAGCCGATCGCCACGGCGAGCACGGTCAGGTAGACGTGCTGGAAGAAGGGGTCGACGTAGCGGTCGAAGTTGTCGGCGATCCAGTCCGGGCAGAAGCCGTTGTTCGACTCGCACGTGTCGGTGCGGTCGCGGATCTGGACCTGGGCGAGCTCGAGGATCACGCCACCGCGTCCGCCCCATGGGGGACCTGGTCGGGGGGAGTCTTCAGGGAATGGGCGAGGATCTCGATCGAGAGGACGCCGCAGACCTCGCCGCGCTCGTCCACGACCGGGCCATACTGCGCCTCCTCGGCGAGCAGGTCCGAGAGGGCGTCGCGCAGGATGTCGTCCAGCTCGAGGACCGTCTCGGCCTTGGAGGTCAGCTCGGCCACGACGCGCTCGCCCTGCAGCCCGCGCTCGGACAGCCACCCGAGCGGCCGCCCGTCGTCGTCGATGAGCAGCGGGTAGGGCACCTCGCTGTCGGCGGTCTTGGCGCGCGCCTCGGCCACGCTCTCGCCTACGCGCACGAGCGGCGCCTTCCAGAGGTCCACGTCGCGCACGCGCTGGAGCGCAAGCCGCTTGAGCGCGCGATCAGCGCCCACGAAGTCCGCTACGAAGCTGTTGGCGGGGTTCATCAGCAGCTCCGCGGGCGGCGCGTACTGGGCGAGCTTGCCGCCGCGCTGCATGATCGCGATGCGATCGCCCATCTTGATCGCCTCGTCGATGTCGTGGGTGACGAACACGATCGTCTTGCGGATCTCGCGCTGGAGGCGCAGGAACTCGTTCTGGAGCCGCTCGCGGTTGATCGGGTCGATCGCCCCGAAGGGCTCGTCCATCAGCATCAGCGGCGGGTCCGTCGCCAGCGCCCTCGCCACGCCGACGCGCTGGCGCTGCCCGCCCGAGAGCTGCGCGGGGAAGCGGTCACGGGTCTCGTGGGGATCGAGGCTGACGAGCTCGAGCAGCTCGTCCACGCGCGCGGCAATCCGGTCCTTCGACCACCCGAGCAGGTGCGGCACCGTGGCGATGTTGCCCGCCACGCTCAGGTGCGGGAACAGGCCGATCTGCTGGATCGCGTAGCCGATCTCACGGCGCAGCTCGGCGGGCTTGCGCTCCTTGACGCTGCGGTCGTCGAGCAGGATGTCGCCGCCTGTGATGTCGATCATGCGGTTGACCATCCGCATCGCGGTGGTCTTGCCGCAGCCGGACGGGCCCACGAGCACGCAGATCTCCCCAGCGGGGACCTCGAGCGAGAGGGAGTCCACCGCCGGCTCCGTCTGGCCCGGGTACTGCTTTGTTGCTTGCCGAAACTCGAGGGTTGCGGCGGCGGGGCGCGACGACGGCCCCGGAGGCTGGGCGGAGTCAGAACTGTTCACGGGTGAGGCTTCCCGGAGGAAGCCCGCATGCTACCCGGGTGGCGGTGTCGCCTCGCGCCGAGTACGCCAAGCCTTAATGTCGGCGTTGGCCAGGCGCTCCAGCTCGCGGCGCAGGTCCTCGCGCAGCTCGTGCACTTCGATGTCGCCGACCTCGGGGTCGGCCTCGGCGGTCTCGACCAGCGCGGCGGCGAAGGTCTCGTTGGCCGCGAACAGCTCCGCCCTGGCCTGGGCGCGGTCGGGCGCGCCGCGCAGCGCAAAGGCCTGGTCCTTGAGGTCCTCGGCGAGCGGCTCGATGCGACGGCGATCGGCGTCGGGAAGGATCCGCCAGCGGGCGTAGAGGGAGCGCGCCACGCGGATACCGACCGCGGTGGTGGCCGCGGCGCCGCCGATGACGAGCTTGGCCGAGGGCATGCGGAAGCATCGTCGCGCCCGGGGTGGACGGAACGGCCTAGAGTCGGCGCGTGGAGGATCTCCCCACCTGGGCCCGCGACCTGCTCGCGCAGGCGCGAGTGGCGCGGCTGGCGCTGCTCGACGAGGAGGACCTGCCGCGCGTGCTGCCGGTGACGTTCGCGCTCTTCGAGGGCGCGGTCTGGAGCGCGATCGACCAGAAGCCCAAGCGCACCGCCGAGCCGGCGCGGGTGCGGCGGCTTCGCCGGCGGCCCGAGGCGGCGCTGCTGGTGGACCGCTACGACGACGACTGGTCGCGGCTGGCCTGGGTGGAGGTGCGCGGGCCGGTGTCGGTGGAGCCGCTCGGGCCGGCGCTCGACGCGCTGGTGGAGAAGTACCCGCAGTACGCCTCCGAGCGCCCGCCGGGGCCGCTGCTGCGGCTGGCGCCGCGGCGCTGCGCCTACTGGAAGGCCTAGCCTTCGCGGCATGCGCGCGATGCTCCTCGACGCCCCTCGCTCCGCGCTGCGGCTGGGCGAGCTGCCAGACCCGGCGCCCGGCGCTGGGGAGGTGCTGCTCGAGGTGGCCGCCTGCGGCGTGTGTCGCACCGATCTGCACATCGTCGACGGGGAGCTCGATCGCCCCAAGCTGCCGCTGGTGCTCGGCCACCAGATCGTCGGGCGTGTGGTGGCGGGCGGGGAGCGCTTCGGCGCCGGCGAGCGGGTGGGCGTGCCCTGGCTTGGCTGGACCGACGGCGACTGCCGCTACTGCCGATCGGGGCGGGAGAACCTCTGCGACCACGCTCGCTTCACCGGCTATGACCGCGACGGCGGCTACGCCGAGTTGACGGTGGCCGACGAGCGCTTCTGCTTCCCGCTGCCGGACGGCTACCCCGATCTCCAGGCGGCGCCGCTCCTGTGCGCCGGCCTGATCGGCTACCGCGCGCTGCGCCTGGCCGGCGACGGCGAGCGGCTCGGCATCTACGGCTTCGGCGCCGCGGCGCACATCGTCTGCCAGGTCGCCCGGCACGAGGGCCGCCGCGTGTTCGCCTTCACGCGCGCGGACGACACCGACTCCCAGGCCTTCGCGCTCGAGCTCGGCGCCGAGTGGGCCGGCGACGCGCTCGGACCGCCGCCCGAGGAGCTCGACGCCGCGCTCATCTTCGCGCCCGCCGGCGAGCTCGTCCCCGCCGCCCTGCGGGCGACCGCCAAGGGCGGGGTCGTGGTCTGCGGCGGCATCCACATGAGCGACATCCCGTCGTTCCCGTACGAGCTGCTCTGGGGCGAGCGCGTGCTGCGCTCGGTGGCCAACCTCACCCGCGCGGACGGCGAGCAGTTCCTCGAGCTGGCGCCGAAGGTGCCGGTGAGGACCCAGGTCGAGACCCACCCGCTCGAAAACGCCGGCGAGGCGCTGGAGCGAGTGCGCGCGGGGGCGCTGCGCGGGGCTGCCGTGGTCGTGCCAGAAGCGTGATGCAACTCACACAACGGGCTGCCAGGGCGCGGGATGCTGCGGAACATGGAAATCGTGATCTTCTGCTTTGTCATGCTGGCCGGCGTGGTGTACGGCTACTTCACCGTCGGCGGCAGCGGGATCGCGGAGACTCCCTACGGCAAGGTCTACGGCGGCGCCCCCGGCGCACGCGGGCCGAGCAGCGCCTCAGGTCGCGACGAGCGCGTCTCGATCAGCGACTGGACCCGCGGCACCCGCTAGGCGAGCAACCCGCTAGGCCACGCGGCGCAGCTTGCGAACTCGCTGCGCCTTCTGCGCCTTCGCTGGCCGGCGGCGCGCCTCGGAGCGGTTGAAGCGCTCGAGCGACTTGGCCACGGCCCGCCAGGCGGCCGGGCTGAACGCCATGCCGCAATGGCTGGCGCCGATCTCCACCTGCTCGTCGGCGACCGGGTCGAGGCAGGCGTGCCAGTCGACGATGCCGTCGCTGCGCGAGTAGACGGCCACGAACCCGACGTCGGGCGCCAGCGGGGCCGAGAGGTCTCCCCAGAACGAGGAGCAGCACTCGCCGTCCAGGCACGAGCGCTTGAACAGCCCCGGCGCGCCCAGCGAGCCGAGCCGGCTGACGGCCTCCACCTGAAGCCGCACGAGCGGGTGCACGGCGAGCGGGTCCACGTGCGGCGACCCGAGCGTGACGAGGCCGCAGACCAGGTCAGGCCGCCTCACCGCGAGCACCTTGGCCATGCTGCCGCCGCGGCTCTGCCCGATAACGACCGCGCGCTGGCCCTGTTCGGCCACCAGGCGCTCGAGCCGCTGCTCGAGGCGCTCGTGCCCGGCGCCGGCACAGCCGACGTTCGCCCGCATCCCGGCCCGCGACGAGCGGTAGCCGGCGCGGCGCAGCCAGTTGCCCATCGGCGCCAGCGAGCCGTCGCCGGCCATGAAGCCGGGGATCAGCAGCGCGGGGCGACCGCGGCCGTCGCGCAGACCCTCGCCGCGGAGGATCGGATCCCGGATAAGCGCTGCCGCTTCGAGCCCCACACGGGCTTCCCGCCACAACGGCGGACGCGAGCTGACCGAGAGAGCCTTCATCGCGAGCACCCCAACCTAGTACCACGAGCGGCTAGATTTCGCCCGCGTGCGTGCCGTGACGATCCAGGACGGCGAGCTCGTGGTCGAGGAGCGCCCCGACCCCGAGCCCGCCCGCGGCGAGGTGCTGGTGCGGGTGAAGGCCGCCGGCCTGAACGGCGCCGACATGCTCCAGGTGCGCGGCGCGTATCCCGCTCCGCCCGGGTCGCCGGCCGACATCCCGGGGATGGAGCTCGCCGGTGAGGTGGCGGCCGTCGGCCCGGACGCCGAGCGCTTCGCGGTGGGCGACCGGGTGATGGCGGTGATCGGCGGGGGCGGTCAGGCGGAGCTGGCCGTCGTCCATGAGCGAGCCGCCATGCCGGTACCGGATGGGCTCGACTGGCCGCAGGCCGGCGGGCTCCCGGAGGTCTTCACGACCGCCCACGATGCCCTCTGCTCGCAGGCCGAGCTGCGCCCCGGCGAGCGCCTGCTGGTGCACGGAGCGGCGGGCGGGGTGGGAACCGCGGCGGTGCAGCTCGGCCGCGCCACGGGCGCGCTCGTGACGGCCACGGTGCGGCGCGAGGAGCTGCGGCCACAGGTCGAGCAGCTCGGCGCCCGTGTGATCGCCCCGGAGGGCTTCGCCGAGCACGGCCCCTTCGACGTGGTGCTGGAGCTGGTGGGGGCCTCGAACCTGGCCGACAACCTCAAGGCGCTCGCCACCAACGGTCGGATCACGGTGATCGGCATCGCCGGGACCGGGCCGGTGGCCGAGATCAACCTGCTGGCGGTGATGGGCAAGCGGGCCCGCATCCACGGGTCGACCCTGCGGGCCCGCCCGCTGGAGGAGAAGGCGATCGCGATGCGCCTCGTCGAGAAGGAGGTGCTGCCGCACTTCGAGACCGGTGCGCTGACCGTGCCGGTCGCGGCGACGTTCGGGCTCGACGACGTCGAAGCGGCCTACGAGCGCTTCCAGGCCGGCGGCAAGCTCGGCAAGATCGTCCTACTTCCCTAGGCCCTCGACCAGCGCCAGCAGCGGCGCCTCCACCTCGTCCCGGGCGGCCGCGGGATCCTCGGCGTTGGCGATCACCATCGCGGCCTCGGCCATCGCGCCCATCAGCAGGTGGGCGAGCGGGCGCACGGGGCGCTGCGCGAGCACGCCGCGGTCCATGGCGTTCTGAAGGCCGAAGCCGATCAGGCCGAGGCCGTAGCGGGCGTCGATCTCGCGCCACTCCGCCCAGCCGAGCACGGCCGGGGCGTCGAGCAGGGCGATGCGCCTGATCGCCGGATCGGTGCACGAGTCGAGGAAGGCGCGCACGCCCGTGACGATCAGCTCCCAGGGGTCCTCGATCCCGCCGATGCGGTCGCCGATGTCGGCCACGAGCGCCTGCTCGAGCTGCTCGTGGACGGCCCGGAACAGGTCGCGCTTGTCGGCGAAGTGGTGGTAGAGCGCGCCACGGGTGACCCCGGCACGGGCGACGATCTCCTCGGTGCCGACGCCGGCGTAGCCACGCTCGGCGAACAGGTCGCGGCCGACGCGCAAGAGCGTGTCGCGGGTGGCATCGCCGCGCGCTGGACGGGCCGGCGCAGGCGCGCGGCTTCGCTTCCCCCGGGACATACAGCCTGTATGCTACCCGCATACAACCTGTATGGAAGGAGCCCGCGTGACCTCGGCAGACTGGCGCTCGCCCGACCTCGGCCCCGCCCAGACGCTCGACCTCGGCGGCGGCCGGGCCATCCGCGCCCACGTGACCGGCGAGGGCCCGCCGATCGTCTTCGTGCACGGCGCGCTCGTCAACGCGAACCTGTGGCGCAAGGTGGTCCCCCGGCTCGACGGCTTCAAGCGCGTGACGCTCGACCTGCCGCTCGGCTCCCACCTCGAGCCGATGCCGCGCGACGCGGACCTGCGGCCACCGGCGCTGGCCGACATGATCGCCGACTCGCTGGCCGCGCTCGAGCTCACCGACGTGACGCTGGTGGGCAACGACACCGGCGGCGGGCTCAGCCAGATCGTGGCCACCCGCCGGCCCGAGCGCATCGGCGCCCTGGTGCTGACCTCCTGCGACGCCTTCGACAGCTTCCCGCCCCGCTTCTTCCGCATCGTGCTGGCACCCGCGCGCGTCCCCGGGATGATCCCGATCGCCTTCGGCGCCCTGCGGCTGCGCCCGCTGCGGCGGCTGCCGATCGCGTACGGGTGGCTCACGACCGGGCCGATCGACCGCGACGCCGAGGACTCCTACGTCCTGCCGGTGCTCACCCGCGGCGGAATCCGCCGCGACGTGCGCAAGCTGCTCAGCGGCCTCGATCCGACCTACACGCTCGACGCCGCGGCGAAGCTGGCCAGCTGGGACCGGCCAGCGCTGATCGCCTGGTCGGAGAAGGACCGCTTCTTCCCGACCGAGCACGCCGAGCGCCTCGCCAAGGTGATCCCGAACGCGCGCCTGGAGTGGATCGAGGGCGCGCGGACGTTCTCGATGGAGGACGAGCCGGAGCGCGTGGCGGCCGTGATCGGGTCGTTCATGCGGGAGCGGGTTGGGGCCCCGGCCGCGTAGAACGGCAGCAACCAGGGCGGCCCGTATCGAGTGTGGGCACTGGTTCCGGTAAATATCACCGGAAGTAGGGCCCACACTCGTTTCGGGCCGCCCTTTATTGCTGCAGTTCGCCCGGGCCGCGGGCGCGCGTCTAGCCGAGCCGCTCCACCAGCATCGCCTGCCCCTGCCCGCCGGCCACGCACATGGTCTCCAGGCCGATCGTCTTGTCGTCGGTCTCCAGGCCGTTGATCAGCGTGGTCATGATGCGGGCGCCCGTCATCCCGAAGGGGTGGCCCAGGGCGATCGCCCCGCCGTGCGGGTTCATCTTCTCCAGCGGGATGTCGCACTCGTCCATGATCGGGATCACCTGGGCGGCGAACGCCTCGTTCAGCTCCACCGTGTCCACGTCGCCGATCGTCATGCCGGCGCGGTCGAGCACCTTGCGGATCGCTCCGATCGGTGCCACGCCCATGTACTCCGGCTCGATCGCGGCCGTGGCCGAGGTGATGATCCGGGCGCGCGGGGTCAGCCCCAGCTCGGCGGCCTTGTCGGCCGACATGACCAGCACGGCGGCCGCGCCGTCGTTCAGCGGACACGAGTTGCCGGCCGTCACCTTGCCGCCCTCGCGGAAGGCGGGATCGAGCTGCGAGAGCTTCTCGAGCGTCGAGCTCGCCCGCGGGCCGTCGTCCTTGGCGATCGTGGTGCCGTCGGGCAGCGTGATCGGCACGATCTCGCGGTCGAAGTAGCCGTTCTCCTGCGACTGCACCGCCAGCTCCTGCGAGCGCTGGGCGTACTTGTCCATGTCCGCGCGGCTGACCTCGTAGCGATCGGCCACGTTCTCGGCCGTCATGCCCATCGAGATGTAAGCGTCGGGCTGCCCGTTGCGGCCCTGCAGCTGCTCGTTCTGGTCCTGCGGGCGCGCGCCCTCGACCGCCTCGTTGTAGCGCGACACCCATTCCACGCCGGCGGCGATGTAGGCGTCGCCCTGGCCGGCTTGGACAGCGTTGGCGGCCTGGCGGATCGTCTCGAGGCTGGAGGCGCAGTAGCGCGACACGGTCGCGCCGTTCACGCCCAGCGGCAGCTGCTTGGACAGCAGCACCATGATGCGCGCGATGTTGAAGCCCTGCAGGCCCTGCGGAAGGCCGACGCCGCAGTAGACCTCTTCGATCAGCTCGGGATCGACCTGCGGGTTGCGCTCGAGCAGGGCGTCCAGCACGAGGGCGCCCATCTCGTCCGGGCGCAGCTGGGCGAGGGAGCCCTTGAAGGCACGGCCGATGGGCGTGCGAACGGCGTCGACGATGACTGCTTCAGGCATTGAGGAATCGAACTCCTGGTTTGCTGGCGAGGGATACGTCGCGAGGGGGTATCAGGAAGGCTACTCATCCATGAACGTCGGAGTACACGTTTCCCCGCAGATCACGGCCGCCTGGCCCGACTACGAGGCGGCGGTGGTGATCGCGGAGGGCATCCGCAACGGGCCGAGCGACGAAGTCTCCGAGCGCCTGCTCGCGGCCGCCGAGCAGGCGGCCCGCGACTCGGGCCTGGAGCGCGCCGCCGACGACCCGCGGATCGCGGCCTGGCGGCGCGTCTTCTCGGAGTTCGGCTCGAAGCCGAGCCGCTACCCCTGCTCGGCCGAGTCGCTGCTCGCGCGCGTGCTCAAGGGGGGCGAGCTGCCGCGCATCAACGCGCTGGTGGACACCTACAACGCGGTCAGCCTGCGACACGTGATCCCGGTCGGGGGCGAGGACCTGGACCAGCTCCAGGGCGACCTGCGCCTGGTTCGCGCCGAGGACGGCGAGGTCGTCTGGCGCGACGACGCCGGCGTCACCTGCCGGCGCTGGAACTGGCGCCAGGAGCCGCGCACGCAGCTCACCGAGAAGACAACCCGCGCCTTCTTCGTGTTCGACCGGCTTCCGCCCCAACAAGCCCTGGATGCTGCCGTTCAGGAGCTGATCGACCACCTGCGCGCCCGCTCCCCCGACGCAACGATCAGCGTTACTTCGGCGCCATCCTGATCGCGCCGTCGAGCCGGATCACCTCGCCGTTGAGCATCATGTTCTCGGCGATGTGACAGGCCAGCCGCGCGTACTCCTCCGGCCGTCCCAGCCGCGGCGGGAACGGGATCGAAGCGCCGAGCGCCTGGCGAGCCTCCTCCGGCAGGCCGGCGAGCAGGGGCGTGTCGAACAGGCCCGGGGCGATCGTGCAGACGCGGATGCCCTGGCGGGCCAGGTCGCGCGCCGCCGGCAGCGTCAGGCCGACCACGCCGCCCTTCGAGGCCGAGTAGGCGGTCTGCCCGATCTGGCCGTCGAAGGCGGCCACCGAGGCGGTCATCACGACCGCCCCGCGCTCGCCCTCCGCGTCCGGCTCGCCGCGCGACATCGCGGCGGCACTCAGCCGCAGCACGTTGAAGGTGCCGATCAGGTTCACCCGGATCACGGTCTCGAACGGCTGCAGCTGCGCCGCGCCGTTCTTGCCGACCGTCCGCTCGGCCCACCCGATCCCGGCGCAGGAGACAGCGAAGCGCAGCCCTTCCACGGCGTCGACGGCGGCTTGGACCTGCGCCTCGTCGGTCACGTCGGCCGACACGAAGGCACCGCCCAGCTCATCCGCCAGAGCGGCGCCCCGCTCCTCGTTCAGGTCGGCGACGGTGACCCGCGCTCCACGAGCGGCAAGCTCGCGTGCGCTCGCCTCGCCGAGCCCTGAGGCCCCGCCGGCGACGAGTGCTCCGATTCCGTCGAGCTGCATGCAGCGGCGGAGCCTACCTCCGGCTCGCGCTCGCGGTGCACCGCCACACCGACGATCACCAGCGCCACGCCGAGCAGCTCGTTCCACGACGGCACCTGCGCGAGCACGATGACGCCGATCACGGTGGCCGTGGCCGGCAGCAGCGACACCATCAGCGCGTAGGTGGCGCGCGCCAGACGGCGCATCGCCAGCTGATCGGAGATGTAGGGGATCACCGAGGACGAGATGCCCACGCCGACGCCCGCCAGCAGGGCGATCGGATCGACGATCGCGGGCACGGCCGCCCAGCCCGCCATCGGCGTCACGACGACGAGCGCGACCAGCATCGAGGCGGCCAGGCCGTCGATGCCGCTGATCGTCCCGAGCTGGGCCACGCGGTGGGCGAGCACGATGTAGAGCGCGAACAGCCCGGCGTTGACGAACGCGAGCGCCACGCCGAGCGCCTCGCCCTCGAGCTGCACGCCGGTGAGCAGGTAGACGCCGGGCACGGCCAGGAGCAGCGCCGCGATGTTGCGCGGCGTGCGCGCGCCGAACGCGGCCAGCGCCACGACCGGCAGGAACTCGATCGCCGCCACGGTGGCCAGTGGCAGCCGATCGATGGCGAGGTAGAACGAGCAGTTCATCACCGCGAGCACGGCGCCCCAGGCGAGCAGCAGCCGCCGGCCCTCGCCCTGGGCGAGCGTGCGCCAGGGCCGGCGCCACAGCGCGAACACGGCCGCCGCCGCGGCGATCCGCAGCCAGGCCACGCCGAGCACGTCCACGCGCACGAACAGCAGCACCGCGAACGCCGGGCCCAGGTAGTGGAAGACGGCGCTGACGAGGAAGTAGGCGTGCGGCGGGACCCGGTCGGTCATGGACATAGCTTCTTAGGCGCGAGGCCTTCCATCCAGGCCCAGTCAAAGCTATCCTGGCTTCGATGCTTGCGAATCGAAGGGAAAACGGCCGAAATGCCTACGACCTTGTCCTCGATGACGCCAACCGCCGCCTGCTGACCGAGCTGCAGGCCGATGCCCGTCTGTCGTTCGCCGAGCTGGGCCGGCGCGTGGGGCTCTCGTCGCCCGCCGTGGCCGAGCGACTGGGCCGGCTCGAAGAGACCGGCGTGATCAAGGGCTACCGCGCGGAGATCGACCCGCGCGCGGTCGGCTACACGCTCGGCGTCGTGATCCGCATCCGGCCGGCGCCGCGCGAGCTACACAAGGTCGCCGAGCTGGCCCAGCGCACCCCCGAGGTGGTCGAGTGCCACCGCATCACCGGCGAGGACTGCTACTTCATGAAGGCCTACGTGCGCGACGTCGAGCACCTCGAGGAGGTGATCGACCAGTTTGCCGTCTTCGGGCAGACGACCTCGTCGATCATGCAGACCTCCCCGGTGCCGGCCCGAGGCGTGCCGCTCTAGCGAACGCCAGCCCGAACAGCTTCGAGCCGTCCGTGAAGAACTCGTCGAGCCGTAGGCCCGCCGCCCGCAGCTCGCGCTCGACCGCCTCGCGGGTGAACTTGGCGCTGATCTCGGTGCGGATCTCCTCGCCGTCGGCGAACGTCACCTCGAGGTCGGCCCCGTCGATGCGCACCCGCTGCGCCCCGTTCGCCCGCAGGCGCATCTCGATCCAGGAGTTGGCCTCGTCGAAGAACGCCACGTGCTCGAACGCCTCGGGCTCGAAGTTGGCGTCGAGCCCGGCGTTGATCACGCGCAGCACGTTGCGGTTGAACTCGGCGGTCACGCCCGCGCTGTCGTTGTAGGCGGCCTCGAGCACGCTGCGGTCCTTGACCAGGTCCGTCCCGATCACGAGCCTGTCGTCCGGCCCCATCTGCGCGCGCAGCTGCCGCAGGAACGCCTTGCGCTGCTCGGGCGCCAGGTTGCCGATCGTGCCGCCCAGGAACGCGAACAGGCGCCGGTTGCCGTCGGGGATGCAGTCGAGGTCGCGGCCGAAGTCACCGACCACGCCGTGCACGTCGAGCCCGGGATACAGCTCGGTGAGCTCGTGCGCGCACGCCTCGACGACGGACGGGTCGAAGTCGAACGGCACGTAGCGCCGCAGCGAGCCGTGACCGGCCATCGCGTACAGCAGCGCCCGCGTCTTGGAGGCGGTCCCCGAGCCCAGCTCCACGAGCTCCTCGGCGTCGATCGACCCGACGATCGCGGGCGCGTGACGGTTCAGGATCTGGCGCTCACAGCGCGTCGGGTAGTACTCGGGCAGCGTGGTGATCTGGTCGAACAGATCCGAGCCGCGCTCGTCGTAGAAGTACTTCGGCGGCAGCTCCTTCAGCGAGCGGGTCAGGCCGTCGCGCACGTCGTCGACGAGCGTGTCGAGCACCTCGCGCCGTTCGATCACGACGCTCATGACTCCTCCGCACAGCGGAAGCCGGCGAAGATCTGCCGGCGCTGGGGGTGGTCCCAGTTGCGGAACGTCGGTCGCGCCACGCTCGGCCGCGTAGCCCACGAGGCGCCACGCAGCACCCGGTAGCCCTCGCCGAAGAAGATCTCCGAGTACTCGGCGTAGGGATAGGCCTCGAACCCCGGATAGCCGCCGAACTCGCTCGCGGTCCACTCCCAGCAGTCGCCCACGAACGGGCCGGCCGGGCCGGGCCCGAAGTCGAGCTGGTCGAGCGCTCCGCGCTCGGGCTCGAACAGCGATGCGGCGTGCTCCCACTCCGCCTCCGTCGGCAGCCGGGCGCCGCGCCAGCGGGCGTAGGCGTCGGCCTCGAACCACGACACGTGCATCACCGGCAGGTCGCCGGCCAGCGGCTCGATCGAGTCGAAGCGCCGCTCGCCCCCGTCGGCGGTCCAGTACAGCGGGCGCTCCCAGCCCTCGCTCTCGCGCAGGGCCCAGCCCTCCTTCGACCACAGCTCGCGCCGCTGGTACCCGCCGTCCGCGACGAACTCCAGGAACCGGGCGTTGGTCACCGGCGCGCGGTCGATCCGGTAGGCGGCCAGCTCGACCCGATGGCGCGGGCGCTCGTTGTCGTAGGCGAAGTCGTCGCCCTCGAAGCCGATCTCGGCCGGCCGCGCCGCCACCGCGACGCTTCCCGCGGCCGCCGCGCCGCTCGGCCGCGTGCGCCGCGGGGCGTACACGCCGGGCTCGGCCAGCTGCAGGGTCTGCAGCATCGTCTCGTTGTGCTGGTGCTCGTGCTGGAGCAGCATCTCGACGATGTACGGCGGGACTGAGTCGACGCTCGCGAGCATGCGCTCCCGCACGGCGCCCATGTAGGCGACGGCCTCGTCGCGGCGCAGGTATGGGAGGTCGGCCCGCTTCGGACGAGGGGTCTCGGTCGCGTCGTAGACCTCGGCGAGGTCGGAGCGCAGCAGCTCGAGCCCCGCCTCGCGACAGACCCACAGGTCCTCGAACGCGGCGATGTGCCCCAGATCCCAGACCAGCGGGCTCATCAGCGGGTGGTGCTGGCGGTCGAGGTTGGCGTCGGACACCGGCTCGACCAGCGCGAGCGTGCGGGCGCGGGCCTCGTCGAGCAGCGACTCGACCCCTCCATGGGGCGTTGAGCTGGCGGTGTCCATTGGAGCTACTCGGACACGCGCTCGACGAGGAAGGAGATGCGCACCAGCGCGCGCCACTCGTCGAGGTTCTCCCCGCGGAGCCCGGTCGAGACCACGTCGACGGCCTTGATGTTGCGAAGCGATTGCTGGGCGTCGGCGAGCGCGGCCTTCACCGCACCGTCGGAGCTGTCCGGTGAGCTGCCAACCACTTCGATGATCTTCGTTACCGCCACGCAGTGCTCCTTGGGGTCGGGGTTGTACGGAGGCTACCGAGGCCTGTACCGTTGCGCTGGATGGAGGCCTCGCGCGCTGAGGGGGGCGGCTACCTCGACACCTCCCGGCTGACGCCGGGCGAGCTGGTCGGCATGGCCGCCGGCCTCGTCTTGCTGCTGTCGCTGTGGCTGCCCTGGTTTACGACCAGCGAGGACAACCGGTTCTCGCGCCTCGGTGGGGCGAGCGGCGGAGACGGCGTCAACGCGTGGCACGTGTTCAGCACGCTCGACATCCTCCTGGTGCTGGCTTCCACCGCGCCGTTCGTGCTGTCTTGGATCATCGCCCGCGGGCACAAGCTGACCTGGAAGCCAGGCGAGGTGACGATGATCGTGGGCGCCACGGCGTTCGTGCTGATCCTCTGCAACGGGATCATCCTCGGCCGGCCCGGAGACAGCGTCGAGATCGGCCTCGGGATCGGCTATTTCGTCGGCCTGATCGCGTCGGCCGGGCTGCTCGTGGCCGGCTACCTGCGCCAGGCCTTCTACACGTCCGCGCGCAAGCCGCCGGGCGTGATCTAGGCGTAGTAGCGTCCGCCGCATGGAGGCTCACACGGACGTCGGCGCGCCGCCTCAGGGCACGAGCGGGAGCGGCCCGGACCGCAACCTCGCGATGGAGCTCGTGCGCACGACCGAGTACGCGGCGCTGGCCTGCGCGCGCTGGATCGGGCGCGGCGACAAGGAGGGCGCCGACGGCGCGGCGGTCGACGCCATGCGCATCCTGCTCGACACGGTCTCGATGGACGGCGTGGTGGTGATCGGCGAGGGGGAGAAGGACGAGGCGCCGATGCTCTACAACGGCGAGCACATCGGCGACGGCTCGCGGCCGGAGGTGGACATCGCGGTCGACCCGCTCGAGGGAACCGAGCTGTGCGCGAAGGGACTGCCCAACGCGATCGCGACGATCGCCCTGTCCGAGCGCGGCACGATGTTCGACCCCGGGCCCTGCGTCTACATGATGAAGATGGCCACCTCGCGCGACCTGGCCCACCTGCTCGACCTCGACCGTCCGCTCTCGGAGACGCTGCCGCTGATGGCCAAGGAGAAGGGCGTGGCCGTGGGCGACCTCGTGGTGATCATGCTCGACCGCCCCCGCCACGAGGATGCGATGAAGGAGATCCGCGAGGTCGGCGCGCGCATCCGGCTGATCCCGCACGGCGACGTCTCCGCCGCGCTCGTGGCCGTGACCGAGGGTTCGCCGGTCGACCTGCTCTACGGCATCGGCGGGACGCCCGAGGGCGTGCTGGCCGCCGCCGCGATCAAGTGCACGGGCGGGCAGATCCTCGGGCGCCTGTGGCCGCGCTCGGACGAGGAGCGCAACGCCGCGCTCGAGGCGGACTACGACCTCGACGAGGTGCTCGACCGCGACCGGCTCGTGTCGGGCGACGACGTCTTCTTCGCCGCCACCGGCGTGACCGACGGCGAGATGCTCGACGGCGTGCACTTCATCGGACCGCAGGGCGCGACCACGGAGTCGATCTCCATGCGTGCGCGCTCGGGGACGGTTCGCACGATCACCGCTCGCCACGACCGGGCGAAGCTGCGGGAGATCGTGGGCGAGCGCCTGGGCTGAGCGCGCCCACCACGGACGGCTCCAGGTCGAGGTTCGCGAGCGACCGCAGGAACGCGTTCGTGACGATCACGTGGATCCGCAGCTGCGTCTGGTTGTAGATGAAGCGGCCGATCCGGCGCCGGCGATCCGCGGGTAGAAGTTCACGACCTCCGAGGTGACCACGGCGGTGACCTCGGAATCGCCCTCCGCCGCGGGCCGCCGCCGCACGCCCAGCCGCAGGAAGCCCTGGCCGCGGCCGTTGGCGGCCACGAGCAGGCCGCGGTCGATCGGCCACGTGACCGTTCCGCCGTCCGCCTCGATGTCGTACTCGGGGGCGCCGAACCGCAGCAGCACGAACGGCCGGGTCAGCAGCACGACCTCCCGGCTGGTGTCGGTGTAGAGCACGCGCAGCAGGCCGAGTGACACGCGCGTCAGGAAGCGCCAGTAGGTGCGGGCGAAGCGCTCGAGGTGCTCGACCGACCAGACCTCGTCGAGCTCCGCGCGGGGGAACGTCACCTCGGCCACCTGCTTCGACCCGATGCCTCCTCCGGCCGCGTAGTCCGCGCGCGGCTGCTGGACCAGGTGCACTCGCGCCCGCGCCCGGCGCCGGCGCTCGAGCCGACGCCTCACAGCAGCTCCACCTCCACCAGGTCGCCGGCGGCCGCGTCGCCCTCGCCGGGGGCGATCAGCGCCAGCGCGTTCGCGCCCAGCATCGACGTGAGCACGTGCGATCCCTGCGCGCCCTTGGTCGGTGAGACACGCCAGCCGTCGTCGCCGGCGGCCAGCCGCACCCGGACCGCCTGCTCGCGCTGCCGGTTGCGCGCGACCGCCTGCTCGAGCCGCGCGGTGGTGCGGGTGATCGACGGGTCGGCGCCCTGCAGCGCCGCCAGTGCCGGCCGGACGAACAGCTGGAAGGTGACCATCGCCGACACCGGGTTACCGGGCAGTCCGAAAACGAGCTTGTCGCCGAGCATGCCGAACCAGACCGGCTTGCCCGGGCGCAGGCTGACGCCCCAGAAGTGCTCCTCCACCCCGAGCTCGGCGAGCGCCGCCTTGACGTGGTCGTGCGGCCCGACGGACACGCCACCCGAGACCACGACCACGTCCGCCGCGTCCAGCGCGGAGCCGAGCGCGGCGCGGGTGGCCTGCGCGGTGTCGGCCACGCGCTCGCGCGTCGCGAGGCTCGCGCCGGCGCGCTCCACCTGCCCCGCCAGCGCGTAGGCGTTCGAGCTGTAGATGCCGCCCGGCGCGAGCGGCTCGCCGGGATCGGTCAGCTCGTCGCCGGTCACCAGCAGCGCCACCCGCGGGCGCAGCGCGCAGGACAGCGTGGCGCGCCCCACCGACGCCGCCACCCCGAGCGCCGCCGGCTCCAGCCTGTCGCCGGCGCGCAGCACGGTCTCGCCGGCTGCGATGTCCTCGCCCGCGCGGCGGATGTTGGCGTCCGGCTCTGTGTCCGGCACCCGCACCGCGGCGCCGGCGGCCTCGGTGCGCTCGACCGGTACGACGGCGGTGGCGCCCTCCGGCACGGCGGCGCCGGTGGAGATCGCGATCGCCGTGCCCGGGCGCACCGCCGCCTCGGCCGGGTGCCCGGCGCGCGCCTCCCCGATCAGCTCCAGCTCGGCCGCCGCGCCCGCGATCAACGCGTACCCGTCCATGGCCGAGCTGTCGAAGGGAGGGACCGAGATCGGGCTCTCCACGTCCTCGGCCAGCACCCGTCCGAGCGCGTCCGCGACCGGCACGAGCTCGGCCGGCAGCCGGCCCACGGCCGCCAGTACGTGGCTCGCGAGCCTCTGCGACGGGGATCAGGTCTGCCATCCGGGGGATCTTCTCAGTGGCGCGCGAAAGGTGGATAACGCGTCAACCCCGCCGTTTCCGGGAGTAAGCTCGTAAAAGCCGCCGGCGCCGACCGGTCCATCCAGTGACCGCCAAAGCATGACACCGATCCGGGGCCCCCTCGCGCGCCTCGACCGCTCGCGGGACGAGCTCGCCAAGGCATGGCTCGTCCGGCTGATCGAACGCGCCTCGCTCGAGGAGATCAGCGAGCTCCCCACGGAGCAGATCGCGCGCGAGCTGCCGGAGCTGATCAGCGGCATCGTGGAGCAGGTCGCGAGCACCAACGGCGACCCGTACGAGCTGAGCGAACGGCAGGCCGCGCGCGCCGCCGCGCTGGCCGGGCTGCGCAGTGGCCGCGACACGAGCGCCGCCGACGTGGCGCGCGACATCGCCGCTCTCCAGGCCGTGCTGGTGCGCGCGCTGCGCGAAGAGCTGGCCGAGAAGGAACCCGAGCGCTTCGCCGACGCGGTCGAGCGGCTGGCCGACGCGACCGGCGCGATCCAGGCGGCCGCCGTCGAGGAGATCGTGCGCACGCGCTCGCGCGAGCTCGAGTCGCAGGCCAACACCGACGCGCTCACCGGGCTCGGCAACCTGCGCAACCTTCAGAGCGAGCTGGCTCAGATGCTCGAGACGCAGAAGCGCTACGGCCACCCGTTCGGCGTGCTGCTGATGGACATCGACGGGCTCAAGCGCGTCAACGACTCACACGGCCACCAGGCCGGCGACCGCCTGCTGATGCAGGTGGCGATGGCGCTGCAGCGGTCGATCCGTAGCGTCGACGTGGCGGCGCGGCTGGGCGGCGACGAGTTCTGCGTGCTGGCGCCCGAGCAGGAGTCCGCGGGCGCGGTTCAGCTGGGCGAGCGGCTCGCCAGCGCGGTGGTCGAAGAGGTGTCGGTCGGGGCCGACCCGCCCGTGGGGCTGTCGATCGGAGTCGTGTCCTGCCCCGAGCACGGCGACGACGCCGAGACGCTGATCGACGCGGCCGACCGCGCGATGTACAGGGCCAAGGCGGCGGGCGACAACCTCGCGCTGGGCGAGCCGGCCCCGCCGGCGGCCGAAGTGGCCGACGAGAGCAGCAACGGGTCGCCTTAGCCCTACTCGATGAGGCCGTGGCGGATGCCGATGGCAACCGCCTGCGTGCGCGTGGACGCGTCGAGCTTCGCCAGGATGCGCTTGGTGTGGGTGCGCACCGTCTCGGTCGACAGGCCGAGCTTCTGTGCCACGGCGTCGGTCTGCATGCCGTCGGCCAGCATCTGCAGGATCTCGCGCTGCCGGGCGCTGAGCGTGCGGTCGCCCTCGTCGAGGACGATCGTCGACGACAGGCCGGGGTCGACGTAGAACTCGCCCACGCGGGCGGCCTCGATCGCGCGGATCAGGTCCTCGGAGGGGGAGTCCTTGCGCACGTAGCCCTTGACGCCCGCCTTGAGCGCCTCGCTCAGCAGGCGCGCCCCGCCGTCGGACGTGAACACCACGATCGGCGCCTTGAGCTCCCCGCGCAGCTTGGCGACCACCTCGCCGACGTCCACGCCGACCCGCCACGGGTCGACGATCACGACGTCGGGCAGCTCGCCGTTGCCCGTCGCGCTGGCCTCCTCGAGCGAGGCTGCGTCGGTGATGGTGGAGTCTGCGAACGCCTGCTCCAGCACCGCCCGCACCCCCGCTCTGACGACTGGGTGGTCGTCGACGATGAGGCAGCGAGGGGATTCCTTCGCGCCAGGCATGAACGGCGCAGCATACTCCCCGGCTACGGGCGCGGGAGGCGGCGCACGAGCTCGCGGGCGACTCCGTTGGCGACCCGCGCCCCGGCCGCGGCGATGCCCGTGGCGGTGCGGATGGCGTCGCCGACCGGATCGCCCTGGGCGTCGCGCTCGGTGGTGTCGCCGCGCCGCCGGGGGCGGCTTGGCGGCCGGCGGCGGCGAAGCGGAGCGCTTCGTGCTGCGCCGGCCCGGTCGGGAGTTCGGCAGATTCCCGAGCACGCCTCCGTCGTCCGTCATCGGGAAGGAGTCTAGTCCTCCGGGGTCCGGGTACAGCCGCGAGAGGAAGCTGTCGAATGTTTGATCACGTACCCGCAACGGGGACAGGCAGATGACGTGTTGGTTGACTGGCTAGTCGGCGCAAATACGGCTTTCCGCCGCTTGACTTCACTATCTGTAGCGTTAGTGTGGTACACGGTTGGATTTACTCGGCCCGACGCGGGCCTGTCGGGTCCTGCTCCACTCCAAGGAACGGAATGTCTGTAGCTGAACTGCAAGAGCTCGAAGAGGTCAGGCTGCTTGTCGCCAAGGGGCGCCAGACCGGCGTACTGACCTATGCCGAGGTAGCCGTCGCGCTGGCCGAGGTCGAGCTCGACGAAGGTGACGTCGAGGAGCTGCACGGCTTCCTCGAGAAGAGCGAAATCGAACTGGTCGAGGACGACCCCACGGCCAGCGAGCCGCAGGTCGAGCGCGCGGTGGATCGCCGCAGCCGGCGCAAGAAGGCGTCGATCGACCTGAAGCCGGACATGACCACCGACTCCCTTCAGCTGTTCCTGAAGGACATCGGCAAGGTCAGGCTGCTCACGGCGCAGGAGGAGGTCGACCTCGCCAAGCGCATCGAGCGCGGCGACCTCGACGCCAAGCAGAAGATGGTCGAGTCCAACCTGCGCCTGGTCGTCTCGATCGCCAAGAACTACCGCAACCAGGGCCTGCCCTTCCTCGACCTGATCCAGGAGGGCACGCTGGGCCTGGTCCGCGCCGCCGAGAAGTTCGACTACCGCAAGGGCTTCAAGTTCTCGACCTACGCGACCTGGTGGATCCGCCAGGCGATCGCCCGCGCGCTCGCCGACAAGGCGCGCACGATCCGCATCCCCGTGCACGTGGTCGAGAAGCTGAACAAGATCGGCCGCGCCGAGCGCAAGCTGGTCACCGAGCTGGGCCGCGAGCCGACCCCCGAGGAGATCGCCGAGCACACGGGCATCGACCCGGAGGAGGTCGAGTCGATCAAGCGCTCGGCCCAGGCGCCGGTGTCGCTCGAGAAGCCGGTGGGCGACGAGGAGGAGTCCGAGTTCGGGCAGTTCATCGCCGACGAGCGCGCCGAGTCGCCCTACGAGCGGGCCGCGGAGATCCTCACCAAGGAGGCGCTGCGCGAGGCGCTCGAGAACCTCTCGTACCGCGAGCGGCGCGTGCTGGAGCTGCGCTACGGGCTGGGCGGGGAGCACCCCCGCACGCTCGACGAGGTGGGCCGCACGTTCAACGTGACGCGCGAGCGCATCCGGCAGATCGAGAACCAGTCGCTGAAGAAGCTGCAGTCGCTGGCCGAAGCGCAGAAGCTGCGCGACGTCGCTTAGGGCTCGGTAACTGCAGCGATAAAGGGTCGGCCCGGCCGCTTGGCGACGAGTCTGACGTTGACCGCGTTATAGGCGGCAAACGTCAGATTGGTGGAGTCAAGTCCGCCCGGCGACCCTTATTGCTGCCGTTCGCCGGTCCAAACAGCCCCATAAGGGCTTCAGCCCGGCCGCAACCTTGCCGATGCGGACTCCATGTTCGACATCGATGCCGCCCTGATGAAGGTCATCGAGGTGGATGGCTCCGACCTCCATCTCAAGGTGCCCTCGCGCCCCATCATCCGCCGCCACGGCAAGCTGCAGCCGATCCCGGACACGGAGGGGCTGCGTCCGGAAGACACCGAGCGCACGCTGTTCCACATGCTCACCGACGAGAGCAAGCTCGAGTCCTTTCGCGTCGAGCGTGAGGTGGACTTCTCCTACTCGATCCCCGGCGTCGCGCGCTTCCGCGTCAACGCGTTCGTGCAGCGCGGCTCGGTCTCGCTCGTCTGCCGCGCGATTCCCTTCCAGATCAAGACCGCCGAGGAGCTGATGCTCCCGCCGGTGATCCCCGAGATCGCCGACGAGGAGCGCGGGCTGATCCTGATGACCGGGACCACCGGCTCGGGTAAGTCCACCACGCTCGCGGCGATGATCGACCACATCAACGCCAAGTACGCCAAGCACATCGTCACGATCGAGGACCCGGTCGAGTTCCTCCACCGCGACAAGCTCTCGATCATCAACCAGCGCGAGGTCGGCGAGGACACGGCGTCCTTCGCCCGCGCGCTGCGGCGCGTGCTGCGCCAGGACCCCGACGTGATCCTGGTCGGCGAGATGCGCGACGAGGAGACCGTGCGGACCGCGCTGTCGGCGGCCGAGACCGGCCACCTCGTGCTCTCGACGATCCACACCGTCGACGCGTCCGAGTCCGTCAACCGCATCATCGACTTCTTCCCGCAGACCGAGCAGCGCCAGGCCCGGGCGATGCTGGCCGGCACGCTCAAGGCGGTCGTCTCGCAGCGGCTGGTGCCGACCGCCGACGGCCTCGGGCGGATCGCCAGCTGCGAGATCCTGCGCATGACCGGACGGGTGCGCGACATGATCGTGAACCCGGACGAGACCGGCCGGTTGCACGAGGTGATCGGCGAGGGCGCCTACTACGGGATGCAGACCTTCGACCAGGCGCTGCTCGCGCACGTGCAGGCCGGGCGGGTCGCGATGGACCAGGCTCTCAAGGCCGCGACGCACCCGCACGACTTCAAGCTGCTCGTCAGCTCGGACGGCCAGCGCCACACCTCGGTCGAGAGCGTCTTCCGCGAGGAAGAGGACGCCCCCGCGGTCAGCGGCGCGCCCGGACCACCTGCAGGCTGACCTTCGCGCGCCCGTCGAAGCGCACGTCGGTCGAGCGCAGCACCACGCGCGGGTCGCGGTGGCGGAAGTGCGCCGTGATGCCGAGCGGACGGTGCAGTGCGGCTACCGCGCGCGCCAGGCTCTTGGGGCTGCGCGGCTCGGCGCGGGCGGCGTGGGCGGTGGTCGATCCGCCCGTATCGCTGAGCCCGCCGACCAGCTCGAGCAGGAGATCCCCCTCGTCCTCGTCGGGGAAGCCGTTGCCCTCGATCACCAGGGTGCGCTCGCCCGGGCGCAGCCCGGCCGGGATCGGGACCTGGACCGTCACCGACCGGCCGCCGCCGCCGCGGCGGCGCAGCGCCACGCGCACCGGCACCGTCGATCCGGCGCGCACGCGCCGCGGGCCCTGCGCGCCGACGACCACGTCGTCGGCGAAGTTGCGCGTGACCTCCAGCGACACGGCCGAGCCGCGGATGTGCAGCGGTGCGAGGTCGAACGCGTCGACCATGGACGCGGCCTCGCCGATGTCGGTGAGCGGCGTGAAGCTGTCGAAGTAGGGGTTGCAGAACCCGATCGGCTTGCGCAGCTCGCGCACGCGGAAGCGCACGCACGCCGTCAGCGCCACCGGCTCGAACGAGCCGAGCAGGCGGTCGAGCGCGGTCGACGCCGCCAGCGGGGCGATCAGGCCCAGGCCCGCGCCCAGGTCGAGCTTGCGCTCGTCCGCGAGCAGCGACTCGAGTGTCTCGCGCTGGCCCGAGCCGTGCAGCCGGGCCGTGACCCGCAGCGGGATCGACGCCGGGCCGGCGCCGACGCGCCCGGCGATCGCGGAGAACGTGTCATTGGTGATCGCGCCGATCGCGTGGCCGCCGGACGAGGTCAGCTTGTAGGTCGACGCGCCCAGGTCCGGCACACCGATCGGGTTGTTGATCACGCCGAAGACGTAGGCGTCCTGCATGAACAGCGAGCGACGGCCGAGGGCGTCGAGCGAGTGCCCGAAGGCGAAGACCTGGTCACCGTCGCGGTAGGCGACGGTGCCGACGGCGCCGACCGAGATGTCACCGGTCGACAGCGAGGCCGCCACCGCCGCCCCGGGCAGGGGATCCTGGACCGGGTAGCCGGCGAGCGGGCCGGGTGGGGCCGCCAGCACCGTGCGGTCGACCTTGGCGGCCGCGCGCGACAGCAGGCGGCGTGTGCGCGAGGACAGGCCGGACACCGTGAGTGGCGAGGTCAGCGGTCGCGCGGAGCGCAGCAGCGCCGGCGCCCTGCGGGCGCTCGCGCCCGCGGTCGGCCGCGCACCCAGGATCGCCTCGATCGGCGTGGCCAGCACGACCTTGTTTCCGTACTCGCCGATGCCCTCCGAGATCGCCCCGGCATAGCGCCCGTCGCACAGGATCGGCGAGCCGGAGAAGCCGGGGCCGACCCCCGTCGCGTCGATTGCCGGGCCCGACACACGCACCAGCAGCCGAGAGCCGCCGGCGGCGGGGTCGTCGGCGATCACGTCGAGCACCTCGGCGTCGAACGAGGAGATGGCCGTGCCGTGGATCACCGACCGGGCCGTGCAGACCATTCCCGGCTGAACCTCCGAGAGAGGCATGATCGGATCGGCCGCCTGCGCCGCGCCGGCGAGGCTCAGCGCTGCGGCGAGAGTCAGGATGGCGCACCGGTGCAAGGCGGCTGAGCGTAGCTATGCGGACGGACCCCGTACATTTCCCCCCGGACCAGAACGAGACGAAGGAGACACCTTGCAGAGCACCCTTGGCGAGTTCCAGGAGACGAAGTCGGAGCAGCCCTTCGCCCTCCAGAACTCGAAGCTGCTGAAGGTCAGCCTCGACCAGATCACGATCCAGGCCAAGGCGGGCGCGATGGTCGCCTACCAGGGCGACGTCTCCTTCGAGCACGCCGGGTCCGGCGGGATGAGCCGCATGCTCAAGAAGGCCGTGTCCGGCGAGGGCACAACCCTCATGAAGATGACCGGCACCGGTGAGGTCTTCCTCGCCGACACGGCGCAGGACATCCACCTGCTCTACCTCGAGAACGACGCCATCACGGTCAACGGCTCGAACCTGCTCGCGTTCGATGCCGGGATCGACTGGGACATCAAGCGCGTGGAGGGCGTGAGCGGAATGATGGGCGGCGGCCTCTTCAACACGGCGCTCCAGGGCACCGGCTGGGTGGCGATCGTCTCGGACGGCCCGCCCGTGCTGCTGAACACCGCCGACGCCGCCGACGTTCGCGGACCCGCAGGCGGCGATCACGTGGTCCTCGAGCCTGCAGACCAGCATCAAGACCGACATCAAGCTGAAGAACTTCATCGGGCGCGGCTCGGGCGAGTCGGTCCAGATGCAGTTCAACGGCCAGGGCTGGGTGCTGGTGCAGCCGAGCGAGGGCCGCGTGCAGATGGCGCAGGCGGGGAGCGGCGGCGGCGGCGGGTTGCTGGGCAACCTCACCGGCTAGCACTACTTCATATTCTGAAGTCTTGCGATAACCTGGGGCGTATGTCCGATCCGACATGCCCCGTCTGTGCGACCGCGGACATCATCTGCGGCAAATGGACGATTCTCGTGATCCGCGATCTCGCCGAGGGGCGTAGTCGTTTTTGCGAGCTCGAGCGCTCGCTCGCCGGCATCAGCCCGCGCACGCTGTCGCTGCGGCTGCGCGCGCTCGAGGAGCAGGGCATCGTCGCCCGCGACACCTATCCCGAGGTGCCGCCGCGCGTGGAGTACTCGCTCACGACTAAGGGCGAGGCGCTCGTGCCGCTGATCGACGACATGCGTCGCTACGGCAGCGAGTGGCTTGGCGTGCGCGACTGCGTGCCCGCCGAGGCCGCCACCGCCGGCCCGCTCGGCGCCGCTGCGTAGCTCGGCGCCGCCTGGTCCAGGTACCACCCGAACGCGCGGTCCACGAACGGCCGGAACGCGCGCAGGCCGGCGGTCAGCATCCGCGGCGGCAACCGCGGGATCAGCCACTGGAGCCGCAGCGCCAGCCCGTAGGCGCGGCGGTGTGACGCGCTGAACGCGGAGTAGGCGCGCAACGCGTCCTCGCGCGACCGCTCGCCGCTCAGCACGGCGCGCAGCTCGCGCCCGCAGGCGGTGCCGAAGTAGAAGGCCGTGCGGATGCCCTCGCCCGAGAGCGGGAAGCAGTGGCCGGCCGAGTCGCCGACGAAGAACACGCCGTCCTGCGCCGCCGGGCGCAGCCGGTGGGGGAACCAGTTGCCCTGGTAGCGCACGGGTGGCCGCTCGAGCCGCTCGGCCAGCTCCACCGTCGGCTGGCGCACGTGGTCGCGCGGCTCGTACGAGCCAACGCCCACGCGCTGCTCGCCATCGGCGGGCACGCTCCACCCGTAGCCGTGGCGCACCAGCGAGCGGTCGATCCAGACGTCGAGGTCGACCCCGCCACCGGACGGGTGCACCTCGAGCCCGCGCGAGAGCGGAGCGTCGGGCGGCTGGTTGCCCTCACGCGCGAGCACGCGGCGCCACCCGAGCGCGTCGACCACGAGCGGCGCGCTCAGCTCGCCGCGGTCGGTCACGACCAGCTCGCCGCGGCGGCCGGAGACGGTGGCGATCTCGAAGCGGGCGTCGCACTGCTCGAACAGCAGCCGGCACAGCTCCGCGTAGTCGAACGCCGCCCAGCTCCACGGCAGCCGGTAGCGCACCGACCCGTGCGGCGTGTGGAAGGCCATGCAGGGCAGCTCCTGGCGGATCGCGGCGGTCAGCCCCATCGCCTCGAGCCAGGGCAGCGGCGCCGCGCACGCGGAGGTGGCGCGCTCGCCGATCTCGTAGCGGTCGACCAGCAGCACGTCGAAGCCGCCGCCGGCCAGCTCGCGCGCCACGGCCAGCCCGGCGAAGCTGGCGCCGCAGATCAGCACGTCCGCCGAGGTGTCGGTCAGCGGCGCGCGTTCGGCCCCGCGCAGGGTGGCGCGGCGCGTCACGCTCCGGCCCGCAGGCCTTGCGCGACCGCCCCGGCCAGCTCCCACGGCGGGAGGCTGACCCGGCGGCGCAGCACGTCGAAGTCGAGGCGCTCGGTGCGGTCGAGCACCGACAGGTAGACGCTGCGCGCCATGCTCATCCCGCGCCGCACCCGCGGCGCGACCACGTCGCTCGCGGCGGCCCCCTCGCGGAACAGCTCGCGGGCGCGGCCGACCTCGACCTGCGAGCAGCTGGCGGAAGCCGTCGCTCGGCTGGCGCCGGGCGATCTGCTCCGCCGAGACCCCCGGCAGGTAGACACGGTCGAGCTCCCAGTCCTCGCGCACGTCGCGGATGAAGTTGGTGAGCTGGAACGCGAGCGCGAGGCTGGCGAACGAGTCGTGCCGCTCGGCCGGCGCGCCGAGGAGCACCGCGAGGACGCGTCCTACCGCGCCGGCGCTGCCCTGCATGTAGCTCTCGAGCTCCTCCCACGAGCCCATGCGCACGGGGGCGCAGTCGATCCGCATCGAGGCGAAGTACGAGTCGAGCTCCCAGAGCGGCAGGTCGTGGCGGCGGCCCGCGTCGACGAGCGCGCTGACCGCGAGGTCGCGCGTGGGCTCGCCCGCGAGCGCCTCGTGCAGGCGCTGCTCGTAGCGGTCGAGCTCGGCGCGGCGCACGGCCGGGTCGGCCGCGCGCCCGGGGCCGTCGACGATCTCGTCGGCCTCGCGCACGAACGCGTAGAGCGCGTGCACCGCCAGCCGCACGTCACCGGGCAGGCGGCGCGTGGCCCAGTAGTAGGTCGGGTCGTGGCGCCGGTGGAGGCGGCGGCAATGCTCGTACGCCACGTGCATACCGGGAGGATCGCGCATCGGCGGGGCGAATTCGCGCCTTATGCGCAACCGTGCTCTCTACGGCGCGCTGCGGGACTTCGCGCTCGAGGCCGCGGCGCTGCTCACCGACGACCTGCGCGCCGGGGCCGAGGTCGAGTTCGACGTGATCGACCAGGCCGGGCGGCGCGGTCCCGCGCTGTACCGCTACCAGCCGCGCACCGCCGCGTTCCTGACGGAGCGCTGGCCGCGCCTGCGCGCGCTCGACACGTGCTCGGCGGCCACCGCGGAGCTCGGCAGCGGCGCCGCGCTCTGGCTGCGCGTGAACGGTGGCGCGTCGAAGCTGTCCGGCGAGCAGGCCGAGCCCGCGCTGCAGGCGATGCTGGAGCGCCTCTACGAGGACGCCACCAGCTTCGGGTTCCCCGAGGAGCGCTTCGAGCGCGTCTACCGCGAGGTGGAGGCCACGCTCTACCGCGACGCCCTCGCCGCGCGCGTCGTGGCACCGCTGCGCGGCGTGGCGATCGAGGCCGACCGGATCGACCTGGGCGACGGCCTGTCGCTCGTGCGCGGCGAGATCGCCGACGCGCCGGCCGAGGCGGTCTATCCCGAGAACGGCGACGGCGAGCCGGCCGTGGTGTGCGTGCTCGAGCGCGACGTGACCGCCGAGGACGGAATCACGGCGACCGAGGCCGAGGAGCGCTTCACCCGCCTGGTGAGCGCACTGCGACTGTGGGCGCCGGGACGGATCGGGCTGGGAGCGCCCGGATGGCGCAGCATCGACGGCGGGCCGTGGCAGCCGCTGCCGTTCGGCGGCGGGCCGGCGGCGCCGGCGGGCGACTGGTTCCTGCCCAGCGGCGAGGAGGCCGGCCTGCGCGAGTTCTACGCGGCGATCGACCGCGCCGAGCCGCCCCAGCACGTGGCGTGGGCGCGGGCGCGCTTCGAGATGGGGTGCGAGCGCGGATCGGACGCGGACGCGCTGTCGGACTACCTGCTCGGTCTGCGCGCGCTGCTGGACGCGACGAGCGACGCCGGTGAGGCGAGCCTCGCGCTGCGCGTGGCCGCGCTGTGCGCCGAGGAGGGCCGGCGCCGGCTGGTGCAGCGCCGCGTGGAGTCGGCGATCGCGCTGGAGCGATTCGTGATGGGCGGGGGGCCACGCTCGTGGCCGGACGGCGACTCGCCGACGGAGCTGGTCGCCGAGGTGGAGGGCCACCTGCGCGCGATGCTCCGCGACGTCCTCTGCGGCTACCTCGACAGCGACCTCAAGGGCGTGGCCGACGACATCCTGCTCGAGACCAACCCGGAGCCGTTCATGGAAATCGAGGCGCGGGACTTGCGGGTGCGGGCGGCGGCGCCCGAGCCGCCGCCCGAGCCGCCTCCCCCGCCCGAGCCGGAGCCGGAGCCCGTTGCCAACGACAGCAACGAGGACACGGCCGAGATGGAGGCGGTGGCCGTGCAGCCCGAGCTGGAGGGCGTGACGCAGAGCGCCGACTGGGGTTTCGACGACCCCGAGGACTACTCGGCGCCGGTCTAGCCGAACAGGTACTCGTCCATCAGTCGCAGCCCGCCGAGGTCGTGCACGTCGTCCGGTAGGTGCGGCACCTCGATCAGCGGGGTTCGGCCCAGTCGGCGGCGCAGCAGGTCCAGGTTGGCCTGGTCGCGGTCGGCCAGGCGGCGGGTGGCCTCGTAGCTGTCGTAGACCTTCGTGCCCAGCTCCTCGCCGCACAGGTCGGCGAGCGCCGCGCGCGTGGTGGCGCCGCCGGCCTGCTGCACCCGGTTCGCGATCACCCCCGCGAACGGCAGCCCCGAGTCCTTGAGCCGGCGGTGGAAGTAGATGCCCTCGTCGATGGCCTCGCGCCGCGGCGAGGTGACCAGCACGAACGCCGACGACCGCGCGCCGAGCAGCTCGTTGACCCGTCCGGCGCGCTCGCGGAAACCCTCGGTCATGTCCCCGAACGAGCGGAAGAACTCGCCCAGGTCCTGCAGCAGGTCCACGCCGGTCGCCCGCTTCATCACCGAGAACGCCACGTTCGTGCCGCGGCCCAGCACCTTCAGCCCGAGCCGCCCCGGTGCCATCAGCAGCTGCAGCGAGCGCGAGTCGATGAACTCGGAGAGCTTGCGCGGCGCGTCGAGGAAGTCGAGCGCGTTGCGGGTGGGCGGCGTGTCGAGCACGAGCAGGTCGTAGTGGCCCTCCTGGCTCAGCTCGTAGAGCTTCTCCATCGCCATGTACTCCTGCGAGCCCGCCAGCGCGTTCGAGAGCTCCTGGTAGATGCGGTTCGAGAGCACGGCGTCGCGGGTGCGCTCGTCGGGCGCGTGCCACTCGATCAGCTCGTCGAACGTGCGCTTGGCGTCGAGCATCATCGCCCACAGCTCGCCGTCCACATCGACATCCACGCGCCGCTCCTCGTTGCCGAGCTCGCGCAGCCCGAGCGCGTTCGCGAGGCGCCTGGCGGGGTCGATCGTCAGCACCGCCACCTTCTTGCCGCGCGCCGCCATCCCGAGCGCGATCGCCGCCGAGGCGGTGGTCTTGCCGACCCCGCCCGAGCCGGCGCAGATGCACACCTGCTTGCGCTCCAGCCAGTCGTCGATCACAGCGCCTCCTCGAGCCGGTCGGAGAGCAGCTCCAGCTCGCGGCGGCGCGGCTCGGGCTCGAACAGGTACGGCAGCGTCGTGACCGGCGCGCGCACCTCGGCGCGCAGGCGCTCGAGCTGCTCCTGCTGCCCGGCCGCGCGCCCGTGCTCGACCAGCGCCGAGGTCACCGCGGCCTGCGCGGCCTTGGTGCCCTGCCCGTCGAGCGAGCGCAGCCGCCGCGCGTCCGCGGCCGTGAAGCGCGCGGGCAGCACGCCGTTCGCCACCACCTGGCCGACGTCCATCCCGAGGTCGTCGGCGAGCCGCTGCTCGAGGTCCACGGTCTCGTTCACGGGCATCTCCTCGGGCAGCGCGACGCTGAGCACGCCGGTCGCCGACGAGTCGCGCAGGAAGGCGTCGATCGAGGCCGCCTGGCGCGCGATCGGGCCCACGCGCGCGATGTTGGCGTAGGTGCGCGGCGCGCGCAGCAGGGCGAGGGCGTGGCCTGTGGCCGGGGCGTCCATGATCACCAGGTCGAAGGGCGACCCGCCGGTGCGGCGCTCGACCTGGGCGAGGTCCCAGACCTTGCCCACCGTGACCAGCTCGGTCACGCCCGGGGCCGCCGCGGTCAGATACCCGAACAAGCGGCTGTGCCCGAGCAGGCCGGCGAGCGCACCGGACTTGAGCTGGTGACGCAGCCACTCGTGCATCGCGCGCTCGGGCTGGACCGAGACCGAGAACAGCCCCGGCGCCAGCTCCACTTCGCCGTGGCCCACGTCGCGCGCGCCGAATAGCCCTGCCAGCCGCTCCTGCTGGGCAACCTCGCACACGACCGTGCGCCTCCCCTGCCTGGCTGCGAGCAGGCCGAGGGCGGCCGCGACGGTGGTCTTGCCGACCCCGCCTTTGCCGGTCACGACGACCAACCGCTTGTCCAATAGCGCAGGCACCGGACGCGAAGAGTGAAGGATTCCGCCCACCCCGTGCGAATACGGGTCTCGTGACTGCCCAGGCGAAGGTCATCGCTTTCACCAATCAGAAGGGTGGCGTGGCGAAGACGACCACGACGCTCAACCTTGCCGCGGCCTTTGCCGAGAAGGATCACCGCGTCCTCTGCATCGATCTCGACCCGCAGGGCAACCTGACCATGAGCCAGGGGATCGACCCCGACACGCTCGAGGTCTCGATGTACGACGTGCTGGTCCACGGGGTCTCGATCCGCGAGGTGATCCGCAAGCGCGAGGTGGACATCGCGTGCGCGTCGATCGACCTGGCCGGAGCCGAGATCGCCATGTCCACGATGATCGGCCGCGAGCGCGCCCTGAAGAAGGCGCTGGTCCCGATTCTCGAGGACTACGACTACATGTTCATCGACACCCCGCCGAGCCTCGGGCTGCTCACGATCAACGCGCTAACTGCGGCTCAAAAGGTAATCGTCCCCGTTCAGTGCGAGTATCTGTCGATGCGTGGGCTGATACAGCTTCAGAACACGCTGTCCATGGTTCGTGAAGAGCTGAACCCGGAGATCGAGATAGAGGGCATCCTGCCGACGCTGGTCGACAACCGCACCGTGCACGCGAAGGAGGCGATCGAGATCCTCGAGGAGAACTTCGGGAATCGCGTGTTCGCCTCCCGCATCAACAAGACGGTGCGCTTCGCCGAGGCGCCGGTGAAGGGAATGTCCGTGCTGAAGTACGACCCGGACGGCAAGGCGGCTTACGCCTACCGGCAACTGGCGGAGGAGGTCTTGGCGAATGGCAAGCGGTAAGCGCGCAAGCATGCGCGAGGGGCCACTGGCTCAGCTCTTCCGCAAGACGGAGGACGACCCGAGCCCTGACGCCAAGCGCGAGGAGGCGCCCCGCCGCGAGGAGGGCAAGCCGCCGAGCGAGCCGCGCACCGGCCGCCCCCTGCCCGAGGACACCTCGCCCCAGGCCACCCGGCAGGTGCCGGAGCCCCAGGCCCAGGAGGAGCACACCGACTTCGAGCACCGGGCCACCGAGGCCGCGCGGCGCGCCGAGGAGCGCGCGCGGCGGCGCGAGGAGCAGCCGGACCGCGAGCGCGGCTGGAGCCGCTACGAGGGCGTCCCCTCCCCGGAGGAGCGCCTGCGCTCGGTCTTCTCGCCGGACATCCCCGAGAACATCCTCGACCGCGACCCCGCACCCTTGCCGCGCCGCGAGCGCGAGCGTGACCCCGAGCCGGAGCGTTCGCCCTACGCGATGCCGTCGGGTACGAAGGTCACCGAGCCCGTGCTGCGCGTGGTGGGCGTCGGCGGCGCCGGCGTCAACGCCGTGAACCGGATGATCGAGGCTGAGGTCGAGGGCGTCGAGTTCCTCGCCGTCAACACCGACACCCAGTCGCTCGAGCAGTCGGCGGCGGCCAACCGGCTGCACATCGGCAGCGACATCACCCGCGGGCTGGGCTCGGGTTCGGACCCGGAGCTCGGGCGCGCGGCGGCGATGGAGGACTACGACGAGCTGAAGAGCCTGCTCAAGGGCTCCGACATGGTGTTCATCACGGCCGGCGCCGGCGGTGGCACCGGCACGGGGGCCGCCCCGATCGTCGCGCGCATCTCGCGCGAGGTGGGCGCGCTCACGGTCGGCATCGTCACGAAGCCGTTCTCGTTCGAGGGAGCGCGCCGCGGCGAGCAGGCCGACGAGGGCGTGGCGGACCTCGCCCGCGAGGTCGACACGCTGATCGTGATCCCGAACGCCCGCCTGCTGACGGTGCTCGACAAGTCGACGTCGATGGTCGACGCCTTCCGCGTGGCCGACGACGTGCTGCGCCAGGGCGTGCAGGGCATCTCCGACCTGATCACCCTGCCCGGGCTGATCAACCTCGACTTCGCCGACGTGCGCACGATCATGTCCGAGGCCGGGCAGGCCCTGCTCGGGATCGGCATGGGCGCCGGCGAGCACCGCGCGATGGACGCGGTCGAGCACGCGATCGAGTCGCCGTTGCTGGAGACGTCGCTCGAGGGCGCGCGTTCGATCCTGCTGTCGGTCACCGGCGGGCGCGACCTCTCGCTGTGGGAGGTCAACGAAGCCGCCAAGGCCGTGGCCGAGGCCGCCCACCCGGACGCCAACATCATCTTCGGCGCCATGGTCGACGAGAAGGTCGACGACCAGGTCTGGGTCACGGTCGTGGCCACGGGATACGGAGACCGGCCGCAGATCCGCGCCACGCCGCGCAACGAGGGCCGCGAGACACGCATCCCGGCCGACGCCGAGCCGCGCGTGCGGCGCGGCCGCTCGGCCGAAGTGCTGGACGACATCGACGTCCCGGAATTCATCCCGCGCTAGATACGGTCCCCTCATGAGAGGGGTCGTGGCCGCGGGCCATCCGGGCACCGCGCAGGCGGGGGCCGACGTGTTGCGCGCCGGCGGCAATGCCGTCGACGCCGCGGTGGCGTGCGTGCTGATGTCGTGGGTGACCGAGTCGCCGCTGACCGGACCGGGCGCTGGCGGCTTCATGCTGGTGCACACGGCGGGCGGGGAGGACCACCTGCTCGACTTCTTCGTGGCGGCGCCCGGGCGCGGCCTGGCCGACCCCGACCCGGCCGAGCTCACCCCGATCGACATCCACTTCTCCGAGGACGCGGTCCAGCGCTTCAACGTAGGCCCGTCGTCGTGCGGCGCCTACGGGAACCCGCTCGGGCTGGCGCAGGCGCTCGAGCGCTTCGGCAGCCGCGGGCTGGGCGAGCTGACCGCCGGCCCGGCCGCGGCGGCGCGCGAGGGCGTCGAGGTGGTGCGGATGCAGGCCTTCCTGTTCGAGATCCTCGCGCCGATCTTCCGGTCGACACCGGAGTGCTCCGAGCTGTACGCACCCGGCGGCGAGCTCCTGCGCGAGGGCGACACGCTTCCGCTTCCCAGAGCTCGGCGACCTGCTCGAGCGCGTCGGCGCCGAGGGACCGGGGTTCCTCTACTCGGGCGACGTCGCGGGCGCCTGCAGCGAGTGGGTGCTCGAGCGCGGTGGGCTGCTCACCCGCGAGGACCTGGCCGCCTACGAGGTGGTCGAGCGCGAGCCGGCCCGCGTGACCTACCAGGGCCGCCAGGTGCTCACCAACCCGCCGCCCTCCTCGGGCGGGATCCTGATCGCGGACGCGCTCGGCATCCTGGAGCGGTTGGAGCGCCCGCACGGGCCGGACGTGATCGCCGAGGTGATCGCCTCGACCAACCGCGCGCGCGACGAGGAGTTCCTGGCGGGGCTGGGCCAGGAGGGCTACCTCGAGCGCTTTCTGCGCAAGGACGCGCTCGACAACGTGGCGACCGAGGTGCGCTCGCGGCTCGGCAACACGACCCACATCTCCGTGATGGACGCCGACGGCGGCTGCGCGTCGGTCACCTGCTCGAACGGCTCGTGCTCGGGCGTGGTCGTGCCCGGCACCGGGATGCACCTCAACAACATGCTCGGCGAGCAGGACCTCAACCCACTCGGGTACCACCGCCACGAGCCGGGGGCGCGCGTGCCGAGCATGATGGCGCCGACGGTGGCGCTGCGCGACGGCCGGCCCGAGGTCGCGCTCGGCTCCGCCGGGTCGAACCGGATCCGCTCGGCGATCCTGCAGACGCTGTTGGGGGTGGTGGACCACGGGCTGCCCGCCGAAGCCGCCGTGGCGCGCCCGCGCATCCACGTCGAGGGCCCGGAGGCGGACGCCGAGCCGGGCGTGGACGAGGACGCACTCGCGCAGCTCGAGCAGGGCGGCTGGACGGTGCGGCGCTGGGCGGAGCAGAACCTCTTCTTCGGCGGCGTCCAAGCCGTGGCGCGCAACCCGGAGACGGGCGAGCTGACCGGCGGGGGCGACCCCCGGCGTGGAGGCTTTGCAACGGTTGTTCACTGAGAGTTCACGGCCGTTCGACCGGGTGTCGATCGGCGGGCCGTGGATTTCCGACAGGTGTCCAATGAACGAGCGCCGCTCGCTCCGGATCCTGTGGGAATGGCCGAGCGCCTCTCAGCGATCGACGGCTCCTTCCTGCGGGTGGAGAGCCCGAGCGCGCACATGCACGTCGCGTGGAGCGCGACGTTCCGCGTGCCGGCGGGCGAGCCGCAGCCGACGCTGCCGCGCCTGCGCCGCCACATCGCCGGGCGCCTGGAGCGCGTGCCGCGCTTCCGCTGCCGGCTGGCGTGGGCGCCGCCGGGGATGGGGGAGCCGTTCTGGGTGGAGGACCCGGACTTCGACGTGGCCAATCACGTGCTGCCGCTCGGGACGCTCGGGCTCGAGCTGGACGATCAGCGCTTCGAGCTGCTCTGCGACAGCGTGCTGTCCGCGCCGCTCGATCGGCACCCGGCCGCTGTGGGAGATCCGGCTGGCGCCGCGCTTCGCGGACGGCCGCTGCGGGATCGTGGCCAAGTTCCACCACGCGCTGGTGGACGGGCGGTCGGCCGTGGAGGTCGCCCAGCTGCTGTTCGACGTGGAGCCGAACGCGGTTGCGGAGCTGCCGGTGCCGTGGGAGGCGCCGCCCGCGCCGGGAGCGACGAGGCTGGCGGCGCGGGCCGTCGCGCTGGGAGCCGGGGAATCCCTGCGCGCGGCGCGCGGCGCCGCACGCATGGCGGGGGAGCCGCGTGCCGCCGCGTCGCGACTCGCGGGAACGTTGAGGCGGGCAGCGCTGGCCGCGGGAGAGGAAGTCCTGCGGCCGGCGCCCGCCTCGGCGCTGAACGCTCGCATCGGCCCGCGGCGGACGCTGGTGCGCCACTCGGTGGAGCTCGACGCCGTGCGCCAGGTCAAGCGCGCGGCGGATGCGACCGTCAACGACGTCTGCCTCGCCCTGGCCGCCGGCGCCCTGCGCGAGCTGATGGGGCCGCAGCCGCTCAAGGCGATGGTGCCCGTGGACGTGCGCGGCGGCGGTGAGGAGGCCTCGCTCGGCAACCGCATCTCGTTCGCCTTCGTGGGCCTGCCGCTGGACGTGGCGAGCGGGCGCGCTCGGCTGGCGCGCATCAGGCGCTCGACGGCCGCCTTCAAACGCGACGGCCGCCCGGCCGGCACGCAGGCGGTGCTGGGCGCGCTCGGCATGCTGCCCGACCCGCTGCGCGGCCTGGCGGCGCGGGCGGTCGCCAGCCCGCGCCTGTTCAACCTGACGATCTCGAACGTCCCGGGACCGGACTTCCCGCTCTACATGCTCGGCGCGGAGCTCGTCGAGGCCCACCCGGTCGTGCCGATCGCGCAGGGCCACGCGCTCTCGATCGGCATCTTCGGCTACCGCGGCCGACTGCACTTCGGCTTCTACGCCGACCCTCAAGCCTTCCCGGAGGTCGCGGAGCTGCCCGCCGCCTTCGACTCTGCACTCCAAGAGCTACTCCTCCCTCCGGGGGTGCAGAGGAAGAGGGGCCGGTCGCGTCGCGGCCGGCCCCTTTCCTCACCTTCCGAGGCGGAACTAGCTGTGTAGCTGGTCCCCGCTAACAGCCGCCGCCTGCGGCTTTACAGAGGTTCACGCGACCGAAGCCGAAGCTCGCGTCGCGGCCGGCCGGCCCGAGGTCGTTGACCGCGGCGTCCAGGCGGCTGCGGATCGCGGCGGCGCTGTCCGCCGGGAACACCTGCCGCAGCACGCCGGCGACCGCCGACACGTGCGGCGTGGCCATCGAGGTGCCCGAGAACGTCGCGTAGCCGCCGCCGCGCACGGTCGACAGCACGTTCACGCCGGGAGCCGCGATCTCGACGTCGGCGTTCGCGTTGGAGAAGCTCGCGCGAGCGTCGGCGGAGTCGGTCGCGGCGACCGAGACCACCTCCGCGTACGCGGCCGGGTAGTTGAGCGTGGAGTCGCCGTCGTTGCCGGCGGCCGCCACGATCAGCGCGCCGTTGCCGTTGTTCCAGGCGCTCGCGACGGCCTGCTGCAGCGTCGTCGAGGCGCCGCCGCCGAGGCTCATCGAGATCACCCTGGCGCCCTGCGAGGCGACCCAGTTGATGCAGTTGGCCACGTCGGCCGTCGAGCCGGTCCCGAGCGGGCCGCCGAGCGCCTTGCAGATGACGAGGTCGGCGTTGAATGCCACGCCCGCCACGCCGATGCCGTTGTTCGCCTTGGCGGCGATCGTGCCGGCGACGTGGCTGCCGTGGTCGTTGTCGTCGGCGCAGCTTCCGACCTGGATCGAGCCGGACATGATCGGCAGCAGGCCCTGCGACTTGGCGCAGGCGACCGTCTGGCCGCTCAGGTCCGGGTGGGTCTGGTCGATGCCGGTGTCGACGATGCCGATCTTCACCCCGCCGGTGGCGGGGAAGGCGCCCAGCCCGGCCGCGTCCCAGCCCTCGGGGGCGTCGATCCGGTCCATCCCGTAGAGCTCGCCGAAGCGCGGGTCGTTGGGGACCGCGTCGACCTTGAGGATCAGGTTCGGCTCGGCGTACTGCACGAGGCTGCTGCGGTTGAGCCGAGCCGCGACGGCCGCGGGATCGCCGCTGACGCTCACGACCTTGGCGCCCACGCCGCTCACCGAGCTGAGCGTCTTGGTGACGCCGGTGCGGTCGAACAGCGCAACGCGCTGGGTGGTCGAGACGCCATCGGCGTACTTGACGATCACCTGGTTGGGCTCGTAGGTGGCCGCCTGCGCGGTGACCGCGCACAGCATGAGCAACATCGCGGCCAGGGCCGCGACCCCCGTCATCCTTCGCATCGTTCCCTCCCGAGAGAGTGCCTTCCCGGGCGAGGACTTCCCCGGGCGGGATCGAGACGAAACGTCTAGCAGCTGCCCCCCGCGGCCTTGCACAGGTTCAAGCGACCGAAGCCGAAGCTCGTGTCGCGGCCGGCGGGGCCGAGGTCGTCGACCGCGGCGTCGAGGCTGAAGCGGATGGCCGCGGCGTTGAAGGACGGGTGCAGCTGCCACAGGATCCCGGCAGCGCCCGCCACGTGCGGCGTGGCCATCGACGTGCCCGACATCGTCTCGTAGCCGCCGCCGAGACTCGTCGACAGGATGTCGACCCCGGGCGCCGCGATCTCGATCGTCCGGCGCATGAGGGCGGCTTGCCCGGACCGGTCGTTACGAACCCGGCGCCCTAGCCCTTCAGGCTGCCGTTGCCCTGCGCACGCTCGGCGGCGCGCTCGGCGTGGCGGATTCGCCCGAGCGCCTCGGCGAAGAGGGCCTCGAGCTGCTCGAGGCGGTCGCGCTCGGAGCGCAGCTCGAGCAGCATCTGCTTGGCGTCGAGGGCCACGTCCAGCGTGGCGGCCATGCCGTAGGCGTCGAGCTCGGCGAGCGCGGCGGGCTCGGGACGCTCCTCGGTGACCTCGGCGACGAGGTCCGCGTAGCGCTTGCGGGCGGCGGCGATGGCCTCGGCGTCGTCGGGCGCCTCGGCGTCGTCGATGAGCGGCTCGACGTCGCCGGCGGGGTAGGGGAGGTCGTCGATGCGGCGCAGCAGCCGGAACGGGCGAGTGCCTTCGACGAGCACGTTCATCCGACCGTCGTCGAAGCGCTCGAGCACCTTGCTCACGCGAGCCGAGCAGCCGATCTCCTTGAGCCCGTCGTCGGAGAGCCAGACGATGCCGAACTCGCTCTCCTGCTCGAGGCACTGGCCGATCATCAGCTTGTAGCGGTCCTCGAAGATGTGGAGCGGCACGAGCTCGTGGGGGATCAGGACGAGGCCGAGGGGGAAGAGGGGAAAGCGCTCGATCGTCTCGGCCATCGGGTCAAGGCTAGTCCGACCGCCCGGGTGCCGCCCGCTACGGTCGCTCCATGGCGACCGCCACGCCCACGGTTCCCTCTGGACCGGCTCATGTGGCGGTCGTCTCCTTCCTGGCGGCTCGGGCGGCCCCGGCCGGTGGTTTCTGGATCGCCCTGGCGGGAGGGGTCGCGATCGCTCGGGTTGCGGAGCGGCGTGGGGCTCGCCTCGGCTTCGGGGCCAGCATCGCCGCGATGCTCGAGACGGTGGCCATCATCGGCCCGGCTCGCCTCGGCATCCCGCTGACCCAGGCGGCCACGGCGCCGATGCTGGGTCGCCTGGACGCCCGCGGCTGGCGCCTCCTGCCGCAGATCCTGGCCTGCGCGGCCATCCGGGTGCTCCACAACACGGCCACCACCGCGTTCTTCATCTGGGTCATCACCGGCGGCCTCGACGCATACGCCGGCACCTACGACGCGATCGGCCGCCACCTCGGCGTGGAGATCGGCAGCGCCGACGCCCTGGCGCTCACCCTGGCCGGCCTGCTGGCCTGGGCGGCCTTCGCGAGCACCGTGCAGGTGCTGATCTACCGGCGCGGGCTGGCCAGCTGGGACCGGCTGGCCCACGAATCTGACGTTGACCGCGATATAGGCGGCAAACGTCAGATTGGTGAAGCGGGAGCGCGCTGCCCCGCAGGAGCGCCGCTTCGACCCGCGCGCCATCGCCCTGGCCGCTGCCGTTGCCTTTGCGCTCCTGCTCGCCAGCACCGAATGGGCGCTGCTGGCCGCGGTGGCGCTCTGGCTGGCGGTGGCGTGGGGCGCCGCGCGGCCGGACCGGCAGCCGTTGCGCGCCGGCCTCCTCTTCGCCGCCCTCCTCTCCGGCGGCGCCTTCGCCTTCGCCCTCGGCGGTGGGCTCGGCCTCGACGTGGCGGCCCGGCGCGCCGCTCGGGCCGCCCTGCTCGTCCTCACGGCGACCTGGCTGCGCGGCGCCGCCGGCGCCGACGGGCTGAGGGAGGTCTCGCGGCGCGCGCTGGGTCGCCTGCGCCGGCTGCCCGCGCTCCCCGAGGCCTCCTTGGTGCTCGATCAGATCGCTTCCGAGGGCCGGCTTGCCGCGGCGGCCCGGACGCTCGAGCAGCAGCTCCGAGGGGTGCCCAAGCGGGCTATGCCGTTCGTGGACGCCGTGCTGCGCTGGGTCGTGCGCGAAGCGAGCCGACCGCACACGCCCGCGCCGCGCCCAGCGATCGAGCTGCGCGCCAGGCCGATCGACCTGGTGCTCCTCGTTGCTGCCGTCGTACCCGCGGCTACGCTGGCGCTCTAGCCGAAACCAGCAGGTTGTAGAACAGCGCCGCCGGCAGCCTCGGCTCCAGCAGCGACCGATCCAGCCGCTGCAGCAGCAGGTAGCCGCGGTAGGCGTACACCCGCCACGCCCACGGCACCTCCGACGGCTCGGCCGTGGCCTCGAGCGTCCGGTTGGCCCAGCCGAACAGCGACGCGGCCAGCTCCTCGCCGCCCACGCGCACGTCCTCGAAGCCGGCCGCGTCGGCGAAGCCGGACAGGTCGGCGGGCGTGAACGCGTGCACGTCCACGATCTGCTCGAGCCGGTCCTCCTCTCCCGGAGCGCTGCCGTTGCCGTTGCGAGAGCTGGCGCCCACCAGCGCCCGCCACAGCGGCGCCACGGCCAGCGCGCCGCGCTTCGGCACCGTGGAGATGCGATCGCCGTAGCGTGACGGCTCCCCGCAGAACGCCACCACCCCGCCGGGGCGCAGCACGCGCCGGAACTCGCGGAAGGCGCCCTCCAGGTCGGGCAGGTGGTGCAGCACGGCGTGGCCGAAGACGAGGTCGAATGACGCGTCCTCGAACGGAAGCGAAGCCGCCTCGCAGGCGACCGTCTCGACAGCCAGGCCGAGCTCGTCGGCCGAGGCCGACAGGGCCCGGAGCATTCCCGGCGAGATGTCGGAGGCCACGGCCGAGCGGATCACGCCGGCGCGCATCAGGTTGAGCGTGAAGTAGCCGGTGCCCGCCCCGATCTCGAGGGCACGGTCGAACCCGCCGCTCGGGAGCGTGCCGAGCGCCTTGCGCAGCTTGCCGGCGACCTGCGCCTGGCCGACCTCGTCGTAGCCGATGCCCCACTTGGAGTCGTAGTGCTCGGCGGCGAGGTCGTGGTAGCGCACGTTCGCGTCGCGGATCGTTTCGGCGGGGGCCGGCATGGCTGGCGCAGGGTAATACCTAGACTCCCTCGGCCGATGCACGAGACCGTCCAGCAGCACCAGCCCGACGGCGTGCCGCCGCTCGAGCTGACGGGTGAGCGCACGCTGCCCGACGTGCCCGCCGAGAACTACTGGTTCCGCCGCCACCTGGCCGTCTACGACTGGATCGCCGAGCGCAGCGCCGGCCTCGAGGTGGTCGACATGGCGTGCGGCGAGGGCTACGGGACCGACGTGCTGGCGCGCCGCGCCCGGCGCGTGACCGGCGTCGACGCCAATCCCGACGCCTACGAGCACGCCCGCGCCAAGTACACGCGCCCCGGCGTGCGCTTCGCGCGCGACCTGATCGAGACGTACGTCCAGCCCTGCGACGCCGTCGTCTTCCTCCAGACGATCGAGCACGTCAAGCAGCCCGAGCAGGTGCTCTCCCACTTCAAGGCGATGGCGCCGACGGTCTACGTATCCACCCCGAACGTGCTCACCCTCGCCCCGGAGGGCGCCGACAAGTCGGACAACCCCTGGCATCTGCGCGAGTACCGGGCGCGCGAGTTCCGGGCGCTCTGCGAGCGAGTCTTCGACCGCGTGGAGCTGTACGGCCTCTTCCACGCCCGCAAGCTGCGGATGCACGAGCTGGCGCTGCGCGCCGGCTGGGACGGCGTGCACGCCGCCCTGCGCGTCACCAAGCCGTTCTACGACCGCTTCACCCCGGCCATCTCGGCGCGCGACTTCGCGCTGCGCCAAGGTCCGCTCGACCGGGCGCTGGACTTCGTCGCGGTGCTGCGGTGAGCTCGCGGCCCCGCGGGGCGCTGGCGCTGGTGCTCCACTCGCACATGCCGTACGTCGAGGGCTTCGGCACCTGGCCGTTCGGCGAGGAGTGGCTCTGGGAGGCCGTCGCGTGCGTGTACCTGCCGCTGCTCGAGCTGCTCGACGGAGCGCCCGTCACGGTGGGCCTGACGCCGGTGCTGTGCGACCAGCTCGAGGCCATGCGCGGCGAGCCCGGCGATCGCTACCTGCGCTTCCTGCGCGAGATCCGCGCCGTGATCCACGCGGAGGACGCCGCCGGTCTCGAGCGCGGCGAGCGAGCCCGACCTGGCGGCCGAGGTGCGCCGCGCCGCCGGCGACTACGAGCTGGCGGACCAGGCGTTCGAGCACCGCGACCGCGACCTCTTGAAGGCGTTCGCCGACCTCGACCGCGTGGAGCTGTGGACCTCGGCCGCGACCCACGCACTGCTGCCGATGCTCGCCACCGACGCCGGGCTGCGGCTGCAGATCGCCACCGGCACCGCGTCGCACTTGCGCCGCTTCGGCGAGTGGGGCGGCGGCTTCTGGCTGCCGGAGTGCGCCTACGAGCCGGGCCTGGAGCGCGACCTGGCCGACCACGGCGTGCGCGCCTTCTGCGTCGACCAGACCGCCGTGCCGAGGCTTCGATCACCTGCGGCCGGTGGCGACCGAGGCCGGCCCGGTGGCCGTGCCGATCGACTGGCCGACGGTGGAGCTGGTCTGGAACGACAGCGAGGGCTACCCGGTCCACGACACCTACCGCGACTACCACCGGCGCACCGTGCACGACCTCAAGCCCTGGAACAACGCCGGCGGCCCCTACGACCGCGAGGCGGCGCTGGCGCTGGCCCGCGAGCACGCGCGCGACTTCGTCGAGCGCGCCGCGAGCCGAGTGGCCGCAGGGCGGGCTGCTCTGCTGCGCGCTCGACACCGAGCTGCTCGGCCACTGGTGGTACGAGGGGCCGGCCTGGCTGGCCGCGGTCCTGGAGGAGGCGCCGCGCCAGGGGCTCGAGCTGGTCACGGTCAGCGAGGGGCTGGAGCGCGCCGAGCCTCAGCAGACCGACCTGGCGCCCTCCACCTGGGGCCGCGGCAAGGACCTGTCCACCTGGGACTCGCCCCGGGTGGGCCACATGGCGATCGCCGCCCGCCGAGCTGAGCTGCGAACGGTCGCCGCCACGGCCGGTCACGCGCGCCCACGGGCGGCGCTGGAGCGCGCCGCCCGCGAGCTGCTCGCGCTGCAGGCGAGCGACTGGGCGTTCATGGCCACCCGCGAGCTGGCCGGCGACTACCCGCGGCGAGCGCTTGCAGGCGCACTCGGCGGACCTGGACGCCGCGCTAGGGGCTCTGGCAGACTCCGCCGCCGTGCCGGAGCCCGCCCTGCGCCACCTCGCGCCCGACCTCGACCTGGCCGCCCTCACCTCGCCCTGATGCGGGCGCTGATCCTGTCCTGGGAGTACCCGCCGCTGATCGAGGGCGGCCTGGCGCGCCACGTGCGCAAGCTGGCCGAGAACCTCGCCGCCCAGGACGTGGACGTGCACGTGCTGGCGCGCGGCCGCGACCAGGACCCGCCCGAGGAGGAGGCGGGCGGGGTGGTCATCCACCGCGTGCGCGAGCCCGAGCGCCCGCGCGACCTGGGCGAGTTCGTCGCCTGGATCGAGCACATGAACTCGGACATGCTCGCCACCGGAGTCGAGGTGGGGGACCGCTACGACTTCGACGTCGTGCACGGCCACGACTGGCTGGTCGCCTCGGCCGGCCACCACCTGGCCAACCGCTTCCGCGCGCCGTTCGCGGTCACGATCCACGCCACCGAGTACGGGCGCCACCAGGGCTGGGTCGACAAGCACCCGCAGTCCTACATCCACGGCGTGGAGCGCTGGATGGCCAACCGCGCCGAGCGGGTGATCACCTGCTCGGCCTACATGCGCGAGCACGTGGCGGACATCTACGGGCTCGAGGAGTCGCGCGTGGCGGTGATCCCGAACGGCATCGACCCCTCGGAGCTGGTGCCGGTGGACGACCTCGACACGCTCCGCGGGCGCTTCGCCCAGCCGCACGAGAAGCTCGTGCTGCTGGTCGGCCGCCTCGTCTACGAGAAGGGCTTCCAGCTCGCGCTCGAGGCGCTGCCCGGGCTGATCGAGCGGGTCGGCGACGTGCGCTTCATCGTCGCCGGCTCGGGCACCGCCGAGCACGAGCTGCGCGAGCAGGCCAGCCAGCTCGGGCTGGACGACCACGGCACGTTCCTGGGCTGGATCGGCGACGACGTGCTGCACTCGCTCTACCGGATCGCCGACCTGACGGTCGTCCCGTCGATCTACGAGCCGTTCGGCCTGGTGGCTCTCGAGGCGATGGCGTCGGGCTGCCCGTGCCTGGTGGCCGACACCGGCGGACTGCGCGAGGTCGTGCCGAACGAGGACGTGGGGCTGCGCTTCCGCTCGCGCGACCCCGGCTCGCTGTCGACGATGGCCGAGCGCCTGCTCACCGACACGGAGCTGCGCGACCGGCTCGTGGCCGAGGCCAGCGAGCACGTGCTCACGTTCGACTGGGCCGACGTCGCGCGCCAGGTCGGCGCCGTCTACCGCGAGCTGGTCAGGCCGCCCAGCCTGCGCAGCGGGTAGCGCAGCACCACCGTCGAGATCCAGAGCGCCTCGGCGATGTGCACGCTGATGAACGCCGCCGGCACCGAGAGCAGGAACACGGCGGTCAGGCCGAAGCCGACCGTGAGCGAGGGCTCTGTCTCCTCGCGACGGTGCTCGTGCACGAAGCCGCGGCGCAGCACGTGGGCGGTCATGACCCCGTTCACAAGCGCGACCAGCCCGAGCGTGCCGCCCAGCACGGCAGCCGCGGCCGGCCTCGACGTGTAGACGTCGTACAGCTGGGCCGAGAACGGCATCAGGACGATCAGCGCGAGGAAGAGCAGGTTGAGCGCCATCAGCGTTCTGTCGAAGCTGTGCAGCTTCTCGAACAGGTTGTGGTGGATCACCCAGAAGCGCCCTACCAGCGCGAACGCGAGCGCGTACGCGCCCAGGCTGGGGAGGATGTCGTCCACGAGCGCGTCGCCCAGGCTCTCGCCGGCGCTGGAGGTGCGGCACCTCGACGTTGAGCACCAGCAGCGTGATCGCCACGGCCATCACGCCGTCGGTGAAAGCGGCGATGCGACCGAGGCCGCGTCCGCTGATCTGCTCGGATGCCTCCACCTGGGAGAGCTAAGCCGCCGGACCGGATGGAGCGGCTAGGACGTCAGCGCCTGCGCCGCGGCCCGCCCGCTGCGGATCGCGCCTTCCATCAGGGCCGCATGGGCGCCGCCCAGGTGCTCGCCGGCGAAGGCCAGCGGCCCGGTTGGGCGCGCCGCCAGTTCCGCCAGCTCCGCCGGGGGCGAGGTGGAGTACGCGCCGCCGGGCCAGGTGGACAGCAGCGCACCGCCTGTGTCGAGCTCGAGGTCCGGCCGCAGGCGCTCAAGCGACGCCAGCCAGCGCTCGGGGCCGGCGGACACCTCGAGCCCCGCGAGCCCCTCGGGCGATCCGGCGAAGCAGCTCACCACCGGTTGCGGCTCGTCGCCGGCGCCGGTCGCGGTCCAGCTCCAGTAGCGCTCGGGCACCGACATCACCGCGCTCGGCGGCGCCGGATGGCGCAGCGGGACGAACAGCTTGGCCGCCTCTCCGTAGAGCACGCGCCCCATCGCGTCGGCCAGCGGCGCCGGCAGCGCCGGCTCGAAGGCGATCCGGCCGAGCCGGCTGGCCGGCACGGCGACCACGCACGCGTCCGCCTCGAGCTCGCCCACTCGCACCCCGCCGTCGCCCCACACGATCCGTTCGACCGGGCGATTCCAGGCGCACGTCGAGCGTCTCGGCCAGCGCCAGCGGCAGGCTCTGGTTGCCTCCGGCGATGCTCGGCGCGGGCTCCTGGTCCACGTGGGCGATACCGCCGAGGTCGCGGGCGGCGACCAGGTCGGCGCTGTTGGCGCTCGAGATCTCGACGCGGGCGAGCAGCGCCTCGCGGGCGCCCGGCGCGGCGTCGAGGCCCTCGAGGAAGCGCCGCGCGGTCAGGTCCGGCGCGCCCTCCGCGAGCGCTCGCCCGACCGCGTCCACCGCTTGGACCAGCTCGTCCGGGGTCACGCCGACGCCGCGCGGCTCGCGGTTGCCGTAGCGCATGCCCTTGTCCCACAGGCCGAGCCCGAGGCGCTCGGCCAGCTCGCGGATGGCGGTGTTGCCAGGCAGGATGAACTCCGCTCCCATCTCGACCACCGCCCCGTTGTCGAGCCGCCGCGACCAGACCCGGCCCCCGACGCGGTCGCGCGCCTCGAGCACGACGACCTCGGCGCCAGCCCGCTGCAGCTCGTCAGCGGCCACCAGGCCGGCCAGACCGGCGCCGATGACCACGGCTTTCAAAGCTCCCCCTTGACCCTGACACGATGTGAGGCCGCAGACTGCCTCGGGTCATGTTCAACATCGGAGAATTCGCCAGGCTCGGTCGGGTCTCGGTCCGGATGCTGCGGCACTACGACGCGATCGGCGTGCTCACGCCGGCCGCCGTCGATCCGGACAGCTCCTACCGGCTCTACTCGATCGATCAGCTCCCCAGGCTGAACCGCCTGATCGCCCTCAAGGACCTCGGGTTCAAGCTCGAGCAGGTGGGGGCGATGCTGGACGAGTCGATCGACGCGGACGAGCTGGCGGGCATGCTGCGGTTGCGGCGCGCCGAGCTCGAGTCGCAGATCACGGCCGACACGGGCCGGCTCGCGCGGGTCGAGGCGAGGCTCCGATCGATCCAGGAGGAAGGTCAGATGATCACCCAGGACGTCGCACTCAAGTCCGTGCCCCAGGTCCGCGTTGCCGAGTTGAGCGGCACCGCCGGAAGCTGGGCCCCGGAGGACATCGGCCCCGAGATCCGCTCGCTGTTCGGCCAGCTCGGCGAGCGCCTCGCGGCCGCCGGCGTGCAGCCGGTTGGCGACCCGATCGCCCACTACGAGCCGCGTGACGACGACACGATCACCGTCAGCGCGGCGATCCCGGTCGAGGCCGACGTCGGCGAGCGAGACGGGTTCACCGTCACGGACCTGCCGCCGCTCGAGCGAGCCGCGACGCTGCTCCACCACGGCTCGATGGACGGGTGCGTTCCGTCCTACGAGGCGCTCGGCCTGTGGATCGAGGAGAACGGCCTGCGCAGCGTCGGCCTCTCGCGCGAGGTGACGCTCCAGTGCCCGGCCGACGAGGACGGCTGGGTCACCGAGCTGCAGATGACCGTCGTCGACGCCTGACGGCGCGGCGCTAGCGCCGCGCGATCGCATCCACCACCAGCGATCCGTCGGCGTGCACCATCACGGGGTTGAGCTCGACCAGCGCCAGGCCCTGGTCGAGCACCAGCTTCCCCACGCCGGCCGCCAGCGTGGCCACCGCCGCGAGATCCAGCGGCGGGCGGCCGCGCTGGCCGGTCAGCAGGCCGGCCCCGCGCAGGCCGCGCAGCGCCGTCTCCACCCGTTCCGGGCCGGCGGGCAGCGGGACGATCGCGACGTCGTCGAAGGCCTCCGTCCAGATCCCGCCGAGCCCGACCACCAGGGCCGGCACCACGCCGTCGGTGCGCGCACTCACGAGCAGCTCCACGCCGGGCGGGCTCATCCGCTCCGCCAGCACCGCCGCGCCGTCGACGCCCAGGGCGGCCAGCCGCCGGTGGGCGCCGCGCACGTCCTCCTCTGAGTGCAGGTCGAGGGCGAGTCCGCCCAGCTCGCTCTTGTGGAGCAGGCCCGCACCCGACAGCTTGAGCGCGACCGGGCCGCCCAGCTCGGCGAGAGCGAGGACGGCGTCGTCCTCGCCGTCGACCAGGCGTCCCTCGACGACCGGCAGCTCGGCCGCGCGAAGCAGGTGCTTCGCCTCGTGCTCGGCGAGCCAGCCGTCCGCGCCGGGCGACTGCTGCAGCGAGGCGGCGGCGGCCCCGACCTCGCGCAGCCGCGCCGGGTCTCCCGGCGGCTGCCGCAGCGCCGCCACGCACGCCAGCCCCGTGCGCAGCCCCGCGACCGCCGGGATGCCCGCGGCCGCGAAGCGGACCGCGGCCTCGTCGTCGAGCAGCTCGGGCAGGGTGGAGGCGAGCACGATCGGGGCCGGGCTGCCCGCGGCGCCGGCGAGGATCCCCTCGCGCACCGCGCTCCAGCTCGCGTCGGGCGCCCCGTCGATGCCGGCCGGCTGGTCGTACAAGACGAGCACCTGGTCGATCCCCGGATCGCTCCCGGCGGCGACCACGATGTCGCGCAGCGGCTCCACCTCGCCCCAGATCAGCGCGGTGTAGTCGAGCGGATTGCCGACCGTCGCCGCGTCGGGCAGCAGCTCCCGCAGCCGCGCGCCGGTGGCGGGTTCGAGCGCCGGCAGCGCCAGCCCCATGCGCTCGCACTCGTCGGCCGCGAGCGCCGAGTCGCCGCCCGAGCAGGTCAGCACGGCCAGCCCGCCGCCGCCGGACGGCCGCGCGTCCGGCACGGCCAGCACCTTGGCCAGCTCCAGCAGCTCGTGCACGTCCGCGGCCCAGGCCGCCCCGGCCTCCTCGACCAAGCGCCCTGAACACGCGCTGGTCGCCCGCCACGGCGCCCGTGTGCGCGGCAGCCGCCACCGCCCCCGCCGCCGAGGAGCCCACCTTCAGCATCGCCACGCCCACGCCGCGCTCGGCGCACAGCGCGAGCGCCTCGCAGAGCCGCGCGCCGTCGCCGTCGCCCTCGAGGTAGACCGCGATCGAGCCCACGCCGTCCTCCTCGGCCAGCGCCGCGATCCACTCGGCCGGATCGAGCCCCGCCGCGTTTCCGCACGACACCACCGTGTGCAGCCGCAGCCCGCGCCGGGTGGCGAGGGTGTTGACCGCCACGTTGCCGCTCTGCGACACGAGCGCCACGGGACCGGGTTCGAGCGGGCGCAGCGCGTCGCCCCAGAGCGCCGCGCGCTCCCAGAGCGCCACGATGCCGTTGCCGTTGGGCCCGCACACCGGCAGCTCGAACCGGGCCGACGCCTCGGCCAGCTCGCGCTCCAGCTCCGCGCCGGCCGCGATCTCGCCAAAGCCCGCGCCGTATACGACCGCCCCGCCGCAACCGGTCGAGCCCGCCTCGGCCACCGCCGCCGGCACGCCCGCAGCGGGGATGGCGACCACCACCGCGTCGGCCGGCGCGGGCAGGTCACCCAGCGCCGGGAAGCACGGCACTCCGTGCGCCTCGGTCCGGCCCGGGTTGACCCCCCAGACCGTGCCCTCGTAGCCGAGCCGCTTCAGGTTGAGCAGCGTCTCGCCGGCGTACGAGCCCTCGCGGTCGGTCGCGCCGACGACCGCGATCGTGCGCGGGTGGAGCAGGCGCGACAGGTCCACGGAGCTAGTGGAGGGTCCGTTCCACCCCGCGGCGCTCCAGCGCGCGGGCGATGATCAGCCGCTGGATCTCGGAGGTGCCCTCCCAGATCCGGTCCACGCGCAGCTCGCGGTAGAAACGCTCGGCCACGTTGGTGCGCATGTAACCGCGTCCGCCGAAGATCTGCAGGCAGCGGTCGGCGCAGCGGCAGGCCGCCTCGCTCACGAACAGCTTCGCCATCGACGCCTTGGAGTGCACGACCTTGGGGTCGGCGCCGGCGTCGGCCAGGCGCGCGACCTCGAGCGTCAGCAGGCGACCGGCGGCGGCGTCGGCCGCCGAGTCGGCCAGCGGGAACGACACGCCCTGGTAGTCCATGATCCGGCTGCCGCCCTGCTCGCGCTGGAGCGCCCAGGCCGTGGTGTCCTCGAGCAGCCGCCACATCGAGCCCACGCCGCGCGCGGCGATGCCGATGCGCTCCTCGGTGAACCAGGCGCGCTGGAGGTCGTCGCCGCCGCCGAGGCCGCCGATCACGGCGTCGTCGGGCACCTCGACCCCGGTGAAGCGGATCGCAGGGTGACCGTGGGGGTAGGTGTGCGAGAAGGGCGGGTCGTCGACGACCTCGATGCCGCCGAGCTCACGATCGATCAGGAACAGCGTCGGCAGCTGCTGGCCGTCGACGAGCGCGTTGGCCATGACGATGTAGACCGCGGCGATGTCGCCGTAGGTCACGAACCACTTCTCGCCGTCGATGACCCAGCCCGAGTCGGTCTTGCGCGCGGTCGTCTCGATGCGCGACGGATCGGAGCCGGCCTCGGCCTCGGTGACCGCGTAGGCGTCGTGCAGCTCGCCGCGCAGGGCGGGCTTGAGGTAGCGCTCGATCTGCTCGGGCGTGCCGTTGGCGAGCACGTTGTACGCGCCCGGCATGTGCCAGGACAGCGCGTTGGTGGAGCGGCCGAGCTGCTCCTCGACGAGGAACCACTCGGTCTTGCTCCAGCCCTGGCCGCCGTGCTCCTGCGCGTGCAGCCCGCCCGACAGGCGCGCCTCGATCGCCTCGCTCTTGATGCGCTGCTTCAGCTCGTCGGGGATCTTGCCGCCGCTGCGCTCGGCCAGCTCCTCGTTCGGGATCAGGATCTCCTCGGTGAAGCGCCGCGCACGATCCCGCAGGTCGAGCTGCTCGGGGGTGAAGTCCGTGGCGGTGACCGGCGGGGCGGGCGTGATCGTCATGCGAGTCCTCCTGGAAGTCCCAGTCTCAAGTTGTCGTGGTTGTCGATGACGTCGAGCACGAGCGCGCGGGCTTGCGCGAGCTCGCCCTCACCGTCGGCGGCCCGCGCGAGCGCGGCCGCATCGGCGATGTACGCCGTCCACGCACGCTTGCTTGCGCGCGTGATCAGCTCCTCCACCCGACGCCGCTCGAGCTCGACTTCCGAGTCGGTCGGCACCCCGCCCGCGCGCAGCGTGGCGATGGCCGCGGGCAGCTCGCGTTCGGGTTCGGGAGTGATGGAAAGCCATGCGTGACGGGTGCGGGACAGGCCCACGGGGCCATGGTATCATGCGACTGATCACAAAGTCAGGATCCCCCGCGTGGCCACGATCGAGAGCCCTTCGCACACCTCCAGAGCCCTTCCCGCCCGCGCCTATCGCGATTCCGACGTCGCCGAGCTCGAGCTCGAGCGCATCTTCGAGCGCACCTGGCAGTTCGCGGCGCACGTCTCGCGCCTGCCGAACCCCGGCAGCTACCTGACCGCGACCGCCGGCCGCCAGCCGGTCCTCGTGCTGCGCGACCACGACGGCACGCTGCGCGCGTTCCGCAACGTCTGCCGCCACCGCGGCTCGCGCCTGCTGTCCGGATCGGGCGAGTGCGGCAAGGCGATCCGCTGCCGCTACCACGGCTGGACCTACCGGCTCGACGGCGAGCTGATCGGCGTGCCGGAGGCCCGCTCGATCCCGGACCTCGACAAGTCGGCGCTCGGCCTGTTCCCGGCGCGGGTGGAGACCCTCGCGGGTCTCGTGTTCGTCAACCTCGACATCCACGCCCGCCCGCTCGCCGAGCAGGTGCCGGGCCTGGCGGAGCGGTTCGCCGAGTACGGCATCGAGGACCTCGTTCCGCACAAGCCGCTCGACGGCACCCAGCCGGCGAACTGGAAGATCGTCGCCGACAACTACCTCGAGGGCTACCACGTGCCGATCGCCCACCCCGGGCTGATGCGCCTCTACGACTACAAGAACTACAACGTGGAGCTGCACGACGGGTACGTCTGGTTCGACGCCCCGCTGCGCGACAAGCCCTCCGGCAACCTGATGGAGCGCGCCTACCAGCGCCTCGTCTCGCCGATGCCCGGCCTGCGCGAGGAGCACCGCCGCATCTGGCGCTACATCTTCATCTATCCCAACACCGCGATCGACCTCTACCCCGATCAGGTCTGGGTGTGGAAGCTCGACTCCGACGGCCCGAAGGCCACGCGCGACACCGCGATGCTGTACCGCCACCCGAATGCCTCGGCGCGCACCCGCCTGGCGCAGTACTTCAACCGCAAGGTGAACGCGCTCGTGGGCGAGGAGGACGTGGATCTGGTCGCCAACGTCCAGGCCGGGCTCGAGAGCCGCGGCTGGGAGCCCGGGCCGCTGTCGGGTCGCGAGGCGGCCGTCGGCTGGTTCGCGGACAAGATCCGGGCGGACCTGGGCGACGGGCTGTGAACGCCGAGCCCGCCGTCGCCGAGGGCGCGCGCGAGCGGATCCTCGCCGCCGCGGTGGAGCGCATCGCGACGGACGGGATCGACGACGTGCGCATCGCCCGCATCGCGATGGACGCCGGCGTCTCGACGTCGCTCGTCCACTACCACTTCGAGACCCGCGACGCCCTGCTGGAGCAGGCGCTGGAGTACTCCTTCGAACTGGCCGGCGACGTGCGCATCGGCGAGGAGGAGGGCGAGGTTCCGAACCACACGCGCCGCCTGGCGGCGATGGTCGACCAGTGCCTGCCGTACCCGGGCGAGCTCGAGCGCGACTGGATCCTCTGGGTCGAGCTGTGGCTGCGTGCCGTGCGCCACACCGAGCTGCGCCCCACCGCGGCGCGCCTCTACGGGCGCATGCGCCGCTGGTTCGCCGAGGCGATCGCCGCGGGCGTGGACGCGGGTGAGTTCGACGCGAGCGTGGATCCGGAGCGCACGGCCGACCGCGTGCTGGCGCTGTGCGACGGATTCGGGGTGCGCGCCCTGCTCGGCGATCTCGAGATCGACGAGGCCCGGGCGGAGGTGTGGGCTGTGTTGTCGCGAGATCTGGATGGCACGCAGAACCCTCGCTAGCGCCGCGCTGACCCTGCTGGCGCTGCTCGCCTTCACGGGCGGCGCGCGGGCCGAGCCGGTGACGGTGATGACGTTCAACGTCTGGTACGGCGGCGTGCAGGTCGACTTCCCCGCGATCGGACGCGCGATCCGCGCCGCGGACGCCGACATCGTCGGCGTGCAGGAGCCGGAGGGGCGGCTGCGCCGGATCGCCCGCTCGGCCGGGTTGCCGTACGTGGACGAGACGCTGCACGTGATCTCGCGCTATCCGCTGTTCGCGGCCGACGTGGGCGGGGTGCGGGTTGCCTACGCGGCGGTGGACCTAGACCACGTGGTGGCGATCGCGAACGTGCACCTGACCGCCACGCCGTACGGGCCGGAGTGGATTCGCGACGGGCGCTCGGTCGCGGCCGTGCTGAAGCTCGAGCGCGAGACGCGCCTGCCCGAGATCAAGCCCTACCTGCGGCCGCTGGCGGCGCTGGCGCGGCGCGGCGTGCCGGTCTTCCTGACCGGCGACATGAACTCGCCTTCGCACCTCGACTGGCCGTCGCTGGAGTGGCCGGTGTCGAAGGCGCTCGCCGACGCCGGCTTCCGCGACTCGTATCGCGACGCCCATCCCGACCCGGTGGCGCGCCCTGGGCTGACCTGGACGCCCGGCACGCCGCCGCCCCTGATCAAGCCGAACGAGACACTCGACCGGATCGACTGGGTGATGGCGAGCGGGCCGTCGACGACGCTGTCGAGCCGGCTGGTCGGGGAGGCCGGCGGACCGGACGTGGACGTGGGGCTCGATCCCTGGGGATCCGACCACCGGGCGGTCGCGTCCACCTTCGACGTGACGCCGGGGCCGGCGCCGAAGCTCGTGACCGCGTCGCCGCGCGTGGCGCGGCTGGGTCAGACGCTGACGATCAGGTACACGACCACCGCGGGGCGCGGACGGCGGATCGGGATCCTCCCCGCGCACGGCGACCGCCCGATCGTCACGCTGCCGATCCTCGACGCCAGCGACCACCTCGCGGCGTTCTTCGGCACGCGCTCGCTCGGCGCCGGCGCCTACCGGGCGGCGCTGCTCGGCCGGCGCGGGGAGATCCAGGCGAGCTCGCCGTTCTGGGTGCTGCCGCGCGGTGCCCGGCCGCGCATCGCGGCGACCCAGCGCAGCTTCGCGGCCGGCCAGCCGATCCGCTTGCGCTGGCGCAACGCGCCCGGCAACAAGCTCGACTGGGTCGGGATCTTCCGCGCGGGCCCGCTCGACGTCTACGACTACCTGGGGTTCAGCTACCTCGGCGCGCTGCCGCACGGCAGCGTCAGCTTCGCGCCGGGCGACCTCTACACGAAGCTGAAGCCGGGGCGCTACGTGGCCGGGCTGTTCCTCGACGACGGCTACTCGCTGCTGGCGCGCACGACCTTCCGCGTGCGCTAGCTAGTAGCTGTAGCTGCCGCCGCTGCCGCCGCCGGAGCTCGACTTCGCCGTGCCCTCGGCATGCCACGTGAACTTCTGCCCGCCGAAGCTGTCGGTCACGTTGTCGCCGGTCGCCTTCCCATCGCTGCCGTCCTCGGCGAAGCGGTAGAGCGGACGGCCGTCGAGCGTCACTTGGCGCGACCCGTCGGGGCGCTTCACCACGCCCAGGTCGCCCGACACGCCGTCGCCGGCCGTCGGGTTGCCGGAGGGCGCCTTGAGCGGCAGCCAGATCGAGGTGCAGCCGCCTGTGCACATCACGGTGCCGCTCTTCTCCTGATCGGAGCTGTAGAGGGGAGCGCCGCTCGAATCGACGAGCTGGCCGTCGTTGGAGGACACGGTGGCGGATCCGCTGCTGGCCGTGGCGTCGCCACTGTCGCTGCTACCGCAGGCGGCGAGCACGACCGCGAGGACGAGGGTGAGGGCGGTGAGCATGAGCTTCATGCGGGGGTATACGGCTGGGGCGGCGTGGCGGACTTAAGGAGGTCCTAAACCTTCGCCGCTCCGGCGGCCAGGCAGAGCACGCACCCCGCCGCCGGCAGCGCCGCCACGCAGGCCACCGCACCGGACAGGCCGAACGGCTCGGTGAGGCCGGCGACCGCCGCCGAGCCCATCGCTCCTCCGATCAGGAAGACCAGGATGAAGACGCCGGTGGCGATGCTGCGGACGTCGGGCTCCAGCACGAGCGGGACGCGGTCGACCAGGGCGACCTGCGCCGACATGAACCCGACCAGCGACATCCCGAGCCCGAGCGTCGTGAGCGCCGGGGCGCCGTCGGCCAAGCCCGCCAGCAGCAGCCCGGCGGCGCTCACGAGCGCGAGCGCGGCCGTCAGCCGGAACGGGTCGCGCCTGACGATCAGGTGCCCGACGGTGCGGGCGGTCAGCGCGCCCATGACCGCCGCCGGCAGCAGCACCAGGCCCAGCTGGGTGGGCGTCCAGTCGTGGTCCTGGAGCAGCAGCAGCGGCGCGGCGAAGAGCATCGCGAGGTAGGCGCCGAACAGGGTCAGCGCGGCTAGCGCGCCGAGTACGTAGCGGCGCGAGCGCACCACCGCCGCCGGGATGAACCCGTCGGGCACGCGGCGGATCCGCCGCGCCAGCAGCACCGCGGCGCCGGCCGCCAGCACGCCGAGGACGACCAGCACCCAGGCCGGGAAGTCGATGCTCGGGGTCTCGAGCAGGAGCACGATGCTCGAGGCGAGCACCACCACGAGCCCGGCGCCGACGCCGTCGAGCCGCCCCACGCCGGCGCCGGTGCGCGACGCGAGGTGCAGCGCACCGGCGGTCGCGGGCAGGGTGAGCGCGGGCACGGCCACCACCGCCCGCCAGGACAGCCCGTCCGTGAGCAGCCCGCCGATCAGGGAGCCCGAGCCGGACAGCACGGCCAGCACCGCGCTGATCACCCCGACGGCCTTGCCGCGGTCGGCGCCCTCGAACAGCGTGGCGGCGATCGAGAAGGCGGCGACCGGGGAGGCTGCGACGCCGGCGCCCTGCAGCATCCGGCCCGCGAGCATCGGAGCGAACGATCCGCTTGTCACGGTCAGCACCGTCCCGGCCGCGATCAGCGCCCCGCCGATCAGCAGGATCAGGCGAGTTCCGCGCATGTCGGCGAGGCGCCCGAAGAGGGCGACCGAGATCGCCTGCGCCAGCACGTAGCCGGCCAGCACCCAGGCGGCCTCGGGGTGGGACAGGCCGATGTCCGCGGAGATCGTCGGGAGCGCCACCGAGACGGTCGACACGCCCAGCGCCGAGGGCGCTATCAGCAGGCCGAGCAGTACGCCCGTCGGGGTGACCGCCCTAGGCGCGGGCGGCAACTTCGTAGCTCACGCCGCGACTTGCATCCGCTCGCCGGCCTGCTCCAGCACCGCGGCGAGCGTCGACGCGATGAACTCGAACTCCTCCGGCCCCGCCACCAGCGGCGGCGAGATCTGGACGACCGGGTCGCCGCGGTCGTCGGCGCGGCAGAGCAGGCCGCGCTTGAACAGCTCGGGCGAGACGAAGCCGCGCAGCAGCTCGTCGCACTCGGCGTCGTCGAAGCTCTCGCGCGTCTCCTTGTCCTTGACCAGCTCGAGCGCGTAGAAGTAGCCGCAGCCGCGCAGGTCGCCGACGATCGGCAGTTCGAGCAGGCGCTCGAGCGCCGCGCGGAAGACGGGCTCGTTCTCGCGCACGCGCTCGACGATGCCGTCGCGCTTCATGATCTCGATGTTCTTGAGCGCGACCGCCGCCTGCACGGGGTGGCCGCCGAAGGTCATGCCGTGCATGTACATGGCGTCCGGCGCGGTGAACGGCTCGACCACGCGCTCGCTGGCGATCAGCGCGCCGATCGCGGCGTAGGCGGACGAGAGGCCCTTGGCGGACGTGATCAGGTCGGGCCGGATGTCGAAGCGCTCGGAGGCGAACCAGTGGCCGGTGCGGCCGAAGCCGGTGATCACCTCGTCGGCGCAGAGCAGGATGCCGTGCTCGTCGCAGAGCGCGCGGACGCCCTGGAAGTAGCCGGCCGGCGGCATGAACGAGCCGCCCGAGTTCTGGACCGGCTCCATGATCACCATCGCGACGGTCTCGGGGCCGGCCTGGACGATCGCGGCCTCGAGGTCGTCGAGCAGGAACTGGGTGAACTCGGCCTCGGTCTCCTCCGGCGGGCGGTGGTAGCGGTTGGTGTTGGCCACGTGGACCACGTCGGGCACGAGCGGCTCGAAGGGAGTGCGCAGCTCGGTGCAGCCGGTGATCGAGAGCGCGCCCATGGTCGTGCCGTGGTAGGCCACGCGCCGGGAGATCGCCTTCCAGCGCCGCTCGCCGCGGGCGGTGTGGTACTGGCGGGCGAGCTTCCAGGCGGCCTCGACGGCCTCGGAGCCGCCCGACACGAAGAAGGCGCGGTTGAGGTCGCCGGGGGCGAGCTCGGCCAGCACGGCGGCGAGCTCGATCGAGCGCGGGTGGGCGAACGTCCAGTTGATCGCGAACGGCAGCTCGCGCATCTGAGCCGCGGCGGCGTCGCCCATCTCGTCGCCGTAGCCGTAGCCGATGTTCACGCAGAAGAGGCCCGCCAGCGCGTCGAGGTAGCGCCGGCCGTTGGCGTCCTCGAGGTAGCAGCCGTCGCCCTTGACGATCACCTGGAGATCGGCCGGGTCCGCGTAGCTGCCGAGCTGGGTGAAGTGCAGCCAGAGATGGTCGAGAGCGGTGCGACCGAGCTCGGAGTGATCTGCCGCCGCCATCGGCCCCATCCTAGTGTGGGCCCTACTTCCGGTGATATTCACCGGTCCCGGGGCCCACACTCGGCCGGATAGGCTCCCCGCGATGCCAAGCAAGGCCCGAGCCGCCCTGGTCGCTGCCGTTCTCGCGGTCGTGCGCGACCGCAAGCGCCGGCGCAGCGCAAGCGGCGCCCGAGATCCACGCCCACCGCGGCGGCACCGTCCTCGACGGCAAGCCCACCTACCCCGAGGAGACCCTCGACGCCTACCGCAGCGCGGCCACGAACGGCTTCGTCTTCGAGGTCGACGCCAAGCTCACCAGCGACGGCGTCCCGGTCGCCGTCCACGACGCGACGCTCGATCGCACGACCACCTGCACCGGCGAGGTGCGCTCGTTCACGCGCGCGGCGCTCCGCGGCTGCCGCCTCGACGTGCTCGGCAGCCCCGGCGGCGGTCTACCGACGCGCACGGTCAGCCCGCGCGGCTCGATTCCCACGATCGCCGAGGTGCTCGAGCTGGCTCGAGTGACCGGCGCCAAGGTCAACCTCGAGATCAAGAACGTGCCGACCGACCCGGACTACGACACGACCTCCGCCTACGCCAACCGCGTGATGGACGTGGTGGTCGCTTCCGGGTTGCCGCGCTCGCAGCTGCTGATCCAGAGCTTCATCCCGGCCAACCTCGACGCGGCCAAACGGCGCCTGCCGCGCGTGCCGACGAGCCTGCTCACCTTCCCGGCCGGGGAGGCCGAGATCGCCGCCGCGCGCGACAACGGGTACACCTGGCTCTCGCCGCAGTGGCCCTTCACCGCCGCCTTCGTCCGCGCTGCCCACCGCGCGCACAAGCTCGTCGCCCCCTACACGATCAACCAGCGCGCCGACGCCCGGGCCGCCGGGCGAGCGGACGTCGACGCCGTGATCACCGACGACCCGCTGATGGTCGCCGGCGCCCTCGGCCTGCGCCCCGTCAAGGGCCTGACCGCCAAGCTCACCCGCCGCGGCGCGCGCGTGGAGGCCACCGGCCGGCTGATCGTGCCGCGGCGCAAGCTCTGCACCGGCACCGTCGACGCTGCGCGTGCTCGGAGCCGAAGCGCACGCTCCGCGCGCGCACGACGAAGCTCGCCGGCGACTGCACCTACGCCACCGCCGTCCCGGTGCCGCGCGGCGCCCGCCTGCGCGCCACGGTCGGCTTCGGCGGCAGCGAGCGGCTGCTGCCGCGCCTGATCGGGCCGCGACAGGTCGGCTGACGAACGACCGGAGCCCGCCACCAGGGCGGGCTCCGATCGAGATGGCACCCGGGGGCTCCCGCCCCCGGACCCCCGCCGGCGCCTGGCCGGTCGGGGGCGGGTCGGGCGGCCTACGCCTCGGCCGGCTGCGGGTCGGGCCGCAGCGGCGCGCGCTCCGGCTCGGGCGGCTCCGGCGAGCCCTCGAGCGCGGGGCCCTTGGGCATCCACTCGAGCCACTTCGGCAGGTACCAGTTCCAGTCGCCGAGCAGCTTCATCGTGGCCGGCAGCAGCACGCCGCGCACCAGCGTGGCGTCGATCAGCACCGCCGTCGCCAGGCCCACGCCGAACTGCTTCATGTCGATGAACTGGAGCGTCGCGAAGATGCCGAACACTCCGACCATCACGATCGCGGCCGCGGTCACGACTCCGGCCGTCGACTTGATCCCGTGGCTGACAGCGTCCTCGGTCGACTCACCGCGGTCCACCGCCTCCTTGATCCGGCTCAGGATGAACACGTGGTAGTCCATCGAGAGGCCGAACAGGATCACGAACAGCATCAGCGGGAACCAGGACGAGACCGCCCCGGTGGAGCTGAAGTTCAGGAGGCCCTCGAAGTGGCCGTCCTGGAACACGTAGGTGACGATGCCCATCGCCGCCGCCACCGACAGGATGTTCAGCGCGATCGCCTTGATCGGGATGACGATCGAGCGGAACGTGACCAGCAGCAGCAGGAACGCCACCGAGAACACGAACGCGAACACCAGCCAGATCCGCGACGACATCAGCTCGTTGAAGTCGAGCGATCCGGCGGTGAAGCCGGACACGCCCACGAGCTCGCCGCCGTTGACCTGGGGCAGCACCTCCGGCACCACGTCGTTGCGCAGCGACTTCACCGCGTCGAGTGAGGTGTTGTCGCTGCCGCTGCCCGGCCAGCGGCACCTCGATCACGGCGACCTTGCCGTCTGGGCTTCGGTCGACCGTCACCGGCTCGTTGAACTGATCCGAGTCCTTTGCGATCTGTCGCAGCTGCTGCGCCGCCGACTGGACCTGACCCTTGTCGAGGTTGTCGCCCTGCAGCACGATGTCCGCGGTGAACTGCTCGCCCGGGAACGCCGCCTGCATGCGGTCGTAGGTCTTCACGACGTCGATCGAGCGCGGCAGCCCGTCCGCCCCGGTGTCGGCCGTGTGGATGTGGAGCACCGGGATCGCGAGCACCACGAGCACGCTGACCGCGGCGATCGCCGAGACCAGCGGGCGCTTGAGCACCCGGTCGAGCACCCACGACCAGACGCGCGGCTCGCCCGTGCGCCTCTCGGGCTTGAGGAACGGCACGCGGCCCTTGTTGACCCGGTCGCCGAGCTTGGACAGCACGGCGGGCAGCACGGTCAGGGACCCGATCACCGCGATCGCGACCACCATGATCGTGCCGGTGGCGAACGAGATGAACGTCGGGGCGCCGCCGAAGTACATGCCGGCCATCGCCGCGATCACCGTGATGCCGGACACGAGCACCGCACGGCCGGAGGTGGCTGCCGCCGCTTCGAGGGCGGCCTCCTCCGAGCGCCCGGCTGCGCGCTCCTCGCGCTCACGGCGCAGGTAGAACATCGAGTAGTCCACGCCCACGGCCAGACCGATCAGCAGCACGACCGAGCTGATCGCCTCGTCCACCGGCCAGATCTGGCTGATCGGGCCGATCAGGCTGATCGCCGCGGCGACAGCCGTGATGGCGAGCAGCAGGGGCACGAAGGCCGCCAGCAGCGCACCAAAAGCGAGGATCAGGATGATCAGCGTGATCGGCAGCGAGGTGACCTCGGCCTTGCGGAAGTCGTCCTCGAACGCCTGGCTCAGCGCCTTGTCCGCGCTGGCGTCGCCGAACTCCTCGATCCGATAACCGGTCTCCTGCTTGTCGAGCTTGGAGACGGCGTTGAGGGCGGGGTCGACCTTGTCCTCGGCGTCGTCGCCCGGGATCTCGAACGTCACGAGCGCGGACTTGCCGTCCTCGGACAGCGTGCCGGGGTTGCCCTCGGCGTACGGGCTCTGCACGTTGCGCACGTGCTTCGTGCCCTCGAGCCCCGCTACGACGCTCTGCACCGTCTGGCGAAACTCGGGACTGCGGTTGTTCGCCCCGTCCTGGCTCTGGACCAGGACGCTCTCGCTGCTCTTGTCGGGGAAGTGAGCGGCGGTCGGCCTTGTCGGCGCGGCCGGACTCCCCGAGCCCGTACTCCTCGTCGGTGAGCGTGCGAGTACCCACCGAGCCGCCGATGAAGACGGCGAGGATCACGAACGCGAGCCACCCGAAGATGGCCTTCTTTCGGTGCTGGGCGCTCCAACGACCGGCGCGCGCAGCGAGGTTGTCAGTGCTGTTCTTGTTGGAAGCCTGGGCCATGAGCGTGAGTCTGCGCCGATCGCCACGCCGCTCCAATGCGGGCTCCACCCCGGCGCGGGTGCGGATACCCGCACCGTAGTGGGGCGCCGGTCAGCTACAAACACGGTGTGAAACGCGCGCTGATCGCGATTGCCGCCGGCCTCGCGCTTGCGGACGCGGCGGTCGTGATCCTGGCGCTGCCGCCGCTGCTGATCGAGCTGGACACGACCGTCGAGGGCGTGGCCGCGGTGATCGGCGTATACACGGCCGTGCTGGCGCTGGCCCTGCCGCTGTCCGCCGCGCTGCACAGCCGCGCCACCGGCGCGCGCCGGCGCGCTGCTGTTCGCCGCAGCGTCGATCGGCTGCGCCAGCTCCAACTCGCTCGAGCTGCTGCTCGTGATGCGCGCGCTGCAGGCGCTCGGGGCCTCGGCGCTGCTGGCCGCGGCCTTCGACGCGCTCGACGGCGGCGGCGCGGGCCGGCGGCTGTGGGTGGGCGCGGCCGTGGTCGGCACCGCGGCGGGGCCGGCGCTCGGCGGCGCGCTGACCGAGCTGTTCGACTGGCGCGCGATCTTCGTGGCTCAGGCGCCGATCGCGCTGGCCGCGGCCCCGGCGCTGCTGGCGAGCCCGATCGCCACGGTGCGCGAGGCACCTGCCGCGCCCGCCGCGGGACGTGCTCGCCGCCGCCGCGCTGGCGCTGCTGTCGGGCGCGCTGACCGCGGTCGTCTTCCTGCTGGTGCTGCTGCTGATCAGCGGCTGGAGCGTGGAGCCGCTGACCGCGGCGGCCGCAGTGACGATGCTGCCGCTGGCGGCGGTGGGCGGCTCGTTCATGCCGGGCGCCCCGGCAGCTCGCGCGCTGGCGGGCTGCCTGCTGGTGGCCGGGGGGATCGCCGGTCTCGCCTTCCTGCCGGAGGCGTCGGTGTGGTGGACGCTGCTGCCGCAGCTGCTCGCGGGCTTCGGCCTCGGCATGGCGTTCCCCGCGCTGGCCGGCGAGCTGCTCCACGAGCGCACCCGCGGCCAGGCGGCCGCGCTGCTGTCGCTGCGCCACTGGGGCATCACGGCGGCGCTGGCGGTGCTGGCGCCGATCGTGGCCAGCGAGCTGGACGACCAGGTGCAGCTCGCGCGCGAGCGCGGCACCGCGCTGGTGCTGGACGCGGCGCTGCCGCCGACCGACAAGATCGACCTCGCCCCGCGCCTGTTCGCGAACCTCGAGACCGACGATCCGCGCGACGCGCTGGCCCAGGCGCTCGCGCGCGAGCGCAAGCGCGTGACCACGGGCGACCGCGACCTGCTCAGCCGCCTCCAGCGGCTCGACCACCAGCTCGGCGGCGGCGGCGCGCTGCTGGACCGGCTGGAGGAGCTCGAGGACCAGTACGGCAGCACGCTCGGCGACGCCGCTCGCGGGCTCGACCAGCTGCTCGGGACCGACCGAGCCGAGGGGCTGCTCGAGCAGCTCCAGGAGGGCACCGCCGGCGACACGTCGCCCGAGCAGCTCGGCGCCGAGATCGACAAGCTCGGGGCCGACCTCGACGACGTGGTGCTGGCCGCGGTGCACGCCGCGTTCAGCCCCGCCTTCGCCGTGACGGGCGGCATGGCGCTGCTGGCAGCGCTGCTGCTGCTGTTCCGCATCGGCGGCGCGAGCCAGCCGGCGCGCGGCCCGCCGCCGGCGGCGCTGATCGGCGCGGCGGTGGTGCTGGCGCTGGTCGTGCCGGCCGGCTACGCGATCGCCGAGTCGAGCCTCGAGCCCGAGCCGGTCCAGATCGCCGACCCGTGCAAGGCCCGCGAGCGCCGCTCGGTCGGCGGGGTCGAGGGAGTGGTGGAGGGGATCGCCCTGCGCGGGCTGGACCGGGCCGCCTGCCGCTTCGGCTCCTCCCGCGAGGAGCTGGTGCTGGCGCTCTTCGACGACCAGTCGCGGCGCGACTACGAGCGCGAGCACGGGGTGGACCCGCGCCAGCTCGACGAGGTCCTGAAGGGGATCGTCGGGTTCTAGGGGAACGCCGAGACCGTGAACTGGAACGGGCTGGCCGCCTGCGCCGCGCGCGCCGCCCCGTCCGCCTTGCCCGGCTCCTCGAAGTAGATCGTGCGGGTGCTCGTGAGCGAGCTGAACGGCGTGGTGCGCGGGTCGGTGTTCGGCATCGAGCCCCCGATCCACGGCCCGCTCTGGCCGATGGCCTGGGCGTCGCCGGTGCACTGCGTCTCGGCGCCCCCGCCCGGCGTGCTGTCGTCGAGGTAGTGCGAGGTGGGCGAGAAGTTGGGGAAGTTCGTGACCACCGTGTGCGCCATCGACAGGCCGCCCTGAGGGCCGTCGACGGATTCCCAGCTCAGCTGCCCGTCGGCGGGCGAGTCGGGGTTCCCGTCGATCCTCACGCCGCCGGTGTTGAGGTTGTTGCGGTAGGTCATCCCGATCGCCGCCCCCGAGTAGTCGAAGAAGTCCCACGGCCCGGGGACCGAATGCACGCGCAGGAACGTGCGGATGTCCTCGCGCTGCTCGTAGAAGATGTGCTCGCGCTGCGTCAGCGGCCCGCTGTTGGCGCCGATGTACGAGCGGATCGCCCGCACCGGGCCGACCTTGTTCGTCACGAACGCGCCCTCGGCGTCGTCGAAGGTGTCCTCGGAGCGGCCGCAGTTGCCCGGCACCAGCAGCGCCTTGTGGCGGTCGAGGATGTCGACCTCGGAGGCGTTGCCGGCCTTGATCTTGATCTGGTCGTTGAGCCAGCGGTCGGAGAAGTGGTCGACGTAGTACGGCGTGCTGACCGTCGTGTTCTCCGGGTTGGGTCCGTCCTGGAGCTTGTAGGTCGTCTTGTACGCGCCCGACAGCAGCTGGAAGTCGTAGCTCACGTAGCTCTCGCCGGCGCCCGGGCTGAGGCCGCCGCTGCGCTTGAACAGGTAGACCCAGGCCTCGCGTGCCGTGCCGCCGAGGGTCGTGCGCACCTTGACCTTGACGCCGCTGCCGCCGACCACGCCGGCGGGGGCGCTCGTGCCGCCAGGGGCCTCGAGCCCGACGTCCTTGCCCATGAAGACGACCTCGTCGTCGGAGTCGACGTTCGCGTTGGCGTCGGCGCCGGTGAACGTGCCCGGGTCGGCGTAGACGGTCGTGGCGAAGCCCATCGGCGTCGAGTTGTAGATCGCGCCGAAGTCGATCGACTTGCGCTCGTCCACCTGCACGGGCACCTGGTCCCAGCCGTTGGCCCACCTGAACGCGACCACGTCGCCGGCCGCGACGCTCGACAGCGCGGGCAGCTGCGCCCCGGTGAGGACGACCGGGTCCGCGGGGCGGTTGAGAGTGCAGCCGGTGACGGTCAGAGCGACCACCGCCAGGGCCAGGCGCGCGAGTCCTCCCTTGCTCACAGGAAGCGCATCATATGCGGCTCGTCACGCATACGGAGGACACGAGCCGGGACGCCGCCCGCGACCGCGTTGGCCGGGACGTCCTTCGTCACCACGGCGTTGGTCCCGATGATCGCGTTGTCGCCCACGGTCACCCCGCGCAGGATGCAGGCGCCGTAGCCGATCCACACGTTGTGGCCGACGTTGACGTCGCGCTTGTAGATGCCCTGCAGCCGGATCGGGCGCTCCACCTCGACGCTGCCGTGGTCGAAGTCGATCAGCATCACGCGGTCGGCGATCACGCACTCGCGCCCGATCGAGACGTTCTGGTAGGCGGAGATCGTGCACTCCTGGCCCATCACGCTCTTGGCGCCGAGCGCGACCCGGCCCTCGTGGCAACGGATCTTGCACCCGTGGCCGAGCCAGGACCAGCGGCCCAGCTCGAGCACCGCGCCCGGGCCCACCTCGAGGCGGCAGCCGGGGCCGATGAACGCGATCCCGTCGAGCTTCAGCCGCCCGCGCAGGCGCAGCTTCCAGGCGGCCAGCCGCAGCAGCAGCACGCCGTACTTGAGATTGAGCATGCGGTTGCGGCGCATGAAGCGCAGCAGCGTGAGCGGCCCGCCGTGGCGCGGCGCGGGCGGTCCACGCAGGTCGGGCTCGGGGGCGCTCTCCATGGCCGCGCGGATCATATGTTCGGGCCTGGTGTGGGTATCCGTATTGGCGAAACCGCCAGTTACGACGACAATCTCCGCCAGTGGCCACCTCCGTCCTGATCGTCGACGACCACCCGAGCTTCCGGGCCAGCGCTCGCATGCTGCTCGAGTGCGAGGGCTTCGACGTGATCGGCGAGGCGGAGGACGGGCTGAGCGCCCTCGACGCCGTCTCCCGCCTCCATCCGGACGTCGTCCTGCTCGACGTGCAGCTGCCCGACATCAACGGCTTCGAGGTGGCCGAGCGGCTGACCGCGAACGGCAGCTCGCCGGCGATCGTCCTGACCTCGAGCCGGGACGTGGAGGACATCGGCTTGCTCGCCGGGCGCGATGGGGTGCGCGGCTTCATCCCCAAGTCGGAGCTCTCCGGATCGGCGATTGAGGCGCTCCTCGGATGACGAGTCTGCGCCGCGCCCTCTGGGCGCTGGCGGTGGCGGGCGTCGCTGCTGGGGCTGGCGGTGCTGGCTCTGTTGGTGACGAGCGACTCGCTCGACACCCCCGGCGTCTGGGCCGCCGGCACGCTGCTGGCGGGCTGGGGCTTCATCGGCGTCGGCCTCTTCGCCTGGGGGCGGCGCCCCGACAACGGCGTCGGGATGCTGATGGCCGCCACGGGCTTCGCCTGGCTCGTCGCGGCGGCCGGCTTCTCGGACCTCGCGCTCGTCTTCACGTTGTCGCAGGTGCTCGGGACGGTCTTCTTCGCGGTCGTGCTGCACCTCCTGCTGGCGTTCCCGAGCGGGCGGCTGCAGAGCCTGGCCGAGCGCCGCATCGTCGCGGCCGCCTACCTGCTGACCACGGTCTGCAACCTGCCGCTCTGGCTGTTCGCCGACCCCAAGGACCTCGACTGCGACGACTGCCCCCGCAATCTGATCCTGATCGACTCGAAGGAGTCGCTGGTCACCACGGCCTCAGCCGTCCTCAACGTGGTCGGCGCGGTGGTCGTGGTGAGCGTGCTGGTCGTGATGGTCAGGCGCTGGCGCCGGGCGACCGCGGCGCAGCGGCGCTTCCTCGTGCCGGTCTACTCGGCCGGCGTCGCCGTGCTGCTGCTCCTGATCGTGCTGGTGTCGGCGCAGGCGGGCGGGGTCGAGTCCAAGGCGCTCGACGTGCTCTGGGTCGCCGCGATGGTGCCGTTCGCGCTGGTGCCGTACCTGTTCCTGTACACGCTCGTGCGCACGCGCATGATCCAGAGCGGCGCCGTCGGCGAGCTGATGGCGCGGCTGGGGGAGACGCCGGCGCGCGGCGAGCTGCGCGACGCCCTGGCGCGCGCGCTGGGCGACCCGACGGTCGAGCTCGTCTACTGGCTGCCCGAGGACCAGCGCTTCGTCGACGCGCGCGGCCACATCGTCGGGCTGCCCCCGCGCAGCTCCGGCCGGGCGGTGACGAAGGTGGAGCGCGACGGCGAGTGCGTCGCGGCGATCATCTACGACGCGATCCTGCACGACGAGCAGGCCGGCTACGTTGACGCCGTCGGCGCGGCGGCGTCGCTCGCGCTCGAGAACGAGCGGCTGGACGCCGAGCTGCGCTCGAAGGTCGAGGAGCTGCGCGCCTCGCGCGAGCGGATGCTCAGCATCGGCCTCGAGGAGCGCCGCCGCCTGGAGCGCGATCTCCACGACGGCGCCCAGCAGCGGCTCGTGTCGATGGCGCTGAACATGCGGCTCGCGCGGACCCGGCTGCGCGACGACCCCGTCGCCGCCGAGCGGCTGCTCGACGGCGCCGGCGACGAGCTGGAGGCGGCGCTCGGCGAGCTGCGCGAGCTGGCGCGCGGCATCCACCCGGCCGTGCTGAGCGACCGCGGGCTGGACACCGCGCTCGAGACGCTCGCCCGGCGCGCGCCGGTGCCGGTCGAGCTGCACCGGCTCCCGGAGGAGCGCCTGCCCGAGGCCGTGGAGCTGGCCGCCTACTTCGTGGTCGCCGAGGCGCTCACGAACGTGGCGAAGTATGCGTCGGCCACCCACGCGACCGTGGACGTGCGAGCGCCTCAACGGCAAGCTCGTGGTGCGCGTGGCCGACGACGGCGTGGGCGGCGCCGACCCCGAGGTGGGCACCGGTCTGCGTGGCCTGGCCGATAGGCTCGCGGTCATCGAGGGCCGCTTGGAAATCGACTCCGAACCCGGTAAGGGAACCACCATCACGGCCAAGATCCCGTGCGCGTAGTGGTAGCCGACGACTCGGTGCTGCTGCGCGAGGGAGTCGTGCGGCTGCTCGAGGAGTGGGGCTTCGACGTGGTGGGGCAGGCCGGCGACGCCGAGGACCTGCTGCGCAAGGTCAACGCGCACAAGCCCGACGTGGCGGTGGTGGACATCCGGATGCCGCCGACCAACACCGACGACGGGCTGCGCGCCGCACTGCGGATCCGCGCGGAGCACCCGGACACCAGCGTGCTCGTGCTGTCCCAGTACGTCGAGGAGGGCTACGCGCTCGAGCTGGTCGGGGACGCCGCCGGCGGGGTCGGCTACCTGCTCAAGGACCGAGTCGCGGACGTCGAGCGCTTCATCGACGCGGTCAAGCGGGTGGCGGAGGGCGGCTCGGCGCTGGACCCCGAGGTGGTGTCGCAGCTGGTCGGCCGCGCGCGGCGCGAGGACCCGCTCGAGCAGCTCACCCCGCGCGAGCGCGAGGTGCTCGAGCTGATGGCCGAGGGCCGCTCGAACACGGCGATCGCGGCGCAGATGGTGGTCACCGAGCGGGCGGTCGAGAAGCACGTGACGTCGATCTTCGGGAAGCTCGGGCTGCCACCCGCGCCGCAGGACCATCGGCGCGTGCTGGCGGTGCTCACTTTCTTGCGCGCCTGAGCCCGCCAGCTCCGAACCCGTAGGCTTGCAGGACTTTTGCGCGGACGCCGACGCCATCGAGCTCGCCTGGGCGGGCGGGACATCGCCATCGACCTGGGAACGGCCAACACGCTGGCCTACCTGAGGGGCGAGGGCATCCGCGTGTCCGAGCCGTCCGTGGTGGCGATCGACACCCGCACCGGCGACGTGCACGCCGTCGGCGAGGACGCGCAGCGCATGATCGGCCGCACGCCGGCCTCGATCTCCGCGGTGCGGCCGCTGCGCCACGGCGTGATCACGGACTTCGAGACGACCGAGGCGATGCTGCGCCACTTCATCGGGCGCGTGCACAAGAGCCGCTTCGCGCACCCGCGGCTGGTGATGTGCGCCCCCTCGGGGATCACCGACGTCGAGCGCCGTGCGCTGGAGGAGGCCTGCTTCGCCGCCGGCGCGCGCTCGGTGCAGCTGATCGAGGAGCCGATGGCGGCCGCGATCGGCGCCGGGCTGCCGATCGGCGAGCCGCTCGCCAACGTGGTCGTGGACATCGGCGGCGGCACCAGCGAGGTCGCCGTGATCTCGCTGGGGGGGATCGTGGTGTCGCGCTCGCTGCGGGTGGGCGGCTACGACTTCGACGAGGCGCTGGCCGGCTTCATCCGCCGCCACCACCGCCTGGCGATCGGCGAGACGACGTCGGAGGCGGTCAAGCTCGAGGTGGGCGGCTGCTCGCCCGACCAGAGCGACGCCGAGACCGAGGTGCGCGGCCGCGACCCGGCCACCGGCCTGCCGCGCGAGGCGAAGGTGACCAGCGCGGAGACGCGCGAGGCGCTCGAGCCGCTGGTGAGCGAGATCATCGACGCGGTCAAGGACGCGCTCGAGAACACGCCGCCGGAGCTGGCGGCCGACCTCACGCGGCGCGGCATCCTGCTGGCCGGCGGCGGAGCGCTGCTGCGCGGGTTCGCGGAGCGCCTCCAGGACGAGACCCACGTGCCGGTCGCGCTGGCCGACGACCCGCTCACCTGCGTGGTGCTGGGCGCGGGGCACGCGCTGGAGGAGATCGACGTGCTCGAGCGCGCGGCGCTCTAGCGCACGCGGCTCCAGTACCCGAGCACCTGCAGCGTCTCCACCCCCGGGCGCCCGCGCAGCTGGTCGCGCACCGCGCGCATCGTCCGCGACTCCCCGGCGCCCCATACGTGGCCGCGCCCCCACGGCAGCCCCAGCTCGCGCACCGCTGTCGGCCGCCCGGCCGCGGCGCAGCCAGCGCAGGTCCGCGTCCGAGCGGGTGCTGACCTCCTGGTGCTCGTCCTCGCCCGCGACCTCGAGCAGCGCCACCGCGCGGTGGCCGGCCGGGAGCGTCTCGAGGATCGCCAGCGCCGCGGGAACGCCGGTCTCGTCCGCGACCAGCAGCGACCAGTCGCAGCCGCCGTTGTGCTCCCAGTGCGTGCGCGGCCCGGCGAACCCGACTTCGTCTCCCGGCTCCGCCCGCGCGGCCCAGGCGGAGGCGCGGCCGAGGTCGCCGTGGAGGAAGAAGTCGATGTCGATCTCGGCCTGCTCGGGGCGGTGGGCCCTCACCGTGTAGTTGCGCCAGTGCTGCTCGCGCTTGCCAGGCGGGAAGCGCCAACCCAGCTCGGGGAGGACGAGCTCGCTGCCGGGATCGGGCCACCCGAGGGTGACGATCTCGCCCGGCTCCTCGATCCCGAAGTCGGCGAACTCGGGCGCGGCGAGCGTGATGCGCCGCATCCGCGGAGTCACCGGCGCGGTCCGGGCGACCCGCGCGAAGCCGCTTCGCAGCGGGAACGGCCTTGCCGGACGGCGCTTTGCAGAGGCAGAAATCGGCATTAGGGCTCCCTAAGTTAGGGAACCCTAACAAATGTCGCCGCGACAGGCGGCGTGTCCGCTAGCCGGGCGGCGCCACCGACACCAGGTACTCGCCGCGGAAGCGCAGCGTGCCGTCGTCGGCTTCGTTGACGTCGTTCAGATAGCCGAGATAGGTCTCGTGCACCAGGTCGCCCAGCTGCTCGCGCGCGTTGATCAGCGGCCCGAAGCTCTTCTCCATGAAGTCCGCGTAGCCCTCGACCGAGTCCGCGCTCCACTCGACCTGATGGCGCTCGAACTCCACGCCGTCGCCGAGCAGTTTGCGCACGTGCTCCTCGGTGCCCCACAGCGTCGGCGGCTGGAAGCCGTCGGGGGGCGGCGGGGAGATCGCCCCGATGCGGCGGAACATCTCGCCGATCTTGCCGTCGGGCGTCCAGCACGCGATCGCGATCCGCCCGTCGGGGCGGCAGACCCGGCGCATCTCGTCCGCGGTGCGCTTGTGGTCGGGGGCGAACATCTGCCCGAAGCACGAGATCACGCGGTCGAAGCTGTCGTCTTCGAAGGGCAGGTCCTGGGCGTCGCCCTCGATCCAGTCGACCTCGACCATCGAGTCGGCCCCGTACTCGCGGGCGATCTTGAGCAGCTCGGGCGCGAAGTCGAGCCCGGTCACCCGCGCCGCCAGCTTCGCCGCCGGGACGGTGGCGTTGCCGGTGCCGCAGGCCACGTCGAGCACGTCCATGCCCGGCTCGATGCCCGCGCGCTCGACCACGGTTTCCCCGGCGGAGGCGATCCTGTCGGCGACTGCCTTGTAGTCGCCCGTTCCCCACATCTCGCTTGGATCCATGGCGCGCAGCCTTCCGGTTACCCGTACTACATGCAAGCGGGCTTCCTGGCACCCTGCGGCGCATGAATTCGATCGTGACCGCCACCGACGTACGTCGCCGCTACGGCGAAGGAGATGCCGCAGTCGACGCGCTCGCGGGGGTGAGCGTCTCGTTCGAACGCGGTCGGTTCAGCGCGATCATGGGCCCGTCGGGGTCCGGCAAGTCGACGCTGATGCACATCCTCGCCGGGCTCGACCGCCCCACCTCCGGCTCCGTCGTGCTCGACGGCGTGGAGATCAGCGACCTCGACGACGGCGACCTCACCAAGCTGCGCCGGGACAAGCTCGGGTTCATCTTCCAGTTCTTCAACCTGATCCCGGTCCTCACGGCCGAGGAGAACATCGTGCTGCCGCTCTCGATCGCCGGCCGCAACGTCGACGACGAGTGGCTGCACCGCCTGGTCGAGACCGTCGGCCTCTCCGACCGGCTCACCCATCGCCCGGCCGAGCTGTCCGGCGGCCAGCAGCAGCGCGTGGCGGTGGCGCGTGCGCTGGTCTCCAAGCCGGCGGTGGTGTTCGCCGACGAGCCGACCGGCAACCTCGACTCCAAGTCGAGCGACGAGGTCCTCTGCATGCTGCGCCAGTCGGTCGACGACCTCGGCCAGACCGTGGTGATGGTGACCCACGACCCCGAGGCCGCCTCGCACGCCGACCGCCTGATCGTGCTGCGCGACGGCCAGGTCGTCCACGACGGCGCCGCCGGGACCGCCGACGACGTGATCGAGCTGATGAAGGCGGTCGCGTGAGCGAAGGTCTCCCTGCGCGGGCTGGCGCAGCGCAAGCTGCGCACGTCGGTCACGGTGCTGGCCGTGCTGCTGGGCGTCGCGTTCATCGCCGGCAGCTACGTCCTCACCGACACGATCAACAAGTCCTTCGACGAGATCTTCAAGGTGGCCTACGCGGGCACCGACGTCGCCGTCTCGTCGAGCACGACCGCCCAGGGCGACAACGCCGCGCCGCCGCCGTTCCCCGAGCGCTACCTCGACGACGTGCGCAAGGTCGACGGCGTCGAGAAGGCCGAGGGCGGCATCTTCTCGGTCGTCCGATTCGTGGACGCGAAGGGCGACCAGCTCAGCTCGAGCTTCGCGCCGGAGTTCGTCTCGTCGACCTCCACCAAGCCGTTCGACACGCTCACGTACGTGGAGGGGCGGCCGCCGACCACTCCCGCGGAGGCCTCGATCGACACCTCCACCGCCGACCGCGAGCACTTCGAGATCGGCGACACGCTGCGGATCGCCGCCGAGGCGGGCGTGCGCGACTACAAGATCGTCGGGCTCCAGCGCCTGGGCGACACCTCGTCGGGCGGCTCGAGCACGGCGCAGCTGACGCTGCCCGAAGCCCAGAGCCTGACCGACAAGCAGGGCGAGCTCGACGGGATCTCGGTGAAGGCCGCGTCCGGCGTGTCGCCGCAGCAGCTGGCCCGCCGCATCGACCAAGTGCTGCCGCCGCGCCTGATCGTGGAGACCGGGCAGCAGGCCGCGGCGCGCCAGTCGCAGGACATCAAGGACGACCTCAGCTTCTTCCGCGTGATCCTGCTCGTCTTCGGCGGCGTGGCGCTGCTGGTCGGCAGCTTCCTGATCTTCAACACGTTCTCGATCACCGTCGCGCAGCGGATCCGCGAGCTCGGGCTGCTGCGCACGCTGGGCGCCACGCGCGGGCAGATCCTGACCGGGATGGTCAGCGAGGCCACCATCATCGGCCTGCTCGGGGCGTTCCTGGGCGTGTTCGCCGGCATCGGCTTCGCGGCCGGCCTCAACGCGATCTTCAAGAGCTTCGGCATCGACCTGCCCAACACCGGCATGGTGATCGAGACGCGCACGATCATCGTGTCGGTGCTCGTCGGGCTCGTGGTGACGCTCGCGGCCGCGCTTACGCCCGCGCTGCGCGCCACGCGCGTGTCGCCGATGGCGGCGCTGCTCGAGGCCGAGCTGCCCGAGGGCCGCGGCCGCGGGCGGATCTTCACCGCTTTCGCCGTGCTCCTGATGGTGGGCGGGCTCGGGATGGCCGCCTACGGGCTGCTCGGGTCGGTCGACGACTCGAACGCCGCGGCGGGGCTGGTCGGCGGCGGCGCGGTGGCCACGCTGTTGGGCGTCTCGATGTTCAGCCCGCGGCTGGTGCGCCCGCTCGCCTCGGTTATCGGCTGGCCGCTGGAGCGCCTGCGCGGGATCACCGGGCGCCTGGCGCGTGAGAACGCGGTGCGCAAGCCGGGCCGCACCGCGGTCACCGCCGGGGCGCTGATGATCGGGCTGGCCGTGGTGGTCTTCGTGACGGTCTTCGCCGCCGGGATCAGCGCGTCGATCGGCAACGCGATCGATCGCAACTTCCAGGGCGACATCGTGCTCCAGAACGTCGACGGCTTCTCGCCGATCAGCTCGGCCGCGGGGCGGCAGGCGGAGCAGGTGCAGGGCGTGAAGACGGTCTCCTCGCTGAGCTTCACCGGCGGCGTCTACAAGGGCAAGGAGATCCGCGTCTCGGCGGTCGACCCGGCGACGGTGAACGACGTCCTGTCGCTCGACTGGAAGAAGGGCTCGCCCTCCACGCTGTCGTCGCTGCCGGGCAACGGCGCGGTGCTCGACGACGCCTGGGCGAAGAGCAACGACATCGGCGTCGGCGACCAGATCAAGCTGCGCACGCCGCTCGAGGAGACCGACACGCTGACGGTGAAGGGCACCGTCAAGGACAACGCCGACCTGCTCGGCAACATGGTCGTGACCGAGGAGACGCTGCGCTCGAAGTTCGGCGCGCGCGACCCGAGCATGACGTTCATCAAGCTGGACCAGGGCGCCAACGCGGCGCAGGTCCAGGACGAGATCTCGCGCGACGTGAAGGCGAAGTTCGCCACGGTCGAGACGCTCAACCAGCAGGAGCTGAAGGACAACCAGGAGCAGCAGATCCAGCAGCTGGTGTCGTTCTTCTACGTGCTGCTGGCGCTGGCGATCGTGATCTCGCTGCTGGGCATCGTGACCACGCTGGCGCTGTCGATCCACGAGCGCACGCGCGAGCTGGGGATGCTGCGAGCGGTCGGGATGTCGCGCAAGCAGGTGCGGCGACTGGTCCGCTACGAGGCGGTGATCACGGCGCTGATCGGAGCCGTGCTCGGCACGATCCTGGGCGTCATCTTCGCCACGCTCGTGTCGCGCCCCCTGGCCGACGAGGGGTTCGAGCTGTCCTATCCGATCGGAACGCTGCTGATCCTGCTGATCCTGGCCGCGCTGGCCGGCGTGGCGGCGGCGATCTGGCCGGCCCGGCGAGCGGCGAAGCTGGACGTGCTGCGGGCGCTGGCTTACGAGTAGGGCGGCTCCGGCCGACACATAGAGAGTGCGCCTGGCGATCGCGATCCTGTCGTTGCTGCTGTTCGCCCCGGCCGCGCATGCCGCCACCGTGGCGGTCGAGCGCGGGCGCGCTCCGCATCACCGCCGACCCCCGGCGAGACGAACGCGATCGACATCGGCCCGGGCCCGACCGTGGCCGACACCGGCGCCCCGCTGACCCTCGGCCCCGGCTGCGTGCCGCAGGGCATCGAGGCGCTCTGCCCCGGCGCCACCCGCGTGCAGGCCGATCTCGGCGACGGCGACGACGCGCTCACCGTGAGCGCGCCGCTGCCCGCCGACCTGAAGGGCGGCGTGGGCAACGACACTCTCACCGTGGTCGCCGCCGTTGCCACGCTCGACGGCGGCGACGGCAACGACACCCTCACGGCGGGGACTGGCGCCGACGTCCTCAGCGGCGGCCCCGGCTTCGACACGCTCACCGCCGGCGAGGGCGACGACCGCCTCGACGGCGGCACCGGCGGCGACTCGGCCGACGGCGGCGGCGGCGCGGACTCGATCGTCCTGCGCGACCGGGTCACCGATTCGGCGACCTGCGGCGCCGGCCGCGACACCGTGCGCGCCGAGGTGCTCGACCAGCTCGACTTCGCCTGCGAGCGCGTGGACTACGGCCCGCCCGGGAGCGCGGGGCGCCTGCGCCCGATCACCGGCGGCGGGCGCTTCGTGCCGATCCCGGGCCAGTCATGGGCGCGCGTGGACCGGCGCATCCTGCCGGACGTGCTCTACCTGATCCGCCGCTACCACGTGCAGGTCGGCGACGGGTACGCGACGACCGGACACGAGCGGCACGGTGAGCACCCGCTCGGGCTGGCCGTGGACCTCTACCCGGGCCCCGGCGGCAGCTGGCGCGAGGTCGCCCGCCTGGCCAAGTGGGCCGAGCCGCGCCAGAACCACACGCGGCCGCCGTTCCGGTGGGTGGGTTGGAACGGCGACGCCAACCACGGCGACCCGAAGCACTGCCGCGTCAGCCGCGGCTGCCCGCCCCACCTGCACCTCTCGTGGGCCCACACGCCCGGCAGGCCGCGCCACCCGGTGCGCACGGTCTTGGTCTTCGACGTGCGCGCGGCGCCCTAGGCGTCGAACGTCGTAGCCCGGCTGACCTGCTCCCAGGCGTTCAGGTCCGCGCCGCGGCGCTCGTGCTCTCCGCGGATCGCGTCGACGGCGTCGTCGCCGAGCGCCAGCCGCAGCGGGGGTTCGGGCGACGCGAGCACGTCGAGGATCGCGGCGGCCGCCTTCTTCGGGTCGCCGGCCTGCGTGCCGTCCATGTCGTCGATGAACTGGCGCGTCGGGCCGACCGTCTCGGCGTAGGCGGCGATCTCGCGCGACCGGTGCATGCGCGCACCGCCGAACTCGGTCCGGAACTGGCCCGGCTCCACGATCAGGACGCGGATCCCGAGCGGGCCGACCTCCTCGGACAGGGCCGAGGACATCGCCTCGAGCGCCCACTTGGCCGAGCAGTAGGCGCCGAAGCCCGCCGTGGAGAGCTGGCCGCCCATGGAGCTGAGCTGGACGATCGCGCCGTTGCCCTGCTCGCGCATGTGCGGCAGCACGGCCTGGGTGAGCGCCACGGCGCCGAAGTACATCGTGTCCATGAGCGCGCGCAGGTCCGCCATGTCGATCTCCTCGATCGCGCCGACGGACCCGTGACCGGCGTTGTTCACGAGCACGTCGATGCGCCCGAAGCGCTCCAGCGCCGCGTCCACCGCCGCCTCGATCTGCTCGGGGCGGGTCACGTCGAGCGCCACCGCCAGCACCCGGTCGGGCGCGCTGGCGACGAGCTCGTCGAGGGTCTCCGGGCGGCGCGCCGTGGCCACGACGCTGTCGCCCGCGTTCAATGCCGCTTCGGCGAGCTCGCGGCCGAAGCCCGCCGAGCTGCCGGTGATCAACCAGGTTCGAGATGCCATGCAGCCGACGCTAGGCACCGGCCGCTAGATCGACCAACACCGGCTTCCTTGGCCGCCACAGGCGTGGCCTGTACCTAGACTCCAGGGCGTGACGCCGGAGCTGCGCCAGCTGCGCTACTTCGTGGCGGTTGCCGAGGAGAGCAACCTGACCCGAGCCGCAGGGCGGCTGCACATCGCCCAGCAGTCGCTCTCCCAGCAGATCCGGGCGCTCGAGCGCCAGCTCGGGGTGACGCTGTTCGAGCGCACCTCCCGCGGCGTCGAGCTGACCGAGATCGGCGAGGTGCTCCTGGCCGAGGCGCGACCCTTGCTGGCCCGCGCCGATCGCGTCGTCGAGGCGGTGCGCCGCGCCGCCGCGGGCGAACAGGGCGAGCTGCGCGTGGGCGTCCTCGCCTCGGTCGCCAACCACCTGATGCCGCCGCTCGTGCGCGTCTTCGCCGAGCGCCACCCCGGCATCGCGCTGCTCCCGGAGGACGTGACCGTGGCGGCCATGGTCAAAGGGCTGCGCGAAGGGACGCTCGACGCCGGCCTCGGCCGCCCGCCGCTGGTCGACGACCTGGAGTCCGAGGTGATCATGCGCGAGCCGATCGCGGCCGTGCTGCCCGAAGGCCATCCGCTCGCCGACCGCGAGGAGCTGGAGCTGGCCGACCTGGCCGACGAGCCCTGGGTGCTCACCCCGCGCGAGTCCTGGCCGCCCTGGCACCGCTTCTACGACGAGGAGTACGCGCAGGCCGGCTACCGCCCGCGCGTGGTGGCGCGCGGGACGAGCGTGCAGAACCTGCTGGCGCTCGTGGCGGCGGGCGTGGGCGTCACGAGATTGGCGATGTCCGCGCGCAGCCTGCGCGACACCGGCGTGCGCTTCGTGCCGTTCGCGAGCGGGGAGGCGTACACCGTGCTCGTGTGGCGGTCCGATTCGCCCAACCCCGCGCTGCCGGCGCTGCGCGAGGTCGTCCGCGAGGTCGCGCGCACGACCGATCCGCTGGCCGCGGGCTAGGCCCGCGTGGCGCGCACGGCCTCCGCGATCTCGTGCACGCCGGCGCGGATCGTGGGCTCGGACATCTTCGCGTAGCCGAGCATCAGCGTCGGAGGCCGGGAGTCGTCGGGTGGCCAGTAGTCGCGCATGGTCTCGAGGTGGATCCGCCGGGCGCGGACCTCCTCGACGATCGCCTGCTCGTCGTCGGTCTCCGGGAGCTCCACGAGCGCGTGCAGCCCGGCGGCGATGCCGCGCACGGTCGCCTCCGGCAGCTCCTCGCCGATCGCCTCGATCAGCGCGTCGCGGCGCGCCCGGTAGCGAACGCGCATGCGGCGCAGGTGCCGGTCGAGCTCGCCGCGCGCGAGGAAGTCCGCGAGGGCGTGCTGCTCGATGCGGCCGGTGCCGCGGTCGGCGAGGATCTTCTCCTCGGCGACGGCGTCCAGCAGAGCGGGCGGCACCACGAGCCATCCGATCCGCAGCGCCGGCGCGAGCGTCTTGCTGAGCGAGCCGGCGTAGACGACCCGATCCGGCTCCAGCCCCTGGAGCGCTCCGACGGCGGCGCGGTCGTAGCGCGACTCGGCGTCGTAGTCGTCCTCGATCGCGATCGCGTCGCGGGCGCGCAGCCAGGCGAGCAGCTGCGTCCGCCGCTCGCCGGAGAGGACCATCCCCATCGGATGCTGGTGCGCGGGGGTCAGGACCACGGCGTCGGCGTCCGTGCGCTCGAGCTCGTCGACGCGGATCCCACCGTCGTCGACCTCCACGGGGACCGGCTCGAGGCCCGCGCGGACGGCGGTCTGCACCTGCTCGGGCCAGGTCGGGTTCTCGTACGCGACCCGCTTGGCGCCCGCGGCGGCGAGCGCCTGGCAGACGAGCCCCAGCCCCTGCGAGTAGCCGCAGGTCACGACGATGTTCCCCGGACTCCCCACCACGCCGCGCACGCGCCCGAGATAGTCGGCCAGGGCCGTGCGCAGCTCCTCGACCCCGCGCATGTCGCCGTAGCCGAGGTCGGCGTCGGTGATCTTCGTGACCGCTTCGCGCAGCGAGCGCAGCCAGGCGGTGCGCGGGAACGTGGACACGTCCGGCACGCTCGGCCGGAAGTCCCAGCGCGGCGGGCGAGCGGGGGTGAGGGCCACGGCCTCGCCGGCCAGCGCCGCGGTCTCGGAGACGTGTGGCCGGGCGCCCTGGCGCAGCGCCAGGTAGCCCTCCGCCGCGAGCTGGGCATAGGCGTCCACGGCGACCCGCCGCGACACGCCCAGCTGGCGCGCCAGATCGCGGGTGGACGGCACGCGCGCCCCGGGTCGCAGCGCGCCGTCGCGGATGGCGCGCCGGAACTGGTCCTCGATCTGCGCGCCCAGCGTCCCGGGCGCTTCGCGGCTCACCGAGACCAGCAGGTCGATCGGCTGACTGGTCTCGCCTACGGCCACAGAACTGGATCTTCCATCTGCACCAGTGCGGAACGTACCATCAACAGCCATGGGAAAGATCGTCATCACAGAGTTCGTATCCCTCGATGGCGTGATGGAGGACCCGGGAGGAGCCGAGGACTTCAAGCACGGCGGTTGGACGTTCGAGTTCGACCAGGGAGACGAGGGCAACCGGTTCAAGCTGGACGAGACGCTCGAGGCCGAGGCACTGCTGCTCGGCCGGGTGACCTACGAGGGCTTCGCCGCGGCGTGGCCGTCGATGGAGGACCCGGCGGGCTTCGCCGACAAGATGAACTCGATGCCGAAGTACGTCGTCTCGTCGACGCTCGAGAACCCCGAGTGGAACAACTCGACGGTCGTCTCGATCGACGCCGTGGCCCAGGCTCAAGGACGAGGTCGACGGCGTGATCCTCGTTGCCGGCAGCGCCCAGCTGGCGCAGGGCCTGATCGAGGCCGACCTGGTCGACGAGCTGCGGCTGATGGTGTTCCCGGTCGTGCTCGGCAGCGGCAAGCGGCTGTTCGGCGAGAGCGAGCGACAAGCGCACGCTGCGGCTGGCCGACTCGAAGACGGTCGGCGCCGGCATCGTCATCCTCACCCTGGAGCGCGTCCGAGCCTAGGATTGGCGGCCGTGGCTGCCCCTGGCAACACCGCGGCCGATCTTGCCGAGCGCCTGCTGGCCGGTGACAAGCGGGCGCTCGCGCGCGCGATCACGCTGGTCGAGAACGACGATCCCGAGGGCTGGGCGCTCGTCCGCGAGGTCTATCCGCAGACGGGGCGCGCCGGCGTGGTCGGCTTCACGGGGCCGCCCGGCGTCGGCAAGTCGACCCTGATCGGCCGCCTGATCGAGAACGCGCGCGAGCGCGACCGCGAGGTGGCCGTGCTGTCGATCGACCCGAGCTCGCCGTTCACCCAGGGCGCGCTGCTCGGCGACCGGATCCGGCTGGCCGACCACTTCCTCGACCCGGGCGTGTTCATCCGCTCGATGGCCAGCCGCGGATCGCTCGGCGGCCTGTCCGAGGCGACGCTCCAGGCGGCGCTGCTGATGGACGCGAGCGGCAAGGACGACGTCTTCCTGGAGACCGTCGGCGTCGGCCAGGCGGAGGTCGACATCATCGACCACGCGGACACCGTCGTGCTGGTGCTGATGCCCGGCTCGGGCGACTCCGTCCAGGCGCTCAAGGCGGGCGTGATGGAGATCCCCGACGTGATCGTCGTCAACAAGTCCGACCACCCGCTCACCGACACGATGGTCCGCGAGATCCGCGGGACGCTGTCGCTCGGCCCGCAGGAGGGCTGGCGGGTGCCGATCGTGAAGACGGAGGCCAGCCGCTCCGAGGGGATCGACGAGCTGGCCGAGAAGATCCACGAGCACCACGCGTTCATCGAGGAGCAGGGCACGCTGGCCGAGCGCCGCGGGCGCAACCTGATGAACGAGGTGATGGCGCTGGCCGCCGGGCGGCTGCGCCGCCGCCTCGAGGAGCAGGTGCGCGAGGACGAGTCGGTGAAGGAGCTCCTGGACGAGGTCGTCGCCCGCCGGCTCGATCCGGCCAGCGCGGCAGCGAAGTTGCTGGAGCGCGAGCTCTAGCCCTACGGGGGTAGGCTCGAAGCATGTCCGCGCGCAGTTTCCGCTTCGATCCGGGGGCGCCGATCCCTGACGAGGTGCGGCGGGTGGCGCGCGGGCGCATCGACCATGCACTCGACGAGCTGCGCGGCGAGTCGGACAGCACGCGCGAGGAGGCGGTGCACGAGGCGCGCAAGGACATGAAGAAGCTGCGCGCGCTGCTGCGGCTCGTGCGCGGCGAGCTGGGCGATCGCGTCTACGCCTTCGAGAACACCTGCTTCCGCGACACGGCGCGAGAACTGTCCGGGGTGCGCGACGCCGACGTGATGCTCGTGACCCTCGGCGACCTCGAGGAGCGCTACGGCGAGCTGCCGGGCGCGGGCGGCAGGCTGCGGCCGGCGCTGGTGGCGCACCGCTTCCGCACCTCGGCGGGGTCGCTCCACCCGGCGAAGGCCGCCGTCGACACCCTCGCCGAGGCCGCGCGACCGCGTCGCCGACTGGCCGCTCGAGACCGACGGCTTCGAGGCGTTCGAGGAGGGGCTGGGGCGGATCTACCGCCAGGGCCGCCGCGACTTCCGCGCCGCCCGGAAGGCCCCGACCCCCGAGCGCATGCACGAGTGGCGCAAGCGGGCGAAGGACCTCTGGTACCACCTGCAGCTGCTCCAGGACAGCTGGAAGCCGGTGATCAGCGCGCTGGCCGACGAGGCGCACGAGCTGTCGGACCGGCTCGGCGACGAGCACGACCTCACCGTCCTGAAGCAGTGGGCGCACCGGCACGCGAGCGCGCTCAACGGCACCGAGCCGGTGCTGCGCGGCTTCGACGTGATCCTCGAGAACCGGCAGCGGCGAGCTGCAGCAGGAGGCGTTCGAGTACGGCGCCCGGATCTACGCCGACAAGCCGAGCGTGTTCGTGGGACGGCTCGAAGGCTGGTGGGAGTCGGCGCGCAGCGCGCCTTCGCCCGATCGCGCGTCGACGTAGAGCGCGGCCGAGATCGCGACCGTGACCAGCGCCAGCGCGACGCCGACGCGCGGCGCGCGGCGCAGGCCGAGCGCGACCAGCGGCGTGGCGAGCGGCAGGGCCGGGATCAGGTGCCGGGCCGCGAACGGGAGGGTGTCGGCGGTTGGGGCGAGCACGACGGCGACGCCGAGCTGCACGGCGAGCACCGTGGCGCAGAGGCCGGCGGTCAGCTCGACCTCGTGCAGCTGCGAGACGGCGCGGGCGAGGTGGTCGTGGCGGGAGCGCCAGAGCCACCAGAGCCCGACGAAGACGAGCGCGAACAGCGGCGCCCAGCGCAGCAGGCCGAAGTCGGGATCGACGAACAGGGTGGCGAGGCGGGGCAGGCGCTCGAGGTAGTCGGCCACGCTCGAGGCGCCGGTGGCGGAGTCGGCGGCCGAGTACGGCGTCGGCCCGTCGTAGAGCGCCTCGTTGAGGCCGACGAAGACGGCGACGCTGAACAGGGCCACCTCGACGCCGCCGATCGTGAGCGTGCGCCGGCGCGAGCGCCACAGCGCCCGGGCGGCGACCACCCCGACGACGATGCCGGCGGGCACGAACCGAACGCCCAGCCACGGCAGGGCGCCGAGCAGGAGGAAGCAGGGGAAGGCGAGGCGCCAGCCCGGCTGCGAGTCGAGGCGCACGGCGAGCAGCGCGGCGCCGGCGAGCACGGCGCCGGCGGTCAGCTCGGGATAGACGGCGGTGCCGTAGGCGAGCAGGGGAGGGCTGAGGCCGACCGCGGCGGCGGCGCCGAGCGCCCACGGGTCGGGCGCGGCCCTGCGCGCGAGCGCGTAGGCGAGCGCGATGGCGAGCGCGCCGATGGCCGCGAGGAACAGCTCGACGGCCTCGGTGCCGCCGATCGCGTAGGCGGGCAGGATCAGCAGCGGGAAGCCGATCCCGTAGGGCTCGTTGAGCCGGCCGGCGGTGAGCTTGCCCTGCGGCCGCACGCCGCGCTCGGCGTACTGGTTGAGCACGTCCACGTCGCCGTCATGCTGGAGCGACTCGGCGGCGAGCAGGTAGTGCCGCGCGTCCCCGCCTTGGTCGTGGAGCCCGAGCGTGGCCGCGTAGACGCCGAACAGCAGCAGCCACAGGGCGAAGGCGCGGCGCATGGCGGGGCAGACTAGGGCGCTGCCGCCGCCATGCGCCGGCGACGCCTAGACGAGCGCGCCGATCTCCTCCTGGTAGATCGCCATCCCGCGTGCGATGCGCTCGCCGAGCGAAGCCCGGACGACGCCGAGGTTCTCGACGTGCAGGTCGGCGCGCGTCATGTGGCGCAGGAACTCGTCGTCGTCACTGAGCGCGTCCATCTGGGCGAGGCTGCCGCGCAGCAGCATGAAGCCGGCGAGGTCGCCGCCGTGAGGGTCGAGGAAGCAGATCTCGAAGTCCTCGATCCGCCCGTCGGCTTGGAGCTGCCCGGTGAACTCGACGAATCCGTTGAAGCCGTCGACCGCCGGGCCCTCGCGCCCGCGCACTACCTGACCCCACCCAATGAATAGGCCAGCATCGGCCATGGAGTCCTCCTCTTGTTGGGGGTTGCAGGTCCACCGGCGACGCTACGCCTCTCGCGCCCGTGGATCAAGATGCGCCGATGCTGGACGAGCGGCTCGTCTCGAACCTCCACGTGCACGCGCTGCGGCGGCTGGAGGCGCACGCCGACCGGGCGCCACACGTGCTGTTCCAGGCCTCGACGATCGCGGCACTGCTCGACGGGGCCTACGAGGGCGACCTCACGTTCGCGGAGCTCGCCGAGCACGGCGACCTCGGGCTCGGCACCGTGAACGGGCTGGACGGGGAGATGATCGCGCTGGACGGGCGGTTCTACCGGGCCGACGTGGACGGCCTGGTGCACCCGGTGTCGCCGTCGGAGCGGACGCCGTTCGCGGTCGTCGTGCCGTTCAGCCCCACCGTCGACCTCGCCACCGACGATCTCGCGGGGCAGCTCGCGGCCGCCGGCCCCGTCTGCGCGGTGCGCTTCGACGGCGACTTCGAGCTGGTGCGCGCCCGCTCGATCCCGCGCCAACGGCCGCCCTACCGGCCGTTGGCGGAGGTGGCCGCCGAGCAGCACGTCTTCGAGCTCCGCGACGTAAGCGGCACGCTGGTCGGGTTCCGCTTCCCGGACTACGCGAGCGGGCTGGAGGTCGCCGGGTACCACCTGCACTTCATCACCGAGGACCGCCGCCGCGGCGGCCACGTGCTCGACTACACGGCGCGGGCGGGCCGGCTGCGGATCGACACGTCGAGCGAGCTGCACGTGGAGCTGCCGCCCGGGGTGGAGCTGGGCGGCGGCCACGTGGACGAGGAGGAGCTGAAGCGGATCGAGGGGGGCGGCTAGCAGCCGAGCGCGCGCGCGATCACCATCTGCTGCACCTCGTCGGTGCCCTCGCCGATCGTGAGGATCTTGGCGTCGCGGTAGAAGCGGCAGACGGGGTACTCCTCGATGTAGCCGTAGCCGCCGTGGATCTGGACGGCCTCCTCGGCGGCGCGCACGGCGAGCCGGCCGGTCTTGAGCTTGGCCTGGGCGGCGGTGAGGCCGAACGGCTTGCCGGCGTCCTTCTCGAGCGCGGCCTTGTAGGTGAGCAGGCGGGCGGCCTCGATCTCGGTCGACATGTCGGCGAGCTTGGCCTGGATCGCCTGGAACTTGGAGATCGGCTGGCCGAAGGCGATCCGCTCCTTGGCGTAGCTCAGGGCCTCGTCCAGGGCGCCCTGGGCGAGGCCGAGGCCCATGGCGGCGACGCCGATGCGACCGCCGTCGAGCGTCTGCAGGAACTGGCGGAAGCCCTGGCCGCGACCTCCGAGCAGCTGTCCGTCCTCGCACACGACAATCGCTGAACGTCAACGGCCGGGTGTCGGACGCGTTCCAGCCCATCTTGCGATACGCACTCGCCGACCTCGTAGCCCGGTGTCCCATTCGGCACGATGATGTTCGAGATCTCGTCGTCGCCGGTGCGGGCGGTGATCGTGACCAGACCCGTGATGTCAGTCCCGGCGTTGGTGATGAACTGCTTGGCGCCGTTGATGACCCAGTGACCATCCTCGAGAACCGCCCTCGTTCTCGTGTTCCCCGCATCACTTCCCGCCTCAGGCTCAGTCAGCCCAAACGCGGCCAACCGCTCGCCCGCAGCACAGGCCGGCAACCACTCCTGCTTCTGCTCCTCGGACCCGAACGCGACGATCGGCCACGTCCCCAGCGACGTGTGCGCCGCCACCGTGATGCCCGACGCTCGAATCCACGCGCGCGAGCTCCTCGATCGCGAGCGCGTAGGCCAGGTTGCCGGCTCCCCCGCCGCCGTATTCCTGCGGGTGGGGGATGCCCATCAGGCCCAATTTCCCCAGCTTCTGCACGATTTCGTACGGGAAGCTCTTGGTGCGGTCGAGCTCCTCGGCGACGGGCTTCACCTCGCCCTGAGCGAAATCCCGGACCAGACGCTGGATTTCGCTCTGCTCGTCGCTCAAATCGAAGTCCATAGCGGGGGCGGATCCTATCCTTGTGGGTTACGCTCGATTCGGGAAGGTGCCGTGGCGGACCGACGAATCGATTTCAACGAGCTGCGCAGGCGCGTGCGGCGTCGCGGGCTGCTGCGAGCGCTCGCCGAAGGGCCGCCGCGGGCGCCCGCGCCTCCGCCTGCGCGTCCGCCTGCGCCTTCGACTTCCGCTTCGGCTGACCCCGACTTCGAGTGGCGGGTCGAGGGCGAGTCGGCGCCGCTGGTCGAGCCGGACGCGCAGGACACGATCGAGTTCAAGGTCGACCCGCAGGTCACCGAGCGGCTGCGCGGGTGCCGGATCTCGTGCGCCGCGGTGATCACGGCGCTGGCCGACATGCCGGCGCTCGAGGTCAACGGCAAGGTGCTCGAGGTGGCGCTGATCCGGATGACCGTGCGCCGGCCCGAGGGCGACGCGGAGTGCTGCATCCGCCAGAACATCCCGGCCGAGATCAGGGGCGTGGTCGGGCCCGGAGCCGGGGTGATGGTGCTGGCGCACGACTACGAGCGCAGCGTGGCGGCCGTGGACTGGACGGCGACCGGCGAGTGGATCGGCGCCAAGCTGACGTTCCCCACGGCGCACGAGCAGTACGAGTGGCCGCCGCGCGACGAGTGGCCGGAGCCCGGGTCGATCGAGATCCACGACGCGAACGGGCACCGGGAGGAGCTGGACGAGCGCCGCGGGCGAGTGGAACCTGGCGTCGGCGGGGCTGGTGTCGCTGACGCCGCTGCGGTCGCGGGTCGACCAGCGCGACGAGTGGCAGATCGCGCTGCAGCTGACGAACGGCAGCACGGTGGAGATCGTCGACCGGGTGCCGCTGCTGGCGCTGGCGCGGCTTCGCCCCGGAAACGAATCGCGGGTGGGGACTCCGATCGACGTGCTCGTGTCGTCGGGCGGCGAGGTCGCGGTCGACTGGGAGGCGACGCTGCGCCAGCCGGAGCTGCGGTCGACGCCGGGCTAGCTAGCGGTGGAAGCCGGTCGTCCGGGCCAGGCAGATCAGGCTGGTCTGGACGGAGGTGGCGCCGCTGGCGCTGGAGAGGTTCCACTCGGCATCGCGCTCGCCCATGAGGGTGGTGCCGGTGAGCAGGAGGTCGCCGGCGGGTGAGACGCCCGTGGCGACGCTGTACTCGTTGCGACGCGCAGGCGCGGCTGGCGGTGAGGCCGCCCTCGACCCGCTCGGTGAACGAGGCGACCCGGGTGGAGAAGGCGTGGTGCTGGCCGGTCGGGGCGCGCTGCTTTTTCTCGAGGCAGCGGATGGCGACGGAGCCGGCGGCGCCGATGGGGGCGGTGTTCTTGACGGAGAAGAGCCAGCCGCGTTTCGTGGGGACGGCGCCGACGATGGCGAGGCCGTTGTCGTCGGTGCGGCGCTCGAGGCCCCAGCCGGTGGGCACCTGGCCGGGAGCGCACCTGGCGGCGATCTCCTGGGTGAAGCCGGGCGGGAGCTCGAAGACGGGCTCGAAGATGGTGCCGACGACGAGGCTGACGCGATGGACGCTGTGGGGGAGGCGGAGGCGAACGCACCGCAGCGACCGCGTTGCCGGAGCGGATGAAGCGGAAGGTCCAGCGACGGGCGTCGATGGCCGGGATGGAGCTGGCGGCATTGGGGGCTGCGCCGTTGAGGGCGACGGCGCGAGCCGGGCACTTGAGGGTGACCGACTTGGTCTGGCCTTGCGCGACCTCGACGTGTTTGTTGACCCAGACAGGCTCGACGACACGGGCCTGGGCGGTGCTTGCGAACGCCGCCGTGGCGAGCGCTGCGAGCGCCGCGGCGCGCACGAATCGTGCGTGTGAGTCCCCGCCGGTTCACAAGCTCCGAACCTAACCCGGAGTCGTGTTTTTCGCGAACAGGTCGCGCGCAATTTGCGGGGATCTGGGGTTGGGCGGGTCTCCCCGACGGGGCGGGTGGGCGCCGTAGCATGGGTGGCTCGTGAGGCGCTTGGTGTCTGGTGTTGCGGCGTGGCTGTTGTTTGCCTGCGTGTGGGCGGCGTCGGCGTGGGCTCAGGCGGGGGGCGGGAGCTCGGGGTTCGGCGGCGGGGGCGGCGGAGGAGGCGGCGGGTTCTCGGGCGGCGGCGGGTCGGGCGGGTCCGGGTCAGGCAACCCGATCGTGGCGGTGTTCTTCTTCGGCCTGTTCGGGCTGTTCCTGGTGTGGTTCGCGATCCGCAGCTGGCGCTACCGGGTGAAGGTGCGGGAGCGGGATCGAGCGGGTGCGGACGGCGTCGGCGGAGGCGGCTTCGGATGACGCGTACTTCGCCGCGTCCGAGTTGGAGGGGCACGCGCGCGGGCTGTTCGTGGCGTGCCAGGAGGCGTGGGACGCCCGCGACGTGGCGCGGTTGTCGTCGCTGGTGGGCGACGACCTGCTGGTGGAATGGGAGCGCCGCCTGGACGACTTCGAGCGCAAGGGCTGGCACAACCGGGTGTCGGTGATGGGGCCGCCGCGGATCGAGTACGTGGGCCTGGTGAACCGGGAGGACGACACGGAGGACCGGGCGGTGGTGCGGATCACGGCGTCGCTGCGGGCGTTCGTGGTGGACCGGCTCGGGCCGCAAGATCATGCGATCGGGGGCGAAGTCCGAGCAGATCACGCTGTGCGAGTACTGGACGCTGGCGCGGTCGGGCGATGCCGCCTGGAAGGTGGTGTCGATCGAGCAGCGGGCGGAGGGCGACCACCACCTGGATTCGGAGATCGTGGCGTCGCCGTGGTCCGACTCGCGCCTGGCGGACGAGGCGCTGACCGAGCTGGCGGTGGAGGACGGGCTGCCGCCGGGGTTTACGACGGCGGACCTGGCGGTGGTGGAGTTCGACGGGACGGCGCGGGAGCAGGCGCTGGACCTGTCGCTGGCCGACGCGCGCTTCGCGCCGGACGTGCTGGAGGCGGCGGCGCGGCGGGCGGTGGCGGCGTGGGCGGAGGCGGTGGATGGGGACGACGCGGCGCTGGAGGCGGTCGCGTCGCCCGAGGCGGTGTCGCAGCTGCTCTACGGAGGCGACGCGTCGCGCAAGACGCGGGTGGTGGTGCGCGGCCCGCGCGTGCAGGCAGATCAAGATCGTGGCCGTGGACGTGGCGCACGAGCCGGCGACGATGACGATCGAGGTGGAGGTGGGCGGCCGGCGCTACGTGGAGGATCGGGATACGGCGGCGGTCGTTGGCGGGTCGAAGGAACGAGCGGTGACGTTCAGCGAGCGGTGGAGACTCGCGTTGGCAGGTGAACAACTCGGCTCCGTGGCGGGTCGTTGATTCCAGCGCGATTCCTGGGCCCATCCGTCCGCGATGACGCCGGGCTCATAACCGAAGGTCGCGGGTTCGATTCCCGCCACTCGCGGGATCGTTCTGGCGCGCAAACTAACCTCTGCACGTAAACCCCTATTTCCCACCAACTTTATGGACAATGCGCTACAGTGCCCTCGCGATGCGCTCCGTCGACGTCCATCAGCACCTCTGGCCCGAGGCCGTTCTTCGCGTTCTAGAGCGGCGTAGCGCGCCTCCGAAGGCCCGCTGGCAGGACGACCGCTGGCGCATCGAGCTCCCGGGGGAGCCCAGCCTTCGATGTCGATCCGCGGGATCACGATCCCGACGAGCGTGCTCGCGGCCTGGCCGTCGATCGGGCCCTCGTGGCGCTCTCGAGCCCCGTCGGCCTCGAGGCGCTCCCGGCCCGCGACGCCCTCGCCGCCATCGCCGCCTGGCAAGAAGCAGCTACGGCTTTGCCACCCGAGCTCGGCTGGTGGGCGGCGACCCCGGAGGCCCTCGCCGGCGAAGGCGAGGCCGAGCTCGCCCGGGAGGCCATTGCGGCGGGCGCTGCCGGCGTCTGCCTTCCCGCCAACCGCCTCGCCACGCCACAGCAAGCCAACGAAGCGCTGCCGCTGCTGAACGCCGTCGCCGACGCCGGCGCTCCGGTCTTCGTCCATCCCGGGCCCGGCGACAACCGGCAGCCCAGCACGAGCCCGCCTGGTGGTCCCCCGCCACCAACTACGTCGCCCAGCAGCACGCCGCCTGGCACACCTTCCACCACGCGATCCGCCCCGAGCTCCCGACGCTGAGAGCCATCTTCGCCGGGCTCGCGGGCCTCGCTCCCCTCCAGGCCGAGCGCACCGCCGCCAAGGGCGGCCCGATCGGCGAGCAGACGCTCGCGGACCCGTTGACGTTCTACGACACCTCCTCCTACGGCCCGCGAGCCGTCAGGGCCATGGCCACCGCCGTCGGCATCGGTCAGCTCGTCCATGGCACCGACTATCCGGTGCACGCTCAGGACCAAGACCCCGTCGAGCAGGCCTTCGGCGAGGGCTTCGCTCAGCTCGTCAAGACCAGCTCTCCCAACCGCGCCCTCGGCTACACCTGGGTGCCCGCCATCAAGACCGCATGATCGAGCTTCAACCCGCCGAGCTCGCAGCAACCCTCCAGCACCTGGGCGGGCAAGGAGCACGACTGGGCGCCGCTCGTCCGCCACGACCAGCAAGAGCGCACCTACCAGCTCCTCCACCGCGACGCCGACGTCGAGGTCTACCTCGTCTGCTGGATGCCCGGCCACGACACCGGCTTCCACGATCACGACCACAGCGCCGCCGCGATCACGGTCGTCGAGGGTGCGATCACCGAGGAGCGGCTCGCCATCACCGGCGCGGTGAAGCGCACGCTCGACAAAGGCGACACCGTCACCATCGCGCGCGAGGCGATCCACCGCGTGAGACACGCGGGCCAAGAGCCCGCCACCACCCTCCACGCCTATTCGCCGCCGCTCGAACGCGTGGGCACCTACCAAATAGCCGACGACGGCGCCCTGCTCCGCCACCCCCGTCCCGCCGAGACTCCCTTGGAGGCAGCCGCTTGACGACGCTCACCGACACCCTCCTCGACAACAATGCCGCCTACGTGTCCACCTTCGACCAAGGCGACCTCCCGCTTCCGCCCGCCCGCAAGCTGGCCGTCCTCGCCTGCATGGACGCCCGCGTCGATCCCGCCAAGGTCCTCGGCCTCCAGGAGGGCGACGCTCACGTCATCCGCAACGCCGGCGGCGTGGTGAGCGACGACGCGCTGCGGAGCCTCGCCATCTCCCAGAACCTGCTCGGCACCGAGGAGATCGTCCTCATCCACCACACCGACTGCGGCATGCTCACCTTCACGGACGACGAGTTCGCGCAGAAGCTCGAGGACGAGACCGGCGAACGGCCCGAGTGGCGCGCCCACGCCTTCGACGATCTCGACGAGAACGTGAAGCGCTCGATCGACAAGATCAAGACGAGCCCGTTCGTCCCGAGGACCGACAGCGTCAAGGGGTACGTCTACGAGATCGAAACCGGTCGGCTGCGCGAAGTCAGCTGATCCGGAAAACGGGGTGGTCGGGCGCGATGCGCCGCAGCTCCTCCTCCGGCGCGTCCGCTCCGACCCCTCCGAAGAACTGCCCCGTCTCCCAGCTCCACTTCTTCAGATAGGCCCGCAGCAGGGGCACCTTGTCGGAGTCCGGCAGCTCCTCCGCCGAGAACTCCTCGGCGCGCCGTCCCAGCAGCAGCCGTCCGGTCCGCGAGGCCCGCAGGTTGCGCACCCACTGCGTATGCCCCCGCGGCGCCACCAGGTAGCGCTGCCCCTCGAACGTCATCAGGTTCACCGGCGTCCGGCGCGGCTCGCCGCTCTTGCGCCCCGGCACCTCCAGCACCCGCGAGCCCCACACGCTCAGCCCCATGCGCGTGGACACCGCCACCAGCCGGTTGAACACGTTCTTCGTGAACCACCCGGCGCGTTGGTAATGGGCCATCACGCGGATTGTGGCAAGGGCTCGCGCGGGCGCGCTCCCAGCGTCGCGAACCCCACCGCCCCCAGCACGATCGCCACCCCGCTCAGCTGCACCGCCGACGGCGCCTCGTCCAGCAGCACCGCCCCCAGCATCACCGTGCAGACCGGCTGCAGCATCAGCACGATCGACGTCAGCACCGCCGGCAGCCGCGGCAGCGACACCGAGATCAGCATCCACCCCAGCACCTGCGACGACAGCGCCAGCAGCACCAGCCACGCCTGCGCCTCGGCGTCCGGCGTCCAGTCGATGTTGCCGATCGCCACGCCCGCGATCGCGGAGAACACGGCGGCCGACAGCGTCGCGTCGAACAGCGGTCCCGCCGGCGGTCGCTCGCTGCTGCCCGCCTGTCGCAGGATCAGCAGGAAGAACGCGTACGAGATCGCCGTGAGCAGCCCGTAGACCACACCCAGCAGCGGATCGTCTCCGTACGCGCCCGATCCGACCACCCCGCTGATCAGCACCACTCCGATCAACGCGATCGGGATCGCCAGCAGCGTTCGCGACGCCGGTCGCTCGCCCAGCACCGCCCACGCGAGCACCGCCACCAGCACCACCTGCACGTTGCCGAGCACCGTCGCCAGCCCCGCGCCGACCGCCTGGATCGAGTAGTTCCAGAAGATCAGGTCGGCGGCGAAGATCGCCCCGGCGAGGAACGCGAGCAGCCGGTCGCGCCTTTGCTGCGGCCCGTGGCGACGCCGCTCCAGCCACGCCAGCAGCGCCAGCACCGGCAGCGCGTACGCGCACCGGAAGAACGACGCCGTCGTCGGCGACACCTCCGCCAGCCGCACCAGGATCGCCGAGAACGCGATCACCAGCGCGCCCAGCAGCCCTGCCAGCACCGGTCGGTCGCTCACCGCCCGAGGGTACCCCGCGGGTATCGTCACCACTCGTGGACCGCAACACCCTGCTCTGGACGCTGGTGGTCTTCTTCGGCGCGACCGTCCTCTTCGGCGCCATCGGCAACCTCACAGAGGACGAGAGCGACTTCCTTCGGATCGGCCTCCAGGCGTTCGCGGCGCTGCTGGTGATCGGCTTGCTCGTGGCCTACGTGCGGAAGCAGCGCCAGTGAGGCCGATCGCCGAGCAGACGATCCTCGTGACCGGCGCCACCAGCGGCCATGGCCAGCGCGTGGCCGAGGAGCTCGTCAAGCAGGGCGCGACCGTGCTCGTCCACGGCCGCGACCCGGACAAGGTCGAGCGGGTGACCGGCGAGATCGGCGCGGCGCGCGGCCTGGTGGCGGACCTGTCGTCGCTCGACGACGTGCGCGCCCTCGCAGATCAGGTCGACGAGCTCGACACGCTCGTCAACAACGCCGGCATCGTCATCCCCGAACGGCAGGAGAGCGCCGACGCCTACGAGCTCACCCTCGCCGTCAACTACCTCTCGCACTTCCTCCTGACCGCGCTGCTGCTGCCCAAGCTGCGCGAGCCCGCGCGCATCGTGAACGTGTCCTCGATCGGCCAGCACCCGCTGGACTTCGACGACCTCCAGTACGAGCGCGACTTCAACGGCTACTACGCCTACGCCAAGAGCAAGCTCGCCCAGATCCTGTTCACGTACGAGCTGGCTGAGCGCCTGGGCGACCGCGACGTCACCGTCAACGCCCTGCACCCGGCCACCCTGATGGACACCAACATGGTGCTCGGCCCAGGCGGCACGCCGCAGAGCTCGGTGGAGGAGGGGGTGGAGGCGACGCTGCGCCTGATCGTCGACCCCGAGCTCGACGGCGTCAGCGGCAACTTCTACAACGGCAAGGCCGAGTCGGGCACCCACCGGCAGGCCAACGACCCCGAGGCCCGCCACCGGCTGTGGGAGGAGAGCGAGCGTCTCACGGGGCTCTCGTGACCCGCTGGATCGTTGACGGCATGAACGTGATCGGCTCGCGGCCGACCGGCTGGTGGCACGACCGGCCGGGCGCGATGCAGCAGCTGGTCCATGAGCTCGAGGTGCTCGACGAACCGGTGACGGTGGTGTTCGACGGGCGTCCCTTCGACGTCCAGGACGCCGGCGCCATCGACGTTCGCTTCGCCTCGCGCTCCGGCCGCAACGCGGCCGACGACGACATCGCCGAGCTGGTCGCGGGCGCCGCCGACCCCGGCGAGCTGACCGTGGTGACCTCCGATCGCGAGCTGGTCGCGCGCGTGCGCGCGCACGGGGTGGAGGTCATGGGGGCGAAGCAGTTCCGCGAGCGGCTTGACCATGGGTGACCCGCGCTACTCGACCGCGTTGCTCGACTGGCTCGCCTGCGCCGCCGGCGGTCGCGACGAGCCCGCCGCCCGCGCCGCGCGCGCGTATGGGGACCCCGTGGTGCTCGCGGGCACCTCCGGGCACGTGCTGGACTTCGACGACACCTATCTGCCGGGCATCGCGCACCTGAGCGCGCCGACGGCCCCGGCCGCGCTCGTGGTGGCGGCCGAGCTCGGGCTGACCGTCGGCGAGGCGCTCGAGGCGTTCGCGCGGGGGTTCGAGGCGATGGCGGCCGTGGCCCGCGCCAGCCATCCGGGCCTGTACGACAACGGCTGGCATCCGACCGCCGTGTGCGGCGGCGTCGGGGCGGCGGTGGCGGCCGCGGCGCTGCTGGACGCGCCGCAGTCCGACGCGGTGGCGATCGCGCTGCTGCGCGCCTCCGGGACGCGGGCGGCGTTCGGCTCGGACGGCAAGTCGATCCAGGTCGGGCTGGCCGCGGCATCGGGCGTGGCCGCGGCGCGGCTGGCGAAGGAGGGCGCGCGGGTGCCGCTCGACAGGGCCGCGGCCGGCTTCGAGCAGGCGACCGGCGGGCGCTACGCGGAGCCGGAGCCCGACACGCTCGCCGTCGCCGAGAACTGGATCAAGGCGTGGCCCTGCTGCCTCCAGACGCACGGCGCGATCGAGGCCGCCGACCGCTTGAACGGAAACGCGCCCGACGACCTGACCGTGACCGTGCATCCGGTCTCGCTCCAGGCCGCCGCCCTCGGCCCCGAGCCCGCCGACGGCCTGCAGGCCAAGTTCTCGATCCCCTACCTGACGGCCTACACGCTGCTGAACGGCCCGCCCGTGGTGGAGAGCTTCGAGCGCGTCGACGCGGCCGCCGTCGAGCGGGCCAAGTCGATCGAGATCCTCACGGATCGCTCGCTGCTCGAGTCGGAGTTCGTGCTGTCCGGTGGCGGTGGGGAGGAGCTGGTGCGCGTCAAGGCCGCTCTGGGGTCTCCCCAGCAGCCGATGGACGCCGACGCGCTGCGGGCCAAGGTCGAGGGCCTGGCGGGCGCGGAGCTCGCGGGGGCGCTGGACGATCCCGAGCGGCCCGCCGCCGAGCTGCTCGTCCTCGCCCACATCGCGACATAGCGCCCAAACCCCTCAAAGATCGGCTCAACCTGCCGAATCTATGTATGGACGCCCACCTTTTCGGGTTAGCACAGGGCGATTTCGATGCGCAACGAGCGGCATTTCTCCACCAGGGGCTCTTGGCTGGTCGCCGATGAGGCGGACCGCGGCCGCATGCTCGACATGGATCAGCGGCTCGCGCCGATCCGGCGCAGGGCCCTCGCCGTACTGGGTCTGGGCTTGGTCGCCTCGGGGCCCTGGTTCGGCTGGTGGCCGCTGCTCCCCCTGGGGGTCGCTGCGGTCGCGTTCCCGGTGGCCGAGCGCTTGACCCGGCGCCTGACCAAGCCGGAGTACGGGATCTTCGCCGCGTGGGTCATGACGCAGGTTGCGATCGCGGCGGCGGTCGCCCTCTCCGATGGCCCGGTCGGCGTGGCGATGGCCTGGATGGCCTTGCCGGTCGTGACGCTCAGCGCCCGCTTCTCGCTACAGGGCGTCGCTTGGGGCGTCGCGATCACACTGGGCCTGATGATCGCCGTCTCGTTCGGCGTGCACGCGGACCGAATCACGAACGATCCGCCATTGCTGATCATGCCGGTCACGCTCGTGATCGGCCTCGCGATGCTGTCGACCGCCCTGATGCGCTCGGACATGGAGCACCGCAGCGAGGCGGTCGTGGACCCGCTCACCGGGATGCTCAACCGCAAGGCGCTGGCGGCTCGCGTCGCCGAGCTGTCCCAGCAGTCGCAGGTGAGCGGCGAGCCGATCGGCGTGATCGTCGGTGACGTCGACAACTTCAAGCGCATCAACGACGAGCACGGCCACTCGACCGGAGACGCCGTGCTGCGGGACGTCGCCTACGTCCTGCGCAGGCAGCTGCGCGCCTTCGACCTGGTCTACCGGCTAGGCGGCGAGGAGTTCCTGATCCTGCTGCCCGGGTCCGACGTTGACGGCAGCGAAAGGCGCGCCGAGCAGCTGCGCGTCGCCGTGGCCGAGGGCTCGATGGCCGCCGGTGTGAAGCTGACGATGAGCTTCGGGGTGAGCGCCTCGACGCGGGGCAGCGAGTTCGACTACGACGCGGTGTTCGCGGAAGCGGACGCGGCGCTGTACGAGGCCAAGCGCGGCGGCCGCGACCAGGTCGTGGCGGAGATGAAGGAGCCCGAGCTGGTCGCCTAGCCTCTCGGGGGTGGGGCGAAGGGTTGTGCTGGTGTTGGCGTGCGTCGCGGTGGGCGGCGGCCTGTTCGCGCTCGGCCGCGAGAGCGCCGACACCGACTCGGGGCGCACCGAGGCCCGCGCCGAGGGTCTGCGCGTCGGGCGCGCCGCGGGCGTCGAGGAGGGCCGGGCGCTACAGGTCAGCGAATCCGCCCCGCGCGGCACTCGCCAGGCCTTCGAGGCCGGCTACGCCGCCGGCGCCAACGACGTCTTCGGCGGCTTCGACGGCGGCTGGTCGCTCGGCACGCCCTACGTGATCACCCTGCGCAAGGGCAGCGGCGCGATCACCTACCGGATTGACTCGCGCGGGCCGGCCCGGGGTACATCCACACCGTGATCACCGGCGCCCACGCCATCGTCTACAGCCTCGACGCCGACGCCGATCGCGCCTTCTTCCGCGACGTCCTCGGCTTCCCCTCGGTCGACGCCGGCGGCGGCTGGCTCATCTTCGCCCTGCCCCCGGCCGAGCTGGCCGCCCATCCCGCAGACGCGGGCGGTCGCCACGAGCTCTATCTCATGTGTGACGAGATCGAGTCGACTGTCGCCGAGCTCCAGGCCAAGGGAGTCGAGTTCACAACGCCTGTGAGCGACCAGGGCTTCGGGCTGCTGACCTCGCTCAAGCTACCCGGCGGCGGTGAGCTCGGCCTCTACGAGCCGCGCCACCCGATCCCGCACGCTTAGTCAGCCGACGGTCGCGAGTCGCTCGGCCGCTAGCGGCTCGGCCACCCGCTCCTCCACCACCACCCGGCACCCGCGCGCCGGCACCACCGTCACGTGCCGGATCTGCGGGCGCTCGGGCCGCTGCGAGTCGGCCCGCAGCCGCACCCGGCGCAGGACCTCCCGCAGCACGATCCGCATCTCCACCTGCGCGAACGACGCCCCGATGCACCGCCGCACCCCTCCGCCGAACGGGATCCACGCGTACGACTCGGCGCCGTCCGACAGGAAGCGCTCGGGCCGGAACTCCTCCGGCGACGGATACAGGTCGGGGCGCATGTGGATCGCGGCGATCGCCGGCAGCACCAGCGTGCCCGCCGGCAGCGTCCAGCCGGCGACCTTCGTCTCGCGCGTCAGCTTGCGCGCCACGTCCACGATCACCGGCCGCACGCGCAGCGTCTCCTTGACGACCGCGTCGAGGTAGTCGTCGTCGTCGAGCGAGTCGAGCGTCCGCTCCATCACGGCCGGCGTGCGCAGCAGCCGCTCGAACGCCCACGACAGCCCGGTCGCGGTCGTCTCGTGCCCGGCGGTGAGCAGCGTCATCAGCTCGTCGCGCAGCTCGACGTCGCTCATCGGCGAGCCGTCCTCGTGGCGGGCGGACAGGAGCAGGGTGAGCACGTCGTCGCGGTCGGCCGCGTCGCCGATCGCGCGGCGCTCGGCGATCTCCGCGTAGATCAGCTCGTCGACGGCGGCCACCGCCTTGCGGAAGCGCGCGGCGGGCGTCAGGCCGCCCAGGTCGCGCTGCATGACCGGCAGCCAGTCGAGCACGCTCGACAGGTTGCCGAGCCGCGGGATGCGCTCGCGGAACAGGTCCATGCGCTCGCCGTCGCGCACCCCGAACACCGCGCGCAGGATCACCTCGAGCGTGATCGCCTGCATGTGCGGCCGCAGCGCGAACGCGCGCCCGACCGGCCAGCCGGCGACCTCGCGCTCGGTGGCCTCCGCCATCACCTCGGCGTAGCGACGCACCGCGCCGCCGTGGAAGGGCGGCAGCAGCAGCTTGCGCTGCGACATGTGCCGGCCCTCGTCGAGCGTGAGCAGCGAGTTGTCGCCGAGCGCGTCGCCCAGCACCGTCGCGTTGGCCTCGCCGGCGTGGAAGGTCTGCGGGTCGCCGGTGAAGACCTCCTTCACGAGTGCGGGGTCGGCCACGTAGACCACGCGCCCGAAGAACGGGAAGTGGGAGCTGAACACGTCGCCGTAGCGCTCGCGGCGCTTCGCCATCCACGCGTACGGCGCGGCGGTGACGACCGCGGCCTGCGCCAGCCGCGGGAGCCGGGGACCAGGCGGAAAGCTCACAGGCAGGTTGTACCGTGTCCCGGCGGGTAGCGAAAGATCGTGCGCATCTTCCTCATCGGCATTGCGGTGCTGCTCGTGGCGGCGAGTCCGGCGCGGGCGCAGGACGCGCTCGAGCACGCGGCGGAGACGCTCAAGCTCGACCCCGTCTACGTGGCGCCCGACGCCGAGCGGGGCATCTCCGACAGCGAAGCCGACGAGCTGCGCGAGCTGATCTCGGACGAGAAGGCCGGTCCGCTGTACATCGCGGTGCTGCCCGGCTCGGCCGCGGACGGGACCGGCGGCGACCCGGTCGCCGCGCTGCGCGAGATCGCGCGCACCGTGGAAGAGCCGGGCGTGTACGCGGCCGTGATCGGGAACTCGTTCCGCGCCGGTTCGGCCGGCGACGACCTGCCGCCCGGCCGCGCCGGCGAGCTCGCCCGCCAGGCATTCGTGGCGAAGAGCGACGACGGCACGGCCGCCGTGCTGTCCGAGTACGTGCGGCTGGTCGGCAAGGCGCGCCGGGGTGAGGGCAGCTCAACGGGCGTTGGCCCCGCCGGCGGTGCCGGGGACGGCAGCGATGATGGCGGCGGGCGAGGCTGGCTCCTGTTTGCCGGGCTGGCCGTGGTGCTCGGCCTGTTCGGGCTGTCGCGCCGGCGGCGCCGGCGCCGCGAGCAGGCCGCGGCCTTCGAGCGGGTGCGCACGGTCGCGCGCGACGACGTGATCGCGCTCGGCGAGGAGATCCGCGCGCTCGACCTCGACGTCGAGCTGCCCGACACCGACGCGCAGGCCAAGCAGCACTACGGCGTCGCGATCGAGTGCTACCAGCAGGCCGAGCAGGCGCTCGACCGCGCGCGGCTGCCGGAGGACCTGGAGCCGGTCTCCGAGCAGCTCGAGGCGGGGCGCTGGGAGATGGAGGCCGCCCGCGCGCGGATGGAGGGCCGTGACGTGCCCGAGCGCCGGCCGCCCTGCTTCTTCGACCCGCGCCACGGGCCCTCGGTGACCGACGTGGAGTGGGCGCCGCCCGGCGGCCAGCCGCGCTCGGTGCCGGCCTGCGCGGCGGACGCCGTGCGGATCGGCGACGGGCGCGAGCCGGACACGCGCCACGTGTCGGTGAACGGGCGCGAGGTGCCGTACTGGGAGGCCGGGCCGGCCTACGGGCCGTTTGCGGGCGGGTTCTTCGGCGGGGGGCTGGTGCCGGGGTTGCTGGTGGGGTCGATCCTCGCGGGGGACGGAGGGGTGTTCGGCGGCGGGGAGGAGGCGGCGGCTGCGGACGCCGGCGATTTCGGGGACTTCGGCGGTGGTGGGGACTTCGGCGGTGGTGGCGATTTCGGCGGTGGTGGGGACTTCTAGCGCGGCTGAACTGCAGCAACCAGGGCGGCCCCGGATCGGCCCGGGCTCTTCACGAAGTTGACTTTTGCCGCCTATATGGCGGTCAAAGTCAGACTCGTGGCCGCGAGCCGGGCGGGCGAGGCCCTACTTCGTCCGCAGGAAGTCCAGCATCGCCGCGTGCGTCTCCCGCGGGCGCTCCAGCTGCGGCACGTGGCCGCAGTCGAGCTCCACGTGGCGCGCTGAGGGCAGCGCGCGCTCCACGTGCTTCATGAATGCGATCGGCACCAGCGTGTCGCGCCGGCCCCATACGAACATCGCGTCCGTCGACAGTCCGCCCAGGCGGTTCCAGAAGCCGTCTTCGCCGTTTGGCTCGTCCAGGTAGATGTTGCGCGCCGCCGCGTAGAACGCCGCTCGCCCGCGCGGGGTCAGGTACGCGCGCAGGAACTCGTCCACGCCGGCGGCCGCCCAGCCCTTGCCGCCGCCGGGGATCAGCCGCCGCACCACTCGCTCGACCACCGGTCGCGGCGTGATCTGCAGCAGGCCCAGCTCCGGTCGCAGCAGCCGCACCACCGGCGCCCAGCGGCGGTCGCGCAGCCACGCCAGCGCCGGGCTCAGCAGCACCAGTCCGCGGACTCGGTCGCGGTTCATCAATCCGGCCTCGATCGCCACTCGCCCGCCCATGCTGTTGCCGACCAGGTGCGCCTCGCGCACGCCCAGCGCGTCGAGCGTGTGGAACGCCGTCCGCGCGAACCACTCCGCGTCGTAGGGAGCTCCGATCGGCTTGTCCGACTCGCCGAACCCGGGCAGGTCCATCGCGACGACGCGGTAGCGCGAGCTCAGCGCCGCGACCGTCGGCAGGAACGAAGCCTTCGTTCCGCCCAGGCCGTGCAGGCACAGCACGGTCTCCGGGCCGACCCCCGCCGACAGCACCGAGATCCGGCCCGAGCGGGTGCGCAGCGTCTCGAAAGAGAGCCGGCCCGGCTCGTCGGATCCGCTGGTCGCGGCCAGCAGTCCAACGCCGAGGTGCAGGCTCCCGCGCATCCGCAGCTTGCCCTGCTGGAAGGCCGTCATCCCGCCGCGCACGTCCTCGGACACCCGCCGCCAGGTGGCCGGATCGGCCGCGATCGTCGCGTCCGGCGCGCCGTTGTCGCGCGCCGGGATCACCCGCAGCCGGCGGCCGCTGATGCGCGCGTCCCACTCCTGGCCGCCGCGCACGCATAGCCGCACCAGGGCGCGGCCGCCCGGGACGTCGATCACGTCCGGGTCGTACCTGCTCGCGAGTGAGGCGATCCCCGCGGGCGGCTCAGCGGTCTTCGCAGTCGTGACGCCCATCCCGTTCGCCAAGGGTATGCCCAGTCGAAGACGACCGCGAACAAATGGGTCTAAACGACCACGCGCGCGCCGCTCGCGGCGCTCTCGTACAGCGCCGCGATCGCCCGCGCCTGCCCGACCGCGTCCTCGCGCCCCAGCCGCGGCGCATGCTCGCCCGCCACCGCCGCGGCGAAATCGCGCAGCTCGCACGCGTAGGGGTTGTCCGGCTCGACCTCGACCCGCTCCACCGACCCGTCCACCGAGCGCACCTCGATCACCGGCTCGTTCGAGTGGAACGGGTCGCGCAGCAGCAGCGCGCCCTCCGAGCCGACCACCTCCAGCTCGGCGCGATCGGCCGTGTCGACGCGCGCAGTCGAAGTGCGCCAGCACGTCGCCCGGCATCGCCATCGTCGCCGCGAAGCGCACGTCCACCTCGCCGACGACCTGCTGCCCGGTCACCGCCACCGGCTCGCCCGCCACCAGCCGCGCGGCGCTCACGCAGTAGCAGCCCACGTCCATCAGCGCCCCGCCCTCGAGCTCGGCCGACAGGCGGATGTTCGAAGCCGGGTCGAGCGAGTCGAGCGCGAACGAGAACTGCGCGCGCACCACGCGCAGCTCGCCCACGCGCGGCAGCAGCTCGACCAGGCGCTGCGCCTGCGGGTGGTGGCGCCACATGAACGCCTCGGCCAGCACCCGGCCGGCGGCATCCGCGGCGTCGAAGGCCCGCTCGACCGGCTCCACCGACCGCGCCATCGGCTTCTCGCAGAGCACGTGCTTGCCCGCCTCGAGCGCCCGCACCGACCACTCCACGTGCATCGAGTTGGGCAGCGAGATGTAGACGGCGTCGACGTCCGGGTCGGCGAGCAGCTCCTCGTAGGAGCCGAGCGCGCGCGGGACGTCCAGCTCAGCCGCGTGCTCGCGACGCGCGGTCGAGCGATCGCGACGCCACCGCCACCACATCGACCTCGTCCACGAGCCGCGCCCCGGCGACCAGCTTGCGGTTGATGTCCGCGGTCGACAGGAGTCCGAGCTTCAGCCCCACGAGCCCTCGTTCATCGGCCGGAACGACACGGTCATCATCCGCAGGTTGCGCGGCTGGTTGACCGTGAACAGGACCACGTCGGCGACCTCCTCGGCGCTCATCATGCCCTCGACCGAGTCCGGCGTGCGGCCCGAGCCCATCGCGAAGTCGGTGGCGATCCCGCCCGGCGCGACGTTCGTCACCCGCACGCCGAGCTCGCGCATCTCGTGGTCGAGCGCGCGCGTGAACCCGAGCATGCCCGAACTTGGACGCGTTGTAGACGGCCTCGCCCGGGAACGCGCGCAGCCCCGCCACCGAGGCCAGCGACACGAAGTCGCCCTTGCTGTCGATCAGGTGCGGGAGCGTGAAGCGGGCGGTGTAGAGCGTGCCCTTCAGGTTCACGTCGATCATCGCCTCGACGTCGTCCGGGTCCATCTCGAGGAACGGCCCGTAGGCGCCCACGCCCGCGTTCGCGACCACCACGTCGAGGCGGCCGAACTCGCTCCACGGCGGCCTCGACCGCCGCGGCGACGGCGTCCGGGTCGCGCACGTCGCACTCGAGGCCGAGGCCCCGAGCCCGAGGTCGTCCCCGCTGCGCGACGCGAGCGCCACCTTCATCCCGTCGCCGTGGAACGCACGCGCGACGGCAGCGCCGACGCCCCGGCTGGCGCCGGTGATGAACCCGACCCTGTCCGTCACGCTCTTCCGGATTGGGCCTGGGCCTTCCGCGACAGCGAGTCGACCGTGACCGCCAGCAGCAGCACGCCTCCGGTGATCAGGAACTTCTCGCCCGAGCCCAGTCCGAGCAGCCCGAGCCCGTTGTCGATCGATGCGATCACGAGCGCTCCGAGGATCGCGCTCTTGATGTGGCCGACGCCGCCGAACAGCGAGGTGCCGCCGATCACGGCCGCTGCGATCGAGTAGAGCAGGATCGAGCCGCCGCCGGCGTTGGTGTCCACCGAGCGCAGCCGCGAGGCCAGCACAAGCCCGCCGACCGCCGCCATGAACGAGCAGATCGCGAACACCGCGATCTTGATGCGGTCGACGTTGATGCCGGCCCGGCGCGCCGCCTCGGCGTTGCCGCCGACCGCGTAGACGTAGCGGCCGAAGCGCGTGCGCCCGAGCACGAAGGTCCAGAGCAGGAAGAAGAACCCGACCAGCAGGAACAGGTACGGGATGCCGCGGTCCTCGTTGGCCACGTACACGACCGCGCCGAGCGCGAGCGCCAGGAAGCCGACCCGCAGCGCGATCAGGGTGAGCGGGTCGTGGCCGAGGTCGGCCTTGCGGCGCACCCGTACCTCGTTGAGCTGGACGCCCGCGAAGATCAGCACCGCCAGCGCCCACAGCATCCAGGAGGTCGACTCGGGCAGGAAGTCGTTGGCCAGGCCGATCAGGAAGTCGTTCTGCAGCACGACGGTGCCGCGGCTGCCGATCAACAGCAGCACGACCCCGTTCCAGGCGATCAAGCCGGCGAGCGTGACCACGAACGACGGGATCCCGATCTTGGTGATGATCAGCCCGTGGAACGTGCCGATCGCGATGCCCGAGCCGAGGGCGAGCGCGACGGCGATCGGGGTCGACACCTCGTTGCCGTCCGGGATCAGCAGCACCGCGGCGATCACGCCCGCCACGCCCGACACGTAGCCGACCGACAGGTCGATCTCGCCTAGCAGCAGCACGAACACGATGCCCATCGCGATCGTCGCGAAGGCGGCCGACTGGACGATCAGGTTGACGAAGTTGCTGGCGGTGAGGAAGCGGTCGTTCTGGGACTGGAAGACGATCGCGATGATGATCAGGCCGATGACGATCGGCAGCGAACCGAGCTGGCCCGAGCGGACGTCGGTCCACCAATCGCGGACGGCGTCGCCGAGGCTGCCCGATGTGTCCGCAGTGGCGTCGGCCGTGGTCACGCGGTCACCTCCTCGGTGTCGACGATCGCCGGGCACCTTGGTCAGCTTCCCGGCCGTGATGGCGTGCACCACCTGCTCCTGGGTCACCTCGGTGCGCTTGAACTCGGCCACGTTCTGGCCGAGTCGCAGCACGGTGATGTTGTCCGCCACCTCGAAGATGTCGTGCAGGTTGTGGGACACGATCACCACGCCGAGGCCCTGCTCGGCGAGGCGCTTGACCAGGTCGAGCACCTGGCGCGTCTGGGCGACGCCCAGCGCGGCCGTCGGCTCGTCGAGGATCACCAGCCGCGAGTTCCACATCACGGCCTTGGCCACCGCCACCGACTGGCGCTGGCCGCCGGACAGTCCGGCGACCGTCTGGCGCACGCTGCGGATCGTCGTCACCGAGAGGCTCTGCAGCGTGTCGCGCGCGCGAGCCTCCATCTTGATCTCGTCGAGCGTGCGCAGCGCCTCGAGCTCCTCGCGCCCGAGGAACATGTTCTGGACGACGTCGAGGTTGTCGGCCAGCGCGAGGTCCTGGTAGACGACCTCGATGCCGAGGTCGGAGGCTTCGCGCGGGCCGTGGATGTTCACCGGCTTGCCGTCGTAGATGACCTCGCCGCCGTCGATGCGGTAGATGCCGGCCACGCACTTGATCAGCGTGGACTTGCCGGCGCCGTTGTCGCCGACGAGCGCGGTGACGCACCCGGGATACACCTTGAAGTCGACCTCGTGCAGGGCGATGACGGCGCCGAAGTGCTTGCTCACCCCGCGCAGCTCGAGGAGCGGTGTGTCGCTCATGAAGTCCCTCTCTCCCGTGATTGCGGCCCGACTCTACTGCGGCGGGACCCCGGGGCGCCAGCGGCGCCCCGGGGCCTGCCACGTCAGTCTGCGACTAGAGCCCGAGCTTCTCGCAGTTCGCCGCGACCTTCCCGGCGCAGATGTCCTCCTTCGTCGGGTAGTCGGGGTTACCGAAGTACTCGGCGATGTTGTCCTTCGTCACCGGGACCGGCTTCTCGAGGATGCTCGGCACCTTGTGGGTGCCGTTGTCGATCGGCACGGTGTCGGCCTCGACCGCGTCGCCCTTGGCGAGCGCGATGGCGAGGTCGGCTGCCGCCTGGGCCTCCTTCTCGATCGCCTTGTAGACGGTCATGCACTGATCGCCGTTGACGATGTTCTGGATGCCCTCGAGCGTCGCGTCCTGCCCCGTCACCGGGATCTGCGGCAGCTTGCGCTGCTTGATCGCCGAGATGGCGGCGTTGCCGAGACCGTCGTTGGCCGCGAGCACGCCGTCGACCTTGTTGTCGGCCTTCTGCAGGATCTGCTCGAAGATCGTCAGCGCCTTCTGGTTGTCCCAGTCGGGCACGGACTGATCGTCGACCTCGGTCCAGTCACCCGCGTCGAACTTCTTGTTGATGACCGAGTCGTAGCCGTTCTTGAACAGCGTCGCGTTGTTGTCCGTCGGCGAGCCGTTCAGCACGGCGATTTGCGCGTCCGGCTTGTCGCCGACGCAGTCGACGAGACCTTCGCCCTGAAGCCGTCCGACCTCCGTGTTGTCGAACGACACGTAGTAGTCGTTCGCGTCGGTGTCGAGCGTGAGGCGGTCGTAGTCGATCACCTTCACGCCCTGCGACTTGGCGTTCGCCGGCGATCGCGGCACCGGAGCCCGAGTCCAGGTTCACCAGCAGGATGACCTTCGCCCCGTTGGTGATCGCCTGCTCGGCCTGCTGCTGCTGCGTCGACTTGTCGCCCTCGGCGTTGGTGATGGTCGGCTTCGACGCCACCGTCCTCGAGCGCCTTCTGCAGGAGCGGCCGGTCGACCGTCTCCCAGCGGACCGACGACTTCGAGTCCGGCAGCAGCACGGCGACCTTGGGCTTGTCGCCGCCACCGCCGCCTGACGAGCCGCCGTCGCCGCTGTCGTCGTCGTCGCCACAAGCGGCTAGCACGCTCATGGCGAGGACGGCGGCTGCCGCCAGCGCCCAGATCGTTCTGCGTCTTGACACGTCCCTCTCCTCTGTTTGTGGTCATTGCTCCTCTTACGGCTCATGCCGCCGCGCTCCCCGCGACGCGAGCGGCCACCTCGTGCTCCGACTGCATGAGCACGAGCGCGAGCGCGCCAAGCAAGTTGGCCCGCTCGCCGAGCTCTCCCGCCACGACCTTCAGCTCCGCTCGCGGCCGCGGGCAGCGCGTCCCTGCGCACGGCCTCCCGCAGCGGGTCCAGCAACAGGTCGCCTGCCTCCCCGAGGTCGCCCCCGATCACGACCATCTCGGGGCTGAACAGGTTGACCAGTCCGGCCACTACCGCTCCAACCACCTGTCCTGCGTCGGCGATCGCCCTCCTGCAGCCGGCGTCCCCCTCGCGCGCCAGCTCGATCATCTGCTTCACCGTCAGCTCGTCGTCGCGGCTGGCCTGCACCAGTCGCAGCAGCGCCGGCCCGGAGGCCAGCGTCTCGAGGCAGCCGCGGTTGCCGCAGCGGCAGATCGGCCCCTGCGGGTCGACGACGACGTGTCCGATCTCCCCGGCCGTGCCGCGGTGCCCGCGGTAGGGGCGGCCGTCGACGATGATGCCGGCGCCGATGCCCGAGGAGATCGATACGTAGGCCGCGAAGCGGGCGTTGCGCCCGGCGCCGAGGGTCACCTCGGCGAGCGCGCCCAGGTTGGCGTCGTTGTCGACGTAGGTGGGCGTCTGCAGCCGGTCCTCCAGCTCCTTGGCCACGTCCACGCCCGACCAGCCGGGCAGCACGTCGGAGTGGTGGAGGGCGCCGATGTCGTGGTCGATCGGGCCGGCGAGCGCGATGCCGGCGCCGAGCAGGCGGTCTCGCTCGAGGTCGGTCTCCGCGAGGACGCTCTCGACGAGCTCCGCGGCGAGGTCGAGGGCGCCCTGGGCGTCGTGGTCGACGTCGTGGGGGGCCGAGCGCCTCGGCGAGCACGCTGCGGCTCAGGTCGGAGACGGCCACGCGGACCTTGTCGTGGTCGAAGTCGACGCCGACGGCGGCGGCGGCGGAGGGGTCGAGCTCGAGCAGCGCGGCCGGGCGGCCGGGCTGGCCCTCGCCGGCGAACTCGCCGTCGCGCTCGACGACCAGGCCGCGGCGCTGGAGGTCCGCCACCAGCGTGGAGACGGTGGAGCGGGTGAGGCCGGTGCGACGGGCGAGCTCCGCGCGGCTGGCGGTGCCGTTGGTGCGCAGGAAGTCGACGATGCGCAGTCGGTTGAACTCGCGCAGGGAGCTCAGGGAGCCAGTCGCCGTCGAGGAGCCGGAGCTCGTCGCCATCGGCGCGGACACTCTCAGCCCGGCGGGGGTTCTGTCAAGGCTCGGAGGAATATGTCGGGATTGAGCTTGGATTAAGTGCGTGTTAAGGCAAAACCCCGTGGTTGTTCGGCTTTCGGAGCGGCGTTGTCGCACTCGTCACCCATGGGTCAGCCGCCGATTCGTACGTTCGGCCGGCGATGCCTCGGCGAGACCCAGAAGGGGGGCAGGCGACGGTCGAATGGATCGGCCTGGTGCTCGGGGTGGCGCTGCTGCTGGGAGCGGTGGCGGCCGGCGGGCGAGAGGCGGCGAAGGGGGAGAGCGCGGACGGGTTGGGCGAGGCGGTGGCGGAGCGGATCGTGTGCGCGGCGAAGGGGGCGTGCGGGGGGCAGAGGGCCATCCGCCCCAAGACGGGCGCTCCGCCCCAAACCTCGCCCGGCAGCGCCGACAACCGAGCACCGGCGCGACGCGGGCATCGCCGAGGGGGTCGCCAAGCGGGCCTGGTTCCTCTGCCTCGGCTACCGCCGCTGGCAGTACGACCGCGAGCATCCTCGGCCCCCGCTCGAGGGCGTCCCGCTGCGGGAGACGGTCAAGACCGTCAACGAGTGCGTCAACCCGCTGTCGTTCCTGTTCGGGTGATGGGCCGCGCGCACCGACTGGTGACCGCGGTCTGGACCGTGGTGGCCGCGGGAGCGGCCCTCGGCTTCCTCGCGCGCGACCTGCTCGGGCTGCCGGACGCGGCGGTGGCGGCCGCGTGGGTGGCGGGCGCGATGGCCGGTGGGCTGCTGGCCCGCGGAGCGTGGCGCCGCCCATCTGCTCCGCGGCGCCGCCCGCCCGTTTAGGCTGGGAGACGCGATGGAGTCTGGGTTTGCCCCGCAAATGGTGGGTACGCCGTTCACATGAGAGTCGGTCTGGTCCTCGGCGCCGGCGGCGTTCTTGGCGGTGCCTGGCTCACCGGCGCTCTGCATGCGCTCGCCGAGGAGACCGATTGGGACCCCGGCAGCGCCGAGTTCATCGTCGGCACCTCGGCCGGCGCCATGATCGGCGCGCTCACCGCGTCGGGCGTTCCGCCGTGGTTCATGGTCGCCCACTCCGCCGGCGAGTCCTTCGACGGCGTCAGCGCCGCCGATGGCAGCCCCGCCGCCGAGGCCGATCGGGCCGCGGGCGCCGTCTTCCGCATTCACCGCGGCCTTCCGCCGCTCGGGCCCGGATCGCTGCGGATGGCCTTCACCGCGCTCGCCAACCCACTCGGCCACACGCCCCTGCAGATGCTCGCCGGCTGGCTGCCCAGCGGCTTCGTCTCGACCGACTCGCTCCGCGACATCATCCGCCGCGTCGTCCCCGACGGCTGGGTCGAGCACCCCAACTACTGGGCCGTCGCCTGCGACTACCAGAGCGGCCGCCGCATCCCCTTCGGCCGCCTGGACGCCCCGAACGCCGACCTGGCCGACGCGGTCGCCGCCTCGTGCGCGATCCCCGGCTTCTACCGCCCGGTCAAGATCGGCAGCCGCCGCTACGTGGACGGCGGCGTCTGCTCGGCGTCGAACCTCGACCTGGTCGCCGGACGCGGCCTCGACCTCGTCATCTGCCTCAACCCGCTCTCGTCCGGGACCAAGGAGGGCGGGGGCGCGGGGGGTCCCGTGGGCTGGCTCGACCCGCGCGACTGGCTTGGCGCGCTCAGCCGCCAGGCCAACGGGCGGCGCCTCGGTCACGAGGCCGCCAAGGTGCGTCGCTTCGGCACCGACGTGCTCCTGATCGAGCCGACCCCGACCGATCACGCGGCGATGGGCCACAACCTGATGAGCGCCGGCCGGCGCCAGCAGGTGATCGAGACCGCCACGCGCACGGTGCGCGAGCAGCTCCAAACGCACGAGCGCAGGCGGCTCCTCGAAGACCTGCCGGCCGGCGAGCCGCACAAGGTGCGCCGCCCGCCCGGGCCGCCGTCGAGCTGGCCGCCGCTGCGCCCGGCCGTCCACGCGGAGTCGGCGAGGGCGGCGTGAGCGCGTCGCCGTGAGCATCCCCGGCGCGGACCTCACCGGCCGCGCGATCGCGGCCATCGCCGAGCAGGCCCAGAAGCGCGTGCCCGCCGCCGACCTCGACGAGCGCGACCCCGACTACATCCGCGAGACGCTGCCGCGCCTCTGGATGCTCGCCAGCCTCTACTTCCGCGCCGACGTGCGCGGTCTCGACCAGATCCCCGAGGAGGGCCCGGTGCTGATGGTTGGCAACCACTCGGGCGGCAACCTCACGCCCGACACCAGCGTCTTCACGCTCGCCTTCAGCACCTACTTCGGCGTCGAGCGCCGCTTCCACCAGCTCGCCCACAACCTCGTCCTGTCGATGCCCGGGCTCGGCTGGCTGCGCAAGTACGGCACCGTTGCCGCCACGCCGCGGAACGCCGAGCGCGCGCTCGACCAGGGCGCCGCGCTGCTCGTCTACCCCGGGGGCGACTACGAGGTCCACCGCCCGAGCTGGGAGTCCGGGAAGGTCGACTTCGGCGGCCGCAAGGGCTTCATCCGGCTCGCCAAGCAGAAGGGCGTGAAGATCGTGCCGGTCGTCTCGGTCGGCGGCCAGGAGACGGCGTTCTTCCTCAGCCGCGGCGAGGGGCTCGCCAAGCTGCTCGGCCTCGACCGCATGTTCCGCCTCAAGGTGCTGCCGATCTCGCTGAGCCTGCCGTGGATCGTCAACGTGGGCGACATGTTCGGCCACATCCCGCTGCCGGCGAAGATCACCATCCAGGTGCTGCCGGCGATCGACGTGCAGGACATGGAGGTCGAGGACGCCTACGACCTGATCATCGAGCGCATGCAGCGCGCGCTCACGGCGCTGCAGGAGGACCGTCGCCTGCCGGTGATCGGATGAGGGTCGAGAAGACAACCGTCATCGACGCCTCGCGCGAGGAGATCTGGGAGCTGATCGCGGACCCCTGCCTCTACCCGCGCTTCATGGACGGCGTGACCGGGCTCAAGCGCAAGGACGACGGGCCCGAGCAGGGCGTCGGCGCGCGCTACTCGATCCACCTGCACGTGGGGTCGGCCGACGTGGGCGGCCTGGTCGAGATCGTCGAGTTCGACGAGCCGGCCGACCTGGCCTGGACCAGCGTCACCGGCATCGACCAGCGCCTGCGCTGGCGCCTGCGCGAGACCGACGACGCGCGCACGCGCGTGACGCTGAGGCTCGCCTACGACGCCCCCGGAGGGGTGCTCGGCGCGATCTCCGAGCAGGTCTCGAAACCGATGGTGGCGGCCAACCTCGAGCAGACCCTTCAGAATCTCAAGGCAGAGATCGAGGGAGGACCAGACGAGGTGAGCGAAGGAATGAGCATCCCGGGCCGCGTGTCGTACCAGCTCGGCAGCGTGAAGGTCTTGATCGACGCGGGCGTCGTGCGCCCGATGCGGCCCGACCGGCTGTTCAAGTTCGTGCAGACGCTGATGCGCTGGGGCCGCAGCCCGGCGGCCGGCGCGATCGCGCTCGCGGACCGGTTCCCGAACGAGACCATGGTGGTCGACGAGCTCGGCGCGCTCACGTTCTCCGACGTCCACACCCGCAGCAACGCGCTCGCCCACTCGCTCTCCGACCTCGGCGTCGTCGAGGGCGACGGCGTGGGGATCATGTGCCGCAACCACCGCGGCTTCATCGAGGCGACTTTCGCCGTCTCGAAGCTGGGTGGCAGCTCGCTCTACCTCAACACGGCGTTCGCCGGGCCGCAGCTGGCCGAGGTCGTGGAGCGCGAGCGCCCGAAGGCGATCATCTACGACGAGGAGTTCGCCGGGCTGCTCTCGGAGGCCGGCAAGAGGCGCAAGCGCGTGGTCGCCTGGCACGACTCCGAGCGCACCGACGACCCGACGATCGACGACCTGATCGGCCAGGGCGACCCCGGTGACGTGGTGCCGCCGTCGCAGGAGGGGCGCGCGGTGATCCTGACGAGCGGCACGACCGGGTCGCCCAAGGGCGCCTCGCGCGCGAACCCGCAGTCGCTCGACCCGGCGGTCTCGCTGCTCGCGACGATCCCGCTCAAGGCGCGCCAGACCGCGTACATCGCGGCGCCGCTGTTCCACTCCTGGGGCTTCGCGCACTTCACGCTCGGCCTGATCCTGGGCTCGACCTACGTGCTGCGGCGCAAGTTCGACCCCGAGCAGTGCCTCGCCGACATCGCGCGCTACCGCTGCGACTCGCTCGTCGTCGTGCCGGTGATGATGCAGCGCATCATGGAGCTGCCCGAGGACGTGCGCGCCAAGTACGACACGTCCTCGCTCAAGGTCGTGGCCGCCAGCGGCTCGGCGCTCCCGGGCGACCTGGCGAACGACTGGATGGACGCGTTCGGCGACACGCTCTACAACCTCTACGGCTCGACCGAGGTGGCCTGGGCGTCGATCGCGACCCCGGCCGACATGCGCGCCGCCCCCGGCACCGCCGGCAAGCCGCCGCGCGGGACCGTGGTGAAGCTCTACGACGAGAACGGGGTGGACGTGCCGCAGGGGCAGACCGGGCGCATCTTCGTCGGCAACGAGATGCTCTTCGAGGGCTACACCGGCGGCGGCACCAAGGACGTGATCGGCTCGCTGATGGCCACCGGCGACGTGGGTCGCTTCGACGAGGGCGGCCGCCTGTTCGTCGAGGGCCGCGACGACGAGATGATCGTGTCCGGCGGCGAGAACGTCTTCCCCAAGGAGGTCGAGGACCTGCTGGCCCGCCACGACGCGGTCGCGGAGGCAGCGGCGCTCGGGGTCGAGGACAAGGACTTCGGGCAGCGACTGCGGGCGTTCGTCGTGGTCGAGCGCGGCAAGGAGGTCAGCGAGGAGGACCTCAAGACCTACGTCAAGAAGAACCTCGCGCGCTACAAGGTGCCGCGCGAGATCGTCTTCCTCGACGAGCTGCCGCGCAACGCCACCGGCAAGGTGCTCAAGCGCGAGCTGAAGGAGCTGGAGTCCGCACCACAATCTTCACCGAGATAACCGACCTGGCCCAGCGGACCGGGGCGATCAACCTCGGTCAGGGCTTCCCGGACGAGGACGGGCCGGCGGTGATCCTCGACGCAGCCGCGGCCGCGCTGCACGAGGGGCACAACCAGTACGCGCCGCTGCCCGGCGTCCCGGCGCTGCGCGAAGCCGTCGCGGCCCACCAGAGCCGCCACTACGGCCTCGAGCCGGACCCGGACACCGAGGTCCAGGTCACCTTCGGCGCCACCGAGGGGCTGGCGGCCGCGCTGCTCGCCCTGGTCGGCGCTGGCGACGAGGTGCTGGCGCTCGATCCGGCCTACGACTCCTACGCGCCGATCGTGGGGCTGGCCGGCGGCCGGATGCGCCCGATCCCGCTGGAGCCGCCCGACTGGCGCCTCGGCGAGGTCGAGGCCGGCCCGGCGACCCGGGTGCTGCTGCTCAACTCGCCGCACAACCCGACCGGGCGCGTGCTCGACGACGACGAGCTGGAACGGCTGGCGCGGCTGTGCCGCGAGCGTGACCTGATCGCCATCACCGACGAGGTCTACGAGCACCTGGTCTACGACGGTCGCCACGTGCCGCTGGCCACGCTGCCCGGGATGTGGGAGCGCACGCTGACGGTCTCGTCGCTCGGCAAGACGCACTCGCTGACCGGCTGGAAGGTCGGCTGGGTCACGGGCCCGGTGGAGCTGGTGGAGCGGGTGCGCGGGATCAAGCAGTTCCTGTCGTTCGCGGGCGGGACGCCGCTGCAGCACGCCGCCGCGGTTGGCATGGAGCTCGACCCGGCCCCGCTCGCGGCGGCGCTGCGCGTCAAGCGCGACCGGCTCGCGGCCGGCCTGCGAGCGGCGGGGTTCGAGACCCTGCCGTCGGCCGGCACGTACTTCCTGAACGCCACGTTCGGCGACGCGGACGCCACACAGGTCTGCCAGGCGCTCCCGCACGAAGCCGGCGTGGCTGCGATCCCGCTGTCCGCGTTCAGCGACAGGCCCGCGTTGCGGTCGATCGTGCGCTTTGCGTTCTGCAAGCGCGAAGAGGTCCTAGACGAGGCAATCGAGCGCTTACGCAAGTGGAAAGGCGGGTAGCCGGTGTCGGAACCCGAGGAGAGGAGTGGGTATGGATACCGGAGTGATCATCGCCATCGTGGTCGGCGCGCTGATCGTGCTCGCGCTCCTGTGGCTGCTGGGCAGGCGCGCCCGCGAGCAGCGACTGGATACGCGTAGAGGCGAGGCCCGTCAGATTCGTCGCGAAGCCGAAGTGAGCCGCGCGCAGGCTGACGGCACTCGTGCGGAGGCCGAGGAACGCGCGGCGCGGGCCCGGCGCGAGGAGGCGTCCGCGCGCGAGCAGGCCGCGCACGCCGAGTCCAGGCAGCAGGAAGCGCGCGACCGCCACTTGGAGGCCGCCAGAGTCGACCCGGACGTCGACGAGCGCGAGGCCGCCGAGCGCTACGACCGCGAGGACGTGGACGGGATCACCTCCCACGGCTCCGGCGAGGAAGACGCCGAGGGGGTCGAACATCACGAGGAGACCCGCACCGCGGACGAGGAACGGGAGCGCCACTACGAGCGCGACCAGGACGGCGACGTGGTGCGAGACGAGGAATACCGCCGCCCGCGCGCGTAAGCGCCGGCGCGGGGGGCCCGCCAGTTAGGCGGGCCCCCCGGCCCCGACGTCTAGCCGCAGACGGGCCAGTGCCCGCTGCCGTGGCGGCTGAGTAGCAGCCACGCCCGCCAGGTCTGCTCCCAGCGCGAGGCCGCGACCGGGTCGCCGGAACCGCCGACGACCGCCCACGTGCTGAACGAGAACTGGTACATGCCGCGATAGGCGCCACCGCCGCCGATCGCGTGCGGGTCGTTCTTCGACTCGCACCAGGCGATGCTGCGCAGCTGCGCCTTGCCCCAGCTCGGCACCCCGCTGCGCACCTTCAGCTTGAAGGCGACAGCGCGGCCGTGCGGGTCATGGCGCAGCCAGCGCCCCCAGCGCTTCTGCATGCGGTGGATCGAGTGGCGCAGGTCGCGCTTGGTCGGCGAGCCCGCCCGCACGTCCGAGGCACGGGCCTCGCCGCTCCCGAGCAGGTCGCGGCCCACGTACAGCCCGTGGTGCTTCAGGCGCCCGCGCCACTGGCGGTAGGCGGCCCGGTACTTCGGCGGCGCGGCCTTGGCGGACGGTGGAACCGCCGCCGTGGCCAGCCCGCCGCCCCCGCTGCCGCTCGCCGCGCCGGCGCCGATCGGCGCCAGCAGGGCGACCGCGCAGGCGCAGGCCGTCAACAGGACGATCAGTCGCATCGGCCTCACGCCCCACAGACCGGCCACTGGCCGGCTCCGCTACGGGCGAGCAGCATGGCCGCGCGCCGGTCCTGCTCGGCCTCTGGGGCCGCGGCGGGATCGCCGGTGCCCCCAACGGAGCGCCAGGTGCCCACCGAGAACTGGTACTTGCCCCGGTAGAGGCCGCCGCCGCCGATCGCGGTCGGGTCACCGCCCGACTCGCACTGGGCGATTGCCTCCAGCTGAGGGCTGACCGCGCTTGCGGCGGAAGACCGCCTCAGGACGCGGATCGAGCGTCGCAGCTCCGTGCGGGTGGCCGACCGCACGCGACCGCCATGGGTCGCGACGCCGTTCAACAGGATGTTCCGACCGGGGTGGCCACCCCGGCGATTGGTTTTCGAGTACAGCTTCAGATACGTGCGCTGAAGGGAGGCATCCGGCAGCCTCGAGAGCGACACGAACGCGTCGGTCTCCGAAACGAACAGCTGCTGGCTTGGACGCCCTTCCGCGACAGGAGCAGCCAAGGCTGCGCCCGCCGCGCATGCGCACGCGACGATCGCTCTCCGTCGAAACAGAGAAGCTCACCTCCGGGTAAGACTGCCCGGCAGGGCGCCACGGCGCCGCCAGGGCTTGCCGTGTTCGCGCGATCTCTCCCCTGCCGCGCGAACAGGGCCGGGTTTCCGGCTTACGCGGCCAAAGTAGCCACCGAAACCCGGTCCAAAACCGTTGTGTGACCCTTGTCACACAGCGTGAAACAGCACGGGAACTTCCGTGAAACCGTCAGGAAGCCGCTCTGGAAGCGAGCTCGATCAGCATCCGGGTGCCGAATCCGCTGGCTCCCTTGCCGACGTAGTTCCGCGACATCCCCCACGCGGTTCCGGCGATGTCGACGTGCACCCAGGGCCGGTCGTCGACGAACTGGCGCAGGAACTCGGCGGCGTAGTTGGACTGCGCCACGCGCTGCTCGGCGGCGTTCTGGAGGTCGGCCACGGTGCCCTTGGTGAGGTCGAAGTACTCGGGGTGGAGCGGCATCCGCCAGCCCAGCTCGCCGCTGCGGTCGCCGGCCGCGCGCACCTGCTCGAACCAGGCGTCGTCGTTCGACCACAGCCCGGCGTAGGTGTGGCCGAGCGCGAACAGCACGGCGCCCGGTCAGCGTTGCGATGTCCACGAGCCGCTCCGCGCCCTGGTCGACGGCGTAGGCGAGCGCGTCGGCGAGGATCAGGCGGCCCTCGGCGTCGGTGTTGTTGACCTCGATCGTCTTGCCGTTCATGGCGGTGACGATGTCGCCCGGCTTGACCGCGCTGCCGCTCGGCATGTTCTCGGTGGAGGGGATCACCGCGGTCAAGGTGACCGGCAGCCCCAGCCGCGCGATCGCCTCCGTGGCCTCGAGCACCGCGGCGCCGCCCGACATGTCGAACTTCATCTCCTGCATCTTGGCCGCGGGCTTGATCGAGATCCCGCCGGTGTCGAACGTCACGGCCTTGCCGACGTAGCCGAGGTGCGGGCCGGCGGCTCCCGGCGGCCGGTAGCGCAGCACGATCAGGCGCGGCTCGGCGACGCTGCCCTGCGCGACCGCCGCGAACGCGCCCATCCCGTGAGCCGCGATCGCGTCGCGGTCGAACAGCTCGACCTCGAGCGACTCGTAGTCGTCGGCGATCTCGGCCGCGCGCTCGGCGAGGAAGCTGGGGGTGGCGAAGTTCGAGGGCAGGTTCTGCAGGTCGCGGGCGGCGTTCGCGGCTCCGGCCACCACCTGGGCGCGCTCGACCTCGGACTCGTCGCCGCCGTAGACCTCGAGCGTCTCGATGCCGCCGCTGTCGTCGGAGTTGCCCGACTTGAAGCGGTCGAACGAGTAGAGCTTGAGCAGGGTGCCCTCGACGATCCCGGCGGCGACGCCCTCGCCCTCCGGGGCGGCCCAGGACAGCGACACCGCGCCGAGCTCCTTCGCGCGGCCGGCGGCCGCCGCTGCCGCCACGCGCGCGGTCTCGGCGTCGAACTCGTCGCGCTTGCCGAGCCCCGCGATCAGCACGCGGCGCTGGCCGCCGCCCGGCGCGTCCTCGTGCGCCACCGCCACCTTCTTCAGGCCGGGCTTGGCCTCGCCCAGCTCGACGAGGCGCTGGAGCCGCTCGTCGGCGAGCGACTCGCCCTCGAAGAGCCCGACCACGCGGGTGTCCGCCGCGGTCTCCTCGGGGGCGCCGCTGCGGGTGGTCACGTGGATGGGCGGCACGAAGCGGGCATCCTAGCCGGAAGCACCCGGCTCGGCCGGGTGCGCCGGAGGTGCTCCTGCGCAGGTAACGTTGCTGGCCCCAGGAGTGCTCCAAGGAGACTGAACTCGATGCCCAAGACCGTGATCCTCGGCGCCGCTCGGACGCCCTTCGGAAAGATGGGCGGCGCCCTCGCCTCCCTCGACGCCACCGACCTCGGTGGCAAGGCGATCGCCTCCGCGCTCGAACGCGCCGAGGTGGCGCCGGAGCAGGTAGAGCACGTCGTGTTCGGGCAGGTGCTCCAGGCCGGGCAGGGTCAGATCCCGAGCCGCCAGGCCCAGATCAAGGCCGGCATCCCGAAGGAGGTCTCCTCCGAGACCGTCAACAAGGTGTGCGCCTCCGGAATGCGCTCGGCCGGGATCGTCGACCAGGCGGTGCGCGCCGGCGACGTCGACGTGGCGGTGGCCGGCGGCATGGAGTCGATGTCCGGCGCGCCCTACCTGCTCAAGCAGGCCCGCTTCGGCTACCGCATCGGCGACGGCCAGGCGATCGACGCGATGATGAACGACGGTCTGACCAACCCGTTCAGCGGCAAGCACATGGGCGAGGAGGCCGACGAGGTCGGCGAGGAGCTGGAGATCACGCGCGCCGACATGGACAAGTTCGCGCTGCGCTCGCACGAGCTGGCGATCCAGGCGACCGACGAGGGCCGGCTGCCCGAGGAGATCGTGCCGGTCACGATCTCGTCGAGGAAGGGCGACACGACCGTCGAGGTCGACGAGGCGCCGCGGCGCGACTCCTCGCTGGAGACGCTGTCCAAGCTGCCGGGCGCGTTCAACAAGGACGGCGCGCACACCGCGGGCAACGCGCCCGGGGTCAACGACGGCGCCGGCGCGCTCGTGCTCGCGAGCGACGAGTGGGCCAAGCAGAACGGGCGGGCCGCGCTGGCGACGATCGTCGCCCAGGCGGCGGTGGCCGACGACTTCCCGTACCTCGCCCGCACCCCCGCCAACGCGACCAAGGCCGCGCTCGAGAAGGCCGGGCTGTCGGTGGACGACATCGACCTGTTCGAGATCAACGAGGCGTTCGCCTCGGTGGCGCTCAACTCGATGCGGATGCTCGGCGTGGACGAGTCGAAGGTGAACGTGAACGGCGGCGCGATCGCGCTCGGGCACCCGATCGGCGCCAGCGGCGCACGCCTGCTGATGACGCTCGTGAACGAGCTGAAGCGGCGCGGCGGCGGGCTCGGCGTGGCCGCGATCTGCTCGGGCGGCGGGCAGGGCGACGCCGTGATCGTCGAGGTGAACGGCGCGTAGCTTTCGGCCGCGTTGCGTCTGGTTGCGCCCCGGCGTAACAGCAGCAATCAGGGCAAGGTGGCCGGCAGAAGTCGCCACACCCCCATCCGCTTGCGGGAGTGGCGCCAGTTGTCGCGTCCCACCGATGACTATCCGCGCCACGCCGCCTCTCTGCCCGGCAGTGGGGCCACTTCGCCCCGGCACGGCGACGAAACGCGGCCCGACGCCCCCCACGGGGTCGGCGTGCGGCAGGTTGTACAGGCGACCTAGCCCTGGTTGCTGTCGTTCGCCCACGCAAGCACGCCCACTTGCCTAGTCTCAAAGCCATGCCCGGCGCTGCCTTCTTCGACCTCGACAAGACCCTGATCGAGGGGTCCAGCGCGCTCCACTTCGGGCGCGCGGCCTACAAGCAGGGACTGATGTCGCGCCGCCAGCTGGCCCGCGACGCCTGGGCCAACATCAAGTTCCGCCTCCAGGGCAGCAACGACGCGGACACGGACGCGCTGCGCCAGCGCATCCTCGACTCGCTCGCGGGGCAGCGGGTGGTCGACCTCCAGCGGCTCGGCCCGGACGTGCTCGCCGGCATCCTGCCGCTGCTCTACCGCGAGGTGCTGCACGAGGCCTATACGCACCAGGACGCCGGGCGGCCGGCGTACATCGTCACGGCCGCCTCGCAGGAGCTGGCCGAGGTGCTCGCGCACGTGCTGGTGCTCGACGGCGGGATCGGCATGCGCTCCGAGGTGCGCGACGGCGTCTACACCGGCAGGCCCGCCGGGCCGTTCACCTACCGGGAGGGCAAGGCCGCAGGCGATCCGCGAGCTGGCCGAGCGCGAGGGGATCGACCTGGCCGAGTCGTACGCGTACTCGGACTCCGAGTCCGACCTGCCGATGCTGCGGGCCGTCGGGCACCCGGTGGCGGTCAACCCGGACTCCGCGCTCGAGAAGGTCGCCCGCGCCGAGGGCTGGCGCATCATGCGCTTCGACCGGCTCGGCCCGATCCTCAAGATCGGCGCGGCGACGCTGACGGTCGCGCTGATCGGCGGCGGCGGTGGCTACGCCGTGGCGCGGCTGCGCCCCGAGCGCGGGCGGCGCCGCCGGTTGCCCCTGCTGTAGAAAGAACAGGTGACCACCGCGCTCGCGACCGACCTGCGCGCGAGCGCCGAATCGGTGATGCGCCACAACGACACGGGCAGCTACTCGGTCCCGTCGCGCGCCACCTACCCGCATCAGTGGAACTGGGACTCGGCGCTGGCGGCGCTGGGGTGGGCCGAGCTCGACCCCGGCCGCGCATGGACCGAGCTCGAGACGCTGGCCGGAGCGCGCGACCGCCAGGGGATGATCCCCCACATCGCGTTCCACACGCGGGTGCCCGATCGGGTCGGGCCGCGGCTGCGCGGGCTGCTCACGATGGTCGCCCGGCCGTACGCGCGCTACCTGCCCGGGCCGCCCTGGTGGGGGCGGCGCCTGGGCGCGGACGGGCGGCGCATCTCCGGCATCACCCAGCCGCCGCTGGCGGCGACCTGCGCCCGCCTGCTGTTCGAGGAGCACCCCGACGAGCGGCGCGCGGCCGCGCTGCTGGGGCCGCTGCACGCCTGGCACCGCTGGCTGCTCGGGCCGCGCGACCCGCACGGCTTCGGCGAGCCGGTGCTGATCCACCCGTGGGAGTCGGGGCGCGACAACTCGATCGAGTGGGACGACCCGCTGTTCCGCGTGATGCCGGAGGTGACCGTGGTGCACCGCCGCGACACGGACTCCGTCGACGCCGCCGAGCGCCCGACCGACGAGCACTACCGCCGCTTCCTCACGCTGGTGCGGCGCGGCACCGCGGTCGGCTGGAACCAGGAGCAGCTCGCCCGCGAGGGCGGCTTCCGCGTGCTCGACCCGGGCTTCTCGGCGATCCTGGCGCGCGCGGCCGCCGACCTGGCCTGGCTCGCCGACCGGCTCGGCGAGGGGCGCATCGCCGAGGAGAGCCGGGCGGCGAACGAGCGTGTGATCGCCGCGCTGCGGGCGCGGGTCGACTCGGATGGGCTGATCCGCGCGGTCGACACGATCGACTCGTCCACGCTTCCGGTGACGAGCGCCGGCTCGGCGCTGGCCGCGCTCACCCCAGGGCTGGGACGCGCGCGAGCTGCAGGCCGTGCGCGAGCTGGTCGGGGTCGGCCCGCTCGCGTCTCACTACGGCGTGCGCTCGCTCGACGCCGACCACCCGCAGCGATCGTCGCGCAACTACTGGCGCGGGCCGGTCTGGGCGAACGTGACCTGGCTCTGCGCCCTGGCGCTGGAGGGGCACGGCGAGCGGGCGCTGGCGGCAGAGCTGCGCCGCCGGATGGCGCAGGCGGTCGAGGGGGCGGGATGCGCGAGTACTTCGTGCCGGAGTCCGGCCGCGGCCTGGGCGCACGCGACTTCACCTGGACCGCGGCGCTGTACCTGCGGGAGGCCGGCCCGCATGAGGCTCGGCTTCGCGGTGAAGGTGCTCGGCGAGGGCGGGCTGCCGTCGCACGACACGCGCCGCTGGCAGTCCGGGCCGCACCTGCGCACCTCGCTCGAACGGCTGCGCGCGATCCTCGGCTACCTCGACCGCAACGACATCCGGATGTACCGGATGGCCACCGCGCTGGCGCCCTATGCGAGCCACCCCGAGCTGACTCAGTTCCACGGGCAGGTCGACGAGTGCGCGGCCGAGCTGAGCGAGGTCGGAGCGCTGGCGCGCGGGCTCGGCGTTCGGCTGTCGACACATCCGGGCCAGTACACGGTGCTCAACTCCGAGCGAACCGAGGTGCGCGACGCCGCCATCGCCGAGCTCGAGGTTCAGGCGAGCCTGCTCGACGCGATGGGGCTGGGGCCGGAGGCGGTGGTGGTCCTGCACGTGGGCAGCGGCGCCGGGGCCGCCGCCGACCGCTTCATCGCGGGCTTCGAGCGGCTTTCGGACAGGGCCCAAGCGCGGCTTGTGATCGAGAACGACGACCGCGTTTTCGGCGTGGGCGATGTCCTTGGCCTGGCCGCGGGCTGCGGACTGCGCGTCGTGTTCGACCTCCATCACCACCACTGCCACAACCCGGACGGGATCGACGACCGCGAGGCGCTCGAGCGCGCCCTGGCGACCTGGCCGGCGGGGCAGACGCCCAAGGTGCACTTCTCCTCGCCGCGCCTCGACGTCGGCGCCGGAGGCCGGCTCCCGGACCTGCGTGCGCACGCCGACTTGATCGACCCGATCGCCTTCCGACAGTTTCTGGGCTACACGGCCGCCGGTTTGGACTTCGACGTCATGCTCGAGGCGAAGGCCAAGGACTTGGCGTTGCTGCGACTGCGTACGCACTTAGACTGGTGACATGGCAGCCCCGGCCCGACCGATCACGGATGCCGAGCGCTGGTTCCGCGAGCGTTACGCGGCGACGCCTGAGCGTGATGCGTTGTTCAGACGCTGAGCGGCGAGCCGGTCGAGCCGCTGTACACGGCGGAGGACCTGCCGGATCCCGAGCGGATCGGCTTCCCGGGCGAGTTTCCGTTCACGCGCGGCGTGTACCCGTCGATGTACCGGGGCCGGCTGTGGACGATGCGGCAGTTCGCCGGCTTCGGCACGGCGGAGGAGACCAACGAGCGCTTCCGCTACCTGCTCGACCACGGCCAGACGGGGCTGTCGACGGCGTTCGACATGCCGTCGCTGATGGGCCACGACTCCGACCATCCGCGGTCGGAGGGGGAGGTCGGGCGCGAGGGCGTGGCGGTCGACTCGCTGGACGACATGGAGACGCTGTTCGGCGGCATCGACATGGGCGCCGTGTCGACGTCGATGACGATCAACGCGCCGGCGGCGGTGATGCTGGCGTTCTACGTGGTCGCGGCGGAGCACCAGGGGATCGGGCCGGAGCGGCTGGCGGGCACGATCCAGACCGACATCCTCAAGGAGTACATCGCCCAGAAGGAGTGGTGCTTCCCGGTCGACCCGGCGATGCGGCTGGTGACCGACATGGTCGAGTACTGCGCGCGGCGGATGCCGCGCTGGCACCCGATCTCGATCTCGGGCTACCACATCCGCGAGGCCGGTTCGACGGCGCAGCAGGAGCTGGCGTTCACGCTCAAGGACGGCTTCACCTACGTGGAGCAGGCGCTCGAGCGCGGGCTCGCGGTCGACGAGTTCGCGCCGCGGCTGAGCTTCTTCTTCAACGCGCACATCGACTTCTTCGAGGAGATCGCCAAGTACCGCGCGGCGCGGCGGATCTGGGCGCGCGAGCTGCGCGACACCTACGGCGCGCAGGACGAGCGTTCGCTGCTGATGCGCTTCCACTCCCAGACGGCGGGCGTGTCGCTGACGGCGCAGCAGCCGCTCAACAACATCGTGCGCACGGCGACCGAGGCGCTGTCGGCGGTGCTGGGCGGCACCCAGTCGCTGCACACGAACAGCTTCGACGAGGCGCTGGCGCTGCCGACCGAGGAGGCCGTGCGGCTGGCGCTGCGCACGCAGCAGATCATCGCCCACGAGACCGGGGTGACGAACACGATCGACCCGCTGGGCGGCTCGTACTTCGTCGAGGCGCTGACCGATCGGATGGAGACCGCCGCCTACGAGTACTTCGGCAAGATCGACGAGCTGGGCGGGATGGTCGAGGCGATCAAGCAGAACTACCCGCAGCGCGAGATCGCGGACGCCGCGTTCACGCTGCAGGAGGAGATCGAGTCGCAGCGAGCGGATCATCGTCGGCGTCAACCGCTACCAGCAGGCCGACGAGCGCCAGCTCGAGATCCTGAGGATCCCGCCCGAGCTGGAGCGCAAGCAGATCGGCCGCACCCAGGCCGTGCGCGCCCGCCGCGACAGCGAGGCGGTCGAGGCCGCGCTGAGCGAGCTGCGCGAAGCCGCCGCCGCCGACCGCAACCTGATGGAGCCCCTGCTCGACGCCGCCCGCGCCCACGCCACCGAGGGCGAGATCGTGCAGTCGCTCCAGCGCGTGTTCGGCACCTACACCGAGACGCCCGTCTTCTAGGAGAGACCGCGCGCCGCGGGCCAGCCCGCGGCTTGCGCACGGCGAACCTTTTGCACCCCGGCTGCGTATAGGTAGGCTGATGGCCGCATGAGGCGCCTCGGAGGAATCACCGCGCTCTACGCCGTGGTCGCCGCGCTGGCGATCGCCGCGCCGCTGTCTGCTTCAGAGGAGCCGCAGCCCGCTCCGGCTGCCGCGCCGGCCGCTCCGGCCGCGCGCCGGCCTCGAGCCGGCGCCGGCCGCACACCGGCCCCCGCTTCAGAGCCGGCCGCGCCCGCGCCGGCGCAGGCCGCGCCCGCGCAGCCCGCCGCGCCCGCCCCCGCTCCCGCCGAGGCCGCGCCCGCCGCCCCGGCGCCCGAGCCCCAGCTGCTCGTCGACGAGGACCGCCGCTGCCGACAAGAAGCCGAAGCCGATCGCCATCGCCGCGGCCTCCACGGGCGTCACGATCAGCGACTTCCAGTTCGCGCCCGCCAGCGTGACCGTCAACGTCGGCGACACGGTCACCTGGACCAACAACGGCCCCACGCCGCACTCGGCCACCTCCAGCGGCGGCGTCTTCGACACCGGCATCATGGACGCCGGTCAGAGCGGCTCGCACACCTTCACCGAGGCCGGGACGTTCGCCTACATCTGCACGCCGCACCCCAACATGCACGGCACGGTCGTCGTGCAGGCGGCGGCCGTGGACGACGGCGCCGGGCGACGACACCGGCACCGCCCCGACCGACTCGCAGGCCGACGACGGCCCGGCGCTCCCGTCGACCGGGATGGACGTGGGCGGCCTGCTCGTGCTCGGCCTGGTCACCCTCGCGCTGGGCGCCTACCTGCGCCGCCGCACCACGCCCGAGCCGGCCCGCCCGGCCGGGCGAATCGGTTGGTAGCGGGGCCGCACGGGCTAATCTGGCCGGCGTGAGCTCACGCAAGATCCGCGTCGTGGTCGCCAAGCCCGGCCTCGACGGTCACGACCGCGGGGCCAAGATCATCGCCCGCGCGCTGCGCGACGCGGGCATGGAGGTCATCTACACGGGCCTGCACCAGACGCCCGAGCAGATCGTCGAGACCGTGCTCCAGGAGGACGCCGACGCCGTCGGCCTGTCGATCCTGTCGGGCGCCCACATGACGCTCGTGCCGCGCATCGCCAAGCTGCTCGCCAGCGAGGGCGCTGAGGACGTGGTCCTGGTCGTGGGCGGCACGATCCCCAACGACGACATCCCCGAGCTCAAGGAGCTGGGCGTGTCCGAGGTGTTCACGCCCGGCGCCCCCGTCCAGGGGATCATCGACTACATCAGGGCGTCTGTGCCGAGCTAGGCCGCGGCCTTGCGCTCGCGCGCCGACACCTCGGTCGGCACGCCCTCGAGCGCGGCGATCCTCGTCGCGGCTTCACGGAAGCTCGCCATCAGCTCGGGCCCGATCTGCTCGGCCCACTCGCGCTCGATCTCGGCGAAGATGCGGCGCCCCTTGATCACGGCGTCCATCCCGCGGTCGGTGAGCTTGATGATCTTGGCTCGCCCGTCCAGCGGGTCGGGCACGCGCGTCACGTAGCCGAGCCGCTCGAGCTCCGTAACCGCCTCGCCGACCGCCTGCTTGGTGAAGCCGGCGTTGGCGGCCAGGTCGGTCAGCCGCGAGCCCTTGTCGATGTCGATGAAGCCGAACACGCAGCCGTGGCCCTCGCGGATGTCCGGGTGGCCGGCTTCGGCGATCCGACCGCGCAGCTTGTCGATCGCGGCGAGCTTGACCCCGGTCAGGAGAGCGGGGAGCGGCCGTGGGGGTGGGCTGATCGGATCTATGGACATTCGTAAGGCAGCTTGACTTATTCGTCAGGATACCTTATAAAACACCCTGACAAGGCTACCTGACGAATTGTAGCCCGCAATGCATCCGGAATCCGTAGGAGACACAAACATGCACCGCAAGTGGTGGACGCTGCTCGCAGTCAGCGTCGCGACCTTCATGCTGCTGCTCGACATCACGGTCGTGAACACCGCGCTGCCGTCGATTGCCGACGACCTCGGCGCGAGCTTCACCGACCTCCAGTGGGTGATCGACGCCTACACGCTGTCGCTGGCCGCGCTCGTGCTGACCGCGGGCGTGCTCGCCGACCGGCTCGGCCGCCGGCGCGTGTTCGCCGCCGGGCTGGCGATCTTCACGGTCGCCTCGCTAGCCGCCGGTCTGGCGCCTGACCCGACCTTCCTCAACATCACCCGTGCCATCCAGGGCATCGGCGGCGCCGTCATGTTCGCCGTGTCGCTCGCTCTGGTCGCCCAGGAGTTCGAGCCCGGCCGCGAGCGCGGCGCGGCGATGGGCGTCTACGGCGCGACGATCGGCGTTGCCGTGGCCACCGGCCCGCTCGTCGGGGGAGCCCTGACCGACTCGCTCGGATGGGAGTCGATCTTCTTCCTGAACGTGCCGATCGGCGTGGCCGCGATCGCGATCACGTACACCAAGCTGCGCGAGACGCGCGACCCGAACGCGTCGCGGATCGACTGGGCCGGGCTCGTGACCTTCTCGACCGCGCTGCTCCTGCTCGTGCTCGGGCTGCTGCGCGGCAACGACGAGGGCTGGGGCTCGACGATGATCGTGGCGCTGTTCGCCGGCGCCGGCGCGCTGCTGACAGCGTTCCTGGCGATCGAGTCGCGCGTGAAGGAGCCGATGCTCCCGCTGGGGCTGTTCCGCAAGCCGGCCTTCACCGGCGTGCAACTTGCCGCCGCCGGCATCTCGGCGTCGATGTTCGCGCTGTTCCTCTACCTGACGTTCTACCTGCAGGGCTTCCTCGGCGACTCGCCGCTCGAGGCCGGGCTGCGCTACCTGCCGCTGACCGTGATGACCTTCTTCGTCTCGGCGGCGACGGGGGCGGTGCTGATCACCAAGTTCCAGGCGCGCTACCTGCTCTCGGGCGGACTCGTGCTCGTCGGGGGCGCCCTGCTGCTGATGGGCGGCATCGGGACCGGCGACGAATGGACGACCCTGCTGCCCGGGTTCCTCCTGGCGGGCCTCGGCGTCGGGATCGTCAACCCGGTGATCGCCGACGTGGCGGTGTCCGTGGTGCCCAAGGAGCAGAGCGGCATGGCCTCCGGGATCAACGACACGTTCCGGCAGGTCGGCATCGCGATCGGCATCGCCGCCTGGGGAGCGATCTTCCTCGGGCGCGGAGCCGACAAGATCGAGCAGCTGCTGGCGGGCACGCCGGCAGCCACCGGCGACCGTCCGCGCGAGCTGGTCGAGGCGGTCTCGTCGGGCAACCTGGACGCGGCGCTGGCCAACGTGCCGGCCGGCTCCCGCGGCGCCGTGGGTGACGCGGCTCGCGAGGGCTTCCTTTCCGGCCTCAACGAGATCCTGATGCTCGGCGGGATCTTCGCCCTGGCCGGCGCCGTGGCCGCGCTCTGGCTGGTGCGCGAGCGCGACATCCAGCGCAGCGAGGCGGTCGAGGACGAGCTCCCCCACCTGGGAGAGGCGGTGCCCGAGCCGGTCTCGGCGTAACCGCGACGACCGCAAGCACCACCGCAAGGGCCGGCCCTCCCCCGGGGCCGGCCCTTCGCTTTGCGCAGGCGGTAGCGTCCGCGCCCTCCCCGCAGCCTCACCAGAGGCGATTGACTCGTCAGTCAATGGGGTAACATTGGCCTCGCCGGCGGGCCGGAAGCCGCCGTTTGGTGGGGCGGAACCCGCCGTCCGCCGCTCAGGATCAAAGAAGGAGAAGCTTTCCCGTGAAGATCTGCGTCCTCGTAAAAGAGGTGCCCGACGCGGCCGTCGAGAAGCGCATGGACTCCAGGTTCCAAGCGCCTCGACCGCTCGGGCGAGAAGAACCTGAACCCGTTCGACACCCACGCGATCGAAGCCGCCATGCAGATCCGCGAGGGCGGCGCGGTCGACGTGGACGAGATCGTCGCCGTGACGATGGGGCCGGAGTCGGCCTTCCGCGCGCTGCACAAGGCGGTCTCGCTCGGCGCCGACCGCTCGGTCCACCTGACCGACGACGCGCTGGCCGGGTCGGACGTGTGTGCCACCGGCTACGCGCTGGCGAAGGTGCTCGAGTCGGAGTCGCCCGACATCGTGCTGCTCGGCCAGCAGTCGGACGACGGCGAGTGCTACACGATCGGCGCGGTCGTGGCCGACCACCTGAAGATGCCCTCGCTCACCCAGGTCATCAAGATCGACGTCGAGGGCGGCAAGCTGCGCTGCGAGCGCCAGGCCGAGTACGGCTACGACACCGTCGACGTCGAGCTGCCCGCGGTGATCTCGGTCGGCGACGCCATCAACGAGCCGCGCTACCCGTCGCTGAAGGCGATCATGGGCGCGAAGAAGAAGCCGCTCGACACCAAGGCCGCCGGCGACGTCGGCATCGAGGCCGACCGCGTCGGCGAGCAGGGCTCGCGCACCGAGGTCCTCTCCATCAACCCGCCGCGCGCAGAAGGCCGCCGGCGAGATCATCGAGGACGAGGACACCAACGAGACGGTCGAGAAGATCGTCGCCTGGCTCGATGAAAGGAAGCTGCTCGCATGAGCGTCCTCGTCTACGCACTTCACTACGAGGGCGAGTTCAACAAGAACTCGCTCGGCGCCGTCTCCGAGGGCGCGAAGCTCGCCAAGGAGCTGGGCGGGGAGGCCGCGGCGGTCGTCGTCGGCGGCGACGACCTGACCGACGAGCTCTGTGCCACGCTCGGCCAGTACGGCGTGACCAAGGTCTACCGCGCCAAGGCGCCGGAGGGCCTGGCCCAGCCGGTCGTGGACGCGATGGCCAAGGTCATCTCCGACAACGGCTTCAAGTACGCGCTGTTCGGCGGCGGGCTGCTCGGCTTCGAGATCGGCGCCGGTCTGACCGCGCGCCTCGGCGCCGGCGTGACCATGGAGGTCACGGCGGTCAAGGCGCAGGACGGCAAGCTCGTCGCCGAGCGCCCGATCCTCCAGGACTCCGCGATCGTCGACGTGGGCTACGTGGGCGAGCCGGGCATCATCATCGGCCGCCTCAACGCGTTCGACATCGCCGAGCCGGGCAGCGGCGCGGCCGAGGTCGTGGACGTCGACGTCCAGCTCGAGGACCACTCGACCAAGGCCGTGATGGTCCAGCGCGGCGAGCAGCGCGGCGCCGACGTGAACATCGAGGACGCCGACATCCTGGTGGCCGGCGGCCGCGGGCTCGGCAAGGCGGAGGGCTTCGAGCTGGCCGAGGCGCTGGCCGAGGCGCTCGGCGGAGCCGTGGCCGCCACGCGCGCCGTGGTCGACGCCGGCTGGTACCCCTACGCCGCCCAGATCGGCCAGACCGGCAAGACGGTCGCGCCGAAGCTGTACCTGGCGGCGGGCATCTCGGGGGCCATCCAGCACAAGGTCGGCATGCAGAACTCGGAGAACATCGTCGCGATCAACAAGGACCCGAACGCGCCGATCTTCGAGTTCTCCGACCTCGGCATCGTCGGCGACCTGAACAAGATCCTGCCCAAGCTGACCGAGGCTGTGAAGGCCAAGAAGGGCTAGGGCAGTGTCCACCGCGCCGATCCAGTTCCCGCCGCCCGTCGACTCCGGCAAGGAGTTCGTCGGGCCGCCCACCGATCCGGAGGACGAGCGGATCGAGGTCGGCGTCGCGATCGTGGGCGGCGGCCCGGCCGGGCTGGCCTGCGCGATCCGGCTGACCCAGCTGCTGGCGGAGGACGAGACGCTGCTGGAGTCGCTCGGCGAGGTGCCGGTGGCGCTGGTGGAGAAGGGCAAGGGGCCGGGCTCGCACCTGCTGTCGGGGGCGATGATGAAGCCCTCGGCGATGCAGAAGCTGTTCCCGGACCTGCCCGAGGAGGACTGGCCGACCTACGGGCCGGTCGCGAAGGACACGGTCTACCTGCTGCCCAATCGCAAGCGGGCGATCCCGCTGAAGCCGACGCCGCCGCCGTTCCGCAACCACGGCAACCACGTGACGTCGGTCGCGCAGCTGGGCCGCTGGCTGGCACAGCAGGCAGAGGACGCCGGCGTGTACATCCTGGGCGAGACCGCGGGTGCGCAGCTGCTCGTGGACGACGGGCGCGTGGTGGGCGTGCGGTCCGGCGACAAGGGCCGCGGGCGCGACGGCGAGCCGCTGTCGAACTTCGAGCCCGGCTCGGACCTGATCGCCAAGGCGACCGTGCTGTGCGAGGGAACGCAGGGCCACCTGACCGGGGCGGCGATCCGCCACTTCGGCATCGGCTCCGAGGACCCGCAGCAGTGGGAGCTCGGCGTCAAGGAGGTCTGGGAGGTCGAGAAGCCGCTCGACCGCGTGATCCACACGATGGGGTGGCCGCTGCGCTTCGCCGCCAAGTACCGCGAGTTCGGCGGCTCGTTCATCTACCCGATGGGCGAGGACAAGATCTCGATGGGTCTCGTCGTCGGGCTCGACTACCGCGACGCGCGCTTCTCGGTGCACGACGCGCTCCAGGAGCTGAAGGGCCACCCGCTCGTGGCCGGGCTGCTGGACGGCGGCAAGCGGGTCGCCTGGGGCGCCAAGACGCTGCCGTCGGGTGGCTACTGGGCGCGGCCGCGCCAGCTGTGGGTGCCCGGGATGGCGATCTGCGGCGACGGCGCCGGCATGGTCAACGTGCCGACGCTCAAGGGCGTCCACTACGCCATGCACGCCGGGATGTTCGCCGCCGAGGCGATCTACGAGCGGCTCAAGGCGGGCGGCTCGTGCGACGACCTGTCGAACTACGCCGCCAAGGTCGAGGGCTCGGAGATCGAGAAGGACACCTACCGCTCGCGCAACATGCGCCAGCCGTTCGCGAGGGGCTTCCTCGTCGGTGGCGCGATCGCGAACATGATGGAGATCTCGGGCGGGCGCTTCCCGGGCGGCCGCTGGGCCACGCACGACGACGCGACGGTCGACGTCTTCCTCGGCAAGGAGCGCAAGTACCCGAAGCCGGACGGCAAGCAGACGTTCGACAAGCTGTCGTCGGTCTTCGCCACCGGCAACGCGACCCGCGACGACGCGCCCAACCACATCCGCATCCAGGAGAAGGTGCCGCTCGAGGTCGCGCTGATGTGGCAGAACATGTGCCCGGCGCAGGTCTACGAGGTGCCGGACGACGAGCTCGAGGCGGCGTCCGCCGACGGCAACGGCAAGCTCGACCCCAAGCACGAGGTCAAGCTGCAGATCACCCCCTCGAACTGCGTGCAGTGCGGAGCGATCACCGCCAAGGGCGGCCGGCTGACGCCGCCCGAGGGCGGCGACGGCCCGAACTACCAGGCCACCTGAGCGGGCCACGTCGGCCGCCCTCCGGCGTCCTCGGTCGCGGAGCAGGCACAAGCCTGTGTCCGCTGGCCCTGCGTCCTTGGATCGGCGGCCGCAGCGGCCATCTCGAGCTGGCCTGGCGAGCAAGCAGACCTACGTCTCGACTGAACTGGTAGTCGAGCCGGACGCCGGCGCGCCCCGGCGAGCTGCTCGAGGCGTTATCGCCCGTGCGCCACCGCGCTAGACCGCCGCGCCCCTGGCCTAGGCCGCCCGTAGTCCGGGCTGCTCGGCGGCCTTCGCGTACTTCAGCGCCACCGCTATGAACGCCTTGCCGGCCGGTGCCTGCCGGCGCGTGACTCGCCAGACCAGGGCGATCGGCCAGGTCAGGCGCTCGGGGCCGATTGGCCGCAGCTCGATCGGCGGCCCGGGGGTCTCGGCGACCGAGCGCGGTATCACCGCCAGGCCGAGGCCCTTGCTCGCCAGCCCGCGCACCGCTGCCATCTCCGTGCAGACGAACGCGTTGCGCGGCTCCAGGTCGCGCTCGGCCATCGCCCGCTCGAGCCGGCGGCGCAGCGCCGAGTTCTCTCGATAGGCGATCAGCTCCTCCGCGGCCAGCTGCTCGTGCGTGATCTCGGCCTGCGCGCAGAGCCGGTGCCCGGGCGGCAGCGCCACCACCAGCTCGTCCTTCCACAGCAGCGTCGCCGCGAACTCGTCCCCGAGCGCGTCGGGGTCGAGCGCCGCGAACGCGCAGTCCAGCTCGTCGGAGCGCAGCGCGGCCAGCACGTCGTCCTGGGTCGCCTCGACCATGTGGATCGCCACGCCCGGGTGCGCCGCGCGGAAGTCGGCCAGCAGCCCGAAGATGTCGTAGGGGCCGGTCGGGTAGACGCCGCCGATGCGCAGCTGGCCGCTCAGCAGGCCGGAGATCTCCTCCAGCTCGCTGTGCATGTCGTCCACCTCGGCCAGCACGCGCTCCGCGTAGCCGAGGATCACCATGCCCTCGGCGGTGAGCTCGACGCTGCGGCTCGTGCGCCTGAACACCTCGATCCCCAGCTCCTCCTCCAGGCGACGGATCTGCTGGGAGACGGCCGACTGGCTGAGGTAGAGCTCCTCGCCGGCCTTGGTCAGCGAGCGGTGCTGGGCGACGGCGACGATCGTGCGGAGGTGACGCAGCTCCATGCCTTCATCGTCCCAGCCGGCAAGCAGAAGTCCAAGTAATCCTTCTGCTGCCAGCCATGACGCCGCTTAATGGAACAGACGGCGCACCTCGTCCGTGTACTGGCCCTTCGCGGTGAGGTCGTGGCGCAGCGCGCCGAAGTAGGCCTCGCGGTCGTTCGTGGCGCCCGGCGGCCGCAGGTCGTGCGTGGAGTAGACCAGGAACAGCCGCAGCCGCTTGGCGATCTTGGCGTCGTCGCGCATGGCGCCGACGGTCACGCGCAGCGCCTCCGCCGCCTGCGTGTAGGTGAGGTTCGCCGGCCAGCCGTAGTTGTCGGTGAGCGCGGCCCCGTTGCTGGAGCTGATCCCGTACTCGGTCACGTCGATCGGCACGGTCGCCGGGGCGCCCATGGCGGCGGTCTGTGCGATCAGCCGGCGCAGCTTCGGCTGCCACTTCTCGCGCGGGCCGTACGGGTGGACCGTCCATCCCGCGACGAGCTTGCCGAGCTTCGGGACGGCCCCGAACATGTGCGTCACCCAGACCGACGAGGCGCTGCCGCCGTCGTCCGCCTGTGCCAGCAGCCCCACCCGCCGCTGCCCGATCGCCCGATGGGCCTGGGCGAAACGCGTCGCGTACAGCTCGGCTCGATCCATGTAGGACTGGTCGGAGTATGTGTCCCCGTACTGATCCGTGTACGAGGTCTCGTTGCCGAACTCGATCAGCCGGACCGGCAGCCGGTGCCGCCGGTGCTTGGCCCAGTAGCTGCCGCCCGGTCCGAACTCCGCGGCCCAGCTGCCGACGTTGCGCGCCTCGGCCTCGGTCGGCATGCGGCCGTGGAAGCCGGCCAGCAGCAGCGGCCGCGCGCCCGCGCCGGGTGAGCGCGGCGACGGTCGGGCGCAGCGACGCCGCCGGCGTGCCGATGTCGAACTCCACGCGCACGACGCGCGCGCCGAGCTTTCCGGCGGCGATCGCGGACAGCCGGTGGTCGTCGGTCGAGACGAGGCCGGGGGCGAAGCGCTGCTTGGCGTCGGCGGCGTCGCCGTTGCAGCCCCCCGCCAGAGCGGCGAGCAGCACCGCGGCGGCTAACAGGGCGCGGAGTGGCAAGCGACCAACTCTGGCAAAGCTTCCCGTAGCCTGCCGCCATCCGCTATCCGGGCCAGCATCCACGTCGCGCCACCGTAGTGGGCGCCGGGTCCTTCGGCACGGCAGTCGCGGTCCTGCTCGTCAGGGCCGGTCTGCGGACCGCCCTGCTGTGCCGCACCGCGGAGCAGGCCGAGACGCTCACGCAGAGCCGCCACAACGAGCGCTACCTGCCGAACGTGGAGCTGCCGCGCGAGCTGAGGGTGCGCGCGCTGGCGGCCGGACGCGACCAGCTCGCGCGCTCCGACCTCGTCTTCCTCGCGGTCCCCTCGAAGGCGCTGCCGGGGGCGCTCGCCGAGCTGGGCGGCCTGGGCGTGTCGCAGCGGGCGGGGATCGTGTCGCTGGCGAAGGGGCTGGTGCCGCCCGACGGATTGCCGGCGAGCATCGCCCTCGAGGCGGTCTACGGCTCCCAGCGGGTGGCCTGCGTCGGCGGTCCGTCGCACGCTCGGGAGATGGTCGAGTCGGGCGCCGGGCTGGTCTGCGCGTCGCGCTCCGAGGCGCTCGCCCACGGTGTGGCGGACGCCTTCCAGCGCGCCGGGGTCGTGTGCGAGGTCTCGGACGACCCGGTCGGCGTCGAGCTGGCCGGCGTGGCGAAGAACGCCGCCGCGGTCGCCGTCGGCGCGACCCAGGCGCAGGGGCTCAACGCCGCCGGCATGGCGGCCGCGGACATCTTCCTCGAGGTGCTCGCCCTGGCGCGCGCGAGCGGCGGCGACGCGCGCACGTTCGTGGGACGGGCGGGGACCGGCGACCTCGTGGCCACCGCGCTGGCCCCGACCTCGCGCAACCGCAGCGCCGGCGAGCTGCTCGCCGAGGGCGTGCCGGCGGACGAGATCCCCGGGCGCGTGGGGCAGGCCGTCGAGGCCCTGGAGACGGTCCGCCTGCTGGCCCACGCGATCGAGCGCGAGCGGCTCGACGCGCCGGTGGTGCTGGCGCTGGCGCGCCTGATCGAGGGCTCGATGCCGCTCGACGAGTGGATCGCGCTCGTGCGCGCCAAGCAGCCGCCGCCGGCGCGCTTCTCGCGTCCCTCGACCTGGTGGGCGCGGCTGCGGGCGTGGTTGCGACGCCGCTAGACTCGAAGGGGCGATGAAGACCGAAATCCACCCCGAATACGTGCCGGCCCACGTCCGCTGCACGTGCGGCAACGAGTTTTGGACTCGCTCCACCAAGCCCGAGCTCCACGTCGAGATCTGCTCCAACTGCCACCCCTTCTACACGGGTCGCCAGAAGCTGGTCGACACGGGTGGCCGGGTGGAGCGCTTCCGCCGCCGCGCGGCACGCGCCGGCAGCTGACCAACTGCGCAACTCAGGCGCTTCCGACCTGTTCTCACGAGGCATGCGTCGGAGGCTCCTGATAGCGCCTGTGCTCGCGACGGCCCTCGCGGCCGCCGTGACGACCGCTGCCCTGGGGGACGTGAAGCTCCCCGCGAGCGTGAAGGTGAAGGAGTGCTCGATCGAGGACGCGTCCGCCGTCTTCGTCGGTCGCATGCGCGAGATCGAGGGCAGCCAGTACATGTGGCTGCGCGTCCGGCTGCTCGAGAAGGGTGAGCGCGGCTTCCACGTGCTGAAGGCACCGGGTCTCGGGCGCTGGCGCAAGTCGAAGCCGGCCGTGGGCACGTTCGCGTACCGCCAAGCCGTGCGCGGGCTCGAGTCGGGCTCGGTCTACCGGGCCGAGGTGGACTTCCGCTGGTACGACGCCGAGGGCACCGTGGTCGCCACCGCCAAGCGCCGCTCGTCCGCGTGCCGCCAGTTCGACGTGCTTCCCAACCTCACGGCCACCCCGGTCGGGACCAAGGCGCGCCAGGACGGGGTCGTGCGCTACCTCGTGCTGGTCACCAACGAGGGCATCGCGCCGGCGACCGGTGTGCCGGTGCGGCTGAGCGTCGACGGTGACGTCGTCAACACGGTCACGGTCCCCCTGCTCGCGCCCGCTGAGCGCCGCGTACTGGCGATCCAGGGCCCGGCCTGCACGTCCACGGTGACGGCCGAGGCGGACCCGGATGGCGTGATCGTGGAGTCCTCGGAGTCCGACAACTCGCACCAGATCGCCTGCCCCGACCTGACGTCGGGCTAAGCGACGCGCACCGGGGCGCCGATACCATCGGGGAAGTGAGCGCCTCCCCGTCGACCAACGGTCAGGCTCCCGACCACCTCAGGGAGGCGACCAAGGACGCCCCGATCGGCGGCCAGGCCGTGCTCGAGGGCGTGATGATGCGCGGCATCTCGACCTGGGCCGTGGCGGTGCGCAAGCCGTCCGCTGAGCAGCTCGCGGCCGGCGGCCCCGACTCCAAGGAGGGGGCCAAGGGCGAGATCGAGGTGGTCTCGGAGCCGCTCGTCTCCTGGACCAAGAAGCACCGGCTGCTGCGCATCCCGGTCATCCGAGGGGTGGTGGCTCTGGCCGAGTCGCTCAAGATCGGCTTCCGCGCGCTCGGCATCTCGGCCAACGCCCAGGTGCCGCCCGGCGACGATGGCGCCCAGAAGGAGATCGGCGGCGGCGCCTGGGCCGGCACGATCGCGTTCGCCCTGCTGTTCGCGGTGGGGCTGTTCTTCCTGCTGCCGGCCGGGCTGACCAACCTCTTCTCGGACTCGATCCCGAACGGGTTCGTGTTCGTCCTGATCGAGAAGCTCGTGCGCATCTCGATCTTCCTGGCCTACCTGTGGCTGATCTCGCGCATGCCCGACCTGCAGCGCGTGTTCGAGTACCACGGCGCCGAGCACAAGACGATCTCGTGCTACGAGGCGGGCGAGCCGCTGACGCCGGAGAACGCGCAGCGCTACTCGCGCTTCCATCCGCGCTGTGGGACGAGCTTCCTGCTGCTGGTGATGATCGTGGCGATCGTGGTGTTCGCCCCCCTCGGCAAGCTGGACTGGCCGCTGCTGTTCGCGTCGCGCATCATCGGGATCCCGGTCGTCGCCGGCCTGGCGTTCGAGCTGATCAAGTGGTTCGGCCGCAACCGCACGAAGAGCTGGGCGCGCGCGCTGATGTGGCCGGGTATGCAGCTGCAGCGGCTGACCACGCGCGAGCCCGACCTGCCGCAGCTGGCCGTGGCGATCGCCGCGCTGGATGCCGTGCTGGCCGTGGAGAACCCGCGTGCCGCCTCCGACGAGGACCTCGTCGGGATGGAAGTGGTGGCCTAGGGCCGCACGTTGCGGTTCGAGCGGAACAGGTTGTCCGGGTCGTACTTGCGCTTCACGGCGACCAGCCGGTCGAAGTTCGCGCCGTAGGTGTCTCGGATCCGCAGATCGCCCTCGTCGGCGGTCTGGAAGTTGATGTAGTTCCCGCCCGTCGAGAACGGAGCGATTCGCGCCCAGGCGTCGCGGATCCACTCGGGGAAGGACTCCGAGCCAGGCTCGCCGGGCTCCCACATCGCGTTGGCGCCGATCGCGTAGCGCGCGTCCCGGTTGCCGACCGCGCCGTCGTCTCCGGCGTGGTCGTTGATCGCCCCGCCGAGGTGGAGGAAGCCCAGCTCGGCGCCCGGGATCGGGCAGTCGGCGAACAGCTCGCGAGTCGTCTCGAGCAGCTCGTCGCTCAGCTCGGCGGCGAACCCGGTCCGCCAGTAGTAGTGGTTGCCCTTGGGCTCTGTGTCGTCGAGATATGACTGGACCTGCGTGTAGGGCAGCTCTTCGAGCAGGTCGAAGATCGGATCCCCCAGGGCTCGGATCGGAGCGACGGCCTCGTCAGCCCGATCGAGGTCGCCGGTGTAGCAGACGGCCATCCCGCAGATCCGCTCGCCGTGCCAGCGCTCGGGTACGAACGGGGCTGGCGGGGCCTCGAGCAGGATCAGCCAGGCGGCCAGCTCCCTGGGGGCCTGCGAGGTGAGCGACCTGTAGGCCCGCATGATCTCGTCGATGCGCTCGAACGGCCATGCGATCAGCCCGCCGTACACGTTCGGGCCCACCTCGTGCAGCTGCAGCACGAAGCGCGTGACGGCGCCGAGGTTGGCTCCCGCGCCGCGGACCCCCCAGAAGAGGTCGGCGTTCTCGTCGCGGCTGGCGCGGCGCGCCTGGCCGTCGGCCGTGACGATCTCGACCTCGATCAGGTTGTCGACGGTCCAGCCGAAGCGCCGTGTGAGGTAGCCAAGCCCGCCCCCGAGCGTCAGGCCCGCCATGCCCACCTCTGAGATGAAGCCCAGCGGCGTGGCCAGGCCGTGGAGTTGGGTCTCGTGGTCCACGTCCCCCAGCAGGCATCCGGGCTGCACGGTGGCGGTGCGCTGCCTCGGGGTCCACCACGATCCCGCGCAGCCGCGACATGTCGATCGTGAGGCCGCCGTCCACCAGCGCCGTCCCGGCGATGTTGTGTCCGCCGCCGCGCACCGAGAGCGGGATCTCGTGCTCGCTGGCGAAGCGAACCGCCTCCACGACGTCGGCCGTGCCCGTCGGCTGGACGACCAGCGCCGGCGCCTTGTCGATCAGGCCGTTCCAGAGGCGGGTCGCCTCGTCGAAGCCGTCGTCTCCCGGGGCGAGCAGAGATCCGCGCACGCGCTGACGGAGTGTCTCGACCGGGCCTTCGCTGAGGATGCTCATGGACATGCTGGCGACGGTACGTCCGGTCGCCCGCCCGCGCATCGGGGGAACCACCCAACCGCCGCCCGCGGCGGAGTGGGTGATTCCACCCAGTCAGACCAGCTGGTGCTCGTACGCGTAGGCCGTGGCGGCGGCGCGCGAGGGCACCCTCAGCTTCGCGAGGATGTTGCTCACGTGCCGGTCGATCGTGCGCTCGCTGAGCACCAGGTCGGTCGCGATGGCCTTGTTGGTCGCGCCGGCCGCGACCAGGCGCAGGACCTGCAGCTCGCGCGTCGTCAATCCGTGCGGATCGGCCGAGGGTTCCGCGAGCGCGTCGATGCGAGCGAGCTCCGGGGCCGCGCCGAGCTCGGCGAAGACCCTGCGCGCGGCGTCGAGCTCCAGCGCGGCCGATTCCTCATCGCCCAGGGCGCGGCAGGCTTGAGCCACCAGCACCCGCACGCGGGTGGCCTCGTAGGGCGCCCGGTGCTCCTGCCAGGCCTGCCCGGCCCGCCGCAGGAGCACCAACGCGGCGCGCGCGTCGCCGTCGGCGAGCGCGACCGCACCCTGCGCGTCGGCGACCAGCGCCCGCAGCATCGGGCTGTCATAGGTCGCCGAGATCTCCTCGAGCTCCTGGCAGGCGCTGTGGGCCTCATCGAGGTCGCCGGCGGCGAGCACGATCTCCACGTAGGCGGGCAGCAGCCTGACGCGCCGGAGCGGGTCAGTCGTCTCGCCGAGCACCCGTTTCAGGGAGGTCGCCGCGACGTCGCCCTTCGCCTGGGCCAGCCGCAGCAGGGCCAGGCCGGGGTGCGGCTCCGCGCCGTGCAGGCTCGCTTCCCGGTAGGCCTGCTCGGCCGCTTCGAACTCGCCGCGCAGACGGTGGAGCTCGCCCTCCCGATAGCGAGCCTCGGCTGCGGCCACCAGGTTCATGCCCTGTGTGGACCGCTCGCCGGCTCGGCGCGCTTCCTCCAGGGCCGCGGTCCACTCGCCGTGCAGCTGCATGATCTCGGCGCGATGCACCAGGCAGCGGCCGGTGAACGCCACCATGTCCGGCTGCTCCTCGCACCAACGTGTCAGGGCGTCGGTCCATTCCTGGGCTCGGCGCACGGCGTAGACCTCCTGGCAGCCCTCGATCACGCTGCAGTAGACGATCCCGGTGACCATGGGGGAGACCTCCCCGGCCGTGACGGCGACCATCGCCTCGTCGAGCAACGCGAGACCCTGGCCGACGTGCCCCAGCTTGATCAGGGCAGTCCCCTGGGCGTGCACGGCGAGCGCGAGCAGGTCGGAATCGCGAAAGTGCTCGCCGACGCTCGCGGCCTCGGCATAGCCGGCGTGAGCGGCCTCGTAGTCCCCGGAGATCTCGTTCCGGATCGCGGTGGGCATCAGCATGTACCCCCGCTCGACGCAGTCGTCTTGCTGGCGTTGCAGGAGTCGCTGCGCGCGACCGAGCCACCCGGTGGCCCGGCCCAGCTCTCCGCGGAGCGTGAGGTTCAGGCAGAGCCAGAAGGCGCATCGCACGGCTGGCAGGAGCTCGCCGTCCTCGAGGCGGAGGTGATGCTCGCGTTCCAGCAGGCTCGCCCACTCGTCCTCGCGGCCGACCATGTGAGCGGCCACGGCGAGCAGGGCGAGATCGTCCGCTCCAAGGGGAGCCGCCTTGTCGGCGCTGGACAGCGACCTGTAGGCCTCCGTCCACGCCCGCCTTGCGTACGACTTGCGGCCGCGTTCGAGATCCTCGATGCCATGAGGTTTAACACGCGTCAGCTTCCGCGTAGGCGATCCGTCCATCTCAGGTTTAGCCCGGCGGCCCACTTGGGACGAGGTCTAGATGGGGGATGTATTGCTTACCGGCGCGACCGGCTTCGTGGGACAGGAGCTGCTGGAGCGCCTGCTCGCACGTGGCGACCGTCACGTTCACGCGCTGGTGCGCGCGGATGACGACGAGGGCGCCGCGGAGCGCCTGCCCGGCGACGACCGCCTGACCGCCTGGGCGGCCGACATCGAGCGCGACGGGCTGGGGCTCGAGCCGCGGATCGCCGACGCGCTCGCCGAGCGCGTGTCGACCGTGATCCACTGCGCCGCATCGGTGTCGTTCTCGCTCGGGCTCGAGGAGTCGCGGCGCGTGAACGTCGCCGGCACGGCCCGCATGGCCGACCTGGCCGAGCGCTGCGCCGAGCGTGGCGACGGGCTCGAGCGCTTCTCGTACGTCTCGACCGCCTACGTCGCCGGCGCGCACCGGGGCGTCTTCGAGGAGGACAGCCTCGACGTCGGCCAGGACTTCCGCAACGCCTACGAGCGGTCGAAGTTCGAGGCCGAGCGACTGCTGCGCGAGCGCGCGGCCGGGCTGCCGCTCCAGGTGCTGCGCCCGAGCATCGTCGTCGGCGACAGCCGCACCGGGTGGACCTCGTCCTTCAACGTGCTCTATCCGCCGCTGCGCGCGTTCGCGCACGGGGCGATGCCCGCGCTGCCGGCGCGCCGCCGGTCGCCCGTCGACGTGGTCCCGGTCGACTACGTGGCCGACTCCGTCGACCGCCTCGCCCGCGAGGGTCCCGACGGCACGTTCCATCTCGTCGCCGGCCGCAACGCGACGACGGTCGGCCGCCTGATGGAGCTCGCCTCGCATCGCTTCGACCGCCCGGCGCCGCCGGTGTTCCCGCCGCGCCTCTACCGCCGGGTCGTCCATCCGGTGCTGAGCCAGCGCCTGAGCCGCGCCCGGCGCGAGGCGCTGCGGCGCATGGAGGTCTACTTCCCCTACTTCTCGATGCGCGTGCGGTTCGCCGACCGGCGCCACCCGCCGGCACCGCCCGTCGAGGGTTACTTCGACCGCCTGCTCGACTTCGCCGAGCGCGCCCGCTGGGGCCGCCGCGCCGTCGAGCGACCGCCGGCGGCGAGGGTCGTACCCTTGTCTGCGTGATCGAGAGGCTCGTGGAGCAGATCGAGAGCCGCTTCGACGAGCTCTCGCAGCAGATGGCGGATCCCGAGGTGATCGGCGACCAGCGTCGCTACGCCGAGGTCGGGCGCGCCTACCGCGCGCTGGAGCCCGCGCACCGGCTCGCCCAGGAATGGCGCCGCGCGACCGACGACGCCGCGGGCGCGCGCGAGCTGATCGCCGAGGACGGCGACGACCCGGAGCTGCGCGAGCTGCTGCGCAGCTCCGAGGAGCGGCTGGGCCAGCTCGAGGAGGAGATCCGGCTGGCGATGGTCGAGCCCGACCCGAACGACGACAAGGACGTGATCGTGGAGATCCGGCCGGGCACCGGCGGGGAGGAGGCCGGGCTGTTCGCGGCGGACCTCTACCGGATGCTGTCCCGGTACGCCGACCGGCGCGGCTTCAAGCAGGAGCCGCTCGCGGTCGGCGACGGCCACTACACGTTCGCCGTGAAGGGTCAGGGCGCGTACAGCGTGTTCAAGTACGAGGGCGGGACGCATCGGGTGCAGCGAGTGCCCGAGACCGAGTCGCAGGGCCGCATCCACACGTCGACCGCGACGATCGCGGTGCTGCCCGAGGCCGAGGAGGTGGACGTGCAGATCGACCCGGGCGACCTCCAGATCGACGTCTACCGCTCCTCGGGTCCCGGCGGGCAGTCGGTCAACACGACCGACTCGGCGGTCCGCATCACGCACAAGCCGACCGGTGTGGTCGTCTCGATGCAGGACGAGAAGTCGCAGCTCCAGAACCGCGACCGCGCGATGCGCGTCCTGCGCGCGCGTCTGCTCGAGCGCGAGCTGGCGGCCCAGCAGGCCGAGGAGGCGGCGCAGCGGCTGGCGCAGGTCGGCTCGGGCGCGCGCGCGGAGAAGATCCGCACCTACAACTTCCCGCAGGACCGGGTGACCGACCATCGCGTCGGGCTCACCAAGGGCAACCTCCCGGGCGTGCTGGGCGGGGAGCTCGACGAGTTCACCGCGGCGCTCGCGGCCGAGGACAAGCGACGGAAGCTCGAAGTCTCGGCGGTGTGACCGCGCGCGACGCGGTCGCGGCCGCGGTCGACGCATTGACGGCGGCCGGAGTCGACACGCCCCGGCTCGATGCGGAGGTGCTGATCGCCGATGCGCTCGGGGTCGATCGCTCCGCGCTCGTGATCGAGCCCTCGCTCGCCGTTCCCGGCGCGGCCGCGCGGCTGATCGGCGAGCGCGTGCGGCGGCGGGTGGCGCGCGAGCCGGTCGCGTACATCCTGGGGGTGAAGGGGTTTCGGCGGATCGTGTTGCAGGTCGATTCGCGCGTGCTGATCCCCCGGCCCGAGACCGAGTTGCTGGTGGAGGTTTGCCTGTCGCTGCCGGCCGGTGCGCGGGTGCATGACGTGGGGACCGGGTCGGGGGCGGTGGCGTTGGCTTTGAGGGATGAGCGGCCGGATCTGGTCGTCAGCGCTTCCGACGCTTCGCCGGCGGCGGTGGAGGTCGCGTCCGCCAATGGCCTCCCCGCGGTCGTGTGTGCCGGGCTTCCGGAGGGCGAGTACGACATGGTCGTGGCGAACCTTCCCTACGTGCGGGAGGACGAGTGGCCGGGCTTGCCTCCCGAGATTCGGTTGTGGGAGCCGCGCGAGGCGCTTGTGTCTGGGCCTGATGGCCTGGATGCCATTCGTTCGCTCGTTGCCCAGGCGCCATCGGGGATCCAGCTGGCGCTGGAGCACTCACCGCAGCAAACTGAAGCGGTAAAGGGGCTGTTGCGCTCGCCGCGCGTCTATCCGGACCTTGCGGGCCTGCCGCGCGTAACGGTCGGATTTTCACGAGACTGACGTTCGGCATCTATTTGGTGCATAACGTCAGAGTGGTGGCTGTGACCCCGGAAGAAGTCCAGACCTTCGAGCGCTGCATCGGCGTTGGCGGCGTTGCGCTGTTCCCTGCCGACACCGTGTACGGGCTCGCCACCGATCCCGCCTCTGCCGAGGGCGTGCGGCGCCTCTACGAGCTCAAGGGCCGGCGCCAGGATCGGCCGGCGGCGGTCATGTTCTTCCAGCTCGAGCTGGCGTTCGCGGCGTTGCCGGAGTTGCCCCGGGTCACGCGCGAGGCGCTCGAGCGGCTGCTGCCCGGGGGCGTGACGCTGCTGCTGCCGAATCGGGCGCGGCGCTTCCCGCTGGCCTCTCCCGATCGGCACGAGGTGCTTGGCCTGCGGGTGCCGGACCTCACCGGTGCCCTCGCTCCCCTGGCCGCCATCAGTTGGCCTGTTCTGCAGTCGAGCGCGAATCTGACGGGCGCGTCCGAGGCGCGCCGGATCGACGACGTGGACGCGGGCGTGCGCGCCGGCGTCGACCTGATCCTCGATGCCGGCGAGCTGCCCGGCACGCCGTCGACCGTGGTGGACCTCACCGCCTACGATCGCGACGGCTCCTTCGCGATCCTCCGCGACGGCGCGGTCCCTCGGGAACGAGTGGAGGCGATGCTACGGTCCACCCGATGAGCGAGCTCAGCCCCGACTACTTCACGAAGCCCGTCGCAGACGTCGATCCGGACATCGCCGAGGTGCTCCGGAACGAGGCAAATCGCCAGGAGACGACGCTCGAGATGATCGCCTCCGAGAACTTCGTGCCGCAGGCGGTGCTCGACTGCCAGGGCTCGGTGCTCACCAACAAGTACGCCGAGGGCTACCCGGGCAAGCGCTACTACGCCGGCTGCGAGTTCGTCGACATCGCCGAGCAGCTCGCCATCGATCGCGCCAAGGAGCTGTTCGGCGCCGACCACGCCAACGTGCAGCCGCACTCCGGAGCCCAGGCGAACTCCGCCGTCTACATGGCGCTCCTCGAGCCGGGTGACCGCATCCTCGGTATGCGGCTCGACCACGGCGGCCACCTCACGCACGGCATGAAGATCAACTTCTCGGGGCTCTACTTCGACATCGTCTCCTACGGCGTGCGCGAGGAGGACTCGCGGCTCGACATGGACGAGCTGCAGAAGATCGCCGAGGACGCCCGGCCGAAGCTGATCCTCGCCGGCTGGTCGGCCTACTCCCGCCAGCTGGACTTCCAGCGCTTCCGCGAGATCGCCGACTCGGTCGGCGCCCTGCTGATGGCCGACATGGCGCATTTCGCCGGGCTCGTGGCCGCCGAGCAGCACCCCAGCCCGGTGCCGTACTGCGACGTCGTCACCACCACCACGCACAAGACGCTGGGCGGCGGCCGCGGCGGCATGATCCTGTGCCGCGAGGAGTTCGCGAAGAAGATCAACTCGCGCGTGTTCCCCGGCCACCAGGGCGGCCCGCTGATGCACACGATCGCCGGCAAGGCGGTGTCGCTGAAGATCGCGCAGTCCGACCTCTTCCGCGAGCGCCAGGCGCGCACGCGCGAGGGCGCCGCGATCGTCGCCGAGGAGATGGTCGCCGCCGGAGTCAACGTGCTCACCGGCGGCACCGACGTTCACCTGGTGCTCGCCGACCTGCGCGAATCCGAGCTCGACGGCCTGCAGGCCGAGGATCGGCTGCACGAGATCGGCATCACCGTGAACCGCAACGCCGTGCCTTTCGACCCGCGCCCGCCGGCCGTCTCCTCGGGGCTGCGCATCGGCACGCCCGCGCTCGCCACGCGCGGCCTCCAAGCGGACGACTTCCGCGAGGTCGGCCGCGTGATCGGAGAGGCGCTGACCGGCGACTTCTCCGACGACAAGCGCTCCGATCTGACACAGCGGACGCGGGCGATCGCGGACCGCTACCCCTTGTATCCCCAACTGCTCCGCCGCCGTCTAGACCCGCTGCAAACCGGCGCCTGCCGGCGTCATCGGGGCTCCGCGTGCCCAGCACGCGTTCGCCCCTGCTTCCTTGGCAGCCTTGGTTTTCGCGCGCTAGACGGCGGCGTACGTGGTTACCCTCCTGCGCATGGACGAGCTCGATGCCCTCTGGGCGTTCCTCGTCGCGGCCGTGATCGCCTTCGCGGCAACGCCGCCCACCGCTCGCCTCGCCCGCCGGCTCGGCGTGGTGCACGTCCCGCGCGATCGCGACCTGCACGACTACCCCGTGCCCGGCCTGGGCGGGCTGGCGATCCTGGTCGCCGCAGTCGTGCCGGCGCTGATCTTCCTGCCCGCCAACCAGGAGACGCGCGGCATCGTCGGCGGCGCGATCGCGATCGCACTGGTGGGCGCCGTGGACGACGCCCGGCCCGGCGGCCTGCACCCGCTCGTGAAGCTGGTCGGTCAGTTCGCCGCCGCCGCCATCCCGGTCTGGTGTGAGGTACGCGTTACGAACGTCACGCTGCCGTTCATCGACCCGATCGAGCTGGGCGACTGGAGCTACCCGCTGACGCTGGTCGGGATCGTCGCGGTGATGAACGTCGTGAACTTCACCGACGGCGCCGACGGCCTGGCGGCCGGGGTGTGCACGATCGCCGCCGGGACGTTCGCGATCATCGCGCTGTCGCTCGACCGCGACGCCGCGGGAGTGCTGGCCGCGCTGACCGCGGGCGCCGCGATCGGTTTCCTCTGGCACAACTTCCACCCGGCCTCGATCTTCATGGGCGACGCGGGATCGAACCTGCTCGGGCTGCTGCTGGCGTGCGTGGCGATCCAGGGAGTGCTGAAAACCGCCGCGGTCGTGGCCCTGTTCTTCCCGCTGCTGATCCTCGCCGTGCCGGCTCTCGACGCGACCTTCGTGGTGGCCAAGCGGATCAAGTACGGCCGGCCCGTCTACTCGGCCGACCGATGGCACTTCCACCACCGCTTCGCGAACATCGGCTTCTCGCAGCGCCGCACGGTGCTCTACCTGTACGGGTGGACGCTGTCGCTGGCGGCGCTGGCGCTGGCGATGCGCTTCGTGCCCTACTCGGACGACGACGGCACGCTGCACGTGGGTTGGACCCTCGTGATCGTGGCGTTCGCGCTGATCGCGGTTGCGGCCAGCGTCTATCTGGTGATCGTGCTCGAGATCCTCAAGTTCAGGCGCTTCCGCGAGCGCGAGCTGCGCCGCCAGGTGGAGACGGGTGAGATCGCGGCGCTGAGCGAGTCCGAGATCGACACCGAGATCGAGCGCGAGGTGGAGACCGGCGAGTTCCGCGCGGTGCGGCCGCCCGAGACGGACGACTTCGAGGCCGTCACCTGACGTGCTGTTCCGCCGGCCCTCGCTGGACGGCATCCGGGCGGGGGAGATCACGCTTGCCTTTCGCAGGTGGGACCGCCCGCGCGCCCGCGCCGGGGGACGCCAGCGCACGGTCGTGGGCGAGCTGGCGATCGACTCGGTGGAGCCTGTCGAACGCGCGGACATCACCGCCGCCGAGGCCGCCCGCGCCGGCCACGCGTCCCTGGACGAGCTGTTCGCCGAGCTCGACAAGCGCGGCGACGCCCAGATCTGGCGCATCGAGCTGCACTGGGCCGGGGAGGACCCCCGCCGCGCGCTGCGCGAGCAGGCCGACCTCGATCTCGCCGAGCTGGAGCGGCTGCGCGAACGGCTGCGGCGCCTCGACCGCGCCAGCCGCCACGGGCCGTGGACGCGCCAGACGCTCGACCTGATCGCCGGTCAGCCCGAGGTGCGCGCCGAGGACCTGGCGGCGTCGATCGGCCGCGAGAAGCTGCCCTTCAAGCGCGACGTGCGCAAGCTCAAGGAGCTCGGGCTGACCGAGAGCCTGCTGGTGGGCTACCGACTGTCGCCACGGGGGCGGGCGCTGCTGGACCAGCTCGATCCCTAGAACAGGCTGGCCTGCTCCGGCGGCGGGGCGGCCATGCCCGCGTCCTCTGCGTCGAAGGGATCGCCAGCCGGATCGCGGCGCAGCCCCATCGCGCGCCGCCCGCCGCGCACCAGGCGCGACAGCCGCTCGCGCTCGGCCTTGGGCGCGTAGGCGCCGCGGGCATACAGGGCCTCGTAGCGCGGCACCAGGTCGGGCCGGTAGGAGCGCAGCCAGTCCATGAAGACCTCGCGCACCTCGCCGCGCAGGTGCAGGCAGATGCCGCCGATCGAGACGGCGCCGGCCTCGGCGCACAGCTCGAGGATCTCCTCGACCTGCTGGGGCGAGTCGTTGATGCCGGGCATCAGCGGGGCGATCAGGACGCCCGTGGCGATGCCGGCGCGGTTGAGCTCGGCCACGGCCTCGATCCGCTTGCGCGGGTGAGGGGTATGCGGCTCGAGGCGCGCCAGGCCTTCTCGTCGAGGGTGGGGATCGAGAGGTTCGCGGCAAAGCTGGGGATCTGCTTGAACAGCTCGATGTCGCGCAGCAGCAGCGGCGACTTCGTGAGCACCGAGCTGGGCGTGCGCGAGTCCCGCATGGCCTCCCAGACACCGGGCAGCAGCTCGTACTTCTTCTCGACCCACTGATACGGATCGGTGTTTGTCCCAAGGGCGACGTGCTCGCGCTTCCAGGAGGGCCGCATCAACTCCGCCCTGGCGACCTCCGGCGTGTTGACCTTGACGACGATCTCACGCTCGAAGTCCCGGCCGGCGTCGAAGTCGAGATAGGTGTGGGTGGGGCGAGCGAAGCAGTAGAAGCACGCATGGGTGCATCCCCTGTACGGGATTGATCGTCCACCGGAACGGCATCCGCGACGCCTTCGGCACCCGGTTCAGGATCGACTTGGCCTGGACTTCGTAGAAGCGGACGTCCAGCGCCTCCGGGGCGTCGAAGGTGCGGACCGCCGCCGGCTCGCGGTAGCCGGGGAGGGTGTGGAGGGCCTCGCTCTCGACCTTCAGGTTGTCCCAGCGCACGAACACATGTTCGCATACTCGGAGGACAAGTAGGTCATCGCTGTATAAGCGTCCTCGGGGATACTGGGCGGGCGATGTCGCCGGAGAACGTGGAGATAGTCAGGCGCTGGTTCGCCGCGATTGCCGAGGGCGAACTGGCCTCGGATCTGTGGGATGCCGACCTCATCGTCGACAACATCCCGGAGTTCCCGGTCACCGGGCCGTATCGGGGCTATGAGGGCCTGCAGCGCTGGTGGGATGACCTCGCGGAGGTCGTCGAGGGAGCGAGGGTGCAGCTCGACGAGGCGACACGACTGGATGACGAGAGGGTCCTGACGATGCAGCGGCTGATCGGGGACATGGCCTACACCCGGATTCCTGTCGATGCGCTGTGGGCGGCGATTTGGATCGTTCGCCGCGGAAAGCTCTGCCGGGTATCCGGGTATGCCACGCGCAAGCAAGCCCTCGAAGCCGTGGGGCTGTCGGAGTAGGCTGGACGGCGGGCAGTCTGTAGAGATCAGAGACTAGGGAGGTGGGTAACAGCGAAGCCCACTTGCCACTCGGAGGACGGTCTCAGGCGCTGTCGCGCGAGCACGTGCGCGCGATCTGACGCAGCTTTGGTGCGGGAGCGTGCGGGTCCGGCATCCGCCGTGAATCGGCGAGAAGAAGTAGTTCTCGTGGAGCAGTAGATAACGATGAGGTCGGGATAGCCGACAGGTCCACCGTCTCGCGCCTCACACGCGCTGGCATGGCGCGAGTCCAATGGCGCAGGCCAGGGCGAACTCGGACTACGCTGGCGCCGGAATGCGGGCTCGAGGTAGTGCTGGTCCATGGCTGGTCCTCGCGTGCGCGCTGCCGGTGTGCCTGCCGATCGGGTTGCTGCGGTGGACGCGGTCTCGGCGCATTGGATTCCGCTTGGCGACAGGCGTTACGTCGGTGCGCGCTTGGGTGTGTCAGCATCCACCGCCGCTCACGGGCCAGTGGTCCTCGGGCGCCAGCGCAGCGGCTGAAGCACCGACCTACAGCCCGGCCATGCTCTTCTGGCTGCTCGCGATCCGGTCAGGCTGCCTGGCAGAGCTCGCTTCAGGTGGTCATGGCATCGTCAACACGGCCGCCGTCGTCGGCAGCCTCCTCTTGGCGCGCCGGCGCGGGGGCGACGGGCTGCTGCTGGCCACGGCGATCCTGATCCGATCATGTTCGCGTCGCTTCCGGGCGAGACCTACGCGGACATCTGGAACTCCTCGGTCGCGCTGGCGCGCTGATCCTGCTCGTGTTCCTCGCTTGGTCGCTCGCCTGCGGCGACGCCTGGCTCCTCCCGGTGATGGTCGTCGTGGCGAGCTTCATCGCGCAGGCCATCTCACGTTCGTTGCGCCGCGCTCGGGCTGGCGGCCGTGGGGCTGGTCGGCTTTGGCGCCGGGTCTGGGAAGGCTGGGACCCTCGTATGCGCGCTGGGTCGTCGTCACGCTGGCCTGGGAGCGGTGTGCTGGCTGGCGCCGACGCTCGATCAGCTGGTGCACCGCCCGGCAACGCCGTCCTGATCGTCCGCTCCGCCGGGGCCGACGTGCCAGGCTGGGCTTCGAGCCGGGTGGCGCGCGCTCGTGCACACGGTCGGCGTGGTGCCTGGTGGCTCTCCCCGCCACGCGACGCGAATAGCCGAACGCCGATCTCACGTCGGTCTCGGCGGGGTCGGTGCTCTCGACGCTGCTGGTGCTCGTCGGCCTGCTGGCGACGCTCGTCGTGGGCGGGCGCCGGCGCCGAACGGAGCTCGTCGCGGCGAGCGCGCTCGGGCTCGTGCTGTGCGTCTCGATCGCGGCGGTCGCCGCCTCGACACCGGCGAGCCAGTCGTTCACGCTTTCGTACACGCTCCGGTGGGCCTCGCCCGCCGGTATGTGCGTATGGCTGTTGCTCGGCTGGAGCCTGGCGGCGTGCTGCCCTCCGCGCGCCGCCTCACGCTCCCGCGGCCCGCGATAGCGGCGGCCCTGGTCGCGGTGGCAGGGGCCTCGATTGCCGTGGCGCTGACGGTCGACCCGACCTCCAAGGCCTACGAGGACGTGGCTCGCCTGGCCGATCGCATCGAGGAGCGCATCCCCCCATCCCGAACGATCCTGGTGCAGGGCGACCTCAACCTCGGCACCGCGTTCGCCCTCGCCGACGTGCAGGGCGGGCTCGTGGGCCAGCTGCGCCGTGACGGGCGCAAAGTGGTGCTTACGCCGAACGAGGCGCAGGGCTTCGGCAGCCGCTACGTCGGCCCTTACAACACCCGCGTTTGGCTGCAGGCCGACCGCAGGCCGGAGACGGGGCGCCTGTTGGGCGCAGCCCAAACGCCGGATCTCCTGACCCGGCGCATCCGTACCGTCTACGCGTCGATCCAGCCGATCAGGGCCGAAACGCCTCAGGCCAGCTTGCGCCCCAGCAAGTAGCCGCAGGTCGCCGCCGCGATCCCTCCGACCACCGAGGCGATCGGGTCGCCGAACGCTCGCCGGCCAGCAGCCCGAGCAGGAAGGAGCCGACGATGTTGATCCCACCGTGACCAGATCAGGGCGTCGGTGTAGACCGTCGCCTTGCCGATCCGTAGCGCGCCAGCACTCGCAGACGCGAGCAGAGAGCGCGGTCACGACTCCCGAACGCCGTCACGATCACCCGCCGCGGCCCGCCGCTGTCCCGGTGCTCGCACAGATAGATCCCCTGCCAGGTCCCCAGGGCCAGCCGGCCGTCGCGGACGGGCAGCACCAGCGAGGCGTCGGTGAGCGACGACTTGATGTGGGCCGGCATGTCGTCGTCGCCCTCGAGCGTGTGCCGGAAGTAGTCCGCGCCGTCCGGGACGGCCCGGTCGAACCAGGCCGCGAAGTCGCGTCGCACGTCCGGCGACGCGTTCTCGTTCAGCGTCAGCGACGCCGACGTGTGCTGCATGAACACCACCGCGATTCCGACGCGCAGGGAGGTCAGCTCGGGCACGCCGTCGACCACCTCGTCGGTGACCAGATGGAAGCCCCGCGGCCGCGGGCTCAGCGTGATCTGGTTCTGGATCCACATTGCGCGCGTGGAAAGCTAAAGAAAAGCCCCATTAGCAGCCGATAACAGTTGTGAAATGGCCCCACTACTCGTCCTCGCCGCCGGGGCGCTTGGACTTCTGGTCATGGTCCTGTATCAACGGCGGCAGATCGCGGAGCTCGCGGAGCGCGTCGCTGCCGCGAGCCGGTTCGACCCCTTGACGGGTCTGCTCAACCGACGCGCGTTCGAGGAGCTGCTCCACTTCGAGCTCGACCGCTCGCGCCGCACCGGGCGGCCGCTGGGGGTGATCGTCGGCGAGGTCGACGGCATGGCGCGGCTGAACGCGGAGCGCGGGCACGGCGCGGGCGACGTCGCGCTCAAGCAGGTCGGCCAGCACATGACGAAGTGGAAGCGGCGGATCGACTCGGCCGGGCGGATCAGCGGCGAGAAGTTCGCCGTGCTGCTGCCCGAGACCGACGAGCACGGCGCCTTCCTGGTCGCCGAGCGGCTGCGCCGCGCGACGCGCCGCAGCTTCGCACAGGACTCCCTGCCGCTGACGATCTCGTTCGGCGTGGCCAGCTACCCCGACCACGGTGAGGAGTTCGGCGTGCTGATGGGCGCCGCCGGGCGCGCCGTCGATGCTGCGGTGGAGCTCGGCCGCGACCGCTCGGTCGTCTACTGCAGCGACGTCGCCCGCATGCTCGACGAGCTGCCCGACCTCAACAGCAGCGAGCCCCGCCTGTCGAGCATCATCGGCCTGGCCGAGGAGCTCGACGTGCGCGACACCGGGCACACCGGCCACTGCCACACGGTCGCTCGCTACGCCGAGCTGATGGCGCGCGAGATGGGCTTCGAGCCCGAGCACGTGGAGCGCATTCGGCTTGCGGGGCTGGTGCACGACATCGGCAAGACCGGCGTGTCGGATCGGCTGATGAGCAAGGCGGGCCCGCTGGAGGCCGACGAGTGGCACTCGATCCGCACGCATCCCGAGATCGGCGCGCGCCTGCTCGCCCATCCTGACTTCGAGGACCTGAGCGCCTGGGTGCTGGCGCACCACGAGCGCCCGGACGGCAAGGGCTACCCCTTCGGCCTGGTCCGCGAGGAGATCCCGATCGAGGCGCGCATCCTGGCCGTCGCCGACGCCTACGAGGCAATGACCTCCGAGCGCTCGTTCCGGTCGGCGCTCGGCGAGGAGGTCGCCATCGGCGAGCTCCAGGCCGGAGCTGGGACCCAGTTCGACCTCGCCGTCGTGAACGTCTTCCTGGCGGCCTGGTCGGGGCCGACGCGCACGCGCTGCCGCAGGCGTCCTAGGCAACCCGCCTGCGCTTGCGGCACCATGGGCATGTGGTGCACAGGCGCTCACCTCTGATCGGACTGCTGGCCGCGTTTCTGTCGGTGGCCGTGATCACCGCGTCGATCTACGGCCTGCGCGAGGTCGTGCCCGTGGTCTCCACGGGCGTCGTGTACATGCTCGCCGTGCTGCTCGTGTCGAGCTACTGGGGCCTGGCGATGGGGCTGCTCACCGCCGTCATGGGCGCGGCGGCCTGGAACTTCTTCCACATCCCACCCACCGGCAGGTTCACGATCGCCGAGGGCGAGAACTGGGTCGCGCTGGCGGTTTTCCTGATCGCGGCGGTCGCGATCAGCGGGCTGGCGGGCGCCGCTCAGGCGCGGGCCGAGGAGGCCGAGACGAGGAGGCGCGAAGCCGATCTGACCGCCGAGATGGCACGGCTGCTGCTCGGCGGGGCCGACCTCGACGAGTCGCTGCGGGCGGCCGGGCGCCGGGTGGCCACCACATTTGGCCTCCCGTCGGTGTCGATTGAGCTCACCTGGACCGACTCGGATCAGCGCCGCCGCGCGCTGCCGCTGCTGGTGGAGGGCTCGCGCGTGGGCACCTTATGGTGCCGCGCGACATCGACCCAGCGGTGCTCGAGGCGCTGCAGGACCGGGTGCTGCCCGCGCTGGAGACGCTCGTCGCGGCGGCGCGCAAGCGCGACGAGCTCGAGACGCAGGTGATCGAGACCAAGGCGCTGCGCCGCTCGAACGTGGTCAAGACGCGCCGTGCTGCGCTCGGTCTCGCACGACCTGCGCTCGCCGCTCACGGCGATCACCACCGCGGCCGGCGGGCTCGGCTCGGAGACGCTCTCGCCCGAGGCGCGCGCGGAGCTCACCTCCGTGATCGCGCTCGAGAGCGCCCGCCTGTCGCGGCTGGTGGACAACCTGCTCGACCTCTCGAAGCTCCAGGCGGGCGCGGTCGAGCCGCACGCGGACTGGTGCTCGGTCGAGGAGCTCGTGCGGGCGGCCATCGAAAGCGTGCCCGCGCCGCCGGGCGGCTTCGACGTCCAGATCGATCCGGGCCTTCCGCTGCTGCGCGCCGACGCCGCACAGCTCGAGCGAGCGATCGCCAACGTGCTGGACAACGCCAGCGCGTTACTCGGGGGACGAGCCGGTCACGGTGCGCGCCCGCGCCGCGCCCAACCAGCTCCTGCTGCGCATCGGCGACCGCGGGCCCGGCATCGCCCGCGAGGAGCTCGAGCGCATCTTCGAGCCCTTCCACTCGCCCGGCGACGGCTCCGGCGACCGGCTCGGCCTCGCAATCGCGCGCGGCTTCCTGGAGGCGAACGGCGGGCGCATCCGCGCCGAGTCCCTGCCCGGCCAGGGCACGACGATCGTGCTCGACCCTGCCGGTGCCGGCAGAGCAGCCGGCCGAGGCGCACGCCCGGGCCGCTGAAGTGACGCCGCGTCCTCGTCTGCGACGACGAGACCCAGATCCTGCGTGCGCTGCGCGTGATCCTGCGCGACGCCGGGTTCGAGGTGATCACCGCGCAGACCGCGCGAGGAGGCGCTGGACGCCGCCGCCCTGCAGCGCGCCCGACGCCGCCATCCTCGACCTGATCCTGCCCGACGGCAACGGCATCGACGTCTGCCGCTCGATCCGCGAGTGGTCGCAGATGCCGATCCTGGTGCTGTCGGCGGTGGGCGAGGAGCAGGAGAAGGTGCGCGCGCTCGACGCCGGCGCCGACGACTACGTGACCAAGCCGTTCGGCCCCGGCGAGCTGGTCGCCCGGCTGAACGCGGCGCTGCGGCGTGCCGGCCGGCGCCGGAGGAGCCGTCGATCTCGGTGGACGGCCTCGAGATCGACCTGGCCGGCCACCGGGTCGTGCGCGACGGCGAGGAGATCCACCTGACGCCCAAGGAGTTCGACCTCCTGCGGGTGCTCGCCCGCAACCGCGGACGCCTGATGACCCACCGCGCGCTGCTCGGCGAGGTGTGGGGGCACGCCTACGAGGACGACACGCACACCCTGCGCGTGCACATCGCCAACCTGCGCCGCAAGGTCGAGCCGGACCCGCAGGCGCCGCGCTACATCCGCACGGATCCGGGCGTGGGCTACCGATTCGCGTCTTGATGACTTCTTGATCACCTGAGAGGGATTCTTGATGGCGCCTTGCCGGGGGCGGGCCGAAACTCAGTCCCATGATCACCGCAACACTCTTCGAGCCGGCCCGCGTCTGGCTGCGCAGGGGAGCGCTCGACCGCAGCCTCGCGCATGGCGCCGACCCGACCACGACCCCGAGCTGACGCCGCCGCGCGCGCCAGCTCACCTCACGCCGCCGCCGGGCCGGCTCGCCGAGGGCCTCCGGAACCTGATCGACGCCGCCGAGGAGCCGCGGCGCGGCTACAGCGCCGCCGTGCCGCTCCAGCGCCGGGAGATCCTGCGCCGAGCGAACCTTCCTGCTCGACGCTGGCCGCCGACCTGGCGAGCGACGACGCGCTGAGCCCGCGCGGCATCGCCCTCGTCGAGCGCCTGCTCACCGACGGCACCTCGCCGATCTACGCGCCCGGCCCCGAGGGCGACCTGCACCGGGCCCTGATCCACGCCCGCGCGGCGCTCCACCTGGCCTGACCGTGGCCGACCTGCTGGCAATCGTGCTCGGGCTCGTCTGCCTTCGTGGCGTTGTTCGCTCTTCCTGGAGGGGCTCGACCGCGTATGAGCGCCGCCGAGCTGTTCGGGCTCGTCGTATCGGTGCTGGTGCTGCGGCTACCTCCTCTACGCGCTGCTGCGCGGTGAGAAGCTGTGACCGCGCCAGGGCTGGCTCCAGATCGCGATCTACGTCGCGGTCTTGACCGCGCTGACGCCGGTGATCGGCGGCTACATGGCGCGCGTCTTCCGCGGCGAGCGGGTCTTCCTGACGCCCGGTGCTGCGGCCGGTCGAGCGGCTCATCTACCGGCTGATCCGGGTCGACCCGAGCGCGCAGCAGGACTGGAAGTCCTACGCGCGCACGACGATCGTCTTCAGCGCGCTCTTCTGGGTCGCGCTCTACCTGATCCTGCGCACCCAGGGCATCCACCCCTTCAACCCCGAGGGCTTCCACTCGGGCACGTGGGACGTGACGTTCAACACCACGTCCTCGTTCATCTCGAACACCAACTGGCAGTACTACGGCGGCGAGACGACGATGACGTACTTCTCGCAGATGGCCGGGCTCGCCGTGCAGAACTTCGTCTCGGCGGCGGTCGGCATGGCCGTGCTCGCGGCCGTGATCCGCGGCTTCGTCTCCCGCGCCGGCTCGTCGCTCGGCAACTTCTGGCAGGACCTGACCCGCGCGCTCCTCTACGTGCTCCTGCCGATCTCCGTCGTCGGCGCGCTCTTCCTCGTCTCCCAGGGCGTGATCCAGAACCTCGCGGTACGGTCGACCTTCGCGACGCTCGCGGGCGGCGAGCAGACGCTCGCGCTCGGCCCGGTGGCCTCCCAGATCGCGATCAAGGAGCTGGGCACCAACGGCGGCGGCTTCTTCAACGTCAACAGCGCCATGCCGTTCGAGAACCCGAGCGGCATCTCGAACTTCTTCGAGATGCTGTTCATCCTGCTGATCCCGGCGGCGCTGACCGCCGACTTCGGGCGCATGGTCGGCAACCGCCGCCAGGGCTGGGCGCTCTACGCCGCCATGCTCGTGATGTTCGTCGCCGGCGGTCGCGGTCGTCTACCTCGCCGAGCAGAACGGCTCGCCCGCGCAGAAGGCCGCAGGTCGCCACCGCCTCGCGTGGACGGCGACCGGCGGCAACCTCGAGGGCAAGGAGGTCCGCTTCGGGATCCCCAACAGCGCGGCTCTGGACGGCCATCACGACCGTGGCTTCGAGCGGCGCGGTCAACGCCGCGCTCGACTCGCTGACCGGCATCGGCGGCACCGGTGCCGATGTTCAACATGTTGACCGGCGAGGTCATGTTCGGCGGCGTCGGGTCCGGGCTCTACGGGATGCTGCTGTTCGTCGTGCTGGCGGTCTTCATCGCCGGCCTGATGGTGGGCCGCACGCCCGAGTACCTGGGCAAGAAGATCGAGGCGCGCGAGGTGAAGCTCGTGATGATCGGGACGCTGTTCGTGCCGCTGCTCGTGCTGTCCGCCACCGCGCTCGCGATCGCGACCAAGTGGGGCGCGCCGTCGATCTACAACCCCGGCCCGCAGGGCTTCTCCGAGACGCTCTACGCCTACATCTCGCAGCCGCAACAACAACGGCTCGGCCTTCGCCGGCTACACGGGCTACCTGCAGCCAAACGGCCCGCAACGAGGGCGCCTTCGGCATCACCTTCGCGGACCTGCTGGGCGGGTTCGCGATGCTCGTTCGGCCGGTTCGTGCCGCTGCTCGCCGCGCTCGCCGTGGCCGGCGCGCTCGCGCCCAAGCGGGTGCTCCGCTCGGCCCCGGCACGTTCCGCACCGACACGCCCACGTTCGTGGTGCTGCTGATCGCGTGATCGTGATCGTCGCCGCCCTGACGTTCTTCCCCGCCTTCCTGCTCGGCCCGATCGTGCAGGGCCTCACCGACCAACTCTTCTGATGCGACGCGACCTGATCCACTCCGATCATGGCCATCCTCGTCTTCACCGTGCTGCTCGGGCTGGCCTATCCGCTCGCCACCACCGGCATCGCGCAGGTGCTGTTCCCGAACAAGGCCGACGGCAGCCAGATCGAGCGCGACGGCAAGGTCGTCGGCTCGCGCCTGATCGGGCAGGACTTCAAGGGCCGGCCGCGCTACTTCCAGTCGCGGCCGTCGGTCACGGACTACAACCCGGCCGCCACCTTCTTCAACAACCTCGGCCCGAACACCAAGGACCTGAGGGCGCTGTTCGAGAAGAACCTCGCCGCCTACCTCGAAGCGCGAGCGGCCCTTCAACCCGGGCCTCGCGAAGGGCGACGTCCCGCTCGACGCCGTGCAGACCTCGGCGTCCGGGCGTGGATCCGCACATCTCCGAGGCCAACGCGCGGATCCAGGCCCGGCGCGTCGCCGAGGAGCGCGGGCTCGAGCTCGACCGCGTGCTCGAGCTGGTCGACGAGAACACCGACGGCCGCGGCCTCGGCGTGCTCGGCGAGCCCGGCGTGAACGTGCTCGAGCTGAATCTCGCGCTCGATCGAGGAGGGCTCGCGATGACGCAGGCAGGCCAGAGCGTCGTTCGGCGGCGCGGTGCTGCGCCAGGCGCTCGCTCGCCAGCCTGGTCAAGCTCGACCCGCGCGTGCAGGTGCGCAACCCGGTCATGTTCGTGGTCGAGATCGGCGCCGTGATCACCACGGGCGGCTGGCTGATCCAGGTCTTCGGCGGCCAGCCGCTCGGCGGCGGCGACGAGCCGGCCTGGTTCACCTTCACGGTGGCGATCTGGCTCTGGCTGACCGTCGTCTTCGCCAACCTCGCCGAGGCGCTCGCCGAGGGTCGCGGCAAGGCCCAGGCGGCCGCGCTGCGCGCGATGCGCACCGAGACGGTCGCGCGCCTGCGCGACGGGACCGAGAAGCCGGCCTCCGAGCTGCACGCGCGGCGACGTCGTCGTGGTCGAGGCGGGCGAGTTCATCCCCGGCGACGGAACGGTCATCGAGGGCATCGCCTCGGTGGACGAGTCGGCGGTCACCGGCGAGTCGGCCCCGGTCATCCGCGAGTCCGGTGGCGACCGCAGCGCGGTCACCGGCGGCACCAAGGTGCTCTCGGACCGGATCGTCGTCGAGATCACGCAGCTCCCGGGCGAGAGCTTCCTCGACCGCATGATCGCGCTCGTCGAGGGCGCGTCGCGGCGCAAGACGCCGAACGAGATCGCGCTCGGCATCCTGCTCGCCGGGCCTCACGCTGATCTTCCTCGTGGTGGTCGTGACGCTGCGGCCGTTCAGCGAGTTCGCCGACACGAGCGTCTCGATCGCCACGCTGATCGCGCTGCTGGTGGCGCTGATCCCGACCACGATCGGCGCCCTGCTGTCCGCCATCGGCATCGCCGGCATGGACCGCCTCGTGCGGCGCAACGTGCTGGCGCTGTCGGGCCGCTCCGTCGAGGCCTCCGGCGACGTCGACGTGCTGCTGCTCGACAAGACCGGCACGATCACGCTCGGCAACCGCGAGGCCACCGAGTTCGTGCCGATGCCCGGGGTGGAGGAGGCGGCGCTCGCCGAGGCCGCGCAGATCGCCTCGCTGGCCGACGAGACGCCCGAGGGCCGCTCGATCGTCGTGCTCGCCAAGCAGTACGGGATCCGCGAGCACCACTTCGACCCGTCGGCGCACTTCGTGCCGTTCTCGGCCGAGACGCGCATGAGCGGCGTGGACATGGACGGCTACCGGCTGCGCAAGGGCGCCGGCGACGCGATCATCAACTTCGTCGCCGCGGAGGGCGGCCAGGCGCCGCCGGAGCTCAAGCAGCGCGGTCGACCGGATCGCGAGCGAGGGCGGCACGCCGCTGGCGGTCGCGCGCGACTCGCAGGTGCTGGGCGTCGTCTACCTGAAGGACGTGGTCAAGGAGGGCATGCGCCACCGCTTCGACCAGCTGCGCGCGATGGGCATCCGCACCGTCATGGTCACCGGCGACAACCCGCTCACCGCGGCCAAGATCGCCGACGAGTCCGGCGTGGACGACTTCCTCGCCGAGGCCACCCCCGAGCGCAAGCTCGAGCTGATCCGCGAGGAGCAGCGCGAGGGCCGGCTGGTCGCGATGACCGGCGACGGGACCAACGACGCGCCGGCGCTCGCGCAGGCCGACGTGGGCGTGGCGATGAACACGGGCACCCAGGCGGCGCGCGAGGCGGGCAACATGGTCGACCTCGACTCCAATCCGACGAAGCTGATCGAGATCGTCGAAATCGGCAAGCAGCTGCTGATCACCCGCGGCGCCCTGACGACCTTCTCGGTCGCCAACGACGTCGCCAAGTACTTCGCGATCCTGCCGGCGATGTTCGCCGCCACCTACGCGGCGGCCGGACGAATCCAGACGGTCCGCTCGACAAGCTCAACATCATGAACCTGGGCACGCCCCAGTCGGCGATCATCTCGGCGATCGTCTTCAACGCCCTGATCATCCCGCTGCTCGTGCCGCTGGCGCTGCGCGGCGTGCGCTACCGGCCGATCGGCGCGACCGCGCTGCTGCGGCGCAACCTGCTGATCTACGGCCTGGGCGGGATCATCGCGCCGTTCATCGGCATCAAGCTCGTGGATCTCCTGGTCCACAACGTGCTCGGGGCCTAGCCCCGCCAGACTAGGACCATGCCGACGAAGTGCGCGGTCACTACAAGATCTTCCTGGGCATGGCCGCGGGCGTCGGCAAGACCTACCGCATGCTCCAGGAGGGCAAGGCCGAGCAGGCCGCCGGGCGCGACGTCGTGATCGGCTACCTCGAGCCGCACGAGCGCCCGGAGACCGAGGCGCAGGCCGAGGGGCTGGAGCGGCTGCCGCGCCGGCAGGTCGAGTACCGCGGCTCCGCCGTCGAGGAGATGGACCTGCCGGCGATCTTCCAGCGCGCGCCCGACCTCTGCCTGATCGACGAGCTGGCGCACAGCAACCCGCCCGGGCTGGAGCACGCCAAGCGCTACGAGGACATCGAGGACGTGCTCGACGCCGGCATCGACGTGTTCTCGACCGTGAACGTCCAGCACCTCGAGTCGCTCAACGACCGGGTCGCCGAGCTGACCGGCGTGCGCGTGCGCGAGACGTTCCCCGACCAGGTGCTCACCTCGGCCGACGAGGTGGTGCTGGTCGACCTCACGCCCGAGGCGCTGATCGGTCGGTTGCGCGCCGGCAAGGTCTACCCGGCCGAGCGCGTGCCGGCGGCGCTCAACAACTTCTTCCGCGTCGAGAACCTGTCCGCGCTGCGCGAGGTGGTGCTGCGCCAGACGGCCGAGGAGGTGGAGTCGAAGCGCGCCGGCGCCCGCCGGCGAGCTGCTCGGCACCCGCGAGGAGCTGCTCGCCGACGAGGCTCCCCAGCGCGGTGGCCGAGCGCGTGCTTGGCGCTGGTCACCCCGCGCCCGCGCTCGCAGCGGCTCGTGCGCCGGGCCTGGCGTTCGGCCCAGCGCCTCGGGGCCGAGCTGGACCTGCTCTACGTGATCCGAGCCCGGCTCACCGCCGCGCGGCGAGGAGCGCGAGCAGCTCGAGGCGCTCCGCGGGCTGGCTTCGGTGCTGGGCGCGCACCTGCTGGTCGAGGAGGGCGACGACCTGGTGGACGCCGCGGCCCGCGTGGCCGCCGAGCGCGGCACCACCTACGTCCTGATCGGCCAGCCGCAGCCGCACACCGGGCTGCGCCGCTTCACCGAGTCGCTGCCCGACCGGCTGCTGCGCAAGCTGCCGGGCGTGGACGTGCGCATCGTGGCCGACCGGTCGCGCCGGCTCGAGCCGAGCCCGTCGCCGGCGGAGGCGGACCGATGAGGCTCGGCCGGCGCGAGCAGCGCGACAACAGCTCGCCGGGCTCCGGCCGGCGCATCCTGTTCCCGTTCATCGGCTCGACGGTGTCGCAGGCGACGCTCGACGCCACGCTGCGGCTGGCCCGCTCGCAGGACGCCACGCTCGTGCCCGCGTACCTGGTGGTCGTGCCCCAGCATCTGTCGCTGGAGTCCCCGGCGCCGGTGCGCGAGTGCGAGGCGGCGCTGCCGGTGCTCGAGCTGATCGATCAGCGCGCCAGCCGGGCCGGCGTGCCGGTCGACTCCCGCATCGAGCGCGGCCGCACCCACCGCCACGCGCTGTCGACGCTCCTGGAGCACGAGCGCTACGACACGCTGGTGGTGCCCGCTCGCACCAGCACCAGCGACGGCTTCGAGCCGGCGGACGTGGCCTGGCTGCTCGAGAACGCTCCGGGAGAGGTGCTGGTGCTGCGGACCGGGGCGGCCGTTACGGCGCCACGCCCGTCAGCCGAGGCCACTTGACCGCCCGCCGCAGCGCCGCGCGGCTGGCGGGATGGTTGGAGAGCGCGAACTCGGGCTTGAGCGAGGCCGACTGGTAGTAGACGGCCATCCGCACCCGCGGGTGCGACTTGAGGAAGCCGAAGAACTGGCCGACGAAGCTGGGTACGTCGGCTCCCCAGATGCCCCACTCGGCGAAGGCGAACGGCTTCGAGCGCCACAGCCGGTTGCTGTAGAAGGTGTGGAACGCGGAGCTGCTCCGGTACTGCGAGTACCAGGTGGTGCCGACCCAGTCGACGTACGCGGCGCCCGGCCAGAAGTGCCTCGGGTGGTTCTTCTCGATCTCCGGGTTGCCGAACGAGAGCGGCACCCACATCAGGGCGATCTTCGGCCGCGGCAGCTCGCCGGCGCCGGTGCGCACCGGCGGGCAGCCCGAGGCGGCGCAGCTTGGCGTTGATCGTCGTCGACGCCGCCGCCGCGCACGACCAGGGCGATCCGGCGCCAGGCCTTCTTGAACCAGGTGGTCGTGTAGCGCGGGGCCGCGCGGGGCGGCCGGACTGGTCGTAGGCCGAGTACGGGTTGTTGGCGTTGTTCATCTCCGACAGCGGGCGCAGGTAGACGATCTCGCCGCGCTCGGCCACCAGCCGGTTGAGGCCGACGAGAAAGCCGTCGCCGGCGCCGCGGGCGAGGTCCCTGAGCGAGATCCCGGTCTCCTCGGTCGAGACCGACAGCATCGCGCGCGACTTCGCCCGCTCGGCGTCGTCGAGCCGCAGGCCCAGCCAGTTGAAGTCGCCGCGCCAGTCGATGAAGTAGTTGAAGACGGCCGGATGCTTGCCCGACTGCTCGGCAAAGGCGCCGATGGCAGCCCGGCTTGTAGCCGCCCTGACCGCCCCAGAGGACCTTGTTGCCGGGAGCCGTGTAGGGGTCGGCGGCCGCCGCGGCGGGGAGGGCTGCGAGGCCGAGCAGCAGCGAGGGCGCAGAGCGAGGCGGACGGCTCATGCGCGGCGAGGCGTATCGTGCCGCGAGCCAACTGTCACAAAGTAGTCACAAAGTCTGATTCTTGATGTAGTTTCCTGTCACCCGCGGGGGAGGATCGAGACGCCGCCGGACCGTCGCCCTCCCTGCGACACCCCTTGACGACGCACGCTCTGAAAGCATCTGATCCCATGCCGCTGCGCATGCTGCGGTACCTCGACCTCGCTTTGCTGGCGTTGGCCCTGCCGATCTTCGTCGCGGCCGGCCTGCCGCTGCTCGGCTACGCCGGCGCGGCCGTGCGGTTGGCTCGCTCCAGCGCGGGGTACAGGCCCTCATCGAGAAGCGCGCCAGAGCCTCGGACGATCCCCGCACCGTCGCCGGCCTGCTCACCGGCTCGATGATCGCCCGCGGCTGGATCGTGGCCGGCTCGATCTTCGTCGTCGGCCTGTCCGAGCGCGAGGCGGGCCTGTCCGCCGCGATCCTCTCGATCACGCTGTTCACCTTCTACTTCACCGGCCAGCTGATCGGCCGGCCGTTCGAGAGCCGGAGCGCAAGTGAGCCGGCGCACCAAGATCCTGCTCTTCGTCGGCGGCTACCTCGCCGTGGCGATCGCGCTCTACCTCGATCTTCGGCTCCGAGGGCGAGAACGACCACTTCAAGCCCCAGAACGAGTTCAAGCTCGAGCCCTGGATCGAGTTCAAGATCGGCGGGCTCGACCTGTCGTTCAACAAGGCCGTCCTCTACCTGCTGATCGCCTGCATCCTCACGATCGGGACGATGGTCTACATCTCGAAGCCGCATGCAGGACAAGCCGAACCGCGTGCAGACCGATCGTCGAGGGCGCCTACGACCTCACCTACAACCAGATCGCCCGCAACAACATGCCCTCGCGAGGCCGCGGCCAAGTGGTTCCCGCTCGTGGCCACGCTGTTCTTCTTCATCTGGTTCTCGAACATGCTCGGCTACATCCCGCTGCCGGTGAACAGCGAGGAGACGATCAACATCTTCGGGATCGACTTCCCCGCCTTCTCCCTCTACGCGGCCACCGCCAACCTGTCGATCCCGCTGGTGCTGACGCTGACCGTGTTCATCCTCTACCAGGTCGAGGGCATCCGCAAGCACGGGCTGATCAAGTACCTCAAGGGCTGGCTGCCGGCCGGCGTCACCGGACCCGCGGCCGTGCCGATCTTCTTCATCGAGGTGATCTCGCAGTTCATGCGGATCATCTCGCTCTCCGTCCGGCTCTTCGCGAACATCCTCGCCGGCCACCTGCTGATCCTGTTCATGGGCGGCGGGCTGGCCGTGCTGCTCGGCATCGCGGCGCTCGGCGTGGATCACGCTGCCGGTCGCGATCGCCTTCTTCCTGCTCGAGGTCGGCCTGATCGCGACGCTGCAGGCCTTCATCTTTGCGACGCTCACATCCATCTACTTCGGCGAGGCATCCGCCGGAGGCCACTAAGGAGGACCAATGGACCTGGCAGCACTGACACCGATCGCCGCAGGCAGCCGACCCGACTGACGGCCTGAAGGCGATCGCGCTCGGCGTCGGCGCCGGCCTGGGCACGATCGGCCCCGGCATCGGCGTCGGCTACATCTTCGGCAAGGTGATCGAGTCGGTCACCCGTCAGCCCGAGATGCGCGAGGAGATCACGAGCATCCAGTGGCTCGGGTTCGCCCTGACGGAGGCGATCGTCTTCTACGCGTTCATCTTCGGCCTGATCGCGTTCTTCCTCTAGGTGGCGGACTTCGCGGGCATCCTGCTGATCGCCCAGGAGGCGGCGCCGAGGAGGAGGAGCAGCGGCAACTTCCTGGTCAGCCCGAGCGTCGGGCTGATGATCTGGACGCTGCTCGCCTTCGGCATCACGCTGTTCCTGCTCAACAAGCTGGCGTTCCCGCGCATCGCCGAGGCGCTCGACAGGCGGCGCCAGGCGATCGAGGACTCGATCGAGCACGCCGAGCAGGCCAAGCGCGAGGCCGACGAGCTGCTCGAGGAGTACCGCGCCCGGCTGCGCGAGGCGCGCGAGCAGGCGGAGGACATCATCGTCCGCGCGCGCAAGGCCGCGGACTCGCTGGCCGACGAGGCCAAGGCGCAGGCCAACCAGCAGCGCGAGGAGCTGATGGCGCGCACCGCGGCGCGACATCGAGGCCGAGACGCAAGCCGGGCGCTCGAGGAGATCCGCAAGGAGGTCGCCGACCTCACGGTGATCGCCACCGAGAAGGTCACGCGCAAGTCGCTCACGCCGGAGGACCACCGGCGCCTGATCGAGGAGGCGCTCGGCGAGGTCGACTTCTCGGCGCTGGCCGGGAAGGAGAGCCGCAACTGAGGCGCATGGAAGAGATCGCCGAGGTCTACGCCCGCGCGCTGTTCGAGGCCGCCAAGGACGACGGCGTGCTCGACCGCGTGCACGACGAGCTGGGCCAGTTCGCGGACGCCCTCGACGAGGACCGCAACCTGCAGCTGTTCCTGTTCTCGCCCTACTTCTCGAGCGAGGAGAAGAAGGACGGCATGCGGCGGATCGTGAGCGACGCCGACGAGCGCTTCCTCAACTTCCTCGAGCTGCTCGCCGAGCGCCACCGCATGCCGGCCCTGTTCCGGATCCGGCGCATCTTCGACGGCCTCTGGGCCGAGGAGAACAAGCTGCTGCCGGTCATCGTGACCAGCGCGACCGAGCTCGACGCCGGCCTCGTCGACGACATCGGCAAGCGCATCGAGGAGCAGACCGGCCGGCGGGTCGAGCTGTCGTCGAACGTCGACCCCGACGTGCTCGGGGGTCTGATGGTGCGCGTCGGCAACATGGTCCTGGACGCCACCGTGCGCAACCGGCTCGAACAACTTCGAAAGCAAGTCGCCAAGGCGGCCTAAGGAGCTCCCGAAAGTGCAGATCAAGCCAGACGAGATCACGAGCATCCTCAAGGAGCGCATCCAGGGGCTCGAGGACGGCGGCGCCGACCTCTCCGAGGTGGGGACGGTGCTGTCGGTCGCCGACGGCATCTCGCGCGTCCACGGCCTGGACAACGTGATGTCGAGGGAGCTGCTCGAGCTGCCGCACGACGTGACCGGCCTCGCGCTCAACCTCGAGTCCGACAACGTCGGCGCCGTGCTGTTCGGCGAGTGGGACAAGATCGAGGAGGGCGACCAGGTCAAGCGCACCGGCCGCCTGCTCGAGGTGCCGGTCGGCGACGCGCTGCTCGGCCGCATCGTCGACCCGCTCGGCGAGCCGCTCGACGGCAAGGGCGACATCGACACCTCGCGAGACGCGCCCGGCCGAGTTCAAGGCCCCCGGCGTGGTCGCCCGTCAGCCGGTGAAGGAGCCGCTGCTGACCGGCATCAAGCCGATCGACGCGATGACGAACATCGGCCGCGGCCAGCGCGAGCTGATCATCGGCGACCGCCAGACCGGCAAGACGTCGATCTGCATCGACACGATCATCAACCAGAAGGGCAAGGACGTTAAGTGCGTCTACGTCGCCGTCGGGCAGCGCATGTCCACGGTGGTGGACGTGGCGCAGCAGCTCGACGACCACGGCGCGCTCGACCACACGATCATCGTGGCGGCGCCCGCCGACGAGGCCGCCCCGATCAAGTTCCTCGCCCCGTACGCGGGCGCGGCGATGGCGGAGCACTTCCTCTACAACGGCGGCCACGCGCTGGCGATCTACGACGACCTCACCAAGCACGCGTTCGCCTACCGGCAGATGTCGCTGCTGCTGCGCCGCCCGCCCGGCCGTGAGGCGTACCCGGGTGACGTCTTCTACCTGCACTCGCGCCTGCTCGAGCGCTCGGTGAAGCTCTCGGACGAGCTCGGCGGCGGGCTCGTTCACCGCGCTGCCGATCATCGAGACGCAGGCCGGCGACGTGTCGGCCTACATCCCGACGAACGTCATCTCGATCACCGACGGCCAGATCTTCCTGCAGGCGGACCTGTTCCGCTCGGGCGTGCGCCCGGCGATCAACGTCGGCATCTCGGTGTCGCGCGTGGGCGGCTCGGCGCAGACCACGCCGATGCGCAAGGTCGCCGGCAGGCTGCGGCTGGAGCTGTCCCAGTACCGCGAGCTCGAGGCGTTCGCGCAGTTCGGCTCGGACCTCGACGCCGACACCCAGGCCACGCTCAACCGCGGCGCCCGGCTGGTGGAGGTCGCTCAAGCAGGGCGAGCGCGACGCCCTGGCGCGATCGAGGACCAGGTGGCGGCGATCTACTCGGGCACCGGCGGCTTCCTCGACCGGATCAAGGTCGAGCGCGTCCAGCGAGTTCCTGGAGATGCTGCTCGCGCGCGTGCGCTCCGAGGACTCGGAGCTGATGGAGCAGATCGGCGAGGGCAACTGGGCCGACTCGATCGAGGACGAAGCTCGGGCGACCAGATCGCCGAGGCGATCGACGACTTCGGCCCCGACTTCGACGCCGAGGGCAACCCGCTCGAGGAGGGCGAGTCGGACCGCATCCGCTCCGAGGAGGAGCGCGAGAAGGCGGGCCGCACCGCGGACGCCGACGGCTCGGGCGACGAGGACGGCGACGAGGAGGCCGACGGCGGCGACGCCGAGGCGGAGGCCGAGGAGCGCGAGGAGGAGGCGGCGACCACGTAGATGGCGTCGCTGAAGGACATCCGCGGCCGCATCGCGTCGGTCAAGAACATCCGCAAGATCACGCGGGCGATGGAGATGATCTCCGCCGCGCGGCTGCGGCGCGCCGAGCAGCGGATCGAGCACCTGCGCCCCTACGCGGACGCGCTCGGCGGATGACCTCGCGCGCCTCGAAGGCCGCCGACAACATCCCCAACCTGCCGATCCTGCAGGAGAAGGAGCAGGTGTCGACCGTCGGCATCCTGCTCGTGACCGGCGACCGCGGCCTGGCGGGCCCCTTCAACTCACAGATCATCCGGGCCGGCAATGCCCGTGCGCGCGAGCTGCGCTCAGAGGGCGCCGAGGTGCTCTGGTACGCCTCCGGGCGGCGCGGCATCTCGTCGCTCCAGTTCCGCGAGCTGCCGAGCTCGGCGGCAGCTGGGCGGGCTTCACCGACCGCCCCGCCTTCTCCGACGCTCGCACGATCGCCGACGGGCTCGCGTCCGCGTACGTCGACGACAAGGTCGACCGCGTCGAGGTCTTCTACAACGGCTACATCTCGGCGGTGAACCAGGAGGTCCGCCACGAGACGCTGCTGCCGCTCCAGCAGGCCGACGTGATGGGCGACGACGAGGAGCACGACGAAGACGACGACCCGCACTCGCGCGCGCTGTGGATCTACGAGCCGGACCCAGAGGAGATCCTCGCCCGGCTCGTGCCCGACTACGTGGAGATCTCGATCTACCGGGCGCTGCTGGAGTCGACGGCGTCCGAGCACGGCGCCCGCATGAGCGCCATGCGCAACGCATCTGACAACGCCGGGGAGATGATCGACGACCTCACGCTCGAGGCCAACCGCCAGCGCCAGGCGGAGATCACCCAGGAGATCATGGAAGTCGTGGCAGGCGCAGAAGGCCTGAGATAAGGAGACCGATTCAGTGGAAGCAGCAACCGAGACAACCACCGGGACCGTGGAGGAGATCCAGGGTGTCGTCGTGGAGGTCGCCTTTCCCGCCGAGCATCTGCCGGAGATCTACAACGCGCTCGAGATCTCGTTGGACCGCGACGGCGAGGAGACGACGCTCGTCCTCGAAGTGCAGCAGCACCTCGGCGACGACCGGATCCGCGCGGTCGCGATGGACGCGACCGACGGCCTGTCGCGCGGCGTCGAGGTCCGCGACACGGGCGGCCCGATCACGGTGCCGGTCGGCGAGGGCACGCTCGGCCGGATCTTCAACCTGCTCGGCGACCCGATCGACGAGAAGGGCGACGTCGAGTTCGACGAGCGCTGGCCGATCCACCGCCCCGCTCCGAACGTCGAGGACCTGACGCCCACGCGCGAGATCTTCGAGACCGGCATCAAGGTCGTCGACCTGCTGGCCCCCTACGCCAAGGGCGGCAAGGTCGGCCTGTTCGGCGGCGCCGGCGTCGGCAAGACGGTGCTCATCCAGGAGCTGATCCACAACCTGGCCAGCGAGCACGGTGGACTGTCCGCCTTCTGCGGCGTCGGCGAGCGCTCGCGCGAGGGCAACGACCTCTGGCTCGAGATGAGCGAGTCGGGCGTGATCGACAAGACGATGCTCGTGTTCGGCCAGATGAACGAGCCGCCCGGCGCGCGCATGCGCGTCGCGCTGTCCGGCCTGACGATGGCGGAGTACTTCCGCGACCAGGGCGGTCAGGACGTGCTGCTCTTCATCGACAACATCTTCCGCTTCGTGCAGGCGGGCTCCGAGGTGTCGGCGCTGCTCGGGCGGATGCCCTCGCAGGTCGGCTACCAGCCCACGCTCGAGACGGAGATGGGCCAGCTGCAGGAGCGGATCACCTCGACCCGGCAGGGCTCGGTCACCTCGATCCAGGCGATCTACGTGCCGGCCGACGACCTGACCGACCCCGCGCCGGCGTCGGTGTTCGCGCACCTGAACGCGACGACGACGCTGTCCCGCGCGATCTCGGAGAAGGGCATCTATCCGGCCGTCGACCCGCTCGACTCGACCTCGACGATCCTCAAGGCCGACATCGTCGGCGATGAGCACTTCGACGTCGCCAACCGCGTCCGCGAGATCCTGCAGCGCTACCGCGAGCTGCAGGACATCATCGCCATCCTGGGCATCGACGAGCTGTCCGACGAGGACCGCGTGACCGTGAACCGCGCCCGGCGGGTCGAGCGCTTCCTGTCGCAGCCGTTCTTCGTCGCCGAGCAGTTCACGGGCACCCCGGGTGCCTACGTGCCGGTCGAGGAGACGGTGCGCTCCTTCAAGGAGATCATCGAGGGCAAGCACGACGACATCCCCGAGCGCGCGTTCCTGCTCAAGGGCACGATCGACGACGTGGTCGAGGCGGCCCGGGGGAGCCGCGACGATGGCGCGGAGTAGCTTCCCGGTCGAGGTCCTGACCCCCGAGGGGAAGGTCTTCGAGGACGAGGTGGAGATGGTCTCCACCCGCACGACGACGGGCTCGATCGGCGTGCTCGCCAACCACGCTCCGCTGATGGCGATCCTGGAGCCGACCGAGCTGCGCCTCTACAAATCCGACTCCGACGTGGTGCGCTTCGCGCAGGGCGAGGGCTACCTGCAGGTGGTCGACAACTCCGCGCTGGTGCTGGTGGAGGAGGCGATCGCCCCCGACGAGATCGACCGCTCGGCCTTCGAGTCGCGCCTCAAGGAGGCGCGCGAGGCGGCCGAGCGGGCCGACGAGGGGTCGGAGGAGCGGGCCCGCGCGGAGCGCGAGGTCAAGCGCTACGAGGCGTTCCTGGCGGTCGGCAGCAGCTAGGGAGGCGCCAGCCGTCTCCCCCGCGAGGGCGGCCGCCTCCATCGCGGCGGCGGCCTACTTCGCAGCCGTCACGGCGCTCGCGATCGCGGGTGTCGACAGCGCCTCGCTTCAGGCGAGCGCGGATCTGGTCGCCGACGGCGAGGTCTGGCGCCTCTTCACGAGCGCGCTCGTCGTGGACGGCGTGGCGGCGCCGCAGATCGCCCTGACCGCGCTCGCCGCCTTCGCGGTGATCCGCCTGGCAGGGCGCCGGTGGTTGGTGGGCGGCCGTGCTGGTCGGCCACGTCGGCTCCGCGCTGATCGCCTACGCGATCATCGGCATCGCGATCGCTGCTCGGGTCGGAGGGCGCGGAGGCCGCCGCGAACGACCCCGACTTCGGCATCTCCTGCGTGCTCGGCGCGTCGCTGGGGGCGCTGTTCGCGAGCGGGTGGCGGGTGGTCGGGCGCGGTGGGGTTCGTCCTGCTCCTGCCCTTCTCGCTCGACTGGTACGGCCCGGAGCATCCGCTCTCGTTTGTGCTTGGCGCTCTCGTTGTCGGCATTGCCGGCCGGCTGCGGGGGTTCGGGCGCTAGCCCGCCAGCGCCGCTCGCACGAACTCGATGTCGGCGCGCATGTCGTCGAGGTCGCCGGGTGTCTCGACGATCGCCGGCGGCCCGGCCGCGCGGATCATCGCCTCGAGCGTCTCGGTTCCGATCTCGCCCTTGCCGAGGTTGGCGTGGCGGTCCGCGCCGGTCCCGGCCGGGTCGCGCGAGTCGTTCACGTGCAGCAGGTCGATGCGGCCCACGATCGCGAGCACGCGCTCGACGGCGTCCGAGAGATCCTCGCCAGCGGCGTGGGCGTGGCAGGTGTCGAAGCAGAAGCCGAGCTCGAACGCGGTGTCCATCTCGCCGATGGCATCCCAGAGCCGCGCCAGCGCGTCGAAGCGGCGCGCGACCGCGTTGTCGCCGCCGGCCGTGTTCTCGATCAGCACGGGCACGTCCGACTCGAGCAGCTCGAGCGAGCGCACCCAGCGGCCGACTCCCTCGGCCACGCCGTCCTCGGCATGGCCGGCGTGGACGATGACGGCCGTCGCGCCGACGTCCGCGGCGGCTTCGCACGTCTGTTGCAGGATCTTGCGCGACCCGTAGCGGACGTTGTTCTTCGGCGAGCACACGTTGATCAGGTACGGGGCGTGTACGTAGAGCGGCACGTCCGACTCGCGCAGCTCGGCCGCGTCGTCGCGCGGGGCCGGCTTCTGCCAGCCCTGCGGGTTGGACAGGAAGACCTGCACGCAGTCCGCGCCGACCTCGGCGGCGGTGGCCAGCGGCTGCTCGGGCGCGACGTGCGCGCCCACGCGGGCGTCAGTCTTCGAACTCATCCTCGTACCCCTGCCCGGTCCGCGGCTTCGAGCCGAAGCCGCGCTGGAGTCCCCCGGTGCTCACGCCCGGCGGCGGGCCGCCCGGCTGCGGGTCGCCGGCGCGGCCGCGCTGCTTGGGCCGGTCCTTGTCGCGGCTCGGCTGGACGCGCTTGGGCTCGTCCTTCTGCTTGGGGAAGTGCGGCGGCCACGGGGCGTCTCCGAGGCCCTCCTCCTCGTCGCGGCGGGCCAGGTCGAGCAGCGCCTCGAGCGAGCCCGGCTGCTGGTCGATATCGGCGCTCGGGTCGCCCACGTCGGCCAGGCGCTCGCGCACGGTGTCGAGCCGCAGGTCGCCCGGCTCCACGTCGAGGACCTCCTCCCATCGCAGCGCGCAGGACACGCGGGCGTCGGGAGTGGGGCGCACCGAGTAGCAGGAGGCGACCGTGCGGTCGCGGGCGTTCTGGTTGTAGTCGACGAACACCCCGTGGCGCTCCTCCTTCCACCACTTGGTGGTGGCCAGGTCGGGCGCGCGGCGCTCGACCTCGCGCGCCATCGCGAGCGCCGACCGGCGCACTCCGAGGAAGTCCCAGCGCGGCTCGACTCGCACGTTGACGTGGATGCCCTTGGAGCCGGACGTCTTGGGGTACCCGCGCAGGCCGTGCTCCTCGAGGACGTCGCGCACGACCATCGCGGTTCGGCGCACGTCGTCCCAGCCGATCCCGGGTGTCGGGTCGAGGTCCACGCGCAGCTCGTCGGGGTGGTCGAGGTCGGCGCGGCGAGCCGGCCACGGGTTGAAGTCGATCACGCCGAGGTTGACCGCCCAGACGAGGTGGGCGGCGTCGTTGGCCACGAGCTCCTCGGCGGTGCGACCGGACGGGAACGCGACGGTGGCGGTCTCGAGCCAGTCGGGCACCTTCTGCGGCACGCGCTTCTGCCAGATCGGGTCCTCCATGATCCCGTTGACGAAGCGCTTCATCACGGTCGGGCGCTCGCGCACGTGCACCAGCACCGCGTCGGCCATGCCCACGTAGTACTCGGCGAGGTCCAGCTTGGTCCAGCCGGGCCTGGGGAAGTAGACCTTCCCGGGGTTGGAGAGCCGGACCTCCTTGCCCGCCACCTCCAGCATCGTGTGCTCGGTCTTGGCCATCAGGGCGAGTACTCCGCGAGGCCCCACGCCAGGCAGGCGAGCGCTGCCGTGGATGCGACCGCGCGAACGGTGTTCCAGCGCACCCACCTCGCTTCGTCGAAGCGCTGGCGCACCGCCGCCAGGTCGGGGTCCGTGGCGGCCTTGATCTCGTCGTTGCGGGGTACGTTGACCCGCACCGTGATCACGATGACAGCCAGGTAGAGCAGCAAGGCGGCGAGCGTCCAGGGCAGCACGTCCCCCTCGGAGAGGTTGAGCGCCGCCGCCGCCCCGGTCAACAGCAGAGCCCCGAAGAAGGCCGCCATGAACAACGGGTTGATGATCGCTCGGTCGATCGACTGGAACGCGCCGACGAAGGTGCGGTCGTCGGTGCGGCGCAGGCCGGGCATGATCGCGTTGCCGTAGATCCAGAACACCCCCGCCATCAGCCCCATGGCGATGGTCGCGGCGAGCAGGGCAGCGCCTTGGAGGACGTCCACTCTCAGCCCGCCAGCTGCCCCAGGATCGTCGCGGCGTCGAAGTAGACGCGTTCGCAGACGATCCCCTCGCCCTCGAACTCGAAGACGGCGATCATGCGGCAGCTGAACTCGCGGCCGGTGGGCTCGAAGCCGCGCAGCGGGCCGAGGTGGGTGCCCCTGAGGGTGAACTCGACGATCACGGCGTCGTCGGCGTGGTGCATCGCGATCAGCTCGTTGCGCTGATCGGGGAACGCGGTGCGCGATTCGGTGAAGTACCCCATCACCGCCTCGGCCCCGTCGTGCACGTCGCCGGTCGGGATGATCTCGTAGCGGGGGTGTCCGAACGTGGCGAGCGTCGTGTCGAAGTCGTGCTCGTTCTCCGACTCCATGTGCTCGCGCACCACGGCCTCTCGTCGTTCACGCAGTGCGGTCATGGGAGCAGTATCTTCGCCGACCATGGGCGAACGCACGAGTCACGCACCGGGAACGTTCAGCTGGGCCGATCTGTCGACGACCGACACCGAGGGCGCCAAGGCCTTCTACACCGGCCTGTTCGGGTGGGACACGGAGGACAATCCGATCCCCGAGGGCGGCGTCTACACGATGCTGTCGAAGGGCGGCAAGGCCGTGGGAGCGCTCTCCGCGGTCCAGCAGGAGGGCCAGCCGCCCGCCTGGAACTCGTACGTGACGGTCGAGAGCGCGGACGCCAGCGCCGCCGCCGCCGACGAGCACGGCGGCACGGTCGTGATGGGGGCCTTTGACGTCATGGACGTCGGACGCATGGCGGTCGTCCAGGATCCGATGGGCGCGTTCTACTCGGTCTGGGAGCCGGGCACGAGCATCGGCGCCGAGCGCGTGAACGAGCCGGGGGCGCTGACCATCAACCAGCTCAACACCAGCGACGCCGCGCGCGCCCAGGAGTTCTACGCGGGGGTCTTCGGCTGGCGCTTCGAGCAGGTGGCCGAGGGGGATCAGCCCTACTGGGGCATCTACAACGGCGACCGCCTCAACGGCGGGATGATGGAGGAGCAGCCCTCCGCCTGGCTGGTCTACTTCGGCAGCGACAGCGTCGACGACGATGCCGGCCGGATCGCGGAGCTCGGCGGGCGGGTGATCGTGCCGCCGATGTCGGTCCCCGGCGGGCGGATCCTGGTCGCGCAGGATCCCCAGGGCGCGGTCTTCGCCCTCGTCGACGGCCGCTTCGACGACTAGAGATCGAAGGCTCGCGCGCGCCGCGCTCGTCTAACGCCGCTCTTCGTTGAGCACCTTGACCGCCTCGACCACGTCGCCCTGGTCGTAGAAGTCGACGGCGATCATGTTCACGGGCATGCCCCGCTTGCGCTCGCACGCGTGCGCCCGCTTCAGCAGGAACTGCTTCGTCTGGAAGGGCCGGTTGGCGCGCAGCCGGGGCGGGAACACGTCGGCCCAGTTGTTCAGCATCAGCAGTGGGCTGTCGGCGTCGCCGCGCTCGCGCCTGCAGCTCAGCTCCTTGATCGTGGTGGCACCCAGCGGCGTGTCCTGCACGAACGAGAACCCGTCCAGGTACCACGGCACCGTGCCGTCGGCGTCCTTCTCGGTGAAGACGATCATGCGCTTGCCCGAGTCGACCAGCTCCCCGAGCGTGGGCAGCGGCTCGTCGCGCGACAGCGTCGCCAGGTAGCTTCTCGAGGCCGGCGTCCTCGAAGCGCTTGGCGATGTCGGCCGGCTTGACGTAGGGCTCGATGAACAGGATCACCACCTCGCCGGGGTTGGCCTCGAGGAACTCGCGCATCGACACGAGCACGGGGGCCATGCGGGTCGCGCCGAGCTCGCAGACCGTGTGGCACAGCCAGACGTCGGAGTCGCCCTCCTCGGTGGTCCCGCCCAGCTGGTGGCCGACCAGGCGCTCGGCGGCCGCGAGCACGTCCGGGGGCAGCGCCTTGGCGACCTTGTTGCGGTCGCGCTGCTCGGTGTCGAAGTCGGTGAGCACCTTCCCGTTGTCCAGCTCCACGCCCCAGTGCGCGTCGATCAGGAAGAGGCGGATGCCATCGTCGAGCTGGCGCGGGATCGGGCGCAGCTGGTTGGCGATGTACCAGCCCGGGACTGTCGGCCGCCGAGAACGAGTTGTGGGTGCCGGCGAAGGCGACCTCGTTGAGCTGCCGGTCGCACAGCGCCTTGGAGCCGTTGCAGCCCGCCGCCGGAACCGCCGCCACGGCGGTCTGCCGGTCGCTCTCCGCCCCGGTCACGACCACCACGACGGCCAGCACGGCCGCCACCGCCACGACGCCGATCGCGCCCGCCATCGCCAGCGCCCGGCGCCGGCCCGCTTCGGCGTCGGCCTTGGCGCGCTCGCTTCGCCCGAGCAGCGCGAGCAGCTCGGTCACTCCGAAGAAGACCAGGTACACGCCGCCCGCGATCGCCGTCACCTGCAGCGCCAGGGTCGGCGCGAGCACGATGCCGACGCCCAGCGCGAGCGCCGCGGCGCCGCGCAGCGCGCGGCCCGCGACGGTCTGCGGCCGGTCGCAGCACGCGCCGCGCCAGGCGCCGCGCCGGGGCCTCCACGTCGCCCGGGTCGAGCGCCGCCGCGGCGGCGGCGGTCACCACGCCCAGCAGCGCGAGCAGCAGGCCCCAGTCGACCAAGTCGCGAAGGTAGGCGTCGAGCAGGCCGCGCACCGCGTCGCGCACCTCCTCGTTGGTCACCTCGTCGGTGCCGATCGTCCCGGCGAGCACGCGCGACCGCAGGATCAGCAGCGTCACCGCGAGCAGCGTCCCGGCGGCGGCGATGCCCACGCCCACGCGCAGCACAGCCACGCGCCGGTCCGGGCCCAGCACCACCGCGAGGGCGAACGCCGCCAGGGCCAGCGCCGGCAGCAGCCACCCGAGCAGGCGCAGCTTGTCGGCTACCGCCAGCGTCTGGCCCGCGAACTCGTCGCCGGTCGAGCGTGAACAGCTCCGGGTCCACGTCGTCGGGGATCTCACGCCCGAGCTTGGGGGACACCGACCTCACCGCGAACCCGACCACGGTGGCGGCGTCGCCGAGGTTCACGAGCGTGTCGTTGCGCTCGCGGACGAAGAAGACCTTGTTCGCCTCCAGCGCGGCGCGCCGGAAGATCTGCCGGAAGGGCTGCGTCTGGACGACGGCGTCCACGACCGACTCGAGCAGCGGGCGGGCGGCGACCAGGTCGGTCGAGCCGCGGTCGACCAGGTTGACGACGATCTCGCGGGAGACGAGGTGGCGCACGCCGTCGTCGTCGAGCGCCGCGACCGCGCGGTCGGCGAACGCCTCGCGGTCGATGACCTCCTCGCGCGCGTAGAGGGCGATCGTGCCGGCGAACAGCAGAGCCGTGCCCGAGCACGACCAGCACGATGCCGGTCGTCAGCCGGCTTGCATCGGAGAGGCGTCGCATGCGCTGGGACGATTCTCCCGGCTAGAGTGGGCGGATGCTGGCCGGTGACGTCGTCCTCGAGTTTGGGGGCGAGAGCTTTCTGGGCGGCGAGGCCGAGCGAGCGGGGCTGATTCTGCTCGCGGCGATGCTGCTCTCGTTCCTGTTCATCCGGACGAGCGCGCGCCTGATGCGCAGCCCCAAGGTGCCGTGGTGGCCCGGCAGCGTGACGACCGAGGGCGGGCTGCACGTGCACCACCTGGTCTTCGGGATCGCGCTGATGCTGATCTGCGGTTTCGTCCTGGCGCTGCAGCCCGACAGCCCCTGGTTCGAGTTGGTGGCCGCCGGGTTCGGCATCGGCGCCGGGCTGACGCTCGACGAGTACGCGCTCTGGCTGCACCTGGACGACGTCTACTGGGCGGAGGAGGGGCGCCGCTCGGTCGACGCGGTCGTCGTGGCCGTGCTGATCGGCGGCTTGGTGCTGATGGGGTTCCTGCCGTTCGCAACGGACTCTGGTGTGCCGACCATCGTGGCCTCGGTGCTCGCCGCCCTCGCGCTCGCCGCGATGGCGGTGCTCAAGGGCAAGCTGTTCATGGGCGTCGCGACGATGTTGGTCCCGTTCGTCGGGCTGGTGGCGGCGCTGCGTCTGGCCAAGCCCGACTCGTTCTGGGCGCGGCGACGCTACCCCGAGGGGAGCCGCAAGCTGGCGCGGGCGCGGGCCCGGCTCGAACGGCACCAGCGCCGCTACCGCGCCTTCCAGGACCGGATCGCGGGCGCCCCGGACTAGCCGATGGCGATCGCGCTCGCGCTCGTGGCCGCGCTGCTGTTCTCGCTCGGCACGGTCCTCCAGCAGCAGGTGGCGGCGCAGGCCTCCGAGGAGGAGGCGCGCGGCGCCGGGTTCCTGCTGCGCCTGGCGCGCCAGCCGCGCTGGCTCGCCGGGATCGTGGCGGACGGGCTCGGCTTCGTGGCGCAGGCCGCGGCGCTCGGCCTCGGGCGCATCGTGGTCGTGCAGCCGCTGCTCGCCACCAGCGTGGTGTTCGCGCTGCCGCTGGGGGCGCGCTTCGAGCACAAGCCGGTGTCGCGACCCGGAGATCCTGGGTGCGCTGGCGGTGACCGTCGGCTTGGGTGCGTTCCTCGTGCTCGCCGACCCGGGTGGAGGCGTGGACAACGCGTCGGCCACGGCGTGGGTGGTGTCGTTCGCGGTGGCGGCGGTGCTGTGCGGCGGGCTGACGCTGAGCGCGCGCGGGCGCGCGCCGGTCCACCGGGCGGCGCTGCTCGGGCACGGCGGCGGGGATCCTGTTCGCGCTGAGCGCCGCGCTGACGAAGGCGACCGTCGAGCAGCTCGACGACGGCGTGCTCGCGGTATTCGAGCACTGGCAGCTGTACGCGCTGGTCGTGGTGGGCTACGTGAGCATGACGCTCAGCCAGGCGTCGCTCCAGGCGGGCGCGCTGGCGGCGGCGGTGGCGACCCAGATGGCGCTCGACCCGGTGGCGAGCCTGCTCCTCGGGACGCTCGCCTTCAAGGAGACGATCCACGACGACACCGGCACGCTGCTCGCCGCGCTGGCGGCGTTCGCGGTGATGATCGGCGGGATCGCGTTCCTGGCGCTGCGGCGGCCGGGGGCGTCGTAGCCCAGCGAACTGCAGCGACCAGGGCCAGGCCCAAATCGGACTTTTGCTGCATTAGGGGGTCTATAGACCCCCCAACTCAGCAAAACTCTCGATCGGCCGCCCGTTATTGCTGCAGTTCAAGCGGCCGGGGGCAGCCTACGCGTCGGCCTCCTCCGCCAGCGCCGCGAACTCCGCCTTCGTGTGCGAGCGCGAGTAGCTGAAGAAGATCGTCAGGCCGATGACGAGCCAGATCGCCAGGCGGATCCAGGTGTCGATCGGCAGCGTCACCATCAGCCCGAGCGCGCTGACCAGGCCGAGCCCGGCGATCAGGTTCACGTGCGGCACCCGGAAGGGGCGCTCGATCTGCGGGTGGGTGCGCCGCAGCACCAGCACTCCGGTGCAGACGATCATGAATGCCAGCAGCGTGCCGATCGAGACCAGCTGGCCGAGCACGTCGATCGGCACGAGCGCCGGCCACCGCGGCCCCGGCGATCCCGCACAGGATCGTCGTGAACGCCGGTGTCTTGAAGCGCTTGTCGACGCGGTTGAAGATCGGCGGCAGCATTCCGTCCGCGGACATGCGCATCAGGATGCGCGTCTGCCCGTAGAACGTGACCAGCACGGTCGAGAACAGGCCCACCACCGCCGAGATCCCGAGCGCCTCGTCAAGCCAGCCGGCGCCGCGTCCCTCCGCTTCGACGGCCTTCGAGAGCGGGTCGGAGACGTTCAGGTGCTCGAACGGCACGATCCCGGTCAGCACCAGCCCGATCGCCACGTAGAGCACCGTCGAGATCAGCACCGTGCCGAGCAGCCCGATAGGCACGGTCCGCTGCGGGTTGCGCGCCTCGCCGGCCGCCGTCGACACCGCGTCGAAGCCGACGTAGGCGAAGAAGACCACGCCCGCGCCGCGGATCACGCCGGAGGCGCCGAAGTCGCCGAAGTCGCCGTCGTTGGCCGGCACGAACGGGGTCCAGTTGGAGCTGTCGACCGCGAACGCGCCCACCGCCACGAACAGCAGCAGCACCACGATCTTGAGCGCGACGATCGCGTTGTTCACGCCGGCCGACTGGCGCGTGCCGACCACGAGCAGCGCCGTGGTGCCTGCGACCACCAGGATCGCGGGCAGGTTGACGATGCCGCTGCCGCTGCCGAACGGCGGGCTGGACAGGTCGTGCGGGATGTGGATGCCGAGCGAGTCGAGGAAGCTGACCAGGTAGCCCGACCAGCCGACCGCGACCGTCGAGGCCGCGAACAGGTACTCGAGCAGCAGGTCCCAGCCGATGAACCACGCCAAGAAGACCCCGAACGCGGCGTACGCGTACGAGTAGGTCGAGCCGGCGATCGGGATCATCGCCGCCAGCTCGGCGTAGCAGATGGCGGTGAAGGCGGCCGCGAGCCCGGCGAGCACGAACGAGAGCACCACCGCCGGCCCGGCGTACTGCGCCGCCGCCGTGCCGGTGGTCACGAAGATGCCCGCGCCAACCACGCTCGCGATGCCGAGCGTGGTCAGGCTGAAGGCGCCCATGGCCGATCCGTCGAGCCGCTTCCGGTCCTTCTTGGCCTGGACCAGAATCGTCTCGAGCCGGTCAGCCACGCGCGCAGCTTGACCGATACGCACGCGGAAAGCACTATCTCCTCCCATGGAGCCGGCCGAGAAGCGCGACTTCGTCACCCAGGAGCGCGCCCAGCGGCTCGCCAAGCAGGAGCGGCTGCTCGCCGACTCCGGCCCTGCCTACAGCTACGACCCGGACCACACCCTGGCCCAGGTGCGCGACCAGTTCGACTCCCTGGGACCGGTGCGCGTGGCCGGACGCGTGATGCTGATCCGCCGCCACGGCCGGATCGTGTTCGCGAGCCTGAAGGACCAGACGGCGACGGTGCAGATCGTCTTCCTCGACGACAAGCGCGTACGCGACCTCGACCGCGGCGACTGGATCGGAGTCGCGGGCACCTGCAAGCGCACCGACAAGGGCGAGCCCTCGATCTGGGTCGGCGAATGGCTCCTGCTCACGAAGTCACTGCGCCCGCTGCCGGACAAGCACCGCGGCCTCACCGACGTGGACACGCGACTGCGCCAGCGCTACCTCGACCTGATCGTGAACCCGGAGTCGCGCCGGGTGTTCGACATCCGCTCGGCCGTGATCGCCTCGGTGCGGCGCACGCTGTCCGAGCGCGGGTTCACCGAGGTCGAGACGCCGGTGCTGGACGCCAGCGCGGGCGGCGCGGCGGCGCGCCCGTTCATCACCCACCACAACGCCCTCGACATCGACATGTACCTGCGCATCGCGCTCGAGCTGTATCTCAAGCGCCTGGTGGTCGGTGGCTTCGAGCGCGTCTTCGAGATCGGCCGCGTGTTCCGCAACGAGGGACTCGACACTCGCCACAACCCCGAGTTCACGCTGCTCGAGGCCTACCAGGCGCTGGCGGACTACCACGACATGATGGATCTGGTCGAGGCGATCTGCTCGGAGGCCGCGGTGGCCGCCGGCGAGAGCGCGACCGACCTCTCGCCGCCCTGGCGGCGCGTGACGATGGCCGACCTGATCGAGGAGGTCAACGGCGTGCGCATGCACCCCTCGATGCCGATCGACGAGGCGCGCGCGATCTGCGACCGGCTCAAGGTGCCGTACGAGTCGGGGTGGGGGGCGGGGCGGCTGATGTCCGAGGTCTACGACGAGACCTGCGAGGCCACGCTGGAGAAGCCCACGTTCGTCTACGACTACCCGCGCGAGGTCTCGCCGCTGGCGCGCGGCCACCGCGAGGACCCCGACATGGTCGAGCGCTTCGAGGCGGTGGTCGGGGGGCGCGAGCTGGCCAACGCCTACTCGGAGCTCAACGACGCGGTCGACCAGCGCGCCCGCTTCGAGGCCGAGGCCGCCGCGAAGGCCGCCGGCGACGAGGAGGCCGAGGACGTCGACGAGGACTACATCCGCGCGCTCGAGTACGGGCTGCCGCCCACCGGCGGCCTGGGGATCGGCCTGGACCGGCTCGTGATGCTGATCTCGGGCGCGCAGGCGATCCGCGAGGCGATCCTGTTCCCGACGATGCGGCCCGAGCCCGGCACGGCGGTGCGCGCCACGCGCACGGGGCTGTCGTCGAGCGGGGTGCCGACGGCCGCGTCGATGGCGTCGCCGCCGGCCGAAGCGGCGCCGGAGAGCGAGGCGGCCGCCGAGGGCGAGGCGGCTGCCGCGAGCGATCCCGCTGCCGCGCGCGTCACGCCCGCCGAGCCGCGCGCGCCCCGCATCCTCGCCTGGCTCACCGCGCTGGGCGGCGTCTTCTGCCTGCTCGCCCTGCTCCCGGGCGTCCACCACCGGCTCGGCATCGAGAACCTGCTCGGCGACCTATCGCTGCGCGTGGCCGGCCACATCGCCTCCATGCTGGTCGGCGTCACGCTGATCCTGCTCGCGCCGCAGCTGGCGCGCGGCAAGCGCCGCGCCTGGGAGGCCGCGGTGGTCCTGTTCGCGCTCGGCGCGGTCATCCACGTCCTCAAGGGTCCGCACCCGGTCATGGTCGCGTACGCGCTGGGGATGCTGATCGCGCTGCTCTCGACGCGCGGCTCCTTCCCGGCGCGCCCCGACTCCGGGTCGCTGCTGACCGTCGTGCGCTTCGTGCCCGCCTACCTGGCGATCGCGTTCGGCTTCGGGACGGTCACGCTGCTGTTCGAGCAGGAGCACGTGGTCGAGGAGCTGACCCCCGGCGGCGTCCTGCTCGCGATCGCCGCCGGCCTGATCGGGCTGGACGGCCCGTACGAGTACAGCGGGCGCTTCTTCGAGGACTTCTTCCCGGCGGCGCTGCTCGCGCTCGGGCTCGCCGGGGTGTTGATCTTCTCCGCGCTGCTGTTCCGGGCGGTCGCGCGCCGCGACGAGCCCACCGAGGACGAGCGCGAGCACGCCCGGCGCCTGGTGCGCCTGTACGGGTCGGACACGCTCGACTACTTCGCCCTGCGCTCGGACAAGAGCTACTTCTTCGCCAGCGACGGCGAGGCCATGGTCGCCTACACCTACGAGAGCGGCTACGCCCTGGTGGCCGCCGACCCGATCGGCCGCCCCGGCTCGACCGAGCTGGTGCTCGACGAGTTCCTGGCGTTCTGCCGCGACCGCGCCTGGAAGGTCGCCTTCCTCGCCGTGCGCGAGGCCGACATGGCTCTCTACGGCGCGCGCGGGTTCCACGAGGTCTACCTCGGCGACGAGGCGATCATCCCCTGCGACGAGTTCACGCTCGCGGGCAGCGACAAGAAGTCGGTGCGCTCGGCGGTCAAGCGGGTCGGGCGCGACCACCGCTTCCGGCTGATGCGCGAGTCCGACGCCTCGCCGCAGCTGGTCGAGGAGCTCAACAAGATCCGCGAGCGCTGGCGCGGCAAGGCGCCCGAGCGCGGCTTCACGATGGAGCTGGGCGGCGGCGTGCGCGGCCAGAACCCGGACTTCCTGCTGGCGGTGGCGTTCGAGAGCGAGAGCGAGCGGCCCGACGGCTTCCTGCGGCTCGTGCCCTGCTACGGCGCGGAGCCGGGCTGGTCGCTCGACCTGATGCAGCGCGACCCGGACGCGCCCAACGGGATGACCGAGTTCCTGATCGCGAACGCCGCGCTGGCGCTCGGCGAGCGCGGTTTCACGAAGCTGTCGATGAACTTCGCGGCGTGGGGGCGGCTGTTCGACGTCGGCGCCGAGCTGACGCTCAGCCAGCGGGCGTTCAAGCGAGTCGCCGAGCTGCTCAACCCGTACTTCCAGATCAAGTCGCTGCGCGACTTCAACGCGAAGTTCGACCCGCACTGGGTGCCGCGCGCGATCGTGATCGAGGAGGTCTCGCAGATGCCCAAGGTCGGACTGCTCTACGCGAGCGTGGAGGGCTTCGTGAACCTGCCGCTCGTGGGCTCGCGCTAGCTACCCGGTCCGTCGTAGGGCTCGTCGCGCTCCCGCACCGCCTGCTTGAAGCCGGCCTCGACGGCGCGCTGGGCGAACGCGTAGCCCTCGGGCGTGTGGCGCGCGATGCCGTCGAAGAAGACGCCCAGCGACTGCGTCGCGGCCAGGCCCTGCGCGTAGAGCGCCTGGTTGACCAGCTGCTTCATCATCACCAGCTGGTTGATCGGGGTCAGCGCGATCCGCTGCACGAGCGCCTCGAAGCGCTCGTCCAGCTCCGCCGCCGGCGCCGACTCGATCGCGAGGCCCCAGTCGAGCGCCGTGCGGCCGTCGATCAGGTCGCCGGTGAACAGCAGCCGCTTGGCGCGCTGGTCGCCCACCCGGAACGCCCACAGCGCCGAGGTCGGCACGCCCCACACGCGTGCGGGCGGGTAGCCGATGCGGGCGTCGTCGGCGATCACGAGCAGGTCGGAGCAGAGCGCCATGTCGGTGCCGCCCGCCACGCAGAAGCCGTGCACCTTGCAGATCACCGGCTTGTCCGAGCCGAACAGGCTCATGAAGCCGCGCAGGTTGCGGCTCATCATCTGCCAGTCCACGACCGGGTCCCAGGGCTGTGAGGGATCGTGGTTGGGGATCTCGTGCTCGGCGAACGCGACGAGGTCGTAGCCGCCGCAGAAGCCCTTGCCGGCGCCGGCGAGCGCGATCACGTGCACCGCGGGGTCGAGGTTCGCCCGCTCGACGCACTCGGCCAGCTCGCGCGGCATCTCGAGCGTGATGCCGTTGCCGCGCTCGGGCCGATTCAGCGTGATGCGGGCGATCCGGCCGTCTACTTCGTAGTCGAGTGTCTCCATGGGCACGGTCCTCCTCGAGGTGCAAGTGTGCGGCTATCCGTAGTGGCCACCGCCGTCGCAGGAGCGATACTGATCGACGGATGATGGTCCGCGTCGACACGGTGGTGACGATCGACCTCGTACGCGACGCGTACCGGTTCATCGAGGACATCCAGGTCGGGCGGCGCCACGACTATGAGGCCGGGTACCCCGATTGCTTCGCCGAGTCGTTCGAGCTGATGCTGCCGGCCGGCTACCCCGAGGGCGAGCAGACCTTCCGCGGCCGGGCCGGCCTGAAGCGCTGGATCGACTCGATCCGCGAGATCTGGGAGGAGTGGAAGCTCATTCCCGAGCAGTACATCGTCAGCGGCGACCAGGTCGTCGCGCTCATCCGCGTCGTCGCGTGCGGGCACCTGAGCGGGGTCCGCCTCGATCGCGAGACCGCGCACATCTGGTCGATCGCCGACGGCCGCGTGACCAAGTGCGAGGTCTACTTCGATCGCTCCGAAGCGCTGGACGAGGTGACCGGCGCCTAGACGGCCAGCGCCCGCTCCACGATCGCGGGTGCGTTAACGGTGGGCGGCAGCGTGCCGAAGGCACGCCCGCCGTCGCCGAGGCGGCCGGCGCAGAACGCGTCCGCGACCTCGGCTGGGGCGTTGCGGACGAGCAGGCTCGCCTGCAGCGCCAGCGCGAGGTCCTCCACGATCCGGCGCGCCTCGAGCTCCGGGTTGGCGGGCGGCGCCGCGGCCTGGAGCTTGTCGAGGTGGGCGTCGAGCAGAGCGTTTCCACCGCGGCCCAGCTCGCACTCCTCCATGAACGCCGGCAGCCCCTCGGGCTCCTTGACGGTCGCGCGCAGCACGTCGAGCGCCGCCACGTTGCCCGAGCCCTCCCAGATCGAGTTGAGCGGCGAGTCGCGCAGCAGCCGCGGCATGCCCGACTCCTCCACGTAGCCGTTGCCGCCCAGGCACTCGAGCGCCTCGGCGGCGTGCGGCGCCGCGCGCTTGCAGACCCAGTACTTGGAGACGGCGGTCGCGAAGCGCCGGAACGGCGCGTCGGCCTCGTCGTAGGACCGGGCGATCCGCATCGCCGTGGTGGTCGCGGCCTCCGACTCGACGGCCAGGTCGGCGAGCACGTTCTGCATCGCCGGCTGCTCCGCCAGCAGCTTGCCGAAGGCGCTGCGATGGCGGGCGTGGTGCACGGCTTGCGCCAGGCCCCAGCGCATCGAGGCGGTCGAACCGAGCAGGCAGTCCAGGCGCGTGTGGTTGACCATGCGGATGATCGTCGCCACGCCGCGGCCCTCCTCGCCGATCAGCCGGCCGCGCACGCCGTGGAACTCGACCTCGCTCGACGGCAGCGAGCGCGTGCCGAGCTTGTCCTTGAGGCGCTGGATGCGGAAGCCGGGGTCGCTTCCCTCGAACAGGAAGCAGGACAGCCCGGCGGGCGCCTGCGCGAGCGTCAGGAAGACGTCGCACGGGGGGTAGGAGCAGAACCACTTGTGGCCGGTGATCTCGTAGGTGCCGTCGCCGGCCGGCTCGGCGCGGGTGGTGTTGGCGCGCACGTCGGACCCGCCCTGCTTCTCGGTCATCGCCATGCCTGCCAGCGCGCCGTCGGCGTAGCTCGGCCGCGTCAGGCGCGGCTCCCACTCGGCGGCCAGCTCGGCGTTCTCGCGCAGGGCCGGGATCGCGGCGTAGGTCATCGAGACCGGGCACATGACCCCGGAGCCGACCTGGCTCCAGACGACGAACAGCGCGGCGCGGACGGTGTGAGCGCCCGGCTGTGGATCGCGCCAGGGCAGGCAGTGGATCTCGCGCTCGATCGCCTGGCGCAGGCCCCAGTGCCAGGAGGGATCCAGCTCGACCTGGTCGATGCGGTTCCCGTAGCGGTCGTGGGTGCGCAGGATCGGCTCGTTGCGCTCGGCGCGGTCGGCGTGCTCGAGCGCCTCCGGGCTACCGGCCAGCTCGCCGGTGTCGCGCAGCCGGTCCACGCCCCAGCCGCCGCCCTCGCGCTCGAGCGCCTCGCCCAGGGCAAGGTCGGCCTCGAACACGTTGTACGGCGCGATCGGCGGGGCCTGATTGGTGACGTCATGCGTGGACGCGCTCTTGAGCACGGGGCAGTGCCTCCTCGGAGAATTGGACAAGGGTGGCGATCAGGGCTTCCTTGGGCCCGCCGTTCACGGCTGACAGTGGGCCGACGAGTGCCTCGCCGAGCGCACCGACGTAGGCGGCCGCGACCGTGCGGGTGTCGTGCGGGCGCAGCTCGCCGTCGCGCACGCCGTCCTCGAGCACGCGCGCGAACGCGTCGCGATAGCCGGTGCGGAAGCGCAGGCGCTCGGCCTCGACCGCCGGGTCGACCGGCTCGGCGAGCAGCGCGTAGGCCATCACCGGCCCGGCCAGCGCGCGGCGGGCGAACGCCTCCACCGCGGCGGCCACGCGCTCGCGCGCGGGGCGGCCGTCGGCGGCGCTCACGTCGACGACCACGTCCAGCTCGCGCTGGGAAGCGCGCCGGAACGCCTCGGCGAACAGGTCGCTCTTCGAGGGGAAGTGGCGGTAGACGGTGCCGACCGCCACGCCGGCGCGGGCGGCGACCGCCTGAACGCCCGCCGACGCGTAGCCGCCGGTCGGCCATCTGGTCGAGCGCCGCGGCCACGATCCGCTCGCGCGTGGCGGCCTTGCGGGCCTCGGTGCGGTCGGTCGGTCGGTACGGCATGCACGAAGAAGTGAATCACGATTCACAGTTTCGCGCAAGCCTGTGCGTAAACGCGCGCGAATATGGCGTCCGGAGCGCGTTGCAACCGGCGAAGGGACATAACTCATCCTGCTACGGTGCCTCGCGATGATCGCCCTCCGTCGCCCACTGCTGCTGCTGACCCTGGCCGCCCTCGTGGCCGCCACGATCGCCGCGACGCCGGCCGAGGCCGCGAAGCGCAAGGTGCCGTTCGGCTTCTTCGGCACGGTGCTCGCAGCCGGATATCGCGAGCGGTCCCGGATGCCGCTGATCGACGCGGCAGATGGCCCTCATGGCGCGCTCCGGCGTGGAGTCCGTCCGCGACCACGCTGTCCTGGGCGAGGATCGAGCCGACGCAGGGCGTCTACGACTGGGACCGCACCGACTCGCTGGTCAGGGCCGCGGCCACCCACCGGCTCGAGCTGCTCGCCAACGTGCTGGAGACCCCGCAGTGGGCAGCAGGGCCGCAAGGTTCCGAGGTACCCGACCGGCACCGCCGCCGAAGAGCGCCCAGGCCGTACGCCGGGTTCGTACGCCAGCTGGTGTCTGCGCTACGGGCCGCAGGGCACGTTCTGGGCGGAGAACCCGACCGTGCCTCGGGTGCCCGTCCGCCAGTGGCAGATCTGGAACGAGCAGATGGCGCCCTGGTTCTGGTCGAAGCGGCCCTGGGGACCCAGCTACACGCAGGCGCTGAAGGCCGCCTACCAGGCCATCCATCGGGCCGATCGCGGGGCGACCGTGGTCGCCGGCTCCTTCGTCGCGATCGCCGACTACAGCCAGTGGCGCGGCGTCAAGGACCTCTACCGCGCCGGGGCGAAGCGCTACTTCGACGTGATCGCGGTGCATCCGTTCTCGAACGTCCCGAACTCGGTTCGGGCCAGCATCGATCGGATGCTCGAGATCGTGCGGCGCGTACGCGCCGAGATGCGCAAGCGAGGGCGACGGTCGCAAGCCGATCATCATCACCGAGCTGACCTGGCCGGCCGCGATCGGAAAGGTGCCGAAGCGGCGGCTGCTGGGGCTCGAGACCACCGCCAGCGGACAGAAGGCGCGCATGAAGGCGGCGTACAAGAGGCTCGTGGCCGTCAAGCGCAAGCTGCGCATCACCCAGGCGTACTGGTTCTCGTGGGCCACCCCGTACGACGCCAAGTCGACGCTTCACGGATGTGTCCTACCGCTTCGCGGGCCTGACCCGCCGCCGCGGGAACGCGTTCTCGCCGATGCCGATCCTGACGACCTACACCAGCCTCGCCGCGAAGTACGAGGGTTGCCGCAAGACCGAGGACGCGAGAGACTGCAGGTAACGAACCGAGGGGCTGGCGCGGGCCTGCGATTGCGGGTACACAATGGAAGCCGATGCCTGAGATGAGCCTGACCGACCGGACCCTCGCCGCGATCGGAGCCGTGGAGCTCCCGGTCGAGCAGCTCGAGAGTCCGCCGCAGGCCCGGCGCAGGGACACGGTCGGCCGGTTGGCGCTGGTCGGCGCCGACGTGGTCGCCGTGGTGGTCGCCACGTTCGTGGTCACGCTGCTGCCCTTCTCCGAGGCGGAGTTCACGCCCTGGGTGATCGCCTTCCTGCCGTTCTACGCGCTGCTGGCGAAGATGGCCGGCCTCTACGACCGCGACCAGTTCGTGCTGCACAAGACGACGCTCGACGAGGCTCCCGTGCTGGTGGCCACGGCGGCGATCTTCGCCCTCGCGGTCGAAGGCGTGCAGGCGATCCAGTACACGGGCGGATCCCACCCGCTGCCGCTGTGGGCGATCCTCACGGTCGCCATGATCCTCACGCGCGCGCTGGCGCGGTTCGTGGTGGTCCGGACCACGGCGAGCGAGCGCGTGCTGGTGATCGGCGACGCGCCCGCGACCGCCCTGGTCCGGCGCAAGCTGAACGCGGACCCCAGCCTCAACGCCGCGGTCGTGGGGAGAGTCGGGAGCGACCTCGGCGGCGACCGCCCCGACAAGCTGCTGGGCACGATCGACGAGCTGCCGGCCGTGATCGAGCGCCACGGGATCGAGCGCGTGGTGGTCGCCCCGGTGCAGGAGGGCGGAGGCGACGTCGTCGACATCGTCCGGCTGGCTACGGCGTGCGGCGTGCGCGTGGCCGTGCTGCCGCGCATGCTCGAGGTGATCGGCACCTCGGTGGTCTTCGACGATCTCGGCGGCCAGGTGCTGCTCGCGGTGCCCGGATTCGGGCTGTCGCCGTCCTCGCGGCTGCTCAAGCGCACATTCGACGTGCTGGTCGGGTCGCTGATCCTGGTCGTCTTGAGCCCGCTGCTGCTGCTGATCGCGCTGGGGATCAAGCTCACGTCGTCCGGCCCGGTCCTGTTCCGCCAGACGCGCGTGGGGCGGCATGGACGCGAGTTTCAGATGCTCAAGTTCCGCACGATGCTCCAAGGGGCCGACGAGCTCAAGCACGAGTTGACCGCGCTCAACGAGGCGGCGCCGATGTTCAAGATCGCCGACGACCCGCGCACAACCCCGCTAGGGCGTTTCCTGCGGCGCAGGTCGCTCGACGAGCTGCCGCAGCTGATCAACGTCCTGCGCGGCGACATGAGCCTGGTCGGTCCGCGGCCGCTGGTGACCGAGGAGGACCGCCTCTTCTCGGGTTGGGAGCGGCGTCGCTACCACGTCGCCCCGGGCGTCACGGGCCCCTGGCAGATCCTGGGCTCGAGCCGCGTGCCGATGGCCGACATGGTCACGATCGACTACCTCTACTGCGCGAACTGGTCGATGTGGCTGGACGCCAAGATCCTGGCTCGCACGATCCCGTACGTGCTCAGCCGGCGCAGCCCGGAGTTCACCGCCCGGGACGACTGAGCCGCGCGAGCCCGTCCAGCAGCGCCTGGCGTTCGCGCGCCGGCAGCGTCTCGAGCACGTCCTCGTGGATGCGCGCGGCGATCGCCTCCGCCTCGCGCACCTTGGCGGCCCCCGCCTTGGTGACCGCGACGACCCGAGCCCGGCGATCGGTCGCCGAGAGCCGCCGCTCGGCCAGGCCCGCCGCCTCGAGCTCGTCGAGGGTCACGACCATCGTCGTCTTGTCGAGGCCGACGATGCCCGCCAGCTCCGTCTGCGTGTACTCGCCCTGCATCGCGGTCTTGAGGACGTGGTGCGCACGAGGGGAGATACCGAGGCTCTCGAGCGCCGCCGTCAGCTCGGTCTTGAGCACGTGGCTGGCCTGGGACAGCAGCCATCCAAGGTTCGCGGCAAGCGGCTGCTGGCCCGTGGCCGGCTCCCCCATGGGGCCGATGCTAATCGCTAGAGCGTCCGCGGTGGGTCGTCCGAGCTGCGGACCGCCATCGGCGTGCCCGCGTGCCCGTTGCTGCCGTTGCTCGCGGCCGTGGTGGCCGCGGTGGCCCGCGCGTAGGCGGCGTAGCCGCTCATGGCCGAGCCGCCGTTGGCCACGACCCCGAGCACGTTCGCGTCGAGGCCTTGGAGCTGGTCGCGCAGGCGGCTGGCCTCCGGCCCGCGCGTGGAGTTGACCGACGTGGTGACCAGTACGCCGTCCACGTGGCGCAGCAGCGAGATCGCGTCGGCCACATGGGGCAGCGGGGGCGTGTCGATGACGACGATGTCGTGATCCTTGCGCAGCACCTCGAGGATGCGCACCATCACCGACGACTGCATCAGCGCCCACGGGTTGGGCGCCGGAGAGCCCGCGACGATCACGTGCAGCGAGCGCGGGTGCCCGACCGGGTTCGCGCTGCCCTGGATCGGCAGGATCGTCTGCATCGCGGCCGAGATCGAGACCTCGCCCTGCAGCGCCTCCGCGAGCCCCGGGGCCTGCTCGAGGTCGTAGCGGTCGGCGAGGCTGGGGCGCCGCAGGTCGGCCTCCACCAGCGCGACCGAGAGCCCGCCGGACGCCGCCGCGGCCGCCAGGTTCCAGGCGATCGTGGTCTTGCCCTCGCCGGTTCGCGCGGAGGTGACCAGCACGCTGCGCACCGGCTCGTCGCGAGCGAAGCGCAGGTTCATCTGGAGCATCCGGAAGGCCTCGGCGATCTGCGGCGGCAGGTCCGCGAACGGCTTGTGGCGCTTCAGCGCGCGGCTGCGCGGCACGGTCGTGAGCACAGGGGCGTCGAAAGCGGCAGTGACCTGCTCGGTCCGGCGCAGCTTGCGGTCCGACTGCTCGCGCACGAGCGCCAGGCCACCGCCCAGCAGGGCGCCGAACAGCACGCCCAGCAGGATCGTCTCGATGGGATTGCCGGCCCTCGAGGTCGGCAGCACGCCCTCCTGGATCACCCGCGGGCTGCCGACGCCGACGTCGGCGACGGTGCGCATCCGCTGGATGTGCTCCTGGAGCTTGCGCCCGCGCGGCAGGTCCTGCTGGATCAGGGGCAGCTCGTTGTACTGCTGCTCGAGATTGTCGAGCACCCGTATCGCCTGCGCCTGCTCGTCGCTGTTGGCGATCTTGGCGGCCTCTTCCGCGTAGATCGTCGCCAGCCGGGCCGCGTCCTCGCGATCGGTGTCCTTCGCGGTGACGTCGACGACGTCGGTGTTCTTGGCCAGCGCCACTGTCACGTCGTCGGCGACGTCCTTGCCGGTTGACGTCCTCCCCGAGCGCCCGCAGGCGCGTCGCGGTCGCATCCGCCACGCGACGGGAGCCGACGACCTCGACGTTGTCGAGGGCCAGGTTGTCGGCGTCGGTGGTGGGTGGCAGCAGCCCCAGCGCGTTCAGCTCGGCGCCGAGCGTCTGGCGGAAGAGCAGCTTGGCCGTCGAGTCGTACGTGTTGCGCGTGGCGAAGGCAAATGCCGCCGCGGCGCCTCCCGCGAGCAGCGTGACGAGCACGATGATCCACGCGCGGCGGCGCAGAACCCCGAGCAGCGAGACGTGCTCCCGGGTCGCCGGCTCGATGCCGTATGTCGTCGAGTTCTCTGGAGAAGGCAAGAAATTCAGGCTACCGGAGGTATGCGGATCGGGCCATGGGGAACCGTCATGCTGCCGATGTGGCGTTCCGCCTCTTCATCATTGCCCCTTCGGCGCTGTTTACAGACCACCTGCCGCACGGCGACGGGCTTGCGGCGTTCGGCCACGTAAGCGAGCTGGCGCACAGAGGACATGAGCTGCACGTGGCCGCCGGGCCGGTCGCGCTCGAGCAAGAGCTGCCACCGAATGTGCACGTGCACAGTCTCGGGGAGGTCGGGCGGCCGCGCTTCATGTGGGAGCTGCGGCGCCTGTACGGGCGGCTGGGCCGCGAGCGTCGCTTCGACCTGGCCCACCAGCTGAACCCGGTCGACGTCGGGGTGAGCCTCGCGCTGCCCGGCGACCAGACGCCGCTGGTGCTGGGCCCTTACTACTCCGACTGGGCGCCGTCCGGGCCGGGCGCGGACGCACGGGTCAGCCCGTTGAAGCTACGCGTGAAGCACGTCGTGCGAGCGGCGCAGCAGCGCCGGGCCACCACGCTGCTGCTCTCGACCCCGGCGGCCGCCGCCAACGTGGAGCCACGGGCCTCCGGGCGAGCGCACGTGCGCGAGCTGCCGCACGGCATCGACGACCGCCTCTGGCGCCCCCCGTCGCCTGCCCCGGCTGCGCAGACGGTCCTGTTCCTCGCCAACCTCGAGGTCCGCAAGGGCATCCACGTGCTGCTGGACGCCTTCGAGGCGCTCGCTCCGCGGCTGCCCGACGCACGCCTGCAGATTGCCGGCGACGGGCCCGAGAGCGACGCCGTGCGCCGCCGGATTCGCGAATCGCCCGCACTCGCCCGCGTCGAACTGCTCGGCCACGCGGATCGAGAGCACGTCCTGGCGCTAATGCAGTCCTGCGACGTCTACTGCCTGCCCTCCTACGGAGAGCCGTTCGGCATCAGCGCGCTGGAGGCGATGGCGTGCGCGCGCCCGGTCGTCGCCACAGCCGCTGGAGGGCTCCAGCACCTGGTCCCGGACGCCGGCGGCCGCAAGGTGCCACCGGGCGATGCGGCCGCGCTCGCCGATGCCCTGGCGGAGGTGCTCGGCGACGCGGAGCTGCGGCGCGCTATGGGCGCGCACAACCGCGAGGTCGTCGAGGAGCGCTTCGCCTGGTCGCGCGTGGGGGAGCGCCTGGAGGAGCTCTACGCGGAAGCGATCGCCGCGGTGCGCGACGACTCGTCGGCCTGACGTCGACGGAAGTCGTACGCCAGCACCTGGCCGGCGATGAACCACAGGACGACGCCGTGACTGCCGTAGAACTCGTCACCCGCGGCCAGCGTCACGAGCAGGAAGACGAACATCGCGAACAGCACCAGGCGCAGGTCCTGCCCGGGAGCGCGCGCCCGCGCGCCGTTCCAGGCGGCGATCAGGATGTACCCGAGCGCGGCCACGACGATCAGGAAGCCGACCGGCCCGACTTGGTACATCAGCGCCAGGTAGCCGTTGTCCGGCGCGCGCAGCAGCGACTCGCCCTTGAGCTTCGTTGCCTCCCCAGCACTGCCCAGCCCGTGCCCGATCGGCGCCCGGGCGGCGATCGGCAGCGTGTCGCTGAAGGTCGCCTGCCGCTCGGTGGCCGAGGTGTCCTGGCCCAGGCTCTTCACGGTCTTGAAGCGGTCGACCACGTTGTGCGCGGTCGTGCTGACCGGCGAGAGCGCGATGGCCGTCATCACGATGACCACGACCGTCCCGAACACCACACGGGCACTCGCCCCCCGCGAGGCGATCACGTGGGCCAGCCCCGCGACGATCAGGCCGAGCCAGGCCGAGCGCACGAACGTGAGCGAGCCGGCGACGCAGACGACCACCAGCGCGAGGGCGGCCGGCCAGCGCAGCCGGTGCACCGTCAGGAACATCAGGAGCGTGAGCCCGAGCAGGCTGGCCAGGGTCCCGGGGCTGTTCATGGTGGAGAACACGCGCACCGCCTCGCCACCCTCGATGCCGATGCTCCCGAACTGGGTCGCCTCGAGCCACGACTTGTCCCAGTTGGGAAGCCCGTCAATGTGCTGATAGATCGCGTAGGCAGCGACCACCGGCATGCCGTAGAGCAGGACCTTCCTCAGCGTGCTCTCCCGAGCCAGCGTGCGCTCGCCCACGCCGAGCACCGCGGCCGACACGGCAGCCAGGTAGGCGACGAACGCGTAGATCCCGGAGCTGGGGCCGGAGACGAGCCCGAGCGGCAGGCCGATCGCGAAAGCCCCGGCGACGGCGAGCAGGATGCGCCGGATGACCGTCGGCACGTGGAAGCGCAGCAGCTCGAGGCCCGCGATCGCGCCCGTAGCGAGGAACGGCGCCAGCGACAGGGGATCGCTCTCCAGGTAGCCGGTCATGAGCCCCAGCACGCGCCGCAGCCCGGGCGCTACGAACCAGAAGGCGAAGACCGCGATGATCCCCCACTGGCGGTTGTACTGGTGGAGGGCGATCACCAGGGCGACGAGCGTGAACGCCGTGGCTGCCTGCACCGAGACCATCAACGCGCCCGCCACGAGGATCGCGGCGGTGCCGCCCGCTATGAGGGTGAACCAGAGGTCGCCGCGCAGGAAGCTCAGGCGCGGGCCGTTGCCGGCCGACCGCAGGCGCCAGATCAGCTGGGCCATGGCGCCTCCGCTCGGTCGTCGCGCCGGCCGGCGGCGGCCACCGAGGGCGCGATGGCGCCCTGGTAGACGGCCAGCATCCCCCGCGCGTGGGCCGCGTCGGTGAAGCGGGCCGCGGCGGGCGGGCCGGCTTCGCTCATGCGCTCCAGTGCGTCGCGGTCGCGCAGCAGCTCCGCCGCCGCCCGCACCCACGCGTCCGGATCCTTCGGCGGCAGCGTTCGCCCGGATACGCGGTCGTCGACCAGCTCGGGACCGGCCCCGACGTCGCCCACCAGCGGCGGTGTCCCCACGGCCATGCTCTCCACCGTGACCAGCCCGAAGGGCTCCTCCCAGGAGGGCAGCAGGGACAGGTCGAGCGCGCGCAGCACCTCGGGCACGTCGTCGCGCTGCCCGAGGAAGTGCACGGCGTCGCGCACGCCCAGCTCGCCGACCAGCGCGCTCGAGCGAGCGCTTGAACGCGTGGTTGTCGTAGCGCACGCCCTTGCCGCCGAAGACCACGTCGCCGACCACGACCAGGTGAGCGTCCACGCCCGCTCGCCGTACGCCCGCCAGGGTTCGGATCGCCACGTCCTGCCCTTTCCACGGGGTGATCTGCGCCACCTGCCCGAGCACGGCCGCATCCGGGCCCAGGCCCAGCTGCTCGCGCAGCGGCGCCGGCCGGACGCGTCGACGTTGAAGCGGGCGTGGTCGATGCTGTTGTAGACGCGCGTGGCCAGCGGCTGGGCGAGTCCCTCGTTGAACTTGGCGGCCGTGTAGTCGGAGACCGCGGCCACTCCGCCGGCGGTGCGCACCAGCAGGCCGCGGATGACCTTGCCCATGCGGGTGAGCGGCACGTGCTCGTGGGCGCGGACGACGTACGGGACGCGGGCGATCGGCGCCATGATCCCCACCCGCGTGCTGTTGGCGTGGATCACGTCCGCGCGGAAGCGGCGCGCCGCTCGAGCGAGCGCGACGCCGCCGGAAGCGAGCTGCGCGACGCCGAGCGGGGTCTGGATCGGGTGCGGGCGCAGGCTCGCGTCCACGGTCGGCAGCGGGAGGCGCTGGACGCCGGCGCGGTCGACGGCGTCCGTCAGCGCGCCCGTGGTCGGGCAGGCGACGCAGACGTCGTCCTCCGCGCGCAGGCTTTCCACCAGGCGCATCAGGGACACCTCGCCGCCGCTCCAGGCGCTGGTGTGGTTGGCGAACAGGATTCTCATCGAACCCGCCCCCGGGACGGACAGTCCACCTTACATCCGGTCGGGCGCGGAGCCCCCCACTCGGGCGACGACGGCCAGCTGGCCCGCGAACGACGGCAGCAGCCTCGCGATCAGGCGTGCGGCGAGCGTCCGGCCCTCGCCCTGGTAGGAGATCAGCTCGCAGCCGAGCCGCTCCAGCCGGCGGCGCACCTCGGCGGCGTTGCTCCAGTAGGTCGCGTCGGCGTCGTAGCCGACCACCCCGGACGCGAGCGTGTGCTCGCGCGGCGCGAACGCGTCGCGGCCCAGGGCGGCGGCGGCCGAGCGGCCGACGTTGCGCGCCAGCAGCGCCAGCGCCGCACGCCTGCCGCGCACGCCGAGATAGGGCGTGCGCCCGCGGGTCAGGTCGACCAGGATCCTCGCCCCGACCAGCGGCGAGGTGAGGTTCGGCGAGCAGATCACCACCACTCCGCCGGGGCGGACCACGCGAACGAGCTCGTCGAGGAACGCGCGCGGGTCGGCCACGTGCTCGATCACGTTGAGCGCGCCGGCGGCCGCGAAGGCCCCGTCCTCGAGATCCGTCCGGCGAGCGAAGTCGGCCACGAAGAAGCCCGGCTCGTCCGGCAGGAAGCGCGCCGAGGTGTCAGTGCCGACGGCGTCGAAGCCCGCTTCGCGGAGCAGGCGCGTGCTCGTCCCGACCCCGCAGCCAACGTCGAGCACGCGGGCGCCGGACTCGGCCCAGCGGCCGAAATAGGACAGGTACTGGGCGAACAGCGCCTCGTCCTGCCCGGCGAGCATCGCTCGGTATTCGCTGGAGCCGCGGTAGTAGTCGGTGAGATCCGAGCTCACGGCAGCGCGACACTAGCGCCGCGGCGTGACCTCCAGCAGCAGCGGCCGGCCGGCCACCATCACTCCCACGCGCCCGTGGCGCAGCGGCGCCCTGACCAGGCGCGCCGAGCGCACCGGGTCGCCGGCGGCGACCCGCTTGGCGTCCGGGCACCGTCACGGAGACCCGCGCGCGGCGCCACGCGCAGCGCGCGCTTGCGCCTGATGTCCCAGACGCTCGCCGTGCGCCAGAGCGCGACCAGGTAGGTGCCGTCGGCCTTGCGCAGCACGAGGCGGTGCAGGTCGGCCGGCCCGCTCACGTCGAGGCGCAGCGGCCGCAGCGCGCGCGCCGCCGCCGGCGCGGGCCGACCAGCGTCAGCAGGTTCTTGAGCGCCGTGAAGGCCGGCTTGGGCGAGAAGTCGCGGCGCAGCAGGCCGAAGTGCTGCTCCGGGTCGCGCCCGCGCGGATCCGGCTTCTCGTCGAGCAGCTCGTAGGCGTAGGTGCGCGCGGACGCCGGACTCGAAGTGCTGGAGGAACGTGCGCAGTCAGGTAGACCGCCGCGGCCTGCTCGGACACGCCCGGCTGCTGGTCGGCGGGGCCGCGCATCGCGTTGTGGAAGCCCGCCTCGGTGGCCCAGACCGGCTTGCGCGCCGGAGACGGCGCTGCGCGCGGCGCAGCTCGGCGCGCACGTGCCTCGGGTCGGGGGACAGGCCGCCGGTGTAGGGGTGGATGTTGCCGACGTCGAGCTAGCGCGCGCTGGTCGCCGACCCGGCTGGCGCCATGGGGCGTGCCGAAGGACGGGCCCGAGGACGGGCAGCGTGCGCAGCGCCGGGCTGCGCCTTGGCCTTGCGGTAGAGGTCGCGGCTGTAGGCGGTGAGCCACGACGCCCAGCCACGGGTGCCGCCGACGTAGTTGTCGACCTCGTTCGGCGCCTCGAGCGCCTCGGTCGCATGGCGCAGCCGGCCGCCCGCGACGCTCAGGAGCTGGTCGAGCGTGCCGGCCGGGTTGCCGGGCTGGCCGACGACGAAGTCGAAGCGCATGCCGTGCGCGGCGGCCAGCTCGACCGCCTGGTAGTAGCGCTCGTTCCAGTCGCGCCAGGCGGGCGCGGGGTTGCCGTACAACGCCGTCGCGCAGGTGGCGGACGCCCAGCTCGTCGAGCCTCGCGACCACGCGCGGCCAGTTGCCGTAGGCGGTGTCGAAGTAGACGATGTGCGTGACGACGCCGACCGAGTCGCGGAAGGCGGCGGCGCTTCTCGGCTGTTCGGCATGGGCGCTCGCGGCCGGCGCGACCGCCAGCAAGCAGGCCCCAGCCGCGAGCAGCCGCGGCAAGGACTGCACGCATGTTTTTCCACATCGGCTGGTGGTCCCGCGGGCCTTCGCGCCTGCGAAGCCGATCGCGGACGGATGTTCGGGTCGACGCCATGCTCCGCGTGCCGGGCGATCCCGCGATCGCACTCGTTCACGACTACCTGCTCGTCCTGCGTGGCGCCGAGCGCACCTTCGCGGCGATGACCGACGTCTGGCCGGAGGCGCCGATCTTCACGCTGCTCTACGACGAGGCGGGTACGCGAGGGCCGGTTCGCCGGGCCGCTCGGTGACGACCTCGCCGCTGCAGCGCCTCGGCGTCCGGCAGGGCAGCTTCCGCGCGCTGCTGCCGCTGTTCCCGACCGCCGCCCGGCGCCTCGACCTGAGCGGCTTCGACTGCGTGGTGTCCAGCAGCAGCGCGTTCGCCCACGGCGTGCGCCCGGCCGCCGGGGCGCGGCACGTCTGCTACTGCCACTCGCCGTTCCGCTACGCCTGGCACGAGCAGGCGCGCGCGCTGCTCGGAGGTGCCCGCGCCGCTGCGGCCGGCGCTGGCGCTCGCGCTGCGCCGCCACCGCGGGTTCGACCGCCGCGCCGCGCGCGACCGTCGACCGCTACGTCGCCAACGGCGAGATCACGCGCGAGCGGATCCGGCGCTTCTGGGGCCGCGACGCCGAGGTCGCTGCATCCGCCCGTGGAGGTGGAGCGCTTCGCGATCGGGGAGCCGGGCGACCACGTTCTGTTCGTCGGCGAGCTGGTGCGCCACAAGCGCCCCGAGGTGGCGATCGAGGCGGCGGTCGGCGGCGGGCCGGCGCGATCAAGGTCGTCGGCGCCGGGCCGGAGCTCGAGCGTCTGCGGGAGCGCTACGGCGAGCCAGGCCGAGTTCCTCGGCCGCGTGGGCGACGACGCAGCTCGCCGGCCTCTACGCCGAGGCCGCCGCGCTGGTCGTGCCCAACGTCGAGGAGTTCGGCATCGCCGCGGTCGAGGCGCAGGCGGCCGGGCGGCCGGTGGTCGCGGTCGACGCCGGCGGCGCGCGCGAGACGGTGCGTGCCGGACCAGACCGGGCGTGCTCGTCCCGGACGGCGACCCGGAGGCGCTCGCGCGCGCGCTGCGCGAGGACCTGACGCGCTTCGACCCGCGCGACATCCGCGCGCACGCGCAGCGCTTCTCGCGCCCGAGGCCTTCCGCGCGCGGCTGCGCGAGATCGTCGCGGCGAGCTGCGGGCTAGCGCCGCTTCGCGCTGACGCAGGTGCGCACCCAGGACGCCTTGCCGTGCGCGCCAGCGCGGCGCGCATGTGCCGGCGCTTGACCTTGTGCCGCCTTGGCGCGGCTGGCGCCTTGGCGCAGCAGCCGCGCCCGCTTGCGTGTCGAGACGGCGACCGCGGCGCAGCGCGCGCGGCGACTTGCGAGCGCCTTGCGGTCGTCCGCGCCGCCCCCGGCGCCGACGCCCGGCGGCGTGAGCCTCAGGACCACCGGCGCGCCCGCCGAGGTCGACCGGGATCCGCGACGGGTTGGCCCAGCGCTGCTGCTCGGCGTCCGACGCGACCGGGTCGAAGCGCCGCGCGAGCGGCGATCCGGCTCGCCGAGCACCACGTCCACGCGGTCGGGCGCGGGGGACAGGTCGACGCGGCGGTCGCGGTCCCAGACGCTGACCGTCGCGCCAGAGCACCAGCGCGTAGGAGCCGTCGGCGGAGCGCAGCAGGAGCTGGCGGACGTCCGGCGGGGCGCCCTCGAGCCCGAGGCGCAGCCCGCCCGGCGACGCCACCGGCGCGGAGTCGCCGTCGACCGCGCTGCAGCAGGTTGCGCAGCGCGAGGAAGGACGGCTTGGGCGACAGGTCCGAGCGCAGCAGCCCGAAGCGGTTCTCGCGAGCGCGGCAGCCCGAGCGGCTTGCGAGGCGTCGGGCCAGGGGTCGGCGAGCTGGTAGAAGTAGGTGCGCTCGACGCCGCCGCGGAAGCCCTCGAGCACCAGCCGGGGCGAGTAGAGGCGCCGCGGCCTGCTCGGAGGCCGGGCAGGTGGCCGCCGGTCGTGGCGAGGTCGGTGTGGTAGCCGGACTCGGTGGCCACGAGCGGCTTGGAGCCCGTGGCCCCGGCGGCCTGCGCGCGCAGGACGTCGAGGTTGTGGAGCGGCTGGAACGCCGCTCGGGTAGGGGTGGAAGTTGCCCCGGTCCGCCCAGGCCGTCATGTCGCCCAGCTGGTTGCGTCGTGGCGGGGTAGCCGACCGACGGCGAGAGCACCGGCAGGTGCGCCAGCGCCGGGTCGCCGTTGACGCGCGGCGTAGAGGCGCTGCTGGTACTCACGCGCGTGCTGGATCCACTGCGGGTCGCCGGTGAGGTTGGGCTCGTTGGGCGCCTCGATCGAGATCACCGCGCCGCGGACCTTGTCCCGGATCCCGTTCAGCGTCGCGTTCATCTGAGCGTCGCCACCCGCCAGCGTGCCGACGATGATGTTCGCCTTGATGCCGGCCGCTGACAGCTGGTTGAGCCGGGTGACGTTGTAGCTGCAGGTGGGGCAGAGGCCGTCGCGGATGTAGCGCACGCCGAGCTCGCGCAGGCGAGACTGCACGGTCGGGAAGTCCCCGTAGGCGGTGTCGATCCAGGCGAGGAAGAGGTTGACGCCGACGGAGTCGCCCAAGGCGCGCGCCGACTGGGCGGCGACAAACGGCTGGGCTTGCGAGTCCGCTCGAGCGGGGGTCGCCGCTGCGGCGGCGAATGCCACACCCAAGACGAGGACAACGAGTGATTTACGACTGGCGGCTACTAGACGCAATGCGATCGCACGAGTGTTGCCGCTGGGGCGCCTGGGCAACCCACAACATTCGTCCAGCGCACTGGACCGCGGCATCGGGCCCCTTCAGGATGCAAGATTGCGCCCAGTGACGCGCCGCACGATGCTCGCGCTCGCCGCGGCCGTGGTCGTGGTCGCCGTCACGGCGGCCGTTCTGGCGCTGACGGGCGAGGATCCGGCGCCGCCGCCGCAGCTGTCCGGGGAGCGGTCGGCCGCGCGGCTGGTGGACTCGATCGGCGTCAACGTCCACTTCAACTTCCTCGACACCGCCTACGCCCGCCAGGTGGAGGTGATCGACCGCCTGCGCGAGCTCGGCATCCGCCACCTGCGCGACGGGCAGCCGCTGGCCGGCCAGGCGATCGAGACCGTGATGCCGGCCGCCGCGCGCGAGGGCATGCGGATGACCCTGATCACCGACGTGACGCGCGATCCGGCCCCGGACGTCGAGCAGTCGGTGCGGGTGCTGGGCGATCGGATCGCGGCCTTCGAGGCGCCGAACGAGCTCGACAACATGGGCGACCCGGGCTGGGTCGGGAAGCTGACCGCCTACATGCCGGCGCTGGACGCCGCCGTACGCAAGGGTGCCCCGGGGGTCCCGCTGCTCGGTCCGAGCCTGGTCAACAGCTCCAGCAGGATCGAGCTCCCGGAGGACCTGCCGGGGCTGTTCAACGACCACCCCTACCCGCTCGGCGAGCCGCCCGAGCCCGCTCTCGGCGACGGCGTGCGCGAGGCGCGGCCGGCCCAGGAGCGCAAGGGCATGTACTTCACGGAGACCGGCTACCACAACGCGTTGGCGTCCACGACCGGGCAGCCGCCGGTATCCGAGGAGGCCGCCGCGGTGTACCTGCCGCGGGCGCTGGTGGCGGCCTTCGGCGCCGGCGTGCGCCGCACGTTCCTGTACGAGCTGCTCGACGAGAAGCCCGACCCCGGCCTTCACGATCCCGAGCAGCACTTCGGCCTGCTGCGCAACGACCTGTCGCCGAAGCCGGCGTTCACGGCGATCAAGACGCTGATCGCGGCGGTGCGGTCGTCCCCCGGCTCGGGGTCCGGCGTGCTGCCATGGGACCTGCGCGCGCCGGAGGACGCGGACGTGCAGCACGTGGTGCTGGCCCGCCGCGACGGCTCGCGCGCGATCGCGATCTGGCGCCCGGTGTCCGTCTGGGACACCGACGAGCGACGCGCCGTCGACCCCGGCAGCGTGTCGGTCGAGCTGCTGTGGGGGCGAGCCGCCAGCGACGTGACCGTCTGGCGGCCCAGCGTCTCCGCGCGGCCGGTGCTGCGCCGCGGGCAGGCGCGGCGACTGAAACTCGACCTGGCCGGCGACCTGGTCCTGGTCAGCTTCCGTTGACGGGCTGGCATACGGTGTGACGATGCTGCGGCGGCTGCTGGCCCGCGGGCTCGTGCGCGCGGGCATCGTCACCTACGTCTTCTCGGCGCTGACGCTGGTGGCGAATCTCGTGACCGGAATCGTGAGTGCTCGCGCGCTCGGTCCGAGCGGCCGCGGCGTGTTCGTCGCGCTCACCACGGTCAGCCAGCTGGCCGGGTTGCTGTTCGCCGTGGGCGTGGCCAACAGCCTCAGCTACTACATCGCGCGCCGGCCCGAGGACGGCCCGCGGCTGCTGACCACGTGGACGGCGATGCTCGTGCCGCTCACGGCGGTGGCGATCGCGATCAGCGAGCTGCTGCTGCCGACGATCTTCAGCGGCGACCAGCAGGCCATCGACCTCGGCCGCTGGTTCATGTTCTCGATCGTCCTGGTCGTGGGCCTGGAGCTGAACTACGGGTTGCTGCTGGGCATGCAGGACTTCCTGGTCTACAACGTGCTGCGCTTCGCCCAGGCGGCGCTGATCGCGGCCGCGTTCGTCGTGCTCTGGATCGCCGACGAGATGACCGTGGAGAACGCCCTGATCGCGGCGATCGTCGGGTCCACGACCGCGATGGCCGCCGGCCTCGCGCGCAGCGTCGTGCGCGTGGGGGTGGGGCGGCTCGACCCGAGGCTGGGAGCCACCTCGCTCTGGTACGGGGTCCGCGGCCAGGGGTCGACGGTCGCGACCAACGTGACCGCGCGCCTGGACGTGGCGATGCTGCCCGCGTTCGTCACGAACGCCAACGTCGGGCTCTACTCGGTGGCGGCCAACCTGTCGCTGATCGTCCACCAGCTGTCCAACACGTTCGCGGGGCTGGTGCTCCCGGCGGCCGTGAGCGACCCCGAGCGCGGCCGAATCAAGGTGATCGGCTCGCTGTGGGCCTCGCTGGTCGTGGCCGGCGCCCTGGCGGCGGTCCTGGCGCTGTTCGCCCGGCCGCTGATCGGCCTCGTCTACGGCGACTCCTTCCGCGACGCCGCCGAGCCGCTGCTGCTCCTGCTGCCCGGAGTGGTGCTGTTCGCGGGGTCCTCGATCCTGGCGGCCGGGGTATACGCGGCCGGCCGTCCTTTCACGGCGACGTTCGCCCAGCTGCTCGGGATGGCGGTGACCGTGGTCGGCCTGTTCGTGTTCCTGCGCAGCGGCGGGATCACCGCGGCGGCGATCGTCTCGACGGCGTCCTACGCGACGGTCTTCGTGGCGATGCTGATCGCCTACAAGCGGGTCTCGGACACGCCGTGGAGCGCGTTCGTTCCCAGCCGGGCGCGCCTGCGCGGCCTGCTGACCTAGTAGGCGCCGGGGCCGCGCCAGACCACCAAGACCGTGCGCAGCAGGATCTTCAGGTCCTTGCGGATGCTGTAGTTCTCGACGTACTCGCGCTCGACCGCGAGGCGCTCCTGGAAGTTCAGCTCGCCGCGCCCGTGCACCTGCATCGGCCCGGTCAGGCCGGGGCGCATCTGCAGGCGGAAGCGCTGCGTCTCGCCGTAGCGCTCGACCAGCCAGAGCTCCTCGGGGCGCGGACCGACGAGGCTCATGTCGCCGCGCAGCACGTTGAGCAGCTGCGGCAGCTCGTCGAGGCTGGTGCGCCGCAGGTACCGGCCCACCTTGGTCACGCGCGGGTCCTCGCGCAGCTTGAACATCGGCTCGACGAGCTCGTCGGGCGAGATCACCTCGGAGATGCGCTCCTCGGCGTCACGGCACATCGTCCGGAACTTGAGGATCTTGAAGGGCTTGCCGTCGCGCCCCGCGCGGACCTGCCTGAACAGCGCCGGGCCCTTCGAGGTGAGCCGGACGGCGAGCGCGATGATCAGCATCAGCGGGGCCAGGATCACGAGCCCGGCGGCCGAGAGGACGACGTCCACGACGCGCTTCAGCGCCATCGTGGACCACGATGTGCCCCAGGTGCCGTACTCGATCACCGGCATCTCGGCGATGTGGTTGAGCTGCACGGCCGTGCCGAGCATCGCCCGCATCGGCGGCATCACGCTCAGCTTCACGCCGGTCGCCCGGCAGGACGCCACGACCCGCGCCAGGGTCGCCTCGTCCAGCTCGGGGACGGCGAGCACCACGCGCTCGATGCCGGTCTCGGAGAGCAGGAACTCGAGGTCCTCACGGGTCAGCTCCTCGAGCTTGAACTCACGGTGCGAGGCCCCGTTGCCGTTGCCGTTCTCGGTGCTCGAGTACTCGAGCACGGACAGGTGGTGCCCCGGCTCGAGCGCAAGCTTTCGTGCAACCGCGTCGGCGAGCTTGCCGTGGCCCATCACCAGCGCGCGCTCGGGCGGGACGCGGCGCCGCCAGATGCCGCGCGCGACCGAGCGCAGCAGGAACGCGCCGACCAGGGCGGCGAGGTAGAGCGCGAGGGCGCTCTTCAGCGTGACCGTCTCGTTCGGGCAGCGCGCGGATGAAGAAGAGGCTGCCCGCGACCGACAGCGTGACCCAGTGGAAGATGGCCGGCACCTCGTCGGTGGTGAGGTGCCAGATGCGCGGATGATCGGCGTCGTAGAGCCCTTCGAACTTGGCGACGATGATCCACAGCGGCAGCGTCGGGAGCACCCAGAGCGGGTCGCTCGTGCCCTCCACGAGGGTCATCGCCCCGACCGCGATGAGGATCGTCAGGATGTCTGCTGTGAACAGCAGTCGACGTCTTAGCGAGTCCTTGCGCGTACGGGACCGCCTCAGGGGGCGGTCGGGCGTCTGAGTGGGCGCTAGAGGACGCGCGTCCGTGGGTTGTCGTACCAACGGGCTGCACCTCCGGCGGACCACCATACTCCAGGCTTCTCAGCCCGCCAGGGGCAACCGTTACCGCCCAACCGCTGTGGCGATCAAGCCCGCGACGCCCAGCAGCAGCGCGAATATGAACGCGGCGATGCCCACCCACGCCGGGCTCGGCGGTGGGGCGAGCTTGCCGGACAGATCGCTGGCCACCCGGTCGATGAATGGGCCGGAGCGAGGCCTCGACGTCTCGATCTCCTGAGCCACGTAGAGCGCGCTCGCCGCGTTGGCGCGCTTGATGGTGTTGAGGCGCTTGCGAACCCGGGCGCGCTCGGCGGGCGCCAGGTCGCCGGCCCGCAGTTGCCGGCGCAGGCGCTGCTGCTCGCCCTGCACCTTCGCCTGGCTCACAAAGTAGGTCGCGCCCAGCAGCGCGCGCCCGGTGGCCTGAGCCAGCCGGCGGGCCTGGCGCGGCGTGCTCGCCCTCGCGGTGACAGCGAAGCGCATCTGGGCGCCGCGGGGGACATAACGCACGGACACCCGTCGCACATCCACGTTCGCGGCGGTGTCCAGGTCGTTGGCGACACCCTGCTGGAAGCTTGGGTCGTCCAGCAGCCGCTCGATGCGCGGCTCCCAGGTCGCGGCCGGACCGGGCGCCAGCAGCTCGGCGGTGGTCGAGCGGTACTTGCTCTGCGACGCGAGCCTCACCGCGACCGGCACCGCGACCACGGCGACGGTCGCGGCCAGCACGGCTGCGACCAGCGGCCGTGGCAGCCGCCTCAGGCGGCCGCCGATCGAATCGAGCGCGGCCGCGATCGACCGCCGGCTGGGCCACTCGTACTCGCGCGCCGCGGCCGCCGTCGGCCGGCTCGCCTCCCAGAGCGCCACGCCGAGCAGCGTCCAGGCCAGCAGCTTGCCCGGTTGCTCGATGTACTCGCCCATCAGCATCAGCACCAGGAACCCGCCGACGGCCGCCAGGGCGGCGGTCCCGAGGGTCCGCTCCGCGGGTCCGGCGCGCGCCAGCCGGATCCCGGCCGCGACCAGCAGCCCACCGAACCCGCCCAGGAACAGGAGGGCGCCGAGCGGGCCCTGCTCCTGCAGGATCTTGAGGTAGCTGCTGTCGGTGAAGGCCGCCTTGCGGCCCTTGGCGGTGGCTCGGCCGACGGTTCCAAGGCCGGTGCCGAGTGGCTCCTCGGCGACCTTGTCGAAGGTCCGTTCCCAGGTGTCGAAGCGCGTGGTGACCGAGTCGTCGGAGAACGGGTTGGCGAGGCTCTCGGCGCGATCCTCCGCCGTGGGCGACACCTCGCCCGCGAGCAGCGCGGCGCCATACCCGCCGGCGAGCACGACGACGACGAGCCCCACCGCGTAGACGCCGCGCCGGCGGCTCTTGCCCTGCTGCAGCAGCATGATCAGCGCCATCAGCGCGGCGCCGGCGACCACGGCCACGAGCGCCGTCCTGACGAACGAGGCCACGATGCCGGTCATGGCCAGCGCGAAGCCGAGCGCGAACAGCCAGCGCCGTTGCGGGCGCAGGAAGCCGAGCACGAGGCAGACGACCGAGGCCGGGACGAGGAAGCTCACCAGCCCGACCGGGCCGGTGAACGAGCCGGTGTTGCGGCCGAGCTCGCCGAACGTCGAGTTGAACGCGCGTCGCTCCGCGAACAGCTGCTCGTGCCGGGTGGGGCCGGTGATGCCCCGGAACGCCGCGTAGAGCACGGCCAGGCCGATCACGCCGAGCAGGAGCACCACCAGGCGCTCCTCGCCGAGTCGCGCGGCGAGCACGATCCCGCCGAGCGCGGCCGGCACGTACAGCTGGGTGAGCCGGAAGCCCTCCAGGCCGTTGGTCAGGTTGCCGGCGACCGGGATCTGGAGCACCGACAGCACCAGCCAGGCGCCGACCAGGCCCGCGGCGATCCGCTCGAGCCGGGTGGCGCGGCCCCACAGCTCGACCAGGGACCGGCAGCGGTCGCGCAGCAGAAGCGCCGCCAGCGACCCCAGGAAGGCGAGGTCCAGCACCGCGGCCCCGAGTGCCACCGCGGACGGCGCCGCCTCGAAGCTGAGCCGCATCTTGATCGTGCCCTCGAAGCTGTAGAGCACCAGGGCGAGGGCAAAGCCGTACTCCGGCGCGCGGATGCAGAGGGCCAGCACCACAGCGAGCAGGCCGAGCACGACCGCGGCCATCGGCCACAGCGCCGCCAGCACGGCCCCGGCGAGCGCGAGCGCCATCGCCGCGAGCACGGCAGCCAGCGGCAGGCCGCCGCTCCCGCCGGGTGCGGCCTCGGCGTCCCGTCCCGCCGACGAGCGGGCCGACGTGTGGGCAGGCGCGGCGATTGCGACAGACTAGACAGGTTCCGCCGCGCCTGAGCCGCATCTCGGCGTCGCTCTGGAGCTGCCTTCGCGGCCATCGACAAGGGCCGATACGTTGTCGGGAGTGGCGCCTCCCGACCACCCATCCCGGCGTGTGGCGGTCGTGCTGCACGAGCCGCTGCTCGGCGGCGCCACCAACTCCCTGCTGCGCGTGCTGCGGCGAGCTCGAGCGGCGCGGCTGGGCGTTCTCGTTCTGGGTGCCGGGCCGCGGCGACGCCGAGGCCGAGCTGAGGCGGCGCGGCTACGAGGTGGCGACCGCGGAGCGGCTGCTGCGCTTCAGCCTGCCGAGCCTGCGCGAGCCGCCGGGCGTCCGGTCCGCCGCGTGGCCAGCGCTCTGCCGGCCTACCTGCGTGGCTGCCGTGCGTGGCTCGCCTCCCAGGACGCGACCCTCGTGCACGCCAACACCCTGCTCGCCCTGCCCGAGCTGGCCGTGCGGCCGCGATCGGCCCCGCCGATCGTGCTGCACGTCACGAGATGCTGCCGGGCGGCGCCAAGGGCGACGTCGCGGCCTGGCTCGCCCGGCGCGCCGACGTGGTGAGTCGCGGTGTCCGGGGCGGTGGCGTCGGCCTTCGCGGTCGCGGGCTTCGAGCCGCGTCGTCGTGCACAACGGGGTGGACGCTGCCCGCCCAGGCGCGCGCCAGCCGGCGGGCAACGGCCGGCTCGTGGTGGGCACGCTCGGCACCGTCAGCAGGCGCAAGGGCAGCGACCTGTTCCTCGCCGCCAGCCGGCTGGTGCGCTCGCGGCTGGGCGAGGTGGAGTTCCGCATGGTGGGGGACCTCGTGGTGGGCGGCGAGCGGCCTTGGGCGCGCGGCGTGCTCGAGCAGGCGCAGCGCGACGGGGTCCTGCACCGCAGCGGAGTCGAGCCCTACGCGGAGCTGGCCGAGTGGGACGTCTTCGTGCTGCCGTCGCGCATGGACCCCTGCCCGCTGGCGGTGCTGGAGGCGATGGCGAGCGGGCTCCCGGTGGTGGCCAGCCGCGTCGGCGGGATCCCGGAGGAGCTCGGCGAGGACGGCGGGCTGCTCGTGGAGGCCGAGGACGTGGACGGCATCGCCTCCGCCGTGGTGCGGCTGGCGGGCGAGCCGGACCTGCGGGCGTCGCTCGGAACGGCCGGACGCCGGCGCGTCGAGCGGCTGTTCACGCTGGAGCGCCAAGCCGAGGGCATCGACGCCGCCTACCGCGAGGCGCTGGCGGGGGGCGAGCGGTGAGCACGGACGCCCCCGAGGCCGCGGAGCTCGGGAAGCTCCAGGAGATCAGCGGCACCGATCGGCGCATCCTGCTGGTGTCGGCAGGGACGGTCGCGTCGCGGGCGCTGATCAAGCTCGCCCAGCTCGGCTTCCTGGTGATCGCGGCGCGGCTGCTCAGCGTCCAGGAGTTCGCGGGCTACTCCTACCTGCTCGTCCTCGCGGTCACGTTCAGCATGCTCGCCGACACGGGCGTGGCCCTCGCCGCCAGCCGCGAGATCTCGGCGGGCCGCCGCTCGCCTGCCGACGCGTTCTGGGCGGGCGCTCCGGTGATCGGCATCGCGGCGCTCGCCGGCGGCGGGGTGGTGCTGGCGTTCGGCCTGCTCGACTCCGCGCCCGGCTCCGCCGGTACGGCGCTGGTGCTCACCTGCGGCTTCGTGGTCGCGAACACGCTGTTCAACTTCGCCGCGACGACGCTGCGCGGCGTCGGCAAGTCGGTCTACGAGGCCGGGCTGCAGGCCGCCGGCGCGGTCGTGTTCGTGGCTGCCGCCGCGACAGCGCTTGCGCTCGGCGCCGGCCTCGTGGCGGTGCTCGCGATCCTGCTCGCCAAGGAGCTGCTCTCGCTGGTGGCGGCGCTGGCGGGCCTGCGCGCCGACGTGGGCGGGCCGCGACGCCTGACCTCGGACCTCTGGCGGCGGCTGCTGCGGATCGGCATCCAGCTCGGGCTCGCCTCGACCGCTCTGGCGCTGGTCACGCGCATCCCCACCTTCGTGCTGGCCAACTCGGGACCACCCAGGACCTGGCTTGGTTCTCGGCCGCGCAGCGGCTGGCCGACGCCGTGCTGGTCCTGGCGACGACGACCGGGTTCGCGCTGCTTGCCGAGCCTGACGTTGCTGCTGGAGAGCGAGCCCGAGCGCGCCTGGCGCTTCCTGGGCCGCACCCTGGGCGCCGCCGTGGCCATCGGCGCGATCGGCGGCGCGCTCACCTTGGCGTTCGCGCCCGAGATCGTGACCGCGGCTTTCGGGTCGGACTTCGACGCGGCCACGCACTCCACCCGCGTGCTGATGGCCGCCGCTCCGGCCTACGCCGCGATCGGGATCGGCTGGTACGCGCTGGTCGCGCTCGGGCGTGAGCGATCGCTGGTGGTGCTGGCGGCCGCCTCGGCGGCACTCGCCCTGGTGCTGTCACTCGTGCTGGTGCCGGATCGCGGTGACGGCGGGGCGGCGGTGGCATACGTGGTCGCGCTCGGCGCCATGGCCGCCGCGATCCTCGCGGTCGTCGTCGACGCCCGCCGACGGGTCGCCGCGCCTTGAACGTCCTGATCGTCAACGCCTACTCCGCGCGCAACCGCGGGGACGGCATGATCGTCAGCCAGATGGTGCGGCTGTTTCGCGAGCGCGGGTGCGAGGTCAAGGTGATGTCCGACGATCCGCGCGACGGGGATCGCTACGCGGTCGAGCGGGTCGAGCCGCTCGCGCCGATCTGGCCCAGGGCGCGCGGCGGGCCGTCGAAGCTCGCAGATCGTGGCCCGGATGGGGCGGGACCTGGTGCGGCCCGGCCAGGCGCAGGCGTTTCGCTGGGCCGACGTGTGCGTCTCCGCCGGCGGCGGCTACCTCTACGACGACGGCAGCCGCACGGCGCGCCTGAACGCGCTGCGCCGCCTGCTGCCGCTGCGCGCGGCGCGCCGGGTGGGCGTGCCGGTCGTGCTGTTCAGCCAGTCGATCGGTCCGTTTCGCTCGGGACTGTGGCGGGCGATCGTCGCGCGCGAGCTGCGCCACAGCCGGCGCGTGATCGTGCGCGAGGAGCAATCGCTGGCGGTGGTCCGCGCGATGGGCCTCACGCCGGAGCTGTGCGACGACGTGGCCTTCGCGCTCGAGCCGGGCGAGCCGCCCCCGGGCGCTCCCGAGGTGCCGCGCGGAACGATCGGCGTCACGGCGATGAGCTCGCTCCCGGGCATCGATGCGGGCGGGCACCGCCGCTACCTCGACGAGCTCGGCGCCGGGCTGATCGAGGGGGGCGCCGGCCACCCTGTCGCCGTGATCTCCCAGGTCTCGGCACACGCCGGCGACGACGACGTGGCGGTTGGGCGGGAGCTTTGCGGCAGGCTCACGCAGGCCGGGCTGAACGCGCGCTTTGTCGACCTCGGCGACGCCAGCGACGAGGAGGTGTCGGCCTTCTACGGCCGGCTCGAGCTGGTCGTGGCCTCGCGGCTGCACTCGGGGATCCTGGCCCTTTGCGCCGGCACGCCGATCGTCGCGTTGAGCTATCTGCCCAAGACAGACGGCGTACTCGCGCGGCTCGGCATGGACCGCTGGGTCCTGCCCGCGGCCGGGCTGAGAGCCGATCGGCTTGCCTCCAAGCTGTCCGAGGCGCTCGCCGAATCGGCCGCGCTGCGTGACGAGATCCAGGCCCGCCTGCCGTCCCTGCGGGGGAACGCAGTCCGCGCCGTGGACCTGACGCTTGAGGTCGCAAAGCGCTCTAACCTGCCGGCATGAGCGAGGCCACCACCGACCCCAACAAGCTCGGTGAGATCGAGAACGCGGAGAAGTCCCTCGGCCAAGCTGACCGCCGAGGCGACGACGAATCGCGTCAAGCCGTTCGGCATCCAGTGGCCGGCGGTCTGGTGGCTGAAGTGGGCCACGATTCACCACGCCTTTCGCGAGCTCGGGATCCCCCAAGGGCGCGCGCGTACTCGACATCGGCTCCGGCACCGGCTGGTCGACCCTGCTGTTCGCCGAGGCCGGCTACGAGGCGACCGGCGTCGACATCGCCCCGGCGAACGTGGAGATCGCTCGCTTGCACGCCGAGCGCTGGAACAGCGGCGCCCGCTTCCTAAGCGGGGATATGGACGCGCTCGACCTCGGGCGACGACGTTCGACGCGGTGCTGATGTTCGATGCCCTGCACCACGTGGACGACCCCGCCGCCGTGGTCACCCGCGTCGGCCGCCACCTCACGCCTGGCGGCTGGGCCCTGTTCGGCGAGCCGTCACTGCTGCACCGCGTCTCTCCGGATGCGCGCGGCGTCTCGAAGGAGAAGGGCTGGATCGAGAACGGCATCGGCGTCCGCGCGCTGCGCCGCTGGTGCAAAGAGGCCGGCATGCCGGAGACGCGGCGCTTCTTCGAGCCGACGCGGCCCGTACAGCGACCGCGCTGCGGCAGTTCGGATGGGAGGCGGTCCGCCTGGTGGCCGCAAACGTAGCGTTCGCCCCGAGCTACCACGTCTGGATCGCGGCGAGGAAGCCGTAGCTTGCCGCCCAGTCGCGCCGCAGCGGCCATCGCGATCTTCCTCGTGGCGGTCGGCGTCTATGTCCTGACCGCGCCGCGTGTGCTGCGCGCCTACGAGCCCGAGACGGCCGCCGTGACCGAGGGCTTCGTGCGCACGGGGGAGTTCAAGATCATCGAGGACTCGCCCATGAACGTCGCCGGCGGCATCGCCGGCGAGGACGGCAAGCTGGTTGGCCGGGTCGGGCTGCCTCAGCCGCTGGCGGAGGCCCCGTTCTACCTGGTCGGCTGGGCGCTGGACGAGATCTCCGGCGGTGGCGGAGACGGCTACCGCTACCGCAACAAGGTGCTGCTGCTCTTCAACGGCTTCGTGATGGCCCTCGTGGCGGCGCTCGTCTTCCTGATCATGGAACGGCTTCAGGGGTCGAGGCGCTGGTCGGTTGCGATCGCGCTCCTGTTCGCGCTGGCGAGCCTCGCCTGGCCGTACTCGAAGATCGGGGCGGAGTCGATGGTGACGCTCGGATTCGCGCTCGCCCTGCTCGGGGCGCTGGCGGCGCGCGATGGCGATCGGCTGTGGCCCTGGGCGCTAGCGGGCTTCGGCGCCGGCATCGCGGTGGCGGCCAAGCAGTACTCGCTGCCCGCGGTGTGCGCCATGGGCCTGATCGTGTGGCCGGCGTTCAAGGCCCGCGCGGAGCTCCGCATCCCCCGGCTGGCGGCTCTCGCAGCTCCCTTCGTGGCCTGGATGGCGGCGATGGCGTACTACAACTGGTCCCGACTCGGGTCGCCGTTCGAGACCGGCAACACCGGCTACGAGACGACCCTGGCGGCGCCGCTGAACGCGATGGGGCTGTTCTTCAGCCCCGGCAAGGGCCTGATCTGGTACTCGCCGCTCGTGGTGATCGGAGTGCTCGGACTCGCCGTGCTCTGGAGAGTGAGGGACGGCGACTCGCGATCACGCTCGCGCTCGTCGTGCTGCTGGGGACGGCCGTGGCCGCGCTGGTCCCGCACTGGACCGATGAGACCTGGGGGCCGCGCTACCTGATGCCGGTCGCCTGGCTGCTGCTGCTCCCGATCCCCTTCTGGGTCACCACGAGGCGCCGGCAGCGCGTGCTGATCGGCGTCGCCGCGGTCGCGGTGGCTGTGCAGCTGGTGGCGATCCTGGTGCCGTTCACGCAGACGGTGAAGAGCACGGAGGCGCTGACCGGCTTCCCGCTCTACCAGCAGCGCGGGGCGGGTCAGGAGCGGGACGTCCCGTTCGGACGCGACTCGGTCCGCTGGATCCCCCAGCTCTCCCCGATGCTGGTCCAGGGCACGCTCGTGGCCTCTAGGGTCGCTGTAGCCGTCGGCGCCCCGCCGATCACCATGCGCTACGCGCCCTACGAGGGCGCGGCGCACGAGCTGGTGCTGTCGAAGCAGTTCGCCACGGAGGTCGGATTCGACCGCCCCGACTTCTGGTGGATCCAGCCCGACGCGGGGCTCGGCGGCGTGCTGGCAGCGCTGGCCGCCGCGCTGGCCGCCGCCGCGGGAGGCCGCGTGCTGTGGCGGTCGCTTGGTGCGCCGGCTCTCACTTCTGGGTAGTCCCTCCGCATGGCCTGGCGGGCCTTCTGGACATCCCGCCTGCTCGTATGGTCGGCGGGCATCGTCGGCGTCCTGGCGTCGGGTGCGGGCCCTACCGCGAGGTGGGGCCCAGGACCGCGGAGGCCGCCACGACGCTCGGCGGTCTGCTGCTGTCGCCGGCGGACCGCTGGGACAGCGGCTGGTTCGTGCGGATCGCGCAGGACGGCTACGACTCGGGGCTGGCGCGCAGCGCGTTCTTTCCCCTGTACCCGCTGCTGATCCGGATCGTCGCCGCGCCGCTCGGCCTCGTCCTACACGATCCGTACCGCTGGGCCGGGGTGCTGATCTCGCTGGTGGCGCTGCTCGCCACGCTGCACCTGCTGCACCGCCTCACCGCCCTCGAGCTGGGCCGCCAGGCGGCCGACTACACGGTGCTGCTGCTGGCCTTCTTCCCGATGTCCCTCTACCTCTCCGCGATCTACTCCGAATCGCTCTTCCTGGCGCTGTCGGTGGGCTGCTTCTACCTCGCGCGCCAGCGCCGGTGGTGGGCGGCCGCGGCGCTCGGCGGGCTGGCCGCCGCCACGCGCTCTCAGGGCGTGCTGCTGCTGGTCCCGCTGGCGATCATGCTCCTCTGGGAGCCCGGGCGCTCGCGGTGGAGACCCCGGGCGCCGACGCTCTCGCAGGCCGGCGCGCTGCTGCTGGTCCCGCTCGGGCTGGTCGCGTACTTCAGCTACGTGAAGGCGACGACGAGCTACGGGTTCCTCGCGCCGATCGAGTCGCAGTCGGAGTGGATGCGCGAGTTCAAGGGCCCGGTCGTGGGCGCCTGGGGAGGGGTGAAGAACGGGCTCGTCTCGGCGCGCGATGTCGTGACCGGCGCTTCGATGACCGGCACCGTCTCGGGCGTGCGCAGCGGCTTCCTGAACTTCGCGGCGCTCGCACTGGGCGTGGTCGGCGTGGTCGGCGCGCTGCGGCGCCTGCCGCTCGCGTACGGGGCCTACGCTCTGGCCGGGTTGATCTTCCTCGTGTCGAGCCCGGCCAACGACCTGCAGCTCAAGTCGCTGCCGCGCTTGTTGATCGTGCTCTTCCCGATCTTCATGTGGGCGGGCTGGGAGCTCGCGAGGTGGCGCCACCGCACCGCCCTGCTGGCGCTCTCGGCCGCCGGGCTGGCGTGCTGCTCGGCCGCCTATGCCGCGGGCTACTGGATCGCCTGAGCGGTCAGCGCGCCCCGTGGGCGCGCATGACGGCTCGCGAAGCGCTCCTGAAAGCGCTGCTCGGAGAAGCGCTCGGCGCTGCGTCGCAGCTCCTCCTCGTCCCAGTCCTGGGCGGCCAGCTCCAGCACGCCGGCGCGGATCGCCGCCGGGTCGGCGGCGTTCGCGATGCGCACGCCGTCGCTGCCCGGGGCGCACGATGTCGCGCGCCCCGCCGCGGTCGGCGCGCCAGCACCGGCGTCCCGGCCGCGAGCGCCTCGACCATCGAGATGCCGAAGTCCTCCTCGCCGACGTGGATGAAGCCGCCCGCGCCCGCGAACAGCCGCGCCAGCTCGTCCCGCGCGGTCCAGCCGAGCAGCTCGACGTTGGCGGGCAGCCTGGCGCGCAGCTCGTCCTCGAGCGGCCCGAGCCCGACCATCGTCAGGCGCAGGTCCGGCAGCTCGCGGAACGCCTCCGCCACCTCGAGCGGCCGCTTGTAGCCGACCAGGCGGTGGACCCAGAGGAAATGAGTCGGGTCGCGCTCGACGTCGCGCGGGAAGTCGCCCGTCGCCACCGGCGGCGGGACCACGGTCGCCTCACGGCCGTAGAACCGCTGGATGCGCTCGGCGACCGCGGTGGAGTTCGCCACGTAGACGTCGGGCCGCTGCGCGGCGCGCCGGTCCCAGCGGCGCAGGCGGCCGCGGAAGGCCGCGAGCGCCGCGCCCTTGACGCCGCGCACGCGATCGCGCTCGGCGTGCGCCAGCCAGACGTAGCGCATCGGCGTGTGGCAGTAGCAGACGTGCAGCGTCTCGGGGTTCGTCTGCACCCCCGCGGCGCAGGCGTGCGACGAGCTCACGACCAGCTCGTAGTCGCTCAGGTCGAGCCGCTCGAACCAGCGCGGCATGTACGGCAGCAGCCAGCGCCAGCGTCCCGGGTCGTGGCCGCGCTGGCGCACCCCCGGCAGCCGGGCGAGGCGCGACTCGCGCACGATCGCGCGGCTGAGGCGGTCGGGCAGCACCTCGCGCGCCGCGTGGAACGTGAAGATGTCGGGGTCGCGCTCGAACAGGTCGAGCATTGCCGCGACGGTCCGCTCGGCGCCGTGGAGGCCCTGGAACCAGTCGTGCACGATCGCCGAGCGCATCGCCACGCGCCCGGCCGTCACGCGCGGTCGGCCTCGACGCCCGGGTGCTCCGTGTAGCCGCGGTGGCGCTGGAGCGCCCGGCGGAAGCCGAGCGGCCGGCGCAGCGACAGCGGCCGCCGGTGGGGCGCGCCGCTGCGGCGGTAGTCGCGCCACTCGCGCAGCCCGTCGACGCGCCCGCGCAGCGCCGCGAGCGAGCGGCTGTTCAACGACGCGTAGACGACGTAGGCGGCGTCGTAGGCGAGCATCCAGGGCGCGTTCAGCAGCAGCATCCCGTTGGAGGCGTTCTTGGCGAGCGTGCGCACCCGGTTGCGGCCGACCAGGTAGAGCTTCGCCGGCGACCCGTGCTGGGCGGTCGCCGAGTGGTGGTGGTAGACCACGGCCTCGGGTGTGTACAGCGCCCGCCAGCCATGCGCCTGGGCGCGCCAGGCGAGGTCGGCGTCCTCGAAGAACGCGAAGAAGGTCTCGTCGAAGCCGCCCACCTGGTCGAGCATCTCCCTGCGGAAGATCGCGGCGCCGCCGGTGGCGCCGAAGACCTCGTAGGGCTGGCTCTCGCGCAGCTCCGCGAGCGGCGTTCCGACCAGGCGGTCGGCCGCGACTCCGAGCCGGTCCAGCTCGAGCCCGGCCGAGTTGAGCAGGTGGCGGCGATCCGCGAAGCGCATCTGGGCGGCGACCGATCCGACCCGGCGCGAGAGGCGCCCGGCGGCGAGCATCACCGCGATCGCGTCGGGCTCGACGGTCGTGTCGTTGTTGAAGACGGCGATCCATTCGCCCTCCGCCTGCGCCACGCCGCGCGAGACGCCGCCGGCGAAGCCGTGGTTGCGGTCGAGCTCGACCACCTTGACCGCGGGGAACTGCTCGCGGACCAGCTCCACGGAGCCGTCGCGGGAGCCGTTGTCGACGACGATCAGCTCGGTGTCCTCGTCCACCGTCCGCAGCGCGCGCTCGAGCGAGTCGAGGCACATCTTGAGCAGGTCGCGGCGCTCGTGGTTGACGATGATCGTCGACACCGCGACGCCGGTGGAGGGGCGCGCCGCGCGCGCGGTCGCCGGCACCGTGACGATCGGCTCGTCCTCCTCGAGCACGTCGCCGATGACCGCGTCGGTCAGCTCGGCGCTGCGGCTCCAGGTGAACCCCGCCGCGCGCTCCAGGCCGGCGCGGATGAGGCGCGCGCGCTCGTCCTCGTCGGTGGCCGCCTGGGCGAGCGCGTCAGCCAGCGCGGTCGCGTTGGTGGGATCGACGAGGATGGCGGCGTCGCCGCAGGTCTCCGGCAGCGCGGTCCGGTCGCCGGCGACGACCGGGACGCCGCTGGCCATCGCCTCGAGCACCGGCAGGCCAAAGCCCTCGTAGAGGGAGGGCATCGCCAGCGCGAGCGCGCCGGCGTAGAGGCCGGGCAGGTGCCGCTCCTCCACGTACCCGAGCGCCCGCATCGGCGGCGCGTGTCCGGCACGCATGTAGGCGCGCCCCGACCCGGCCGAGACCAGCTCGATGCCCAGCTCGCGCAGCTTGCGCCCGGCGTCTGCCAGGGCCGACACGTTCTTGCGGGCGATCCTGGTGCCGACCACGAGCACGTAGGGCTTGTCGAGCCCGTAGGCGCGGCGCGCGTCCTCCACGTCCGCGTCCGGCGAGAAGCGCTCGTCCACGCCGTTGGGCACGACCTCGATGCGCTCGGGGTCGAGGTCGAGGCCGGCGGCGATCTCGTGCCGCGAGAACTCCGACGGGGCGATCACGCGCCGGGCGCGGCGCGCCAGCAGCGGCAGGATGCGGCGCTGGTAGGAGGCGTAGGGCGGCGAGTACCACTCGGGATGGCGCAGCGCGGCCAGGTCGTGGATCACCACGACGCTGCGCCGGGAAGCGGCGGGCGCGAGGTTCGCGGGGCAGTAGATCACCTTCGCGCGCGGGACCGTGGCGGGCAGCAGCGCCTGCTCCCAGAGGTGCCCGGCGCGGTGGGCGAACGCGCTCGGCGGCCGGGCGACCGCGTAGCGGTCGGGCCGCATCGCCGGCAGCCGCGTGGCCATCTCGGTGGCTACGCGCTCGACGCCGCCGATCTCCCGCCGCGCGGCCGCGCGCGCGTCGATGACCACCGGCGCCCCGCGCCGGGTCACGGGCTCGCCCGGCGGGTGCGCGCCGGCTCCGTTACCGATGCCGTTGACGTCGAGGGGCCGCCCCGCGCTCACGCGGGCGGGAACCGGTCCGCTCACGCACGTCGCCTGAGCAGGGTGCTCAGGATGAACAGCCCAACCCCCAGCCCGAGCCCGACGACGGGGACGCCGGACCGGGACGGTGTGGCAGCCCTCGGGATGGCGCGTTGCGGCACGGCGGCGATGGGGACGTCCGCGATGGGGACGTCCGCGAATGCCGGCGCCGCTGAGAATGCCGGCGCCGCCGCGAATGCCGGCGCCGTGGTCAGCCTGGTGGTTCGCCTGAGCGTGAAGCCGGCGCCGAACAGGAACAGTCCGGTGAGGACCACGGGCAGTAGCGTCAGCCCGGTCCGCGGCAGCGTGGCGCCGCTGGATTCCGTGCCCTCCGCGGTGGTCCCCGCGGTGTCGCTGGGGGTCTGCGCGGTCGTGGTCGTGCCGTTGTCGGAGCCGCCCTGGGAGTCGTTCCCGCCGCCGCCGCCCCCGCCGCCGCCTCCGCCCCCGCCGTCCTGGCCCTGGAACGGATCCACGTACTGATCGTCGCCCGCGCTCTGCGCCAGGACCACGGCAGGAGCCGCGAGCGCGAGTGTGAGCAGCAAAACGAGCAGTTTCCCGGTGGAACGCATCGTCAGATTCCTACCAGATCGGTGTCCCGCTCACGCCGGGCGGCGTGCGGCAAGAGCTCCTCGCTCCAGGCGATCGCCGCCGCGCCGAGCATCAGCGCAGGGAGCGTCACCGCGGGCATCTCCCAGTCCCAGTCGAGCCCCGCGTGCACGGCCCAGGCCGCCAGACCGCCCGCCAGGGCGGTGGCCGGACCCGGGGCGACACGGTGCAAGCGAACCACCGCGGCGGCGGTTCCGAAGAGGAATGCCATCAGGAACGCGAATCCCACGAGCCCCAGCTCGGCGAGCGTCTCGAGGTAGAGGGAGTGGGCATCGCCGGACTTGTCGACCCGGTCGCGCTCTTTGAGCCACTCGACCAGGAAGCCGCCCGAGCCGACTCCGTGGATCGGGTTGTCCGCCCACGTGGCGATCGCCACCTCCCAGTAGCGGTAGCGATTTGTGTCGATCGACCCGAGGCGAGCCGGGTCGGCCCCGTGCACAGGCGAGGTGCCCTCGGGCTTGCCCTCGAACACCGCGGCGGCCAGGGCGGCCGCGACGATCAGCACGCCGGCCGTGGCGAGCACGGCGGTCGGCCGGGAGACCGGGAGCGACGGCGCCGATGGCGCCAGCGGGCGCTCGGACGGCCGGCGCGCGACGACGTACGCGGCGACCCCCGCGAGCAGGATCAGCGCGCCGAGCATGATCAGGCCCTCGGTGGAGTCGCCGCGCTCGCCGGGGTCGATCGACTGGACGGTCGGCAGCCGGCTTGCGACGGCCGCCGCCACCACCGAGGCGCCGACGACCGTGACGGCAGCCCGCAGCTGCGGCCGGCCCTTCGGGGCGAGCGCAAGCAGGAACACGACACCCGCCGCCACGGCGGCCAGCGCGCCGCGCGAGAACGAGAGGTAGACGCCCAGCCCGAGCGCCACGGCCGCGGCAGCGGCGCCGGCGCGCAGAGCGCGCTCGCGCTCCGGATCGCCCGCCACCCGCGTGGCCAGCACGAAGCCGATCGCGCCGAGCAGGCCGAGGGCGTTCCAGTACGAGATCGGCTGCTCGAGGCGGCCCGCGGCCGATTCGCTGCGAGCGAACTCGATGACCCCCGGAAGCAGCCGCTCCGATAGCGCGTACGCGATCACGACGAAGGCGCCGAGCACGAGCGCGGGCTCCAGCCAGCGCCGCACGTTCGCGCCGCGCAGGAGCACCAGCGCGGCGAAGAAGAAGCCGAGGTAGAGCACCAGGCGCTGCAGGTCCTCCTGCGCGCGTCCGGCGATCGGAGCCCAGGAGATGGACACGGCGGTCCAGACGGTGAGCAACGTGAGACCGGCGAGCGCGAGGCGGCCGGCCGTCGACGACGGCAGCGGTCGCGGCGCCACCAAGGCGACAACGATCACGAGCGCCCAAGTGGTGATCGCGGCGATCAGCCGCGCCGGCCCGAAGTAGCCCCCCGAGAAGAAAGCGAGCGCGGTCGGTCCGAAGATCACCACCGCGGCCCCGACGGCCAGCACCGATCTCCGCATCGGAGCCCACAGTAGCCGAGCTTGCTTACACTCGGCTCCGATGAAAAACGCGCTCGTACGCACTGCCTTGGTCGTGCTTGCCCTGTGCGTGGGGGCGTGGCTGGCGGTGGGGTACAGGGACACGCGCCTGGAGGCAAAGGGAGCCGATGCACTGGCCGCGATTCAGAAGGGGTCGCTGCCTCCCGGCGAGGCCCGCGAGGCGCTGAAGTCCCTGCACGACGCGCAGTGGCTCAACCCCGACAAGGACCCGCGGGTGATGGAGGGCGAGTTGAGCCTGTTCCTGTCAGATCGCGCGAAAGCGGTCGCGATCGCCCGGGAGCTGACCGCCGCCGAGCCGGAGAACGTGCGCGGGTGGTTCCTCGCCTATATCGCCGGGACCGGCGCGGCGAAGCTAGCGGCTCACCGGCAGGTGCAGCGGCTCGATCCCTGGGCCGCCGACAGGCTGCGTCGCTGAGCGGCTAGGGCGAGCGTCGCGGCGATAGGTCCTCGAGCTCGTCGCGCTGCGCGGCGCTCGGCGCCTCGGAGCCGTTGACCCGCTCCTTGCGGCGGCTCAGCCCCCGAAAGGGACGTCGGTCGCGGGTTCTCCGGCCGGCCGCGCGCAGCTGCTCGCGGCGCCTGCCGCTGAGCTCCCAGCGCAGCCGCGGTACGAGCATCAGCGCCTCGAACGCGATCGGCAGGGACATCTTGCTCTGGCCCGCCTCGCGGTCGCGGAACGTGATCGGCACCTCGGTAACGGTGAAGCCCGCCAGCAGCGCGCGGTAGGTGAGCTCGATGTTGAAGACGTAGCCCTGGGCGCGCAGGGTCGTCGGCTCGATCGTCTCCAGCACCTGGCGGCGCACGCAGCGGAAGCCGCTGGTCAGGTCGTTGATGCGTACGCCGAGGATGGCGCGTGCGTAAATCGAGCCGAAGCGGCTGAGGAAGCGCCGCAGTCGCGGCCAGTCCATGATCTGCCCGCCGTCCACGTAGCGCGAGCCCAGCACCAGGTCGCTCGTCTGCGCCGCCTCGATCAGCGCGGCCAGGTGGTCCGGGTCGTGCGAGAAGTCGGCGTCCATCACGATCACGAACTCCGCCCCGTGGTCGACCGCGTGGCGGAAGCCCGCCAGATACGCCTTCCCGAGGCCGTCCTTGGCGGTGCGGTGCAGGACCTCGACGCCGTCGAACTCCTCCGCGAGGCGGTCGGCCAGGTCCCCGGTCCCGTCCGGCGAGGCGTCGTCCACCACCAGAATCCGCCAATCGGCGGGCACGGCGCGCTCGAGCGCCTCCACGGTCGCGCGGACGACCTTGTCGAGGTTTCCGACCTCGTTGTAGGTCGGCAGGAACAGCCAGAGGCTCGCGGGCATGAAAGGCAGACGATAAGGCTCACGCGGCGCGCACGCCACCGGTTACCGCTACCGTCTCCGCCCCATGGCCGCGCCCGTAGCCCCGCGACCGCTCAAGATTCTCGTCCTGGCCGACAGGGACTGGACCCACCACGACACCGGTGGAAACGGCGCCAACATCGAGGCTCAGGTGAGCCGCTGGGTGGCCTGGGGAAACCACGTCACCGTCGTCACCGGGAGCTACCCCGGGGCCAAGAAGGTCGAGCAGCTGGGCCCCCGGCTGACGGTGCACCGCGCGGGCAACCGCGCCACCGTGTTCCCGCGTGCGTTCCTGACGGTGATGCGCGGCGTCGGCAGGGACGCCGACGTGGTGGTCGAGGTGATCAACGGGATCACGTTCCTCACGCCGCTGTGGCTGCGCAAGCCGCGCGTGGCGATGGTCCACCACGTGCACAGGGAGCTGTTCATCGGCGAGTTCGGCGTGGCCGGCCACCTGATCTACTGGCTCGCCGAGAAGCTGCCGCTGAGCTTGCTCTACCGCCGCACGCCGTTCATGACGATCTCGAACTCGGCGCGCGACGACCTGGCGCGCGACGGCATCCCGGCCCAGAACATCACGGTCGAGTACCTCGGCGTGGACCGCGAGAAGTACGGCCGCACGACGCGCGCCGAGGAGCCGAGGCTGATCTTCGTGGGTCGCCTGAAGGCCTACAAGAACGTGGAGGCGATCCTCGACGTGCTCGAGGCGATCCCCGAGCTGGCGCTCGACGTGGTCGGCGAGGGCGACCACCGCCCCGACCTCGAGGCCGAGATCACGCGCCGCGGCCTCGGCGACCGCGTGGTCATGCACGGGTACGTCGACGAGCGCCGCAAGGCCGAGCTGTACGGCCGCGCCTGGATCAACATGACGGCGTCCCAGTCGGAGGGCTGGTCGCTGACCGTGATGGAGGCGGCGCTGTGCGGCACGCCCAGCATCGCGCTCGCGATCGGCGGCCTGCCCGAGTCGATCGTGGACGGAACCACCGGCCTGCTGGCGCGCGACACGGCCGGGCTGATCGAGCAGACGCGCCGGCTACTGGCGGACCGGGAGCTGCGCGAGAGGTTGGGCGACGCCGCCGAGACCCGGGCGGGCGGCTTCACCTGGGACCGCTCGGCGCGCGCCTACCTGGAGGTGATGCGGCGCCAGGCGGGCGTGGCGACCGATCCTCAGGACCAGATCTTCCAGGGGGCGCTGCCCGCGGACCAGGCGTCGTTGAGCAGCACCGAGTCCTTGTAGGTGTCCATGCACTCCCAGAAGCCCTCGTGGCGGAAAGCGTGCAGCTGGCCCTCGGCGGCGAGGCGCTCCAACGGCTCGCGCTCCAGCACCGACTCGTCGTCGATGTAGTCGAGCGCTCCCGCCTCGAAGCAGAAGAACCCGCCGTTGATCCAGTGCTCCAGCCTGGGCTTCTCGGCGAAGCCGCGCACCCGGCCGTCGCCGTTCAGCTCCGCGATCCCGAACTGGAGCTCGGGGCGCACCACGGTCATCGTGCCGAGGTCGCCGTGCCCGCGGTGGTACTCGGTCAGCGCCCGCAGGTCGATGTCGGCCACGCCGTCCGCGTAGGTCGCGCAGAAGGCACGTCCCTCCAGCGCCAGCCCCGCCTGGCGCAGGCGACCGCCGGTGGGCGTGTCGAGTCCGGTCTCGAGGCAGCGCACGCGGACGTCGTCCGGCCACTCCCGCGAGCCGACGTAATCGGCGATCAGCTCGCCCTTGTAGCCGGTGCAGAGAGTGAAGCTCTTGAAGCCCTGCGCCGCGTAGATCTGGATCACGTGCCAGACGATCGGCTCCCCGCCGATCTCCACCAGCGGCTTGGGGATCGACTTGGTGTGCTCCTGGAGCCGCGTCCCGCGACCCCCGCACAGAATCACCACGTCGGCGAGGTCGCCCATGGGCGGGAACCTAATACACACGAGCTCGACCCAAGGTAAGTTGACGGCATGGCGCCGTGGATGTCCGTGGTGATTCCCGCTTACAACGAGGAGATGACCGTTGCCGGAACGGTCTCGGCTGCCCGTGCCTGGCTGGAGGAGCGGGGCGCGAGCTACGAGATCGTCGTGGTCGACAACGCCAGCACGGACCGCACCGCCGAGGTGCTCAAGCCGCTGCTGGACGGCGACCGCGTGCGCCTGCTGCGCAACGACGAAAACCGCGGCAAGGGCTATTCGGTGCGCCGCGGCATGCTCGACTCCACCGGCGAGCTGCGGCTGATGTGCGACGCGGACTGCCTGCCCTCGCTGGCCTCGCTGGGCGAGATGGTCGACCTGATCGAGGACGCCGACGTGGTGATCGGCTCCCGCAACGTCGCCGGCTCGCGCGTCGACAAGACCCAGCCGCTGCGCCGGCGCCTGGCCAGCTGGAACTTCCTCAACCTGTGCCGGCTCGCGATGAGCGAGCCCAGCCGGGACATCTTCTGCGGCTTCAAGCTGTTTCGGTCCGAGGTCGCTGAGACCGCCTTCCGCCACCAGAGCATCGAGGGCTGGGCGTTCGACATCGAGGTGCTGGCGCTGGCGCGCCGCCTCGGGTTCACCGTCCGCGAGGCCGGCATCGTCTGGAACGACCGCGAGGGGTCGCGCCTCGCCATGCACCGCGTGCTGATCCCCGTGATCCTGGAGCTGGTCCAGGCCAGGCGCAACGTCCGGCGCGCGGTCAAGGCGGAAGGGGGGCGATTTCCCCGACGCGACCGGGGTCGGGCGCTGACGGCGGACGCCGCGGAGGCCACCCCCGAGCCGGCGCGCCCGTCCGGGAACTGAGGGCGGCTTGGAGGAGTGGCGCTATCGCGAGCTCTACGAGCTCGAGGACAGGCATTGGTGGTTCCGATCGCGCCGTAGGGTCGTCCGGGCGCTGCTGGAGCAGGCGCGGCTCGGCCCCGCGCCGCGCATCCTCGACGCCGGCTGCGGCACCGGCCGCAACATCGTCGAGTACGCGACGCTCGGCGACGTCGAGGGGGTCGACTTCTCCGCCGACGCGGTGGAGTTCTGCCGCCTGCGCGGCATCGAGGGCGTGCGCCAGGCGCAGCTCGAGCAGCTGCCCTTCGAGGCCGACCGCTTCGACCTGATCGTCGCCACCGACGTGATCGAGCACCTCGACGACGACCGCCTGGCGCTCGCGGAGCTCGGTCGCGTGGCGACCCCCGGCGGCCGCCTGGTGCTCACCGTGCCGGCGTACACCTGGCTCTGGAGCCGCCACGACGAGTCGCTGCACCACAAGCGCCGGTACACCGCCGGACGCATGCGTACGCAGCTGGAGGCGGCTGGTTGGACGCCGCGCTTCGCCACCTACTTCTTCACGGCGTTGCTCCCTGGCGTGGCGGCGGTACGCGCCTTCCGCAGAGCGGATCGGAACGGCAGCGCGGACGGCGAGTCGGACTGCTCGCTCACGTCGCCGGGCGTCGGGCGGCTGCTGGAGCTGCCCTCGCGGGGCGAGGCCAAGCTGATCGAGCGCGGGGTGAGGCTGCCGGCGGGAGTGTCCCTTGGGGTGGTAGCCGACGCGCGCGGGGCGTAGTTCGTTCTGGTGGGGGCTGGGTTGGGTCTGTGTCTTGGCGCTCGCCGTGCGCCTGGCTCACGCGTTCCTGGTAGCCGCCGACATGCCGCTGCCCGGCGACGCCTTCCTCTACCGGCTGCTCGGATACGAGCTGGCGAACGGATTCGGCTACTCGGAGGCCAATACGTTCGAGTCGGGTCATCTCCGTCCCACCGCCGAGCACCCGCCGCTGTTCCCGCTCTACGTGGCCCTCTGGACCAAGCTCGGCCTGGGCGGGGTGGCGGCGGAGCGCGTGGCCTGCGCGCTGCTCGGGACGCTCACCGTCGGGCTGATCGGACTGCTCGGACGTCGCGTGGCGGGCGTCCGGGTGGGCTTGATCGCGGCGGCGGTCGCGGCGATCTACCCGCCGCTCCTCCTGGCCGACGGAGCGCTGATCTCGGAATCGCTTTACGCGCCGCTGGTCGTGGGCGCGCTGCTGCTGGCGTTCCGCCTGGTGGACCGCCCGACGGCCGGAACGGCCGCGGCGCTCGGGGCCGTCATCGGCCTGTGCGCGCTCACCCGATCGGACGGGATCCTGCTGCTGCCGGTGCTCGCGCTGCCGATGGCCTGGCGGGTCAGAAAGCGCGCTGGCGAGCGATGGCGGCGTGCGCCGCGGCCACGTTGATCGTGCTGGCGCCGTGGCTGGGGCGCAACTGGGTCCAGTTCGACCGCTTTCCGCTGCTCTCGACGAACACCGGCTTCACGGCCCTGGCGGCGAACTGCCCGGCCACCTACTACTCGTCGAAGTACATCGGGTTCGCTCGGCACCAATGCGCCTTTCGCTCCGACTGCGCCGACATCCCCGGCGAGCTCGCGGCCTCGGACTGCATGCGCGACGAGGCGCGCGCCTACGCCCGCCGCCATCTGGGCCGGGTCCCGCTGGTCGTGCTGGCCCGGGTCGGCCGGCTGTGGGAGGTCTACGGCGCCGATACCACCTACGACTACGGCGTGAACTGGGCCAGGGCGCGCTGGCTGGCCCAGGTCGCGCGGTTCGTCTCGCTCGTCGCGCTCGCGCTGGCGCTCGCCGGCGCGGTCGCGCTATGGCGCCGGCGGGCCGTGCCGCTGCTGCCCCTGCTGGCGCCGCTGCTGGTGGCCACGCTGGTAGCCGCTCTGACCTTCGGGTTCAGCCGCTATCGCCTGGTTGCCGAACCGAGCGTGGTCGTCCTGGCCGCCGTCGGCGCGGACTGGCTGTGGCGGTCCCGGCGCCGGCTAGAACCGCGTGAACCTGAGCCGAACCAGGTCGTAGAGCATCCGCAGGGCGTCGCCGATGCCGCCCACCCGTGACTCCTCGACGTGGCGCCACCGGACCGGGACCTCGGCGATCTCCCACCCGCGGCGGTGCGCCCGGACCAGCACCTCGGCGTCGAATCCGAACCGGAACGTCTCCAGCGGGGCGAAGCAGGCCTCCGCGGCCTCGCTGGTGAACAGCTTGAAGCCGCACTGGGTGTCGCGGATGCCGGGCAGCACCAGCAGGCGCAGGATGCGGTTGTAGGTGCGGCCCATGAACTCGCGCCAGCGCGGCTGGTGGACCTCGATGTCGCTTCCCGGGGCGTCGCGCGACGCGATCGCCACGTGGCAGGCACCGCCCAAGTGCGAGCGCAGCCGCGGCAGCTCCTCGATCGGGGTGCTCAGGTCGGCGTCGCTGAAGGCACGCAGCGCGCCGCGCGCGTGCAGCATGCCCTCGCGCACGGCGGCGCCCTTCCCCTGGTTGTGGGGGAGGGTCAGCACCTCGAGCTGAGGCCACTCCTGGGCGACGGCCTGTGCCACGGCGACCGTGTCGTCGTCGCTGCCGTCGTCGACGACCAGCACCTCGTAGCTGTCGGAGCCGGCGTCGAGGTAGTCGCGCATCCGCGTCAGCGTGGGAGGCAGGCGGCCGGCCTCGTTGTAGGCCGGGATCACCATGGTGAGATCGACCGCGCCGCGGCCCTCGGGCAGCTCAGGCACGTCGCTAGTGCTTCTGAGGGAGCCGGGGGGACGAGGTGGTCACCTTGGTTATTCTCATCGCTCGCGCCGGTGCCGCCATCGGGAGGGTTGTGCATCGACCCCGCGCGATCTTCGACTGTATGGCAGATTCGGGCATCGCGACCGCCGAACGACAACACACCGCGCGCCGGGCCCTGGCATGGTTCGCCGCCCGCCCCGCGCTCGCCGCCGCGATCATCTTCGCGGTCCTGTCGATCGCCATGGTCGGGCAGGGGCTCACGCCCGGCCGGTCGTTCTCGAGCTCGGACCTGCTGTACGCAAACGCGCCGTGGAAGGACGCTCGCCCGGACTACGTGGAGGGGCTGGGCTCGAACTTCGAGCTGGCCGACGCGGTGGTGGTCTTCCAGCCGTTCCACCAGTACACCCGCGAGCGCCTGCCGGAGCTGCCGCTCTGGAACCCGTACATCTCGGGCGGCCGGCCCTATCTCGCCAACGCCCAGTCCGCGATCTTCTCGCCGTTCAGCTGGCCCGCCTACATCCTGCCCTTCTGGTGGTCGCTCGGCTTCATAGCCGCGCTGAAGCTGTTCCTGGGGGCGTTCGGGACCTACCTGCTGGGGCGCGTGCTCGGCATGCGCTTCGGCGGGGCGCTGATCGCGGGGCTGGTGTTCGCCTTCGGCACGTTCTTCATCGTCTGGCTGTCGTGGCCGCTGACCAACATCTTCCCGCTGCTCCCGTGGCTGTTCATCCTGTCCGAGCTGCTGGTGCGGCGCCCCGACCCGTTGCCGGCGGCCGGCCTCGCGGGGCTGGTGGCGCTCACCTACTTCGGCGGCCACCCCGAGACGACGTTCCACGCGCTGTTCGCCACGATCGTCTTCTTCGCGTTCCGGCTGCTGCTGCGCGCCCGCTCGGAGCGCTCGGCCGCGCGCGAGCTGGTGCGCCCGACGGTCACGTTCGGCTTGGCGTTCGTCGTCGGCACCGCCATCGCCGCGGTGATGCTGCTGCCGTTCTTCGAGCTGCTGCTCAACTCCGGCGACCTCGACCGCCGACAGGGCGAGCCATCGGGGTTCTGGCCGCGCAAGTACCTGGGCGCGCTGTTCCTGCACGACTACTGGGGCCGGCCTACGCAGCAGTCGGACATCGACCCGTTCATGCAGATCCGCGGCTGGTACGCGGGCGGGCTGACGCTGATCCTGGCCAGCGCGGCGCTGATCCTGCGCCCGACCGCGACCCGAGTGGCCGTCGCGGTGTACGGCGTCTTCGCGGCGTCGATGGTCGTCGGGACCGGCCCTGCCTTCGACCTGCTCACCGAGTACGCGCCCGGCTTCAACAGCGCGCACAACCAGCGCATGCTGATCTACGCGCTGTTCGGGCTGGCGCTGCTGGCCGGCTGGGGCCTGGACGACCTGAGCGGGCGCGCCGTCGAGGGGCGCCGCCGGACGCTCGTGCTGGGCGCGGCGACGCTGATCTTCCTCGTGCCGTTCGTCTGGATGATCGGCGCCGGGACGCTGACCACCGACGGGCTCAAGAAGGCGCTCGAGGTGGCCTGGGGCTTCGCCGACCCGCCACCGGTGAACCCCTTCGACACCCACGACGCCTCTGTCGGCAACGTCGTGCGCATGAGCTCGCTGCTGCAGTGGATCCCCTTGGCCGGGGCCGCGCTGGTGCTGGTGGCGCTGCGCCTGCGCCGGGTGCGGCCCCTGCACGCGGCGGTGTTCGTCGCGCTGGCGTTCAGCCTGCTCGCGGTCGACCTGTTCAGGGCGAACATGGGCTTCAACCCGGCGATCCCGACCGCGGACGCGGCTATGCCGGAGACCGGCGCGATCCGCTATCTCGAGCGCCAGCGGCCCAACCGCTTCGTCGGCCTGGCCACGCAGTTCTCGTTCCAGCCGCTGCCGCCCGACATGTCGATGCGCTTCGGCCTGTTCGACGCGCGTGGCTACGACTACCCGGCTGAGAAGCGCTACGACCGCCTCTGGCGCCGCAACGTCGCGCCCGGCGTGCCCGACTTCACGCAGCCGATCGTGCTCGCCACGGCCACGCCGGCCGCGATCCGCGCGCTCAGCCTGCTGAGCGTGACCGACTTCCTCCAGGACCCCGAGGAGGACCCGCTCGAGGCGCCCGGACTGGAGCTCGCCTACGACCGGGCCGACGGCCGCGTGTACCGCAACCCCGCCGCGCTGCCGCGCGTGTTCCTGGTCGGGCGCCAGCAGACGGTCGCCGGCGAGGACGAGGCGCTGCGGACCGTGACCGCGCCCGGCTTCGACGGCCGTAACGTGGCCGTGACCGAGGAGGCGGTGCCCGGGATCCCGCAGAGCGGGAACGGCAGCGCCGGGACCGCCGAGTTCGTCTCGTACGAGCCGGAGCGGGTCGTGGCTAAGGCGACCGCTTCGCGGCGCAGCCTGCTGGTGCTCACAGACGTGCACTTCCCGGGCTGGAAGGCCACGGTGGACGGGCGCTCGGTGCCGATCGAGCGGGTCGACTACCTGCTGCGCGGCGTCGTCGTGCCGCCGGGCACCCACACGGTCGAGTTCAGCTACGAGCCGGCCAGCTTCCGGGCCGGCTGGATCATCGCCGTGCTCGGCCTGCTCGCCGCGCTGGGGGCGGTCGTCGTCGGCCTGCGCCGGCGCGGACGGGGTTAGGGTGCTGCGGCGGCACCCGGCGGCCGCGGCCGCGCTCATCTACGCCGTCCTGTCGCTGCTGATGTTCGTGCCCGGGCTGGTGCCGGGCCGGACGCTGTCGGCGTCGGACTTCCTCTGGACGTCGAGCCCGTGGCAGTCGTCGGTGCCGGAGGGCGTGCCGTCGCCGTTCGGCTCCAACCGCGAGCAGGCCGACTCGGTCCAGGTGTTCCAGCCGTTCCTCGAGACGACCCGCGACCGGTTGCCCGACATCCCGCTCTGGAACCCCTACCTGATGGCCGGTCGGCCCTACCTGGCGAATGCCCAGTCGGCGATCTTCTCGCCGTTCAACCTGCCCGGCTACGTGCTGCCGCTGTGGCGCTCGCTGGCGCTGATCGCGGCGCTCAAGATCTTCGTCTCGGCGTTCGGCATGTTCCTGCTGGCGCGGGCGCTTGCGATGCGGTGGGGCGGGGCGATGGTGGCCGGAACCGTCTTCGGCTTCAGCATGTGGATGGTCACCTGGGTGTCGTGGCCGACGGTCAGCGTCTGGGCGTTCCTGCCGTGGATCTGCCTGATGACCGAGTTGCTGCTGCGCCGCCCCGGGCCGCTGCCGTTCGCCGGGCTGGCGGGCTTCGTGGCGTTGCAGTACTTCGGTGGGCACCCGGAGTCGTGCTTCCACACGCTGCTGTTCGCGGTGCTGTTCTGGATCGTGCGGGTGGTGGCGCTGCGCCCGCCGAACCTGCGTGCCGTCGGTTTGCAGGCGCTTGCGTTCGGGGGCGCTCTGCTCGCGGGCACGGCGCTGGCGGCGATCACGCTTGTGCCGTTCCTGGAGCTGGTCGGGCGCTCGGTCGACTCCGACGTGCGCTCGTTCCTGGGCGCGTCGCACGGGCCGCGCCGCTACCTGTTCGGGCTGTTCGTCCACGACTACTGGGGCCGCCAGACGCGCACGCCGATCGAGTTCCCGTCGGCGATGGAGGAGAACGCCTACTACGTGGGCGCGCTGACGCTGATGCTGTCGATCGCCGCGCTGGTGGCGCGCCCGCGCGGGCAGCGCGTGGCGTTCGCGGTGCTCGGCGTGGCCGCGCTCGCGATGGCGACCGGCATCCAGCCGCTGTTCGACGTGCTCACCCAGCTGCCGGGCTTCAGCACCGCCCACAACTCGCGGCTGGCGGTGATCTTCGTGTTCTGCTTCGCGCTGCTGGCCGGCTGGGGGCTCGACGAGCTGACCGAGGACGTCGTCGCCCGGCGCCGTTTGCTCGTCGGCGTCTGCGCGGCGCTGGTGGCGTTCCCGCTGGTCGTGATGGCGGCCAAGGGGACGCTCGCGCCGGGCCGCTTCGGCGACGCGCTGAAGGTCGCCTGGGGGTTCTCGGATCCGCCCAGCTTCGTCCCCAAGGCGATCAGCAACGAGGCGACGCTCTCCAACCTCAACGTGGCGGGGCCGCCGGAGGCGCTCAAGGAGGTCGTCCGGCTGGCGTCGCTGCTCGAGTGGCTGGTGGTCGCCGCGCTCGCGTTCGCGCTGATCGCCCTGCGGGTGTGGGGGCGGGTCGGGGCGACCGCGTTCGTGGCGCTGGCGCTGCTGCTGCTCGGTGGCGACCTGTTCAAGGCGGGGATGGGCTACAACCCGGGCATCCCGGTCGACCATGCCGAGCAGCCGGCGACCGGCGCGATTCGCTATCTCCAGTCCCAGCTGCCGGACCGCTTCGTGGGGCTCGACGCCACCAACACGGAGGCGCGGCTGCCCCCGATGGCGCCGGACGTGGCGATGCGCTACGGGCTCTACGACGCGCGCGGCTACGACTACCCGATCGAGCGCCGCTACGACCGCTTCTGGAAGGAGAACGTGGCCGGCAAGCCGGAGTGCCTGTACGCGTTCTGCCCGCAGACGGCGGGGTTCAGCGACAAGGCGCTGAGGGCGCTCGGCCTGCTCGGCGTGGGGCACCTGCTCCAGGACGTGCGCGACGACCCGCTCGACGTCGAGGGCGCGCGGCTCGCCTACGACGGCGCCGACGCCCGCGTCTACACCAACCCGCACGCGCTGCCGCGGGCGTTCCTGGTCGGCGGGCAGGCCGTGATGCCGGACGACGAGCAGGCGTACGCCGCGGTCACGTCGGCGGAGTTCGAGCCGCGGGCGGTGGCGGTCACGCACGAGCCGGCGCCGGGGGTGGCGACCGCCCCGGCTGCGTCGCCGCCCGGCACCGCGAAGATCAGCGAGTACGAGGACGAGCGCGTGGTCGTCGAGGCGAGCGCTCGCCGCCCGTCGCTGCTCGTCCTAACGGACAGCTGGGCGCCCGGGTGGAAGGCGAAGGTCGACGGCCGCGACGCCGACGTGCAGCGGGTCGACTACCTGATCCGCGGGGTGGCGGTGCCGGCCGGGCAGCACACGGTCGAGTTGCGCTACGAGCCGGCCACCTGGACGTGGGGCTGGGCGATCAGCCTGATCACCCTGCTCGGGTTGGTGGCGGCGGTGCTGGTCGGCTGGCGGCGGAGGCGCTGAGCATGGCCGTGGGCATCGTGCTGGCCGGCGCCGCCCTGGTCGCGGTGTCGGTCTTCCTGCCCCAGGACGCGCCGACCGGCGGCTCGCTCTGGGCGGACGGCACCGGTTGGCTCTGGATCGCGGTGGCCGGGCTGGCGGCGTGGCTGACGCTGCGAGCGCGCGGGCGCGGCGGCTGGTCTTGGGCGGGGCTGGCGCTGGGCGGCCTGGCCGTGCTGGCTGCGTTCGGGATGGCGCGCCACGAGGCCTACGACTCGGTCGAGGCGGGCCTCCTGGCGCTCGTGGTGGGGGGGCTGGTGATGATGGCCGGCTGGGCGATCGGCTTCCGCGACGTGCGTCCGACGATCGCCGGGCTGGGCGCGTGGAGCGAGCTGCCGCAGAAGCTGCGCGAGGCCCGGCCGCCGGCCGCCGCACCGCTTCGGCTCGCCCGCTTCGACCTCCGCTCGCCCACGATTTGGTCGCTCGCGCTCTACGGCGCCCTCTCCCTCGTCTTCTTCGCCTGGCCCCTGCGCCATGGGTTCGGCTCGACGCTGATCGCCTCGAACACGATCGACCCGAGCATCTACACCTGGTTCTACGAGTGGTGGCCCTGGGCGCTCGTGCACGGCCACAACCCGTTCCTGACCGACTTCATCCTGGTCCCGGAGGGCTACAACCTGAGCTGGGTGACCGCGGTGCCCGGCCCGAGCTTCCTGGCCGCGCCGGTCACGTTCGCGCTGGGGCCGGTCGTGACGCTACAACGTCCTCGCGGTCGCGGCCCCCGCCGTCAGCGCCTGGACCGCCTTCCTGCTCTGCCGGCACGTGTCCGGTGCCACTGCGCCCTCGTTGCTCGCCGGCTACCTGTACGGGTTCTCGCCCTACATGCTGCGGATGCTCCAGGGGGCTCCGCACCTGTACTTCGTCGCGCTGATCCCGCTGTTCGTGCTGCTGGTGCTGTGGCGGCTCGAGGGGCGCATCTCGGAGCGCCTGCTGTTCGGGGCGGTGGCGGTCGGCCTGGCGGTGCAGTTCTTCACCAGCAACGACGTGCTCGTTACGTTCACGATCTTCGCGGCGATCGCGCTGGCGCTGGCGTTCGCGCTGTTCGTGGAGCGCCGGCCGCTGCTGCTGCGCACGGCCGGGGTGATCGTCGCCGGCTACCTGGGGGCGGCCGTGCTCGCGACACCGGCGCTCTTCCACATGCTCTTCCACGGGCACACGACGCCCGAGCAGAACACGCCGCTGTACGCCAACGACCTCGTCTCCTGGGTCGTCCCGGACTCGTCGCTGCTGGTGGCCGAGACGCACCGGATCAACGGCACGCCGCCGCAGTACGGCGGGCTCGCGTACTTCGGGGTGCCGCTGCTGCTGCTGGCGGGGTGGTACGCGTGGCGCAACCGCGGCAGCCGAACGGCGCGCCTGCTGGTGCTCTGCTTCGCGATCCCGGCCCTGTGCGGGCTGGGGCACCGGCTGACCGTCGACGGGGACGTGACCAGGCTCGGGCTGCCGTGGAGCGTCGTCGACCGGCTGCCCGGCATCGAGCTGCTGGTGCCCCAGCGCTTCACGCTCTACGCGTTCCTGGCGGCGGCGCTGATCGTGGCGCTGGCGCTGAGCGGCCGGCCGCGCCTGCCGGCGTGGGGCCTCGGGCTGCTGGCGGTGGTGGCGATCGTGCCATGGCTCGGCAGCGCCTACTGGAAGGCGCCGGTCTACACGCCGGCGTTCTTCACGACCGGCGAGTACCGCAGCCAGCTGAGCGAGAACGACCGGGTGCTGCCGCTGCCGATCATCGGCGACAGCATGCGCTGGCAGGCGGAGGAGGACTTCCCCTTCAAGCTGGTCGGCGGCGGAGTCGGAGCGTTCCCGAAGGGCTACACGCGCTACCCGGCGTTCGGGATGCTGATCAGCGGCGAGGCGGGCCCCAACGCGGCGGCGGAGATGCGCCGCTTCGTGCGTGCCAAGGGCGTGACGGCGGTGGTGGCGGAGAAGAACAGCATCGGCCCAGGGCGCGAGCGGATGCTGGCGAGCTTGGGGGTGGAGCCGGTGGATATCGGAGGCGTGCTGGTGTACCGGCTACGCCCAGCCCCCTAGGGCGGCCCAAAGCGAGTGTGGGCACTAGTTCCGGTAAATATCACCGGAAGTAGGGCCCACACTCGGCTCAACCGCGCCCGAGCCGCGCCGCACGCGCGAGCTGAGCGCCACCACGCCGGCGCCCGCCAGCACCACGAACGGAATCTCGGCCAGATACCGCAGCCGCAGCGACGTGTAGGTCGCCATCGCGACCAGGCAGACCACCCCGATCGGCGCCAGCAGCACCAGCAACGGCCGCCTGCGCCGCCTCAGCGCCACGACTCCCACAACCGCCAGCGGCACCAGCGCGTAGTAGAAGAAGATCCCGATCCGCAGCACGGTCTCGCTGCGCCCCGGGTCGGGGAAGCGGAACGGGTCGTAGAAGCTCCAGGTTCCGAGCAGACGGGCTCCCATCACCACCGGCAGCCGGCCGGCGTGGTCGCGCGCGTAGTCGAGTCCGTGGTCGCTCAGCTTCGAGGCCTGCTCCGCCTCGTCGCCCGTCACGACCGGGGCGCACTCCGGCACGAGATACCCGAGGTAGCGCCCGTGGTAGGTCTGGTCGCAGTTCGTCCACGCCAGCAGCGCGCCGTCGTTCGTGGACAGCAGCGGACGGTCGAATACCGACCAGTTGCGGATCACCCACGGCGCCAGCACCACCGCACACGCCGCCACGATCGCGCCGAGGCGCAGCCAGCGCCCGCGCCCGCCCGGCCCTCGCCACGCGAGCGGCAGCCCCAGCAGCGGCAGCAGCAGCAGCGCCTCCGATCGGGTCAGCGTCGCCAGCGCGATCCCAACCCCGACCAGCGCCGCCCGCCACACCGCCGGCCGCTCGCCGAGGTCCCAGGCGACCACCAGCGTGAACGCCACGATCGGCCCGTACAGGGTCTCGGCCAGCAGCGCCCCGTCCACGGCGATCATCAGCGGATAGATGGCCGCGATCGCCGCCGCGACCAGCCCGAGCGCGGCGCCGCCGACGCGCCGCCCGAGCAGCCCGACCCCCAGCACGGTCAGCCCTCCGAACAGCGCACCCAGCAGGCGCCAGCCGGTGTCGCCGTCGATGCCGAGCTTGATCGCCCCGGCCAGCACGACCGGATAGGCGGGCGGGTGCTGCGCGCTCGTGACCAGGTGGATCTCCGGCGCGCCCACCGCGGCCACGATCCCGTTCCCGAGGCTGATGTTCTGGGCCGCGACCGCGTACCAGAACGAGTCGCTCAGGCCGCCGGTCTCGGGCGCGACGAACAGCGTGTGCAGGACGCGCAGCGCCACCGCGCCGACCACGATCAGGCCCAGCCTCACGCGGAACGAGCGCATCGCGTCAGCGACGCAGCGGGCGCAGGCGGCAGCGCACGAGGGTGGCGATCGTGCGCACCCCGTCGCGCGTGGTGAGCTTCTTGCCCTCCTCGAAGCTGCGGGCGCGGTAGCTGATCGGCACCTCGTAGATGCGCTCGCCGTGCTGGATCAGCCGCGCCGCGATCTCCGGCTCGATCGTGAAGCCGTTCTCGCGCAGCCCCAGCTCCCTGAAGATGTCCGTGCGGATCGCCTTGAAGCACGTCATCAGGTCGTGCAGGTAGACGTTGAACAGCACGTTCGCCGCGAGCGTCACGAAGCGGTTGCCCATCACGTACAGGAACGAGTGGCTCGTGTACCCGTCGAACACGCGCACGCCGAACGAGGCGTTGGTGAGACCCTCGCGCAGCGGCTCCACCAGCGGAATCAGCTCCCCGGCCTTGTACTCCAGGTCGGCATCGAAGATCACGGAGAAGCGCCCCGTGGCGTGGCCGAGGGCCGTGCGCACGGCGCCGCCCTTGCCCTGGTTGCGCTCGTGGTAGTGGATGTGCGCCCAAGCCGGCCAGGGATACGACCGCAGGAAGTCGCGCGTGCCGTCGGTCGAGCCGTCGTCGACGACGATCAGCTCGACCGAAAACGGCCACTCGGTTCCGAACACGTCGTCGAGCGCCTTGCCGATGCGGTCGGACTCGTTGAAGACCGGCATGAGGATGGTCAGCTCAGGGGGCATGGGCGAGGGGGTGCGTCTTATCAGGTACGGCGAGGCGATCCTGCCGGCGCGACCAGAGCGCGTCGATCGCCACGCCGGCGAGCACGACGATCGAGATCTCGGCGGGCTGGCGGAATCGGAGGAAGCCGTAGAAGACGACGGTCGTGATCGCCACCATCAGGATCGGGGCGACGATCGGCCACATCGGGGTCCGGCGCCGGTAGAGGGTGAGCAGGCCGAACGCCGCCAGCGGGAGCAGCAGCCAGTACATGACGACCCCGGCGTTCTGCCATCCGGGCGAGCGGCCGGCGTTGGTCTGGAAGGGCTGGAAGAAGCTGAACGCCCGGCCGAAGCGAGCGGCCGCCACGACCGGCCAGCGCTTGACGTTGTCGCGCGCGTAGCGGGCGCCGTCCTTGAACTGGCGTGAGGTCTCCTCGGCCTCGTTGTGCCCGGGCCAGGGGCGGTCGCAGAGGATGTTCCAGCCGCCGATGTTGGGCCCGTAGTAGGTCGCCTGGCAGTTCGCGCCGCCGACCACCGCTCCCGCGTTGGTCGAGACCAGCACCAGCCGGTCGAAGGTCGAGTAGTTGCGGATCGTCCAGGGCGTGAGCACGACGACCAGCGCGACCAGGGTCACCCCGATCGCGCGCCACCCGCCCGGCCGCCGCACCAACGGAAGCAGCAGCAGCGCCACCAGCGCGAACGCCTCGCCTCGGGTGAGCGCCGCCAGGCCGCCGAGCACGCCCAGCAGGGCGGCCCAGCGCCAGCTCGGGTCGTCCATCAGCTTGAAGGCGGTGAGCAGCGACAGCGCCACCAGCAGGCCGTACAGCGACTCGCTCATCAGCGCGCCGTCGGCCGTGATCAGCAGCGGGTAGGCGGCCCCCACCGCCACGGCGATCAGCGCCGCTCGCTCGCCGGCCACCCGCCGCCCCAGGAAACCGATCGCGACCAGCGTCCCCGAGCCGAACAGCGTCCCGGTCAGGCGCTGGGCCACCTGGTCGGTCAAGCCGACCTTGGCCAGCCCGGCCAGCACGGTCGGGAACATCGGCGGATGGGCGGCCGTGGGACGGATCACGCCGGCCAGCTCGAGCTGCGGCTGGATGTAGCCCTTGCCGTCGGCGATCAGCTGCGATTGCAGGTGGAAGAAGACCTGGTCGTCGGATACCTCCGGCGGCCAGGGGGCGACCAGCACGGTGTAGAGCACCCGCACTACGGCCCCCGCTGCGACGATCAGCGCCAGCCGCCCGCCGAAGCTCCGAGGCAGCCGGTTCATAGCCCTCGACACCGCGGCAAGTCTAAGTGGGGGCGGCGGGTCCAGGTCGCAGATACTCTGCGCGCGGCCCATGCGGAGACTCACGTTCGACCGCGCGACAACGCTCGGCCTGGTCGCGCTCGCGTACATGGTCGCGCTCTGGCAGCGGCCTGGCCGCGCGACGTCGGACACGAAGATCGACCTGCACGTGGACCCGGGTGCGCTGCTGGAGCGCGTCTTCTCCGTCTGGACCCCGACGAACGACCTCGGCGCGGTCCACAGCTCGCAGTACACCGGCTACCTCTGGCCGACCGGGCCGTTCTTCGCCCTGCTCGACTGGATCGGCGTGTCGCCCTGGCTGGCGCACCGGCTCTGGCTGGGCACCCTGCTCGCCCTGTCGGCCTGGGGGATGCTCAAGCTGATGGACGCGTTCGTCGGGCGTCCGCGCGGCCCGGCGCACCTGGTGGCGGCGGCGTTCTACGCCTTCAACCCCTACACGACGGTCTTCACCTTCCGCACGACCGCGATCCTGCTCGGCTACGTCGCGCTGCCCTGGCTGCTGGTGATCGTGCTCGGTGGTGTGCGCGCCGTGCGCGACGCCCACGGCTGGCGCGACTGGCGCGGCTGGTGGGGCGCCGCCGCTTTCGCCCTGGTGGTCACCTCGGCCGGCGGTGGGATCAACGGCGCGGTGGTCGGCTGGATGCTCGTCGGCCCGCTCGTGCTGATCGTCTACGAGGTCGTGGTGCGTGCGATCGGCTGGCGCGACGCCGCACGCTTCCTCGCTCGGGCAGCCGGCCTCAGCCTGCTGGCCTCGCTGTGGTGGATCGTGCCCCTGCTCGTCCACGCCAGCTACGGCGTCGACTTCCTGCAGTACACCGAGGGCCCGCGCGCGATCTGGAACACCAACTCGGCGACCGAGGTGCTGCGCCTGATGGCGTACTGGACCTCGTACGCGAGCATCGGCTTCCACGGCACCGAGCGGGCGCTGTTCAGCGAGGAGGGGACGATGCTGTTCAACCCCTTCGTCGTCGGCGCCTCGCTGCTGCTGCCGGCGCTGGCGGTGGCGGGCTTCGTCTGGAGCCGGCGCTGGCGCTACGGCCCGTTCTTCATGCTGGTCCTGCTGGTCGGCGTGACCATCGAGGTGGCCGGCTTCCCGAGCGGGACGCCCGCGCGCAAGGCGATGGAGTGGATCTACCACGAGGTCCTCGTTTTGCGGTTCATGCGCACCACGCAGAAGGCCGCCCCACTGGTCGCGGTCGGCGTGGCGGGCCTGCTCGGGATCTCCGTCCAGCTGGCCTGGCAGCGGGTCCGCACGTGGCGCCGCCCGGCCCTCAGCCGCGTCGCGCTCGCGGGCGGCTCGCTCGCGCTGGCGGCGCTGATCGCCCTCCAGGCGCTGCCGCTGGCGCGCGGCACCGCTCCGGACGAGCAGATCACCTGGGATCGCATCCCCGCGGCGTGGACCGACGCGGGCCGCGACCTCGACCGCGAGCTGCCGGCGAACTCGCGGGCGCTCGTGCTGCCCGGGCAGATCTTCGCGTTCTACACCTGGGGCGGGACCGTCGACTCGATCATGCCCAAGGTCACCGACCGGCCCGTGGCGGTGCGCTACGAGACGCCGTACGCCGAGGCGCACGCCTCCGACCTGCTGACCACGGTCGACGGCCTGGTGCAGCAGCAGCGCCTGCTGCCGGGCCAGCTGCGGCCGCTGCTCGGCCTGATGGGCGTGCGCGCGGTGATCACCGGCAGCGACGACGACATCGCGCGCAGCGGGGCGGTCGACCCCGCCTTGGCCGCGGAGGCGCTCGCGGACCAGGACCTGGGCGATCCGGCGCGCCGATACGGACCGGTACGCGCGCTGCCGCCCGCCAAGGGCGACCTCGGCCCGGCGCAGCGGGAGCCGGAGGTGCGCCGCTACGACCTGCCCGAGGGGCGCGGGCTCGTGCAGGTGCTGCCGACCGGGCCGCCCACGATCGTCGACGGCGCGGCCCAGGGGCTGGCGGGGCTGGCGGCCTTCGGCGCGCTGCCCGCGCGCCGACCGCTCCTCTACGCGGGCGACCTCTCCGACGCCGACCTGCGGCGCTACGCGACCGCCGGCGCCGAGGTGGTCGTGACCGACTCCAACCGGCGCTGGTCGTTCGTGCCCACGGACACCCAGCAGAGCCACGGACGCGTCCTGTCGGAGCGCGAGCCGCTCGACAAGAACTCGGCCAGCATCGAGCCCTTCCCCAAGCGCGGCAGCGACGCCCAGACCGTGTCGGTCCTGCACGGCGCCGCCTACGTGCGCGCCCCCGAGGGCGGCGGGCCGCTGCCCTTCCCCGAGCGCTCCGCGATCCACGCGTTCGACGGCGACCCGACCACGCTCTGGGCCGCGGCGCGCTACCTGCGCCCCGACCGGCGCTGGATCGAGGTCGGCTTCAGGCACCCGCGCGACGTCCCCTACGTCGACCTCCTGCCGGTGCGCGACTGGCGCGGCATCGAGCGCGAGGTCGACGTGAACGGCGTCAGGGCACGCCTCGGCCCGGGCACCACCCGCGTGCGCCTCGGCCTGCGAGGGGTCACCCGGCTGCGCATCCGGATCACGCGGGTCGATCAGCCCGAGTCCGACCTGCGCGGCTCCGGCGGCTTCCGCGAGATCGGCATCCCGGGCGTGCACCTCAGCGAGACGATGCGGGCCCCGGTCGTCTCGGCGCGCGCGCTGGCCGGCCGCGACCTCGGCCACGTGGCGCTCAGCTACGTCTTCCAGCGCAACACGGGCGACCGGCCCACCAAGCGCGACCGCCACACCGGCAGCCCGCTGCTCGAGCTGCTGCCGAACCGCCAGGACTCGGAGAAGCTGATCGACCGCACGGTGTTCGCCCCCGACGCCCGCTCGTTCGAGCTCGACGCCTGGGTCCAACCGTCGATCGACACGCGCGATCCCGAGCTGGACCGCCTCGCCGGCCTCCGCGGCGCGGAGCGCTTCGACTCGTCGAGCCGCTTCCAGAACCAGGCGCGCTACCGCGCCTCGAGCGCTTTCGACAGAAGCCCGTCCACCGCCTGGGTGAGCATCTGGGAGCCGCCGTCGGCGCCGCTTCCGTGGATCTCCTGGCGCGGGGAGCGGCCGCTCGAGATCAGGCGGCTCGCCCTGGGGGCCGCGCCCGGCGCGGTGCGGCGGCCGACCGTGGTCCGCCTGAGCTGGCCCGGCGGCGCGACGCCGCCGCTGCCCGTGGGCAGGGAGGACGGCGTGGTCGAGCTGCCCGAGCCGATCCGCAGCCGCTCGTTCCGGCTGACGGTGCTCAAGGCGCGCTTCCCCGGCGGTCTGACGAAGCGCGAGCGCGTGGGTCGGGCGGTCGGGATCGGCACCCTTGAGGTGCCGGGGCTCGACGCGGTCAGCCCGCCCACGAGCGGGCCCCTGCGAGCGGCCTGCGGCAGCGTCAGCGTCGACGTGGGCGGGCGGCGCGTGCCGCTGCTCCCGCGCGGAACGGTCGAGGACCTCGACGCCGGCCGGCCGCTGCGCGCGACCGGCTGCGCGGACGCGGTGCCGATGGGCCGCGACATCCAGCGCATCCGCTCACTGCCCGGGACGTTCAGCGTCGACGTGCTGCGCATGCGCTCGCCCGCGCCCGAGGGCCTGCCGGCCGAGCGCGGCGGCGGGACCGTGGTCGACCCCGGGCGGCTGCACAACAGCTCGCTCGACGGCGCGCGCGTGGACCTCAGCGGTCCCTCGTGGCTGGTGCTCGGCCAGAGCTACTCGGTCGGCTGGAAGGCGACCTGCGACGGCCGCGACCTGGGCGAGCCGCGCCCGATCGACGCCTTCGCGAACGGGTGGCTGGCCCCGGCCGACTGCCAAGCGGTCAGCTTCGAGTTCGCCCCGCAGGCGACGGCTCGGCTCGGCTACCTGGTCTCGGGGCTGGTCTGCCTGGCGCTGCTCGCCTTCGTCATCGGCGGGGCGCTGGCGGGACGACGCGGCGCCGCGGCGCCCGAGCCCGCCCGCTGGCCCGACCTGCGCCCGGGCCGCATGCCGCTCCCCACGCCGCCGCGGTGGCGCTGGCCGTGTCGATCCCGCTCGCCCTGCTGCTCGCCAAGCGCACCGGCGTGGTGATCTTCCCGCTGCTCACGCTGATCCTCTGGCGCGGCATCGGCCCGCGCGTGCTCACGGCCGGCGCCGCGGTGCTGCTGGGCCTGGTCGTCCCGATCATGTACGCGGTCATCTCACCGCGCAATCGCGGCGGCTACAACTTCGAGTACAGCATCGAGCTGATGCAGGCCCACTGGGTCGGCGTCGGGGCGTTCGTGCTGCTGCTCGCGGCGTGCTGGCGGGCCGTCGGCACCGCCCGAGCGAGTCAGGCCGGCGGGCCGTCGATGACGCCGACGAACACGGCGCGCGCCGAGTACAGCAAGAAGTCGTAGGGCGTTCCCCAGACGCTGTCCGGCTCGACCTCGTCCCAGTGCGGGCCGAACTGTCGCCGGCGCAGCGCCCGGGCGCTGGCGAAGCGGAACTCGCCGGACTGGATCGCCTCGTCGAGCCCAGGGTGGTAGCCGACCGGCACGGTCACCAGCAGCTGCCCGCCGGGAGCGATCGACCGCTGCGCGGCGTGCAGCGAGGCCGCCGAGCGGCCACGGTCGCGCGGCTCCTCGTCCCAGCCCACGTGCTCGAGCGTCGAGATCGCCACGACCGCCTCGAAGCGACCGAGGTCGTCGAGCTCGAACACGTCGTGGTTGAGCACGCCCGGCGCCTGCTCGTACTTGTCGACCACGGTGTGATCCTGGGGGCCGTAGTGGCCCAGCACGTGCCCGATCTCCAGCACGCGGCCGGCCGGGTGGCGCTCGACGAACGAGCGGGCGATCGGCACCTCCACGGCGCGCTCGGTGAGCCAGGTCCACTTGTAGCGGTGGAACAGGTACCGGTGGCGCTCCCCAGCGAAGTCGAACTCCCCGCGTCCGCCCGCGAACGACCACGGCAGTCCGCTCACGAGCCCGCTCCCGAAGCGCGCGTAGTCGCCGATCACCGGGCGAGGGCCGCGGGCGCGCAGGGCTCGCATGGTGCGCGGGCCGACCGCCTGGGGCATGTAGCCGTCGCTGCTCATGGGCGGCGGCGACATTAGCGTGCGCAATGATCTCGGCATGCTGCCTCGCCTGCTGCTCGCCGCGTGCGCGATCTTGGTGCTCGCCTGGGTCGGCGTGCTCGTGCGCGACCACTACGTTCGGCAGTCCGCGGCCAAGCCGCTGCTCTACGAGACCAACCTGAGCGAAAGCGACTTCGTTCGCGACATGAAGCGGATGGAGGACTCACGCTTCCTCAATCCGAGCTCATCGGTGGAGCTCGCGCGCACGGAGTACTACCTGTTCCGGGGCCGGCCGCGCGCGGCCGCCCGCGTGGCCGAGGAGCTGGTGCGCGAGGAGCCCGCCAACGCGGATGCCTGGCGGCTGCTGTGGCGCGCCACGCAGACGACCGACCCGGCGCGGGCCAGGCAGGCAGCGGCCGAGCTGAAGCGGCTCAACCCGCTGGCGACGCTGTAGCGCTGCGCGGCGCGTCGTCCGGCGCGCGGTTGAGGCCCCAGCCGTGGGCGATCAGGTCGTCCAGCTCGTCGCCGGCGTGCTGCGGCCCCTCCCCGAGGGCGATCACCGCCGCGAACAGGATGATCGCCGGGAGGGTGACCGCCGGGATCTGCCAGTCCCAGTCGATCGAGGAGTGCAGCAGGAAGACCGCTCCCGCGGCGACTGGGCCGGCGGCAGCCAGCCGCTCCGTGCGCAGCGCGCGCCGAGCCGAGCCGGCGAGGCCGCCGAGGAACACCAGGAAGCCGAACAGGCCCACCAGCCCCAGCTCCACCGCCATCTCCAGCGGCAGCGAGTGCACCTCGAGGGCGTAGCCGGGCGCCGGCCGGTCACGCAGCCAGACGGTGCGGAAGCCGCCCGACCCGACACCCTCGAGCGGGTGGTCCGCGAACGCCTCGACCCCCACCCGCCAGTAGTCGTAGCGGCGCGAGTCGACCGAGGTCAGCCGCGCCGGGCCCCTGACCTCGGACGGGCTCTCGGCGCTGCTGCGCTCGGCCAGCCCGCTCGCCACCAGGCTGGCGAACGCGAAGGCGAGCGCGGCGATCGCCACGGCCGGCAGCTGCCGCGCGGTCGTGAGCGTCGAGGCGCGCAGCCGACCGGTGCGCTCGCTCCGGTCCATCCAGACCTCGAGCAGCGCCGCGCCGGCCATCGCCACGACCAGGATCGCCAGCATGATCGCCCCGTCGGTGGCGCGCTCGCCCGAGCCGCCCTCGAGCGAGGCGAAGCCCGGCAGGGCGACCGAGCAGGCGGCGGTCAGGACAGCGCCGGCAAGCGTCGTCGCGGCGGCCCGCAGCTGCGTCCGCGACGGCGCGGCGGCCACCAGCACCACGAGCCCGATCAGAGCCGCGGCGATGGCGCCCCTGGAGTAGGAGAGATAGGCCCCGAGCGCGAGCGGCACCGAGCCGGCCGAGGCGGACGCCCGCATCCAGAGCGGCCGGGACGAGTCGCCGGCCAGCCGGGCGCACAGCACCATCCCCATGGCGGCCAGCGCACCCTCGGCGTTCCAGTAGGTGATCGGCTGCTCCAGCCGCCCGTCGGCGCGCGACGAGGCGACCATCTCGATCACGTTTGGCAGCAGCCGGCCGGCCAGCCCGTACCCGAGCACGATCAGCGCGCCCGCCGCCAGCACCGGTTCGACCGCGCGCGCGGCGCGGCGGTCGCGCAGGATCCCGAGTGCGGCCAACAGCGTGCCGACGTAGAGCAACAGCCGGATCAGGTTGTCCGTGGCCGGGCTCGGCAGCGGCGCCCACGCGTACGAGACCGCGGTCCAGACCGTGATGAAGCAGAGCCCGCCGAGGGCCGCCCAGCCGGCGCGTGAGGCCGGCAGCGGGCGCGGGCTGGCGAAGGCCAGCACCAGCACCAGAGCCCAGGCCGCGCAGGTCGCGACGAGGCGCGGCTCCTCGAAGTACCCACCGGTGATGAAAGCCAGCACCGTCGGACCGACGAAGAGGATCGCGGCCGCGGGCAGCAGAACTGCGCGACGCATTGCGCCGGAGCGTACCGGCGCGGTCCGTCGCGTCACACGATTAGCCGTCGACCGGCTCCGGCATCGCGTGCTGCCCGTGTGCGACCGGCTCGCGGCTGCGCTGCCTCTCCGCCTGGTCGGCCCACTGGCCGAAACGCACGTGCGCGAGCGCGGCGAGATAGCACGCCAGCGCGACCAGGGTGGCGATCGGGAACCCGGCCACGATCGCGACCGTGATCGCGCCCGCGGAGGCCACCACCGAGGCGATCCCGTTGACTCCCCAGGCCCAGGCGATCCCGCGCGGATGCAGCGCCGCCAGGCGTGTCAGGCCGAGCGGCATCGCCATGCCGAGCGCCACGCCGACCGGCGCGAGCAGCGCCACCGTGACGCTCACGCGCGCCGCGAAGGGCAGGTCGATCAACGCCGCGAGCAGCGGATGCAGCAGGAACGCGCTGGCGCCGATCAGCACGCACGCCGCGCCGAGCGCGACGGTGAGCGCGGTGCGCGGGCGGGTCACGCGCCCGGCGACCAGCGATCCCACCCCGGTCCACAGCAGTAGCGAGAACAGCACGACGGAGAGCGCGTAGGTGGGGAAGCCGAGGAACAGCACGAAGCGCTGGATCAGGACGATCTCGAGCGTCAGGAATCCCAGCCCGATCGCCGCGAAGAAGCCGAGCGCGGTCAGCGGCGGGCGGTCCTGGCGCGCGGTCACGAACAGCGGCGCCGCCACCAGCGACAGCGACAGCACCGCCAGGATGCAGAAGGTCACGATCAGCACGAGGAAGGGCTCGGCCGCGTAGATGTAGCCGGGGTCGTCCGCGCCGAGCGAGCCGAGCCGGCGCATCTGGAAGAAGAACGGCTTGTCGTCTGTCGGCGCGCAGACGTCCAGGCGGTAGCCCTCGCAGAACGCGCGCGCCGAGGGCGCCTTCGCCAGGTCGGCCCACTCGTACTGGTAGGGCCCGCCAGGGGCGAACGCAACGCCCTTGCCGCGCTCGCGGGCGAGCACGCGCAGCCGCGCCAGCTCGGCCTGGGTCCAGGGCCGCTTGCGGGCGAGCGTGGTGGCGTAGAGCTCGTTGAGGATGTCGCGGCCCATCACCACGACCACGTTGCGCTCGGGGTGCTCGACGCCGCGCTCGCGCAGCGTCTCCAGCGCCAGCACGGTCACGCGCAGCCCCTCGTCGCCGACCAGCCGCCGCGGCCGCGAGACCGCCAGCACGCCGTTGGGGCGCAGGTGGTCGAGGTACTCGTCGAACGCCTCGACGGTGTAGAGGTTGTTCTCGCTGAGCGTGAACGCCTGCGCCGACGCCGCCGACAGCGTGTCGGCGAAGCCGAGGTGAACCACGTCGTAGTCGGCGTCGCCCTCGACCAGCGCGGTGCGGCCGTCGCCGATGCGGGTGTGCACCCCGGGCAGCGTGTAGGGAGAGCCGGAGAACTCGCGCAGCCCGTCGTCGGCGGCGTCGCGGATCGCGGCGTTGAGCTCCACGGCGTCCACGCGCTTCACTCCGGACGAGAGCGCGTTGAGGATGTCGCGGCCGCCGCCGGGGCCGATCAGCAGCGACCGGTCCGTGCCGCCGAACACCCAAGCCAGCGAGTGCGGCCCCAGCGCCAAGTCGCGCCAGTTCGGCATGCGCTCGCCGCGCTGGTAGCCGGCGACCGGTGCGCCGCCGCGGTCGAAGAACAGCGGGGCGAAGCTCTGGCCGGGGTTGGCCCGTAGGCCACCACGCGGCTCAGCGGCGTCCACTTGTCGAAGACCGGCTCGACGTTGGCGAGGTTGGCCGGCTTGGGCTCGTACACGGTCGTCGCGGCCGCGATCGCGACCCCCGCCGCGCCGAGCGCCAGCACCGCGACGCCGGCGCGCACGACCCGCGGCGCGGCGCGCGCCGAGAACAGCAGCGCGGCGCCGGCCGCCACCGGGGACAGCGCGACCAGCAGCGTCGGCACGGCGATCGCCCACATCAGCGGCACCACCGCCACCGCGCCGATCGCCGCGCCGACGAGGTCGAACGCGTACAGCCGGGCGATCCTCCGCGTGTAGCCGCGCACCGCAAGGGCGATCACGGTCCCGCCGGCGGCGAAGATCAGCGTTGTGAGCGCGCTGGTCAGGGCCAGCAGGCCGACGAAGCGGCCGGTCACCTCGTCGGTCGTGCCGAACTTGATGCGCGCCAGCACCAGCGGGATCACCAGCAGCAGCAGCGCGAAGCCGAGCGACCAGCGGGCCATCTGCTCCTCGAGCGGGCGCCGGTCGAACCATTCGGGGCGGATGTAGACCGCGATCGCGCCCGCGCCGGCCCCGAGCAGGGCCAGCGAGATCGACAGGAAGCTGAAGTGGTAGAACAGCGACGCCGAGAAGAAACGGGTCAGCAGGACCTGGAGCGCCAGCACGCAGCCGGCGACCAGACCCACCCCGAATCCCACTCGAACGGGCAGCGCGCGCTCCATCGCGGCGATCCTAGACAGCCCGCGCTCGCCAAGCGCCGAACCCGCGCGGAGGGCGCAAAGGTCGGGGTATAGTCGCCATTCGGCATGAGCTCCGCGCCCACGAGCCTGCGCACGCGGACCACCTGCAGGGTCTGCGGGTCGTCACAGCTCGCCCCGGTGCTGGACCTCGGGGAGCACTCGATCGCGGGCGCTTTCCCCGAGCCGGGCGGCGAACTGCCGGTGCAGCGGACGATCCCGCTCGAGCTGGTGCGCTGCGACATGACCCGCGACCAGGACGCCTGCGGGCTGCTGCAGCTGCGCCACACCGTCCCTGGGCAGATCCTGTACCAGTCGTACTGGTACCGCAGCGGGGTCAACCGCACGATGACCGAGAACCTGCACGGCATCGCGCGCGCGGTCGAGGAGCTGAGCGGCCTGCGGCCGGGCGACCTCATCATCGACATCGGCTGCAACGACGGCACCCTGTTCGACGGCTACACCTCGCGCGACCTGCGCTTCCTCGGCTTCGACCCCTCCGATGTCACCCGCTACGCGGTCGCCAAGGGCTACGGGGTCGTGCGCGACTTCTTCAGCGCACGCGCCCTGCGGCAGCGCCAGCCCGACCAGAAGGCCAGGGCGATCACTTCGATCGCGATGTTCTACGACCTCGAGGACCCGGCCGAGTTCGTGCGCGAGGTGGCCGACAGCCTGGCCGAGGACGGCATCTGGGCGATGGAGCTGCACTACCTGCCCACGATGCTGCGCCTGAACGCCTTCGACGTGATCGTGCACGAGCACCTCGAGTACTACTCGCTGGCGGTGATCGAGCGCCTGCTCGCCGACGCCGGCCTGGCCGTAAACGACGCCAGCCTCAACGACATGAACGGCGGGTCGATCCGGCTGTTCATCGGGCACGCCGGCCGGCGCGAGCCGAGCACGGAGGCCACCGAGCGCCTCCAGGAGCTGCGCGTCGCGGAGTTCGAGATGGCGCTCGACTCGCCCACGCCCTACGAGCAGTTCGGGCGCGACGTGGAGCGCGTCCGCAACGAGCTCAAGGAGGTGTGCGAGCGGCTGGCCGGGGAGGGCAAGACGATCCACATCTACGGCGCCTCGACCAAGGGCAACACGATCCTGCAGTACGCCGGCCTCGACCGCTCGATCATCCCGTACGCCGCCGAGCGCAACCCCGACAAGTGGGGCTCGGAGACGATCAGGACGGCGATCCCGATCATCAGCGAAGACGAGTCGCGCGCGATGAAGCCCGACTACTACCTGGTGCTGCCGTGGCACTTCCTGGACGAGTTCCTCGAGCGCGAGGGGGAGTACCTCGAGGGCGGCGGCCGCTTCATCGTCCCGTTGCCCGAGGTACGAGTGATTGGAGCCGATGCACTGGAGGCGCGCGCAGCGGACCCTGCTGCCGCGCCGCCGGTCGACATGACGTAGCTTTGAGCCGATGCTCAGAGCACGTCATCTGGCCAGGCTCTCGGGCGAGTTCGTCGGCTACGCCGTGGTGAACCGGGCCTGGTGGGTCCCGGCTCTTACCCTGGTGCTTGGGCTCGCGGCGGTGCTGATCGCCGTCGGGCAGGCCGCTGCCCCGGTCACGCTCTATCCGTTGTTCTAATCGGTGTCCACCTCGGTCCGCGAGACAGCCCGCACCGCTCAGGAGGGTTCCCCTCCCGACTGGTCGCCCGTGCCCGAGCGCCGTGACGGCGGCGAGCCCTCGCGCCTGAAGATCGCCTGGCGCGCGCTGGCCGCCGCTGCGGTGGTGGCGCTGCTCTGGCTGATCGGCCACGAGCCGGCGGCGGTCGTCCTGCTGGTCGTGCTCGTGACAGTGACCGTGCTGTCCGCCACCGTGCCGGCCTTCGCGCGCGTGGTCGACCGCGGCGAGGGCGCGATCCAGAGGGTGGCCGGGACCGGTCTGCGGTTCGTGCTGCTCGGCGCGATGCAGCTGATCGTGTTCACACCCGTGTCGCTGGTGCTGCGGCTCTTGCGCCACGACCCGCTCGCGCTGGGCGCGGCCGCCGACGACACGACCTTCTGGCGGCCCGCTCCGGCCCGACCGCGGGCGCTGCACCGCCACCTCTACACATACGAGCGCTTCCCGGTCGAGGGCGTGCGGCGCGACTCCCTTCCGCTGCCCGGCCTGCGCAAGGTGCTCGGGCTCGTGGTGCTGCTGCTGGCGCTGGACGTGGGCGCCGGGGCGCTGTTCGACGCGCTCGACGGCCAGGACGACACGCCGCGGGCCACCGGGTCGCCGAACAGCCAGCTGCTGTACCCCGACACCCCGGTCGGGCAGCACGAGCCCTGGCGCAGCGACCTGGGCTGGGAGATCACCCACGCCTGGGACGGCAAGACCTACCACCCCTATCTCGGGTGGACGCTGAACGACTTCCGCGGGCGCTACGTGCACGTCAACGATGGCATCCGGCGCAGCTACCAGGCGCCCGGCGTCACGGCCGACGCCGTGACGGTCGCCTTCCTCGGGGGCTCGGCGATGTTCGGCTGGTTCCAGCGCGACGAGCACACGATCCCGTCGGAGTTCGCGCGGCTCGCAGAGGCCGACGGCATTCCGGTGCGGGTGGTCAACCACGCCACGCCGGCCTACGTGAACTGGCAGGAGTCGCTGCAGCTGCAGGCGCTCGTCACCGGTGGCCAGCGGCCCGACCTGGCCGTCTTCTACGACGGCGCCAACGAGCTGGTCAGCCAGTTCACCCAGGGCCCCCACAGCGATCCGGAGACGACGCTCACGCGGCAGATCCGCAGCCAGCTCGGGCTCGGTCTGACGCGTCCGCCGACCGGGAGCGGGGGCCTGACCGGCTTCACCGATGCCTGGGCGAGGGTCAGCGTGGCCCATCGGGTCGGCGAGCGGCTCGGGCTCCTGTCCGACCCGGACGGGCCTCCCGACGACGTGCTCGTGTCGCCGTGGAAGGACAGCCAGTCCGCGAAGGCGGACGCGCGCGGCCGCTACGCGGCGGCGATCTACGACCGCGGCGTGGACGTGGTGCGCCGGCTCGCGCGCAGCTACGGCTTCCGCGCCGACTTCTTCTGGCAGCCCTCCGTGTACAGCAAGCAGGTGGTCAACGGCGAGCGACAGGCGGTCAGCTCGCTGGGCACCGACGCCGCCGCCTGGAGGGCGGCGACCAAGTCGGCACGCTCCGCCCTGCCGGCGGGGACGGTCGACCTCAGCACCGTGCTCGACGGCACGAGCCAGCCGCTGATGTACGACTTCGTGCACACCAACGAGCTGGGCGCGCGCATCGTGGCGCAGGCGATGTACCGGCGGCTGCGCCCGCAGCTGCTCGAAGCGGCCCGGGAGCGGCCGTGAACGTCCTCGGCATCAGCGCCTTCTACCACGACTCGGCCGCCGCGCTGGTGCGCGACGGCAAGCTCGTGGCGGCGGCGCAGGAGGAGCGCTTCACTCGCCGCAAGCACGACGAGGGCTTCCCGATCAACGCCATCCGGCACTGCCTCCAGGCGGGCGGCGTGGGCCCCGGCGAGATCGACTCGATCGTCTACTACGACAAGCCGATCAGCACGTTCGCGCGGCTGCTGCGCACCTACCTGCGCGTGGGCCCGGCCGGGTGGAGCACCTTCAAGGACGCGATCCCGCTCTGGACCTCCAAGAAGCTCTGGATCCCGTACCTGATCGAGCGCGGCCTGCGTGACATCGGCCACTCGATGCCCTCGGACCTCTATTTCACCGAGCACCACGAAAGCCACGCGGCGAGCGCCTTCTTCCCATCGCCGTTCGAGTCGGCCGCCGTGCTGACCTTCGACGGCGTCGGCGAGTGGGCCACCAGCAGCATCGGCGTGGGGGAGGGCAATCGCATCCGGATCGACCGCCAGCTGCTGTTCCCGAACTCGCTCGGGTTGCTCTACTCGGCCTTCACCTACTACTGCGGCTTCCGCGTCAACTCGGGCGAGTACAAGCTGATGGGGCTCGCGCCCTACGGCGAGCCGCGCTACGTCAACCGCATCCTCGACAACCTGATCGACCTGCGCGAGGACGGTTCGTTTCGGACGAACCTCGACTACTTCGACTACCTCGGCGGCCAGACGATGACCAACGGCCGGTTCGACCGCCTCTTCGAGGGGCCGCCGCGCCAGCCGGAGAGCGAGCTGACCCAGCGCGAGATGGACCTCGCCCGCTCGATCCAGGTGGTCACCGAGGAGATCGTGCTGCGGATCGCCCACCACGCGGCGGCGACCACCGGCAAGCGCGACGCCTGCCTGGCGGGCGGGGTGGCGCTCAACTGCGTCGCCAACGGCCGGCTGCAGCGCGAGGGGCCGTTCGAGCGGATCTGGATCCAGCCGGCGGCCGGCGACGCCGGCGGCGCGGTGGGCGCGGCCCTCTACGGCTGGCACCAGATCGCCGACGGGGAGCGGAGGGTCGACGGCACGGCGGACGGGATGAGCGGTGCCTACCTCGGCCCGGCCTACTCCGACGAGGAGATCGGCAGCTACCTGAGCTGGCACGGCTACCCGCACGAGCACATCGACGACCGCCCACGGTGGGCCGGCCGCGTGGCTGAGCTGATCGCCGCCGGCAAGGTGGTCGGGCTGTTCGTGGGGCGGATGGAGTTCGGCCCGCGCGCGCTCGGTCACCGCTCGATCGTCGGCGACGCCCGCTCGCCCACGATGCAGTCGACGATGAACCTGAAGATCAAGTACCGCGAGTCGTTCCGCCCGTTCGCGCCGGCCGTGCTGGCGGAGCGCGCCGCGGACTACTTCGAGCTGGAGGGCGAGTCGCCCTACATGATGCTCACGGCGCCAGTGAGCGAGCGGCTGCGCGCCGCCAACGGGCACCCGCACGCGGGCGACCTGCGCGACTGGGTCAACGAGGTCCGCTCTGAGATCCCCGCGGTCACCCACGTCGACTACTCGGCGCGGCTGCAGACCGTGAACCGGCGGGACAGCCCCGAGTTCCACGCGATCCTGACCGCCTTCGACGAGCTGACCTCCTGCCCGGTCGTGATCAACACGTCGTTCAACGTGCGCGGCGAGCCGATCGTCTGCACCCCCGAGGACGCCTACCGCTGCTTCATGCGCACCGAGATGGACTACCTCGTGCTCGGCGGCCACCTGCTCGACAAGGCCGACCAACCGGCCTGGACCGAGGACGAGCGCTGGCAGGAGGACCTGATCCTCGACTAGGGCCCGTAGACCTTCAGGTCGAACCAGACGTAGGCGGGGCGCTCGTCCTTCATGCAGCGTGGCGCGTTGAAGGAGTTCACCCCGATCAGCCCGACCCACCAGCCGGGGCCCGACACCACCAGCGGCGTATCCCGCGCGAGCTCGCGCAGCTCCCGGCAGGGCCCGTGCGCCGGCACCAGCTCCAGCTCGTGCGTGAAGTGGTCGCCGGCCAGCGTGCCGGGCACCCCGCGAGCGCCGATCGCGATCTTCCAGTCGTCGTCTCCGAAACCGGGGCGATCCGCGAACCAGTTCACCACGCCCGAGGCCGGCGCGGTGGAGCCGACGATGTCGATCGTGCGCGCGACGTAGCCGTTGCTGACGGGCGCCAGCAGCGCGCCGATGACGACCGCCGCCGCGACCGCGGCGGGGGCGACCGGGACCGGCGGCGGGCGCGGGACCAGGCGGGTGGCGCCCAGCACGGCGATGCCGGCGAGCGCCCCGGCGGCGAAGACCAGGACCGACGGCGTGTACGGCGATCCGAGCTGCGCGTCGGCCACCAGGCTCCATCCGAGGATCAGGGCGAGCAGGGCCGTGGCGGCGTGGCCGAACCGGCCCGGGATGCGCGCGGCCAGCGCCACGGCGAGGATCGCGAGCGCGAGCGCGGGCAGCAGGTAGCGGATCGTCGAGATCGGCCAGCCGGCCGGGCGTGGTCAGCTCGGGCGAGGTCTGCAGCCCCGTGCCCCAGGAAGCCGACCAGATCAGGGTGCCGAGCACGGCCGCGCCCCCAGCCACGCGCAGCGTGCGCCGCAGGCGGGGATCGCTCAGCGGAGCGAGCAGCCCCACGAGCAGCACCACCAGCCCGCCCACCAGCGCGATCCAGCCGCCGCCCAGCAGCGAGCTGTAGCTGCCCAGCCTGCCGTCGAGCGTGTCGCCCGGGCGTTCGATGAAGCTCTTGTCGATCAGCCCGAGGAAGCGCGGGCTCTCGTCTCCCCACGGCGCGGCGACGAACGGCCACAACGGCGAGCCGTGCTGGACGATGTTGCGCACGTACCAGACGCCGCCCACCACGAACGCGGCCCCGAGCCCGAGCGCGAGCCAGCCGGCGAGCGGGCGCAGCCGGTCGCGGGCGAGGTAGGCGCCGTAGGCCAGCGCCAGGCACGCTTCCGGGGCCACGGTCGCCTTCGTGCCGATCGCCAGCCCGGTCGCGACCAGCGCGGGTACGAGCAGCGCGGGGCGCCGGCCGGCGCCGGTGGCCAGCGCGGCGGTACAGGCCAGCCAAGCGAGCGCCGGCAGGTCGGCCTGGGGCTCGTTTAGCTGGCGCAGGATCAGCGGTGTCGCGACGAGGCTCGCGGTCGCCAGGCCGGCCACCCGCGTGGGGACCGACAGGTTGCGCAGCGTCTGCCAGGCGGCGCCGGCCAGCGCGACCAGCATCAGCGGGTTCCAGAGCGAGATCGGCACCCACGAGCGCGCGATCGCGGCCGCCCAGGTCTGCGCCACCTCGTCGGTCAGCGGGTAGTTGCCGTAGGGGATGTCGTAGCTGAGGAAGAGCTGCGACCCGGGCTTGCCGTTGGCGATCCAGCCGGCGATGTCGGGGTAGTGGTACATGGTGCTGTCGAAGCCGATCGACGGGTAGCGCAGCAGCCAGGCGACCCAGCCCGCGAACGCCCCGGCCGCCGCCACCGTCGCCACGCGGGCGACCGGTCCGCGCGCGGCCCACCAGCCCGCGATCTCCGCCCCCACGGGGGGGTCCGGGGCCGGCAGCGCTCGCGTCGCCGCCCAGGTGGCCGCGGCGGCCAGCGACAGCGCAACGGGGCTGGCGCCGAGGCCCACCAGCCCGAGCACGAGCGCCTCGGCGATCGCCAGGGCAACGCCCACGACGAGCGCCGCGATCGCGCGCTCGAGACCCCCGGGCGCTACGCGCGCGACCATGCGCAGCGCAGCCCCTCCCAGCGCGAGAATCGCGAGCGCCAGCAGCACGTGCAGGACGACCTCGCGCATCCGAGGCCCACCCTACAAGCGGTCGCGTCTGGCGGCGGCAGCCGTGACACTAGGAGGAATGACGGGGTCGGTGCGGCGGCGAGTCGCCTCGAATACGGCTGTTCAGGTAGCCGGCAAGGGGATCGTGCTGGCCTTCGGCCTGGCCTCGCTCGCCGTGCTCACCCGCTACCTCGGGCCGGACGACTACGGGCGCTACACGCTGGCGCTTATGTACATGCAGCTGTTCGGCGTGCTGGCCGACGTCGGCCTGTTCACGACCGTGGTGCGAGAGATCAGCAAGGACCGCTCCCGCACCGACGAGCTGGTCGGCAACGTGCTCACGCTGCGCCTGATCCTCGCGGTCGTCGTGATCGCGGTGGCGACCGGCGTCAGCCTGCTGCTCCCCTACGAGCACGACGTGCGGGTGGCGATCCTGCTCGCCGGCGGCCCGCTCCTGTTCGGGATGATGACCACCGCCTACGTCGCGATCCTGCAGTCGCGGCTTCAGATGAGCCGGGCGGTGGTGGGAGACGTCGTCGGCCGCGCCGCGTCCCTGCTGCTCGCCCTGCTCGTGGTCTGGCTCGACCTCGGCTTCTACGCCGTGATGCTCGCGGCCGGAGGCGGTGCGCTGGCCACGCTGATCGTCACCTGGCTCAACACGCGCCGCCTCGCCGAGATCCGCTTTCGCGCCAACCTGGCCGTGTGGCGGCCGCTGCTGGTGGCGGCGCTGCCGCTGGGCCTGGCGCTCGCGATCAACTCGCTCTACTTCCGCGCGGACACCCTGATCATCTCGTTCTACGAGCCCTACAGCGAGGTCGGCCTCTACACGCTCGCCTACCGGATCCTGGAGCTGGCCCTGGTGGTGGGCTACGTGTTCGTCAACACAACGTTCCCGGTGCTGTCGCAAGCGGTGGAGCAGGACGAGCCACGGGCGCTGCGGATGATCCAGGTGTCCACGGACCTGCTCGTGGTGCTGGGCGTACCGCTGGTCGCCGGAGGGCTCGTCCTGGCGCCCCAGATCGTGGAGCTGGCGAGTGGGGAGGACTTCGCGGGCGCCGCCGAGCCGCTGCGCATCCTGCTCGTGGCGGGCGCGCTGGCCTGGGTCAACGGGGTCTTCGGGTTGGCGTTGATCGCGAAGAACCGCCAGACCAGCGCGCTCTGGCTCAACGTGTCCGCGCTCGCGTTCAACGTCGGGTTCAACTTCCTGCTGATCCCGCGCTACGGGATCGTGGTCGCCGCGATCGTCACGGTGGCCTCGGAGGTGCTCATCCTGGCCGGGTCGTACGTGCTCATGCGCCGCCATTTCGACTTCTTCCCGCAGCCGCGCACGCTGCCCGCCGCGCTGGTCGCCGGCGCCGCGATGGGCGGCCTGGTGTGGCTGGTGCGCGACCTGCCGCTTCCGGTCGTGGTGCCGCTGGGAGCCGCCGTCTACTGCGGCTTGCTGTGGGTGCTCAGCCCGACCAGCCGCGAGGTGCTGACGGGGCTTAGGCGCTAGGCGTGCGGCATAGTGGGCGCTGTGAAGTCGGGAGCCATGCCACGCGGCCCGCGCGACACGCGCAGCTGGTATCGCGAAGCGGACGCCCTGGAGCAGGTCGACGACTCGCTGGTGGAGTTCGTCGCCGAGCACGGCGGTCCGAGCCTGCTCGACCTGGGCTGCGGGCTGGGCGGCTACTCCAAGCGGCTCGCGGAGCGCGGCTTCGAGGTGGTCGCGTTCGACGTGGCGCCGGACTACGTCGAGCGCGCGCGGGAGCTGGGCGTGGACGCGCGCCAGTACGACGGCGAGCGGCTGCCGCTCGAGGACGGCTCGGTGGACACCGTGTTCCTGCTCGAGGTGATCGAGCACCTCGAGGATCCGGCGCGCCTGCTGCGCGAGGCTCGTAGGGTGGCCCGCCGCAACGTGCTGGTGACCACGCCCAACTGCACCCAGAGCTTCGACCCGGTCCCGGTCGAGTTCAGCCACATGCTCGACGTCGACCACCGCCAGTTCTTCACCGAGGCGTCGCTGCGGGAGCTGCTCGACGGGGTGTTCGAGAGCTCCGTGGTCGAGCAGACCCACCCGATCGACCGCAACCTCGCGGGGCTCCTGCTGCCGCGTCCGCTGCGGCCGCTGTACCGCTGGCTCGACGCAGCGGGTCGCGTGCGACCGCGCTACTTCTTCCGGCTGCGCGGCCGCGCGCCCGCTTCGTGACGCGCGTCCTGTTCATCTCGGCCGAGCCGGTCGGGGCGACGATGGCAGGCCCGCCGATCCGCGTGATGGAGCTGGCCCGGGCGGTGGCGGCCGAGTGCGAGGTGACCGTGGCCGCGCCGGCGCCGAGCGACCGCGGCGACGCTCCAGTCGAGCTGCTGGAGGCGTCGCTGTCCGACTTCGACACGCTGCTGGAGGCCGCCCGCAACCACGACGTGGTGGTCGCCCAGCGGCTGCCGCCGCAGCTGCTGCGCTACGTCGCGCGCCTCCCGGTCCGGTTCGTCGCGGACCTCTACAACCCGCAGATGATCGAGGTGCTCGAGGCCGCCGGCGACGGTGGCGGCAGCTCGCCGCGGCGGGCCTGGCGCTCGATGCTCGGCCAGTGCGCGGTGGCCGACCTGGTCATCTGCGCGAGCGAGAAGCAGCGCGACCTGTGGCTCGGCGGCATGGGTCTTGCCGGGCTGATCGACGTGGAGCGCTACCGCAGCGATCCGACCTTCCGCTCCTATGTCGACGTGGTCCCGTTCGGCCTGCCCGACGAGGCGCCGCAGGCCGCCGAGCGGGTGCTCAAGGGCGTCTGGCCCGGCATCGGCGCCGACGACCCGGTGCTGCTGTGGGCCGGCGGGGTCTGGCGCTGGCTCGACGCGATCACTCCGATCCGGGCGGTAGAGCGGCTGCGCGCCCAGGGCCACCGCGCCCACCTCGTGTTCCTCGGGGTTGGCCGGCCGGCGGTCGACCCGGCGAGCATCCCGAGCAGCGCCGACGAGGCGATCGCGTTTGCCGCCGAGCGTGGGCTCGAGGGCGAGTGCGTCCACTTCAACCGCGGCTGGGTGCCCTACGCCGAGCGGGCCGCCTACCTGCTCGAGTCGGACCTGGGTGTGTGCGCGCACTTCGACCATCTCGAGGCGCGATTCTCGTTCCGCACGCGAGTGCTCGACCACTTCTGGGCGGGGCTGCCGTCGGTCGTCTCCGCCGGCGACGCGATCGGCGAGCTGGTCGAGCGCCGCGGCCTCGGCAGCGCGGTCGCCGCCGGCGACCACGAGGCCTTCGCCGACGCCTGCGCGGCGCTGATCGGCGACCGTGAGCACTACGCGGCCACCGCCGCGCGCGTGCGCGAGCTGGCCCCCTCGCTGCGCTGGAGCAAGGTCGCCGAGCCGCTGGTGCGCTTCTGCAGCGAGCAGCGTCCGGCCCGCCGGCCTGCCCAGGCGGCGCTCGCCCGCGCCACCTACGGCCAGTACCCGGCGATCCTCGCCGACGCCCGCGAGCGGGGTGGCCTCGGCGAGCTGGCTGCGCGCGTGCCACGCCACATCTCGCGCCTGATCCGGCACAGGAGCGGCCGCGATTGACCGACGCGGTCTCCGACCGCGGCTTCTACGTGTGGCTCGCCGGGTTCGCGGTGGTCGGCTTCGGCGTGGCGCTGGCCTACGCGCTCGGCGTCAGCCCGGACGAGATCGTCGCCGGCGACGCCACGCAATACCACCTGCTCGCACAGGGGATCGCGAACGGCGACGGCTACTCGACGCTGTCGAGCGTCCTCCAGGGCGACCCGCAGCCAACCGCCCAGCACCCTCCTCTGTTCCCGCTCCTGCTGGCGGCGCTCGACCTGATCGGACTCGACACGCTGACCGCCCACCGCGTGGTGCTCTGCCTGTCGGCGGCCGCGGGAGTGGTGCTGATCGGGCTGCTCGGGCGCCGGGTCGCGGGGCCGCGGGCCGGGTTGCTCGCGGCGGCGATCGCGGCCGTCTACCCGGGCTTCTTCATGCTCGCCGGCGTGGCGATGGCGGAGTCGCTGTACGTGCCGCTGATCGCGCTCACGCTGCTGCTCACCTACGAGCTGATCGACCGTCCGCGGCTGGGGCTCGCAGCGTTGTTGGGCGCGCTGATCGGCCTCGCGACGCTCGACCGCACCGAGGCGGTGCTGCTGCTCCCCCTGCTGGCGCTGGCCGTCGCGCTGCGGCTTCCGGGCGCGCGCGAGCGGGTGCGGGTGGTCGCGGTCATGACCGTCGCCGCGCTGCTCGTCCTGGCGCCCTGGGTGGGCCGCAACTGGGACGCCTTCGACCGCGTCCCGCTGCTGTCGACCAACGGCGGGCTGACCGCGATGATCGCCAACTGCGAGCGCCCCTACTACGTCGACGTCGGCTTCATCGAACCCAACTGCCTCACGCGCTGCCAGCGGTTCAGGGATGACGAGCTGCGCTACTCGGACTGCGGCACTCGCGTGGCGCGCAGGTACGCGGAGGACCACCTGGGTCGGGTGCCGGTCGTGGTGGCCGCGCGCGTGGCTCGCACGTGGAACCTGTACGGGCTGGACAGGGACCTCGGGTACGCCGAGTTCGGCGGGCGCAACCGCACCTTGGGCAAGGTGGGGATCGGAATGCTCTGGGCGCTCTTGGCGCTGGCCGCGGTGGGAGCGTGGACGCTCGTGCGCGACCGCCGGCCGTTGCTGCCCCTGCTGGCGCCGCTCGTGGTGGCGAGCGTCGCCACCGCGCTCACGTTCGGGTTCAGCCAGTACCGGGTCGGCGCCGACGTGAGCCTCGTCGTGCTCGCCGCGGCCGGGCTACGATGGCCGCCGTGGCGCCGCTAGCCGAGCACGCACTCGTGGTGCGCAAGCGCACCAAGTTCTTCATGCACCCCAACCGGGCCCGCGCCCGCTGGCGCCGGCGCGCGCTGCTGAAGCTGTTCCACTCCTACCTGGACGGGCTCAAGGGCGTGGAGATCGGCGGCGCGGCGCACAACGACTTCAAGGTGGACGTGCTGAACGTGGACCGCTACGCGGAGATGGACACGGTCTACAAGGACGCCGAGCGCGAGCTCTGGGGCCGCGCCAAGCCGGTGGACATCATCGCCCCGGGCCACGAGCTGCCGCTCGACGACGACAGCTTCGACTTCGTGCTCGCGTCGCACGTGATCGAGCACATCCCGGACCCGATCGCCGCCCTGAAGGAGTGGGCGCGCGTGGCGCGCAGGTACATCGTGCTGGTGGTGCCGCACCGGGACCGCACCTTCGACCGCGACCGCCCGCTGACGCCGCTGTCCGAGCTGATCGAACGCCACGAGACCGGCTTCACCTCCGAGGAGGACCGGCACTGGACCGTCTGGACCTGCGAGACCTTCCTGGAGCTGTGCGACCACGTCGGCTTCGAGGTGCTCGAGGCGCGCGACCCGGATGCCAGGGACGGCAACGGCTTCGCGGTGATCCTGGCGGTCTAGTCGAGCCCGGCCGGCTCGTCGCGCACGTCGCGCAGCGCGGCCAACTGCTGGCGCTCGCGCGCCGCGGGGCGGCGCAGCAGCGTCTTGAGGACGATCCGGTTGAGGTAGGTCACGCCAGAGATCTGGTCGTCGCGCTCGGCCGCCTCCTGGCCGCGGCGCTCGCCGATCACCGCCCGGCGCTGGCGTGCCAGCAGCTCGAACGGCTCGCCGCCGAAGGTGGGTCCGGTCGAGTGGGCGTCGAGGTGGACCACGCGCGCGTCGGGCCGGAAGACGGTCTCCACGCCCGCGTCGGCGGCGCGCAGCCCCAGGTCGAGATCCTCCGCGAACAGGAAGATGCGCTCGTCGAACGGGCCCCAGGCGCCGCAGCGTCGGGGTCGGCGCGACCAGGCACGCGCCGACGGCCCAGCCGACCCGCCGGCTGCGCTGCGAGCGCCACGGCTCGACCAGCGTGCGCAGCGGCGCGGGCAGCGCCGCCGGCGGGAGCAGCGCCTTGACCCACAGCAGCGGCGAGTCGGGGTCGAGGTGGCCGGTCTCCTGGCGCGAGCCGTCCGGCGACAGCACCGCCGGCGCCAGGATCCGCTCGGGCGCGCCAGGCGCCAGCAGGTCGGCGGCGAGATCGGCGAGCGATTCGTCGACCAGCTCGACGTCGGGGTTGATCAGCACGCAGATCGGCTCGTCCACCTCCGCCACCCCCGCGTTCGAGGCACGGCCGAAGCCCACGTTCTCGCCCAGCTCGATGACCGTGGCCCGCGGCGCCGCGGCGCGAGCGGCGGTGGCGCTCCCATCGGCCGACCCCGAGTCCACGACGATCACGCGCGCGCCGGGCAGGTGCAGGTCGACCGAGCGGAGCAGCCTGTCCACGGCCGCCGCCGAGTTGTGCGTCACCGTGACCAGCGCCATCCCGGCGCCGTGGTGGGTCGCCGGCGTCCGGCCGCGCTCGGCGGTCGCGCCGGTCGGCCGCGCCGGTCCGCGGTCGGCCACCGCTCCGATCGCCAGCTCCGCGAAGCGCTGGCGGGCGTCGTCGGCCTCGAACCAGCCAGCGCGAGCGCGCCCGCCGGCTCCCAGCCGGTCGACCAGCTCGGGATCGGACAGCACCTCCACCAGCGCCTCAGCCGCGGCGGCGGGGTCGCCCGGGGGGTAGAGCCGGCCGCAGGTCTCGTCGACGATCTCGGCCGGCCCGCCGGCCGCGGGCGCCACCACCGGCCGGCCGCTGGCCAGCGCCTGGAGCAGGACGTTGCCGAACGGCTCGCGGTCGGCGCAGTGCAGCAGGCACCAGGCCCGCCCAATCGCCGGGCGGGGGTCGGCCAGCTCGCCCGCGAAGGTCACCCGGCCGTCCAGGTCGGGCTGGGCGGCGCGCCGGCGCAGCCGTCGAGCAGGCGCTCGCCCTCGGCGTTCATCGGGGTGCCGGCGATGGTCAGGCGCAGCCGCGGGATCCGCTCGGCGGCGCGCGCGACCGCTTCGAGCGCCAGGTCGGGGCGCTTCCACGGCATCAGCGTCCCGAGCAGCGAGCACCTCGGGGTCCTCGGCCGTCGCCCATTCGGCGTCGTACGCCGCCAGGTCGACGCCGGGGCTGATCACCGACAGGCGGTCGCCCAGGCTGCCGTCGGGATCCAGGTCGCGCGCCACGGCCTGGGAGTTGACCGACACCCGGTCGGCGCGCGTGACCGCGGCGCGCATCAGCCGGGCCACCGACGGGCTGGGCAGGAAGTCGACGTGGCGCACCAGCAGCGCCGGGCGCTGGTCGATCGCAACCGCGGCGGCGGGAGCCACGATCGCGGTGCGCATGCCCCAGGCCACCAGCAGGTCGGGCCGCACCTCGCGCATGAGCCGCCGCACGTCGCGTCCGTGCGCCGCCAGCTCGCGCCCGGCCGCGAGGCGCTCGGCTACGCCGCCGCGCAGCTCGAGCGGCCGCGCGCGCAGCGGGACGACCTGAACGCCCTCGGCGCGCGCCCGCTCGGCCAGCGCGCCCTCGGGGCACGCCAGCACCAATCCACCGGGCAGGCCGCGCGTGAAGTCGAGCAGCGTGCGCTCGGCGCCGCCCAGCAGGCCGGCGTATGTGACGGCCAGCGTCAGCACGAGCGGGGAGACTAGGGCGTGTGACCCGACGACTACCCGTCAGCACGGCAACGGTCGCCGTGGTCCTGTTCGTGCTCGGCGCGCTGCTGTCGGGCCTGTCGATCCGGTGGGGCATCAACCCGCACGACGAAGGGCTGATGCTGCAGGCGGGCGAGCGGATCGCCGACGGCCAGCTGCCGTACCGCGATTTCTACGCCAACTACGGGCCCGGCCAGTACTTCCTGATCGGCGGTCTCGACTGGCTGTTCGGCCCCTCGCTGCTGACCTGGCGGATCGTCCGCGTGCTGCTCGACGCGGGGGTCGCCGTGCTCGCCTACGCACTCGTCCGCCGCGACGCGCCGGAGCCGCTGGCGCTGGGCGCGTGGCTGGCGGTGGCGGCGGCGATGGCGTACCCGAGCATCCCGCACCCCAACCCGACCGCGCTTGCGCTCGGGCTGGGCGGCCTGCTGCTCGCGCCGCGCCGCCCGGCGCTCGCCGGGGCGCTGGCCGGCCTGGCGATCGTCTTCCGGCTCGACCTGGGGTTGGCCGCGCTGGCGGGGTGGTCCTGCTCGCCTGGAGCGAGCGGCGCTCGCCCGCGGCCGCTCGCGCCGCGCTGACCGGCGTGGCCGTGGCGCTCGTCCTGATGGCGCCGGTCGTGATCGCGGCGCCGGGCGACTTCTGGGACCAGACGATCGGCTTCGCGCTCGACGAGCAGGGCCTGCAGCGCCTGCCGCTGCCCGGCGCGTGGGACGGCGGCTTCGAGCCGAACAAGATCCTGGAGCACTACTACCCCTACGTCCTGCTCGCGGCCGCCGCGCTGTGGCTGGCCGCGGCGGTGCGCGGGCGCCTGCCCGTGCGGCTCTGGGCGGCCGCGCCGCTGGCCGCCGCCGGCGTCCTCTACCTGCTGGCGCGCGCCGACGTCTACCACCTCGTGCCGCTGGCCGCGGTGCTGCCGGTGCTGCTCGCGACCGCGGCCGCGAGCGAGCGCAGCACCGCCTGGGTGGTGGCGCTCGTGCTGGCGCTGGGGCTGATCGCCGTCCAGGGCCTCGACCTCAAGCGCATCCAGCTGCTCGACCCGCCGCCGCTGGCGACGATCGACATCGACGTGGCCGACGGCGTGAAGGCGCCGCCCGCCGAGGCGCGCGCGCTGAGCGAGCTGAGCCGCTACGTGCGTTCGCGCGTACCGCCGGGCGACCCGGTCTTCGTGGCCAACCCGCGCTTCGACCTGGTCAACGTGGGCAACCCGCTCGTCTACGTGCTGGTCGGCCGCCCCAACCCCACCCGCTACGACGTGATGCAGCCCGGCGTGGTGACCACGGCGCCGGTGCAGCGCGAGATCGTCGGCGACCTCGAGCGCTCGCGGCCGCGCCTGGTGATCCGCTGGCTCAGCCCGGTCGCCGACCACCGCGAGGACAACGGCGCCGGGCGCTCCAGCGGCGTGCGCCTGCTCGACCGCTACCTGGCGCGCGCCTACGAGCCGGCGCGCCGCTTCGGCGACTACCTCGTGCTGACCAGGCGCTGAGCCCCTCGCGTCAGACCTGAACGTACGCCTGGCCGGCGGCGTGCCTTCTGGCGCATCGCCATGGTCAGGATCACGCTCGCGCACACGGCCTGGATCGCAGAACAGCGCGATCGCGATCGCGGTGAGGTCGTCGCCGATCGAGAGCAGCACCGCCACCTCGGCGATCACGCCGGCGCGCCAGCACGAACAGGAAGCTCGCCCTGCCCATCGCCAGCAGGTACTGCACGGACAGGTAGGAGCAGGCAAGCAGCGACATCGCGAGCCCGAGGAAGGGCAGGGCATCGGAGGCGTCGGTGAGGTCCTCGCCGAACACGATGCGCAGCAGCGGCTCCCCGCCCACGCTGAAGATCAGCACCATCGGCACGGCCATCGCGGCGATCAGGCCGAGCGTGCGGAGCAGGATCGGTCGCGCGTCCTCGCCGGTCTTCGCGCGCCGCGCGGCCTCCGGCAGCAGGTACAGGCCGAGCCCGATCGCGATCCACATGATCGCCTTGGCCGCCACCGCCGCCACGGCGTAGGAGCTGGCCGCGTCCTCGGAGGCCTCGTGCTTGACGATGATGATGTGCAGCTCCTGGAGGCGCCAGCAGCAGCGTCAGGCTGATCACCGGTATCCAGGCGCCGGCGAGCAGCTCGCGCAGCCGCAGGTCCTCCGCGAGCTCCGGGTTGACGCCCGCGAGCTGCCGGCGCAGCGGCACGCAGCAGGACCAGCGCGATCGCGATCAGGGCGAACGCGCTGCCGAGGAAGGCGCCGGTGACGTCGAGGCCGATCCCGACCAGGATCAGCGCGAACGCGATCCTGGACGAGGCCTCGCCGATCAGGCTGAGGGCGACCGTGCGGTACTGCTGGAAGCCCTGCAGCACGCCGCGCAGGACCGAGACGATCATCCAGATCATCGCCGTGACCGGGATCGCCGCCGCCGCCCATTCCTGGTCGACGTTGATCAGGGCCGCGATCAGCGACCGCAGCGGGATCGCCACCACCGCCACGGCCACGGTGCCGACGACGAGCCGGACGAGCCAGCGATACACGCCGGCGCCGGCGTTCGGGTTGCCCTCGGCGATGTCGTGGCTGACCTCGCGGGCGGCCGCCACCTGCAGCGCCGATCCCGGGACCATCATGATGATGAACGACGAGAGCAGCACGGCCAGGTCGCCGTAGCCGGAATCGCCCAGTATGCGGGCGAACACGATCGTGAAGCCGAGCGCGAGGACGTTGGTGACGATCATCGCCACCCCGAGCTGGGCCGCGCGGCCCGTATCGCCGCGCCTCAGGTCGTCGACGCGTTCGCGAAGGGTCACAGACACCGCGCCAGAGTACCCGCGAGCAAGCTCGCCGGGTCGCGGTAGTCTCGCCCGCCGTGAGCACCCTCGCGAAGGGCGACGACGGCCGCCGGCGCTGCTGGTGGGGCGGCTCGACGCCCGACTACGTCGGGTATCACGACCAGGAGTGGGGGAGGCCGGTCACAGACGACCGCGGCATCTACGAGCGGCTGGTGCTCGAGGGCTTCCAGTCGGGGCTCTCGTGGCTGACGATCCTGCGCAAGCGCGAGGGCTTCCGGGCCGCCTTTGCGGACTTCGACATCGAGACCGTGGCGCGCTTCGGCAAGCGCGACGTCACCCGCCTGCTGGCGGACGCCTCGATCGTGCGCCACCGAGGCAAGATCGAGGCCGCGATCGCCAACGCGAAGGCGGCGGCCGCGCTCGACGTGGGGCTGGCGGAGCTGGTCTGGTCGCACGCGCCGAGCGGGCGGCGCCGGGCGCCGCGGGCGCCCGCCGACCTGCCGGCGATCACCGAGGAGTCGACGGCGCTGTCGAAGGAGCTCAAGCGGCGCGGCTTCCGCTTCGTCGGCCCGACGACCGCCTACGCGGCGATGCAGGCGTGCGGGATCGTCAACGACCACGTCGCCGGGTGCTGGGTGCGGGCCGAGGTGGAGCGTGAGCGGCGCGCCACTATCCTGGGGCGGGGATGGATGAACGAGCGCTCGCCGAGCGCCTGATCACCTACGACACGTCCACCCTCGAGGGCATGCAGAGTGCCGCCGGCTTCGTGAAGGGCTGGCTCGAGGCGCGTGACGTGGAGGTGACGGGCACGATGCACAACGGCCGGCCGGTGCTGGCCGCCACGGTCGGCCCCGCCAGCGCGCCGACGATCGTCCTGCACGGCCACCTCGACGTGGTCCCCGCGCGCCCCGAGCAGTTCTCGCCCCGCCTCGACGGCGACCGCCTGTTCGGGCGCGGCGCCTACGACATGAAGGGCGGGCTCGCCGCGATGATGCTCGCGGTGCACGATCTCGCCCGCCAGGACGGCGTGCGGGTGCACTTCGTATGCGTAGCCGACGAGGAGTCCGAGGAGCTCGAGCAGCGCGGGTCTGACTACCTGGTCGAGCAGGGCTACCTGGGCGACTTCGCGATCACAGGCGAGCCCACCGACATGCACATCGGCATCCAGGCCAAGGGGGTGCTGGCGATGCGCATCGAGGTCACCGGCAAGGCCGCCCACGGCTCCACCCCCTGGATCGGTGACAACGCCGTGCTCAAGGCGATCGACGTCTTCCGCCAGATCGAGATCCTGCCCTTCGCGCGCGAGTCGTCCGACCTGTTCGACCGGCCCTCGATCAACCTCGGCCGGATCGTGGGCGGCGACGCGCTCAACAAGGTGCCCGACCTGTGCGCGATCGACGTGGACGTGCGCTACCTCCCGGGCCAGGACGCCGACGAGATCCGCGCCGCGGTGGACGAGCTGCCCGACGCGCGCGTCGTGAAGGTGTTCCACCGGCGGCCCGCGATCGTCGAGCGCGACAACCCCTTCGTCCAGGCGCTGGGCGAGGCGATCGCCCGGGTGGCGCCGCCCGACGGCGAGCAGCTCTCGGTCGGCCGCGACGGGGCCTCGGACGCGATCTCCTTCCTCGAGGCGGGCGTCCCGGCGGTCGAGTGCGGCCCCATCGGCGCCGGCCACCACGGTCCCGAGGAGTGGGTGTCGGTCCGGTCGCTCGGGGAATATCGACAGGCGCTGGTCGAGTTCGTGAACCTGCTCCCGGCCCGGCTGGGCAAGGACGAGCGCCCGCTGCGAATCGCCTGATGCTCCAGGACATCCCCCGCCCCGGATTGTGGAAGCGCCTGCTGCTGGGGTCGTTGCTGGTGATCTTCGCCTCGGCTGGCGCGGCGGCGGTCGCCGGGTTCCACGAGGTCGACAAGGTGCGCAAGGTCTTCCAGCTCAGCCCGGAGCTCAAGCTCGGCAAGGGCACGCTCGCGACGACGGATCCGGGCAAGCCGCAGACGCTGATGATCCTCGGTTCCGACCGGCGCCCGAAGGACAACGCCGAGGGCGCGCTCGGAGGGTCCCGCTCGGACACGATCATGCTCGTCCGGCTCGACCCCGACAAGCAGGCCACGGCGATCATGTCGCTGCCGCGCGACCTCAAGGTCGAGATCCCCGGCCACGGCACGGACAAGATCAACGCCGCGTACGAGCTGGGCGGGCCGGCGCTCACGCTCAAGACCGTCAAGCAGCTCACCGGCCTGGCCATCAACCACGTCATCAACGTGCACTTCAACGGGTTCTGGCGGGCGGTGAACGCCGTCGGCTGCGTCTACACCGACATCGACCGGCGCTACTACAACGACTCGGCCGAGTACTCGTACATCAACATCCAGCCGGGCTACCAGCGCCTCTGCGGGACCAAGGCGCTGCAGTACGTGCGCTTCCGCCACGAGGACACCGACATCGTGCGGGCCTCGCGCCAGCAGGACTTCCTGCGCCAGGCCAAGCAGCAGATCACCGCCGGCGAGCTCTTCAACAACCGGGACCGGCTGATGAAGATCTTCGGTCGCAACACGAGCGTCGACCGCGCGCTGCGCTCGTCGAACGCCGAGGTGCTGCGGCTGCTGAAGCTGGCCGTGTTCTCGGCGACTCAGCCGATCCAGGAGGTGAGCTTCCGCGGCACGCTCGGCGGCAGCTACGTGGAGACGACCACCCAGCAGATGCGCGAGATGACGCACGAGTTCCTCAACGTGGAGGACACGCCGGGGCCGCGCGGGGTGTCGACCAAGAAGGTCAAGCGGCCCAAGCCCAAGAAGAAGCTCAGGGTGGTCGGCGGCCTCGAGGACGCCACCGGGTTCGGCAAGGATCAGGCCATCCAGGCGGTGAAGGCCGGCGCGGGCACGACGCTGCCGGCTGTGTACCCGACGCTGCGCCTGCAGGGCTCCGTGTACGCGGGCCCGCCGCGCGTGTACAAGCTGCGCGGCACCGACGGCAAGCGCTACGGCGCCTACCGGATGTACCTCCAGACCGGCCGCGCCGGCGAGTACTACGGCCTCCAGGGCCTCACCTGGAAGAACCCGCCGATCCTCGAAGGGGTGACCGAGGAACGCAAGATCGGCCGCCGCACGTACGAGCTTGCCTACGACGGAGACCGCCTGCGGCTGGTCGCCTGGCGCACCCCGAGGGCGGTCTACTGGATCTCCAACACGCTGCTGCTCTCCCTGGACGAGAAGCAGATGCTTGCCATCGCCCGGTCCGTGCGCGCTCTGTAGCCTGCTCGGCCTCGTGGCTGACGAAAAGGAACCGATCGGCGTCATCGGCGTGGGCTGGGTTGGCCTCGTCACCGCCGCCTGCTTCGCCGAGCTCGGCCACGAGGTCTGGGCGCGCGACATCGTGCCCGCCAAGGTCGAGTCGCTGGCGCGCGGCGAGGTGCCGATCCACGAGCCGGGCCTGCCGGGGCTGGTGGCTCAGAACGCCGATCGGCTGCACTTCACGACCGACATGGCCGAGGTGCTCGAGCACACGCGGCTGCTGTTCGTCTGCGTCGACACTCCGCCCACCTACTCGGGCGACGCCGACCTCTCGCGCGTGGAGAGCGTGCTCGACGAGCTGGGCGACTCCGGCGAGCACGCCCTGGTCATGAAGAGCACCGTGCCGGTCGGCACCGGGCGCTCGATCCAGCGCCGCCGGCCGGGCACCGGCTACGTCTCCAACCCCGAGTTCCTCAAGGAGGGCAACGCGGTCGCCGACTTCATGCGTCCCGACCGCGTGGTGGTGGGCGCCGACGAGCAGTCGAGCGAGTACGCCGACCGCGTGGTCGCGCTCTACGCGCCGCTCGACGCCCCCGTGGTCAAGACGGACGTGGCCAGCGCCGAGATGATCAAGCTCGCCTCGAACGCCTTCCTCGCCACCAAGATCTCGTTCATCAACGAGATCGCGAACGTGTCCGAGGAGCTCGGCGCGGACGTGCAGGAGGTGGCCTACGGCATGGGCCTCGACGCCCGCATCGGCCCCAAGTTCCTGCAGGCGGGCATCGGCTACGGCGGGTCGTGCTTCCCGAAGGACGTGCAGGCGCTCAAGCAGCTGGCCGGCAACACCGGCTACCACTTCCAGCTGCTGACCGCGGTGATCGAGGTCAACGAGCTCCAGAAGCGCCGCACGATCGGCAAGCTGCAGAAGCACCTCGGCTCGCTCGAGGGCAAGGAGGTGGCGCTGCTCGGGCGTGGCCTTCAAGCCGGACACCGACGACATCCGCGAGGCCACCAGCCTGGTGCTGTCGGGGCGCCTCCAGGGCGAGGGCGCCAGCGTGCGCGTCTACGACCCGGTCGCCGCCCGCAACGGCACCTCGATGCTCGGCGGCGCGCGCATCTGCGACTCGGCGCTCGAGGCCGTGGACGGCGCCGACGCGGTCGTGCTCGTGACCGAGTGGCCCGAGTTCGGCGAGCTCGACTGGACCGGGGAGGTGAAGGCGCGCATGCGCGTGCCGCTCGTCGTCGACGGGCGCAACTTCCTCGACCGCGAGCGGCTCGTCGAGGCCGGGTTCACCTACGAGGGCATCGGTCGCTAGTGCAGGCGCTGGTGCTCGCCGGCGGTGAGGGCACGCGGCTGCGCCCGCTCACCTACACGACCCCGAAGCCGGTGATGCCGCTGGCGGGGCGCCCGTTCCTCTCGTTCATGCTCGATTGGCTGCGCGACCACGGCGTCGACGAGGTGATCCTGTCGTGCGGGTTCATGTCCGACGGCGTCAAGCGGGTGCTGGGCGACATCTACGACGGCATGCGGCTGCGCTACGTGGTCGAGGAGCAGCCGCTGGGCACCGCCGGCCCGGTGCGGCTCGCGCTCGACGAGGGGGTGCTGGAGGAGCGTCTGCTGATCCTCAACGGCGACGTGCTGACCGACATCGACCTGTCTGCCGAGCTGGCCCAGCACGAGGGCTCCGGCGCGCGCGCCACGCTGGCGCTCTACCCGGTCGAGGACACCGCCAGCTACGGGGTCGTGCTGACCGATGACGAGGGGCGCGTGCTGGAGTTCATCGAGAAGGCCGAGGGCGATCCCCCGACCAACCGGATCAACGCCGGCGCCTACGTGATCGAGCGCGAGGTCGTGGAGACGATCCCGGCCGGCCGCGCCGTGTCGTTCGAGCGCGAGATCTTCCCGGCGCTCGTCGGCAACGGGCTGCACGGCTACGCGGCCGAGGGCTACTGGATCGACATCGGGACGCCGGAGCGCTACCTGGAGGCCACCTGGGACCTGCTCGCGGGCAGCGTGAGCTCGAAGCTGCCGCCGCGCGACGAGACCGGCTCGCTCGTCTACGAGGGCTGCCTGCTGTCGGGGGCGCACGTGGGGCCGCAGAGCGTGCTCGGCCGGCACTGCTCGGTCGGCAGCGACTCGCGCGTGGAGCGCTCGGTGCTGCACGACCGCGTGATGGTCGGCGCCGACGCCGCCGTGGTCGAGTGCGTGCTCGCCGAGGGCGTGCGAGTGGGGGAGCGCGCCCGCATCGAGTCGGGTGCGATGGTGGGAGCGGGAGCGACGATCGGCGAGGACGCGGTGATCGGCGGCGGCGCGCGCCTGGACCCGGGCGTGGAGATCGAGGCGGGCGCGCGAGTGCCGGTGGGCGAGCACGTCGAGGCGGGAGAGCCGGTCCAGTGAGCCTCGACCCCGCCGGCCTGCTCGGCGACGTCCTCGCCCAGCCGCACCAGCTCGGCGACGCCCTCTGGCGCGCCCAGTCGGCCGGCATTCCCAAGCAGGACCGGCCGGGCGGGCTGATCGTCTGCGGGATGGGTGGCTCGGCGATCGGCGGCGACCTCGCGGCAGCCGCGCTCGGCGACCGCGCCACGCGGCCGATCACGACCGTGCGCCGATACGCGCTCGAGTCGTGGACGGGCCCGGACAGCCTCGTGCTGTGCGCCAGCTACTCGGGCAACACCGAAGAGACGCTCGCCTGCTTCGAGGCCGCCGGGGCGGCCGGCGCCGGCCGCGTGGCGCTCACCACGGGCGGCGAGCTGGCCGAGCTCGCGCGCGCCGACGGGGTGCCGGTGATCGGGGTGCCGGCCGGGATGCAGCCGCGCGCGGCGGTCGTCTACATGGTCGTCGGGGTGCTCGAGTGCGCCGCGCTCTGCGGCGCGGCGCCGGGCGTGCACGCGGAGATCGACACAGCGGCGGCGCTGCTCGGAACGCTTGTCGGGGAGTGGGGACCCGAAGCCGCCGACGACTCCGACCGCCAAGGCACTCGCGCGCGCCCTCCACGGAACGCTGCCGGTCATCCACGGCGCCGGTCCCACGGCCGCCGTGGCGCGGCGCTGGAAGACCCAGATCAACGAGAACGCCGAGGCCGCGGCCTTCTGGTCCGAGCTGCCGGAGGCCGACCACAACGAGATCTGCGGATGGGCGCGCGGACGCGCCGCGGCGCCGCTGTCTGCCGTCTTCCTCGAGGACGCCGACCAGCACCCGCGCATCCAGCGCCGCATCGAGCTGACCGCGGCGGTCGTGGAGCGCGCCGGAGCGCCGGCGCTGCGCGCCGCGGCGCGGGGCGAGACCCGCCTCGAGCGCGTGCTGTCGCTGGTGCTGCTCGGCGACCTGGTCAGCGTCTACCTCGCGGATCTGGACGGCGTCGACCCCGGGCCCGTCGAGGAGCTCGTGCGCTTCAAGAACGAGCTCTCCTAGCCGGCACAGAGCCGGCGGGCCCAACCTTGACACAATCGTGGTAAGGTTTGCCGCGCGTATGGAGGGGCTCACGATCAACGAGGCCGCGACGACCACGGGCTGGTCGCCGCGAATGCTGCGCTACATCGAGAACGCCGGCCTCATCGAGCTCCCCCGCACCGACTCCGGCTATCGCATCTTCGGACCGGGCGAGCTGCAGCGCCTGCGCACACTGCGCGAGCTGCTCGCCCGGTTCGACTGCGCTCTGTCGGATGTCGCGTTCGCTCGCCGGCTGAGCGCCGACCCGGAGCTGCGCGCCCACCTCGACCGCTGGTTCGCGGAGCGTCCGCAGCGGCCGGAGGGCGTCGACTCCGGCGACTGGCTCGGCTGGGAGCAGGACAAGCACGAGCGCCTGCTCGCCCTGGAACCGCCAACGACACAAACGGAGAACGCCGTCGCATGACTGTCACCGAGACCACCAAGCAGGACTTCAAGGTCGCCGACCTGTCGCTCGCCGACTTCGGCCGCAAGGAGATCAGGCTCGCCGAGCACGAGATGCCCGGCCTGATGGCCATGCGCGAGGAGTACGGCCCCAGCCAGCCGCTCAAGGGCGCGCGCATCATGGGCTCGCTCCACATGACCGTGCAGACCGCCGTCCTGATCGAGACGCTGATCGCTCTCGGCGCCGAGGTGCGCTGGGTCTCCTGCAACATCTTCTCCACCCAGGATCACGCCGCCGCGGCGATCGCCGCCGCCGGGATCCCGGTGTTCGCCTGGAAGGGCGAGACGCTCGAGGAGTACTGGTGGTGCACCGAGCAGGCGCTCAACTGGCCCGGCCACGACGGCCCGAACATGATCCTCGACGACGGCGGCGACGCCACGCTGCTCGTGCACAAGGGCGTGGAGTTCGAGAAGGCCGGCGCCGTGCCGGATCCCGACTCGACCGACAACGAGGAGTTCAAGGTCATCCTCGCCACGCTTGGGCGCACCCTCGCGGAGGATCCCCAGAAGTGGACCCGCGTGGGCGAGAGCATCCAGGGCGTGACCGAGGAGACCACGACCGGCGTGCACCGTCTCTACGAGATGCAAGAGGCCGGCACGCTGCTGTTCCCGGCGATCAACGTCAACGACTCGGTCACCAAGTCGAAGTTCGACAACCTCTACGGCTGCCGCCACTCGCTGATCGACGGGATCAACCGCGGCACCGACGTGATGATCGCCGGCAAGACCGCGGTCATCTGCGGCTACGGCGACGTGGGCAAGGGCTGCGCCGAGTCGCTGCGCGGCCAGGGCGCTCGCGTGCTGGTCACCGAGATCGACCCGATCTGCGCGCTGCAGGCCGCGATGGAGGGCTTCCAGGTCGTCCGGCTCGACGACGTGGTCGACACCGCGGACATCTTCATCACCGCCACCGGCAACAAGGACATCATCACCGCCGAGCACATGAGCCGCATGAAGCACCAGGCGATCGTGGGCAACATCGGCCACTTCGACAACGAGATCGACATGGCCGGCCTCACGCGCACCCCGGGCATCGAGCGGATCAACATCAAGCCGCAGGTGGACGAGTGGCGCTTCAGCGATGGCCACTCGATCCTGGTGCTGTCGGAGGGCCGCCTGCTCAACCTCGGCAACGCGACCGGTCACCCGAGCTTCGTGATGTCGAACTCGTTCACGAACCAGACGATCGCCCAGGTCGAGCTGTTCACGAAGAACGACGACTACGAGAAGCGGGTCTACGTGCTGCCCAAGCACCTGGACGAGAAGGTCGCCCGCCTGCACCTCGACGCGCTCGGCGCGCAGCTGACCGAGCTCAACGCCGAGCAGGCCGCCTACATCGGCGTGCCGGTCGAGGGCCCGTACAAGAGCGACCACTACCGCTACTAGGCCATCGCGGCCAAGCCCCTCCAAAGCGAGATCCTCGACTCCGCGCTCGCCCCGGGCGGGCGGGCGCGGGTCGAATGGGCCGAGGGGCAGATGCCGGTCCTGCGGTCGATTCGCGACCGCTTCGCCCTCGAGCGCCCGCTCGAGGGTGCCAAGGTCGCGGCCTGCCTGCACGTGACGGCCGAGACGGCCAACCTGATGCACGCCCTGGTGGCCGGCGGCGCGGAGGCGGCGCTCTGCTCGGCCAACCCGCTGACCGTGCAGGACGAGGTTGCCGCCGCGCTCGTCGAGCAGGGAGTGCCCGTACAGGCCACCCGCGGCGAGGACGCCGAGATGTACGCCAAGCACGTGGGCGCGCTCGCCGAGTGGGGCCCGGACATCACGCTCGACGACGGCGCCGACCTGCTGATGCTGCTGCACCGCTGGGAGCGGCCCGTGAAGGGCGGCGCCGAAGAGACCCGCACCGGGCTGCTGCGCCTGCGGCGGCTCGAGGCCGAGGGCAGGCTCACCTGCCCGGTGATCGCCGTCAACGAGTCGCGCACCGAGCGGACCTTCAACGACCGCTACGGCACCGGCCAGTCCGCCCTCGACGGCATCCTGCGCGCGACCAACCTGCTGCTGGCGGGGCGAACGCTCGTCCTGCTCGGCTACGGCGCCACCGGCAAGGGGATCGCCCAGCGCGCCCGCGGCGCGGGCGCGCACGTGATCGTCTGCGAGGTCGACCCGCTGCGCGCGCTCGAGGCGCGCATGGACGGGATCGAGGTGATGCAGGCGGTCGAGGCGGCCGAGCGCGGCGACGTGTTCGTGACCGTGACCGGCTCACGAGGCGCCCTGCGCCGTGAGCACCTGGAGCGCATGAAGGACGGGGCGGTGCTGGCAAACGCCGGCCACTTCGACGTGGAGATCGACCTCGACGCCCTGCGCGAGCTTGCCACCGGCGGGGTGCGCCAGGTGCTGCCGCTGGTCGAGCAGTACGACCTCGGCGAGCGCCGGCTGAACCTGCTGGCCCAGGGCCGCGTGGTCAACCTGGCCGCCGGAGAGGGCCACCCGGCCGGCGTGATGGACATGAGCTTCGCCAACCTGGCGCTGGCGGTGGAGCACCTCGTGGTCAGCGGCGACGCGCTGGAGCACCGCGTCCTGGACGTGCCCATGGAGATCGACGAGGAGATCGCCCGCCTGAAGCTGGAGTCGCTGGACGTGCAGATCGACTCGCTGACGCCGGACCAGCAGGACTACCTGAGCTCCTGGGGGAGCTGAGAACGCAAACGGCGGCCCCGAGGGGCCGCCGTCGCGGAGGGAACCTTCTGTCGCTGCGGTTTACGCCGCGTGGGGCAGCAGGCGCCCAAGGGGCCGGCGAGACACGCGCCGCTCGCCGCTCGCGTGCCGCAGCAGCTCGACCAGGTCGCCGCTTGGGCGGAAGGGGTCTGCGATCGCCGCGCCGGTCTCGACCGAGATAGCCGCCCAGAGCTCGCCGCCGACCTCTGCGACCAGCACGTCGCCCGTCGGCGGGGAAGCGCTGTCGAGTGCCGCTAGGCGATCGAGTCCGGCCAGATCGGCCAGATCAGCGGGGCGGATGGTGAGCGTGTTCTCGGTCATGTGGGTTCCTCTCCGTTCAGTTCGACGCTGCTCGAAAGATGATGGCGGCCGGAGGTCATAAGTTCAAATTCGGACTTCTGCTGGCTTCGATAAGCTGGGGTTATGCTCGACGTCAAGCAGCTGAGGGTGCTCAAGGCGGTCTCCGAGTACGGCTCGTTCTCCGCCGCCGCCGAGGCGCTCTCCTACACCCAGCCCGCCATCTCCCAGCAGATCGCGGCGCTCGAGAAGAGCGCCGGCGCCACGCTCGTGGACCGCACCAGCAAGGGCGTGCACCTCACGGACGCCGGCCGCGCGCTCGTGGACCACGCCCAGGTCGTGCTGGCGCGCCTCGCCGCCGCCGAGGCCGAGCTCGACGCGATCGCCGGCGTGCGCGGGGGACGGGTGCGCCTGGCGTCGTTCTCCACCGCGAGCGCCTCGCTGCTCCCGCCCGCGCTCGCTCGCTTCAGCGAGCGCCATCCCGATGTGGAGCTCGCGTTCTCCGACACCGAACCCGAGGACGCTCTCCACATGCTGCGCGCCGCCGAGCTGGAGGTGGCCGTCGTGTTCCAGTTCCACGGCCTCACCGAGCAGGAGAGCGAACGGCTCTACGGCGGGATCGAGCTGCACCCGCTGGTCGAGGACCCGATGTACCTGGCGCTGCCGCTCGGGCATCCGCTGGCCCACAAGCCGCGCGTGCGGCTCCAGGACGTGGCCGACGAGACGTGGATCCAGGAGGGCGACCCGCGCAACGCCTGCAGCCGCCTCCAGAAGGCGGCCTGCCGGTCGGCGGGCTTCGAGCCGACGGTGGGTTTCCAATCGGACGACTACAACGTCGTCCAGGGCCTGGTGGCGTCCGGGATGGGCGTGTCCCTGCTCCCGAGCCTCGCCCTGGCCAACATGCGCGAGGACATCGTGGTGCGCTCGCTCGGCAGGGGGGCCCCGGCGCGGAAGATCGGCGCCGCCACCCTCGCCGGCCGTTACCGCTCGCCCGCCACCGAGGCGATGCTCGGCATCCTGCAGGAGGTGGCGGCAGGCTTCGAGCTGCCCTCCGGCATCGCGGTTGCCGCCGCCTGACGGCCTAGAGTCGCCGCCATCGAGTCGAGCGCTCACACCCGCACCTTCGAGCGGACCCGTCCGCGCGCCGGCCAGCTGGTCCCAGCCGGTTGCGGCGTGCTGCTCCTGGTCGCGCTCTTCCTGCCGTGGTACACGCGCGACACGGACATCGCCGGCGCCGTGATCAGCCAGACCTGGACGGCCTGGCAGGCGACGCCGGTGATCGCCACCCTGCTGTTCGGTGTCGCCGTCGGGGCGATCGTCGCGCCCTCCGTGCCCGGCGCCTTCCGCGGCGACCGGCTGGCGACGCTGCTCGGCATCCTCGGCCTGCTGCTGGTGCTGTTCCGGGCCATCGACATGCCGCTCCCCGACGTGCACCTCGTGCAGGGCGACCACGCCGACTCGAGCCGCGGTCTCGGCCTCTTCCTGGCGCTGCTCGCCACCGCGGGCATCGCCTTCGGGGGCCGGCTCGCGACGCGCGCCCGGCCACGATCGAGGAGCTGACGCGGCGCGCCTGGCCTACGAGTCGGGGCTGGTCTCGCCGGGCGAGACGCTCAGCGAGTAGTCGAGCCAGCGCTCGTCGCGCTTGGCGCCGACGCGCTCGTACACCTTCTGCGCGCGCAGGTTGTCGTGGGCGGTCTGCCAGTCGAGCTCGGTCACGTCGCGCTCGCGGCAGCGGTCGGCGCAGGCCTCGATCAGCTTGTCGGCGGCCCCGGAGCCACGCGCGTCCTCGGACACGAAGAGATCGTTCATGACCGCGATGCGGGAGGCGCTCAGGGTCGACCAGGTCCAGAAGATCGTGGCGAAGCCGATCGCGCGGCCGTCGTCGCCTCTCGCGATCAGCTGAAGGCCCTCGCGCTCGGGGTCGGCGATCAGCCTGCGTGACATGGCGAGCAGGGCGTCGTCGCTCGGATCGACCTCGTAGAAGTCGCAGTAGCCGCGCATCAAGGGGAGCAGCTCGGAGAGGTCGGCTTCCGTGACGATTTCGATCACGGCGCTGACGCTACTAGGATCGCGCCGGTGAGCACTGCTCAGGAGAAGATGCGGGCGGAGGGGCTGGCCGACATCGCGGTCGAGACGTTCGCCCACTACGAGCAGCTGCTGCGCGACGGCGACCTGGGTGTCATCCGCGAGTCCGAGATCGAGCCGCTGACGGAGCTGCCGGACGCGGGCGAGCTGCCGCCGGCCGACGACGCGGTGCTCGACCAGGTCGTCGTGCTCAAGCTCAACGGTGGGCTCGGCACCAGCATGGGGATGACGCGGGCCAAGTCGCTGATCGAGGTCAAGCAGGGGCTGTCGTTCCTCGACATCATCGTGCGGCAGGTGCTGCACCTGCGCGAGCGGTTCGGCGCGAGCGTGCCGTTGATGTTCATGAACAGCTTCGCCACGCAGGACGACACGCTCGCGGCGCTCGAGCGCTACCCCGAGCTGGCGGTCGACGGCCTGCCGCTCGACTTCGTGCAGGGCAAGGTGCCGAAGCTGCTCGTCGACTCGTTCGAGCCGGTCGAGTGGCCGGCCGACCCGGCGCTGGAGTGGGCGCCGCCGGGGCACGGGGACGTGTACGTGTCGCTGGCGACCTCCGGCATGCTCGGCGAGCTGCTGGGGCGCGGGTACCGCTACCTGTTCCTGTCGAACTCGGACAACCTGGGCGCGGTGCTGGATCCGCGCATCCTGGGGTGGTTCGCCGCCGAGGGGCTGCCGTTCCTGTCGGAGTCGACCGACCGCACGGAGTCGGACCGCAAGGGCGGCCACCTGGCGCGGCGGCGCGACGACGGCGGCCTGGTGCTGCGCGAGACGGCACAGACGACCGACGAGGACGCCGCGGCCTTCGAGGACATCTCGCGGCACCGGTTCTTCAACTGCAACAACATCTGGGTGGACCTGGAGGCGCTGCAGCGGACGCTGGCGGAGCGCGACGGGGTGCTGGGACTGCCGATGATCGTGAACAGCAAGACCGTCGACCCAACCGACTCGTCCTCGCCCGCCGTGCTGCAGCTCGAGACGGCGATGGGAGCGGCGATCGGGGTGTTCGAAGGGGCGGCGGCGCTGCGGGTGCCACGCACGCGCTTCGCGCCGGTGAAGACGACCAACCAGCTGCTGGTGGTGCGGTCCGACGCGTACTCGCTGGCGGAGGACTGGACGGTGCAGGCGGCCGCCGATCCGCTCCCGCTGGTGTCGCTCGATTCGGACTACTACAAGCTGATCGCGGACTTCGACGCACGCTTCCCGGCGGGGGCGCCGTCGTTGCGCGAATGCCGCCGGCTGGAGGTCAGCGGCGACGTCACTTTCGGCCGCGATATAGCGGTAAGGGGTCGGTGCTGCTCGAGGGGCCGCGGTCGATCCCGGACGGCGAGGTGCTCGAGGGGTAAACGCCCCGCTACGCCCCCCGCGCCGCCTCCGCCTGCCGCTCCTCCAGCCGCTCGCGGCGCAGCTGCTCGGTCTCGCTCTGCGCCAGCATGCGGATGAAGAGCGCCACCAGGACGAGGGCCAGGGTCAGCGACTGCTCGACCATCATGATCACGCCGGCCACGTTCTGGTCCTCGATCGGGCTGAGGCCCCAGATGCGCGGCGTGTCCTCGTAGTAGGGGTAGATCGCGGTCGTGCTCCAGGTCAGGAAGATGCCGAGCGCGGCGAGGCCGGCCTTGGCCGTGCCGATGTACGCCACCGGCTGCAGCCCGGTGAGCTTGCGGCGCATCGGGACGGGCTGGATCAGCGGCCACCAGAGCGCGACCCCGGCGGCGAAGAACGAGACGTGCTCGAGCAGGTGCACCAGCGGGTGCTCGACCGCGGCGTCGTAGAGGGCCGGGATGTGCCAGAGGTACATCAGGACCAGCCACGCGATCAGGCCCGTGGCCGGGCTCGCCAGCGGGCCGAGGCGGCGCTCGACGCTGGTCAGCCTGCCGGGTGACCGGCCGCAGGATCACGCGCGAGAGCCCGAGCAGGATCAGCAGCGGCGCCAGGTCGCCGAGCAGAACGTGCTGGACCATGTGCGCCGAGAACAGGTAGTCCTCCCCGAGACCGTCCAGTGGCGAGACGAGGGCCACCAGCAGAGCCAGCATGCCGCCGGCGAAGGCGAGCGCCTGAAGCGGCCCGGCCCCGCGACCGTCCGCCTCGGTTCGGGCCTGCGCGAATCGCCAGACGTAGATGCCGGCGAACAGCGCGAGCGGCACGAGCACCAGGGGATCGGCGAACCAGTGCAGGTGCGGGTGGCCGGAGCTTTCACTCGACACGCACGGGATTGTCGCAATGCGCGTCCCCACCCGTAACACGTCCCTCGCCAGGGTATGGCCGTGCTACTCGATCTGCTCGCCCCGCCCCTGTGCTGGTCCTGCCGCTCGCAGGCCGCCCGCGGCGATCCGCTCTGCCGCGCCTGCCGCCGGGCGCTGCGGTTCCTGCCGGCGGCGCCGGTCGCGCTCCGCGGTCTCGAGACCTGGGCGCCCGTCGCCTACGACGGCTCGGCCCGCGATCTCGTCAAGGCGCTCAAGTTCCGCGGCGCGGCTGGCGTCGCCGGCGCCATGGCCGCTCTGATCGTCGCCAACGCGCCCGCCGGGCTGCTGGCGGGCGAGCTCGTGCCGGTCCCGCTCCACCCGGCTCGCCGGCGCGCCCGAGCGTTCAACCAGTCCGCTCTCGTCGCAGCCGCCATCTCCACGCGCGTCGGCCTCCCCGTCGCCGATTGCCTGATCCGGACGGGCTCCAAGCAGACGCAGGTCGGCCGTGCGCGGGCGGAGCGCCTGACCGGTGCCGGGACGATCCAGGCCGCCGGTCGCCCGCCGCCCGCCGCGCTCCTCGTGGACGACGTCGTGACCACCGGCGCCACCCTGGCCGCCTGCGCCGCCGCCCTGCGAGCGGCCGGCGCCCGGCAGGTCGGGGCGATTGCGTTCGCCCGAACGGCGGGCCGCTGAGATGCGCGGCGAGACCCCTAGGAGCGGGTTGTACCATCGGCAGCACGGCGACTCCCCAAGGAGGGCAGATGCGCATCCAGGTCAAGGGCCGCTCCGGCGTCACCATCGACGACGAGCTTCGCTCCAGGGTCGACAAGAAGCTCGACAAGGTGGCGCGGCAGGTCTCCGCGCTCGCGGAGCTCGAGCTCGAGTTGAGCGAGGAGCGCAACCCGGCCATTCGCGAGTCGCAGGTCGCCGAGGCGACCCTGCACCTGAAGGGGGTGACGCTGCGCGCGCGCGAGAGCTCCACCGACATGGGGCATTCGATCAACCTGGTGGCCGAGGACCTCGCCCGCCAGGTCAAGAAGCACCGCGACAAGCGGCGCGGCCGTCGGGAGGCGCACCGCGCGGCGCAGGACCGGGCCGCGTAACGCGCCGGCGCCCGGCTCGACCGGGCGCGCGGCAGCCGCTTCCGGGGTCCGAACGTCCCCGCCCGCGTTGCTACCGTAGCTCTCGATGACCATTCTCGACCGCGCGCTGCGGGTGGGCGAGTCGAAGAAGTTCAAGGCCTTCGAGAAGAACGTCGCCCGCATCAACGACTACGAGGCCGAGCTCGAGCTCGAGTCGGACGACGAGCTGCGCGCACGCTACGAGGCCCTGCGCGAGCGCTACCTCGACGGCGCCACGCTCGACGAGCTCCTGTTCGAGTGCTTCGCCCTCACCCGCGAGGCCGGCAGGCGCGCGCTGGAGCAGCGCCACTTCGACGTCCAGCTGATCGGCGGCATGGTGCTCCACGACGGCTCGATCGCGGAGATGAGGACGGGCGAGGGCAAGACGCTCACCGCCACGCTGCCGATCGCGCTCAACGCGCTCGCCGCGCGCGACGAGAAGGGCCACGCGGTCCGCGGCGGGGGCATCCACCTTGTCACCGTCAACGATTACCTGGCCCGCCGCGACGCCAACTGGATGAAGCCGATCTACGACCTGCTCGGCGTCACCGTCGGGGTCATCCAGTCGGGCATGAACGACATCGACAAGCAGGAGGCCTACTCCCGCGACGTCGTCTACGGCACCAACTCGGAGTTCGGCTTCGACTACCTGCGCGACAACCTCGCCGACGCCATCGAGCACAAGGCCCAGCGCGGGCACGGCTACGCGATCGTCGACGAGGTCGACAACATCCTCATCGACGAGGCGCGCACCCCGCTGATCATCTCCGGCCAGCCAGAGCAGGCCGCCGACCTCTACTACAAGTTCGCCAAGCTGGCCAAGATCATGGAGCCGGGCAAGAAGCCCGAAGGCCTCGAGACGAAGTCGAAGGAGTGGGAGGCCGAGTACGACTTCGAGCCCGAGGAGAAGCACAAGACGGTCGCGGTGAGCGAGAAGGGCGTCGCCAAGGCCGAGAAGTTCCTGGGCGTCGCCAACCTCTACAACGCCGAGAACGGGCACCTCGTCAACCACCTGCAGCAGGCGCTCAAGGCCGAGGAGCTCTACAAGCGCGACGTCGACTACGCGGTGATCGACGGCCAGGTGAAGATCATCGACGAGTTCACCGGCCGCATCCTGGAGGGGCGCCGCTGGTCGGAGGGACTGCACCAAGCCGTCGAGGCCAAGGAGGGCGTGGCGATCCAGGAGGAGAACCAGACCGTCGCCACGATCACCTACCAGAACTACTTCCGCAGGTACGACAAGCTCGCGGGCATGACCGGCACCGCCCTCACCGAGGCCACCGAGTTCATGAAGATCTACGAGCTCCAGGTGGTCGAGGTCCCGACCAACCGCCCGATGGTCCGCAAGGACAACAACGACCAGATCTACAAGACCAAGGACGGCAAGTGGGCCGCGGTCGCGCGCGAGATCGAGGAGCGCACCAAGACCGGCCAGCCGGTGCTGGTCGGCACGATCTCGGTCGAGGTGTCGGAGCTGCTCTCGACCGAGCTGACCAGGCGCGGCATCACCCACACGGTGCTCAACGCCAAGCCCGAGCACGCCGAGCGCGAGGGCGAGATCATCGCCGAGGCCGGTGCCCCGGGCGCGGTCACGATCGCGACCAACATGGCCGGCCGCGGCGTCGACATCAAGCTGGGCGGCAACGAGGAGCACCTCACCCAGCTCGAGCTGACCAAGCGCGGCCTGCAGCCGGGCACCGACGAGTTCGACAAGGCGTGGGACGAGCTGTTCCCGCAGATGGAGGCGCAGGTCGCCGCGGACCGCGAGCGCGTGATGGAGGCGGGCGGGCTGTTCATCCTGGGCACCGAGCGCCACGAGTCGCGCCGGATCGACAACCAGCTGCGCGGCCGCTCCGGCCGCCAGGGCGACCCGGGCGAGTCGCGCTTCTACCTGTCCGCCGAGGACGACCTCGTGCGCCTGTTCGCCGGCGACCGCATCTACCGCATCCTCGACAACAAGTTCCTCGCCCAGGCGGACGACGACGGCAACGAGCTGCCGATCGAGCACAAGATGCTCACCAAGCAGATCGAGGGGGCCCAGAAGAAGGTCGAGGACCAGAACTTCCTGCAGCGCAAGCGCGTCCTCGAGTACGACGACGTGATGAACCAGCAGCGCGAGATCATCTACGAGTACCGCGACCGCATCCTCGAGGGCGAGGACATGTCGGACGTCGCGCGCTCGCAGATCGCCGACGCTGTCGAGCGCATCGCCGGCGACTACATGCAGGGCGAGTACCAGGAGGACTGGGACCTCGACGCCCTGTTCACGCAGCTCCTGGAGATCTACCCGACCGCCTACGACGTCGACGACGTCGCCGAGGGCGAGGGCCGCGAGTCGATGATCGAGAAGCTGCGCGCCGACGTCGTCGAGGCCTACAACCAGCGCGAGCAGGAGCTCGGCGACGAGCTGATGCGCGCGCTCGAGCGGTTCATGTTGCTCCAGATCATCGACAACCGCTGGCGCGAGCACCTGCACGACATGGACTACCTGCGCGAGGGCATCCACCTGCGCGGGTTCGCGCAGATCGACCCGCTCGTGGCCTACAAGAACGAGGGCTTCGAGATGTTCACGGAGCTGATGAACAACATCTGGGACGAGTTCGCGCGCTACATCTTCAACGTCGAGGTGTCGGTCGAAGGCGAGCAGCAGCAGGCCGCCCCGCGCTGGGGCGGCGGGCAGAACACCACCTCCACGCTCAACTACGCCGGCGGTCACTCGGCCCAGGGCCGGGAGGCGATCGCGGCCGCGGCGGGCGGGGCGGCAACCGGCGTCGCCGAGGCCGAGGACGAGCAGACGATCAGCCCGCTCGCGCCGGTGGTCGAGACGCGCCGGCTCGACGAGAACGAGAAGATCGGCCGCAACGACCCCTGCTGGTGCGGCTCCGGCAAGAAGTTCAAGAAGTGCCATGGCGCCTAAGCGCCATGGCCTCAATCACGGTGCGCGGACTGCATCGACTGCGCCCACGGCTCAGCCACGCGCTGCTCGTCCGCACGGACTGCATTGGCCATGGCGCATAGCGACGCCAGTGGCCTCCGCGGCCAGCTGAGGCTGCTCGCGGACTACCTTTGACCCAGCTGCCCTAGAGGAGCGGGTCCACTCCCTCGAGGAGCAGATGTCGGCTCCCGGCTTCTGGGACGACCAGGAGCGCGCGACCGCCGTCTCGGCCGAGCACTCGGCCGCCTCGCGCCGGCTCGAGTCGTTCCGATCGCTCGAGCGCGACGTCGACGACCTGGAGACGCTCCAGGAGATGGCCGCCGAGGACGAGTCGATCGCGGCGGAGCTGGAGGAGCAGCTGACCTCGATCGAGGGGCGCCTGGCCGAGCTGGAGGAGGCGCGGCTGTTCAGCGGCGAGTACGACGGCGGCGACGCCGTGGTCACGGTCAACGCGGGCGCGGGCGGGACCGACTCGCAGGACTGGGCCGAGATGCTGCTGCGCATGGAGATGCGCTGGGCCGAGCGACGCGGGATGAAGGTGGAGCTCAAGGAGGCGTCGCCAGGGGAGGAGGCCGGGATCAAGTCGGCCACGTTCATCGCCCGCGGCGAGAACGCCTACGGGCTGTTCTCGGCGGAGAAGGGCGTGCACCGCCTGGTGCGGATCTCGCCGTACGACGCCCAGTCGCGCCGCCACACGGCCTTCGCCGGGGTGGAGGTGGCGCCGCTGGTGGAGGACGCGGTGGACGTGGAGATCGAGCCGGACGACATCCAAATCGACACCTACCGGGCCAGCGGCGCGGGCGGCCAGCATGTGAACAAGACCGACTCGGCGGTGCGCATCACGCACCGGCCGAGCGGGATCGTCGTTCAGTGCCAGAACGAGCGCTCACAGTCGGCCAACAAGGACACGGCGATGAAGATGCTGCGGGCGAAGCTGATCGAGGCCGAGCAGCGCAAGCGCGAGGAGGCGATCGCCAAGGAGCGCGGCGAGGCCCAGGACGTGGCCTGGGGCTCGCAGATCCGCAGCTACGTGCTGCACCCCTACACGATGGTCAAGGACCACCGCACGAACGTGGAGGCCGGCAACGCCCAGGGCGTCCTCGACGGCGACTTGGACCAGTTCGTGCGCGCCGAGCTGCTGCGGCGAGCCGGCGACGGCGCGCCGGCCTAGCCGGCGACCGGCACGGGATCGGTGGCGGGCTCCGTCTCCTCGCTGCGGCGCAGGAACAGGTAGACCCCGATCACCACTCCGGCCAGCGTCCAGAGGCCCCACCCGATGCCCTGGCCGATCTGCGTCGCGATCGGCCCCGGGCAGGCGTCCGACACGCCCCAGCCGACGCCGAACACCAGGCTGCCGACGATGTGGCGGCGCTCCGGTCGCTCGGTCCTCCAGCTCACTCGCCGCCCGCGTCGCAGCAGCTGCAGGCCGATCGCCGCGGTGGCCACAGCCGAAGCGAAGAACAGGTACAGATAGGAGTCCTCGAACAGCAGCGCGGACCGGATCACCTCAGGGCTGGTCATACCGCTCCAAGACAGCACGATGCCGAATACGAGTCCGACGCCGAGGCCGGCCAGGCGCGGGCGCATCTAGAACAGCGCCTCGGTCAGGAAGCTCACGGCAATCGCCGTGGCGAAGAACGTCGCGGTCGCGGCCAGGCTCGCGGGCGAGAGCATCGACGTGCCGGTCAGCCCGTTGCCGGAGGTGCACCCGCCGGCGACCTTGGCGCCGTAGCCGATGAGCACGCCCGCGCCGAGCAGGACGGGGCCGACCAGGGCGTGATCGAGGCTCTCGGTCAGCCAGCCGTAGCCGTGGAAGTCCGGCCCGCCGGCGGCCAGCGCGAACACGGTTCCGCCGAACAGCACGCCGATCACGAACCAGCCGCGCCAGTCGAAGCTCAGCTCGCCGTGGCGCACCCGGTCGACGATCGCCGAGTAGCCGCCGGTCACCCCCAGGCGGGCGTTGAAGAGCAGACGGCAGGCGATGACGCAGAGCCCGAGCAGTGGGCCGGCGACGTACCACGCGAGCTGGGGGTTGAGCACCTAGCCGTCCTCTTCCTCCAGCGCGCGCAGCGAGCTCTCGCCACCCTCCTCCAGCTCCTCCAGCACGCCCAGCAGCTGCCCGACGCGGCAGACCAGCAGCCGCTCCTCCTCGACCTCCACCCAGACGCCCGCGGACGCCGGGAAGACCACGTGGTCGCCCGGCACCACCGGCATCTTCACTCCCACGCTCCCCCACCAGTCCAGCCCGGGGCCGACGGCCAGCACGATTCCGTGCTGGGGCGGCGTCTGGTGCTCGCCCGGTGGCAGCAGCAGGCCGGAGCGCCGCACGCGGTCGGGCTCGAGCTCCTTGATGACGACCTGGTCGAAGAGGGGGCGAAGTTGCTGCCTCACGCTCCCTGAGGATATGCGGCCCGGCCCTCTACGATTGCGAAATGGCCGACGAGGCCCGCCCTCCAGCCCCGCCCACCCCGCGCCAGCCCACCCCGCTCCCGCCGCGCGGGCCGAACCCGGGCGACGTGCGCGCGGACCGGGCGCCCCAAAAGCCGCCGATGATCCCGTGGAGCGGTCGCCGCTTCATCACGATCCTGCTCGCGCTGTTCCTGCTCAACTGGCTGATCGTCGCGATCTTCGCGCCCGCCGAGAACCGCATCCGGGTGCCGTACAACCCGACCTTCCTCGAGCAGGTGCGCGACCGCAACGTCAAGGAGATCTCCTCCAAGGGCGACACGGTCCAGGGCGAGTTCAAGAAGAAGGTCGAGTACAAGGGCGACAAGGCGACCGGCTTCGAGACCGAGATCCCGACCTTCGCCAACGACGACGAGCTCTCGCAGCTGCTCACCGAGAAGGACGTCACGATCAACGCGAAGCCGCCCAACAGCCGCTCGCTGCTCGAGACGATCCTGTTCTCGTTCGGACCGACGATCCTCCTCGTCGCGCTGTTCGTATTCCTCTTCCGCCGGGCCGCGGGCGCCGGCGGCGCCGGAGGCGGTGTGCTCGGACAGTTCGGCCGCTCCCGGGCGAAGCGCGTCGAGTCCGAGTCCCAGACGGTCAACTTCGACGACGTCGCGGGCATCGACGAGGCCGAGGAGCAGCTGGTCGAGGTGGTCGACTTCCTCAAGACGCCCGAGCGCTACCTCAAGCTCGGCGCGCGGATCCCGCGCGGCGTGCTGCTCGCGGGCCCGCCCGGCACCGGTAAGACGCTGCTCGCCCGCGCGGTCGCGGGGGAGGCCGGCGTGCCGTTCTTCTCGGCCTCGGCCTCCGAGTTCATCGAGGCGATCGTGGGCGTGGGCGCGTCGCGCGTGCGCGACCTCTTCAAGCAGGCCGAGGAGGCGGCGCCGGCGATCATCTTCATCGACGAGCTCGACGCGATCGGCCGCGCGCGCGGTGGCAGCGGCGGAGTGGTCAGCGGCCACGACGAGCGCGAGCAGACGCTCAACCAGATCCTCACCGAGATGGACGGGTTCGACCCCGCGGTGGGCGTGATCGTCCTGGGGGCGACCAACCGCCCGGACGTGCTCGACCCAGCCCTGCTGCGGCCCGGCCGCTTCGACCGGCGCGTGTTCGTCCAGGCCCCGGACAGCGCCGGCCGCGAGCAGATCCTGCGCGTGCATACGCGCTCGGTGCCGCTCGGCGACGACGTGGACCTCGCCCAGATCGCCCAGACGACCCCCGGCATGGTCGGCGCCGACCTGGCCAACCTCGTCAACGAGGCTGCCCTGCTCGCCGCCAAGCGCGGCCACGAGAAGGTGCAGCGGCCCGACTTCACCGACGCGCTCGAGAAGATCGTGCTGGGCGCCGAGCGCAAGATCCTGCTGAACGCCGCCGACCGCCGCCGGATCGCCTACCACGAGGGTGGGCACGCCATCGTCGGGATGCTCACGCCGGGTGCCGACCCGGTCCGCAAGGTGTCGATCATCCCGCGCGGCCAGGCGCTCGGCGTCACGCTCTCGACTCCGGAGGACGACCGCTTCAACTACTCCGAGGACGAGCTGCGCGCGAAGATCAAGGTGTCCTGCGGCGGCCGCGTGGCCGAGGAGATCGTCTACGACGAGCCGACCACGGGGGCCGAGTCCGACATCCAGCAGCTCACCGGGATCGCCCGCGGCATGGTGGAGCGCTGGGGGATGAGCGACAAGGTCGGCTTCCTCGCCGTGGCGCCGCGCGAGGGCCAGAGCCCGCTGCTGCCCGGAGCGGAGCCGGTCTCCGAGGCGACCAAGGAGCTGATCGACTCCGAGGTGCGCAGGATCGTCGAGGACGAGCTCGACCAGGTGCGTCAGCTGCTGACGGACAACCGCGAGCGCCTCGACGCGCTGGCCGAGGCCCTGCTCGAGCGCGAGACGCTCGACGAGCTGGATGCCTACGCGGCGGCGGGGATCGCGCGCGAGCGCGAGCCGGCGTCCGCCTGATGCTGGAGCTGATCGATCGAGCCCTCGCGGAGGACGTGGGGGAGGGGGACATCACCACGACCGCGGTGGTCGAGCCCGGGGCGCGGGCGCGGGCTCGGATTGAGCAGAAGGCCGAAGGCGTGCCGGCCGGGCTGCGTGTGGCGGAGAAGGTCTTCGAACGCGTCGACCCGGACCTGCGCTGGCACGCTCACGCCGACGAGGGGGAGTGGCGCGAGCCGGGTCTGCTGGCGGAGCTTGCCGGCAGCGCGGCATCGATCCTCGCGGCAGAGCGGGTGGCGCTCAACTTCCTCGGCCGGCTGTCGGGAATAGCCACGCTCACCGCGCGCTACGTGGAGGCGGTCGAGGGAACCGGGGTGCGGATCCTCGACACGCGCAAGACCACGCCCGGCCTGCGGGCGCTGGAGAAGGAGGCGGTGCGGGCCGGGGGCGGGGTCAACCACCGCGAGGGGCTGTTCGACGCGATCCTCGTCAAGGAGAACCACTCCATGCTCGCCGGCGGCGTGCCGATAGCGGCGCGGCTGGCGGTCGAGGCGGCGCGATCGGGGGTCGCCGTGGAGGTGGAGTGCTCGACGCTCGACGAGGTGGCCGGCGCCCTCGACGCGGGCGTGCCGCGACTGCTGCTGGACAACATGGCCCCGATCGAGCTCGCCGCGGCCGTGAAGCTCAGCGGCGGGCGCGCGGAGCTGGAGGCGTCGGGCGGGGTCACCCTCGAGACCGTGCGCGCGGTGGCGGAGACCGGCGTCGACTTCATCAGCGTCGGCGCGCTGACGCACTCGGCGCCGGCGCTGGACGTCAGCCTGCTCCTCGACCCGCTCGAGTGATGGCAGCCGGGGGCTCACGCCCCCGGTCCCCCGCGATCACTCGGCCGGCCGCGGAGGCCGCAGCACCGCAAACGGGTCGGTGACCTCCAGGTCGCGCGACGCGAAGCGGTACAAGGCCGCCGGCCGGCCGCCTTCGCGCCCGGGCGTGCGGCGTTCGCCGGTGGCCTCGAGCAGTCCGCGCCGCTCGAGCACCCGGCGCAGGTTGGTCGGGTCCACCGGATAGCCCAGGGCGGCGCTGTAGATCGCGCTCAGCTCGGAGATCGAGAACTCCGCGGGGGCGAGCGCGAAGCCGATGTTCGTGTAGGACAGCTTGGCCCGCAGCCGCTCGCGGCCGGCGAGCACGATCGCCTCGTGGTCGAATGCGAGGCCCGGGAGCCGCTCGATCGAGTGCCAGGCGGTGTCCTCCGGCAGCGCGGGATCGAGGCCGAGCGGAACGAGGCCGAGGTAGGCGGTGGCCAGCTGCCACTCGTCGGGATGACGGCCGGGTTCGCTGAGCGTCTCGAGCTGCTCGAGCCAGGACAGCTCGGCCACGTCGACCTTGCGGGTGAGATGCGTGCGGATCGAGCGCTCGAGCGTGTCGTCCGGGCCGAGGTAGCCGCCGGGCAGCGACCAGGCCCCGCTGAAGGGCGCCTTGGCGCGCTCCCAGAGCAACACGGAGAGGTGGCCCTCGCGCACTTGGAGCACGACGGCGAGCGTGACGTGCGTGGGGGACGGCCGGGTTTTCGACTGCGAGTCGGAGTCCTTGGTATCCTTCGCCTGCATCGGTTTTCGATCATAGATCAAAAACCCGCCGCGAGGAGACGTATGAAGCCAATCGAGCTGCCCACCCTGTCGCCCGGGGGCGAGCCCGCCCTCGAGCCCGACCTGATCGCCCGCCTTCAGGACGAGGTGCGCGCCCTCGCCGAGGAGCGCAACGCCGTGATCCTCGCCCACAACTACCAGGTGCCCGAGGTCCAGGACGTGGCGCACTTCGTGGGCGACTCGCTCGGCCTGTCCCGCAAGGCGGCGGCCACCGACGCCGACGTGATCGCCTTCTGCGGCGTTCACTTCATGGCCGAGACCGCCTCGATCCTCAGCCCCGGCAAGACCGTCCTGCTGCCCGACCTCGACGCCGGCTGCTCGCTTGCCGACTCGATCACGGCCGACCAGCTGCGCGCGTGGAAGGCCAAGCACCCCGGCGCGATCGTCGTGATGTACGTCAACACCACGGCCGAGGTGAAGGCGGAGACCGACTACTGCTGCACCTCCTCGAACGCGGTCCGGGTCGTGGAGCACATCCGCGCCCACTACGGGGACGACGTGGAGATCCTGTTCGGCCCGGACATGTGGCTCGGCGCCTACGTCGAGCGCGTCACCGGGCGCCGCATGCACGTGTGGGACGGCGAGTGCCACGTGCACGCCGGCATCCGTCCCGCGGACATCACCGCGGTGCGCGACGCCCACCCCGGCGCCGAGTTCATGATCCACCCCGAATGCGGTTGCACGACCCAGGTGATGGAGTACGTGGCCGCCGGCGACGTCGACCCGGAGCGCACCCACATGCTGTCCACGGGCGGCATGCTCGACTTCGCGCGCGCCTCGGACGCGGACACGTTCATCGTGGCGACCGAGACCGGCATGCTGCACCCGCTCGCCAAGGAGAACCCGGGCAAGTCGTTCGTGCCCGCCAACCGCGCCGCGGCCTGCCGCTACATGAAGATGATCACGCTGCCGAAGCTGCACGCCACGCTGCGCGACCTCAAGCCGCAGGTCAAGGTGGAACCCGAGCTCGCCGAGCGAGCCCGGGTCCCGATCGAGCGGATGGTCGCGATCACGCCCTAAGCGGGCGACTCGAGGAAGCCCGTCACCGATCGCAGGCGGCCGTCCTCGGCGACGGTGCCGAAGTCCACGCCGGCCGCGACCGGCGCATCGCCCTCCGGCCCGTACAGCGTCCAGGCAAAGCGCACGACGTCGTTGTGCGCGTCCGGCCCGAACGACAGCTCGAACCGGTGGCCCGGGAACTTCTCCTGCGCGAGGCCGATCATCGTCGCGATGCTGTCGTGTCCCACGCCGGTCATGAGCGGATCCAGGTAGCTGCCGTCGTCGGTCCAGGTGGCCGCGACCAGCTCTCGCCGGCGGGCGCCGTCGGCCTCGTTCCAGGCACCGATGTAGTGGTTGATGAGGTTGTTGAGGTCGTTGGTCATGGGCGGCAAGGTCCCAGCGCGAGGTGCGCGCGTCGATTACCTGCGAGGTAGGTGCCGCGCGCCGAGGGCGCCGCTAATGTCGCCGCCATGGCGACCGCTGCGGCAACCCCGGGCGTCGGGCCGCTCCTGCGCGACTGGCGCCGGCGGCGCAGGCTCAGCCAGCTGGATCTGGCGCTCGAGGCGGGCGTGTCGGCGCGGCACCTGAGCTTCGTCGAGACCGGCCGCTCGCGTCCCAGCGCCGACATGGTCCTGCAGCTGGCCGACCAGCTCGACGTGCCGCTGCGCAACCGCAACCAGCTGCTGCTGGCCGCCGGGCACGCTCCGGTCTTCGAGCAGCACGACCTGGAGGATCCCGAGATGGCTCCCGTGCGCCGCGCGATCGACCTCATCCTCGACGGCCACGACCCCTACCCGGCGGTCGTGATCGACCGCGCCTGGGAGATGCTCGGCGCCAACCGCGCCGTGGCGCTCCTGATAGCCGGGGTGGCGCCCGACCTGCTCGAGCCGCCGGTCAACGTCCTGCGTCTGAGCCTGCATCCCGACGGCGTGGCGCCGCGGATCGTCAACCTGGGCGAGTGGCGCGGGCACCTGCTCGACCGCCTGGAACGGCAGATCGCGCTGACCGGCGACGCGGCCCTGACAGCGCTGCTCGACGAGCTGTCGGCCTACCCGGCGCCGGCGCGCGACGCGGGCGAGCCGGAGATCGCCGTGCCGCTGCGGCTGGAGACCGAGCTGGGGGAGCTCTCGTTCATCAGCACGGTGGCCACGTTCGGCACCGCCGTGGAGGTGACGGCCAGCGAGCTCTCGATCGAGTCGTTCTTCCCGGCGGACGAGCAGACCGCCGATGCCGTGCGCGCCTACGTGGCGGCGCTGCAGTAGTGCTCGCCACGATCGCAGTCCTCGCGGCGCTGGCCGCTCCCGCCGGCGCGGCGCCCGACCCGGTCGACCACTCTCAGCCGCGCGCGCCGGACGGCACGCCGATCTGCGCCAAGTGGGTGCACGACCGCTACACGGTCGAGCGCGGTGGGCGCAGCTGGCCGACCTGGCATCCGCCCCGCGATCCGCGCTACCGCTGCGCCTTCGGCCACGAGCACGGGTCGAGCCCGCGCGCGTTCCGGTTCTTCGGGCGAGCCGGCATGCCGGCGTTCGGCCCGATCGGCGCCTACGCGAGCAGCGACGAGCCGCACCCAGGGTTCAAGGTGTTCGTCGTCAACGACGACCGCAAGGGCCTCGCCTGGATGGCCGTGCTGCACCAGGGCTCCGGGTCGCCGCGGCGCGGCACGGTGCGCTTCCACTCGCTCGAGGTGTGGTTGTTCAAGCGCCGCGGCCACCGGCTGCTGGCGCACACCCGGGTGATGGCCGACTTCGGCGCCGCGCTGCCCAACTGCCCCGGCACCGCCCTGGCGTCCTCGATGCGCCTGCTGCCCGACCCCGCCTGCGAGTCGGTCTACGAGGAGTGGGACACGGCACTCGACGTCGGCGGGGCGCTGCGCGCCAGCCCGGGCTTCGCGATCGACAACGCGATCACGCAGTTCGATCCGGGCGACCCCGAGCGGCTCGTGTTCAACAAGGGCTTCGCGTGCGGCCCCAACGACCCCGCCGGGTGGGACTCCTACTGCAAGGGCGACAAGCGCACGGTCTTCCACCCGCGCTGGGTGGTGCGAAACAGCGGCCGCTCGCGCTTCCGCACCGATGCCTACGGCCGCCGCGCGACCGCCGGGTTCCTGCAGGTGGTCGCACGCCGGCCGCGGGTGGACCAGTCGGACGAGTGCTGCGGAGCGGAGAACGCGTTCATCATGGAGCGCCCGAGCGACGGGGGCATCTACCGCGCCGGCCGGGGGCTGAACTCGAGCAACTTCGAGTTCCCGGGCTACTGCGTGCTGCGGGCCAACTGATGCCATCCGGGGGCTCGCGCCCCCGGCCCCCCGCGGCAACCTGGCCGCGCGCCTAGCTTCGCCGCGCGAGCACCGCGATGGCGACGATGAACGTGACGCCGAAGATCGCGCACAGGGCGCTCAGCACGTCGTTGGGCTCGCCCTGGGCGACCGTCACGAGCCACCAGCCCGGCAGCACGAAGGACATCACGGTGCCCGCGACCGCCACCGCCTGCGTGTAGAGCGAGCGCACCCGCTCGTCGCCGGTGCCGCTCATCACCTCGAGCGTGTTCGAGCGCCGCCGGCCGAAGTGCACCACCGCCGTGAAGGCGAGCAGCAGCAGTGCGACGGGGAGAGCCGCGTCGAAGCCCTGCGCGATCCAGAAGACGGCGGTGGTCGCGGCCGTGATGGCGAGCATCCCGGCCACCTGGACGCTCCAGTTGTTGGTCACGTGATTCATGTCTTGAACATCTCCTCGACGGTCGTGTCGAAGTACCGAGCCAGGGCGATCGCCAGCGGCAGCGAGGGGAGGTAGCGGCCGGTCTCGATCGCGTTGATCGTCTGACGCGACACCCCGAGCGCCTTGCCGAGATCGCCCTGCGACAGACCAGACCCGGCCCGCCGCTCTCGAACGTCGTTTTCCATTGCCCTGTCAAGTTAGCTTGACACCTGGCATGTGTCAAGTGACCTTGACATCACGATAGGCTGCCCGTCCATGCGCCTGCTCTACCCGGAGTGTCGTCCCACCTCCCCGCAGGAGCTCGCTACCGGGCTGCGCCTCGGTGACAAGGCCCCGGCGGACCGGCCCTACCTGGTCCTCAACATGGTCTCCTCGCTCGACGGCAAGGCCACCATCGACTGGCGCACCAAGGGCCTGTCGACCGAGCTCGACCGTCAGCTCTTCCACCGTCTGCGAACCCAGGCCGACGCGATTATGGTCGGCGCCGGCACCGTGCGCGCCGAGCGCTACGGGCGCATGGCCAAGTCCGACGAGCTGCGCGACGCGCGCGTCGAAGAGGGGCTCGAGCCAGATCCTGTCGCCGTCGTGATCAGCGCCCGGCTCGACCTCCCCGCCGACCTGCCGCTGCTCGGCGAGCCGGCTCAGCGCGTGGTGATCGCCACGCATTCCGACGCGACCCTGCCGGACTCGGCCGCCGAGGTCATCTACGAGCGCACCGCTGACGACCTGCAGCTCCTGATGTCCCGCCTGCGCGAGCAGCACGGCGTGCGGTCGATCGTCTGCGAGGGCGGCCCGACGCTGAACTCGTACCTGTTCGCCGCCGGGCTCGTCGACGAGCTCTGGCTCACGCTCAACCCGAAGGTCGCCGGCGGCGCCGCGGCGCTGACGATCGTCGCGGGCAAGGAGCTGGTCGATCCGGCCGAGCTGGAGCCGCTGTCCATCGCGGAGGGCGACGGAGACCTGTTCACCCGCTGGCGCGTTCGGCGCTGAGAAAACCCCTGCAATTGGCGCTGCGGAGCGGGGCGCCTGCTATCAATGGATCGCCTGATGGCTCCTGCTCCCACGCAAGCGCAGGCGGGGGAAACGCGCTCCCGCGCGCCCCGCGCTGACATCCCGGTCGTCGAGTTCCGCGACGTGACGAAGGTCTACGACGGCGGCTCCGTCGGCGTCGAGCGCGCCTCGCTGAGGATCGGTCGGGGCGAGTTCGTCTTCCTGGTCGGCCCCACCGGCTGCGGCAAGTCGACCTGCATCCGCCTGCTGATGAAGGAGCTCGAGCCGACCAAGGGCGAGATCGACATCGCCGGCAAGACGCTCGGCGAGATCCCGCGCTCGCGAGTGCCCTACCTGCGCCGCAACATCGGAACGGTCTTCCAGGACTACAAGCTGCTGCCCAACCGGACGGTCTACGACAACGTCGCCTACTCGCTGCAGGTGATCGGCGAGTCGCGCCAGGAGATCCGCCGCAAGGTGCCCGACATCCTGCGCATGGTCGGCCTCTCGACGAAGCTCCACAACCTGCCCGACGAGCTGTCGGGCGGCGAGCAGCAGCGCGTCTCGATCGCGCGCGCGTTCGTCAACCACCCGCCGCTGCTGCTGGCCGACGAGCCGACCGGCAACCTCGACCCCGAGACGTCGATCGGGATCATGCAGCTGATCTACCGCATCAACCGCACCGGCACGACCGTCATCGTGGCGACCCACGACAAGGAGATGGTCGACAAGATGCGCCGCCGCGTGGTCGAGCTGCGCGAGGGCCGCATCGTGCGCGACCAGCAGTCCGGCCTCTACCAGCACGACGAGTCGACCACCGAGTTCGCGATCCGCCTGCGCGGCGAGCTGGGCGTGGGTGACGAGGGCCACCCCAATTAGATCGCGAGGCGTGATGCCGAGAGTTGACATCAGGCGCGGGGCTGGATGCCCCGCGGAGCTATGAACTTCAGTTTCTTCCTCAGAGAAGCACTGCGCGGCCTGCGGCGCAGCTCGGCGCCCGCCCTCGCGGCGCTGCTCACCGTCGTCATCACCGCGCTCGTGCTCGGCGTCTTCATCCCGATCGTCCAGGCCACGACCGGCACCGCCAACGAGGTGCGCAACCGCGTCGTGGTCGACGCCTACCTCAAGGACGACTCCACCGAGTCTGACCGCGTCGAGGTGCAGCGCGCGCTCGAGGCCACGGCCGGCGTGAAGTCGGTCGAGTACATCTCCAAGGACGAGGCGCTGCGCGAGCTCGGCCACAAGGTCAACGACGCCAAGGACAAGATCGAGCTGCTCGGCAGCAACCCGCTGCCCAGCCTGTTCCGAATCACGCCCGAGGACCCGGACGAGCTGAAGGCGATCGTCGCCGAGATCGCGCCCGGCGGGACCCCGCGCCTCGACGCGATCGACGACATCCAGAACCGCGAGAGCGACACCGGCGAGATCCTCTCGGCGACCGGCCTCGTGAAGGGGCTCGGCGCGGTCATGGCCGGGCTGCTGATCCTCGCCTCGATTGCGCTGATCGCCAACACGATCCGCCTGTCCGTGTTCGCCCGCCGGCGCGAGGTCGAGGTGATGAAGCTGGTCGGCGCGACCAACTGGTTCATCCGCTGGCCGTTCGTGATCGAGGGTGTGATCGTCGGCTTCCTCGGCGGCGTGCTGTCGGTGCTGCTGCTCGCGATCGCCAAGACCACGGTGGTCGACCCGCTGTCGGACCGCTTCGCCCTGCTCGCCGCGCCGGACACGATCGACTTCCCGCTGCTGGTCGTGCTGCTGCTGTTCGCGTGCGTCGCGGTCTCGGCGATCGGCAGCGGCATCACGCTGCGCCGCTTCCTCCGGGTTTAGCGGCGGCTTAAGCTCTCGTAAGTACCCTCACGAGCGTGCGCAGCACCGTCCTTCTCGTCCTCGCCTGCTCGGTGCTCGCCCTCGCGGCGGGCATCTACCTGGGCGGCCATCCCGACACCCTGCCGGGGCCGATTCGCGACTCCCTCGTGGACGAGGATCGCGCGCTGCGCTCCCAGATCGTCGAGACGATCCAGGACAACTTCTACAAGCCCGTCAACGAGTCGAAGCTCGAAGACGGGTCGCTGAACGGGATCGTCGAGTCGCTCGAGGATCCCTATTCCCGCTACATCACGCCGAAGCAGGCGTCGGACTTCCAGGAGCGGGTCTCGGGCGAGTTCGAGGGCGTGGGCATGAGCGTCGAGAAGGACGAGCGCGGCCTGCGAGTGCTGAACGTGTTCGACGGCTCGCCGGCCGCCGGCGCCGGCATCCACAAGCAGGACCTGATCCTGTCGGTCGACGGCCGCTCGATCGCCGGGCTCAGCAGCGACCTCGCGACGAGCCGCATCAAGGGCCCGGCCGGGACGAAGGTCGAGCTCGAGGTGTTCACCCCGGGCGGGGCGGACTCACGCACCGTGCGCGTCGAGCGGGAGCGCATCCACGTGCCGGTCGCGACCGGGCGGGTGGTCGAGCGTGACGGCCACAAGATCGGCGTCGTGCGGCTGATCAGCTTCACCAACGGCGCGCACGGCGTCCTGCGCCGCCAGGTGAACAAGGTGCTCGACGACGGCGCACAGGCGATCGTGCTCGACCTGCGCGGCAACGGCGGCGGCCTGCTGACCGAGGCCGTGCTCGTGTCGAGCATCTTCATCGAGGACGGCAAGATCGTCTCGGTGCGCGGTCGCGAGCGGGCCGAGCGCACCGACAACGCCGAGGGCGACGCGATCGACCCGGACATCCCCGTGGTGGTGCTGGTCGACGGCGGCAGCGCGAGCGCCTCCGAGATCGTCACCGGCGCGCTGCGCGACCGCCACCGCGCGACGGTGGTCGGCACGAACACGTTCGGCAAGGGCCTGGTGCAGGAGGTCGAGCCGCTCTCCAACGGCGGCTACCTCGACCTCACCGTCGCGAACTACTACCTGCCTGGCGGCGACACGATCTCCACGCGCGGGCTCAAGCCGCAGGTGAAGGCCTTCGACAAGCCAAAGACCAAGCGCGACGAGGCGCTGCCCGTGGCGCTCGACGTTCTCGCCGGCAAGCTGTGAGCGCAGCCGTCCGCGGCCGCCCGGCCCGGCGCCTCGACCAGCCACTCGTCGCCGTGCTCGAGAAGCGCGGCCGCTTCCTGGTCGCCGAGCCGCTGTTCGGCCAGGGGCCGCGCACGGCGGTCGAGCGCGGCGGCGCCGGCGAGGGCGACCTGGTGCTGGTGGGCTCGGGCAAGCGCGGCGCGCGCGTTGTGCGCCGGCTGGGGCGGCCGGACGTCGCGCGCGACGTGCTCGAGGGGCTGATGCTCGACCGCGGGCTGCGCCGCGGCTACGCGCGCGCCGCCACGGCGGAGGCCGAGGGCGCGGCCGAGGACCCCTACGCGGCCGACGCCCGCGTGGACCTGACCGACCTGCCGACCTTCACGATCGACCCCGACGACGCCAGGGACTTCGACGACGCCATCTCGGCGCGCCGCGAGGACGGCCACGTGCGGCTCTGGGTGCACATCGCCGACGTGACCGCCTACGTGCGCCCGGGCGGCCCACTCGAGAGCGAGGCGCTGCGGCGCGCCACGAGCGTCTATGTGCCCGGTGCCGTCGAGCCGATGCTGCCGGAGGTGCTGTCCAACCAGGCCTGCTCGCTGCGCCCCGGCGAGGACAAGCTCGCGGTCACGGTCGAGATGGAGCTGGTCGGCACCGACGTGCGGCGCGTCGCCTTCCACCGCTCGCGCGTGCGCAGCGACCGGCGCTTCACCTACGGCGAGGTCGACGAGATCTTCGCCGGCCGCGCCCGCGCCGAGGAGCCCTACGCGGACGCACTCGCCACCGCGCGCGACCTGGCCCTCGCGCTCGCCGGCAAGCGCGAGGCGGTTGAGATCGGCAACCCCGAGCCGAGCTTCACCTTCGACGGCGACGGGCACGTGACCGCGCGTCCATTACGAGGCGCAGACCGAGTCGCACCGGCTGATCGAGCAGCTGATGATCCTCGCCAACGAGCAGGTGGCCGGCTACCTCGCCGACCAGCGCCGGCCGACGCTCTACCGCGTCCACGAGCGCCCCGACCCGCCGGCGGTGGCGTTCCTGTGCCAGCAGCTGGCCGACCTCGACATCCCGACGCCGCCGGTGCCGAAGCACATGACCCCGCAACAGGCCGCCGAGCTGGCCGCCGAGGCGTCGCGCATCGTGGCCCGCGAGTCGAAGGGGCGCACCGCGTTCGGCGGGCTCGTGCTGCGCTCGCTCAAGCAGGCCTACTACTCGCCGAAGAACCTCGGTCACGCCGGCTTGAACAGCCCGCGCTACTGCCACTTCACGTCGCCGATCCGGCGCTATCCCGACGTGGTCGCGCACCGCGCGCTGCTGCAGGGCCTCGGCATCGACCACACCGCCACGCCGCCGCACGAGCTCGACGACGTGGGCGTGCAGTCCTCGGCGACCGAGCGCGAGGCCATGAAGATCGAACGCGGCGCCGACGACGTCTGCCTCGCCTTCCTGCTCGAGCGACGCCGCGCCGAGGAGCGCGACGTCACGTTCGAGGGGGAGGTCGTGGGCCTGATCGAGAAGGGCGCCTTCGTGCGCTTCGGCGAGGAGGGCTTCGAAGGGCTGCTGCCGAGCCGCCGGCTGCACGGCTGGTGGACGCTGAACGAGCTGGGCACGGCGCTCGAGCACGAGGGCTCGGGGCGCCGGCTGCGCCTGGGCGACCCCGTCGAGGTGGCCGTCGACCGGGTCGAGACCGCGCGCGGGCGGGTCGACCTGTCGCCCGCCGATGCATACTCGTAGGTCCTGATGGCCAAGAAAGGCAAACGCAAGGCCGCGGCAGGCGACGTGGCCACCAACCGCCAGGCCGCCTTCCGGTTCAACCTGCTGGAGCGGCTCGAGGCCGGCATCGTGCTCCAGGGGTCGGAGGTCAAGTCGCTGCGCAACGGCTCGGTGCAGATCAAGGACGCCTACGCCGAGGTGAGCGACGGCGAGGTGTGGCTGCGCAACATGCACATCGCCCCGTACGAGCCGGCGCGCGAGGGCCACGACCCCGAGCGCCCGCGCAAGCTGCTCCTGCACAAGCGCGAGATCGAGCGCCTGATCGGCAAGACCGCCGAGAAGGGCCTGACGATCGTGCCGATGCGCGTCTACTTCAAGGGACCGCGCGCCAAGGTCGAGCTGGCCGTGGCCACGGGGAAGCAGACAGCACGACAAACGCCGTGCCATCAAGGACCGGGACATGAAGCGCGAGATCGACCGCGCGCTGAGCGAGCGCTAGCGCTCGGCTACGTGTGGGCGCCGGCCGGCGCTGGTGCCGATCGAGCACGGCGAGGCGACGCTCACGCTGCACGATGTGCGTATGCACGAGGCCTACCGGCTCAAGCTGTCCGCGCCCTAGAGCCCGATCCCGCGATCGGTGGCCCAGCGCGTCAGCTCGTGGCGGCTGGACAGCTGGAGCTTGCGCAGCACCGACGACACGTGCGCCTCCACCGTCTTGGGTGAGATCTCCAGCCGCAATGCGATCTCCTTGTACATGTACCCCCGCGCGATGTGCTGGAGCACCTCGCGCTCGCGCGGCGTGAGCAGATCGAGCTCGCTCTCGGGCTGGGGCGCGGGGCCGGTGAACGCGTCCAGAACGAAGCCGGCCAGGCGCGGCGAGAAGACGGCGTCGCCCTCGTGCACGCGCCGCACGGCGTCGGCCAGGTCCGCGGGGGAGATGTTCTTGGTCACGTAGCCGCGCGCCCCGGCCCGGATCACGGCGATCACGTCCTCGGCGGCGTCGGACACCGACAGCGCCAGGAAGGTCGGCCGCAGCCCGGCGGCGCCGGCTCGGCGGATCACCTCGATGCCGCCGCCGCCCGGCATGTGGACGTCGAGCAGCACCACGTCCGGCTCGTGCTGGGCGATCGCCGCCTCTGCCTGGTCGACGGTGCCGGCGTCGGCGAGGATCTCGAGCAGCGGCTCGAGCTCGGCTCGCACGCCCGAGCGAAACAGCTCGTGGTCGTCGACGATGACGACGCGCGGCTCGGTCATCGCTCGCCCTCCAGCACCAGCTCCACCTCGGTGCCGCCGGTCGGCGCACCGGAGATGCGCGCGCGTCCGCCGTGGCGCTCCATCCGGCCGACGATCGACTCGCGCACGCCGCGGCGGTCGGCCGGGACGGCCGCCGGGTCGAAGCCCGGTCCGCGGTCGCGCACGAACACCCGCAGCGCGCCCGGCGTGCACTCCGCGTAGACGTCGACCGTCGAGCCACCGCCGAACTTGGCCGCGTTGGTCATCGCCTCGCGCGCCGCGGCGACCACGGCCTCGACCGCGGGATCGAGCTCCCGATCCCCGACCACCACCACCTCGACCGGCACGCCGTGATTGTCCTCGACGTCGGCGGCGGCGGCCTCCAGCGCGGGGGCCAGGCGTGCGGACTGGCCGGGCGCCGGCCGCCCGGCGAGCCATGCGCGCAGCTCGCGCTCTTGGCGGCGAGCGAGCGCCGCGACCTGCTGCGGGTCGTCCGAGCGCTGCACGAGCGCCAGCGTCTGCAGCACCGAGTCGTGCAGGTGAGCGGCCACCTCGGCTCGCTCCTGCGAGCGGATCCGCTCGGAGCGCTCCTCGGTGAGCGAGCGCACCAGCCGCAGCACCCAGGGGGCGAAGATCACGCCCAGTACCACGATCGCGGCGATCAGCGCGAGCACGACGTCACGGGCCGCGTTGAGGGCGCTGCGTGGCCTGCAGGAACGCGAATCCGGCCGCGATCACGAGCGCGATGCCCACGCCCGTGCGCGACACGGCGTCGCCAACGGTGCGGCGCGGCTTCGCGGCCACGTCGGCCGGGATCTGCTCGACCGGGCGGTTCGCGCTCGCGCCGGGCACGCCGGTGGGCGCCGGCTCAGGGCGAATCGCGGACGCGCCGCGCCAGATCAGCGCGGCGCCGCTGGCGATCAGCACCAGCGGCCACACGATCGCGTCGGAAAACCAGATGCCGAGCGCGCGGAAGGTGAGCAGGATGCTGAGCAGTAGCAGGCCGGTTCCGAGCGCAACCTCGACGGCCCCGCGGCCGGTCGGCAGCCGGCGGCGGCCCGGCGCCTCACCGGCGGGGATCACGAGCCAGCCCAGCAGGTAGAGCGCGATCCCGGCTCCACCGGCGGCGGTCGCGATCACGAACGCCAGCCGCACCAGCGCCGGGTCGATCCCGTAGCGCCGCGCGATGCCGGCGCAGACGCCGCCCAGCCATCCGTGCGAGCGGTCGCGGCGCAGGGTGCTCATCGGCTCAGCCCGTTGGCCAGCAGGATCGCCCCCGCCGCCGCGCAGGCGACGGGGGCGAACGCGGCGAAGGTCAAGTCGATCAGGTCGAGCGCGTCGAGCAGCAGCACGCCGCCGAGCGCCAGCACAGCCAGGCCCGCCACCAGCGCACGGATGTCGGGCCCGGCTCGCACTATCCGGTCGTCACGCACGCCGCCGGCTGGTCGCCGCGCAGCTCCGGGTCCTCGTCGTGGAACGGCCCGAACTCGCGGTCGTCGAAGTAGAGCTCGCCGCGGCTGTCGTTTACGCGCACCTCACCGAGCCCGACGTCCGCGCGCAGCAGCAGGCGGGTCGTGGTCGGTTTGGGGGTCGGCGAATTCTCGTAGGCCGCGTCGATGCCGCCGTGGTCGCGCCCGAAGATGGCGATGTTGCCGGCGCCGACGTCCGCGTCGGTGGCGACGCAGACGTCGTCCGGCACGATCACGCGCGCCTGGCCGATGCCGACGTCGAGGTCGAGCGGGACGTCGCCCTTGGGCAGGTCGGTGTCACGCAGGTCGATCACAAGCTCGCCGATTCCGAGGTCGTAGTGCTCCCGCAGGTCGACACTTGAGCCCGGCCGGTACTCGCGCTGGCCGATGCCGCCGTCGAAGTCGATGTCGGCCGCGGCGACGACACCGGCCGCCAGCGCGATCGTCATCGCCGGCGGCACCAGCCACCGCACGGGCTTCAGGAAGGCGCCCGCGGCGATCGCGCCGCCGGCCGCGATGACCAGCGCCGGGACCAGCCAGTCCGGGCCGGCCGCCGCGCCGAAGCCGGCCACGAAGAAGAGGACGAGGCAGCCGATGACGACGGCGACTCCGAGCGCCGCACGACGGGCGATGTCGCCGGCGCTGCCGCTGGGTCCTTCTCCTGAGACGAGCCACCACACGAGCACGCCGGCACCGACCAGAACGGCAAGCGGGATTCCAATCCCCGCAAAGAGAGCCCCGCCGAAGAGAAGAAAGGGCCAGGCGACGATCAGCAGCGCCACCACACCCGCGATCACGAGGGCGCGGTTGCGGCCCTGCGCCCCGGGGGCGATCGGAGCCGGTTGATCCTCGTTCGGCACGAGCAGCAGTGCCGCGAGGTAGAGCAGGATCCCGGCGCCGCCAAGGAACACGAGTGCGACGGCTCCGATGCGGAACAGCAGAGGATCGACGTTGAAGTAGCGGCCCAGCCCGCCGCAGACGCCGCCGATCACGCGGTCGGCGCGCGACCGCGTCAGCCGCTTGGGCGCCGGTCCGCCGGCGGACGGCTGCTCAGCGGTCGGCTGATCGCCGGCCGGTGCCTGCGGCCCCTCCACGGTCGGCTCCTGATCCGGTCCGTTCCCCTGCGTGTCGTTCACGTCCATTTCGATCCTCCGATGACGGTCGAGTTTCCGTCATCGAGAGTGCCGTCGCCAGGGCGCCCTGCCAATTGGGAATGGTCCCTAGGGGGAGGCCCCTAGACGTCCCCGAAGTCGCGATCCAGGAAGGTCGCGTCCATGCCCACCGCCAGCGCCGCGGCGAGCCCGAGGTAGACCACCGCGATCGCGGCCCGGCCGGCCGGCCGCACGCGGTGGAACTCGCGCGACTCGGGCGACTTGCGCTCCCTCCAGCGCCGCCACGTCTCGAGGCCGCCGAACAGCAGGATCAGGATCATGATCGGGTTGGGGAAGGCGATCGCGGCGGCGATCAGCAGCGCGTAGCCGACCAGCCACATCCACGGCGACAGCGCCGCCATCGCCCGCCCGCCGTCGAGCGGCAGCACGGGCAGCAGGTTGAACAGGTTGAGGAAGAAGCCGACGAACGCGAGCGCCTTGAACAGCTCGTCGCCCGTCAGCCCGTAGAGGGCCAGCGGCACCAGCGCGGCGAGCGAGCCGAGCACGGGCCCGGCGAGACCCACGCGCGCCTCGGCGGCGGCGTCCTTGGGCAGCTCCTTCATGGCGACCAGCGCGCCCAGGAACGGGATGAACATCGGCGCCGAGGCGGGGATGCCCTCGCGCCGCAGCTGGATCACGTGCCCCAGCTCGTGCACGAGCAGCAGCAGCACGAAGCCGATCGCGAACTTCCACCCCCAGATCAGCGAGTAGGCGCCGATCGAGACGAGCATCGAGGCCGAGGTCGTGAACAGCTTCAGCTTCGGCAGCAGCAACAGCAGCGCCTTGGCCTTGGCGGCGAACTTGACCAGCAACAGCCCGAGCCCGGCCAGCACGCCGAGACCGCGCCGCCAAGCGGGGCGTTCGTTGCGCTGAGGGGCATAGGCCTGCGGTTGCATCACCACCTAGTGTGGCAGCGGCGCCGCTAGACTCAGGGGAGCACAAGGGGGCGAATCAGCTTCGACGTGGAGCGTGATTTTCCCGATGTGGCGAGTCGAGGACTCCGGGTTGGCCTCGTTAAATGATCCCGGAAAACCATATGTGCGGACCGTAATCACGAGTTCGCCCTCGCCGCTTAATTAGGTGAGGGAGTCGCACCGGGCAGCCCGCGGCCCGGATCAGCGGCTTCATATAGCGGGCTTACCGCGACGGCAGGATCCTCGGTCGTCGCGGGACACTTCAGGAGGATGTGGCGCCGGTGACGTACCCCGCGGACCGACCGACCCGGTAGCCGAGATCAGACTCCGACGGGAACACTCGTAGCAAGCATCGGGAAGATGTTCCGCGGACGCCGGGGCAGTACCGGCCGCCTCCACTCAGGGATCCACCGGATAGCGGTCTGGATGGCGGTCGAAGACGACCGCGCACTCCGTCGAGCAGAACCAGATCTCGACGCCGTCGCGCGTCCGGCGCTCGGGGGACTCGTTCGGGTCCACGGCCATCCGGCAGACGGGATCGGTCGGGAGGTTGGCCACGTGCGGCTGTGACGCCAGCGTCAGGGCGTACACGGTCACCGGCTCGGTCACGTTCTTGAAGGTCTGGCCCGGCCGAGACTCGATGTCGTATTCGGACAGCGCCCCGCCCGCGGCCGAATGGGTCACCTCGGTCATCAGGACCTCGCCGCGTTGAGCTACGCCGGCGACGCGAGCGGCGAGGTTGACCGCCGCGCCGAACCAATCGCCGTCTCGGTGGACGGCCGGCCCCGTGTGGGCGCCCACGCGCACGGCCAGCGAGCCGTGCCGCGTGCCGACCTCTCCGATCAGCCGGACCGCCAGCCTGATCGCCGCCGACGGGTCGGGCACACGGACCATCACCGCGTCGCCGATGCTCTTGATCTGCTCCGCCTCGAACTCGGGCAGCAGCTCACGGACGTCGCGGCAGAACTCCGCGACCGCGTCAGCGGCCATCTCGTCGCCGTGCGCCTCGGTCATGGCAGTGAAGCCGGCGAGGTCGGCAAAGAGAAAGGTGTGCTCGGCAACCTCGCGCTGGGGCACGGCGCCCAAAACCTTACGCTCAGGCTGCCTGCGGGGCTGGCGCCGCGAACGGCAGCCGCGTGGCCAGCGCCGCGCCGCCGAGCAGCACCGCCGCAAGCACGGCCAGGCCGGCCTCGAGCGAGCCGGCGTCCTTGGCCGCTCCAACGACGACCGGGCCGAACAGCCCGCCGGTGACCCCGATCGTGTTGATCAGGGCGATGCCGCCCGCCGCCGCGCGGCCCGACAACAACGAGGTCGGCATCGCCCAGAACGCCGGAATCGCGCCGAGCAGACCGAAGGCGCAGACCGCCAGCGTCAGCACGCCGGCCTCGGGCGGCAGCAGCGCCGTGGCGGCGAGTCCGGCCGCGCCCAGGAGCATCCCGATCACGGCCCAGCGGCGGCGGTCGCCGCTGAGGTCGGAGCGGCGGCCGATCACGATCAGTCCGGCGGAGCCGAGCGCCATCGGGATGCCGGCCAGCAACCCGAGCTCGATGCCGTCTATGTCGCCGATGCGCTCCACGATGTCGGCGAACCAGAAGATCGTCCCGTAGCTCGCGAAGTTGATCGTGAAGTAGACGGCCGCGCAGTGCAGGATGCGGCGGTCGGTGAGCGCGTCGCGCAGCGTGAACGCCTGGCGTGCCTCGCGCGCGGCCGCCTCCGCCGACAGCTCCCGCTCGAGCGCCTCGCGCTCGTCGGCGGCCAACCAGCTCGCCTCGGCCGGGGAGCTCGGCAGGGCGTGCAGCACCCAGAAGCCGACGGCGATCGCGGGCAGCCCCTGGACGAGGAAGAGCCACTGCCAACCCTCGAGCCCGAGCACCCCGTCCAACTCCAGCGTGGCGCCCGAGAGCGGGCCGCCGATCACGGAGGCGGCCACGATCCCGAGCAGGAAGATGCTCATCGCGCGGGCCCGGTCGCGCTCGGGAAACCAACAGGCGATCAGGTAGACCACACCCGGGAAGAACCCCGCCTCGCCGATGCCGAGCAGGATGCGCGCCACCACCAGCGAGGCGCCGTCCCAGACGAACGCGGTGGCGGCGGCGACGATGCCCCAGGTGATCATGATGCGGCCCATCCACACGCGCGCGCCGAACCGGTGGAGCATCAGGTTGCTGGGGATTTCGAGCACCACGTAGCCCGCGAAGAAGATCCCGGCGGCGAGGCCGAAGACCGTGGACGAGATCGCCAGGTCGCGGGTCAGCTCGGTCTCGGCGAAGGTGATGTTCACGCGATCCGCGTAGGCGATCACGTGCATCAGCACGAGGATCGGCAGCAGCCGCCGGAAGGCGAGCGCGACGGCCCTGCGCGTCGGATCGGCCTCGACCGTGCTCAGTCCGACTCCGCGATGCCGACCGTCGCGAACCCCGAGAGCCCGTAGCTCCCGCCCATGCGCGCGAGCGCCTTGAAGCGGCCAGGGAGCTCCAGAGGCGGCCAGAGCGTCACCGTGCCGTGCCTGTCCGTGCGCCCGCTCGCGTCGACGAAGCTCACCCGCGCACCCGCGACCGGCTGTCCGCGTCGCGTCACCCGCACCTTCGCTTTGACCCTGCCGGGCAGCGTCGTGACTCGGACCCGCACCACCTTCACACGCAGCCGCTCGCGCCCCGGCCGCGGCGTGAAGTGCAGCAGCGCGCTCGTGGGCCCGAACGTGAGCGTGCAGCCCGGGTCCGAGGGCGCGATCAGCCAGTGCAGCTTGCCGCCGAGCGTCGGGATCACGTCGAGGCCCTCCGACTCGCCGCAGACCTTCATCTCGAGCTCGAGTCGGCGCTTGCCGTTGCTCGTGTCGACTGCCCAGACCTGGTAGCGTCCCGTTGCTCTCGCCGGCCAACAGCAGCCGGCCGTCTCTGAACACGGCGCCCGTGATGCCGGTCGGCGGCACGGCGCCGGACAGGCGCCGGGCGGCGTGGATCGGCCCCGCCGCCGGCGCCGCGTTGGCCGCCACGATGTCGCTCGAGCGGTAGGCGAGCAGGTCGTCTCCACTGCTGGTCCAAACGAGCTTGCCGTCCGGAGACGTCTCGGCCCACATCGCCTTCGGGATCTCGGCCGGGTCGAGCTTCACGTAGTAGCGCCAGGCGAGCGTGGCAGGGTCGGCGACCCCGAACGAGCCCGTGCCGCAGGTGTTGCCGCCGCCGCCCGGGTCGTAGCACTCGAGCGGCAGCACGACACCGGCTCGATTCCAGGTCGGATCGCCGATGTGGTTGTAGCCCTCGAGCGCCTTCACGTCGGCCGGGATGGCGGCCCCGACGCCCGCCGTCTGACCCAGCCAGGGCGTCGTGCGCCAGAGACCCTCGAAGACTCCGGTGAAGAACACGCGCCGCTTGGCGGGGTCCGACGTCAGCCCCTGCCAGTAGGTCGTCGGGATCGAGCTCGCGCCGGTCAGCACCCAGCGGCCCGGATCGCGAGCCTCCGCCGCGGGCGCGGCCACGCACAGGCACACCACGACAGCGAGCAGCGCCCGCTTCACGCCGCCTTCTCCAGCCGCTCGGCCAGCCGGTTCATGCCGCGCTCGCGTGCCGCGGCGGCGCCCCCCGCCAGGTCGGTGGGCCGATCGGGCGGCAGCTCCACCGGCACGTCCTGGAGCGTCGCGATCTCCTTGAAGCGCAGCAGCTCGTCGCGCTGCTCCATCAGCGCCTTGCGCACGCTCGGCTTGGACTCGCGCACCGCGCCGTCGAGCGCCGCTTGCAGCGAGCCGTGCCGCTGGAGCAGCTCGGCGGCCGTCTTCTCGCCGATGCCCTTCGCGCCCGGGATGCCATCCGACGGGTCGCCGCGCAGCGCGATGAAGTCCGGCACCTGGCTGGGGTCGATCCCATAGCGCTTGCGGACCTCGGCGGCGTCCACCGCCTCGGCGCCCCTGCCGCCGGTGCGGATGTAGAGGACGGTCACGCGCTTGCCGGCGCACTGGTACATGTCGCGGTCGCCCGTCATCACGAGCGCGCGGCCACCGGCATCCGCCTCGCGGCGGGCGTAGGAGCCCAGCAGGTCGTCGGCCTCGAGCGAGTCGTGGTCGGCCACGACCCAGCCGAACGCCTCGAAGAACGCGCGCGAGTCCGCGAACTGGGGCGCCAGCGTGTCCGGCACCTCGGGCCGCTCGGCGTGGTACCCGTCGAACAGCTCGACGCGGTAGTCGGCGGCGTCGGGGCCGAAGCAGAGCACGACCGCGCGCGGGTCGTGCAGCTCGAGCTCGCGCAGGATCAGGTTGGCGGTGCCGAGCAGCGCGTTGACCGGGGCACCGTCCTTGCCCTTGATCGAATCGGGGAGCGCGTAGAACGCGCGGAACAGCATGGAGGGGGCGTCGACGGTGAGCAGGGGTCCGGCCATGACGAGGACGCTACCTTCTCACGCGATCGCTTCCGATCGAGAACCGAACGACGCCACACCGTTCCTCACCCGTCGGCGATCCTGCGGGACCTCCGCGCGGTCGCGGAGGCGCTCAGCCGCTGACGCGCCCCGCCGGCTCCTGCGCCGCCAGGACGCGCAGGTTGCGCGCCGCCCGGCCGACCAGGCCCGCCGCCATCAGTCCGGCGATGCCGAGCCCGATCACGTCGAGCACGGTCAGGCCGAGGCCGCCGACCTCGAAGCCGAGCCCCACGCCCAGCGCGATCAGGGTGTTCAGCACGATCAGCCCGAGGCGGGCCTCGGTCGGGCCGAGGCGGCCGTAGCCGAGCGTGAAGACGCCGAACGCGTAGGTCTCGAGGTAGGTGTTGATCGACAGCACCAGGTACGCGATCACGATCGCGAGCCCCACCGCCAGCAGCATCCAGGGCGACAGGCCCAGGCCCAGGCCGATCACCGCGGTGGCGAGCGCGTCGACCAGGTGGTCGAGGTAGTAGCCGTACTTCGGCCGCTCGATGCGGCGCACGCGGGCGAGCGTCCCGTCGAGCGAGTCGCCCAGCCAGTGCACCACCAGCAGCGCCGACGCCGCCCACAGCCACGCCTTGTCGCCGTTCGAGAGCAGGTAGGCGCCCGCGATCCCGAAGGCGGCGAGCACTCCCAGCACCGTCATGTGGTCCGGCATCACACGGGCCGGCAGGCGGCGGGCGATCCATTCGAGCACGCGACCCTCGTGGCGGGCGAGCAGGAACTCCTTGCTGCGTGGTGCGTCCATGGCGGCGATCTCCTTGTCAACCATCGGTCAACAAGACCTACGCCTCGCTCCGCGTATGGTTACGCGCCGTGTCCGACGCCGACCGTCCGCAACTCGCCCGCGAGGTCTACGAGGCCTTCGCGGGGGGCGACCGCGCCGCGATCGAGCGGCTGCTCGCCGAGGATTTCGCGTTCCACAGCCCGCCCGACCCCGACCTCGACCGCGCCGGCTACTTCGACCGCTGCTGGCCGCACTCGGGCGGGAATCAGGCGTTCGAGTTCGTACGGCTGATCGAGTCGGGTGACGAGGTCGTCGTCACCTACGAGGCGACCCGCGCCGACGGGAGCCGCTTCAGGAACACCGAGGTGCTCACCTTCGCCGGGGATCAGGTCGGCCGGGTGGAGGTCTACTTCGGCTGGGACCTGACCTAGCCGGCTCGCAGCGCCCGCGACCGCTCGGCCACCGGCTGCAGGAAGTCCGGCAGCGGGCGCACCAGCCCGCGGCCCGTCTCGCGCTCCCAGATCTGCTCCAGCTGCGCGAGGTGCTCGTCCATCACGGTGTCGATCAGGGGGAAGTCGGCGGCCCGCACGGCGGCGAGTGTGCGCGTGTGGATGTCGATCGTCCAGTCCGGGACCAGCGGGGCGTGCATCGCCATGTCGCGCGCGATCTCGAGCTGGCGCAGCAGCGTTCGCATCAGCCCGACGATCGTCGAGTTGCGCGTGGCGCGCGCCAGCGCCAGGTGGAACTTCAGGTCGAGCTGCAGGAAGAGGTCCTCGTGGCTGAGGAAGTCGTCGCTCGAGGCGAGCTCGCGCTGGCGGTCGATCGTCTGCAGCATCACGGCGAAGTCCTCGTCGGTGGCGTGCACCGCCGCCAGCTGCGCCACGCGCGGCTCCAGCAGGCGACGCGCCTCGAGCACCCCCGAGATCTCGCCGAAGCGGATCTCCTGGCGGCTGCGCAGCAGCTCGCGCGGCACCAGCTCCGAGCAGACGAAGATGCCGCCCGATTGCCCGCGACGCACCTCCAGCACGCCCGCCTCGGCCAGCGCCTTGATCGCCTCGCGCAGGGTCGGGCGGCTGATCCGCATCTGTGCGGCCAGATCGCGCTCGGAGGGCAGCCGGTCACCGGTGTGCAGGTCGCCGCCCTTGATCTGCTCGGCGATCTGCTCGACGGCCTCCTCGAACGTCCGGCGAGTCGAGACGGGCTCGAAGGCGCGCATGGGAGAGGCGATCATCGCATCGCGGGCGAGCGCCGGGCGGCATCCACCCGATCGAGCGCCTGGCGCTCGGCCACGTCGAGCGGCGTGCCGCCCTCCGCCGCCGACGTGGCGATCGCGTCGTCGAGCCGCTCCATCGCGTGCGCGATGCGCGCTTGGTCGGCGTCGCCGCCACCGTCCCCGAACCACTCGCCGGCCACGTGGATCAGGCCGCCGCAGTTGGCCAGGAAGTCCGGGACGTAGAGAATCTCGCGCTCCATCAAGGTCTCGGCCACCGCGCGGTCGGTCAGCGGGTTGTTGGCCGCGCCGGCGATGACTCGCACGTCGAGCGCGCGTGCCAGCGCGTCGTCGATCAGCCCGCCGCCGGCGCAAGGAGCGAGCACGTCGAGCTGCGTGGAGAGGATCGCCTCGGCCGAGGGTGACATCTCGTTGCCGTGCTCGGCGGCGAAGCGTTCGCTGCGCTCGTAGTCGAGATCGCAGCCGACCACGCGCGCGCCCTCGGCCACGAGCTGTGCCGCCAGCGCGCCGCCGACCTTGCCGAGCCCGATCACGCCGATGCGCCGCCCGGCGAGCTCGTCGGTGCCGGTCTGCGCGGCCAGGCCACGGCGCATCGCGGCGAGCACGGTCTCCGCGGTCACGGGGGAGGGGTCGCCGCCGCCGCCGTTCCCGACGGAACGCCCGGTGCAGAACCGGGTGAAGTGGGCCATGTGGTCGATGTCCGCGGTCGTCGTGCCGATGTCCTCGGCGGTGATGTACGCGCCGCCGAGGCCCTCGATCACCCGCGCCGCGGCCTCGAGGCGGTCGAGACGGAGCGAGTCGTCGCCGTCGTCGATCATGACGGCCTTGCCGCCGCCCAGGGCGAGGCCGGCCGCCGACGCCTTGAGCGTCATCGTGCGCGCCAGCCCCATGACGTCCTCGAGCGCTTCCCTGAGGCCGCCGGCGTAGCGCTTCAGCCGCAGTCCCCCGAGGGCCGGGCCGAGCACCGTGGAGTGCACGGCGACGATCAGCCGCATCCCCGTCCGCGTGTCCTGGCGGATCACGATCTGCTCGTGGGCCTCGCCGGCGGGCGCGTTGTCGGCGGGTCGGAGCGGCCGGAGTGGCGTAATGGTCATCGCTCTTGACCTTATACCCGGGATCGGCAGACGACAACTGGCATCGGATCCTGGCTTCCGGGTACCACCAATGGTAAGTTGAGTTCACCAATGGCGAGGGAGACGACACTGGCGCGCCGCCGCATGGCGGCTCCTGCGGGGCGTATGCGGCGCCAGAGCGCGCCCAACGGCAGCCGCGCGACCGTCGGCCGCGAGGTCAGTCTCGACGACAAGTACGTGCTCGAGGAGGGCCGCGTCCTGATCACGGGCGTGCAAGCGCTCGTGCGCCTCGTGCTCGACCAACACCGCGCCGACCGGCGCCGCGGGCTCACGACCGGCACGCTGATCTCGGGCTACCAGGGCTCGCCGCTCGGCGGGCTCGACATCGAGCTTGCGCGCAACCGCGAGCTGCTCGACGAGCACTTGATCTCCCACGTGCCCGCGCTCAACGAGGAGCTCGGCGCGACGTCGGCCTGGGGCAGCCAGCTCGCTGGTCAGCTCCCCGGCGCCAAGCACGACGGCGTGCTCGGCATGTGGTACGGAAAGGCCCCGGGGCTCGACCGCGCCGCGGATGCGCTGCGCCACGGCAACTTCGTCGGCGTCTCGCGCACCGGCGGCGGGCTGGCCGTCGTCGGCGACGACCCGAGCTGCAAGTCCTCCACGATCCCGAGCGCGTCCGAGTCGCTGCTCGCCAGCCTGCACATGCCGGTGTTCTACCCCGGCACCCCCGCCGAGGTGATCGACCTCGGCCTGCACGCCTACGCCTGCTCGCGGGCGTCCGGGCTGTGGGCGGGCTTCAAGATCGTCACGAGCGTGGCAGACGCGGTCGGTACCGCCGAGGTGGCGCCCGGCCGCGTCTCCCCGGTAATGCCCGACCTGGGCTACGAGCACGTGCCGAACGGCAACCTCTTGCCGCCGGCGTCGCTCGACCTGGAGCGCACCCTCCTCGGCGTCCGCACCGATCTCGCGCTCGCCTACGCGCGCGAGAACGGCGTCAACCGCGTCGAGGGGGAGCGCGACGGGTGGCTCGGCATCGTCGCGGCAGGCAAGCCCTACCACGATCTCAAGCACGCGCTGCGCGAGCTCGGGCTCGGCGAAGCCGAGCTGGCACGCCGGGGCATCCGCATCCTCCGGCTTGGGATGATCTGGCCGCTCGAGCCGCAGATCGTGCGCGAGTTCGCGACCGGACTCGACGAGATCTTCGTGATCGAGGAGAAGGGCCCGTTCCTCGAGACCCAGCTCAAGGACGTCCTCTACGGCACCGCTGACGCCCCGCGCATCGTCGGCAAGCGCGACGAGCACGGCAACGCGCTGCTGCCGCTCGAGCTAGACGTGGACGCCGACATGGTCGCCCGCGCGATCGCCGGCCGCCTGCGCGCCCGCGGCGTGCGGATCGAGTCGGTGGACGCTCACGTTCAGCGCCTCGACGCGATCACGGGCCGCCCGGCCGAGCTGCCGATGGCTCAGCGCGCGCCGTTCTTCTGCTCCGGCTGCCCGCACAACTCGTCGCTCCCCGCGCCCGAGGGCACGCTCGTGGGCGGCGGCATCGGCTGTCACACGATGGTGCTGCTCAACCCGGAGGGGAAGGGCGAGATCACCGGCATCACGCAGATGGGCGGCGAGGGCGCGCAGTGGATCGGCCAGGCGCCGTTCACCGAGGACAGGCACCTCGTGCAGAACCTGGGCGACGGCACGTTCCACCACTCCGGCTCGCTGGCGGTCCGTGCCGCCGTTGCCGCCGGCGTGAACATCACCTACAAGCTGCTCTACAACGAGCACGTCGCGATGACGGGCGGCCAGGCGATCGAGGGCCAGCTGTCGGTCCCCGACCTGACTCGCTGGCTCGAGCTCGAGGGCGTGCGCCGGATCATCGTCACGGCCGAGGACACGAGCCGCTACAAGGGCGTCGAGCTCGCGTCGATCGCGGAGCTGCGCGACCGGTCGCAGCTGCTGCCCGCACAGCAGGAGCTGGCCGAGGTCGAGGGCGTGACCGTGCTGATCCACGATCAGGAGTGCGCGGCCGAGAAGCGCCGCGCCCGCAAGCGCGGCAAGCAGGCCGAGCCGGTCGAGCGGATCTGGATCAACGAGCGCGTCTGCGAGGGCTGCGGCGACTGCGGCGAGAAGTCCAGCTGCCTGTCGGTGCAGCCGGTCGAGACCGAGTTCGGCCGCAAGACTCAGATCCACCAGGCTTCCTGCAACAAGGACTACTCCTGCCTCGAAGGGGACTGCCCCTCTTTCCTCACGGTCGTGCCGGGCAAGGGCGCCCGGCACGAGACCCCGCCGCTGACCGTCGAGCTGCCCGAGCCGCAGCGCCTGGTCTCCGACGCGGACTTCGCGGTGCGGATGATGGGCATCGGCGGCACCGGCGTCGTGACCGTGAACCAGGTGCTCGGGATGGCGGCGCTGATCGACGGCCTGCACGCCTCCGGGCTCGACCAGACCGGCCTCTCCCAGAAGGGCGGGCCGGTCACCTCCGACCTGCGCATCTCGCGCGAGCCGCTGGCCGCGGCGGCCAAGGCGCCGGCCGGGTCGATCGACCTCTACCTCGGCTTCGACCTGCTCGGCGCGGCCAGCGACAAGAACCTGGTCACGGCGGCGCCCGACCGCACCGTGGCGGTCGTGTCGACGAGCGCGGTGCCGACCGGGCGGATGGTCATCGACGTGAACGAGCGCTTCCCGCAGCTGGCCTCCCAGCTCGACCGGATCGACGCGGCCACCCGCCCCGAGCACAACCTCTACCTGGACGCCCAGCAGCTCTCCGAGCGCCTCTTCGGCGACCACATGATGAGCAACACGCTCGCCCTCGGCGCGGCCTACCAGCGCGGCATGCTGCCCGTGTCTGGCGAGGCGCTCGAGCAGGCGATTCGGCTCAACGGCGCGGCCGTGGAGAAGAACCTGGCCGCGTTCGCGTGGGGCCGCGCGGTCGTGGCCGCCCCTGACGCAGTCGAGGAGGCCACCCGCCCGCCCGCCGCTCCGGTCCACGAGCTGACGGAGGCCGAGCGCGAGCTGGTCACGCTGGCCGTCAACGGCGACCAGGGCGAGCTGCGCCGGCTCGTCGAGGCCCGCGTCCCCGAGCTCGTCGCCTACCAGGACGAGGCCTACGCGCGGCGCTACGCCGAGCTCGTGCGCCGCGTGCACGTGGCCGAGCAGGAGCGCACGCCCGGACATGCCGAGCTGGCCGAGGCGGTCGCCCGCCAGCTGTTCAAGCTGATGGCCTACAAGGACGAGTACGAGGTCGCGCGGCTGCACCTCGACGCCGTCGAGCAGGCCAAGCTGCACGCGGAGTTCGGCGACGACGTCAAGATCGCCTTCAACCTGCACCCGCCGCTGCTGCGGGCGATGGGGCTGAAGCGCAAGCTGGAGCTGGGCAGCTGGTTCGTGCCCTCGTTCCGGGCGCTCCGCCGGATGCGCCGGCTGCGCGGCACGAAGCTCGACCCGTTCGGCCGCGCGCGGCGTGCGCAAGGTCGAGCGCGAGCTGATCTCCGAGTACGAGGAGATGGTCGCCGAGACGCTCGCCCAGCTCACCCCGGAGCGCCACGCCACGGCGCTGGAGCTGCTCGAGCTGCCGGACGTGATCCGCGGCTACGAGGAGATCAAGCTGCGCAACGTGGCGCTCTTCCGCAAGCGCGCCCAGCCTCTGCGCAAGCGCCTTACTCGCGTGTGATCACCACGGTCGACGGCCGCGGCGTGGACGGGTTTTCGTCCGCGGTCTTGTCGCCCTCCGGCCACCAGCTGGTGTAAGTCGCCTCCTGGCCGAACACGCCCGGCGCGTCCGGGGCGTCTGCCGGTCAGCTCGCCCGGGTGCTGGACGTTGACGAACAGCGTCTTCTCGTCGGGCGAGAAGTACGGCCCCGTCATCTCGCAATGGACCGGGCCGTTCGCGAAGCGGAACGCGATGCCCTTGTTCGGCCCCGACGTGGGGATGAAGAAGAGCGCGTTGTTCTTGTGGTACGCGTACTCGTTGGCCATGTTGAGGCTGCTCGACGAGATGTCGGTGACCACCCAGAGGTTGCCCGCCCTGTCGAAGACGAGGTTGTCCGGGCTCGAGAAGCCCTCGGTGCCCGGCGTCGCCTGAGCCGGTCGGGCCGCCCGCCGCGTAGTCGCGCCAGCGGAACTCGAGCGCTTCTGGGTCGTTGCCCTTCTCGCGCAGCCGGCGCACCGATCCGTGCGAGTCGAGCACCCCCGCGGTGCTGTTGTTCGTGAGCGCGATGTAGACGCTGCCGTCCTCGTGGACCTCCACGTCCTCCGGGCGGTTGGTGGCGAAGTGCGCGTCGAACTCGTCCTCGCCGAAGGCTTCGCGCAGCTTCGATCGCGGTGTCCTCGAGCGCGTCCTCCGGCACCGGGATCCAGCGGCCGGTGCCCTCCGTGGCGTTGATCGGGTCCGTGTCGCCCTCGGTGGCGAACTTGCGCCGGCCTTCCGGCTCCCAGCGCGCGATGTAGAGCTGGCCCTCCTCGAGGATGCGGCGGTTGTTCGACCCCTGGCGCGGCTTGAACTTGCGCGCCGAGACGAACTTGTAGACGCCCTCGTTGGCCTTGTCGTCGCCCATGTAGAGCACGAACTGCTTGCCGGGCTCGTGCCGGAAGGCGGTGTTCTCGTGGCGGAAGCGACCCAGCGCGGTGTGCTTGCGCCCGACGGAGCCGGGGTCGTAGGGGTCGTGCTCGCAGACCCAGCCGTACTTCTTGAACGCCTCCGGGTCGTACTCCGCATCCTCGGGCTTGCCGCCGAACTGGTGCCAGCCGTACTGGCCGGACTCGTCGTCCTCGACGTCGGTGCCGTAGCCGGCGAAGTTCTCCTCGCAGGAGAGCGCGGTGCCCCACGGCGTGATCGCCGCCCGAGCAGTTGCCGACCGAGCCGTTGACGGTGGTGCCGACCCCCTCGGCGCCGACCAGCGGCCCGGTGAACTCGAGCTGCGGGCGGTCGCCGTAGATGCGCCGGTTGTACTCGGACGGCGAGACCACCTTCCACGTGCCGTCGCGGCGCTTCTTGACGTGCAGGATCGAGTTGCCGACCGAGTCCTGCTCCTCCTGCACCTGCGCCGCCGTCTTGGCGCTGCCGTTGGGCTTGTAGCCGTGCAGGAAGAACGGGTCGGGGTACTCGTGGTTGACGAACAGCAGGCCCTCGCGGCTGCCGTCGAGCGGGAAGTAGGCGAGGAAGTCGTTGTTGAAGCCGTAGCGCAGCGCCTTGCCGCTGCCGTTGCGGAAGATGTCTCCCCACGAGATCAGCACGTCGGCGCGGTAGCCGGCGGGAACCTGGAAGCTGTCGTCGCGGACGCGGCGATCGCCGCGAAGTCGCCGAAGTGGCTGCTGCCGTGTGCCTGCGGCGGCCTCGGCGAAGAGGTGCACGCCGGCACTTTGGGCCGCGACGGCGCCGGCGGTGCTGGCGCCCGCCGCGGCGATGCCGCGGATGAAGTCGCGCCGGGTGTGCGAGGTGAGCTTGCCGTGGAGGGGGGCGTCCGTGATCGTCATGGGGTGCGAAGCTATGACACGCGCGCGAGCTTCCTGTGAACGCTGCGTAATCTCTGAGGCATGACTTCGACCTTCACGATCGGCGGCGATCTCGAGGTCCGCCGGCTCGGCTACGGCGCCATGCGCATCACCGGCGACGGCATCTGGGGACCGCCCGACGATCCCGAGAACGCCAAGGCCGTCCTCCGCCGGGTCCTCGAGCTGGGCGTGAACCTGATCGACACCGCCGACTCTTACGGGCCCGAGGTGAGCGAGAACCTGATCGCGGAGGCGCTGCACCCGTATCCCGACGGGCTCGTGATCGCCACCAAGGGCGGTCTGCGCCGCACCGGCCCGGGAGAGTGGCCGCGCGACGCCCACCCGGACCGGCTGCGCGAATGCCTCGAGGGAAGCCTGCGCCGGCTGCGGGTCGACCGCATCGACCTCTACCAGCTGCACGCGCCGGACCCGAAGGTGCCGCTGGAGGACTCGCTCGGCGCGCTCAAGGAGGCGCAGGAACAGGGCAAGATCCGCCACATCGGCGTCTCGAACGTGTCGGTCGAGCAGCTCGAGCGCGCCCGTGCCCTCGTCGACGTCGTGACGGTCCAGAACCGCTACAGCCTGGTCGACCGCGACTCGGAGGACGTGCTCGATGCCTGTGACGCCGCCGGCATCGGGTTCATCCCATGGTTCCCGCTCGCGACGGGCGACCTCGCCCGCCCCGGCGGCCCGCTCGACGAGCTCTCGCGTGCGCACGACGCCACGCCGAGCCAGCTCGCGATCGCGTGGCTGCTGGCGCGCGCGCCGGTCGTGCTGCCGATTCCCGGCACCGCGTCGCTGCAGCACCTCGAGGAGAACGTGGCCGCGGCCGACCTGGAGCTCGACGCTCAGGAGCTCGATCGCCTGGCCGCCGCGGCCTGATTGAGAAGCCACTCTGGGGGTACCTGAATCGCCATGCCCGGACCGATCCACCCAAGCAGCCTCGACCACGTCGCCCTCTGGGTCGACGAGCGCAAGCCGCTGGCGAGCTTCCTCTGCGACCACCTCGGCATGCACGTGATCGAGGAGACCGACACGTTCACCCTCGTGGGGGTCGACGCGAAGCTCGGCAAGCTGACTCTGTTCGACGCCGAGGGCCCGCGCGATCGCGGGTCGATCGAGCACATCGCGCTGCGCGTCGGCAACCTGGACGCCGCGGTGGCAGGGCTCCCCCAGACTGCGGCGGTACAGCCGTCGGACGGCGGGCTGGTGCGCTTCGAGGGACCGGGCGGCGTGCCGCTCGCCCTGATCGAGCGCGGCGGGGTCGAGTTCGACCTCGACCACGTGCTCCTGCGGCTGCCCGATCGCGACGCCGCGCTGACCGAGCTCGAGGGGATGGGCTTCGAGCGACGCGACGGCGGTCTGGCGGTGAGCGACCGCGAGCTGCGCATCGTCGAGGGCGACGGCGCGCAGGTCGAGCGCCCGCTGCTGAACCACATCGCGCTGCTCGTGGATTCCGCCGACGAGGTCCAGCGCGACGCCGAGCAGCGCGGCGTCGAGATCGACGACATCAAGGACGCGCCCAACACGCTCGCCGTGTTCCTGCGCGGCCCCTCCGGCGTGCGCATCGAGTACGTGGAGCACAAGCCCGGCTTCGCGCTGGTCTGAGCGCTTGGCAGATCTCGTCGTCGCCGGCGCGGGCATGGCCGGCCTCGTGGCAGCCGCCGAGTCGCGCCGGCTGGGAGCGAGCCCCGTGGTGTTCGAGAAGCTGGACCGGCCGGGCGGCTCAATGCGCCTGTCGAGCGGGGTCGTCTGGCGGCACCGCGAGCTCGACCGCTTCCACGCCGAGTGTCCGGGCGGCGACCCGCTGCTCCAGCGGCTGCTGTTCGAGCGGCTGGACGAGGACCTGTCGTGGCTGGAGTCGCTCGGCGCCGCGGTGGTCGAGCGCACGACGGGCAACGCGCTGACCACCGGCGTCCGGTTCGACCCCGAGCGCCTGACGGCGGCGCTCGCCGAGGCCTCCGGTGACCTGCGCCTGTCGACGCCGCTGCGCGAGCTGCCCGACGGCGCGCCGGCGATCCTGGCGACCGGCGGCTTCGCCGCCGACCGCGAGCTGCTGCGCGAGCACGTGACGCCGGAGGCGGACCACGTGCTCGTGCGTGCGGCGCCCGGCTGCACCGGGGACGGGCTGCGGCTGGGCCTCGCCGCCGGTGCCTCCACGGGTGCCGGCCTGGGCGACGTCTACGCTCGCGCGATGCCGGCGCCGCCCGCTCGCGTGGACCCAGCCGACTTCGTGGCGCTGTCGCAGCTCTACGCGCGGCACGCCGAGGTGACCAACGAGCGCGGCGAGCCGTTCGCGACCGCGACCTGGTCGGAGGTCGACACGGCGCAGTGGATGGCACGCCAGCCGCGCGCCCGCGCCTGGTTCCGGGTTTCCGAGGCGGCGCTGGCGGAGCGCGTGCGCGAGCGCAGCGTGGGGGAGATGGTCGAGGCCGCGGAGGCGGCCGGGGCGCCTGTGCGCCGCGAAGCGGGTCACGTGACGGTCGAGACCGTCGCCGGCGTGACCACGACGCTCGGCGGGCTCGCGATCGACGGCTCCGCGCAGGCCGCGCCGGGCGTGTTCGCCTGCGGGGCCGACGCCGGCGGCATCGCCACGGGCGGCTACGCCAGCGGGCTGGCCGGCGCGCTGGTGTTCGGCCGCATAGCCGCGCGCGCCGCGCTCGGGGAGGCCGTGTGAACCACAGCTTCGGCAGCGGCGGGCAGTTCACGGTCGGCGTGGAGGAGGAGCTGCTGCTGGTTGACCCCGACACGCTTCAGCTCGCCCACGTGGCCGACCAGGTCGTCCCGCACCTGGACCTGGCATTCGAGCGCGCCGGGCACGAGGCGTTCCTGGCGGAGATCGAGGTGCGCTCGGAGCCGCGCGGCAGCGCTGCCGAGGCCGTCGCCGACATCGCCGAGGGCCGGGCGGCGGTTCGCGACGCGGGCGGCACCCCGATGGCGGTCGGCCTGCACCCGGACGCCGGGTTCGGCGACGTGAAGCTGGTCGACTCGGACCGCTACCGGCGCGTGGAGGCGGAGATGCGGGGCCTGATCAAACGCACGCCGGAGTGCGCGCTGCACGTGCACGTGGCGATGCCCTCGCCCGACGCCGCCGTCCACGCGTTGATGGGCCTGCGCGAGGCGCTGCCGCTGATCGGAGCGCTGGGCGCCGCCTCGCCGTTCTGGTTCGGCATGGACTCCGCACTGGCGAGTGCCCGCTCGGCGGTGATCCGGGCCTATCCGGGACGCGGCGTCCCGCCCCCGCTGCGCGGCTGGGAGGAGTACCTCGAGATTCTGGACGGGATCGCCCTCGGCGGCGGTCCGAAGGACCACACGATGGTGTGGTGGGACGCGCGCCTGCAGCCGCGGCTGGGCACGGTGGAGCTGCGCGAGCTGGACGTGCAGACGAACGTCGAGCAGACCGCGGGCATGGCCGCCCTGGTCCACGCGCTCGCGCGCCGAGCGGCGGAGCAGCCGCCGACCGACCTGGCGCCCGCCCAGGCGCTGCACTGGTCGAGCTTCCGCGCCGTCCGCGACGGACTCGAGGCCGAGCTGCTCTTCCGCGGCCGCCTGCGCAAGGCACGCGACGCGGCCCGGGAGCTCCTCGACGAGCTGCGCGGCGAGGACGACGCGCTGGACGGCGTGGAGCGCATCCTGCGCGAGGGCGGAGCGCCGGCGCGGCAGCGGGCCGTGTACGCCGACGGCGGGATGCCGGCCCTGCTGCGTTACGCTGGCGGACGAGACCGCGCGCGGGCTATGAAGAGCCGCCCGAACGCGAGTGTGGGCCCCGGTTCCCGGATATGTCCCGGAAGCCGGGCCCGCACTCAGGCCTGACGGCCCTTGTTGCTGCTGGTTAGGCCGCTTCGCGCAGCGCCGCGACCGTCTCGTCCTTGGAGAGACGCCGCAGCGCCTTCTCCTCGAGCTGGCGGACGCGCTCGCTGGAGAGCCCGAGCCGGCGGCCGGTCTCGCGCAGGGCCTTGGGCTCCTCGCGGTCGAGGCCGAAGCGCAGCGTGATCACGGTGCGCTCGTTCTCCGGGAGGGTGCCGACGGCGTCGCGCAGCGCCTCCCAGTTCAGCTCGGAGCTGACGTAGTCCTCGATCGACGGGCCGTCGCTGGCGATCAGGTCGCCCAGCGACGTGTCGCCGTCCTCGCCGACGCCCTGGTCGAGGCTGGCGGGACCGCGATCCGCACGCCGGATGTCGACCACCTCGTCGACCGGCAGGTCCACGCGCTCGGAGATCTCCTCGTCGGTGGGCTGACGGCCCAGCTCGACGGCGAGCTTGCGCTCGGCGTCGGAGATCTTGCGCGCCCGCGCCACGATGTGCACGGGCAGTCGCACCGTGCGCCCCGAGTTGGCGAGCCCGCGGCCGATCGCCTGGCGGATCCACAGCGTGCCGTAGGTGGAGAACTTGAAGCCCTTGCGCCAGTCGAACTTCTCGACCGCGCGAATCAGGCCGAGCATGCCCTCCTGGATCAGGTCGCCGAGGGGCAGGCCCTGCCCCTGGTACTTGCGCGCCACCGAGATCACGAGCCGCAGATTCGAGTTGATCATGCGGTCCTTGGCCTCGAGGTCGCCCTTCTCGATGCGCTGGGCCAGCTCGACCTCCTCCTCAGCGGTGAGAAGGGGGTGCTTGCGGGCCTCGTTGAAGAACAGCTGCAGCGAATCCTCCAGCTCCGGAGTGAAGGAGTAGCTGGGAGTGGTGGTGGTGCTCGTAGTAGGTCCTTCGTTAGATAGTTCGACGTTCATCGAAAGTATACCTCATTGCCTTGCCAGACCAAACTCTGGGATAGTCGTTGTACGCACAAATAAGTACTCCTGCCCGTCCAAATTGTTACTTACCAATCGTAAGTAGATCGTCAAGACGGGTCTGTGTGACGCCGTCGCCGTTCGGGTAGGGACGAGGCAATGCAGGTGATGGCTCCCGATCGCGACGAGCTGCGGCGCCTCGCGGAGATTCGCCTCGATCGCCCGGTCGTGCTGAGCCTCTATCTCGACCTGGACCCGACCGAGTTCGCCACCCCGCCAGCCCGGGCGACGGCCGTGCGGTCGCTCTTGGACGAGGCCGACCGCCAGGCGCGCGAGCGCCGGGAGCTGCCCCACGAGGAGCGGATGGACCTGCGCGCCAGCCTCGCACGGGCCAGCTCGGTGCTCGAGGGAGACCTCCCCGCCGAAGGCGCGCAGGCGCTTGCGATCTTCGTGGCCGAGTCCGCCGGCCTGTTCGAGGTCCTCAAGCTGCCGCGCCCGGTGCCCAGCCGTGTGGCGATCCGACGGTCGCCGCTGGTCGCGCCGCTCGCGTGGCTGGCGCGGCGCGAGCGCTGGTGCGTGGCGTTGGTCAACCGGCGCGACGCGCGCATCTTCCGTGGCTCGCCCGACGGGCTGGGCGAGATCGAGCAGATCCACGATCTGGTCTTCGGCCAGCACGACCAGGGAGGCTGGTCGCAGGCCCGCTACCAGCGCGGGATCGAGAAGGAGAAGGACGACCACCTCAAGCACACCGTCGAGGCGCTGATGAAGCACTTCAAGCGGCGGCCGTTCGAGCGGCTCATCGTCGGCGGGCCGCGTGAGGTGGTGGCCGACTTCGAGTCCAAGCTGCACGGCTACCTGGCCGAGCGGCTGGCCGGCCGCATCGACGTGGACGTGGAGCACTCGACCCCGGAGCAGGTGCTCGACGCGGTTCAGCCGCGCTTCGAGGAGCTCGAGGAGGAGCGCGAGGCCGAGGCGCTGGAGCGCCTCGGCGAGGGCGGCCGCGCCGCGATCGGGCTCGAGGAGGTGCTGCGGGCGCTCAACGAGCGGCGCGTGGAGACGCTGGTGGCCGACGAGCGCTACTCGGCGGAGGGCACCTTCTGTCCCTCGTGTGGCTGGCTCGGGCCGGCCGGCGAGCGCAGCTGCCCGGTGGACGAGACCGAGCTCGAGACGCTGGACGACCTCACCGAGGCCGCGGTAGAGCTGACCATCCAGCAGTCGGCGGAGATCCTGGCCGTGCGCCGCCGGCGGGACGAGCTGGCCGAGCGCGCCGGCGGGCTCGCCGCCCTGCTGCGCTTCTGACCGAAGCAAGCCCGTTGGTACTTTGAGCGGTTATGAGCGAAGCCGCGATCGAAGCCACCGAGCTGGTCAGGGAGTTCAAGAAGGGCCCGCGCGCGGTCGACGGCATCGACCTGCGCGTCGAGCCCGGCGAGGTGTACGGCTTCCTGGGTCCCAACGGCGCGGGGAAGTCGACCACCGTCCACATGCTCACCACGCTGCTGCCGCCGACCTCGGGGACGGCTCGGGTGGGCGGCCACGACATCGTCCGCGAGGGGCCGGAGGTGCGCGCCGTGATCGGCGCGGCACTCCAGGAAGCCGCGCTCGATCCGTTCCTGACCGGCGCCGAGCACCTCAGGCTGCAGACCGCCCTGCACGGCATCCGCGGCGCCGACGCCAAGCGGCGCTCGGGCGAGCTGCTGGCCCGCGTGGGACTCACGCAGGCCGCCGACCGCAAGGTGGGCGGCTACTCGGGCGGCATGAAGCGGCGCCTCGACCTGGCGCTCGCGCTGGTGCACGAGCCGCGCATCCTGTTCCTCGACGAGCCCACCACCGGCCTCGATCCGCAGAGCCGCAGCGCCCTCTGGGACGAGGTCCAGCGGCTCGCGTCCGACAGCGGCGTGACGGTCTTCCTCACCACGCAGTACCTCGAGGAGGCCGACGTGCTGGCGGACCGGATCGGCATCATCGACCACGGCCGGATCGTGGCCGAGGGGACTCCCGAGGCGCTCAAGGCGGAGATCAGCCGGCCGACCCTGGAGGTCATCCCGGCCGACCACGGCCGAGCTCGGGCGCACCCGCGAGGTGCTGGCCCGCTTCGGCGAGCCGGCCAACTCGTCGCCCAAGGGCGCCGGCGTGCGCCTGTCGGAGGGCGAGGCCCAGCTGGCCGACGTGGTGCGCGCGCTCGATGCCGAGGACATCCACGTCCACCACCTCCAGCTGCACGCGCCGACGCTCGACGACGTCTTCCTCGAGAAGACCGGGCGCTCGCTGGAGGGCGCCGCGGAGGAGGAGACGGCCGAGGAGCCCGATACCGGGGAGGTGGTCGCCGCGTGAGGCGGTCCACCCTGCTCGTCCAGGTCGGCGTGCTGGCACGCCGGTCGGTGGTGCGCACGCTGCGCCAGCCGGCGATGGTGGTCCCGTCGCTGGTCTTCCCGCTGATGCTGCTCTCGATCAACTCGAGCGGACTCGAGAGCGCCACCAACCTGCCCGGCTTCCCGACCGACTCCTACTTCCAGTTCGCGCTCGCGATCGCGTTCGTCCAGGGCGCGCTGTTCTCCGCCAACAGCGCGGGGACCAACGTCGCCAACGACATCGAGAGCGGGTTCCTGAACCGGCTGGCGCTCACGCCGCTGCGCCGCATCGCCCTGATGGTCGGCCAACTGGCCGGCATCCTCGCGTTGGGGCTGATCCAGGCGGTCACGTTCGTGCTGGTGGGCGTGGCGTTCGGGGCCGGGATCGCGGCCGGCGTGGAGGGCGCGCTCGTGATCGTGGCGCTGTCCCTGGTGATCTCGCTCGCCTTCGGCTGCATCGGAGCCTTCGTCGCGCTGCGCAGCGGCTCGGGCGAGGCGGTGCAGGGCGTTTTCCCGCTGTTCTTCGCCGCGCTGTTCCTGTCGTCGATGTCGCTGCCGCGCAACCTGATCGAGACGGACTGGTTCCGAACGGTGGCCACCTGGAACCCGGTCTCCTACATGCTCGAGGCGATCCGGTCGCTCGTGATCGTGGGATGGGACGCTGAGGCGCTCGCGCTCGGGTTCGCCTGCGCGGGCGGCTTGGCGCTGATCGCGATGCTCGCGGCCTCCTCGGCGCTGCGCACGAGGCTGGTGCGCACATGACCGCCGGATTCTGGTCGGTCGCGCGGGCGGTGGCCTGGCGCAACATTCACAACTTCTTCACCAACCCGGCGATCATCGTGCCGTCGCTGCTGTTCCCGATGTTCTTCTTCACCGCCTTCGCGGGCGGTCTCTCGCGCGTGGACCAGGTGCCCGGCTTCAACTACCAGGCGGGATACACGACGTTCGTGTACGGCTTCGTGCTGCTCCAGGCCTCGACGTTCGGCGGCATCTTCACCGGCTTCTCGGTGGCGCGCGACTTCGAGTCGGGCTTCTCGCGCCGGCTGCTCATGGCGGCACGCAGCCACGGCGGGATCATCGGCGGCTACTGGCTGGCGGCGCTCACCCGCGCGATCTTCACGGTCTCGGTGGTCACGACTGTCGCCCTGATCGCCGGCCTCGAGGTGAACGGCAACGCGATCGACCTCGTCGGCCTCTACTCGCTGGCGGTGGTCGTCAACGCCGCGGCGATGCTGTTCGGCACCGGCATCGCGATGCGCCTGCGCACGATGCAGGCCGGGCCGCTGATGCAGGTGCCGGCGTTCCTGCTGCTGTTCCTTGCGCCCGTATGGGTGCCGTACGACCTGCTGACCGGCTGGGTCAAGGGCGCGGCCGCGTTCAACCCGATCACGCTGATGCTCGAGGCCGGGCGCGGATTCCTGGCGGGCGACCCGACCAAGGTGCTCCCCGCATTCGCGGTCGCGGCGGTGCTCGCGGCCGTCACCGTGCTGTGGGCCCGCGGGGGCCTGCGCAGCGCCGAGCGCGCGGCCTAGCAGCGGTAGGCTGCCGTCATGGCCGAGGTGAACGAGCTGGTGGAGGGCGACGGCTGGGCCGTCGTGAACGTCGAGGCGCTCGGGGAGGGACCCGGCTTCCGCAAGGTGCGAGGGCCGCTCGGGGTGACCGCCTTTGGCGTCAACGGGATCGTGCTGCCCGAGGGCTACGAGACCGGCCGCCACTTCCACGATCAGCAGCAGGAGCTCTACTTCGTCCACAGCGGACGCATCGAGATCACCTTCAACGACGAGACCACCCACACGCTCGGCCCCGGCGGCCTGGCACGCGTGGACGCCCAGACGATCCGAAAAATCAAGAACATCGGCGACGGCCCGTGCATGTACCTCGTCACCGGTGGCAAGGACGGCTACGTGGGCCGCGACGGCCGGCTGCCGGAGGGCGAGACCAGCCGCGTCGGCCCGAGCTCCTAGCGGGGTGGGGATCTCCACCCCTCTCGGGGTTGTCGCTGTCGTCGCAGCGCTCGCGCTGGCGGCGCCGCCGGCGGGCGCCGCGACCGTGGGCGGCTGCCCCGTCTTCCCGTCCAACAACCCCTGGAACCAGCGCGTCGACCGCCTGCCGGTCCTGCGCGACTCCGACGCGATCGTGCGCTCGATCGGCGCGACCGACACCATGCACGCCGACTTCGGCTCGGGCCTCTGGGACGGCGGCCCGATCGGGATCCCCTTCGTGACGGTCGGAGGCTCCCAGCCCAAGGTCCCGATTTCGTTCGACTACGCCGACGAGTCCGACGACGGTCCCTATCCGATCCCCTCCCGAGCCCCGATCGAGGGCGGGCGCAACGCGGACGGCGACCGTCACGTGATCGTGGTCGACCGCAAGCGCTGCCGCCTCTACGAGGTGTTCGGGGCCTACCCGCGCGGCTCGGGCTGGACGGCCGGCTCGGGGGCGATCTGGAACCTGCGCTCCAACCGGCTGCGCCCGCGCGGGTGGACCTCCGCGGACGCCGCCGGCCTGCCGATCCTGCCGGGCCTGGCGCGCTACGACGAGGTCAAGCGCGGCAGGATCGACCACGCCCTGCGCTTCACGACCGCTCGCACCCGCCGCGCGTTCATCTACCCGGCCCGGCACTTTGCCTCCGACCTCACCGATCCGAACCTCCCCGCCATGGGCCAGCGCCTGCGGCTGCGCCGGAGCTACGAAATCTCGCGTTTCCCCCGTCAGGCGCGCATCGTGCTGAAGGCACTGAAGCGCTACGGGATGATCCTGGCCGACAACGGCTCGCCCTGGTACCTCAGCGGCGCACCCGACTCGCGGTGGAGCAACGACCAGCTGCACACGCTGGGCCGGGTTCCCGGCAGCGCCTTCGAGGTGGTCAACACGGCCACCCTGCCGCGCCCGCGCCATGAGCGCGCCTCCGAGTAACGAGCACGCCGTCCGGGTCGGCTGCTCGGGCTGGAACTACGACGACTGGCGCGGCCGCCTCTATCCCGAGGGGCTCGTCCGGTCGCGCTGGCTGACCCGCTACGCCGAGCTGTTCGACACGGTCGAGGTGAACTCGACCTTCTATCGGCTCGCTTCGCGCGACGCGGTCGCCCGCTGGGTGGAGCAGACACCCGACGGGTTCACGTTCGCCGCGAAGGCCAGCCGCTACCTCACCCACGTGCGGCGCCTGCGCGAGATCGAGCAGGGCATCCACCGCTACTACGAGCGCATCATGCCGCTGGTCGAGGCGGACAAGCTCGGGCCGGTGGTCTGGCAGTTCCCGGCCAACTTCCGCAACGAGGGGGAGGCCCTGGAGCGCATCGCGACCACACTTGAGCTGGTGCCGCCCGGCCGTCACTGCTTCGAGTTCCGTCACGAGAGCTGGTTCGCCGAGCCGGTCTACGCGCTCCTGCGTGAGCGCGGTGCCGCGCTCGTGATCGGGGATCACCCCAAGTGGCCCTTCCAGGCCCACGAGCTGACGGCGGACTGGACGCTCGTGCGCCTGCATCACGGCCACCGGGGCCGGCGCGGCAACTACTCGGAGTCGGAGCTGGACGAATGGGCCCGCCGGATCGCACGCTGGCGCCGGCGGGCCGAGGTGTTCGTCTACTTCAACAACGACTGGGAGGGCTTCGCCGTCGAGAACGCGCAGTCGCTCAAGCGGCGGCTGCGGCAGTCTCCAGCCGATCCAGCGCCCGCCGCAGCAGGCGCGAGACGTGCATCTGCGAGTAGCCGATCTGCTCGCCGATCTCGCGCTGCGTCAGGTCGTGCATGAAGCGCAGCTCCAGGACCTGGCGCTCCACCTCCGGTAGCGCCTTCCAGGTGCTGGCGATCGCGTCGCGGCTCTCGACCAGCTCGTACGACGAGTCCTCGTCACCCATCAGGTCGACCAGCGAGGCGGCCTCGTCGTCCTCGCGGGACGTCGGGGCGTCGAGCGAAGCGGCCTCGTAGCTGGCCGCGGCCTCCTGGGCCTCGAGCACGGCCTCGACGCTGCAGGACAGCTCGGCCGCCACCTCGCGCACCTTGGGCGAGCGACCGAGCTCCTTCGACAGGCGCTCGGTGGCGCGGCTGACCGCGAGCGTCCGCTCCTGAAGGTCACGCGGGACGTGCAGCGCCCAGCCCTTGTCGCGGAAATGGCGCTTGAGCTCGCCGAGGATGGTGGGTGCGGCGTAGCTCGTGAACTTCGTACCGCGCTCGGGATCGAAGCGGTCGATCGCCTTGACGAGGCCGAGGCTCGCCACCTGGAGCAGATCGTCGAACGGCTCGTCGGTGTAGGTGTAGCGCAGCGCGAGATCGCGGGCGAGCGGCAGGAACCGCTCGGCCAGCTCCTCACGTGCGGCGAGGTCGCCCTCGCGGTGGTAGCTGAACAGCAGCTGTCGCTCTGTTTCCTGCGCCTCGGCGCGGTCACAGGGGGTTCGGCGGCTGAATCGGGGAAGGCTCGGCGTAGCGAGCGCAACTGCAGACATGGTTGACCTCCGTCGGGACTTGTGTACCTGACGCGAGGTCCGCTCCACGGCCGATCCGACCAAGGCGGCCGTTCGTCGTCCCCCAACTCTTTGCTGGTCCCTGTTCGGGTGGCCTGAGCCCCTCGAACCGGTGACCTAGACAGGATTGTCTCCTCTTGGCCGGACTCCTAAACCCGCGCGCCCTTGAGGGCGGGGAGGACGCGCTCGCCGTAGGTGCGCAGAGCGCCCAGGGGATCGGCTCCAGAGCCGTTCTGGAGGCATACGATCGTCGCGCCCAGCCGTTCCACCGCGCGTATACGCTCGAGGTGGAACTCCGGGTCCGACCCGACGATGAACGACTCCATGAACTCCTCGTCGGAGACCTCGGCCTCCGCGTGCTCGTACATCGCCTTGGGGTCGTGCCAGTCGTCGGTGAAGAACTCGGGCGGCTGCGTGGCCTTCCACACGCGCGCGCCCTCGAGCGCCGCGGCGTCGTCCCGTGCCCAGGAGAACCCGGTCTGGAGGATGATCTCGCCCGGCTCCTTGCCGGCCGCCTCGCACTCGCGCCTGTAGACCTCGATCAGGTCGGGCGCCAACTCGGGGTCCGCCAGCGTCCAGAGACCGTCGCCGAAGCGGGCGGCGACCCCGGCCGCGTCGGGGCCGAACGCGGACACGTACAGCGGCGGGCGCTCCGGTCCGCGGGTGTGGAGATAGGCGGCCTTGGTGCGGAAGTAGCGCCCGTCGTGGTCGACCCGCTGGCCGTCGAGCAGCCGGTCGATGACGTCGAGGGCCTCCTCCATGCGTCGCACCTGCTCTGCGGTGTCCGGCCAGTCCATGCCGGCCGGCGACTCGTTCAGCGACTCGCCCGAGCCGATTCCGAGAAACGCGCGACCGGGGAACAGCTCCTGGAGCGTCGCGCCGAACTGGGCCACGACCGCCGGGTGGTATCTGTGGACCGGCGCGGTCACACCCGTGCCGACCTCGATCCGCTCGGTCGCCTGCCCGATCGCGCCGAGCAGCGCCCACGCCTGACCGGAGTGGCCGGGCTCCCACCAGGGCTGGAAGTGGTCGCTCACGTTGAGCGCCGTCGAAGCCCGCGCGCTCTGCCTCGACGGCCTGGTCGACCAGCTCGCTGGGCGGGAACTGCTCCGTGGCCAGCTGGACCCAGTAGCGCACTAGGCGAGCACCTCTTGGGGGACCAGCCACGCGTCGAGCGCGGTGTCGAAGCCTCTCCAGAGGCGCTCCGCCATCTCGCGTTCGTCGGCGAGGATGTGCTCGGCCAGATGCTCCGTGCTGCCGTCCCCGACTCGGTGGGCGACCCGCTTCAGCTGCTCGTAGCAGCCGACCTCGAGGAACTCGAACGCGTACGCGATCGCCGCCAGCTTGGCGGGCGTGTCCATCTGGGCGATGAAGAACGCCCCCCAGTCGAGGGCGCCGAGTCGCAGCGCGGCCTCCTTCACCGCCTCGGACGGCGCCCCGCGCGCGTCGAGGCGCTCGCGCACTCGGCGCTGGTGGTCGCGGCAGTCGTAGAGGTGCTCCTCGTAGAGCTGGCCCAGCTCGGCGTCGCCGGCGAGGCGCGGGCCGCGCTCGAGCAGCTGGATCGCCTCGGCCTCGATGGCGTGCGCGTCGGCCAGGTGCCTGTCCACGAGCGCGTCGATGTTGGCGCGATCGACCTCGCGCAGCGAAGCCTCGACGGCCCGGTCGAGGGAGGCCTCGAGCCGTTCGGCCATCGCCCGCTCGTCCTCGCGGATCGCGCGCGCGACGACCATCGTGGTGTCGTCGCCGGCCCGCTCGGCCATCCGACGCAGCAGGTCCTGGGTGGCGATCTCGAGGTGCTCGTGGAAGAGCGCGTGGGCGATCAGCTTGCCGGGCGGGTCGGGCTGGCACCCGCGGAACAGCACGAAGGCGAACCCGTTGGTCCTGAAAGCCCCATTCTTGAGCCTCAGAGGCGACACGCCGCGAGCCTCGAGACGGTCTCTGATCAGCTGCTCGTGCTGCTCGGTCTCGACGAGGTGCTGGCGAAAGGCGGTGCCGAGCGCGAGGTCGCCCGCGGCGTCGGGAGCGGCCCGCAGCTGGGGCAGCGCGAGCTGCGCGATGGCGTGCGCGTCACGCAGGTGTGCGTTGAGCTGCTCGCCGAGAAACCCCATGTACGGGAGCTACCCAGCAGGCCGCACGGGAAACGGGTCTGGGAGGGACTCAGCCCTCCGTGCCGGTCGCATGGTGCGGCGTCCCGACCGGCTTGGACTCGGGCGACCCGCGCTGCCGCAGGTACACCGCGAGGATCGCCATCGACCCGACCGCGAGGAACTCCGACTGCCAGTTCTGGAGGGTCTTCTCCCAGAAGTCCGGGCTGCCCAGGTACGCCGACCAGGACACGGGCAGCTGGTGGTGGTCGAGCCGCTCGGCGTTGTACTCGTTCACGCCGGTGATCGACTGCGCGAACCAGCTGGCCAGCCAGATCGCCGCCATCACGATCAGCAGCGAGTTCTCGTAGAGCGTGCGGCGCAGGTCGGCGCAGCCTTCGCCCAGCGCGGCGAGCCCGGCTTGGCGTGCTCGCCGACGAGCTGGTCCTTGTCCGACTCGCGGCCTGCCTTGTCCACCTGTTTGGACTCGGGCGAGCCGCGCTGGAGCAGCCAAACGGTCGCCACGATGAACAGCGTGAACTGCAGGTACTCGGACTGCCAGTTCTCGAGCACGGCGACGCCGAACTCCGACGAGATCACGTAGCGGCCGAGCGACATCGTCGGGTTGTCGTGACGCAGCTGGTCCTCGTTGAAGTCGGCGTGCCCGGCGAACGCCTGCAGTATCAGGGCCGTCAGGAACAGGGCCAGGAAGACGATCGACAGGCTGTTGTGCTTGAGGGAGGCGCGCATGGCTAGTAGCGCAGGAGGCCGATCGTCGTGGAGAGCACCAGCCCCGCGACGATCAGAACGAGGTACAGCACGAACATCGTCCGCATGTCAGTCCTCCAGCTCGCAGTCGAAGGGCCGGTCCCGGGCGGATGGGCGGCAGCCGGCGGCCGAGATCTGCCAGCCATCTGAAGCCTCGTCGAGGAACAGCGTGTTCCCGTCCACCAGCGAGACCGACGCGGACGTCACGTAGACGCTCGCCTTCGCCACCTCTCGACCACTGGCCAGGTGAAGGTCGAGGATCGCCTCGACGCAGGGGTGGCCCTCCTGCTGCTCGAGGGCGCTCGCCGTCGGCTTGCTGAGCTCGGCGCACGCGCCCGCGCCGTCGTTTCCGTCCAGGGCGGTCTGGAAGCGCTCGACCACAGCCGCGGCATCGTTCGAGCGGTCGCCGCAGCCCGCCCACAGGCACGCGAGTGCGAGCAGCACCACTGTGGCGAGGACCGGCACAGGCCGCTTATTCCCCTGCGGTTGGTTTGGGCAACCGTCGTGCGGGACAACGGGCAAACATGCCGACGCTCGCCTCGCTCTGGCTCGACACCGCCGAGCGCTCCCCTCGCCCCGCCCTGGGTCAGGACGTGCACGCCGACGTCTGCGTCGTGGGCGCCGGCATAACGGGGCTCAGCGCCGCTCTCGAGCTGGCCCGGGGCGGCCGCAGCGTCGTGGTCCTCGAGGGCCGCTTCGTCGGCGCCGGGGCGAGCGGCTACAACACCGCAAAGCTGAGCTCGCTGCACGGGCTGACCTACGCGAAGCTCGAGCGCAGCCTCGGGGAGGACGCCGCGCGGAGCTACGGGCAGGCCAACCAGCGCGGCATCGAGCGGGCCTTCGAGCTCGCCGGCGAGCTGGAGGTGGACTGCGACCTGCGGCGCAAGGCCAACCTCACCTACTCGGAGTCTCCCGACGACCGCGAGGAGCTGGAGGCAGAGGTGGGGGCCGCGCGCCGGGCCGGGCTGCCCGCGTCGCTCGTCGAGGAGACCGATCTGCCCTTCCCCGTGGCCGCTGCCGTCCGCTTCGCCGACCAGGCCGAGTTCCACCCCGTCAAGTTCCTGCACGGGCTGGTCCGCGGCCTGGAGGCCAGCGGCGCGCGCATCTACGAGGGGACGTTCGCGGAGGGGGTGGACGCGGGCTCGCCGTGCCGCGTCCGCACCGACGGCGGACGGGTCGTGACGGCGTCGAGCGTGGTGGTCGCCACGCACCTGCCGTTCCTCGACCGCGGCCTCTACTTCGCGCGCTGCCATCCCGAGCGCTCGTATGTGGTGGCGGCTCCGTACGAGCGCCCGGCGGCGACCGACGGGATGTACCTGAGCACCGAGTCGCCGGCGCATTCGATCCGGACGCACGACCTCGGCGACCGCACCTGGCTGCTGGTCGGCGGGGAGAGCCACAAGACCGGCCAGGCGAACGCGCGCGAGCGATACGAGCGGCTCGAGCGCTGGGCGCGCGAGCGCTTCGGCGTCGACCCGGTGATGCGCTGGTCGACCCAGGATCAGATGCCCGCCGACGGCGTCCCTTACGTCGGCCCGGTCGACCCGCTCTCGCGGAACGTGTTCGTCGCCACCGGCTTCCGCAAGTGGGGGCTGGCGATGGGGATCGCGTCGGCCGAGCTGCTGGCCGCCTGGGTCGACCGGCGCGATCACCCGTGGCGCGAGCTGTTCGACACGCGCCGCGTGCGCTTGCGGGCGAGCGCGGGCTCGCTGCTCAAGGAGAACGCCAACGTCGCGCTGCGCTTCTTCGGGGACCGGGTCGCCAAGCGCGCCGACGTCGACTCGATCGAGCGCGGCGAGGGCCGGATCGTGGGGGCGGGAGTGGGGCAGCGAGCGGTCTTCCGCGACGACGACGGCGAGCTGCACGCCCTGTCGGCGCGCTGCACGCACCTGGGGTGCATCGTCAACTGGAACTCGGGCGAGGGCACCTGGGATTGCCCCTGCCACGGGTCGCGCTTCGGACCTCGGGGAGAGGTGATCATGGGGCCCGCCGTGCACGGCCTGGAGCGGCGCGAGCCGCCCGGCTAGCCCTTCGGGCGCATCCGCTCCAGCTTGCGCTCCTGCTTGGCGACCTCGCGCCAGAGCTCGCGCACCACCCGCCGCGCCTCGCGCTCGGCGAGCTCCGCCTCCTGAAGAGTTTCGCGTGCGGACTCCGCGCGCGAGAGCGATGCGGCGTGATCGGCCTCGGCGCTCGTGAGCGCCTCGCGAGCCTCGGCCAGCGAGCGCTCGGCCTCGTCGAGCCGGGGGTCGGGAAGCGGTGCCCGCTCGGCCTGCGGCTGTGCCTTGGCCGCCGGCGCGCGAGGCTTGGTCGCGGTGCGAGAGCTCTTGGGCTTCGCCGAGGTCGGCTCTGCCGGGGCCGGCAGGTCGCTGTCGAAGGGTCCGAGGCCCACCGCTTCGCGCTCGCGCACGAACCGCCCGGTCGCGAGCTCCTCGCGGGCCTCCTCCTGGACGGCCGCCGCGTGCAGGGTCGCCCGCACCCGGTCCCTCAGGGCGGGCCCGCTCTTGCCGGTCTCGCTCGCGATCGCCTCGGCGCAGTCGGCCAGCGCCGACGTGAGCGAGCGCTCTTCTTCCATGGTCTCGCGCAGGACCGCCGAGTCGCCGCCGCTGAGCAGCTCCTCGTGCGCCGCGCGCAGCCGCTTGCCGGTCGCCAGCAGCGCGTCGGTCTCGGCTCGCCGGCGGCGCACCGCCTGGTTGAGCGCCCACGCCCCGACCGTCGGCTTGCGCAGCGCCTTCACCCGCGCCCCCGCATCGCGATCGCCATCTCGGGTGAGGCGCTTGGCGAGCTCGTCGCGCTCCTGGACGAACTCGTCGAGCGGCGTCCCGTACAGGCGGTCGATCTCCTCGTCGACGTCCATGAGCAGAGCCTACGACGCAACCTCGCGGAGCGGGTCGGAGCGGCTCGAGGCGTGGCACACAAGTCATACCTATTTCCGTTGACGCTGCTACCCGTTTGGGCTACCTTCGTGCGCCCCACCGCGGGTTGGCGGCCGCGCACGAGGAGGAGATTTGGCGTACCTGAACTGCCCCACCTGCAGGCTGACGGTCTACAGCCCGACCACCTCGGCGACCTCCGAGGAGTGCCCGCGCTGCCGAGCCAAGCTCGGGAAGGTCAGCCGCCTGTTCCGCTCGGCTCTTCCTCCGCGGCTCCAGGAGAAGGCGGGCAACCGGCTTCCCGGGAGCGGGCGCGAGGAGACCGCGCCCGCGCCTTAGGATTCGCAGGGTGGACCCACTTCAGTCGGGCGAAATCGACACCCGCCACGGCGAGGAGCTCGCCCAGGTCACCAACGGCATCGTCGGGCTGTTCGCCGAGTACTACGGGCGCGGCCCCACGCGCGCCAAGAGCTTCCTGCTCGACGACACCTACCTGGTGACCGTGCTGCGCGACACGATGACGACGGTCGAGCGCACGCTGGCTGACGGAGGACACGGCGATCAGGTACGCAGCGTTCGGCTCACGTTCCAGGAGGCGATGGCGGGCTCGTTCAAGGGAGTCGTCGAGAGCGCCTTCGGCAGGCGCGTCGCGTCGTACCACAGCCAGCTGCTGATCGACGCCGACATCGGCTTCGAGCTGTTCGTGTTCGAGGACTAGGGCGCTCAGCTGCCGCCCAGGCCGCGATCCTCGGCGGCCTTGTAGGCGATCTGGAGGAAGTCCGAGATCGTCAGCCCGGTCAGGACCGAGGCCGCTAAGCGGGTGCCGCGCGGCGCCACGACGAGGCCGAGGTTGAAGCCGCCGGAGATCCACATCCCCAGGCAGTAGGGGCACACGAGCAGCTCCCCGATCGTGCGCCGCCAGCCCTCGCCGCGGGCGCGCTCCTCGACCTCGGCGGGCCCGCCCGGCTCCTGGAACTCCGTGAACGGGGCACGCGCGAACGAGGTGATCCTGTCCTTCGAGATCAGCCGCGACAGCTTGTGGGTGGCGATGCCGTTGAGCACGATGTCGCGCGCCTCGATCCGCTCGGGCAGGTCGCGTCCGCTGCGCTTGGCGCCCACCACGCCGGCCGCGATGGCGGCGTTGAACAGCGCCGCCAGCCCGGCGTAGGGGCCGAACGGCGGGCGCTCGCTCGGCGCGGCGTAACCGGTGTACGCGCCGTCGGCGCGGGGGGTATCGACGCTCACGAGTGGTTGGCCTCGATCTTGCGCGTGTCGCGCGGCTCCACGAACGGCTCGGTGTCCTCCGGGCGCATGCCGCCCTCGATCGCGCGGCCGCGCTCCAGCTCGGCGTTGAACTCGGCGCCGAGCAAGATCATGATGTTCGAGATCCACAGCCAGACCAGGAACACGATCGGACCGGCGAGCGCTCCGTAGGTCTTGTTGTACGAGCCGAAGTTCGAGACGTAGAACGCGAACGCGACCGACGCGATCACCCAGCCGAGCACCGCGAGCACCCCGCCCGGGCTGATCCAGCGGAAGCCCGGCTGCTTGACGTTGGGGGCGGCCCAGTAGAGCACCGCGAACATGAAGCTGACGAACAGGAGCAGGACGGGCCACTTGGCGATGTTCCAGACGTCGACGGCGGTCTCGCCGACGCCGATCACGTTGCCGGCCTCCTGAGCGAGCCCGCCGCTGAGCGTGACGCCGATCGCGCTGACGGCGGTCAGCACCATCAGCAGCACCGTCAGCCCGACCCGCAGCGGCAGCGTCTTCCAGACCGGCCGGCCCTCCTCGATGTCGTAGATCGCGTTCGACGCGCGCATGAACGCGCCGATGTAGCCGGACGCCGCCCAGAGCGCACCGAGCAGTCCGATGACGAAGAACACGCCCGCGGCGCCCTGACTGCCCTGGATGTTCTCGATCGCGCTGGTGAGGATGTCCTGCGCCGGCCCGGGCGCGACCTTGCCGAGGTTGTCGAGCAACGGCTGGGTCACCGAGTCGCCGATCAGCCCGAGCACGGAGACCATCACGATCAGGGCGGGGAAGATCGCGAGCACCGCGTAGTAGGTGAGCGCGGCGGCCCAGTCGGTCAGGTTGTCCTCGCGGAACTCCGTGCCGGTGCGCTTCACCACCCCGAGCCATGAGCGGCGGCTGAGATCCGTCGGGCCTGTGGTCGAGTCGGCCATGGGGTCGGCTACCCGCCGGGGCGGGGCCGTACTCAGGCTACTTCCGAAAGCGCCGCGACCTCGCGGAACTCCGCGAGCCGCTCGAGTGCCTTGTGCTCGATGCGGCGCACGCGCTCCGGCGAGAGGCCGAGGCGCCGCCCGGCCTCGCGCAGCGGGGTTGGATCGGTGCCGCCCAACCCGAAGCGCAGGCCGATCACCTCGCGCTCCTGGTCCGGCAGCTGGTCGAGCGCGGCGCGCACGGTCTGGTCGCGCAATCCGATCTCGACCTCGTCGTGCGGCTCGATCTCGTCGCTGGCGAGCAGGTCGCCCAGCTCGGTGTCTCCCTCCGCGCCGATCGGCCGTTCGAGGCTCGTGATCGTGCGCATCACCTCGCGCGTCTCGAGCAGCTCGTCGAGCGTGATCTCGGCGGCGGCGGCAACCTCCGCGTCGGTGGGCGGGCGACCATGGTTGGCGGCCAGCTCGCGCTCCGCGCGCACGATCTTGCGCTCGCGCTGCCCGATGTGGACCGGGATGCGGATGGTGCGGCCCTGGTTGGCTAGGCCGCGCTGGATCGCCTGGCGGATCCAGAAGGTCGCGTAGGTGGAGAACTTGTAGCCCTTGCGCCAGTCGAACTTCTCGGCGGCGCGGATCAGTCCGAGGATGCCCTCCTGGATCAGGTCGAGCAGCGCCAGCTCGTGGCCCTGGTACTTCTTGGCGAGCGAGACGACGAGGCGCAGGTTCGAGTTGACCATCCGCTCCTTCGCCTCGAGGTCGCCGCGCTCGATGCGCCTGGCCAGCTCGACCTCCTCAGCCGCGGAGAGCAGCGGATGGCGGCGCACGTCGCGCAGGAACAGCTGCAGCGTGTCGCTGGTCATCACGACCAGCTCCTCGTTGTTGTAGTGGGCGCCCGGCGGCGCGCCGTTCGCGCAGTCGTCGCTCACCTCGATGCCGCGCGCCTCCAGGCGCTCGTGCAGCGCCTGCAGCTCGTCGTCGGGCATGTCCAGCTCCTGGGCGAGCTCGGCGAGCTCGGAGAGATCCAGGCAGCCGCGCTCCTCGCCGCGCTCGAACAGCGCTTCGATTCGGCGCTCGGGAGACGCCTCGGGCATCGTGGCCATGGGAAAGGTCTACCCCATGCCGTGTGCCTGAAACGGGTGCGCTCTATTCGCGGATCAGCTGTTCGAGGCGCTTACGCGAGCGCGACAGCCCGCGCGCGAACGAGGCGATGTCGGCCCACGGGTCGCCCTTGGCGTTGAGCCGCCTCAGGACGTTCGAGACGTTCCAGCGGTCGGAGCGCAGCCTCGAATCGGACAGCTCGTCCCAGGCGATGGGGGTCGCCACAGGGCGCCCCGGGCCGCGGCCGCACCGCGTACGGCGGCACGGCGGTCTGCGCGTAGGCGTTGCGCATCACGTCGACGAGGATGCGGCCACCGCGCTCGGCCTTGCGGAACTCGGTCGTGAGCTCCTCCGGGTAGCGGTTGGCGAGCAGCTCCGCGGCGGCGCGGGCGAACGGCTTGACCTCCTCGAAGGTGGCCCGCCGGCGCAGTGGGGACCACACGTGGATGCCCTTCGAGCCGGTCACCTGCGCGAACGGCTCGAGGCCGATCTCCCGCAGCAGCTCGCCGGTCCGCCGCGCCGCCCGGCGAACGGCGGCGAAGTCGGCCCCGGGCGCGGGGTCGAGGTCGAAGACGACCCGATCCGGCTGGCGCAGCCGGTCGGCGCGCGACAGCCAGACGTGCGGCGTGATCGTGTTCTGGCCGACCAGGTAGACGAGCGTCTCGGTGTTGCAGATCACCGCCTGGGTCAGCGTGCCGCCGCGCTTGTCGACCTCGATCCGCTTCACGTAGCCGGGGAAGTGGTCCGGCACGTTCTTGTGGAAGAAGCCGCCGCCGTCGATCCCGTCGGGGAAGCGCTGCATGCTGATCGGCCGGTTCTTGACGTGGTGGAGCATCCACTCCGATACCGCCTCGTAGTACTCGGCGATGTCGGCCTTGGTCAGCCCGTCGGCGGGGAACAGCACCTTGTCGGGGTGGCTGATCTCGACGCTCACGCGGGGCGCTCCCTGACCACGTCGGCGGCTCGCTTGTCGTTGCGCAGGCCGAGGAAGCGCGGGTGGCGCAGCCGGCCGTCGCGCGTCCACTCCGTGAACGCGATCTGCCCGACCAGCTCGGGCCCGACCCAGTGCGTGCCGCGCGGGATCGGGTGCACGTCGACGAACGGCGAATCCGCGCGCTCCAGCTTGCGCAGGCGCGCGCCGAGCTCGCGCAGCGTGGCCTGGTCGAAGCCGGTCCCGACCTTGCCGGCGTACCTCAGCCCACCGTCCTCGAAGTAGCCGACCAGCAGCGCCCCGAAGTCCGTGCGCGAACCCTGAGGGGCGGTGTAGCCGCCGATCACGAGCTCCTGCTCGGCGTGGCACTTGAGCTTGCGCCAGTCGCTCGAGCGGGTGGCGCGGTAGGGGCTGTCCGCCCGCTTGGCCATGAGCCCCTCGAGCCCCTTGCGGCAGGCGTCGCGGAAGAGCTCCTCGCCGCGCTCGTTGCGGTGCGGCGAGAACCGCACGTGGCCCTTGAAGCGCAGCGTCCGCCGCAGCTTCGCCTTGCGCTCGCGCAGGGGCAGCTCGCGCACGTCCTCGCCTCCCACCCGCAGCACATCGAAGACGTAGTAGAAGATCGCCACCCGCTCGCGGTGGCGGCGCTGGAGGCGAGAGAAGCTCGTGATCCCGCGGCTGTCGAACGCCACGACCTCGCCATCGATGACGAAGTCCTCACACGGCTCGGCGTGGAGCGCCTCCACGAGCTCAGGGTAGTCGGCGTTCATGCTGCGGTCCGTCCGGGAGACGAGCCGCACGCCGTCGCCGTCGCGGTGGGCCAGGCAGCGGACGCCGTCGAGCTTGCGCTCGAAGATCCAGTCCGGATCGGAGAACGGCTCGTCCCAGAGGACCGCCTTCATCGGCTCGTAGCCGTTCAGCGCAAGCCCTCGATCGTTCGCCCGGAGACCACGGACTCGGGCCGCTCGGAGACGGGGTCGCCGCTGTCCGCGTGCTCGTCGCGGCGCTTGACGAGCAGCCAGCGGCGCCCGTCGGTGTGGCGCAGGCTCCAGCCGCCGTGCAGCTTCTCTCCCTCCAGCCAGAACGAGGCGTGACCGGCCGCGAGCGCGTCCTCCATCGATTCCTCGCGCAGGTTCTCGTACGTGCCGCGGTCCCAGACGATCACCGGGCCGGAGCCGTACTGGCCCTCGCCGATCACGCCCTCGAAGTCGCCCCAGGCGATGCTGTGGTCGTCCACCTCCATCGCCAGGCGCTTGTCGCGCGGGTGCGTCGAAGGCCCCTTGGGCACCGCCCACGACTTGAACGTGCCGGCCACCTCCAGGCGGAAGTCCCAGTGCATGCTGGTCGCCTGGTGCTGCTGGATCACGAAGCGCGGCACCTAGGGGACCCGGCTCTCCGGATGCAGCGGGGCGATCTCCAGCGGACCCTCGTGGCGCTCCTCGACCTGGAGCGTGGTGTGCTCGATGCCGAAGCGCTCGCGCAGCAGCTCGGCGAGCTGGCGCCGGTGCGACTGGGTGTCGCAGCCGGCACGCACGGTCACGTGGGCCGACAGCGACGGCATGCCCGACGTGACCTCCCAGACGTGCAGGTCGTGCACCTCCACCACGTGGTGCTCGGCGGCGAGCGCGCGGCCGATCTCATCGGGGTCGAGCCCGCGCGGCGCGGCCTCGAGCAGCACCCGGCCGGAGTCGCGCAGCAGCGCCCAGCCCGAGCGCAGCATCAAGGCAGCCACGAGCAGCGCGGCGATGCCGTCGGCACGCTCGAAGTCCGTGGTGAGGATGAGGACGCCGGCGATCGCCGTCGCGATGAACGCGAACAGGTCGGTCAGCACGTGCTGGAAAGCGCCCTCGACGTTGAGGCTGCGGCGCTCGGCCCCGGCGAGCACCCAGGTTGCGAGCAGGTTCACGGCGATGCCGGCGACGGCCACCACCAGCACCGGCGCGCCGTCCACCGAGGGCGGGTCGACCAGCCGGCGTACGCCCTCGGCGAGGATCACCACCGCCAGCGCCACCAGCGTGGCTCCGTTGACCTGGGCCGACAGGATCTCGGCACGCTTGAGCCCGAACGTGAAGCCGCCGCTGGCGGGCCGGGCCGCCAACCGCGCCGCGACCAGCGCCAAGGCGATCGCGCCGGCGTCGGTGAGCATGTGAGCCGCGTCCGATAGGAGCGCCAGCGAGTCGGCCAGGATGCCCGCCACCACCTCCACGGCCATGAAGCCGAGGATCAGGCCGAGCGCCACGCCCAGGCGCTTGGTGTCGCCGGCCGGGGCGTGGTGGTGATGGTGGTGAGACACCGGGCCCAGATGGTGACATCTGGGGTTGAGGCGACCCTGGTCGGGTAGCCAGTCGCCATGCTCGAGTGGCAGGAGCGATGCGAGTCGTCGTAACCGGCGCGAGCGGCAACGTCGGCACCAGCCTGCTGCGCTCGCTGTCCCAGGAACCCGCCGTGGAATCCGTGCTCGGACTCTGTCGGCGGGTGCCGAAGGCGAGCTTTCCGAAGACGGAGTGGCGGGCGATCGACGTGGCCAACTCGCCGCTGCGACCGCACTTCCAGGACGCCGACGCCGTGGTCCACCTCGCCTGGCTGATCCAGCCCGCCCGCGACCAGGCGCTGGTGCGCTCGGTGAACGTCGACGGCAGCGCCCGCGTGTTTGCGGCGGCGGCTGCCGCGGGGGTCGGCACGCTCGTATACGCGTCGTCGGTGGGGGCGTACTCGCCCGGCCCCAAGGACCGCCGCGTGGACGAGAGCTGGCCGACGACCGGGATCTCGACATCCTTCTACTCGCGTCACAAGGCAGAGGTCGAGCGACTGCTCGATCGCTTCGAGGACGAGCACGAGCGCACGCGGGTGGTGCGGCTGCGACCCGCCCTGATCTTCAAGCGGGAGGCGGCCTCCGGCATCCGGCGGCTGTTCGCCGGGCCGCTGCTGCCGGGGTCGCTGCTGCGGCCGGCGCTGATCCCGGTTGTCCCGGACGTGAACCGCCTGGTGTTCCAGGCAGTGCACTCACACGACGTCGGCGAGGCCTACCGGCTCGCGTTGGTGGGCGATGCCGCCGGTGCCTTCAACATCGCGGCCGACCCCATCCTCGACCCGCCCGAGCTGGCTCGAATCTTCGACGCGCGCAGGGTGCCGGTTCCGGCGGGGGCGCTGCGGGCGGCCGCGGCGATCACCTACAAGCTGCGCCTCCAGCCGTCGGAGCCGGGCTGGCTCGACATGGGCCTGGACGGCCCCCTGATGGACGTCACGCGGGCGCGCGAGCAGCTCGGCTGGCAGCCGCGCCAGTCCGCGAGCGACGCGCTGCGCGACCTGCTCGTCGGGATGCGCGAGGGCGCCGGTCTCGAAACGCCGCCGCTCGAGCCGGGCGACGCCGGGCCGCTCCGAGCGCGCGAGCTGCTCAGCGGCCTGGGCAGCCGGACCGGCTAGGCCTCGAGCCGGTCGCGCGCTCCCTCGACGCCGGAGGCTTCGGCGCAGTGGGCGCAGCAGAACATCGACGCGCCGGCCTCGATGCCGTGGCCGATGATCTTGCAGCCGCAGTGATCGCAGCTCGGCGCGATCGCGTGGATCGCGCACTCGAAGCTGTCGAACACATGGGTCTCGCCGCCGCGCGTGATCTCCATCGTCTTGTCGTATTCGTTGCCGCAGACCTCGCAGGTAGCCATGCCTCGCGGTTACCCGTTCCGGGAGGCGGCTACCGCCCGGCGCACGCCCACCGCCGCGACCAGACCGCTCAGCACGAGCGCCGCCACCGCCCAGGGCGGGCCGCCGCCGGTGGAGGCCTCCTGGGGGCGCCGTGAGGCGGACGCGATCACGCGGTTGCGGTAGAGCACCTGGATCCTGGCGCCGCGGATCGCCAGCCGGCTGCTCCAGGCGTGCCGGGCAGCCCGCTGGGGGAGATCGAGGCAGAGCGACGTGCGGCTCACGGTGTCGAGCGCGTGGACGAACGGGTGGTCGCCGCCGACGTAGAGCGTGTAGACCCAGCGCCCGCCGCGTGAGCTGGTGCGCGTCATCGGCGCGCCGCGCATCGGCTCGTCCGGCTCGGCGGGATCGACGATCGGGTCGGGCAGCAGCCGGCCCGCGCGCAGGTCGTAGGCGCGCACGGCGTAGCGCAGGTGCCGGGCGTCCGTGGTCTGGATCAGGTAGACCGTGGAGGCGTCGGGCGAGAGCGCGTCGAAGCTCCACTTGCCCTTCAGGTCGATCGTCCGCCGGATGGCGAGGCGCCCCGTGCCGAGCGCCGCGAAGGTCGTGCGCCGGACCGGATAGGTGCTGGCCGCGCGCGTGAGGACGAGCGTGGACCCGTCGGCCGAGACGCCGCCCGTGGTGAAGTCGTTGGCGACGACCGGCACCGTCCATCGCCCTTGGAGCACGGTTGCCCTCATCACGCGTCCATCGCGGACGACCGTCTTGGTGACGGCCGTGCCGTCGCCGGTCGCAAGCGCGCCGAAGCGAAATGCGCCCCCGGGGCCGACCACGCCTTCGGGCCCCGCCCCTTGTTCGGTGGGCGGCACGCCGCCGGCGGACGCGCTCGAGGCCGGCAGCAGGAGGAGCAGGGCGAGTGGGAGCAGGCACCGGAGTCTCATGCCCCCGATACGTGCGCCGGGCGCGCGCGGGTCCCTACGGCTGCGCCGGCGTGGTGGTCGTGCTCTCGCCGGGCAGCGGCGCCGCGGGCGGCTGCTCGGGTGTGGTGGGGGTCGTGGTGGTCTGGGTCTCGGGCGTAGTGGGCTCTTCCTCGGTGGTGGTCGGCTGCTGCTCGGTGTCGGTCTGCTCCGGGGTTGTCTGCGCGGGGGCTTGCTTCTCGTCGGTGGACTTCTTCTTGCCCGAGCCGCCGATCAGCGTCGTGCGCCGGTCGTTGTTGCCGACCGAGCCGCCCCCGACCAGCTCGCCTAGTGTGAACGTGAACGCGCCGATCACGAACGCGAGGCCCGCCGTGGCGAGCACGACGCGGTAGGCGATCTTGCGCCGCCGCGGCGTCCCGCGGGCCGATTCGCTGCGGTAGACGCGCGTGGGGGCGGGGGGCGCGCCGGCGCGGGCGGGCGGTGCCTCCGGATCCGGCAGCAGCTCTTCGACTTCTCGCAGTCGCTCCGCGACGCGCTGGGCCGCGGCGGCTTCCGGGCGCGGCGCGGGCGCCTCCGGGTCCGGCAGCGCGGCCCGGTCGACGGTGATCCCGCGAGCGATCCGCTCGGTCGGCCGGCGCAGCATCTCGCTGATCAGCGTGACCATCACAGGGGTCAGCGCCGCGGCAATCCAGGTGCCGGCGATCCACAGCCGCGAGGTCACGAGCGCCGCAGTCGCGGACGCGGCACTCGCGATCACGAGCGTCCGCATGTTGAGGCGCTGCTCCTCCTCGCGCGGTGTGCGCGGGGGTGAGCCCATCGCCAAGCACCATAACGAGGGCGCGGTTGCTACGGCTGCCACATGCCGACCGGGGCCTGGACTGCGTCCTCGAGCGTCTCTGAGCGAGTCGTTTACGCCGCCGGGCTCTCGGTACCCCGAAGGTATGCGACTGAAAGACAAGAGAGTGGCCTTCCTGGCCACGGATGGGGTCGAGCAGATCGAGCTCACCGAACCCTGGAAGGCGGTCGAGAGCGAGGGTGGGACGCCCGAGCTGATCTCGCTCGAGAGCGGCGAGATCCAGGGCTTCGACCATCTCGACAAGGACCAGACGTTCGCGGTCGACCGCGCGGTCGCGGACGCCAGTCCCGAGGACTACGACGGGCTGGTGCTGCCCGGCGGCGTCGCCAACCCGGACTTCCTCCGCACCGACGAGGACGCCGTGCGCTTCGTGCGCTCGTTCTTCGAGGCGGGCAAGCCGGTGGCCGCGATCTGCCACGCCCCGTGGACGCTGGTCGAGGCCGACGTCGTGCGCGGCCGGACGCTCACCTCCTGGCCGAGCCTGCGCACGGACATCCGCAACGCCGGCGGCGAGTGGGTCGACGAGGAGGTCCACGTGGACCAGGGACTCGTCACGAGCCGCAAGCCCGACGACCTGCCGGCCTTCTGCGACAAGCTCGTCGAAGAGATCTGCGAGGGCAGGCACGAGCAGCAGGCCCTCCAGACAGCGGGCGCCGCTGACTGATCCCCGGCGTCCGCACCCCCGACCCGCGACGAGGCGCCTCCGGCGCCTCGTCGTCGTTATGTATCGGGATGATATATTGCCGTGATACATGGAACTCAGCTCGACGGCATACGTCATCCTCGGAGCGCTGGCCTGGGGGCCGAGCTCCGGCTATGACATCAAGGCGGTCGTCGACCGCTCGGTGCGCTTCTTCTGGACGGCCAGCTACGGGCAGATCTACCCCGAGCTGCGCCGCCTGTCGGAGGCTGGCCTGGTCAAGGGCACGACGGAGCCGAAGAGCGGGCGCCGGCGGACCGTCTACCGCATCACCGCCGCCGGCCGGCGCGCGCTCGAGGACTGGCTGGCGCAGGAGCCGCAGGTCTTCGAGACCCGCGACGAGGGCCTGCTGAAGCTCTTCTTCGCCGACGCGTCGCCCGAGACCGCGGCGGCCTCGCTCGACGCGAAGCGCGGCTATCACGAGGAGAAGCTCAAGCAGCTGCGTGCGATCGAGGCGACCGGGCTGGCCGAGGGCTCGCCCCTGTTGGTGCTGCGCTACGGCATCGAGTCGAGCGAGTGGATGGTCGACTGGTGCACCCGCGAGGCGGAGCGGCTGCGGCGATGATGGAGCGCCTCGCACGGCTCGCCAACCGCCGCGCGCGCCGGACGCTGGTGCTCGCCGGGGTGTTCTTCCTGATCGCGGGCGCGCTCGGGGCGGGGGTGGCCGACCGGCTCGACCCCTACGGCGCCGACGACCCCGACACCGAGAGCGTGATCGCCGACCAGCGCTTGGAGGACGCGGGCTTCCGCGAGACCGGCGTGGTCGTGCTGATCGAGGATCGCGCCCGCGTCGGCGCGCTGGCGGCAGAGCTGCGCCGCGACCCGGACGTGGCGTCGGTGGCGCGCGGCCCGGTGTCGCGCGACGGCCGCTCGACCTACCTGGCGGCCTCCCTGAGCCCGACCGACGACGACGCGCGACAGGACGCTGCCGAGCGGATCGCGGACGACCTGGCGGGCGAGCCGGGCGTCAAGGTCGGCGGGCCCGCTGTGGCCCAAAAGGAGGTCAACGAGCACGTCGAGAGTGACCTCCGCACCGCCGAGCTGTACGCCTTCCCGCTGCTGTTCCTGCTCTCGCTGCTGTTCTTCCGCAGCCTGGTCGCGGCGTTGCTGCCCCTGCTGGTCGGAGCGCTCGCGATCGTCGGCACCTTCCTGATGCTGCGCGTGGCGAGCGAGGTGACCTCGGTCTCGATCTTCGCGCTCAACCTGGTGACCGGGCTCGGCCTCGGCCTGGCGATCGACTACAGCCTGTTCATCGTGTCGCGCTACCGCGAGGAGATCGCGCGCAGCGGCCCGGGCCCGGAGGCGATGCGCCGCACGCTCGCGACCGCCGGCCGCACCGTGCTGTTCAGCTCGCTGACCGTGGCGGGCGCGATCGCCTCGCTGGTCGTGTTCCCCCAGCGCTTCCTCTACTCGATGGGGATCGGCGGGTTCTTCGTCGCCCTGATCGCCGCGGCAATCGCGCTGATCGTGCTGCCGGCCGTGCTCACGCTGCTCGGCGCGCGCGTGAACTCGCTCACTCCGGCGTTCCTCGCGAGCCGAGCGGAGCGCGACGCGCGGCCCGCCCACGAGGGCTTCTGGTACCGCCTCTCGCAGCTCGTCATGCGCTTTCCGGGCCGCATCGCCGCCACCACGGCCGCGCTGCTGATCGCGCTCGGTCTCCCGTTCTTCGGGATCCAGTTCACCTCGGTCGACGCCCAGGTCCTGCCGGAGTCGGCCAGCGCCCGCCAGGTGGACGACGTGCTGCGATCGCAGTTCCCGCCCTATCGCGACACGCCGATCACGCTCGCGGTCCGCGGTGGCGCCGCGGAGGCGGAGCGGGTGGCCCAGGCCGCGGCCGAGGTGCCGGGAGCGGCGGACGTCGGCCCGCCCCGCCCGCTGCGCGGCGGCATCTACGCGATCGACGTCGTCTCCAGCGCCTCGCCGCTCGACGACCGCAGCCAGGAGCTGGTGCGGGACCTGCGCGCGCTCGACGACGACGCCCTCGTCACCGGCCAGACCGCCGGCTTCCTCGACCTGCAGGACAGCCTCGTAGAGCACCTGCCGCTGGTGCTCGCGATCGTCGTCGCGGTCACGCTCGTGGTGCTGTTCCTCCTGACCGGCTCGGTGATCCTGCCGATCAAGCAGATCCTGATGAACGCGCTCGGGCTGAGCGCGGTGTTCGGGATCCTGGTGCTGATCTTCCAGGACGGGCGCTTCGAGGGACTGCTCGGCTACACCAGCCAGGGCGGGCTCGAGTCGACGCAGCCGCTGCTGCTGTTCGCCGTCGTGTTCGGCCTCTCGACCGACTACGGCGTGTTCCTGCTCTCGCGCATCAAGGAGGCGCGCGACGCCGGTCACTCGAACTCCGAGGCGGTGGCGGTCGGGCTCGAGCGCACCGGGCGCATCGTGACGGCCGCCGCGTTGCTGTTCTGCATCGCGATCGGCGCGTTCGTCACGTCGCAGATCGTCTTCATCAAGGAGCTCGGGCTGGGCACCGCGCTCGCCGTGCTGATCGACGCGACGATCATCCGGGCGCTGCTGGTGCCCGCGCTGATGCAACTGCTCGGCAAGTGGAACTGGTGGGCTCCGGCGCCGCTGGCGCGCTTGTACTCCCGCATAGGGTTGCGGGAGGCGTGACCAAGGTCGTCTACCAGATCTACCCCCGCTCGTTCCAGGACTCCGACGGCGACGGCGTCGGGGACCTGGCCGGGATCCGTTCGCGGCTCGACCATCTGACCTGGCTCGGGGTGGACGCGCTCTGGATGTCGCCGATCTACCCCTCGCCCAACGCCGACTTCGGCTACGACGTGTCCGACTACACCGCGGTCGACCCGGTCTATGGCGACCTCGCCGAGTTCGACACGCTGGTCGAGGAAGCCCACGCGCGCGGGCTCGAGGTGCTGATGGACATCGTGCCCTGCCACACGTCGATCGAGCACCCCTGGTTCCGCGAGCATCCGGATTGGTACATCTGGCGTGACGAGCCGAACAACTGGCTGTCCGCCTTCGGCGGGTCGGCATGGGAGCGGCTCGGCGACCGCTACTACCTGCATTCGTTCTATCCCGAGCAGCCGGACCTCGACTGGCGCAACCCCGAGGTCGTCGCGGCGATGCAGGACGTGCTGCGCGTCTGGCTCGACCGCGGTGCGGACGGCTATCGGATCGACGCCATCGACCGGCTGCTCAAGGACAAGCAGCTCCGCGACGAGCCGCCCGCGACCGAGCCTTTCGGCCTGCCGCTGACCGAGGAGGAGGCCAAGCTCGCCCACATCTACGCCGGCAACGCTCCCGATACCGGCGCCGCGCTCGCCAAGATCCGAGAGGCGTGCGGCGACGCCTTCCTGGTCGGCGAGGTGTACCTGCCGAGCACACGCTGGCAGCCCTACACGGACTACTTCGACGCGGTGTTTGCGTTCGAGCTGCTGCACTCGCCGTGGGAGTCGCGCTCGCTGCGCGGCGCCATCGAGGTCACCACGCGCGTGCCCGGCGCCGCCTGGGTCATGTCGAACCACGACTTCGGGCGGCTCTCGACCCGCTTCGGGGACGAGAACGCGCGCGCCGCGGCCATGCTGCTGCTGATGCTGCCCGGCCCGGCGTTCCTCTACCAGGGCGACGAGATCGGCCAGGGCGAGGGGCCGCCCGGCGAGGCCCGCTTCGACCGCGCCGGGCGCGACCGCCACCGCCACCCGATGCAGTGGGACGCTTCGCCGCGGGGCGGCTTCACCACCGGCGAGCCCTGGCTGCCGCTGGTCGACCCGGCCGCACGCAACGTCGCCGACCAGCGCGACGACCCGGCCTCGATGCTGACCCTGGTGCGTGAGCTGATCGCGCTGAGGCGCGAGCTCGGCGACGGGTTCGAGCTGCTCGACTCCGCCGACGGCGTCGTCGCGTTCCGGCGCGGCGATCACACGGTCGCGATCAACACGACGTCCGAGCCGCTCCCCGTCGAGCTCGCGGGAGCGCCGCGTATACAGACGCGGCCTGGGGTCCTACGGGATCGAACGCTCGCTCCGCACGCAGGAGCGATTGCCTTGGATTAGACCCGCTCTCCGAGGGGTACGTGCCCGCGTAGGAGGAAGGGGATTTGCACGGAAGACACCTGCTCGTCACCGCCGCGCTCATAGCGAGTGCCGCGCTGGCGGCGTGCGGTGGGCTCGGCGCCGACGAGGGCGGCAGCGGTCGCAACGCGATCAACTGGTACGTCTTCAACGAGCCGGGCGGCTCGTACGACAAGGCGGTGGCGGACTGCAACAAGGAGGCCGGCGGCAAGTACCAGATCAACTACGTCAAGCTGCCGACCGACGCGAACCAGCAGCGCGAGCTGGTCGTCCGGCGCCTCGCCGCCGAGGACAAGGACATCGACCTGATCGGCATGGACGTGATCTGGACCGCCGAGCTGGCCGAGGCGGGTTGGATCCTCCCGTGGGAGGGCGAGCGCAAGACGGTGGCGACCGAGGGCAAGCTCGAGGGCCCGGTCAAGACCGTGGAGTACAAGGGCAAGGTCTACGGGCTCCCGTTCACCAGCAACACGCAGCTGCTCTGGTACCGCAAGGACGAGGTCGACCCGCCCCCGGACGACTTCACCTGGGACGAGATGATCGACGACGCGGTCGCCAAGAAGACCCACGTCGAGGTGCAGGCGCGTCAGTACGAGGGCCTGACCGTGTGGATCAACGCACTGATCGCCGGCGCCGGGGGCCAGATCGTCAACCAGGCCGGTGACGTCAAGGTCAACGACACCGCCAAGACAGCCGCCGAGATCGAGAGCAAGCTGGGCAAGTCGAGCGCGGCGCCGCCCGGCATGTCGACCAACGCCGAGGACCAGGCGCGCCAGGGCTTCGAGTCGGGCCGCTCGTTCTACGAGGTCAACTACCCGTTCGTCTACCCGAGCGCAGCGGAGATCGGCGAGGACTTCCAGAAGAACATGGGCTGGGCGCGCTATCCGCGCAGCGTCAAGGACGAGGAGAGCCGGCCGCCGCTGGGCGGGATCAACATCGGCGTCTCGAAGTACGGCGAGACGCCCGACCTCGCCTTCGAGGCGGCGGAGTGCATCGCCAACGAGCAGCACCAGGGCGACGCCGCGGAGCTGGGCGGCCTCCCGCCGACGACGGAGTCGGTGTACGAGACCGAGCAGGTCAAGAAGGCGTACCCGTTCGCGGACCTGCTGCGCGAGTCGATCGAGGCCGCCGCGCCGCGCCCGGTCACGCCGGCCTACAGCGACATCTCGTTGGCGATCCAGAAGACGTACAGCCCGCCTGACGGGATCGATCCCAACGGGATCGTCCAGAAGCTGAAGGACCGGATCGAGCGAGCCGCCGAAGGGAAGATCTTCTGATGGAAGCCGCCCAGCCCGTCGCTGAGACCGTCCGTCAGACGACGGCGCCGCCCAGGAAGAAGACGACCGAGCGGGCGCGGGCGGAGCGCAAGCTGGCCTGGCTGCTGTGCGCGCCGGCGGTGATTGCGATGCTGATCGTCACGGGCTATCCGATCGGCTACGCGGTCTACCTGTCCTTCCAGCGCTACGACCTGCGCTTCCCCGACGACAAGGAGTTCGTCGGCTTCTCGAACTACTCCGACGTGCTCACCTCGAGCACGTGGTGGGGCGACGTCTGGAACACCGTGGTCATCACCGTGGTCTCGGTGTCGGTCGAGCTCGTGCTCGGCATGGCGATCGCGCTGGTCATGCACCGCGCGATCTTCGGCCGCGGTCCCGTGCGCGCCGCGATCCTGATCCCCTACGGGATCATCACGGTGGTCGCGGCGTTCGCGTGGAAGTACGCGTTCGACCCGACGAGCGGGTTCATCGCCGGCCTGCCGCTGATCTCCGACACCGCGCAGCCGCTCAACACGCACAACGGATCCATGTTGGTGATCATCCTGGCGGAGGTCTGGAAGACCACGCCGTTCATGGCGCTGCTCCTGCTGGCCGGGCTGGCGCTCGTCCCGGACGAGCTGCACGAGGCGGCCAAGGTCGACGGCGCCAGCACGACGCAGCGCTTCTTCCGGATCACGATCCCGCTGATGAAGCCGGCGATCCTGGTCGCGCTGCTGTTCCGCACGCTCGACGCGTTCCGGATCTTCGACAACATCTACATCATCCAACCGGGGGGTGCTCTCAACACGGAGAGCGTGTCGATCCTCGGCTACAACGTGACGATCAACCGGGTCAACGTGGGGCTCGGCTCGGCGATCTCGATCCTGATCTTCATCTGCGTGATCCTGATCGCCATCTTCTTCGTGAAGGCGCTCGGTACCAGCACCGCCCAGCAGCGAGGGGAGACCTGAGGTGACGCACACCAACAAGGAGCGCGCGCTGTGGGGGATCGGGATCCTCGTCGTGCTGCTCTACGCGTTGATACCAGTCGTGTGGATCGCGTCGCTGTCGCTGAAGACCCCCACGCAGGTGGGGGACCGCAAGTTCTTCTCGGGCTTCTCGTTCGACAACTACGACGTGATCTTCTCGGACGACACCTTCATCGCCGCGCTCGTCAACTCGATCGGGATCGCCTCGATCGCCACGCTGATCTCGATCGTGCTGGCCGCGATGGCGGCCTACGCGACCTCGCGCCTGAACTTCACCGGCAAGGCGCTGATCCTGTCGGGCGCATTGGCGGTCGCGATGTTCCCGCCGATCTCGATCGTCGGCTCGCTCTTCGACATGTGGCGCTCGATCGGCCTCTACGACACCTGGCTGGGGCTGATCATCCCGTACATGACCTTCACGCTTGCCGCTGGCGATCTACACGCTCTCGGCGTTCTTCCGGGAGATCCCCTGGGAGCTCGAGCAGGCCGCCCAAGTGGACGGCGCCACGCCATTCCAAGCGTTCCGCAAGATCATCGTGCCGCTGGCCGCGCCGGGCGTGTTCACCGCGGCGATCCTGGTCTTCATCTTCGCCTGGAACGACTTCATCTTCGCCAACACGCTCACCTCGACCGACAACGCGCGCACCGTGCCCGCGGCGCTGGCCTTCTTCACCGGGGCCTCGCAGTTCGAGCAGCCGATCGGCGCCGTTTGCGCCGCGTCTGTCGTCGTCACGGTTCCGATCATCATCATGGTGCTGATCTTCCAGCGCCGCATCGTCGCGGGCCTCACCGCCGGCGCGGTGAAGGGATAAGGAGGAAGGTCTATGGCCCAGATCACGCTGGACAGACTCACCAAGCGCTATCCCGACGGCTTCGAGGCCGTTCGGGACATGAGCCTCGAGATCAAGGACGGGGAGTTCGTCATCCTCGTCGGCCCGTCGGGCTGCGGGAAGTCAACCGCGCTGCGCATGATCGCCGGGCTGGAGGACATCAGCGAGGGCGAGCTGCGCATCGGCGACGAGGTCGTCAACGACAAGGCGCCCAAGGACCGCGACATCGCGATGGTCTTCCAGAACTACGCGCTCTACCCGCACATGAGCGTGCGCGACAACATGGGGTTCGCGCTGAAGCTGCGCGGCGCGTCGACGGAGGAGATCAACAAGAAGGTCGAGGAGGCGGCGCGCATCCTCGACCTCGAGCAGCACCTGGACCGCAAGCCGGCGCAGCTGTCCGGCGGCCAGCGTCAGCGGGTGGCGATGGGGCGCGCGATCGTGCGCGACCCGTCCGCGTTCCTGATGGACGAGCCGCTCTCGAACCTCGACGCCAAGCTGCGCGTGCAGATGCGGACCGAGGTGTCGCGCATCCAGAAGAACCTCGGCACGACCACGATCTACGTGACTCACGACCAGACCGAGGCGCTGACGCTCGGCGACCGCGTTGCCGTGATGCGGTCGGGCGAGCTGCAGCAGGTCGGTTCGCCGATGGAGCTCTACAACTATCCGCTGAACCTGTTCGTGGCCGGCTTCATCGGGTCGCCGGCGATGAACTTCATGCCCGCGACGGTTGAGGGCGACACCATCAAGCTTCCGCTCGCGGACGTGCGGCTGCCCTCCGAGCTGCAGAGCAAGCTCGGCAACACGCAGGGTCGCCAGCTGATCGCGGGCATCCGGCCGGAGAACTTCGAGGACGCTTCGCTGGTCGGCGAGGTGCGCAACCGCGGCACGACGTTCCGGGCGCACATCGAGGTGCTCGAGTCGCTCGGCTCGGAGCTGTACGCGCACTTCACGGTGGCGTCGGACCAGCAGATCGAGTCGCAGGAGCTGCGCGAGCTGGCCGAGGACGTCGGAGGGGGAGAAGTGCCGATGGCCGGCGAGGAGGGTCGGATCGTGGCTCGGCTCGAGCCGGCGTCGCAAGTGAGGGTGGGGCAGGAGGCGGAGCTCTGGGTGGACGCCTCGAAGGTGCACCTCTTCGATCCCGAGGACGGGCGCAACCTGACGACAGACGCCCAGGGCCCGCCCGCCGTCGACGGGCAGGGCGGGGGAGGGCGCGACCCCGAGGTCGCGCCGCCACCCGCCTGACGGGAACGACTTCCCAGCCAGCTCCCAGATAGCAGGAGGACGCGGCTGGGCCGTGAAGTCGTGGGACGATGACCCCGCGCTTCGGTCGCATCGCGCCCCGCCACGACGAAACGCTGCTCGCCGCCACGGTGGACGTCTTGGCGGGAACGCTGGGTCTGCGCGACGGGCACACGGGAGAGCACTCGGACCGGGTCGTCGGTCTCTCCCACCGGATCGGGGAGCGACTGGGGTTGGGACGGCGCGAGTTGCGCGACCTCGGCTACGCGGCCCGGCTGCACGACATCGGCAAGGTGGGCGTGCCCGACCTCGTGCTCCACAAGCCCGGCCCGCTCGACGACGAAGAGCGTGAGCTGATCAAGGGGCACTCGGTGTGGGGGGCGGACCTGGTGGGCCGCATCCCCGGCCTCGAGGACGTGGCCCGTATCGTGAGACACCACCACGAGCGCTACGACGGCTTCGGCTATCCCGACAAGCTGGCCGGCCGGGACATCCCGCTGTCTTCACGCATCCTGACCGTGGCCGACGCCTACGTGGCGATGACCGAAGACCGCCCGTACCGGCAGGCCCGCCCCCGCTTCGAGGTCGACCACGAGTTCCGCGACTGCTCGGGCAAGCAGTTCGACCCGTACGTGGTCGAGGCGCTGCGCGAAGTCGCGTCGTCGCCGCACGCCTGAGCATCGCGGCCGGCCCGGTTAGGCTCCCAGGCAATGGCGGTCGTTTCGTACACCCGCATGGCGGACATGACCGAGGCCGACCTGCGCTTGATCGATGCCGACGCCGCCGACGACGCCCGCGAGCTGCCGGCCAGGCTGATGAACGCGGTCGCAGAGCTGGAGCGGTTCCAGGGTCCGCTCAAGGTCAGCCGGCTGGAGCATTCGCTGCAGTCGGCCACGCGCGCCCACCGCGCCGGGAAGGACAAGGAGTACGTGGCGGCGGCGCTGCTCCATGACATCGGCGACGCCCTCGCCCCCCACTCGCACGGCGACATGGTCGCGGCCGTGCTGAGGCCGTTCGTCAGCGAGCGCGTTTGCTGGATCGTGCAGAAGCACGCGCTGTTCCAGGCCTACTACTACGCCCACCTCATGGGCGAGGACCGCAACGCCCGCGACAAGTACATCGACCATCCCTTCTACGACGACTGCGTCGAGTTCTGCGAGCACTTCGACCAGAACTGCTTCGATCCCGACTACGACTCGCTGCCGCTCGAGTTCTTCAGGCCGCTGGTGGAGGAGGTCTTTCGACACCCCCGCCACGCCGCGGACGACCTGCCGTTCGTCGCGCCCTAGGGTTCCGACCCCTCGCCCGCCCGGATAGCATCCGGGCTTGATGACGAACGACACAAGCCGGGCGGCGGCCTATGCCCACGGCGCCGGTGCGGTGCCGCTGCTCGGGGAGACGATCGGAGCGAACCTCGAGCGCACGGTCGCTCGGGTCCCGGAGTCGGAGGCGCTCGTGTCGTGCCACCAGGGGGTGCGCTTCACCTGGGCCGAGCTGAACTCCGCGGTGGACCGGCTCGCGCGAGGGTTGCTCGGCTTCGGTCTCGAGAAGGGCGACCGGCTGGGCGTGTGGAGCCCGAACCGCTGCGAGTGGGCGCTGACGCAGTACGCGACGGCGAAGCTCGGGGTGATCCTCGTGAACATCAATCCCGCGTATCGCACCTCGGAGCTGGAGTTCGCGTTGCGTCAGTCCGGCTGCCGGGCACTGGTGGCCGCGCCTGAGTTCAAGGGCGCCGACTACAGGGCGATGGTCGAGGAGGTCCGGGACGGGCTGCCCGCGCTCGACCAGGCCGTCTTCTTCGACTCGCCCGAGTGGGGCGCGCTCGCCGCGGGCGATCGCGGGCCGGACGAAAGCGAGCTGCGTTCGCGGATGGACGACCTGGACTTCGACGACCCGATCAACATCCAGTACACGAGCGGCACCACGGGTCGCCCAAAGGGCGCCACGCTCACGCACCACAACATCCTCAACAACGCGCTGCTCCTGAGTGACACCCTCGGCTATACGGAGGCCGATCGAGTCTGCATCCCGGTGCCGCTCTACCACTGCTTCGGCATGGTGATCGGGAACCTGGCGTGCAGCCTGAGCGGCGCCTGCATCGTCTATCCGGAGGCGGCCTTCGACCCCCTCGCGACGCTCGACGCGATGGCGACGGAACGCTGCACGAGCATCTACGGCGTGCCGACCATGTTCATCGCCGAGCTCGACCACCCGCGCTTCTCCGAGTTCGACCTGTCGAGCCTGCGCACCGGGATCATGGCCGGCTCGCCGTGCCCGATCGAGGTCATGCGGCGGGTGGGCTCGGAGATGGGCATCGAGGAGATGACGATCGCGTTCGGCATGACCGAGACGTCGCCCGCGTCAACCATGGTCCGCCCGGACGACACCCTGGAGCACCGCTGCGAGACGGTCGGACAGGCCATGCCGCACACGGAGATCAAGATCGTCGACCCGGTCAGCGAGCGGACCGTCGCCCGCGGCGAGTCCGGTGAGTTCCGCACACGTGGCTATCTCGTGATGTCGGGCTACTGGGACGAGCCCGAGCGCACCGCGGAGGCGATCGACCCGGCGGGCTGGATGCACACCGGGGACCTCGCGACGATGGACGAGGACGGGTATGTCCGCATCGTCGGGCGGATCAAGGACATGATCATCCGGGGTGGCGAGAACGTCTACCCGCGCGAGATCGAGGAGTTCCTATACGGGCACCCCGCGGTGGCGGACGTCCAGGTCGTCGGCGTGCCGGACGAGCGCCTTGGCGAGGAGGTCATGGCCTGGGTGATCGCCCGAGAGGGCGCGACCGTCGAGGAGGACGAGCTGCGCGAGTACTGCCGCGGCAAGATCGCGCGCTACAAGGTTCCCCGCTACGTCGCGAGCTGCAGCGAGTTCCCGATGACCGTCACCGGCAAGATCCAGAAGCACAAGCTGCGCGAGCAGGCGATCGAGACGCTCGGCCTGCACGCGGCCGCCGGCGTCCGCACCGCATAGGCAACCTAGCCGCCGGTGAGGTCGTCAGAGCGTCCGGCTTCGAGTCGCGACCACTGGGCGATGGGTCGTCCGTTGGTCCGCGTGTTGGAGCCGTCGACTTGCCACTCCTGCGGCCAGCCTGGGGGCGAGTCCTCCCACGGCTCCTGGCGCCCGTGGACGGTGAGGTCCATGAGCGCGTAGTTGTAGTCGAACACCTCTGCGCCGCGGCGGTTCGTCCAGTAGGTCTCGAAGACGCGGTCGCCGTCCCGGAGGTAGCACACCAGCAGAAAGAGGCCGATTTGGCGCCCGACGAAGAGCGCGTCGAGGGAGGCCGCTGCCGAGTACCACGGCATGTCCCAGCCCATGAAGTCGCGGTAGCGGATGCTTTCGTCGTAGGGGCCCTGGCAGAGGACCGCGTAGGTGATGTCCCGCGAATGCAGGTAGGACAGCTCCGCGACCTGGGTGGTGACCCACGTGCAGCCTTCGCACTGCTCGGGCGCGGATCGGCCGGGCTTCCACATGAAGTAGTAGGCGATCAGCTGTCGGCGCCCTTCGAACGCGTCGAGCAGGGTGAGCGGCCCGTCGGGGCCGGTCAGCTCGAGGTTGGCGTCCACCTCGACCATGGGTAGGCGCCGTCGGGCCGCGGCGATCGCGTCGCCTTCTCGGGTGTGCGCCTTCTCTCGAGCCCGCAGCTCGTCCAGTTCGGCTTGGAAGCTGGCCCGGTCGACGGTCGCGGGCAGGCTCGGTGCGTTGTTCATGACTGTCTCCTCTTCAGGTGCAACGTCAGCCAGGCGCGCGCCACCAGCAGCGCGCCCCCAGCCCCCGTGAGCGCCGGGAGGAGCTCCTCCAGCGGCAGGGGCCCGACATGAGCGAACACGGCGCTAGCGGGACTCGTAGCGCTCGACCTGCTCGGCCATGGCACTCGCGTTGGCCGCGTCCGACTCGGTCGAATCGTCGTACTCGTCGTGGCGCCTCATCCATCCATAGGGCGGGGTCTGCGGGTAGCCCTCGGGCGAGTCCTCCCACTCCTCCTGGCGCCCGAGCGCGGTGATGTCGAGGTAGTTCCAGGTGCTGCCCATCGCCTCGTCGCCGCGGTTGTTGATCAAGTAGGTCCGAAAGATCCGGTCCTCGGCGTCGCGGTAGAAGGCGTTGGTTCCGTGCCACTCGTCCACGTCGAAGTCGGCGTCGAAGTCGTCCGTCAGCGTGTACCAAGGGATGAAGTCCCAGCCCATCCGCGCCCTCCAGCGCTCGATGTCGGCCTGCGGGGCTCGCGAGACGAACGCGAGCGTGGTGTCGCGGGCGTTCAGGTGGGCGGGGTGGGCGACCTGATCGGCGACCATGGAGCAGCCGGGGCAGCCACGCTCGGGCCAGCCTGCAACGCCGGGCTCGTAGAAGAAGCGGTAGACGATCAGCTGGCGGCGGCCGTCGAACAGGTCGAGCAGGCTTGCCTCACCGTTGGGGCCCTCGAAGCGGTAGTCCTTGTCCACCGCCATCCTCGGCATCCGGCGGCGCTTCGCGGCCATTGCATCGCGGGCGCGGGTCAGCTCCTTCTCCTTCACCAGCAGTTCCTCGCGGGCGGCCGCCCACTCCTGGGGCGACACGATCGGCGGCATCTTCATTCTCGGCTCCTTCTGGTTCAGATAGTCGATTGGTCGTCGGCGACGAGCTCCGCGTAGCGCGGCCGTAGCGCCTCGTAGTGGTCGCGCCAGGCCTCGACGCTCCTGGCGCGGCCGGCGAGCAGCGTGCCGAGCGTGTCCAGGTGCGCGTGCCAGCCGGGGCCGACGCGCAGTGCGGGCTCGGTCGTGAGCTTGCGGTGGTCGAGCACCAACAGCGTGCCGTCCCCGACCGCGGAGATCTCTATGCGCAGGATCGACTGGAGGTCGCTCTCGAGCCACTCCACCTCGAGCAGGTTCGGCGGTTCCCACGCCAGGACCGAGCCGGTCGCGTGGTCGTCGTCCCACGTGAGCCGGAACGCACCGCCTACTCGTGGCTCGATCACGCTGTCGGCGAACAGCCATCGCTTGATCGAGTCGGGCTCGGTCACCGCGGACCACACCTCGTCCGGCGTCGCCTCGTAGCGACGCTCGTAGCGCAGTGCCAGCTGGTCGCCATCGCGCCGAGGTACGCCGAAGCCCTCTTCGGTCATGACGTTTCCTTTCGGCGGCGGCGGATCTCGGTGTCGAGGGCGTCGAGGCGATTCGTCCAAAACCCGCGGTAGTGGGCGAGCCACGAATCCAGCTCGGCGAGCGGTGCCGCATCGAGCGAATACAGGCGCCGCTGGCCGTCGCCGCGGACCTGCACCAGCCCGTGCTCGCGGAGCACCCGCAAATGCCGGGAGACTCCCGGCCGGCTGGTCTCGAACTGAGCCGCGATCTCACCTGCGCTGCGCTCGCCATCGGCGAGCAGCTCGACGATGCGCCGGCGCGTTGGGTCAGCGATGGCCTCGATTGCTCTCACACCGAGAGGTGTACCACATCGGTTACGTAACCCCCAAGTTACCCATGCTCCAGCGGATACGCTGACTCCGTGGGCGTCCGCGAACACATGTGGCCGGTGCTGAACCAGCTGGTCAAGGGCCACACGCTCGCCTACCGCGCCACCGGCGGCCTCGTCGGCCACCACTTCCCCGGCGCCCCACCGACGCTTCTGCTCGATCACGTGGGAGCCAAGAGCGGTACCAAGCGGACGAGTGCGCTCAGCTACATCCAGGACGGCGACGACCTCGTCCTCGTGGCGTCGAAGGGCGGCAACCCGCGGCACCCGGCCTGGTTCCACAACCTGCGCGCGAACCCCGAGGTGACGGTTCAGGTCGGCTCGAAGCGCAGGCCGGTCCAGGCCCGCGTCGCGACCCCCGAGGAGCGCACCCGCCTCTGGCCGAGGGTCGTGAAGGCGTACGGCGGTTACAAGGGCTATCAGGAGCGGACCGAACGTGAGATCCCGCTGGTGATCCTGGAACCCCGCGGCGACGCTCGCCACTAGTCTCGACCACATGGCCTACACGACCGCCGAAGCGCGACAGGAGCTGCTCGACGCCTTCGCCGAGGCGATCGAGGACATCGGGGCCGCGCTGGGCGCTCTCGGCGCGGCCTACGAGCAGCTCGACGAGCGCAACGCGGACCGGCTCGAGGAGGAGCTGTTCGGGCCGGTGCAGGTCGCCTACGGTCGAGCCAAGGCGGCGCACGCCGGGTTCGCCGAGCGCGCCGGGCTGACGAGCGGCCCGTTCGAGTCGGCCTCGCCCGGGATTCCCTCGACCGGGGCGAAGGGGTTCATCGACAACGCGGTCGGCGCTGTCGCCGCGGCGGATGGTGCTCTGTCCGCGCTTCAGGATTCGATGCTGCCGGCCGAGGTCGGCGACGCGGAGTTGCGGGCCGCTCTCGCGAACGTGCGCGAGCTGCTGGGCGGCGTGCGGCAGCGGGCCCGCGAGCTGGAACGGACCCTCGGGCGCTAGAGGGCCGGGCCGGGCTCGGTCGGGTAGGACGGGCCGGGCTCGGTCGGGGGCTCTGCCGCCGCCCGCTTGCGCGCGTCCTTCTTGGCCTTCTTCTCGATCCGACGCTCGAGGAGCCTGCGCTCGCGCTGGAGCTTCGCCATCGTGGTCTTTCGCTTGCCTGTTGAGGCCATGTCTGTCCTCCGAGTCGTTGGGTTTCGAACGCCGGAGGGCCCGCGTACGGGCCCTCCACCGCTCTTCGAAGTCCGGACTTAGATCGTCTGGACGTTCGCGGCCGCGGGGCCCTTCTGGCCCTGCTCGGTGTCGAAGCTCACCTTCGCGCCCTCGGCGAGCGACTTGAAGCCGCTGCCCTGGATCGCGTTGTGGTGCACGAACAGGTCCTTGCCGGGCTCATCGGGTGTGATGAAGCCGAAGCCCTTCTCGTCGCTGAACCACTTCACGGTTCCTGTTGCCATCTTGTTCCCCCTCCGGGGTATGTGCACTGCGAAACGCGGAGGGTGCTCGAAGGCAACAACAGCGGAAACGCGGGGCACTGCTTTGGTCGAACAAATGCTCGACCCGTAGCTCACAAGGTTAGCGCGCACTGCCGGACGCGTCTGTTGCGACCGATGCGGCGGCTAGGTTCGCCGCGTGGTCAAGTTCGCTCGGCGCGAGCCCTCGGCGGTCCTGCTCGCCGCACAGCTGGCGGCCGTGCTCCTGTATCCGTTCATGGAGAGCAGCGACGTCGGGCGCTCGCTGTTCAGCGTGTTCGGGATCGCCATCCTCGGACTGGTCGTCATGGCGGTGCGCAGCTCACCGGGGCTGACGTGGGTCGGCGTGCTGCTCGGCATCCCGGCCACGGCGCTCTTGCTGATTCAGGCGGTCACGCGCGACGACGCCCTGCTGCCCTACTCCTCGGCCTTCGAGGCCGTCCTCTACTTCTACGCCGCCGGCGCCCTGATCGCCTACATGCTGGCCGACCACGTGATCACCCGCGACGAGCTGTTCGCCGTGGGTGCGACGTTCACCCTCGTGGCCTGGGCGTTCGCCTACTCGTACACCGTCTGCCAGGCGATCGAGCCCGGCAGCTTCACCGCCGCCGTCGACCCGAGCGCAGGAGCGCAGCTGGATGGAGCTGCTCTTCCTGAGCTTCACGACACTGTCGAGCACGGGGTTGGGCGACGTGATCCCGATCAAACCCTTTGCCCGCAGCATGGTGATGATCGAGCAGGTCGCGGGGCTCGCCTACGTGGCGATGGTGGTGTCGCGGCTGATCGGGCTGCTGGTCTTCCACCGGCCGAAGGTGGACTGAGCCCTACTTCAGCTCCTTCCGCAACCTCCGCACCATCGTGTCCTCCTCCCACGAGGGCGTCTCCAGCTCCCGGCGCACCGCCTCGATCACCTCGTCGTCCCAGTTGTGCGTGCGCAGGATCAGGTAGCGCAGGTGGGCCACTCGCATGTAGGTCTCGGTTTCCGTGCCGCGGCGGATCAGCTCGGCTTCGCGCAGCATCGAGACCACCGGCTCGTACTCGTCGTGGAACCACGCGTGTGCCACTTCGGCTCGGGTCATCCGCTCGCCGCTGACCTGGATCGCCCTGAACCCCCACGCCTCCACTGCCTCCGCCAGCGCCGCGTAGCGCCACTCGTCCGACAGCTTGATCCGCGCCCGCTCCTCCGGCTCCAGCGGCACGCGCTCGAAGAACAGCCGCTCGTGGCTCTTCAGCGCCAGGTCGTGCATCCGGATCGCCAGGTCCGCTCCCAGCTCCGTGATCACCTCGGTCACGTAGGCCTCGATCACCTCGTGCCCCAGCTCGCGCGCCACCGACACCCGGTGGTGCCCGTCCTTCACGAAGTGCAGCTCGCCGATCCGGTAGACGTCGATCGGCGGCATCGCCTGACCCTTGCGCTGCGCCATCGCGATCCGCTCCCAGCGCGGTCGCACCCGGCTCGACGTCGGCCGGAACGCCCGGTCGAACTCCCGGCTGCGGTCGACCGTCCCGACGATCGAGTCGAGCGGGATGGTCTGCAACCCGAGCCGCCGCTCGCCGCGCCGCCCCAGTGCCTCGACCACCTCGTCGAACGGGAGGATCACGTTCACGTCGCTCGGCTCGCGCCGCAGCGCCGCCGCCAGCCGCGACATCGCCCGCCGCCTGCGCGCTCGACCGAAGTCGAACTGAGCGTCGGTCTCTGGGAGTCCGGTGTCGCGGGCCATGCCCTCAAAGTACCCATCGGCCACCTGCGAACATCACGGCGATGAGCACGGCCGCCCGCACGCCGCGACTCACCGCGGTGCCGCGCTCCGAGGAACGGGTCACTCCGCTCGAGCTGTTCTTCGACCTCGTCTTCGTCCTAGCGCTCACGCAGTGCACCGCGCTGATGGCCGACCACCCGTCCTGGGGCGGCGTCGGCAAGGGCCTGCTCGTGCTCGGCCTGATGTGGTGGTCGTGGGTCGGCTACGCCTGGCTGACCAGCGTCGTGGACCCCGAGGAGGGCTCCATCCGCTTCGCGATCTTCGCGGCGATGGCGGCCATGCTCGTCGTCGCCCTGTGCGTGCCCGAGGCGTTCGGCGACTCGCGCATGCTGTTCGCCGTCGCCTACACCGGCGTCCGCTTCGGCCAGATCGCCCTGTTCATCCTCGCGAGCCGCGACGAGCCCGCGCTGCGCACCTCGGTCACGGGCCTGGCGGGCGGCACGGCCGTCGGCTGCGGCCTGCTGGTCGTCGGCGCGCTGTTCGAGGACCCCAACCTCCAGGCGGCGATCTGGGCCGTCGCGCTGGCGCTCGACATGCTGGAGCCGTTCCTGTTCGGCTCAGAGGGCTGGAAGCTGCACCCGGGCCACTTCGCCGAGCGTCACGGGCTGATCATCATCATCGCCCTCGGCGAGTCGATCGTGGCGATCGGGGTGGGGGCGGGGCACCACGTCGACGCCGGCGTGGTCGCCGCGGCCGTGCTCGGGATCGCGGTGGCCGGCGCGCTCTGGTGGCTCTACTTCGACATCGTCGCGCTGGTCGCCGAGCGGCGCCTCAGCAACGCCACCGTCGGCCGCGAGCAGAACGACATCGCCCGCGACTCGTTCTCCTACCTCCACTTCCCGATGGTCGCCGGCATCGTGCTGCTCGCGCTCGGGATGAAGAAGACGCTGGGCCACGTCGACGAACCGCTCAAGACCGTGCCCGCCGCGGCGATGCTGGGCGGCACCGCCGTCTACCTGCTCGCCCACGTCGCGTTCCGCTGGCGCAACGTGCACCGCTTCAGCACCCAGCGGCTGGCGGCCGCGATCCTCCTGTGCGCGCTGATCCCGCTCGCCACGGAGCTCGACGCGCTGCTGACGCTCGTCCTACTCGCGGGTCTGCTGTGCGCCCTGATCGTCTACGAGACCGTGCACTTCGCCGAGCTGCGCGACCGGCTGCGCCACCAGCTCGATCAGGGCTCGAGCGCGTAGGGGAAGCTCGTCAGGCGCTCGTAGCCGTCCTCGGTGACGAGCGCGAGGTCCTCGAGGCGCACGCCGCCGTAGCCGTGGCGGTAGCAGCCGGGCTCGATCGCGACCACGTCGCCGGCCACCAGCTCGTCCGTGCCTGTCCGTCCCAGCGACGGCTCCTCATGCACCTGCAGCCCGACCCCGTGGCCGAGCGAATGGAAGAACCCGTCGCGCAAGCGGCTCGCCCTCGGGCTTCGTGCGCTGCGTCGGTTCGCCGGCGCCCTCGAACACGTCGCACGCCGCGGCGAACAGGTCCTCGCCCTTCACGCCCGGCCGCAGCAGCGCGTAGACGCGCTGGAGAGCCTCCTCGCAGAGCGAGTGCCAGGCGGCGACGTCGGCCGCGATCTCGCCGCCGGTCACGAACGTGCGGGTCATGTCGGCGAAGCAGCCGGACAGCTCGTCGCGCGGCCAGATGTCGATGATGATCGGCACCCCCGGCGGCAGCAGGCCGGTGCCCTGCTCGTGTCCGGTGGCGCCGGCCGCGCCGGCCGCGACGATGATGTCCTCCGGGGTCGGTGCGCCGTGGTCGGCGCAGACCTCGCGGATGCGAGCGCGGACCTCCTCCGCGGTGACCGGCTCGCCGCCGCGCAGCAGCTCGGCGGCGGCGGCCATGCCCGCGTCGGCGGCGGCCTGGGCTCGGCGCACGCCGGCGATCTCCGCGGCGGTCTTGGAGCGCCGCCGCCGGATGAACTCGCGCTCGTCGGGGACGACCTCGATGCCGTCGGCGCGCAGGCGGTCGGCCACGGCCACCGGCAGCTCGCCCGGCACCACGAGCCGGCTCACGCCGAGCCGCTGCGCCGCGCGCGCACACAGCTCGGGCTCGAGCTCGTCCCAGCGCATGCCGCGAGCGATCAGCTCGTCGAGGCCGAGCTCGTACGGGTCGATCACCTCGACGCCGGGGGCGGCCTCGGAGACGCGGCCGGCCTCCATCGAGGAGATCACTGCCACGCGGCGACCGTTCAGCTCGAAGTAGGAAAAGGGGTCGAGGATCCCCAGCGGCAGCTCGTGGCGCAGCGGCGCCGAGCGCAGGGTGTCGCCGTGGATGAGGACGTCGGGGGACATGCGCTCACGCTACCTGAGCAGCGTGACCCGCTTCTCCCTGCGGGTGGTGTTGCCGGACTCGTCGACGGCCGTGACCGTCACGACCAGCTTCGCCGAGCGCCGCGTGCGCGCCGGCATGGTGAGAACGACCGACTCGCCCTCCGACGCCACGGCGGGGGCCACCCGCACGCGTCGGGGCGGCTCTGCCCGGGCGCCGACCATGCAGGCCTCGCGCGGGCAGCGGGCGCGGATCGTGACGACGTCGCGCTGGCGCGCGGCGGCGACGATCCGCAGCGCGGGCGGCGCGGCGTCCGGGGTGTGGTCGCTCGGGAGGCAGGACTCGGTCAGCAGCTCGTCGGCGTCGTCGAAGTAGGGCTGGTAGCCGTCGCGGTTCTCGGGCGCCGGGCGCTCCACGTCGGCGATCCAGGTCCCATAGCCGTCCGGGGCGGTGCCGTACTCCTCGGCGCCCTCCGCGAGCTCGCGCTGGCGGACGATCACCGCGGTGTCGAGGAACCAGCGCAGCTGCAGCTCGGGGTTGCGCGGGAAGCCGCGGTAGTCGCCCTTGTTGAGCGACCGGTGCATGGAGAAGAACCCGGCGAACGCGTTGCCCTTGGTGTTGAGGTTGCGCAGGCCCGACTCCGCCAGGGCGGCCATCACGGGCAGCTCCTGCGGCACGTCGCGCAGCGCCGCCGCGCGCGCCATCCAGCGAGCGATCGGCGTGCGGGCGGCGTCGTCCCCGGGATAGGCCGCCGGGCACGGGTCGCCTGGGCCCGGGACGGGCGTCCCGCCGCTTTGGGCGGGGGCCGGCGCCGCGGCCACCAGCAGCGCCGCGGCTGCTCCGATCGCCGAGATCGAGCGCCTCACGCCGAGGCATCCTGCCAGGCGTGGCATGCTGCCGCACCGATGAAGGTGTTCGTGACCCGCGCGCTGCCCGGCGGCGCGATCGATCGGCTAGCCGCCGAGCACGAGGTCGAGGTCTGGCCCGAGCCGCTGCCGCCGCCGCGCGACGAGATGCTCGCGCACGTGCGCGAGGCCGAGGGCCTGCTGGCGCTGCTGACCGACCGCGTGGACGCCGAGCTCATGGACGCCGCCGCGAACCTGCGCGCGATCTCGAACTACGCGGTCGGCGTGGACAACATCGACGTCGACGCGGCGACCGCGCGCGGCCTCCCGGTCGGCAACACCCCGGGCGTGCTGACCGACACGACGGCCGACCTGGCCGTGGCGCTGATGCTCGGCATCGGGCGGCGGCTGGTCGACGGCGACGCCTACGTCCGGCGCGGCGAGTGGCGCACCTGGGAGCCCGACCAGCTGCTCGGCCGCGACCTCCACGACGCGACCGTCGGGATCGTCGGCTTCGGGCGGATCGGGCAGGCGGTGGCGCGGCGGCTCGAGGGGTTCGAGTGCACGATCCTGCACACGAGCCGCAGCGGCGGTGTGGGCTTCGAGGAGTTGCTGGAGCGCTCCGACTTCGTGTCGGTGCACACGCCGTTGACGCCGGAGACGCGCGGGCTGATCGACGCCGAGGCGCTGCGGCGAATGAAGCCGACGGCGTATCTGGTCAACACGGCGCGCGGGCCCGGTGGTTGACACGGACGCGCTGGCCGCCGGGCTCCACGCGGGCGAGATCGCGGGCGCGGCGCTTGACGTGACCGACCCCGAACCGCTGCCTGCCGACCACCCGCTGCTGGACGCCCCCAACCTGCTGGTGCTGCCCCACCTCGGCTCGGCCACGCACGCCACCCGCGAGCGAATGGCCGACATGGCGGTGGACAACCTGCTGGCCGGGCTGCGCGGCGAGCGGATGCCGCACCAGGTGAATTAGCTCTTGCCGGGCAGGGATGCCCGCAAGATCTAATCCCCGAGGACCTTGATCACCATCCGCTTCGGCCGCCGGCCGTCGAACTCGCAGTAGAAGACCTGCTGCCACGGTCCCAGGTCGAGGCGCCCGGCGGTCACCGGGACGATCACCTGGTGATGCACGAGCAGGTTCTTCAGGTGTGCGTCGCCGTTGTCCTCGCCGCCGCGGTGGTGGCGGTAGTCGCCGGGATCGGGCAGCAGCTCGCGGGCCACGTCGTTGGCCGGCTCCTTCCAGCTCGGCGGCGCGATCTTGTCCAGCCACTCGAGTACGTCCTCGTGCAGGCCCGGCTCGTCGTCGTTGATCCAGACGGCGGCCGTGATGTGCATCGCGGCGACCAGGGCGAGGCCCTCGTCGATGCCCGCCTCGTCGACCGCGGACTGCACGTCCTCGGTGATGCGGATCAGCTCGCGGCGCCCGCTGGTTTGGAACGTCCGGTAGACGGTGTTTGACTTCATGCGCGTGAACCTCGGTCTCGACGGCAAGGTGTGCGTTGTCACGGGCGCCACTCGCGGCATCGGCGCGGCGACCGTCCGCATGCTGAAGCAAGAGGGCGCCCAGGTGCTCGGCGTCGCGCGCCACGGCGCCGACCTCGAGCTCGACGTGACCGCCCCCGACGCGGGCGAGCGCGTGCTCGCCGCCTGCCCGGCGCCACCCTGGGCGCTCGTCAACGCCGCCGGCACGAGCAGGGCCCGCGCGCTCGACGAGCTGACCGACGCCGACTGGCAGGCCCAGTGGGAGCTGCACGTGATGGGCCCGATGCGGCTGATGCGCGCGCTCGCCCCGGCCATGACCGGCGGCGGGCGCATCGTGAACGTGGCCTCCTCGTCGGGCAAGCGGCCCTCGCGCCGCCTCGACGCCTCCTACTCGGTGACCAAGGCCGCCCTGCTCTCGCTCAGCCGCCTGTTCGCCGACACCTGGAGCGGCGAGGGCGTGCTCGTGAACGCCGTGGCGCCCGGCCCGATCGAAGGCGAGTCGTGGACCGCGCCCGATGGCCTGGCCGACGAGCTCGCCGCCCGCACCGGCAAGACCCGCGACGAGGTGCTCGCCGACACCGCGGCCGGCCTCCCGCTCGGCCGCATGGGCACCGACGACGAGGCGGCGGCGGTGATCGTCTTCCTGTGCTCGCAGCCCGCGTCGAACGTGACCGGGGCGGCCTGGTCGGTGGACGGCGGTTCAGTGCCGATCATCCTTTGACGCAAGCTTTTCGGCGCTTGTGCCGATTAGTCCTAGATGGGCCCAGAGTCGCTGGCCCGACCATCACCGAGGGCCATGTTCGGCAGTTTGCGCGTCAAACTGGCGGTTGCCACGCTGGTTCTGCTCGCCCTGGGCGCATTCGGCGCCGCGTGGTACGTACGCACTCGCCTGGCCAGGCCCTACGAGGAGTCCCTGCAGGCGCAGCTCGAGAGCGTCGGCCGCACGCTCGCGCTCGACCTCGACGAGGCTCAGCTGCGCCAGCCGCGCCAGCTGGAGCTGCGGCTCGAGCGCCTCAGGCACGCCAACCCCAACCTGATCGCCGTGAGCGTTTACCGCCGCGACGGAACGCGGCGCACGCTGGTGGCCTCGGCCCACGCGCCAGGGGTCGGCACCACGACGATGGCCCAGCGCCGGCACGCGCGCGGGACCGCCCTGAGCGGCTACGGACTGCCGCCGGCCGAACGCGAGCGCCGCGGCGCTCCGCTGCGCAACCGCGCGCCGCGGGCGGAGCAGCTCAGCGTGCCGGTGCGGGGCGAGCTCGGCGGGCCGATCGGCGACGTGGTGGTTCGCGTCGACCGCACGCCCACGGACACCGCCCTCGCCAGCGACGTGGGCCAGCTGATCGTGCTGGCGACCCTCCTGGCGCTCGTCATCGGGCTCGGCTTCGCGGCGATGCTCAATCGTGCCGTGCTGAGCCCGCTTCAGCAGCTGCGCGAGGCCATCCACGCGCTGCGCGCGGGCGCTGGTGAGACCCGCCTGGCATGGGACCGCTCCGATGAGCTGGGCGAGCTGTCCGGCGACTTCGACGCGATGGCCGCCCAGCTGCAGGAGTCGCACTCGCGCCTCCAGTCGCTGGCGCTGAAGGACCCGCTCACCGGCCTGCTCAACCACCGCTCGTTCCACGAGACCCTGCAGCGCGAGCTGGCCGAGGCCGAACAGACGAACGCCTCGGTGGCGCTCGTCGTGCTCGACCTCGACCACTTCAAGGAGATCAACGACACCTACGGCCATACGTACGGCGACGAGGTGCTGCGCACCGCCAGCCGGAGCCTGCGTGAGTCGGTGCGCCAGGGCGACCTGGTGGCGCGCGTCGGCGGCGAGGAGTTCGCGCTGATCCTGCCCGGCGCGGACGCGGAGCTGGGCCATGCGGTCGCCGAGCGAGCCCGCGCCGGCCTCACCGATGTGGCCGTGCAGAGCGGCCGGCTGACCTGCTCGGCGGGCGTGGCCGCCTTCCCGGTCCACGCGAGCGACGCAGCCGGGTTGTTCGCCGTGGCCGACGGGGCCCTCTACTGGGCCAAGGATGCGGGGCGCAACCAGACGCGCGTGTTCGATCCCGAGCACGTCACGGCGGTTGCGCCCGACGAGCAGCGCGCCGAGATCGAGGCGATCCTGGCCAACCCCGACATGCTGCGCCCCGTCTACCAGCCCTGGGTCGAGCTGGCGACCGGGCGGCTGGCCGGCTACGAGGCGCTGACGCGCTTCGACGCGCCGGCCAATCGCACGCCCGACGAGTGGTTCGCGCGCGCCCATCGATGCGGGCTCGGGGAGCGCCTCGAGGCGCTCGCGATCCAGCGGGCGCTGGCCACCCCGGGCCGGCCCGAGGGCACCTTCCTGTCGATCAACCTGAGCCCCTCGGTGCTGACCTCGCCGGTCCTGGAAGCGGCGCTGCCGGAGTCGCTCAGCCTGGTCGTGATCGAGGTGACCGAGCAGGAGGCGATCGTCGACCTGCCTGGTGTCGAGCGCGCGCTCGAAGGTTTCCGGCGCCGCGGCGCCCGGATCGCCCTCGACGACGCGGGCATCGGCTACGCCGGGCTGCAGGAGCTGATGCGCCTGCGTCCGGACATCATCAAGCTCGACCGCTCGCTGATCTGCGACCTGCCCAACGACCCCGCCAAGGTCGCCCTCGCGGAGTCGCTGGTGCGCTTCGCGCAGCGCACCGGTGCCGCGGTGTGCGGCGAGGGGATCGAGGAGCTCGACGAGCTGGTCGTGCTGGCCGACCTCGACATGACCTACGGGCAGGGCTACGCGCTCGCGCGCCCCGGGCCGGCCTGGCCGCAGGCCGACGAGGCGATGCTCGAGGTCCTGCGGCGCCGCAGCGCGCGCAGCGACCTCGACCCGATGGACGACATCGGCTCGACCGAGGCCGGCGACCGGCGCCTGGAGCACATCTGCGCGCGCATCTCGGCGTGCACGACCGTCGAGGAGCTGGCCTCCGTGCTCGCGATCGTGGCGGTCGAGCTGGACGCGCAGGACGTCTGCGTGTCCCGGTGGGAGCGCGCCCGTCGCCAGGTGATCACGTTCGCGGTGTCGCCCGGCTGCCCCGACCCTGGCGGCGGCGCCTACGACCTCGACGACTACCCGACCACCGAGCGCGTGCTGGTGCACGGGGACGCGGTGCAGCTGCTGGCCGGCGACCACGACGAGGTCGAGACGCACTTCCTCGGCGAGAGCGGCCACGGGTCGCTGCTGATGGTGCCGGTCGCGTTCGCGGGCGAGACGATCGGGCTGCTCGAGGTGATGCGCCGGCGCGAGCGCGCGTTCACGCGCAGCCAGACCAACCGCGCGCGGATCATCGCCCACCAGCTCGGCGGCACGCTCGGCGCCGGACGGGTCGCGCCCGCCACGGCCGTGCCGACCATGCGCTACCGAGGCTCCCAGCGCCTCGCCGAGGCCTGATGGACGACACGCTCCAGGCCGCCCAGCAGGGCACGCTCCACGACAGCGTGGTCGTCAACACGCTCTGGCTCGTGGTCGCAGCGATCCTCGTGCTGTTCATGCAGGGCGGCTTCGCGATGCTCGAGATCGGCTTCTCGCGCGCGAAGAACGCCGGCTCGGTCGTCGCCAAGATCCTCACCAACCTTTCGATCGCGGCGCTCTGCTACTGGGCGGTCGGCTTCGCGCTCGCGTTTGGCAACGGCGCGATCGCCGGGACCGACGGCTTCTTCCTCGAGGGGTACGGCTCGGCGCGCGAGGCGTTCGGGGCGATGGCGTTCTCCGACGCGGCGATCGAGGCCAAGTGGCTGTTCCAGTTCGCGTTCTGCGCGGTGGCGCTGGCGATCATCTGGGGAACCACCCTGGAGCGCCTCCGCTACGCCGCGCACGCGGCGTTCGCGGTCGTGTTCAGCGCGCTGATCTACCCGATCGTGTCGCACTGGGTCTTCGGCGGCGGCTGGCTCCAGGCCAGCGTCGGGACGCAGGACTTCGCCGGTTCCAGCGCGGTCCACCTGACGGGGGCGACCGCGGGCCTTGCCGCGCTGCTGATGCTCGGCCCGCGCCGCGGCAAGTACGGGCACGACGGGGTGCCGCTCGCGATCCCGGGCCACTCGATGCCGCTGGTCGGCCTCGGCACGGTGATCCTGTTCATCGGCTGGTTCGGCTTCAACGCCGGCTCGACGCTCGGCGCGGCCGACGTGCGCTTCGCCCACGTGGCGATGGTCACCTTGCTGGGCGGCACGGCGGGAGTGCTCGGCGCCTTCATCGCGACCACGCTCCTGCAGCGGACCGTCGACATCGGCATGGTCGCCAACGGGATGATCGGGGGGCTGGTGGCGATCACCGCGCCGTCGGGCTACATCAGCACCTGGCCGGCGCCGATCATCGGGTTCGTCGCGGGCGTGATCGTGGTGGTCGGAGTGGTGATCGTCGAGCGTCGCCTGGACGACCCGGTCGGCGTGATCTCCGTGCACGGCATGGCGGGCGTCTGGGGCACGCTCAGCTGCGGCCTGTTCACCCTGCCGCGGCTGGCGCAGTACAACGGCGTCGGCGAGCCCGACGGCGGCCTGTTCTACTCGGGCCGCCTCGATCAGCTCGGGGACCAGGCGATCGGCGTATTGGCGGTGTTCGCGTTCGTGTTCGCGGCGAGCATGCTCACGTTCGCGGTCATCCGCGCGACGATCGGGATGCGCGTGTCCGAGGCCGAGGAGGAGGCCGGCCTCGACATCGTCGAGCACGGCATGTACGGCTACCCCGAGCAGTTCATCCATCTGGAGCACCTGCACGGCAACGGCCGCGAGCGCGCCGAGGCGCCCCGGTAGCGTCCCGCCCGATGCGGGCGGTGATGGGATTGTTGTTCTTCCCGCGCGGAGGTTCCGCGCAGGTCGCCCGCTACCTGGCGCGCTCGCTGCCGGCGGCGGGCTGGGACGTGACGCTCGCGTGCGGCTCGCTGGGTGCTCGGGGCGCGCCCTCCCACGCGGAGACGTTCTTCTCGGGTGTGGACGTGCGGCCGCTCGACTACACGGTCGCCGCTGCAGCGCCGGACCCGCTGGCGGCCGGGTTCCATCCGTCCTTCGAGGACCGTCCCGGAGCGCCCGACCGGGTCTTCGGGCGAGTGGACGACGCCGACTACGAGCGCCTCGTGGCGGTCTGGCAGCGCCAGCTCGCGGACGCCGGCGCCGCGGAGGCGGACGTGCTCCACCTCCATCACCTGACCCCGATCAACGAGGCGGCCGAACGCAGCTTCCCCGAGGTGCCGCGCATCGGCCACCTGCACGGCACCGAGTTGCTGATGCTGCGCGAGATCGACGAGGGGCCGCCGCCGGGCTGGGAGCACGCAGCCGCGTGGGCCGAGCGGATGCGGCGCTGGGCCGGCGGCTGCGAGCGGCTGCTGGTGCTCTCGCCCGACGCGGTGCGGCGCGTGCCCGCCCTGCTCGGCGTGGACCCCGACCGCGTGGTCTGGGCGCCCAACGGGTTCGACCCTGAGGGCTTCGACCGCCGGCCGGTCACGGGCGCCGCGCGCCTGGCGCACTGGCGCCGCTGGCTCGTCGAGGAGCCACGCGGGTGGGACGAGACGGGGGTCCCGGGTAGCGTCGCCTACGCCGACGAGCAGCTCGCGCCGTTCTCCGGGGCGGTACTGCTCTACGTCGGCCGCTTCACCGAGGTCAAGCGCGTGGGGCTGCTGGTCCGCGCGCACGCCAGCGCCCGCGAGCGCTTCGCGCAGCCGGCCGCGCTGGTGCTGCTGGGCGGGTTCCCGGGGGAGTGGGAGGGCGAGCACCCGCTGCGGACCGTGCGCGCGACCGGCAACCCGGACGTGTTCCTGGCCGGCTGGCGGGGCCACGAGGACCTGCCCGACGGGCTCAACGCGGCCGACCTGCTGGTGCTGCCCTCGGTGCGCGAGCAGTTCGGCGCGGTGATCGTGGAGGCGATGGCGTGCGGCCTGCCGGCGCTGGCGGTCGACGCCTGGGGGCCCGCCGAGATCGTGGACGCGGGGGAGACGGGGTGGCTCGTCCCGCCGGACGACGAGGAGGCGATGGCCGATGCGCTGGTGGAGGCCGTCAACGAGGACGCCGAGCGGCGGCGGCGCGGGGAGCGGGCGTACGAGGAGGCGCGCGGGCGCTACTCGTGGCCGGCGCTGGCGCGCGGCCTCGCGGCGGTCTACGGTGAGGTTGCCGACGGCCGGCCGCCGTCCGCGGGGACTCATACCCTGACCTCCCCTTGACCGCGATCCCCTACCGCATCCGACGCTCCGACCGGGCGCGCCGCGCCCGCATCCTCGTGGATGGGGACGGGATCGAGGTCGTGGTGCCGCAGCGCTTCCCGCTGCGCGACGTCGAGCCGTTCGTCGAGGAGAAGCGCGCTTGGATCGAGCGGACGCTGCGGCGGATGCGCGAGACCGAGGCCGAGCTACCGCCGGCCCGGCTGGCCGACGGCGGCGAGGTGCCGTACCTGGGCGACCGGCTGCGTCTCGCCGTGCGAATCGAGCGCCGGCGTGTGCGCGAGCACGTGGCACGGCGCGGGGACGAGCTGCGGCTGGCGCTCCCGCCGGGGGTGACGGTCCGCGACGCGCTCGAGCGCTGGTATCGGCGCCGCGCCCGCTCGGAGGCGGGGGCGCGGCTGGACGCCGCCTGCGCTCGCTGGGGCTCGTCCTACACGAAGCTGCAGATCCGCGGCCAGCGCACGCGCTGGGCGTCGTGCTCGTCGACCGGAGCGATGAGCTTCAACTGGCGGCTGCTGCTGGCACCCCCGGCGGTGCTGGACTACGTCGTGGAGCACGAGGTGGTCCATCTCGAGGTGCTCGACCACTCGCAGCGCTTCTGGATCCTGCTGGCGGAGCGGGTGCCGGACTGGCGCGAGCAGGAGCGCTGGCTGCGGCGGCACGGGCACGCGCTGCGTTTGTAGCTGTTCCCCGCCGCCGCCCGTGCCCGGCACGCGAAAGCAGCAACCAGGTGGGCCGGTCGAAAGTGCCACACCCCGCCCTGTCGCGCCCGCGGGTGCGCTTAGCCACCGCTGCGCGCGACAACCCGCCGCGCGCCGGTCCGAGGCCGCAGGCGGGGCGAGTTTGGCATGCCAGCCGACAACAACCCGCGCCACCCACCCGCCGGGGGACCTGTGTGGCGGGTTGAGCACCCAACCCCATCACCGCTGCTGTTTACGCCGTGCAGCGCCACAACCGCGCGCCCTATTCCCAGCGGAAGTACCGCACGGCCAGCACCAACCCCGCCACCGTCCACCCCGCCACCACCAGCGCCGCCGTGGCGGCGTCTCCGCCGCCGCCCACGATCGCTTCGGAGAGCCCGTCGATCAGGTGCTTGAGCGGGAGCGCCTCGGCGATCGCCTTGAGCGCGTCGGGCAGATCGTCGGTCGAGTAGAAGACGCCGGAGATGAAGATCGTCGGCAGGAAGATCGCGTTCGTATACGCGGGCGCGGCGTCCTCGTTGGGGATCGCGTGCGAGAACGCGATCCCGAGCGACGCGAAGCAGACGACCCCGAGCGCGGTGAACAGCACCAGCATCAGCGGGTCCTGCGGCCAGTCGACCCCGTAGGCGACGTTCCCGATCGCCACCACCAGCAGCACCTGCGCGAACGCGTTGAGCGCCGCCGACGCGAGCAGCCCGGCCATGTACGAGCCGGCCGGCATCGGCGTGCCGCGCCAGCGCTTGAGCACGCCGTCGTCGCGCAGGACCGTGATGTTGAAGGCGAGCGACGTGAACGTCGTGGCCAGCACGCCCATGCCGGCGATGCCCGGGATCAGGATCTCGAGCTCCTCGGGGTCCGCCGAGAACGCGCTCGCGGTGAGCACGAGCAGCAGCAGCGGCAGCAGGAAGTTGAAGAAGGCGGCGCTCGGGTTGCGCCAGAACAGCTTGCGCTCGAAGCGAAACTGCTGCCACGCCAAAGCGAGTGGGGTCATGCCGCGTCCGCATCGCGGGTCAGCTCGAGGTAGACCTCCTCGAGCGTCGGGCGCGTGACCTCGAGCCCTTCGAGGCGCTCGCCGCGGGCCAGCGCGTCGCGCGTGAGCCGGTGCAGCAGCTCGGTCGGGTCGTCGGTCTGGTGCTCGACGCGGCGGCCGTCCGACAGGTACGACACGCGGTAGCGCGAGCTGCCCGGGCCGAGGCTGTCGGGCGGTCCCTCGGCGACGATGCGTCCGTCCTTCACGATCGCCACGCGGTCGGCCAGCTCCTGCGCCTCGTCGAGGTAGTGCGTGGTCAGCAGCATCGTCTTGCCCAGCTCCTTGAGCCGGCGCACCACGCCCCACGCGGTCCGGCGCGCCGCCGGATCGAACCCGGTGGTGGGCTCGTCGAGGAAGATCAGGTCCGGGTCGCCGACCAGCGCGAGCGCGAGGTCGAGCCGGCGCCGTTGGCCGCCGGACAGGTCCTTGGTGCGGGCGTCGGCCTTCTCCTCGAGGCCTACCAGCGCGATCGTCTCCTCGGGGTCGCGCGGAGCCGGGTAGGCCTTGGCGAAGTGGGCGACCGCCTCGCGCACGGTCACACGCGGGTAGAAGCCGCTGCTCTGCAGGACGATGCCGATCCGCTCCTGGAGCCGCCGGTCGCGCACCTGCGGGTCCTTGCCGAGCACGCGCACGTCCCCGCCAGAGCGCTCGCGGTAGCCCTCGAGGATCTCGACCGTGGTCGTCTTGCCGGCCCCGTTCGGCCCGAGCAGGCCGAAGATCTCGCCCGGCTGGACCTCGAACGACACGCCGCGCACCGCCTCCAGCGAGCCGTAGGACTTGCGCAGGTCGGCTACCTCGATCGCGGGCGCCATCAGACGCCGGCGCCGGCCCCGCCGCGACCCTCGCCGGCGGCAAAGCGCGACGCGCCCGCCCACGCGGTCTCGCGCGTGGGCAGTGCGGCACGCGCCTCGAGCCGCATGCCCTCCTCGAACGTGAGGCCGATGCCCTCGAGCGCGGCGGAGCGGTCCGCGAGCATCGTGTCCTGGGGGAAGCGCGCGAGCGCCTCGGCGATCTCGAGCGCGCGCTCGAGGTGCTTCCCGGCCGGGACCACCGACGTCACGAGCCCCATCCGCTCGGCCTCCTCCGCCTCGACGATGCGCCCGGTCAGGATCATGTCGAGCGCCCGGCCGAGGCCGACGATGCGCGGCAGGCGCTGGGTGCCGCCGTCGATCAGCGGGACGCCGAAGCGGCGCTCGGTGAAGCCGAGCTTCGCGTCCTCGGTGGCCACGCGCAGGTCGCACCAGAGCGCCAGCTCGAGGCCCCCGGCCAGGCACCAGCCGGAGATCGCGGCGATCGTCGGCTTGGGCGAGATCAGGCGCGTGAAGCCGAGCGGGCCGTCCTCCAGCTCGAGGCGCGGGGCGAAGCTCTCGATCGCCTTGAGGTCGGCGCCGGCGCAGAAGGCCAGCTCGCCCGCCCCGGCGATCACGAGCACGCGCGCCTCGTCGTCGGCGACGAAGCGCCGGTATCCCTCGGTCAGCAGCGCGGCGGTCGGGCCGTCGATCGCGTTGCGGCGCTCCTGGCGGTCGATCGTGAGGACCGCCGCGGCGCCGAGGCGCTCGTAGATGACGTCGTCGGCCATGGCGGGGGGAACTTTGTCAGAGGCCGGGGTTTCTCAGACTGTTCACACCGAGACCCTCGCGGCGCGCCAGCATGGCCAGTGCAGATCCCTCCTCGCGCTCGCAGCCCCGTCCCGACGGGGCTGCGGCCTTTCTGGGGCCGCTACCAGCCGACGCGCTTGCGCAGCTCGGTCGCCTTGCGCTCGTCCTTGCGGCGGTCGAGCGCCTGCTGGAGGAACGTGAGCAGCGTGACCAGCACGGAGAAGGCCACGACCAGGCCGAGGCAGAAGAACGTGATGATCCGGTCGTCGGTCTCGCCGACCAGGCCCTCGCCGTTGTCGCCCGCGAACGCCGGGGCGGCGAGCAGCAGCCAGGTCGGGAGGGCAACGAGGGCGAGGCGACGCATGCGTCAGGAACGATACCCGGCCCGTCGTACTGCCACCACGGTCACGGTCGCCAGCAGCGCGAAGGTCGCGCATAGGACCCAACCGGCCGTGAAGTGGCCTGCGTCGCCGAGCACGCCCAGCGTGAGCGGTCCGGCCACGGCGCCCGCGAACAGGCCGGCGAGCATGACGCCCACCGCCCACGCCGGGGCCTGGGGGCTGTGCTGCACCACGGCCAGGTTGAGGGCGCCCGGCCATGCCCAGCCGAAGCTGCCCGCCAGCAGGGCGGCGACCACGATCAGGACCGGCTCGCCGGCGATCAGCAGCAGGTAGGCGCCGGCGCTGACCAGGAACATCGCGGGCACCGGTCGCAGGGCGTCCTGCCCGGCCCGGTCGGCGACCGCGCCAAGCCCGATCCGGCTGATCGCGGCGCACAGGCTCACGACCGCCAGCAGCACACCCGCCTCGCTCTCGTCGATCCCCTTCTCCACCGAGTAGGTGACCAGGAACGAGATGAAGCCGACGCTGGCGGCACTCGCGAAGAACGCCGTCAGGCCGATCGCGTGCACGACGCCGAGGCCCTTCGGCGGCCGGCCGCGCTTCCCCGGGGTGGGGCGGGGGATGTGCCTGGGCGCCGCGGCGGCGGCCGCCAGCGCGATCGCCGCCACGCCCACGTACGCCCAGCGCCACCCGAACGGGATCGCCACCGCCGGCAGCGCGAGCCCCGCCAGGAACGCCCCCAGTGAGGCGCCGGCCTGCTGGCTCCCGAACGCGAGACCCTGGCGCGGCGGCGCGACCTCGTGCTTGAGCGCGGCGCTTACGGCGGGGCTCGCCAGCGCGTTCCCCACGCCGGCCAGCCCCAGGATGGCGATCAGGCCGGCAGCCGAGTCGGCGAGGGCCGCCACGGCCAGGCAGACGAGCGCGGTGAGCCCCGCGGACGCCCGCAGGCCCGCCACCGCCCCGATCCGCTCGACCACCCGGCCGAGCGGCGTCGAGAGCACCATGCTGACGACGTAGAAGACGGCCGCCGCCACCCCGAGGGACGAGCTCGAAAACGGGAAGTCGTCGCGGATGCGGGGCGCCAGGGCGGCGGCCAGGAAGCCCGGCAGGGCGCCGGTGGCCACGAGCGTCACGCCGGTGACGAGCGCGCGCCACCCGCGCGACCCGAGGTGATCCGTCGTGGCGGGTGCTGGCGCGGCGATGGCGGAAAGAGTAAGAAATGCTGACATGAACGAGCGGACGCAGGTCGGGATCGTCGGAGCGGGACCGGCCGGGCTCGTCCTCGGCCAGCTGCTCCACCTGCGCGGGATCGAGTCCGTGGTGCTCGAGGCCCGCAGCCGCGAGTACGTCGAGCAGCGGGTGCGCGCCGGGGTGCTCGAGCAGGGCACGGTCAACCTGATGAAGGAGATGGGCGTGGGCGCGCGCATGGAGCGCCAGGGGCTCGTCCACCACGGGGTCGAGCTGCGCTTCGCCGAGCGCGGGCACCGGATCGACTTCGAGGACCTCACCGGGAAGGCGATCACGGTCTACGGCCAACAGGAGGTGGTCAAGGACCTGATCGCCGCGCGGCTCGACTTCGGCGGCCCGCTGCTGTTCGAGGTCGACGACGTGCGTCCCGAGGGGATCGAGACGGAGGCTCCCTCGCTGCGCTTCAGCCACGACGGGGAGGAGCACACGCTCCAGTGCGACGTGATCGCGGGGTGCGACGGCTTCCACGGCGTATGCCGCGACGCCGTGCCGGACGGGGTGCTCACCTTCCACGAGCGCGAGTGGCCGTTCGGCTGGCTCGGGATCCTGGCCGAGGCGGCGCCGAGCAGCGACGAGCTGATCTACGCCCACCACCCGCGCGGCTTCGCGCTGCAGAGCATGCGCTCGCCACAGGTCACGCGGCTCTACCTCCAGTGCGAGCCGTCCGACGAGCTCGACGCCTGGCCCGACGAGCGCATCTGGGAGGAGCTGCAGGTGCGCCTCGCCAGCGGCGACTTCCGCCTCAACGAGGGTCCGATCTTCGAGCGTGGCATCACGCCGATGCGCAGCTTCGTGACGGAGCCGATGCAGCACGGGCGGCTCTATCTGGCGGGCGACGCCGTGCACATCGTCCCGCCTACGGGCGCGAAGGGCCTCAACCTCGCGGTGTCCGACGTGCGCGTGCTGGCCGACGCGCTCGAGCGCTGGTTCGCCTCAGGGGACGACTCCGGGCTGCGCGCCTACTCGGACGTCTGTCTGCGGCGCGTCTGGCACACCCAGCACTTCTCGTGGTGGATGACCTCGATGCTGCACCGGATGCCCGACGACCACGACGGGTTCCAGGCGAAGCTCCAGATCGCCCAGCTGGACTACGTCTGCGCTTCCCGGGCGGCGTCGACCTCGCTCGCCGAGAACTACGTCGGGCTCGACCTCCCAACTTAAAATCAAATTGTCTGATATTTGGAGTGATACGGTTGCAGCATGGCCATCTCCGGGCTCGGTGTAGGTGTGGTGCCTGATCGCCTGAGCGACCTTCTGCAGCTGGTCACCACCCAGAATCCGTTCCACCGCCGCCGGTTGGAGTCGCTCGACCTGGGCGACGACCCGGCGCTGACGGATCTCCCGCCGCTGACCAAGCTGGAGCTGGTCCACGACCAGGAGCGCCACCCGCCCTTCGGCACCAACCTGACCTACCCGCTCGACCGCTACACCCAGCTGCACCAGACCAGCGGTACGACCGGGCCGCCGCTGCGCGTGCTCGACACGGCCGAGGACTGGAGCTGGTGGCGCGAGCGCTTCGCGCACACGCTGACCGTCGCGGGCGTGGGCGCCGGGGACAGGGTCGCGCTGACCTACTCGTTCGGTCCGCACGTCCAGTTCTGGGCCGCCAAGGAGGGCCTCGAGGAGGTCGGCGCGATGGCGATCGCGCTCGGCGGGATGGGCTCGACCCAGCGCCTGCAGACGATCGACGAGGTTGGCGCGACGGCGATCTGGTGCACGCCGACGTACGCGCTGCGGCTGCTCGAGGTGGCTGTCGAGCAGCGGCTCGAGTCGGCGCTCGACGCGGTCGAGCGGGTGCTCTGCACCGGCGAGCCGGGAGCCTCGCTGCCCGCGGTGCGGGCCCGCATCGAGGAGGGCTTCGGCGCGCGCTGCATCGACCACGCCGGCCTGACCGAGGCCGGCCCGTTCGGCCATCCCTGCCCGGACGGTCACGGGCTGCACGTGGACGAGAGCGAGTTCGTGTGCGAGATCGTCGACGAGGAGCTGCGGCCCACGCCGCTGGGCGAGCGCGGCGAGCTGCTGCTCACCCCGCTGCGCCGTACCGGCTTCCCGGTGCTGCGCTACCGCACCGGCGACGTGGTGGTGAACACCGCCGAGCGCTGCCCCGCCGGCCACGAGGGCCGCTGGCTGCCGGGCGGCATCGTCGGCCGCAGCGACGACATGGTCGTGATCCGCGGGATGAACGTCTACCCGTCGGCGATCGAGGAGGCGGTCCGGCACGCGAGCGGCTCGGGCGAGTTCCGCATCACCTTCTACTCCGAGCCGAGCGGCATGGACGAGATCAAGCTCGAGGTCGAGCTCGCCGACGGCAAGGCCGCGCGCGAGCTGCAGGAGGTCATGCGCAAGCAGCTGGGCCTGCGCGTGCGCGTCGTGCCGGTCACGCCGGGCGTGCTGCCGCGTCACGACGGCAAGGCGCGGCGCGTCGTCGACGAGCGCACCGCCAAGTGGTCCGGCCAGTGACCACCGAGCGCACCCGCATGCGCGCGCCGCGAACGCGGCCGCGCGTGATCCGCGGCGCCAGCGAGCAGGTGGCCGTCCAGATCCAGCACTACATCCAGGAGGAGGGGCTCCGGCCCGGCGACTTCCTGGGCCGCGAGGAGGACCTGGCCGCCGATTTCGGGGTCAGCCGCCCGACCTTACGGGAGGCGCTCAAGCTGCTCGCCAGCGGCAACCTGATCCGCGCGAGCAAGGGCCCCGGCGGCGGCATCTTCGTGGCCGCCACCGCCGACGAGGGCATGGGGCGCAGCCTCAGCGACGCGATCGCGATGATGCTCGAGACCGGCGCGGTCACGCTCGAGGAGCTGCTCGACGCGCGGCTGCTGCTGGAGGTGCCGCTGGCCGGGCTGGCCGCCTACCAGGCCGACGAGGAGAACCTGACCCGCATGCGCGACGCCGTGCGCGCCGGCGCGAGCGCGGAGGACCCCCACGCGCTCGCCACGGTCGACGGCGAGATCCACCAGGCCGTGGCCGCCGCGGCCGGCAATCGCATGCTGCAGGCGCTCACCGGGTGGGTCTTCGAGGTGGTGCAGCCGTCGGTCAACGAGGCGCTCCACGGGGCGATCGTGCAGTCCGCGATCGTCGAGCAGCACGAGGCCCTGCTGGCCGCCATCGAGAAGGGCGACGCGCCGCGAGCGGAACGGGCGATGAAGGACCACCTGCTGTACCTGCGCGACGTGCTGCGGATGGTGCGCGAGCAGGCAGAGGCCTGACGAAAGGAGCGCGCATGGCCCAACGGGTGACACGGGGAGTGCAGATCGCCGGCTATCGCCGCGACGACGTGGACGTCGATCCGCCCTACCTGCACCCGGACTACGTGGCCACCCGCACGCGCTCGCCCAAGCGACCACTGCTGCTGCTGCCGCACACGCTCTCCGAGGTCACCGGCCCGGTCTACGGGCACGACCGGATCGGCGAGCTCGACCACGACCTCACCCGCCAGCACGACGGCGAGCCGATCGGCGAGCGGGTCATCCTGCACGGGCGCGTGCTCGACGGCGACGGGCGCCCGGTGCGGGGGACGCTCGTGGAGATCTGGCAGGCGAACGCCGCCGGTCGCTACAAGCACGTGGTGGACGGCCACCCGGCGCCGCTCGACCCCAACTTCACGGGCGCCGGGCGCTGCCTGACCGACGCCGAGGGCAACTACCGCTTCATCACGATCAAGCCGGGCGCCTACCCCTGGCCCAACCATCCGAACGCGTGGCGCGCGCAGCACGTGCATTTCTCCGTGTTCGGCCCGGCGTTCGCCACCCGCCTCGTGACCCAGATGTACTTCCCCGGCGATCCGCTCTTCTTCCAGGACCCGATCTTCCATTCCGTGCGCGATCCCAGCCACCGCGACCGGATGATCTCGGCGTTCGACCTCGACAACACGGTCGAGGAGTGGGCGCTCGCCTACCGGTTCGACATCGTGCTGCGCGGCCGCGAGGCCACCCCGATGGAGGACTGAGGTGAGCCTGTTCCCGACGCCTTCGCAGACGGTCGGGCCCTACTTCCACATCGGCACCGACGACGGGTTCATCGGCGCGGAGCTGGTCGCTCCCGATCACCCGGACGCGGTGCGCGTGTTCGGCATCGTGCGCGACGGTGAGGGCGCGCCCATCAACGACTCCATGATCGAGATCTGGCAGGCGAACGCCGTTGGGCGCTACGCCCACCCGGAGGACGTGCGCGACGAGCTGCCGCTCGAGGAGGGCTTCGACGGCTTCGGGCGCACCCATACGGACGGGGACGGCCGCTACGAGTTCGTGACCGTCAAGCCTGGGGTCGTGCCCGGTCGGGATGGTCGTCCACAGGCGCCGCACATCGAGGTGTCGGTCTTCGCGCGCGGGCTGCTCAAGCGGCTCGTCACGCGCATCTACTTCCCCGACGAGGCCGAGGCCAACGAGGCCGATCCCCTGCTCTCGTCGATCGAGGACGCCGACGCCCGGGCCGCCCTGGTGGCCGTCGCCGACGACGGCGGGCTACGGTTCGACATCAACTTGCAAGGCGACCGCGAGACCACCTTCTTTGCCGTTTGACGCGCTGTTCGTCCCGGCGGACGTGCGCGACGCCACCGGCGAGCGCGCCTGGGTGCAGGCGATGCTCGACTTCGAGGCTGCGCTCGCGCGCGCACAGGGCGAGGACGAGCTGGCGGACCGGATCGCCGCCACCTCGCCCCCGGCGCTAACCGATCGCTCGACCGGCAACCCGGTCCCCGAGCTGGTAGCGGCGCTCCCCGCTGGCGCACACCGGGGTGCCACCAGCCAGGACGTGATGGACACGGCCGCGGTGCTGGTCGCGAAGCGCACGCTGCCGCTGATCGAGGAGTCGCTCGCCGGCGTCGCTGCCGGCTGCGCGCGGCTGGCCGCCGACCACCGGAGCACGCCGATGGCGGCTCGCACGCTCCTCCAGCAGGCCCTGCCCACGACGTTCGGCTTCAAGGCGGCCGGTTGGCTGGCGGGAGTGGATGACGCGCGCGACCTGCTCGCCGCGGTGCCGCTCGAGGTCGAGCTGGGCGGCGCCGCGGGCACGCTCGCCTCGATGGGCGACCAGGGCTTGGAGGTGCTGGCGCGGCTGGCCGAGGAGCTGGGCTTGGCCGAGCCGGTGCTGCCGTGGCACACGCGCCGGCTGCGCATCGGCCAGCTCGGCTCCGCGCTGGCGCTGGCGGCCGGCGCCGTCGAGAAGATCGCCCTCGACGTGAAGCTGATGGCGCAGACCGAGGTGGGGGAGCTGTCCGAGTCGTCCGCCGGCGGGCGCGGCGGGTCGTCGACGCTGCCGCACAAGCGCAACCCGGTCGGCTCGGCGCTCGCGATCGCCTGCGCGCATGGGGTGCGCGGCGCGGCGTCGGTGCTGATCGCCGCGCAGGCGCAGGAGCACGAGCGCGCCGGGGGCGCCTGGCAGGCGGAGTGGGACGCGCTCTCGCGCGCGCTGGCGCTGACCGGGGGCGCGGCCGCGGCGCTGCGGGAGACGCTCGGCGGGCTCGAGGTGCATCCGGACCGGATGCGGGCCAACCTCGAGCTGACCGGCGGGCTGCTGATGACCGAGGCCGTCGCTGCTCGCCTGGATCGGCCCGACGCGAAGGCGGTCGTGGGCGAGGTCGCTCTAGGGGCCGCGGGGAGCGGCCAACCGCTGCGCGAGGCGCTGGCCGCGGACGCGCGGATCGAGCTGTCGGACGACGAGATCGACCGCGCGCTCGACCCGGCCGCATACCTGGGCTCGGCGGAGGCGTTCGTCGATCGCGCGCTGGACGCGCACGGGAGGAGGGGCGATGGCGGATGACGCGCACGAGCGCGGGATGAAGGTGCGTCGCGAGGTGCTCGGCGACGAGCACGTGGACGCGGCCGTCGAGCGGACCTCCGACTTCACGGCGGACTTCCAGGACCTGATCACGCGCTACGCGTGGGGGGAGATCTGGACGCGCCCCGGACTCGACCGGCGCACGCGCAGCGCGATCACGCTGACCGCGCTGATCGCGCTCGGGCGCTTCGAGGAGCTGCGCATGCACCTGCGCGCGGCGCTGCGCAACGGGCTCGAGGAGGACGAGATCAAGGAGGTCCTCCTGCAGAGCGCGATCTACTGCGGCGTGCCGGCGGCGAACACGGCGTTCGCGGTCGCCCAGGAAGTCCTGGACGAGTAGGCAGGCCACTAACCTCCCGCCGCGGTGTCGACGCTCGAGGCAATCGTGCTGGGCATCGTCCAGGGGCTGACCGAGTTCCTGCCGATCTCCAGCACCGGTCATCTGCGCATCGTTCCGGCGTTCCTCGGGTGGGAAGACCCCGGCGCCGCGTTCACGGCCGTGACCCAGCTCGGGACGATGGCCGCGGTGCTCCTCTACTTCCGCGCCGACCTGATGCGGATCGCGCTGGCGTGGCTGCGGTCGGTGCGCGACCGGTCCGCCCGGCGGGAGCTCGACGCGCGCATCGGCTGGTACATCGTGCTCGGCACGATCCCGATCGGGATCTTCGGCGTGCTGTTCAAGGACCAGATCGAGAACGGCGCGCGCGACCTCTATCTGATCGGGACGGCGCTGATCGTGCTCGGCCTGGTCCTGCTGTGGGCGGAGAAGGTGGGCACCCGGTCGCGGTCGATGGAGCAGATCGAGGCGCGCGACGGCCTCGCCGTCGGGCTAGCCCAGGCGCTGGCCCTGGTCCCAGGCGTGTCGCGCTCGGGGGCGACGATCACCGCCGGTCTCTTCCTCGGGCTGGACCGGCAAACCGCGGCGCGCTTCTCGTTCCTGCTGTCAGTGCCGGCGGTTGTGCTGTCCGGCGTGTTCGAGCTGGGGTCGATCCTGAGCGGGGAGGAGGGGGAGCACGTGTCGACCGGCAACCTCTTGGTGGCGACCCTGCTCGCCTTCGTCACGGGCTACGCGGCGATCGCCTGGCTGCTGCGCTACCTGAGCACGCACTCGACGATCGTCTTCGTGGTCTACCGGGTGGCGCTCGGGGTGCTCGTCCTGGTGCTCGTGAGCACCGGGGCGATCAAATAGCCTTCACACCATGCAATTCGCCTGGAAACTCGGCGTTGTCGCGCTGATCGCGCTCGTGCTCGTGGTGCTGCCGGGAGGCGGCAACGCGCTCGACGTGGTGCTCGCGCTGCTGAGCGTCGTCTTCCTGGCGGCGATCGCCTTCCTCGGCTACCGGCTCTACAGCCAGTACCGGCTCGACATCGACACGCTCGAACCCAACACCCGGCTTGCCCTCTACGGCTCGATCGGGCTGGCGATCCTGACGGTCGTGGCCACCGATCGGCTCTTCGACGTCGGCGGCGCGGGCATCGTCGCCTGGTTCGCGCTGCTGGCGCTGTGCTCGTACGGCATCTACTGGGTGTGGACCCAGTATCGCCAATACCAGTAACCCCGTCAGCTCTAGCACCGACCGCTCCGCGCCGGGGTGTCCTGGCATCGGGAACGTGCCCCGGGGATACTGGGCGGGCGATGTCGCAGGAGAACATGGAGTTGACTGAGCAGGCCTTTGACGCCTTCAACCGACGTGACTTGGGTGCGTTTCTGGCGCTGATGGACGCGGACGTGGAGGCCGGGTCGCGCCTGGCCGCGATGGAGGGCGGCTATCACGGCCACGACGGAATCCGCCACTGGTGGCAGAACCTGCTCGACGCGATCCCGGACTACACCCTCGAAACGGTCGAGGCGCGCGAGCTTGGGAACCTGACGCTCACGACGCTGCGCACTCGCGGCCACGGCGCGGACAGCGACACTCCGGTCGAGGATACGGTCTGGATAGTTGCCGACTGGTGTGACAGGAAGGTCGTCCGGTGGCGTGTCTTGTCCACTGCAGCGGAAGCCCTCGAAGCCGTGGGGCTGTCGGAGTAGCAACCCGTCTGGGTGCGGTACCGCAGCTACAGCTGACCTGTCACACACTTGTAACTCTGCGACGTTGAGTCGTTACCCGCGTCGGGCGACCCTCGGCAGATGGGCGTCAACGAGGAGCGCGGACAGGCGTCGGTCGAGCTGGTGGCGGTCCTGCCATGCGTCCTGCTGGTGGCCGCTGTCGTCTGGCAGCTGGTCCTGGTGGGGCACACGGCGTGGCTGACGGCTCAGGCAGCGCGGGCCGGCGCCCGGGCTGACGCGGTCGGGCGCGACGCGGAGGCCGCCGCCCGCAGCACGCTGCCGCGGTCGCTGGAGCGCGGGCTCGAGGTCGACCGCGCGGGGACCGGCGGCGTGCGCGTCTCGGTACGGATCCCGCTGCTCGTGCATGCGTGGAACGCGCCGCTGCGGGTGTCTGCCGTCTCGGCCCTTGGGAGCTCCGAATGAGGATGTCGTCGGCTCGGGGCCAGGCGACGGTGGAGACGATCGCGCTGGTGCCGCTGCTGCTGATCGTCGGCGTGGGGCTGATGCAGCTGCTGGCGGTCGGCTACGCCAGCGTGCTGGCCGGCGGCGCCGCTGAGGCCGGAGCGCTGGCGCTGGCGCGCGGAACGGATCCGAGAGCGGCCGCGCTCCGCGCCCTGCCCGGCTGGTCGGAGGCGAACGCGAGGATCGCGGTGGAGGGCGGCAGGGTCCAAGTCCGACTGCGGCCTCCATCGGTGCTGCGCGCGCTCGGGGAGCGGGTCGAGGTCAACGCGGCTGCGGAGGTGGAGGCGCCGTGAGCTCGCCGGGAGCCACCGGCGGCCGCGCTCTGTCAGCCGCTCACGGACGCGCGCTGCTGACCACGCGTCGCGGCCCGCTTGCCACCGTGCTCGCCGCCGCGGGCGCCTGGCTGCTCGAGCCCGCCGAGCCGGCTCGTGGGCCCGCGCTCTCCGGTCCCGCCGTTCCCCGGCCCGTCATCGCGGTGTTCGGGCTGGCACGGAGCTGTGGGGCGACCGTCGTTGCGCGTGCGCTCGCCGCCGAGCTGGCCAGCCGCGATGCCCTTGGCGCCGCCGCTGTGCGTTGTGAGGCGCGCGCCGCCGGCATTCCGCTGGCCACGCACGCGGCCAGCCGGCTGGCCCGGCAGCTCGCCGAGATACCGGGCGCGTATACGCGGGCTGTCGGCAGGCTCTGCCTTGTCGGCGGAGCCGAGCCCGGCGTACTCGCGGACACGGCGCGGCACGTCGCGCCCCTGGTCCTCGATGCCGGCACCACCTCGCTCGGCGGCGTGCCCGCGGCCCTCGCCGACGAGGTGATCGTCGTCGGCGGTCCGGCCACCGAGCCGGCCCTCGCCGGTGTCGCCGCCGACTGCCTCGCGCGACTCGGGCCCGAGCCGATCGTCGTGCGCAACCGTGCGCGGGACGACCGGTTCGGCGACGAAGCGGAGTCCGCGACCGCGTGGGCGGCGCGCGCCGCGATCTCGCTTCCGGACTCCCGCATGGGCGCGCAGCTCGCGCTCGGCGGCCGCGAGGCGCGTGGCGAGCTGGGGCGCGCGATCGCCGAGCTCGCGGATCGCTGCGAAGGGCGGTCGTAAGGGCGTCCCCGTGCCGGGAGCGCACACAGCGACCCGAACGCGCGTTTTCCGCGTTCAAAGCGCTGCAAAGGCGCATCGGATAGCCGCAAATCGCGGGTTAATTGGAGGGTTCAGACCCTGAACGTCCGCCCCAACTGGTTCAGTCGTTCGCTAACCGGGGTAGCCGACAACGCAGCCGAGTCCACTTATTGCTGCCGAAAAGCCACCCCTGAAGGGAGAATCTATGCGCCTTTCCGAGTCGCGTGCGGCTGGCAGACAGCGGTTCATTTTGATCGGGACCGCTGCATTTGTCGTCGCGCTCTGGCTCTCTCTGGTGTACGCCGGTGCTGCATTTGCCGGCGGTGACCATCCAAGTGCTGGTTGGCAGGATCACACGGAAGGAACCTCGACGTCCTGGGGAGACAACTCGGACGAGGGGCACCCTCCGCCGGAGACACCCGGTACGGAGGGGCCGTGTGACGAAGAGGGGCATACGCCCCCAGGCGAGACCCCGCCAGCGGAGACCCCGCCGACGGACACCCCGCCGACGGACACCCCGCCGGATCACGGGACGCCGCCAGCGGAGACCCCGCCGACGGACACCCCGCCGACGGACACCCCGCCGGATCACGGGACGCCGCCAGCGGAGACCCCGCCGACGGACACCCCGCCGACGGACACCCCGCCGGATCACGGGACGCCGCCGGAGACACCGCCGGTGGAAAGCCCGCCGACGGAGACCCCGCCTGTGGAGACCCCTCCGGTGGAGACCCCGCCGGTGCAAACGCCGCCGGTGGAGACTCCCCCGGTCGAGACGCCAAACTCGCCGACGAGTCCGGAATCGCCGGAATCACCGACCACCCCCGTTGAGGAGGAAGGTCGCGGCGGTGAGGAGGTTCTGCCTCAGGAGCAGGGTCGAGGTGGCGGTGGAATCGAGAGCCCGACGGGCGAGAGCCCGACAGGCGAGGTCACCGAAGCGGCTCCGGCCGCGGGGACGCTGCCGTTCACCGGCAGTCGCACTCCGTTGCTGGTGCTGTTCGGAGTTGCCCTGCTGGGTCTCGGCGTCGTACTACGTCGGGTGGCCATAGAACAAGGCTGACCCGGCTCTCACCAGAGAGAAAGAAACGACCGCGCGAGCCACGCCTCTCCCAAGGGGCGTGGCTCTCGCGTTTCTGGGGACTTGATCAGCTCAGCGGCTCGAGCCTGAGCACGGGGATTTGGCGATTCGCCGCCCAGCGGCGGTAGTGGGTGAAGCCGGGATAGATGTCCTCGCCGCGCCGGTAGTCGCGCTCGCGCTCCGCGCCGCTGAGCTCGCGGCTCATGACCTCGCGGCGGCTGCCGTCGAAGCGGATCGTCGCGCGGGGGTTCGCGCGCAGGTTGTGGTACCAGGCGGGGTTCTGGGGCCGGCCGAAGTTGGAGGCGATCAGGATCATGTCCTCGCCGTCGGGAAGGCAGAGCACGGGCAGCGTGCGGGGCTTCCCCGTCTTCGCGCCCGTGGTGGTCAGCATCGTGATCCGTACGCCCGCCAGCCACGACGACGCGGTGGTTCGACCGCCGGTGAGGCGATAGACGAGTCGGTCGAGGGGCTGTTGGATGACGCCGTAGAGCTTCGCAATCGGACGCGTGGCCGCCGTCCTCCGCACGAGCCTGCGGAAGTGGCCCGACCGTCGATAGGTCTCCATGACGGCGAAGCTACCCAGTTGGCTGGCAGGGGCTGTGCTCTTGATCACACCGGGTGGCGGACGAGGAGAGCATCGCCGACGGCTGCTGTCACTGAGTTGTTAACGCGCGCATGAGCCGTACGCGGCGCCCGCGACGCGGCCGGCAATGGTTTCGCGAGCCCCGTCGGCTTTGGCCGGGGCGAGGGCGGGCAGTCCGCGCTTCTCGCGGCTCGGAGTGCTCGCCGCGGTTCCCGGAGCCGCCAGTGGGTGGCACGCGGAGCTCGAGCCTCCAGCTCGCCACCGCTAACGGCCGCCCGCTACGGCTGGTCCGCCAACGCGGGGAGGTTCAGCTTCGTCAAGCGCTACGCGTGCGAGCGGTGGCTCTCGCAACGCATGGAAAGCGAGAGCGGAGCCCACCGCCGACACTGGCTGTCGCTCCTCGCACAAACGGGAGGTGGGCCGGGGCGCTCCGCCGGAGGTCCCGAGTGCTCGCCCGCATCGGCACCGCAGCGGGGGACGCAGGTCTGCAGAGGTGACCTCCGCGTCTTGAAGGCTCCGCTTCTCGAACATAGGATGCGGACCGTGCTGGGAGGGCTCGCTCCGAGGCTGACAAGAGGGGACGATGACGGACGCTGTTTCTAGCGAGGACACGGAACGGGTGACACTGCGGCGGGTGGAGCCGGGCGACGCGGAGGCGTGCGCTCAGATTCTGTTCGATGCCTTTGGCGGCTTTCATGACCATCACAGGTTTCCGCGCGACTTTCCGGTGCTGGAGGCCGCGGTGGCCATGATGGGGATGTCGATCCCGCATCCCTCGATCTGGGGGGTGGTCGCCGAGATAGACGGGCGTATCGTCGGCTCGAACTTCCTTGACGAGCGCGATCCGATCAGGGGTGTCGGGCCGATTACCGTCGATCCCGAGAGCCAGGACGTGGGCGTGGGACGCAAGCTCATGGAGGCCGTGATGGAGCGCGGCTCAGGGGCGCCCGGCATCCGGCTCATGCAGGACGCGTTCAATATGCGCTCGCTCTCGCTCTATGCATCGCTCAGGTTCGACGTGAAGGAGCCCGCTGCGGTGATCAGCGGCAAGCCGCGAAGCGGCCCCGCCCGGGGGGTTGACGTGCGACCGCTAGAGGAGGGCGACCTCGACGGATGCGAGGCGCTCTGCAAGAAGGTCCATGGCTTCGAGCGCACCAACGAGCTTCGCGACTCGATCCAGGCTTTCGCTCCCTTCGTCGCGGTGCGCGACGGACGCCTAACGGCGTACGCCTCGAGCGTGACCTTTTGGCCGCTTAACCACGGCGTCGCCGAAAGCGAGGAGGACATGACGGCGCTGTTGCAAGGAGCGGCGCCCGCCGTGGAGGAGCCGCTCGCGTTCCTGGTTCCACTGCGTGCGGGGTTGTTGCGGTGGTGCCTCGAGGAAGGCCTTCGTCTCCAGAAGCCGATGAACCTGATGGCGGTCGGCGACTACCGCGAGCCGCGGGGCTCGTGGTTCCCGTCGGTGCTCTACTAAGCCGGCTACGCTTGCGGCCCCGCGGCTTCAAGGGCTTTCTCACGATCTGCGGTGGCTTCCGCCTTGGACGGCAAGCGGAAGTCATCGCTTGCGTGCCAACTCGACCACTATCGGTGGGAGCTCCAGACCGCCCGCCCGTAATTCCGCGTGAAGGTGGGAGCCCTGGCACTAGGGGGTCTCCGTTAGCGCGTATTGGGGGAAGCCCACGAGGTGCAGCACTAACTCGCTGCAATCGTTGGTTCTTCGCTGCTGGCCTGGCGCACCGACCGCGCAGCTTGCTTACGTCACGCCCCCCGCCCTTCGGCGCTAAGCGCGGGCGCTGGCCTCGACGCCGAGCCGCTGCAGGTGCGTCGGCTCCTCGTCGCGCTCGTACTCGACGACGGGTGCCGGCGGCTCGAAGTGCTCACGCTCGTCGAGCAGATACTGGAGCTCCTCGTCGAAGCGCTTCTCGCGCCGGCTCTCCCGGCGCGTCCACCAGTCGTTACACATGGCGATCCTCACCGGTACACGCTCTCTGCTATCACGGTACGTGAGGCGAGTCAGGAGGAGAGGGCATGGAGTTCAAGGCCGGAGATCGCGTGAAGGTTGAGTCCGAGTCGATCGGGCGGCCGCCTCGGACCGGCGTCATAGTCGAGGTGGTGCACGGGGCGCCTTCCCCTCGCTATCGCGTCAGCTGGGACGACGGGCACGAGAGCATCTACACACCCGCAGCGGGCGCGCTGGGTCCTGCCAAGCCGGCAAAGCGGGCGTAGCAGAGCTCGGGCGAACCGACCGGGCGCCGATCGCGTCGATGAAGGGTTCCGGACCAGCTAGGGCAATTACGAGAGTCCGAGGAAACTGCCGTGCGGCGTCCGCCGCGCGTGGCCCGTGTCGCCGAGCGGGTGCCCGCGGGAAGCGTGTAGACGCTCGGGCGGCCTTGGCCCCAACCCGCACCACCGACGCGCTCGCCCATGTCTCAAGTATCGTCGTTTGTGGGCCCGACCAGGAGGCGAGGATGCACGCTCGAACCGGAACGCTGCAGGTGTCCCCGGGACGCGTCGATGACATGGTCCGGCAGCTCGAGGCGGACCAGCTTCCGCGCTATCGCGAGCAGCCGGGTTACAAGGGCTTCACCGTGCTGGCGGACCACGTAAGCGGCAAGGTGATTGGCATCTCCTACTGGGAGAGCGAGGACGACATGGAGGCAAGCGAGGGGCTTGGGCGCGCCGCGCGGGCCCAGGCCGCGGAAACGGGCGAGGCGTCCGCCGAGCCAGTGCGCGAGACCTTCAAAGTCATGATTGACGACATGGTTTGAGCGGCCCGCGCTGGCACCAGGGCCGCAGCCCGGCGCCAGCCTGATCGGGAGCAGGCACGTTCACTGCGCGTCTCATCAGCCGCCGGCCTCCTCTGAGCGGCTCGTGGCTTCGCCGGCGCTGTAGGAGTGGGCGCCGGTCCCGGCCAGCTTGCCGCCGTCGACGATCAGGTACTCGTCCGGGATCGGGCGGTCGTCGAACCAGCACTCGAGGATCTCGCGGGTGCCGGCGGCGTAGCGGGCCTGGGCCGACAGGCTGGTGCCCGAGGTGTGCGGGGTCATCCCGTGGTGGGGCATGGTCCGCCAGGGATGGTCCTTCGGGGCGGGCTGGGGGTACCAGACGTCGCCGGCGTAGCCGGCGAGCTGGCCCGACTCGAGCGCTCTCACGATCGCGTCCCGGTCGCAGATCTTGCCGCGCGCGGTGTTGATGAGGTATGCGCCGCGGCGCATCGTCCCGATGAGCTCGTCGTCGAAGAGCCCCTCGGTCTCCGGGTGCAGCGGAGCGTTGATCGTGACCACGTCGCAGTCGGGCACCATGTCCTGGGTGCTCTCGTGGTAGGTGAGGTCGAGCTCTCGCTCCACCTCGTCGGGGAGGCGGTGACGATCCGTGTAGTGCAGTCCCACCTCGAAGGGCTTGAGCCGCCGCAACACCGCGGAGCCGATCCGCCCTGCCCCGACGGTCCCGACCTCCATGCCCTCCAGGTCATAGGACCGCGATACGCAGTCGGCGATGTTCCAGCCCCTGTCGATCACCCACTGGTACGACGGGATGTAGTTGCGCACGAGCGCGAGGATCATCATGACCACGTGCTCGGAGACGCTGATGCTGTTCGAGAAGGTCACCTCCGCGACGGTGATGCCGTTCTCGATGGCCGCGTCGATGTCCACGTGGTCGGAGCCGATTCCCGCGGTCACCGCCAGCTTGAGCTTGGGAGCCTTTGCGATCCGCTCCGCAGTCAGGTAGGCGGGCCAGAAGGGCTGCGAGATCACGATCTCGGCCTCGGGAAGCTCCCGATCGAGCACCGAGTCGGGCCCCTCCTTGTCGGACGTGACGATCAGGTTGTGCCCGCGCCCCTCGACGAACTCGCGCAACCCGAGCTCGCCCGAGACGCAGCCCAGCAGCTCCCCCGGCGTGAAGTCGATGTTCTCGGGAGACGGTGTGTTCTGGCCGCCGTGGTACTGCTCGATCGTGGGCACGGAGTCGCGCGCATAAGACGGCGGATACCCGCCGACAGGATCGTCGTAGAGAACGCAGATGATGTTCGTCATGGGGGTTCTCTCGTCGGTTTCGCCTTCTCGGGCTCGTGACGCGTCGGCGCCGGTCCCGATCGCCCACGGACGCAACTGGCCGCCGTGATGCCGGCTCCTCGATCGCCTGTGGCCCTGCTCAAGGTCATGCGCCCCCCACCGCTCGGAAGTGGCCCTGCAAGGTCTCGCGGTCGAGGTGCCGCGACTCCATGATGATCAACGGGCCAATGGCGTCCTCAGGGACGAACGCCAGGTCGAGCAGTACTTCACGCGCCTCCTCGGGCGTTTCCGTCCGGACGGCGGCGTCCGGGTCCGCCCGGCGCAGCCTCTCGGCAAGACGCAAGGCGTCCGCCTGCTCCGCGAAGCGGAACGCCTCGCGCGGCAGCGTCGCTAGCTCGACGATCACGAACGATGTTGGCGGGGTCTCGGGGACCTCGCTCACGGTGCTCACCTCCTTGGTCGCTGCCGGATCGGCTCCCCACGCCGCCCGGTTCATCACCTGCCCCGCCGGATCGCTTCGGTCGTCCAGGGTCGGCCGCTCGTCGCCGTTCCCCTCGCGCGTGGGCGGCTGGCTCAATCGTGCGAAGCCTCGAGGTTCGTGTAGCGAGGATCTGCACCGCCGACCTCGCGGCCGTTTAACCAGGCACGGCCAACTCCGCGCGTAGCCAGGTCGTGCCGGGCATTGATGGCCCGCCCAACCCGGCGGTCGCCATCGGCGCGGTGCAGTCCACCTCGCCGTCGGGCTGCCCCTTCGACGGCACGGTGTCGCTCATTGCTCCTCATGGTCCTCAGACCTTCCTGGTCCCTCTATCGGGGTCGCGCGAGAGGAAGAGAGAGTGAGACCTAACGAACGAGCAATCTTCAAGCACACTACCACCCCGGGGATCGGCCGCCTGCCCTCGGAGCGCGGACTTTCGCTGGCCGTCCCGGAGTCGAGGCCGACTGGATCGGGCACACGCTCGCGGTAGGCGACGGGGTCCGCCTTCGGGTCACCGTGGCGATCCTCGCTGCGCGATGATCACACCCCCCAGGGAGACCTCCCCAACGACCCGGGCATCTCCCGAAACGGTTAGCGAAAGTGACTTGCCAGTAGCTCTCGGAACTGAGAGAGGGGCATGTCCTCAGGGATGAGACCCCGACCGCCACAGGTAAGGCAGTCCGTCGTCGGGTCGGCGACGATGCGGCCGCCCCCGGTTACCGTCTCGATGTAGCCCCGGCCGCCGCACTCCTGGCACGGCGCCTTAACGGAAACTGTTAGCTCGACTGGGGAGGGGTGGTCGTCAATCAAGAGAACTGGCCCCGCAGTCGATCCCGTCGCCTCAATAGTGCGTTGCCTCGTCCCGTTGGATCACGCGAGTCGGCGTAATACCGCTTCTTCGGCCGGGATTGTTGGCCACAGGGCCAGCTAACAAGAATGCTACTCCTCTAAATCGCCCCCGGCAGCCTCACGCGCGGGCAGGAGCGGACCCTCCAGCGGGTGGATGCTGGCGCACCTGTTACCTAGGGCATCGCTGACTTGTTGCACAGACGCGTTGAGCCGTAACTCGGGGCCGGCGAGGGTGCCGTCCATGGCCTTGGGAGAACCTCGGAGCACCGATGCTCGCCGCGAGTGCGGCCAGGCCGCCCTGCTCATGCTCGGCGTGCTTGCCGCCCTGCTGGTCGGTGTGCTGGTGCTGTTTGGCTTCGGCCAGGCGCTCGGTGCTCGCGGGCATGCCCAGCGCGCCGCCGACCTAGCGGCGGTGTCCGCGGCTCAGGTCATGCGGCGCAACTTCACGCGTCTGTTCGAGCCGCCCTTCCTCGAGGGCGGTGTTCCGAACCCGCGGCACCTGTCGAACGCCGCTTACCTCGCGCTCGCCCGGGCTGCGGCCCTGCGCGGCGCGCGCCGTAACGGCGTTCACCCGCGGCGGGTCGCGGTCGAGTTTCGGTCGACCCGCTTTGCGAGCACCCGCGTCACCGTCGCAGTGCGCGACCGAGCCGACGTGGCCCTGCCCGACGATCGGCCACACCCGGTCGAAGTGCGCGCCAAGGCGACCGCGGAGATCGCCGTCGATCCCACCGGCCCCAGCATGCGCGGCCAGGCCAGCGGCGGCGGCTACTCCGGGCCGCTCGCGTACCGACAGGGCAAGCCGATGCGGCCCGACGTCGCCGCGCGCCTTCGACCGGATGGCCGCGGCTGCGCGCGCCGAGGCGGGGCTCACGCTGCTGGTCACCAGCGGCTACCGCTCCGACGCCGAGCAGGCGCGCCTGTTCGCAGCGCACCCGGACCCGAAGTGGGTGGCACCGCCGGGCCACAGCCTCCACCGCTACGGCACCGAGCTCGACCTCGGGCCGCCCGCCGCGTACGGCTGGCTGGCGGCCAACGCGGGCAGGTTCAGCTTCGTCAAGCGCTACGCCTGGGAGCCCTGGCACTTCGGCTACACGCTCAATCCCGGCTCGACCTCGGTCGGCTTCGGGGGTGAGCGCCGGGGTGGCGCGCTGCCGACGTTCGTCCCCGCCGCGTACCGCGACACCATCGCCCGCGCCGCCCAGCGCTGGAACGTGGGCGCGGCCCTGCTGAGCGCGCAGCTCTACGTGGAGTCGGGCTTCGACCCGCTCGCCCGCAGCCCGGCGGGGGCCGAGGGCATCGCCCAGTTCATGCCCGGCACGGCCGCCGCGCTGGGGCTGACGGACCCGTTCGACGCACCCGCCGCGATCGACGCGCAGGCGCACCTGATGCGCGATCTGCTGCGCCGCTTCGCTTCGGTTCCGCTGGCGCTGGCGGCCTACAACGCGGGCTCCGGGGCGGTCGCGGGGTGCATGTGCATCCCTCCCTATCCGGAGACGCAGGGCTACGTGGCGAAGATCCTCGGGCTGCTCGGCGGGGCCGGCGACCTGGCCGCGACATTCGAGGTGCGGTTGGTGGAGTGAGGGGCGCGGCGGGGGCGGCGGCATAACCCACTAAGGAGCTTGAGCGGTTATACTGCCGCTCCGTGTCGCCCGCTCCCGAGCAGCTCGCCGACGGCCTCTGGCGCTGGACCGCCCGCCATCCCGAGTGGCATCCGGGCGACTTCGGCAGCGAGGTTGCCTCCTTCGCCCTGAAGGCCGGCGACGAGACGATCCTCGTCGACCCGCTGCTTCCGCCGGAGCCGGACCCCGTGCTCGACCTGGTCGAGCGCGAGCTCGGCGAGCGCCTCGCGATCCTGATCACGATCCCGTACCACGTCCGCAGCTCCGAGCAGATCCGGCACCGCTTCCGGGGCGACGTCGACACCACCATCTGGGGTCACCGGGCCTGCCGCAAGCGGCTCTCGGAGGACGCCGGCTTCCGGGCGTTCGAGCCGGGTGACGAGCTGCCGGGCGGGGTCTCGGCCCACCGCATCGGCAAGCCGCGTCGCTACGAGACGCCCCTGCTGCTGCCGTCACACCGGGCGCTTGTCTTCGGCGACGCGGTGGCCGAGGTCGACGGCGACCTGCGCGTCTGGTCGGGGGAGAGAGTCGACGCCGACGTCAGCCGCTTCTACCGCGAGCGCTTCAACCCGACGCTCGAGCCGCTGCTCGAGCTCGACTTCGACCGCGTGCTCGTGACGCACGGAGAGCCGGTGATGCAAGGCGGCCGCGAGCAGCTTGAGCGGGCGCTGCGCGCCGAGCCCTGGTACCACCGCGAGTGAGCTCGCGGGACGGCTAGACGAACACCGGCTCCTCGCGCCCCGGGAACAGCTCCGGCAGCCCGTCGCTCACCCGGTCGCTGAACTCCGCCGGCCGCTTCTCCAGGAACGCCGTCACGCCCTCGAAGGCGTCGGCCGACCGCCCGCGCGCGAACATCGCTCGCGAGTCGGCCCGGTGCGCCTCCATCGGATGCGACGCGCCGAGCATCGTCCACATCAGCCGCCGCGCCAGCGCGACCGACACGGGCGCGGCCTCCGACGCGATCTCCGCAGCCAGCTCCTGCGCCACCCCGAGCACCTCCTCGGCCGGGTGCACGCTGCGCACCAGCCCGCCCGCCAGCGCCTCCTCGGCCAGGAACACCCGGCCCGTCGCGACCCACTCCATCGCCTGCGAGATCCCCACCAGCCGCGGCAGGAACCAGGAGGAGCACGCCTCGGGCACGATCCCCCGCCGCGCGAACACGAACCCGATCTTGGCCCCGGAGGCCGCGATCCGCACGTCCATCGGCAGCGTCATCGTGATGCCCACGCCGACCGCGGGCCCGTTGATCGCGGCGATCACCGGCTTCAGCGAGTCGAAGATGCGCAGCGTCACCTGGCCGCCGCCGTCGCGCGGCACGCCGGCGTCTCCGCCGTCGCGGTCGCGCCGGTCGAACGTCCCGCCGCCGCCGCCCAGGTCGGCGCCGGCGCAGAACCCGCGGCCGGCGCCGGTCACGACCACGGCGCGCACGTCGTCGTCGGCGTCTGAGCGATCGAAGGCCTCGATCAGCTCGCGCGCCATGGTCGGCGTGAAGGCGTTCAGACGGTCGGGCCGGTCCAGCGTGATCGTGAGCACGTGGTCGGCCACCTCGTAGCGGATCTCCTCGAAGTTCATGCACGCAGCCTAAGCCGCGCGCCCAGGTAGGCTGCGCCACATGACGATCACGGTTAACGGCATAGACGAGGTTCGCGGGCTCGTCGGGCAGTCGATCGGCCCGAGCGAGTGGCGCACGGTCACCCAGGAGGACATCGACAAGTTCGCCGAGCTCTCCGGCGACGACCAGTGGATCCACGTCGACGTCGAGCGCGCCAAGACCGAGAGCCCCTTCGGCACCACGATCGCCCACGGCAACCTGACCCTCGCGATGATCGACGGCTTCCGGCCGGAGCTGTTCGAGTCGACCGGCTTCAAGCTGGGCGTGAACTACGGCTGGAACAAGATCCGCTTCCCCGCGCCGGTCCCGGTGGACGCCCGCATCCGCGGCAGCGTCGAGACCGTCTCCGTCGACGAGGTCGGCGGCGGCTGGCACCAGGTCGTCTACAAGTGGACCGTCGAGGTGGAGGGCTCGGAGAAGCCCTGCTGCGTCGCCGAGTCCGTCGTGCGTTTGCTCGCCTAGCCGGGGCCTATCCTCGGTCGAGGTGCCCACGACCGAGATAGAGAGCCGCGAGGAGCGGCTGACCGAGCAGCGCCGGGCGCTGCCGGACGCCCCTGGCGTCTACCTGTTCCGCGATTCGCGGCGCAAGGTGCTCTACGTGGGCAAGGCGCTCTCGATCCGCAAGCGCGTGGCTGGCCACTTCGGCAAGCCGCGCGCCGCGATGGTCGCCGAGGTGGCCGACATCGAGTTCATCGCCACCGAGACCGAGGCCGAGGCGCTGCTGGCGGAGCAGGAGTTCATCAAGCGCCACCGGCCCGTGTACAACGTCCGGCTGCGCGACGACAAGTCCTACCCCTACATCGGGATCAGCCTCGACGAGGACTACCCGCGCATCTACTTCACGCGCGAGCGCCACAAGCGCGGGCGCGTCTACTTCGGCCCGTTCAGCAACGCCAAGCGCGTGCGCGAGACGCTCGACCTGCTCGGCAAGGTCTTCCAGTACCGCACCTGCGACGGCCCCGAGCCCGGCCGCGCCAGCGGCAGCCCCTGCCTCGACTACTTCATCAAGCGCTGCCAGGCGCCCTGCGTCGGCTACATCTCGAAGGAGGAGTACCGGGCCAACGTCGAGACGATCATCGACTTCCTGTCGGGTCGCTACCGCCAGATCGAGCGCGCGCTCGACCAGGGGATGAAGCGGGCGTCCGAGGAGCAGGAGTTCGAGCAGGCGGCGGTGCTGCGCAACCGGCTCAAGGCCGTCCGCAGCCTGCTCGAGCGCCAGCGCATCGCCAACGAGACGGTCGGGACGCTCGACGCGATCGGCGTGGCCGCCGAGGATGCCGACGCCAACGCGCAGGTCTTCCAGGTCCGCGACGGCGTGCTCCAGGACCGCCAGAGCTTCTACCTCGAGAACGCGGCGCGGCGCGACGAGGGCGAGGTGGCCGAGGAGTTCGTCCTCCAGTACTACGCGAGCGCGATCGCCGTGCCGCCGCAGGTGATCGTGCCGCGCAGCGTCGCCGCTACGCAGACGCTGGCCGACGCCCTCGCCGAGCGCCGCGGCGCGCCGGTGGAGGTCAGGCACGCCGAGCGCGGCGACAAGCGGCGCATCCAGGAGCTGGCCGAGCGCAACGCCCGGCTCGCGCTCGACCAGGACCGGCTGCGCTCCGAGCTGCGCCGCTCGCAGCGCATCGAGGCGCTCGACCGCCTCCAGCGGGCGCTCGAGATGGAGTCGATCCCGATGCGGATCGAGTGCTTCGACATCTCCAACCTGATGCACGCGCACACGGTCGCCTCGATGGTCGTGTTCGAGGGCGGCGCGCCGAAGAAGTCGGACTACCGGCGCTTCGGCATCCGGGATGCCGTTCAAGATGACTTCGCGGCCATGGCAGAGGTCCTCTCACGGCGGATGGCGCAGTACGTCGCCCAGCGCGAGCGCAGCCCGCACGAGAAGGACTACGACGAAAGCTTCGCGTCCCTGCCCGCGCTGATCGTGATCGACGGCGGCCGCGGTCAGCTCTCGGCGGGCCTCAAGGAGCTCGGCCCGTTCCGCGACCTCGGCGTGACCGTGGTCAGCCTCGCCAAGCGGATCGAGGAGGTGTTCACGCCCGGCAGCAGCGCGCCGCTGCTGCTCGCCCACGACACGCCCGAGCTCCAGCTGCTCCAGCGCGCCCGCGACGAGGCGCACCGGTTCGCGATCGAGTTCCACCGCGGCCGGCGCGACAAGGCGATGACGCGCTCGGTCCTGGACGACCTGCCCGGCGTCGGGCCGGCGCGCAAGCGCAGCATCCTCCAGCACTTCGGGTCGCCGGACCGCTTCCTGGCGGCCAGCCGCGAGGAGCTCGAGTCGGTCCCGGGCCTGCCCCAGAAGGTCGCCCGCGACATCCACGCCTACGTCAACAAGATCCGATGATGCAGGACTTCGTCGTCATCACCGGCTTCAGCGGCGCCGGCAAGTCGCAGGCAATGGCCACCTTCGAGGACGCCGGCTACTTCTGCGTCGACAACCTCCCGCCCGAGATGATCAGCTCGCTGGCCGACCTGTTCGGCCACGAGGGCAGCAAGGTCGAGCACGCCGCGGTCGCCTCCGACACGCGCGGAGGCGGCTACTTCGAGAGCCTGGTGAAGGTGCTCGAGGAGCTCGAGGCCCGCGGACTTCCGTTCCGCCTGCTCTTCCTCGAGGCGAGCGACGCCGTCCTGATCAACCGCTTCAAGGAGACGCGCCGCCGCCACCCACTGGCAGACGGCGGCTCGGTCGAGGGGGCGATCCGCGACGAGCGCGAGGTGCTGGCGCCGCTGATGGAGCGCGCCGACGTCTCGATCGACACATCCGACCTGTCCGCCTCCCGGCTGCGCAAGGTCGTGGCGGACAAGATGCTTCCGCACGGCAAGATCGGCCGGCTGGCGGTGACGTTCCTGACCTTCGGCTACAAGCACGGCACGCCGCGCGACTCCGACCTCACGTTCGACGTCCGCTTCCTGCCCAACCCGCACTACGAGTCCGAGCTGCGCGATCTCACCGGCCTCGACGACGCGGTGATCGAGTACGTCGAGACCTCCGACGGCATTGCGGAGTTCTACGACCACCTCACGCCGCTGCTCGACTACCTGCTCCCGAAGTACGAGCAGGAGGGCAAGGCGCACCTCACGGTGGGCATCGGCTGCACCGGCGGGCGGCACCGCTCGGTGGTGATCGCCGAGCATCTCGCGCGCATCTACGCGGCGCGCGGCGACCTGCTCGTGGACGTCGTCCATCGCGACGTACAGAAGCCGCATCGCCGCCCCTGAGATAGATTCATCCGGGCAAGGGACCAATGCCGCACGCAAGCAAAGCTTGCGCTGCGGCGACGACAGTTAGGAGCATCGGATGGCCTTGAAGGCCGGAATCAACGGCTTCGGGCGCATCGGCCGCAACGTGTTCAGGGCCGCGCACGCTCGCGGCGAGGACATCGACTGGGTCGGCGTCAACGACATCACGGACAACGAGACGCTCGCCCACCTGCTCAGGTACGACTCGATCCTGGGTCCCTTCCCGGGAGAGGTCGAGGCCACCGAGAACGGGCTCGTCGTCGACGGCGAGGAGCTGCGCGTGTTCGCCGAGCGCGACCCCGCGAACCTGCCCTGGGACGAGGTCGGCGCCGACGTCGTGATCGAGTCGACCGGCTTCTTCACCAAGCGCGACGACGCCGCCAAGCACCTGAGCGCCGGCGCCAAGAAGGTGATCATCACGGCGCCGGCCACCGAGCCGGACGTGACCCTTGCTCTGGGCGTGAACGACGACGCCTACGACCCGCAGGAGCACCACGTCATCTCGAACGCGTCGTGCACGACCAACTGCCTGGCTCCGGTGGCGAAGGTGCTCCACGAGGCGATCGGGATCGAGCGCGGGATCATGACCACGATCCACGCCTACACGGCCGACCAGAACCTCCAGGACGCACCGCACAAGGACCTCCGCCGGGCGCGCGCCGCGGCCGTGAACCTGGTCCCGACCTCGACCGGGGCGGCCAAGGCCGTCGGCCTCGTGCTCCCGGAGCTCGACGGCAAGCTGAACGGCATCTCCGTTCGCGCGCCGGTGATCACCGGGTCGGTGGTCGACCTGGTCTGCGAGGTGTCGCGCGAGACGACCAAGGAGGAGATCAACGAAGCCTTCGCCGGCAAGGCCGACTCCGGGGCGCTGGAGGGCATCCTCAAGTACAGCGAGGACCCGATCGTGTCCACCGACATCGTCAGGTCTCCCTACTCGTCGATCTTCGACGCCCCGCTCACGATGGTGATCGACGGCAAGCTCGTGAAGATCGTGGCCTGGTACGACAACGAGTGGGGCTACTCGAACCGCGTGGTCGACCTGGCTCAGCGTGTCCTCGCTGGGGCGCCGGTTGCCTGAGCTCGGCAAGCGCACCGTCCGCGACCTGGAGCTGGAGGAGGGCGAGCGGGTGCTCGTCCGCGTCGACTTCAACGTTCCGCTCGACGGCGGGCGCGTCGCCGACGACGCCCGCATCCGCGCCGCCCTGCCGACCATCGAGCTGCTGCTCGAGGGCCGCGCGAGCCCGATCCTGTGCTCGCACCTCGGCCGGCCCAAGGGTCGCGACCCGCAGACCTCGCTCGCGCCCGTTTCGGCGCGGCTCGGCGAGCTGATCGACGCGCCGGTGCTGCAGGCGCCGGAGGTGATCGGCCCGGAGGTGCGGCGCGGGGCCGACCGGCTGCGGCCCGGCTCCGTGCTGGTGCTCGAGAACACGCGCTGGGAGCGAGGCGAGACCGAGAACGACTCCGCCCTCGCGGAGGAGCTGGCGGCGCTCGCGCACGCCTACGTCGACGACGCGTTCGGAGCGGCGCACCGGGCGCACGCGTCCAATGTCGGCGTGGCCGAGCACCTGCGCCCGGCGGTCGCCGGACTGCTGCTCGAGCGCGAGGTGACCACCCTGCGCGCGATCGTCGAGGCGCCCGAGCGCCCGCTGGTCGTGGTGCTGGGCGGCGCCAAGGTGTCGGACAAGATCGCGCTGATCGACAAGTTCCTCGACACGGCCGACGCGCTTCTGATCGGAGGCGCGATGTGCTTCAGCTTCTTCCGCGCCCAGGGCATCCCGACGGGCGACTCGCTGGTCGAGGAGGAGGGCGTCGAGCTGGCGCGCCGGGCGCTCGCGAAGGCCGAGTCGTCCGACTGCCGCCTGCTGCTGCCGACCGACCTCGTGCTGGGCGATCGGTTCGATGCCGACGCCGAGCGGCGCGAGCAGGACGGCACCGAGGTGCCCGACGGCTGGATGGGGCTCGACATCGGGCCGCGCTCCGCCGCGGCGTACGGCGAGGAGATCGCCCGCGCCGGGACGGTCTTCTGGAACGGGCCGATGGGGGCCTTCGAGATGGAGCCGTTCGCCGCCGGCACTCGCACCGTGGCCGAGGCGGTCGCCGCGGCGCCCGGCACGACCGTCGTCGGCGGTGGCGACTCGGCCGCGGCGCTGGCTCAGTTCGGCCTCGACGACGAGGTGGATCACCTCTCGACCGGCGGCGGCGCCGCGCTCGAGCTGCTGGAGGGCAAGCCGCTCCCAGGAGTGGAGGTGCTGGATGACGCCTGAGCGCCGGCCGGCCATCGTCGGCAACTGGAAGCTCTGGGGCACGCGCGCTCAGGCCGCCGACTACTGCGACCGCCTGCTGACCTTGCTCCCCGACGAGCGGCGCCGGCCGGCCGCTGTCGGCATCTGCGCGCCGTTCACCGCGCTCGACGTGTGCGTGGAGAAGCTGAGCGGCAGCGGGGTGGGCGTGTACGCCCAGACCATGCACCAGGAGGAGACGGGCGCGTTCACGGGCGAGGTGTCGGCCGCGATGCTCACCGAGATCGGCGTCGACGGCGTGGTGCTCGGTCACTCCGAGCGGCGCCAGTACTTCGGCGAGACCGACCGCGCGCTGCAGGAGAAGGTGCCGGCCGCGCTGGCCGCCGGACTGCGCCCGATCCTCTGCGTCGGTGAGACCGAGGACGAGCGCGAGGCGGGTGAGACCGAGCGCAAGCTGCGCCACCAGGTGCAGGAGGGGCTCGAGAAGGTCGAGGCCGAGCGCCTGGTCGAGGTGACGATCGCGTACGAGCCGATCTGGGCGATCGGCACCGGCAAGGTCGCCACGCCCGAGATCGCCCAGGAGGCGATCGCGTTCGTGCGGGCGCTGGTCGGCGACCGCTCGAAGGAGGCGGCCGAGGCGATCCGCGTGCTCTACGGCGGCAGCGTCAAGCCGGACAACGCGGAGGAGATCCTCGCGCAGCCCGACGTGGACGGCGCGCTGGTGGGCGGCGCGAGCCTCGACCCCGAGAGCTTCGCGCGGATCGTGGCCTCCGCCTCGTCGTGAGGCGCGTCGCGCTGGTCGTGCTCGACGGCTGGGGCCTCGCGGAGCCCGGCCCGGGCAACGCGGTGGAGCTGGCCGACACGCCGGTGTTCGACGAGCTCTGGGCGGAGCACCCGCACACCACGCTGACGGCCTGGGGACCGGCGGTCGGCCTGCCCGAGGGGCAGATGGGCAACTCCGAGGTCGGCCACCTCAACCTCGGCGCGGGCGCGATCGTCAAGCAGGACCTGCTGCGCATCGGCGAGGCGATCGACGACGGTTCGTTCTTCGAGAACGAGATCCTGCGCGAGGCCTGCCGTGCCGAGCGGGTGCACCTGCTCGGCCTGGTGTCGGCGGGCGGCGTGCACGCCTCGATGGACCATCTGCGCGCCCTGATCGAGCTGGCCGGCCGCGAGCAGGTGCCCGACGTGGTCATCCACGCGTTCACCGACGGTCGCGACACGCTGCCCGACTCGGGCGCGGGCTATCTGGCCGAGGTCGAGGATGCCCTTCCCGCCCACACGCGCGTGGCCAGCGTGACCGGCCGCTACTACGCGATGGACCGCGACAAGCGCTGGGAGAGGACGCAGCTGGCCTACGACGCGCTCGTGAAGGGCGAGGCCGAGTTCCACGCGGACAGCGGCGAGGCGGCCGTCAAGGCCGCCTACGAGCGCGGCGAGACCGACGAGTTCATCAAGCCGACGCTCGTGGGGGAGGAGGGCCGCATCCGCGACGGCGACAGCGTGATCTTCTTCAACTTCCGTCCCGACCGGGCGCGCCAGCTCACCCGCGCGCTCGCCGACGGCCTCGACATCCGCATGACCACGCTGACCGAGTACCAGGAGGACTGGGACTTCCCCGTGGCGTTCCCGCAGGAGCGCCCGGCGGTCACGCTGGCCTCGGTCCTGGCCGATCGCGGCGTGCGCCAGCTGCACGTGGCCGAGACCGAGAAGTACGCGCACGTGACCTACTTCTTCAACGGCGGCGAGGAGCAGCCCTATCCGGGCGAGGAGCACCGGCTGGTCGACTCCCCGCGTGACGTGCCGACCTACGACAAGAAGCCGGAGATGAGCGCCGCGGCGGCGGCGGACGCGTTCGTGGGGGGCTGGCGCGAGCACGAGCCGGGGTTCGGGATCATCAACTTCGCGAACGCGGACATGGTCGGGCACACCGGGGTGATCGAGGCGGCCGTGAAGGCGATCGAAACCGTCGACGAGTGCCTCGGCCGGGTCGTCGAGGCCGTGCACGAGTCCGGCGGAGCGTGCGTGATCACGGCCGACCACGGCAACGCCGACCACATGCTCGAGCCCGACGGCAGCCCCAACACCGCGCACTCGATGAACCCGGTGCCGCTGATCGTCACCGCCGACGTCGGCGAGCTGCGCGAAGGCGGCATCCTCGCTGACGTGGCGCCCACCGTGCTGGAGCTGATGGAGCAGGAGCAGCCCGCGGAGATGACGGGGACGCCGCTCCAGCAGACTTGAGGCCGTGCCGCCCGTCTTCGAGATCACCGCGCGCGACGGCTCCGCTCGCGCCGGCCTGATCCACACGCCTCACGGCGATGTGCGCACTCCCGCGTTCGTCCCGCTCGCCTCCACCGCGACGGTCAAGTCGCTGCACGCGGCCGAGGTGGCCGAGCTGGGCTACGACATGGTGCTCGGCAACACGTTCCACCTGTTCATCCAGCCCGGGCCCGACCTGATCGCCGAGATGGGCGGCCTGCACGAGTTCATGGGCTGGGATGGCGCGATCATCACCGACTCCGGTGGCTACCAGGTGTTCTCGATGGGCCACGGCTCGGTCGCCGAGGAGATCAAGCGCAAGCGCGAGCGCCGCACGTCGATGATCCTCTCGATCGAGGAGGAGGGCGTTCGCTTTCGCTCGTACCTCGACGGCCGCGAGCGCTTCATGGGACCCGAGACCTCGATGGAGGTCCAGGCGGCGCTCGGCTCGGACATCGCGCTGGCGTTCGACGAGTGCACGCCGTTCCACGTCGAGCGCGACTACACCGCGAGCTCGATGGAGCGCACCCACCGCTGGCTCGACCGCTGCGTGACCTGGCACCGCGAGCACGGTCCGCCCGGCCAGCTGCTCTACGGGATCGTCCAGGGCGGCGTCTACGAGGACCTGCGCGCGCAGTCGACCGCGTACGTGGCCGGCTCCGGCGTAGAGGGGATCGCGATCGGCGGCTCGCTGGGGCAGTCGAAGGAGCAGATGCGCGAGGTGGTCGGCTGGTCGCTGCGCGATCTGCCGGACGCGCCGCCCCGGCACCTGCTGGGGATCGGCGACGTGGACGACCTCGTGCAGGCGGTCGGCGCCGGCATCGACACCTTCGACTGCGCAACGCCGACACGGCTCGCGCGCCACGGCACCGCGCTCGTGCACGACCCGGCCAACCGCTGGCGGCTCGACCTGGGCAAGGCCATCCACCGCACCAGCGCCGAGCCGATCGACGAGGGCTGCGAATGCCCCGCCTGCCGCGAGCACACGCGCGCCTACCTCCACTACCTGATTCGGGCCGGCGAGCTGACAGCGAAGCGCCTGATCACGCTGCACAACCTGACCTTCATGGAGCGGCTGATGCGGGAGCTGCGCGAAGCGGTCGCGGCGGGGCGCTTCGCGGAGGAGGCGGAGCGGGTGCTGGGCGGGGCGTTCGCCCCATGACCACCTCGTTCTGGCTCGACGAGCCCTACGAGCCGCGCGCGCCGCTCCCCGGCGACGTCGAGGTCGAGGCGTGCGTCATCGGCGCGGGCGTGGGCGGCCTCTCCTGCGCCCGCGCGCTCGCCCAGCGCGGCGTCGACACGATCGTGCTCGAGCGCGACACGGTCGCCGGTGGGGCCAGCGGGCGCAACGGCGGCTTCCTGCTCGCCGGGATGGCCGCCTTCTACCACGACGCTCGCGAGCGCTATGGCCCCGAGCGGGCCCGTGATACCTACGCTCGCACGCTCGCCGCGCAGCAGGAGATCTACGCGCTGGCCGCCGAGCTCGGCGCCGGCGATGCGGTCCGCCGCACCGGCCTGCTGCGCGTGTCGGCCTCCGAGGAGGAGGCCGACGACGTGCGCCGCCAGGTCGCCGCGCTGAACGCGGACGGCTTTCCCGGCGAGCTGGTCGAGCGCGACGGGCTGCCGGTCGCCCTGCGCCGCAGCTTCCACAACGCCTGCCTCACCGACCACGACGGCGCCCTCCAGCCGGCGCGCTGGATCCGGGCGCTGGCACAGGCCGCCGAGCGGGCCGGCGCCCGCATCCACGAGCGGACCGAGGTCCACGGTCCCGTGGACGCGAGCGCGGTCGTCACCGCCGCCGGCACCGTGCGGGCGCGCCACGTCGTCGTGGCCGCCGACGGCGCGCTGGCCGCCCTGGTCCCGGGCGTGCCGGTGCGTGCCCGGCGCCTGCACATGGTTGCCACCGAGCCGTTGGCCGAGCGGCTCGTCGACTGCCCCGTCTACGCGCGCTTCGGCTACGAGTACTTCCAGCAGCCGCCCGACGGGCGCCTGCTGGCGGGCGGCTTCTCGGATCTCGACGGCGAGGGCTCCTACACCGACCGCGACCAGGGCAACCCGGCGGTCTGGGACCGCATCGGGCGCTACTTGGTGGACGACCTCGGCGTCGAGGCGCCGATCACGCACCGCTGGGTCGGCACCGTCGGCTACAGCGAGGACGGGCTGCCGGTGGTCGGAGAGCGGAACGGCGTCTACGTCGCGGGCGGCTACTCCGGGCACGGCAACGTGCTCGGCTACCTCGCGGGCCAGCAGCTGGCCGACCTGATCGCCGGCTAGAGGCTCGCGACGCGCAGGGTCAGCGTGGCGACGGCGAGAACCTCGATCGCGACCGGCGTGGGGAGGTGGCGCTCGTCGTGGTGGCGGACGTGCGCCACGATGGCCAGCACGAAGTAGCCGACCACGCCGATCCCGGCCGCGATCCCGATCGGGGTCCACAAGAGGCCGAGCAGGAGTCCCGCCGCGCCGGCGAGCAGGATGAACGCGAGGTTGTCGAGTCTCTCCGGTGGCACGCCGACCCGCTCGTAGCTCGCCACAACCTCCTCGCGATGGCTGAGCTTCCTGACCGCCGCTGCGGCGAGTATGGCGGCGAGCAGAGCGGAGGCGATCGTTGCGGCGGTGGACATGAGCCAATATAAACATATGTTCAAATTGGGTGCGAGCACATGAGTCCACAGCGCAGCAACCGCGCGAGCCTGATCGAGGGCACGCTCGTGTGCCTGGAGAAGCTCCCGCCCGAGCGGGTCACCGCGCGAGCGATCACCGAGGCGTCAGGGGCGAACCTCGCGTCGATCACCTACCACTTCGGCTCGAAGGACAACCTCGTCACCGAGGCGGTCATCGAGGGTCTCGATCGATGGCTGGCCGAGGTCACCGCGTCGCTGGGGAAGCTCGACTCCCAAGACCCGGTGGAGCGCTACCGGCTCGCCTGGGAGGCGATCGAGGGCAGCCGGCGCCGCCACGCGGGGCTCGCCAGGAACTTCATCGGCGCGCTCGCGAAGGGCCAGCACGACGCGCGCGTCCGGCAGCTGCTCGCCGATGGCTTTCGCCGCACGCGCCCTGCCGTCGCCGCGCTGCTCGGATTGGGCAGCGACCAGGCCGGCGAGGACGCCGCCGGACTGACCCTCGCCCTGTTCAACGGCCTGCTCTTCCAGGCGCTGCTGGACCCCGCCCTGGCGATCGAGGGAGGTCGCATGCGGCAGGCCCAGGCGCGCCTGCGCGGCGTGCTGCCCGAGCCCGGCTAGCGCGTGTTGTCCTGGATCAGCTGGCGCAGCTCCTGGATCTGCTGCTCGACGTTGTCGGCGTCCACCGGCGACACGCCACCGCCGCCGTTGTCCTGAGACGCGATCACGGCCACTGCCACCGCCGCGATCGCCGCCAGCACGAGCAGCAGCGCGAAGAAGCTGGCCATCCGCCGGCGCCGGGCGGCGCGCCGGGCCTCGCGGTCGTCGCGGCGGCGCGGCGGGGGAGCGGTGGGCTCGCTGTAGGCGGGCGGCGCGTATGAGGTGCGCGGCATCGCGCGGGTCGCCGAGGTGGCGTCGAGCGCGCGCGTGGCATCGGCGTCGGCGTCGCTGAGCGACAGCCGGCGCGTGGCATCGGTCGCCTGTCCGTGCAGGCCGGCCTCGATCGCCTGAGCCAGCTCGAGCGACGAGCGGTAGCGCGAGCCCGGGTCGCGCTCCAGGCAAAGGCGGATCGCGTCGTCCAGCTCGGCCGGGACCTCGGGCCGGAACTCCCGGATCGGCGCCACGACCTCCTGCTGCTGCTTGAGCGCCAGCTCGGTGAGCGACGAGTACTCGTGCGGCAGGCGGCCGGTCAGGAACTGGTACGCGCAGACGCCGAGCGAGTAGGTGTCCGATGCCGGCCCCGCCTCCTCGCCACGCGCCTGCTCGGGCGACAGGTAGGCGGCGGTGCCCAGCACTGACCCGACCTGGGTGATGCGCGTCTGCTCGGCGGCCTTGGCGATGCCGAAGTCGGCCAGCTTCGTGATCCCGGTCTCCTCCGCGAGCAGCAGGTTGCCGGGCTTCACGTCGCGGTGCACGACCCCGGCCCGGTGGGCGTAGTCGAGGCCGTGGCAGGCGTCGCGGACGATCGCCACCGTCTGCTCGATGTCGAGCTCCCTGTACTCGCGCAGCAGGTCCGCCGCGGACGGGCCTTCGACGTACTCCATGACGATGTAGTGGCGGTGGCTCTCCGGGTCCTGGCCCGAGTCGAACACCTGCACGATGTTCGGGTGCTGGAGCCGGGCGGCCGCCAGCGCCTCGCGGCGGAAGCGGGCGACGAAGTCCTCGTCGTCGGCCAGGTGCTCCGCCAGCAGCTTGACCGCCACGGCCCGCTCCAGCACCGAGTCCGTGGCAAGGAACACCGTGGACATGCCGCCGGCGCCGAGGCGGCGCTCGATCTCGTAGCGGCTCGCGATCTGCGTGGGAGGGCTCACAGGCCTGGCCCCGCGCCGCCGCCACCCGTGCCGCCGTCGTCGGCCGGCGGGGGGACGGTCTCGGTGGTCGGCGTGGTCTCGGTCGGCGTCGTCTCGGTTTCGGTCGTGTCCGTCGTCTCGGTCTCGGTGGTGTCGGTGGTCTCCGTCTCCGTCGTCTGCGTCTCGGTCTCGGTGGGGGTGGTCGACTGCTCCTCGTCGTCGCACTGCTCGGCGCTCAGCTCGAACAGCCGGTCGAAGCTGTCGGTGAGCGCGCCGCGCACGTCCGCGTCCACGCTCGACGGCAGCGAGGCGAGGATCGACTGCACGGCGGGTTGGGTGTCGTTGATGATGTCGCCGCAAGCACCGCCGCCGGCATCGAAGCGCCGCTGGACCTCGTCCAGGCGCGCCTCGAGCGCCTGGGCGGAGTCGGCCGGGATCGACGGCTTGGTCTCCTCGTCGGCGCCGCAGCCCGCAGCCGCGACGACCGCGATCGCGAGCAGCAGGGTTGTGATGATGCGTCGTGTCACTGTCCGCTGTAGAGCCGCTGGGCGAGCACCTTGGGTAGGCCGGCCGCCTCGATGGCGCTCGCGGCCTCCTCGATCGGGTATTCGACGCGCCGCCACTCGGCGCTCCACGCCTCTGTGTCTAGCAGGAGCCACGCGGCGCGCGGATCGCCGTCGCGCGGCTGGCCCACCGCGCCGGGGTTGAGCAGCCACTCGCCGTCGCTCAGATCGTGCTCCAGGCCGCCCTCCGCCGGGGCGCCCTCCACGTCGCCCTCGCCGGCGCGCCGGAACCAGAGCGCCACGTGCGAGTGGCCGATCGCGCCCACGCGCGGCTTCATCAGGTCAATGCACTCGTCGGCCTGCCAGGTGGACAGCACGTACTCCCAGACCGGGTCGCGCGGGGAGGCGTGGTAGAGGCCGATGACGCCGTCGTCGCGCTCGGGACGCAGCGCCTTGAGGAAGTCGAGCGCCTCGGCGCTGATGTTGTCGCGCGTCCATCGCGCGGCGTCGGCCGCGCTCGACGAGAAGTCGGCGAGGTCGATCTCCCCGGTCACGACGAGGTCGTGGTTCCCGGCCAGGCACACGTCGCAGCGGCTGCGGGCCAGCTCCACACAGGCGTCGGGCTGGGCGCCGTAGCCGACCAGGTCGCCCAGGCACCAGATCTCCTCGATGTCCGCGGAGTCGACGTCGGCCAGCACGGCCTCGAAGGCCGGCAGGTTGCCGTGGACATCCGACAGCAGGGCGATTCGCATCCGGGTGCCTTCTACAGTGTCCGGGGAATGGAAGCCAGGGGTTCCGGTGGGCAGTCTGGGCGCTCGCGGCTGCCGTTGGCGATTGCCGTGGCCGTGGCCGCCGCCGGGTCGGCGACGTTCCTCCTCTGGCCGCGCAACGGCGTGATCGACCCGGCCGCCGTGGACGCGAAATCGTACTTCACGGCCTTCCAGCTCGACCGCGCGGAGGACTTCCGCAGCGTCCAGCGCCTGATCTCGGTCGGCGGATTGGTGGTCGGGACGGGCACGCTGGCGCTGCTGGCGTGGCGGCCGCCGCGGCGCGTGTTCGAGCGGCTCGGCCGGCGGCCGATCCGGGGCGCCGCGATCGCCGGAGCGGGCATCTCGCTGCTGCTGGTGGCAGTCGACCTGCCGCTGGCCGCCTGGAGCCACCAGCGCGCGGTCGACGTCGGCCTGTCGACCCAGGAGTGGCCCGACTGGTTCGTAGACGTGGCCAAGTCTGCCGCGATCGGCGCCGGCTTCGCCGCGATCGGGGCCGCGCTGGGGCTCGCGCTCGTGCGGCGCTTCCGGCGCCACTGGTGGGCGCCCGGGGCGCTCGTGGTGATCGCCTTCGGCGTGATCACGATCTGGCTGTTCCCGGTGGTGATCGACCCGATCTTCAACGACTTCAAGAAGCTGCCGCCCGGGCAGACGCGCTCCGACGTGCTCGAGCTCGCGCAGAAGGCCGGCGTCGACGTGGGGGAGGTCTACCGGGTCGACGCAAGCCGCCGCACCACGGCGGCCAACGCCTACGTCAACGGGCTCGGCCACTCGAAGCGGGTCGTGCTGTTCGACAACCTGATCACGAAGTTCCCGCGCGACCAGATCCGGCTGGTCGTGGCGCACGAGCTGGGTCACCAGAAGCACGACGACGTGCTGCGCGGCCTGGCCTGGCTGGCGCTGGTCGCGCCGGCGGGCACGTTCCTCACGCAGCGGCTGGCCGAGCGGTTCGGGCGTCGCTACGGCCTGGGCGACCCGGCCCGCAAACCCGGGCCCATCGCCCTGCCCGCGATCGCGCTGGCCGTGGCGCTGGCCACGTTCGCGTTCAGCTCCGCGTCGAACGTGCTCTCGCGCGAGGTCGAGGCGAGCGCCGACTCCTTCTCCCTGCGGCTGACCAACGACCCTGCCGCGTTCGTCCAGTTCGAGCAGAAGCTGGCGCGGCACAACATCTCCGACCCCGACCCGCCCGGCGTCTGGCAGGCCCTGTTCGGGACGCACCCGACGACGCTGCAGCGAATCGGCATCGGCAACGCCTACGACGCCACGAATTAGGCTGCCGACCGCTATGCGTCCGCTGATCGAGCCCGTCGTGCGCGAGCTGGCCTCCTACGAACGGCCGTCGGCCTCCGACGGGGAGCGTCGCGCGGCCGAGTGGCTCGCCGGCGAGCTGCGCGCCGCCGGGTGCCGCGAGGTGCGGGTGGAGCAGGAGCAGGCGCACGGCGGCTACTGGTGGCCGCTGGGGCTGCTCAACGTCGCTGCCCTCGCGGCCGCGACACTGGGACGGCGGGCCGCCGCGCTGGTCGGTGGGCTGGCCGCGGCCGCCGTCTACGACGACGTCTCCGGCGGGCGGCTCTGGTTTCGCCGCCGCGCGCTGCCGCACCGGGCGACCTACAACGTCGTGGCCGAGGCCGGCGACCCGCACGCCGAGCGCACCGTCGTCTTCATGGCCCACCACGACGCCGCGCACTCGGGCCTCGTCTTCCACCCGGCCCTGCCGCGCATCGCGATGGAGCGCATGCCCGAGCTGCACGCCAAGGCCGACCAGAGCGTCCCGATCCTCTACGGGGTCTTCCTCGGCCCGCTGCTGCTCGCGCTCTGGGGGCTGACCGGCCGGCGCCTGCTGAGGGTGGTCGGCACGTGCTTCGCCGCCGGCGCCACCTGCACGATGGCCGACATCGGCCGCAGCTCCGTGGTGCCGGGCGCCAACGACAACCTCGGCGCGGTCGGCGTGATCGTGGCGCTCGCGCACTCGCTCGCCGCCAACCCGCCGGCGGGCGTGCGCGTGATCCTGCTCTCGACCGGCTCCGAGGAGTCGTTCATGGAGGGCATGCAGGCGTTCGGTCGCCGGCACTTCCCCGCCCTGCCGCGGGCGACCACCGAGTTCGTCTGCCTGGAGTGCATCGGCTCGCCGCAGCTGTGCGTGGTCGAGGCGGAGGGGATGCTGCGGATGCGCCACTACCCCGAGGCTTCGCGCGAGGCGCTGGCGCGGGCGGGTGAGGCCGCCGGCGTCGACCTGCTCCGCGGGCTGCGCACGGTCGCCGCCACCGACGCCCTGATCGCGCTGCGCGCCGGCTATCCGACCTGCACGCTGGGCGGTGTCGACGAGACCAAGTTCCCCTCGAACTACCACTGGCCGTCGGACACGCCCGACAACCTCACCTGGGAGTCGCTCGAGGGCGCCGTGCGGGTGTGCGAGGCCTACGTGCGGGGCTAGCCCGGGGGCCGCACGGTTGGGGTCGAGCCGCCCCCGCCGCCGGTGCTGCCGGTGCTGCCGGTGGTGCCGGTGCTGCCGGTGGAGCCCGTGCTCGGCGCGCTGGTCGTCGTCTGCGCCGTGCCGCTGGAGCTCGTGCCGGACGTCGAGGACGCTTCGGGGGTCTTCTGGAGGTCCGGCACGTTCGCGGCGTTTACGAGCTTTGGCGCCTGCGTCGACGCCTCGGGCAGCTCGATCGTCTTGATCGCGGCCGCCGTGTCCGCCTTGCCCTCCCCGCCATCCCCGGCCCGGCCGACCATCAGCGCCGCCGCAAAGGCGGCCACGAGCACGGCGCACGCGGCGGCGATGCGCACGTCAGCGCACCTGAAGCTGCCGCGTGCAGCGGACCGGCTTGCCGGACTTCAGGCAGGTGTTCGTCTTCTTCCAGTCGTTCGGCTTGATCCAGTAGGTCACGCGGCGACTGACGTAGCCCTTCCTCGAGAGCGTGATCCCGAGCCCGACACCCGCCTCCAGCGCCTGGCCACTGAAGAAACGGACGCGCCTGCTCTTGCCGGCCTTCTTAGATGCCTTCCTGCAGGCGTGCTTGGTGCACGACACCGAGACGCGGGTGCCACGCGGGATCTCCGAGACGACCAGCTTGTTCACGCGGATTCCGTGGCAGACGGCGCCCGAGCAGAAGAGGCCAGGCGTGAGCTTTGTCTCTGGCTTGAGCAGCTCGCGATCGGGGCAGCCGTTGTCGTTGCGGTCGCGCTTGCCGCGCGTGCTCTCGCGCCGGCAGGCGTCGTCCGGATCGATCTTCCCGTCACGGTCGCTGTCGGGGCAGCCCGCTTGCGCCACCGTCCCCCTAGGGCCCTGGCAGCGGTCGTTGCTGTTGATCACGCCGTCGCCGTCGGTGTCCGGGCACCCGGAGATCAGGTTGGCGCCGCCCTCGTTCGGGCAGCTGTCCTGGCTGTCGACCGCCCCGTCGCGGTCGGTGTCGGGGTTGAAGTAGACGGTCAGCGTGTAGTTCCCCTCAACGCCGCTGCCGTCCACCGCTCCCAGCTGGATCGTGTAGCCGCCGCCTTCGACGAGCGGGAACTCGTAGTCCAGGGTTGCATTGCCGAGCCCCGACCTGACGCAGCGGAAGCTGGCGAGGTCGGGTACGGCATTGCTGCGGTTGAACGGCATGATCCCCACGACCGGCTCGAAGTCGGTCGCCTCGGCGACGACCCGGACATAGCCGGGGCGATGCGGGTAGATGTCCCACCACACCGTGTCCCCGTATGACACGGCCGGGAAGCCCGGCCGCACGCAGCCGAGGTTCTCGGGGATCGGCCCGCCGGCGTTGCCCTCGAGGATGTCGGCGGTCTGGACGCTCGCAAGAATGATGTCGCCGGTTCGCGTGCTGGTGCCGGGGAGGACCGAGCCGGCGGAGTTGATCGCGGTCGAGGCGAGGTAGTTGTCGTTGGGGGGCGCGGCCGCGGCGACCGCGGGCCCGCCAGCCGCGGCCAGGCATGCGCAGGCCAAGGCCACGAGCAGCCTGACGGGGCGGGTATGGGCCAAGCGAGTCACAACAGTTTGGACGGGCGGCCGATCGCTCGACCGCCCGTGGCTAGTTGAACACGTATCCGGGGTTGCCGCAAGCGTGTACGTTCAGCTCAGTCATGCTCCCGATCGGCACGACACTGGCTGGCTACCGGATCGACGGCGTTCTCGGGCAGGGCGGCATGGGCACCGTGTACGAGGCGACCCAGCTGTCGCTCGAGCGGGTCGTCGCGCTCAAGCTGCTCGCGGCACACCTCAGCAACGACATGGCGTTCCGCGCCCGGTTCAGGCGCGAGGGCCAGGTCCAGGCGCGTCTGGAGCATCCGCACGTCGTCACGGTCTACGAGGCAGGGGAGACCGAGCAGGGGTTGTTCATCGCCATGCGGCTCGTGCGCGGGCGGACGTTGAAGGAGATGATCAACGACCGCGAGCTCGACGTCCCCAGGACGCTGAAGATCCTGGCGCCCGTCGCCGAGGCGCTCGACGAGGCCCACGGCCTCGGGCTGATCCACCGGGACATCAAGCCGCAGAACGTGCTGGTCGGACGCCGCGACCATTCGTTCCTCGCCGACTTTGGACTGACGAAAGGTCCGACCGAGGCGAGCCTGACCAAGACCGGCCACTTCGTCGGCACGTTCGACTACATCTCGCCCGAGCAGATCAACGGACAGCCGGCGAGCGCCGCGAGTGACGTCTACTCGCTCGCGAGCGTGCTGTACGAGTGCCTCACGGGGACGGTCCCGTTCCCGAGGGCGGTCGAGGCGGCGATCCTGTACGCGCACGTATCGGAACCGCCGCCGCGGCCATCCGAGAGCCGGCCGGAGCTGCCCTCCGAGCTCGACGACGTGATCGGGCGTGCGATGGCCAAGGACCCGGAGACGCGGCAATCGTCGGCCAGCGAGCTGATCGGCGACGTGGAGCGGACGTTCGGGACACGGGCGCAATCAACCGCGGAGCCGGTCCGGCCGGTCGTGGTTCCCGCCCCGCCCGCGGCCGAGCCGCCCGCGCCCCGCCGGCACGCACATCTCCGCGCCGGGCGGTGCGCCCGTCTCGGCCGACCGGACCGCCGCCGGTCCCACCGCGCCGGCGCCTCAACCGGCCGCGCCGCCGGCCGCGCGGTCCGCGGCCGGCACCCGCGCGGCGCTCGCCCGCCTCGCTGCCGCTGCTCGGCGCCGGCGCGCTCGCCCTCGTGGTGGCCGGCGGCTTCCTGATCGGGAAGACGACGGCCGGCGACGACGAGACCCCGCCGGCGGGCGCGGAACCGGTCTCGGCCGGCGACCTGAGCGTGCAGGCTCCGGCCGGCTGGAGCAAGGCTTCCCAGCCGGCCGACATCCTGGACCTGCGGCGCGCGGCGACGATCCTCCCCGGCGGGACCGAGGGCGGGGGCAGCGTGACGGTCGGCACGTCAACCGCGACCGGACCGGCGCTGCTCCCGAAGAGCCTCGTGAAGAGGGCGCCTGACCCAACGGCCGTCGAGCTCGGCGAGCTGAAGGCCCTCCGCTACTCGAAGCTGGAGCCGGGGAACGGCGAGAGCGACCTGCGGCTCTACGTGGCGCCGTTCACCGGCGGCGTGGCGACCGTCGCGTGCCCGCTGCCGGAGGAGGCGGCCCGGTCCTTCGTGGCCGACTGCGATCGGATCGCCGGCTCGCTCGAGCTGGGCAAGGGCGAGCCGATCCCGCTCGGGCCGGACAAGGAGTACGAGCGGGCGCTGGGCAAGGCGATCAAGACGCTCAACAAGTCGGCCAAGGGCAGTGCGGCCGCGCTGCGCAGCGCGGACACGGCAAGGGGCCAGGCCCAAGCGGCAAGCTCCCTGCGGGCCGCCTACAGCAAGGCCGCCAGGTCGCTGCGCAACGCGACCGACAACCCGCAGGTCCCGAACGACGCGATCGTGGCCGCCCTGACGGGCCTGGCAAACGCGTACGGCCGGCTTGCCACGGCCGCCCAGGCGGAGAACGAGGCGGCCTACGAGGCCGCACGCCGCGCGATCGCGGACGGCAAGGACCGGCTGAAGGACGCGCTGAGCGCCGTCTAGGTCTCGTCCGGCCGTTCGCCCGGGCCTTCGCCAGGGCCGAACTCGGGCAGCTCGCGGATGCCCTCGCGCGTCTGCCACTTCGAGAAGTTGTCCTCCATCGCGTCGATCAGCTCGCGCATGAAGCGCGGCGAGAGGTTCACGCGCGACACCACGACGCCCGGGACCTCGGCCTCGTCGACCTCGTGATCGACGCGCGCGAAGGTGATCGTGAACTCGTAGTCCGAATGCGAGACGTTGGCGAAGTTGGCGTAATGCCCCGCCATCGTCTCCGGATCCGTGTGGATGTTGAAGTGGCGTTCGGCTTCGTCTGGCACGCGCGTAGTATCGCAGCCCGATGCGGATCTCCGTGATCGCCGTGGGCCGATTGCGGCCCCCGTACCAGGACGACGTGGAGCACTACCGCAAGATGCTCGCGGGCCACGCGAAGATCGATCTGATCGAGGTACGCGGGGACGAGCAGGTGGCTGCGCGGGTCCCGGATCGCGCCTTCAGGGTGCTGCTCGCGAGCGACGGCGAGCTGTTCGACTCGGAGGGGTTCGCGGGCTGGCTCGAGCAGCGCCGGCTCGACGCCCGCGACGTCTGCTTCGTCATCGGCGGGCCCAAGGGACTCGACCTGCAGGCCGACATGCGCCTGTCGCTCGGCCCGATGACGCTGCCCCACCAGCTGGCCCGGGTGGTCCTGCTGGAGCAGATCTTCCGGGCCCACAAGATCCTGGCCCGCGAGCCGTACCACTACTGAATGCGCTATCTCTGATGGCCGTGAGCGATCCCGTCTCAGAGCTGCGCGGCGCCGTCACCGACGCGGCGGCCGCCCTGCGCGCCAACGGGCCCCTCGACGGGGCCAAGCTCGATCGCCCGCCACGGGCCGACTTCGGCGACTACTCGACCAACGCCGCGATGCTGCTCGCGCCCTCCCTGGGCGAGGCGCCGCGGGCGATCGCCGAGCGTCTCGGCGAGGCGCTCGGCCAGCGGCTGGGCACGGCGGTCGAGCGCGTGGAGATCGCCGGGCCGGGCTTCCTCAACCTGTTCATGACCGACGCGTGGTACCTCGACTCGCTCGCCGCGATGCGCGCGGCCGGCGAGCGCTTCGGCGCCGGCGACGCCGGTGAGCGCGTGCAGGTCGAGTTCGTCAGCGCCAACCCGACCGGGCCGATCACCGTCGCCGCCGCGCGCGGCGCCGCGTTCGGCGACTCGCTGGCGCGCATCCTCGCGTTCGCCGGGAACGTCGTCGAGCGCGAGTACTACGTCAACGACGCGGGCACCCAGGTGCAGAAGTTCGGCGAGGCGATCCGGGCTCGGGCGCGCGGCGAGGAGCCCGAGGAGTACAGGGGCGACTACGTGGCCCGCCTGGCCGAGCGCATCCCGGGTGCCGCCGACGGCGACGCCGACGAGCTCGCCAAGCGCGGCATCGAGCTGATGCTGGAGGAGATCGAGGCGACGCTCCAGCGCTTCCGCGTGCACATGGACCGCTTCTTCTCGGAGCGATCGCTGCTGGAGTCGGGAGCCGTCGAAAAGGCGCTGGAGCAGGTCGAGGGCGTATACGAGTCCGACGGGGCCCTCTGGCTGCGGACCACCGCGCTCGGCGACGACAAGGACCGCGTGCTGCGCCGCTCGACCGGGGAGCTCGCCTACTTCGGCGCGGACATCGCCTATCACGCCGACAAGCTCTCGCGCGGGTACGACCGGCTGATCAACGTGCTCGGCTCCGACCACCACGGCTACGTCAAGCGGATCTACGCCGCCTGGGCCGCGCTCGGCGGCGATCCTGGGGCCTACGAGATCGTGATGATGCAGCTGGTCCACCTGTTCGAGGGCGGCAAGCGCGCGCAGATGTCGAAGCGCGAGGGGGCGATCGTCACGCTCGACGCGCTCGTGGACGACATCGGGGTGGACGCGGCGCGCTGGTACCTGACGTCGCGCAGCCACGACACCTCGATCGACCTCGACCTCGAGCTGGCGCGCACCCAGGCCCAGGACAACCCCGTGTACTACGTGCAGTACGCGCACGCTCGGATCGCGTCGATCCTGCGCAAGGCGGGGGAGGAGCGCGTGGCCGCGGCGCTGGCCGCCGACCTGCCCGCGAGCGACGAGCGCTTCCACCCGTCGGCGCGCTCGCTGGTCAAGCGGCTGCTCGAGTTCCCGGCCGAGGTGCAGGAGGCGGCCGAGCGCCGCGCGCCGCACCGGATGACGACCTACGCCACCGAGACCGCGCAGGAGTTCTCGGCGTTCTACCGCGACTGTCGCGTGGTCGGCGCCGCCGAGGAGGGCGGCGACGAGGACGTGCGCATCGTGATCAGCGTGCTGGCCAAGGACGTGCTCGCCCGCTCGCTCGACCTGCTCGGAGTCGAGGCACCGGCGTCGATGTAGGGTGGGCGCCGTGCGCCTGGCCCTGGTCGCTGCCGTAGTCGCGTTGCTCGCGTGCGCCGCCCCCGCGGCGGCGATCGACCGCTACGTCCCGATGAAGGTGCCGCCCGCCCCCGGGCCGGCCAAGTACGACCGCGTCTGGGTCCAGCAGCTCGGCCCCAAGGAGGCCGAGCAGGTGCTGGTGCTCGTGCCCGGGACCCAGGGCGGCGCCGGCGGGGTCACGCCGGTCGCGCGCGACATCGTCCGCGCTGTGCCGCGCACCCAGGTGTGGATCGTCGACCGCCGCGAGCAGGCCTTCGAGGACGTCTCGGTGTTCCGGCACCGCGACCCTGACGAGGCGCTCGACTACTACCTCGGCTTCAAGTACCACCGCGTGCTCGGCGAGGACGCCAAGTTCGTCTCCGAGTGGGGGTTGAAGGTCCAGCTGACCGACCTGCGCAGCGTCGTCAAGCGCGCGGCCGCCGGCGGGCGCAAGGTGATCCTGGGCGGCCACTCGGCGGGGGCGTCGACGGCGGTCGCCTACGCGGCTTGGGACTTCGGCGGCCACCCCGGCTATCGCGAGATCGACGGGCTGGTACTGATCGACGGCGGCCTGCTGGGCAGCTTCGCCGAGGCCAACGCGCAGCGTGCCCGGCGCGAGCTCGCCGAGATTCGCAAGGGCGACGTCTTCCTCGACCTGCTCGGCCTCGGGCTTCCCGAGATCGCGGGGATCTTCGCCCAGGTCGGCGCGCTGTACGCCTACGAGCGGCCCGACGCGCCGTCCACGCTGCAGAACTTCCCGCTGCTGCCGCCGGAGTTCAAGCCGCCGGTCACCGTGACCAACGCCGGCCTGTTCGGCTACGCGTTCGACGCGACCACGTCTCCCAAGGCGCTGGAGCTGATCCACGTGCGCGCCGGCCAGCTCGCCGCCAGCGGCGACCCGCGCCCCTGGCGGGACGGCGAGCTGACGCCGATCCGGCGCTTCGCCCAGGCCTACTCGTCCAACGACCCGAACGCGACCGAGTGGTACTACCCGCGCCGGCTGCTGCTCGACATCGACTCGGCCAACGACGTCCGCCAGAACGCCGCGGCCAAGATCGTGGGCCTGCGGCTGCTGCACGGCAAGGAGATCGACGTGCCCCTGTACGCGTTCAGCACGTCGCTCACCAAGGGCGCGGTGGCGCGCGGGGCGCAGCGCCTGGCGCGGATGGCGCCGATCCCGCGCAGGCTGGTGGTGGACGACCGCCGCACGAGCCACCTCGACCCGCTCTCGGCGGCGCCGCGGACCAACAACTTCCTGAAGACCGTCGTGCCGTTCCTGAAGCGCTTCGCGCGCTAAAGAGCCGCGCCATACGAGTCGATGGGTGGGCATGGAGCTTCGCCTGTCCGAAGTCCTGTCCGCGCTCTCGCACGCCCTCGACATCACCGAAGGCCAGCCCCGCGGCCACGCGGAGCGCACCTGCCTGATCGGAATGCGCCTGGGCGAGCAGATCGGCCTGGACGAGAGGCAGCGTTCCTCGCTCTTCTACGCGCTGCTGCTCAAGGACGCGGGCTGCTCGTCCAACTCGGCCAAGGTGGCCGCGCTCTACGGCAACTCCGACGCGACGGTCAAGCGCGACCGCAAGGTCACCGATCACCACAAGCCGGGGCAGTCGCTGCGGCACCTGCTGCGCAACACGGCGCCGGGCGCATCGCCGCTCGCCAAGGCGCGCCACATCAAGGCGCTGGCCGCGCACGGGTCCGAGGGGGCGCGCGAGCTGACCGCGTTGCGCTGCGAGCGCGGGGCGGACGTGGCCCGCAAGGTCGGTATGGACGAGGCGACCGCCGAGGCGATCGCGGCGCTGGACGAGCACTGGGACGGGCGCGGCTATCCGGCCGGCGTCGCCGGCGACGAGATCCCGCTGCTCGGTCGGATCCTCTGCATCGCCCAGACGGCCGAGGTCTTCTGGCAGCTGGGCGGCGCCGGGGCGGTGAGCGAGGTGGCCCGGGCGCGGCGCGGCAGCTGGTTCGACCCGGCGCTGGTCGACGCACTCCGCGCGTTCGAGCACGACGACGACTTCTGGGGCTCGCTCGAGCAGCCGCGGGTGGCGGCGTGCGAGCCGCCCGACCGCGCGGAGACCGTCGACCAGGAGCGGCTCGACCGCGTGGCTGAGGCGTTCGCGACGGTGGTGGACGCGAAGTCGCCCTACACGGCCCGACACTCCGAGGGTGTGGCGCGCATCGCCGTGGGGCTGGCCTACCTGCTCGGGCTCGACGACCGCACGCGGCGCGACCTCTACCGCGCCGGGCTGCTGCACGACATCGGCAAGCTCGGCGTGTCGAACCGGATCCTCGACAAGCGCGGCGGCCTGGACGCGGACGAGTGGCGCGAGGTGCGCAGGCACCCGCTCACGTCGCTGCAGATCCTGCGCCGCGTGGGCGCGCTCCGGAATGTCGCGCGGATGTCGGGACTGCACCACGAGCGCCTCGACGGCTCGGGCTACTACCTCGGATTCGACGGGACCCAGCTCGACCTGCCGGCGCGCGTGCTGGCGGTGGCCGACGTGGCCGAGGCGCTGTCGGCGCACCGGCCCTACCGGGACGCGCTCGGCCCGGACGAGGTGCTCGAGATCATGGCCCGTGAGGCCGGCACGACGCTGGACGCCGAGGCGTTCGAGGCGCTGGTCGAGCTGATGACGCAGCCGCGCCCGGCGCGGCGCATCACCGCCGCCTAGTTACGCGCTTGTAAAGCGGGGATTCGTCGGCTCGGCGTCGGGGTACGCCAGCGTTTATGAGAGCGACCATGCTGGCCCTGGTGCTCGTGCTCGCGATCGCCGCGGGAGCGATCGCCGCGGGCGTGGGCGACAACCCCACCGTCTATCCCGCCAAGGGCGGCTCGTACGTCGGCGTTCGTCCGACGGCCGTCGGCCTACCGCAGATCGGCGAAAGCGGGACCGTCGGCGCCGGCGAGCTCGTCAGGGCGGTGCGCGAGTACCACGACTCGGGCCAATACGACCGCGACCTCGCGGCGGTCGACGGCTCGGCCCGCGGCTACCTCGACGCGCGGCTCGCCTCCTGGCCGCGCAAGTCGAAGCTGCGGCCGGCGATCGTGCTGGACATCGACGAGACGTCGCTCTCCAACTACACGGGGTTGCTGGCGAGCGGCTTCACCACGGTGGGCAACGTGATCAACCCGGTCACTGCCTCGGGCAAGGCGATCCAGCCGACGCTGGCGCTCTACCAGCGCGCGCGCTCGAAGGGCGTGGCGGTGTTCTTCGTCACCGGCCGCCCGCCGCAGCTGGCGGGGATCACCGCGCTCAACCTGGTCAACGAGGGCTACGACAAGGGTTGGGACGGCATTCACACCAAGCCGACCGACGCCGGCACCCAGGCGTTCAAGGCGTCGACCCGGGCGGCGATCGAGCAGCGCGGGTACGACATCGTCGTGAACGTGGGCGACCAGGAGTCGGATCTGGACGGCGGGCACGCCGACCGGGCGTTCAAGCTGCCCAACCCCTTCTACTTCATCCCCGACTAGATCTCGTTGAAGAAGTTGATGCCCAGGTCGTCCATGGCCTGGAGCGCCTCGGAGTTGAGCCGGGTCAGCTCGTTGTTGTAGAGCAGGACGCCCATCACGATCAGGACCGTGCCGGAGACCACTGTGATAGCGGCGTAGTGGTTGCGGAAGAACTTGAAGACGCCGGAGAAGGTGGAGAACGCGAGCGCGCTGAGGATGAACGGCACCGCGAGGCCGAGCGCGTAGAAGGCGAGCAGGACGCCGCCCTCGCCGACCGTCGCCTGGTTGGAGGCGGCGGTGAGGATCGCGCCCAGGGTCGGGCCGGTGCAGGGGAGCCAGGCGACGGCGAACGCCACGCCGGCGATCAGCGGGCCGCCGGTGTGGGCGCGGCGCATGAGCTGCTCGGGTCGCCACTCGCGGTTGAACAGCGGCAGGAACAGCGTCCCGATGAAGAAGGTGCCCATCAGGATCAGCACGACGCCCGAGACCTGCCGCAGCACGGCCCGGTGCTCGTTGAGCGTCTGGCCGAGCCCGGTGGCGCCCATACCGAGTGCGACGAACATGACCGTGAAGGCAAGGCAGAACAGCAGCGCCGGGCCCGAGCACCCTGGCCCGCCCACGGCCCTCCTGGATGTCGACGAACGAGACGCCTGAGATCGTCGACAGGTAGCCGGGCACGAGCGGCAGCACGCACGGCGAGATGAACGAGATGAAGCCGACCGCGAAGGCGGCCACGACCGTCGTGTCGACGGAGTCGGCGGCGATCACAGGTCGTAGCGCTCCATGTCGAGGTCGACGCGGCTCGAGTCCCCTCCGGGGCCGGGCGTTCCCGCCTTGGCGGCGGCGGCGCCAGCGCGTTGCCGCGAAGGCGATGCCCGCGCCGGCCAGGACGATCCCGAGCGCCGGGATCACGTAGACGAGGGTGTCCTCGATGCCGTCGTCGTCGCCGGCGTCGCCGGGGAGGGCGAGCACCGATTCGCCGAACTGGGCGACCAGGGCGCGCTTGATCTCGTCCTTGGAGCGGCAGTCGGCGATCAGGCGCTCGATGTAGGCGCGCTCGCGCTGGGCCTGGGGCGCTTCGCTGGCGAGGCCGAGCGGGGTGCCGCAGATCGAGCACATGACCTCGTCCTCGATGTCGCCGAGCGTGGTCTGGGGGCAGTCGGCGGCGAGCGCGGCCGCGGGCAGGGCGAGCACCGCGAGGGCGAGGGCGGCTGCGACCGCGCCCTTCACGCGCGCTCCCGCAGCAGCGGGGCGACCCGCTCGCGCATGAACTCGTCGTCGACCACGCCGCGGACGACCGCGGCGATGCGGCCGCGGCGGTCGATCACGAAGGACTCGGGCAGGCCGATGATGCCGAAGTCGTCGCGCAGGTCGCCGGGGCCGTCGCGCAGCATCGGGTAGGTGAGGTTGAACTCGTCGACGAAGGCGCGGGCGTCGTCGGAGATGTCCTGGACGTCGACACCGAGCACGAGCCCGCCCTGCTTGGCGAGCCGCTGGTGCCAGCGCTGGAGCAGGGGAGACTCGACCTTGCAGGGGCCGCACCAGGAGGCCCAGAAGTTGAGCACGACGACCTTGCCGCGGTAGTCGGCGAGCGAAGCGACGCCGCCGCCGGCGAGGCGCGGCAGCTCGACTTCGGGGGCCGGCTTGCGGCCCCCGGAGACGAGGGCCTGCTCGACGCCGCGGTCCGGTTCGTTGCTGGCGAGGCCGTAGGCGAGCAGCGCCACGAGGGCGACGACGACGGCCAGAACGGCGATCGGAATGGGGGCAAGCAGCCTGCGCATGAGGCCGCCCGAAGACTAGATGCCGGTCGCCGGCCCGCCGCTAGAATCGGCGCGTTGCGGCTGCCGGCCGCCACGCGGACGTAGCTCAGTTGGTAGAGCGTCGGCTTCCCAAGCCGAAGGTCGCGGGTTCGAGGCCCGTCGTCCGCTTCGCTTCACACGCCAAATCTCGGCCCGTGGAGTGGCGCACGGGCATCCGAGGGGCAGCGATGGGGAAGCGCTGAATCCGCTGGAAGCCGCTGGGGACCGGTGACGACTTCCCCAAGGACTTCCCCAAGGACGGCTCGTCGCGTGGATCGCCTGCGGGAGGTACCGATCCCTCCCGCTACCGCTTGTCGTCCAAAGCAGAAGTCGCGACTCGTCGCCGCTCGGTGCTGCTGTCACGCGAGAGCGTCACTCCAAAAGGCGGTCGCATCGGCCAGCGCTTGTCGTCCAAGGGCTACTCCGACAGCCCCGGGGGCTTCGAGGGCTTCGGTGCGGTCGGCGAAGATATGGGCGCGGCGGATCTTCCCGTGTTCGAGGTCGTAGACGCCGTGCGCGCCGCAACTCTGCGCGGTGTGCGGTGATTCATCGGGTGGTCATGCGTTGGTCACCGGCAATCGCGGTGGCGGTGTTGGCGGCACTGGTAGCGGTCGGGCACGTCGCGGCCGCGGACGGCGCCCGCGAGGAGGCAACGCCACGCGCGCAGCGAGTGGGCTGCGACAGAGCCGTCGGGACGTTCGGTCGGCGCGAGGTCTTCATCGGCACCGTGGGCGCGGTGAGGGCGGTGCTGAACTACGCCGATCCTGATGGCCTCGAGCCGTTCCGCAACCCCGACGGCCCGGGCTACGGCTTCAAGGCGCCGCTCGCCGTGCGCCGCGGCAAGGTCGTCACGATCGCGATCGCCCGCCCCGACCGTGACTGGGCCGGCATCAGCATCGACGGCCGCCGCCCTGCCGACCGGTGGCTGTTCACCGCTTGCCCCCGCCCGGCGCCGCGCTCGGTGGATCCGTACGAGCGGCACTGGTCCTCGTGGGCCGGCGGCTTCGCCGTCAAGCGGCTCGGTTGCGTTCACGTCGTGGCCCGCGAGCGGGGCAAGCGGCGCATCCACCGGGCGACGCTGTCGTTCGGCATGCGCGACGCCTGCGACTGACCCTTCGCGCGGCGCCCCCCAGCGCCACTAGGGTCGCCCGATGACCGAAGCGGCCTCGCCGCGGTCGCCGCCGTGGCGGGGACCATCGGGCTCGCCTATGCGAGCCAGGCGAGGTGGGGTCGGGGAGCTCGCCGGAGGCGCGCAGGGCGTCGCTGCGAGCGCGCCACTCATCCGCGAGCGCGGGCATCGCTCGAGCAGGAAGTCGTAGAAGGCGGCCGCCTCCAGCAGGCGCCTCCGGCGCGCCGGCGGCGCGTCGCTCAGAACCTCGAGACCGTGGCGCACGATCGCCAGCATGGCGCCGTACTCGTCGGGCGGCGAGCGACTAGGCGGAAGCGGGCGCCGGGCTCGGTGCGGGAGTCAGGAGGGCCTTGTCGAGCTGCGCGCGGGAGCTGATCTCGAGCTTGCGATAGGCGTGGCTCAGGTGCACCTCGACCGTCTTGATCGTGACGAAGAGCGTTTGCGCGATCTCCTTGTTGCTCATCCCTTCGGCTGCGAGCTGTGCCACGCGCCGCTCGCTCGCGGTGAGCGCGTCGAGCCCTGTCTGGATGACCTTTCGCGGCCTCGCGCCGGTGGCGGCGATCTCTTCGTTCGCCCGCCCGGCGAGCCCGAGCGCTCCGACCCGTCCCGCGAGGTCGACGCCCTCCCGGAGCCGCTCGCGCGCCTCGGTCCGCCGGTTGGCGCGGCGGAGCGCAGCGCCGAGGTCGACGAGGGCGCGGGCGTGCTCGAGCCGAGCCTCTGAGCCGGCGAGCAGCTCGACCGCCTCCCGCAGCAGCCCGATTCCCGGCGTGCCGCCCTCGACCAGACCGAGCACGCGCAGGGAGGCGCCGATGGTGTGCGGGTCACCCCAACGTCGAGCGAGCGCGAGCTCCTCGTCGGCGAGCGCACGCGCTTCGTCGTTCCGGTCGAGAAGTCGAAGGCCTTCAGCGGCCCAGCTGCGCCAGGGCACGCCGCTTGGATTGTCGAGGGGGAACAGCCGAACGGTCTCGCCGACCTGGAGCAGCTCCTCGACTCCCCGCTCGGGGCTTCCGGTCTCGATGCGCAGACGGCCGCGGCTGAGCCGAAAGTGGACGAGGTGGAGCTGGTCGAGCGGGAGCTGCTCCGGGAAGTCACCCTGGTCGATGACTCGCGCCGCCTCGTCCGCCTCCCCCTGCTCCAGCAGCGCATGCGCCAGGAAGCCAATGTTGTACGGCCAGGCGACGAGCATGCCGTGCGCGACGCTGAGATCGATCGCCTCCCGCAGATCCGCGACCGCCGCTCGAAGATCGCCGCGATCCGTCTGACACTGGCCGCGCCACATCAACATGTACGCGACGTTGAAGACGTCGCCGCGCCGGCGAGCCTGAGCGACCGCCTGGTCGAAGATGGAAACCGCTTCGTCGAGCAACCCCGACCGCGGGGAGCACCATCACCGCGTAATAGAACGCGATCGAGCCGCTCGCCAACAGGTTCCCCGGCGCGAGCGCCCGCCGGGCGAGGTCGATTGCAAGCTCGCGATGCAGCCCCAGCCGGTACTCGTAGTGCGCCATCGTCGCGAGCAGGATCTCGCTGCCGAGGCCTCCATGAAGCGCATCCAGGTCGAGCTCGCCGATCGCTGCCTCGGCGATCGGAATGGTCTGCGGGTCCAACCACGCCGAGCTGATCAGCTCCGCCAGGAGCAGCTCGTGGAGGTCCGGATCGCGCTCCCGATCGACCTCGTCAAGCGCCTGCTGGAAGACTGCAAGGGCATCCGCGATCCGGTCCGTGAACCAGAGCGCGCGGCCCAGCTCGAGCGCGACCGCGCAGCGCCGCGACCGGTCGGCGAGGAGCTCGAGACCGGCGCGCAGGTGGTCGGCCGCGGCCGGGCCGTTCGTCCGCCGCTCCGCAAAGCCGAGCTCGACGAGCACCTCCGCCCGCGCAGCCGGATCAATCTGCTCGGCGAGCGCGCGGGTGAGATATCCGACCGCGGCCTCGGCCGCGCCCTGGGCGAGTGAGCGCTCGGCCGCCTGGCGGAGCGTCGAGACGACGAACGAGTCGGCCTGTGGGGCGACGCGGAGCAGGTGCCCCGCCGCACTCTCCGGCTGCGCGCCGGCCTCGAGCAGCAGCTCGCGGCCGAGCGGTGCGCGGCGTCTCGTTCGACCACGTCGAGCGTCTCGTAGACGGCGCTGCGGACGACGGGGTGGAAGAACTCGAGCGGATCCTCGCGCCGGAGGAGGTCAAGCCGAACGAGCGCGGCGGCGGCCGGACCAAGCTCGCTTGCTTCCACGCCGGCGAGAGCGGCCGCGTGGCGCAGCTCGGTCCCGTCGCCGAGGATCGAGGCCGCGCGGAGGAGGGCAAGCGCCTCCGGCTGCAGGCGAGCGAGGCGAAGCCCGACGGCGCGAGAAACGCCCTGCGCTCCGATTTCCAGCAGACGGGGCACCTGCTCGGCGGTCGGGCTGGTTCCCTCCCGCGCAACCGCGTCGAGCACCGCGCCCACGAGGAGCGGATTTCCGCCGGTCGCCGTTTCGAGGGCGGCGCAGAAGGCGTCGTCCGGCTCCAGACCGTGCAACTCGCGCGCGAGCACGGCGATCGAGGCACGCCCGAGCGGTTCGGGGCGAATCGCGGCGGCCTCCGGATCGGCGATGAGCTCTGCGACAAGGGTGGGATCGCGGCCCTCTCCCTCAGGCGGCCGCGTCGCCGCGGCGACGAGAAGAGGCACTCCCTCGAGCCTTCGCGTCAGGTAGAGGAGCCAGCGCAGGGAGGGGGTGTCCGCCCAGTGCAGGTCGTCGATCGCAAGCAGCGTCGGCTGTTGAAAGGCCACGTTGGCCGCGAGCCAGTAAAGGCCGTGGAGGATCGCGAAGGAGCCCTCTGCGGGCGCGTCCTGAGAAGCGGCGAGCTGCGAGGCTCCGAAGAGCGGTTCGACGAGCGCGGCAGGCCCCGAGAGCAGCTCCGCGCGGAGATCCGGAGAGGCGGACGCGAGCAGCGGCTCGAACAGCTGACGAACGATCCCATAGGCAAACTCGCCCTCGAACTCACCGCCGCGGGCGGCGAGCACCCGCATCCCCGCCGAGCCGGCAATCGCGCGCGCCTCGGCGAGCAGGCGGGTCTTGCCGATGCCGGCACTTCCCTCGATGACGGCGAACCGCCCACCGCCGTTCCGTGCCGCGTCGCCCAGTGCCTGCAGCGCCGCGACCTGGGCTTCGCGCTCCAAGAGCAAGATGGTGCTTCCGCCCGAAGGAAGGACACTCGCCGGCGGCATCACGACCAATCCGTAGAAGGCTCCGAACCGACAGTTTAGGGGCGCGTTTGGGGTCGGCCCCGACGCGAGGCGCACCGTCCGCGCGCAGTCTCTACGACGAGATGAACGCGTGTCCGCGCCGCACACGACAGGTCGAGGTCTCCCACGTCGCTGAAGTCACCGAGCGCGCCCGCCGATTTGGGGCAGGCGTTCTCCTCGCCCCGCGTGAGGGCCCAGCAGGCTGGCGCAGCGTCGTCGCCGTGGCCCGGGGGGTGCGCTCGCGTTCTGGCAGGCCAAGACGCCGGCTACCGACAGCTCCGACCTCGGGCTTCGATGAACCCGCAACCGATAGGAGGCGTAGTGCCGGAGACCGAACCCGATCCGCGTCGCTGGTGGGCGCTCGCGCTCCTCTGCGGCGCCTTTTTCATGGTGATCCTCGACGCCACGATCGTGCTCGTGGCGCTGCCCTCGATCCGGGCGGACCTCGGCTTCTCGGAGCAAGGCCTGCAGTGGGTGCTGAGCGCCTACGCGCTCACCTTCGGCGGCCTGCTGTTGCTCGGAGGACGGGCGGCCGACCTGCTCGGGCGCCGTCGCGCTGTTCATCGCCGGTGTCCTGTTGTTCACGGCCGCGTCGCTCATGTGCGGGCTCGCCTGGTCGCCGGCGGCGCTGCTTGCGGCCCGCGTGGTGCAGGGCGTCGGCGCCGCGATCATGACCCCGACCGCCCTCTCGATCATCTCCACGACCTTTCCCGAGGGCCCCGAGCGGAACAAGGCGCTCGGGATCTGGGGCGCGCTCGGCGGCATCGGCGCCACCGCGGCGTGGCTGATCGGCGGCCCGCTCGTCGACGGCCCCGGCTGGGAGTGGATCTTCTTCATCAACATCCCCCTCGGCCTGGCCGCGCTCGCGCTGTCGCCCCCGCTGCTGCGCGAGAGCCGGGCCGCGCTGACGCGGCGAAGCTACGACCCCGCCGGGGCGCTCACGATCACCGGTGCGCTCGTTCTGCTCGTCTACGCGCTCGTCGAGGCGCCGGACGTCGGCTGGGGCGATGCCCAACGATCCTCCTGTTCGCCGGCTCGGCTGTGCTCCTTGCTGCCTTCGCGCTGATCGAGTCGCGCCACCGCGCGCCGCTCGTGCCGCTCCGCTTCCTCCGCTCGCGCACGCTCGTCGGGGCCAACCTCGTGATGCTCCTCGTCGGCGCCGTCGCGGTCGGCATGCCGTTCGTCCTCACGCTCTACGCGCAGCAGGTGCTCGGCTACTCGGCCGTCGAGTTCGGGCTCGGCTCGGTCGTGCTCGCGGTTGCGGTCACGATCGGCGCGATCGTCGCTCAGGCCGCGGTCCTCAAGGTCGGCTTCCGGCCGGTCGCCGCAACGGGCATGGCGCTGATGGGCGCGGGGTCGCTCCTGCTCACGCAGGTCTCCGTGGGCGGCAGCTACTTCGGAGACATCTTCTTCGGGCTGCTCGTCGTCGGTCCTGGGATCGGCCTCGCCTTCGTGACCGCCACGGTCGCGGCGCTCGCGGGCGTCGCCGAGCACGAGTCCGGGCTCGCCTCTGGCCTCAGCAACACCGCCCTCCAGATCGGCGGAGCGCTCGGCGTCGCCATCGTCACGACGGTCGCCGTCTCCCGCTCCCAGGACTACCTGGCGGCGAACGAAGGCGCGAATCCGCTCGTCGTGCTGAACGAGGGCTTCCAGTCCGCCTTCCTGGCCGTCGTCGTGCTGGCCGGGATCGGCATGGCGCTGGCGCTCCTGCTCCCCGGCCGCCCGCGGAAAGCGCGCCGCAGCACCTGGAGCCGGCACCGGCGACCAGTGCCGGTGACTGAGGAGAGGACAACCAATGAGCGAGCACACGCATTCTCACCACACACGCCGCCCGCGGCGGCGGTAGCTGACAGCACCAACGAAAGGAGAACCGAAATGGGAAAGATCATCATCAGCGACAACGTCTCGCTCGACGGAGTCATCCAGGACCCGGCCGGTGACGAGGGCTTCACGCGCGGCGGCTGGGTCGGTCGGATCGCGGCCCTCCCAGAGCTGGCCAAGGTCGCGCTCGACGAGGCGCTGGGCGCCGAGGCGCTGCTGCTGGGTCGGCGGAGCTACGAGTGGCTCGCCGCGCGGTGGCCATCCCGGAGTGGCGAGTTGGCGGACAGGTTGAACAGCCTGCCCAAGTACGTCGTGTCCTCGACCCTCGAGGATCCCGACTGGAACAACTCGACGGTACTCAAGGGCGACGTGGTCAACGAGGTCTCGAAGCTGAAGCACGAGCTCGACGGGGAAATCAATCGTCCCCGCCAGCTTCCAGCTCGTGCGCACGCTGATCGAGCACGACCTCGTCGACGAGCTGCGGCTGAAGATCTTCCCGGTCGTGCTCGGCGCCGGCGCGCGCCTCTTCGGCGAGACCAGCGACAAGAAACCCATGCGCCTCGTCGACACCCAGACCCTCGGTGACGGCATCGCCATCCTCACCTACGAGCGCGTCCGAGACGCCGAGCGGGCCTCGGACGGCGCCAGCCTTCACGACAAGCGCGCGGCCGCTCTCCACCGGGCGGGCATCCGGGAGACCGCCGAGCCAGGAGACAGCAAACCATGAGCAGCACCGCAGGGCGCAATCACGAAGGCGGCCCGATCCTGGTCACCGGCGGTACGGGCACGCTCGGGCGCCTCGTCGTCCCGCGGCTGCAGGCCTCCGGCCGCACGGTGCGGGTGCTCAGCAGGCGCAGTCGCAAGGCGGGCGAGCGCGTCGACGTCGTGACCGGCGACCTGGCCACGGGCCAGGGGATCCAAGCCGCGGTGGACGGTGCCGAGATCATCGTGCACTGTGCTGGCAGCAGCAAGGGCGACGAGGACAAGGCGCGGAACCTGGTGGAGGCCGCGTTGCAGGCCGGGGCACCGCACTTGGTGTACATCTCGGTCGTCGGCGCCGACCGGATCCCGGTCGTCAGCCGCGTCGACCGCGCGCTGTTCGGCTACTTCGCGGCCAAGCTGGCGGCCGAGTCCGTGGTGGCGGAGTCCGGCCTGCCGTGGACGACGCTGCGCGCCACCCAGTTCCATGACCTGACCCTGACGACGGTGCGCCAGCTGGCCAGGCTGCCCGTCGTGCCGGCCCCGGCCGGGTGGCGGTTCCAGCCGATCGACACCGACGAAGTGGCTGCGAGGCTCGTTGAGCTCGCACTCGGCGCGCCGGCCGGCCTGGTGCCCGAGATGGCTGGGCCGCGTGTGTACGCGATGACCGAGCTGCTCCGCGGGTACCTGCGGGCGTCGTGGCAAGCACCGGCCGATCGTGCCGGTCCGGCTCCCGGGCAAGGCCGCCCGCGCGTTCCGCGCCGGCGCGAACCTATCGCCGGAGCGGGCGGTGGGCCGGCGGACGTGGGAAGAGTTCCTGGCCGAGCGAGTCGGTGATCCCGACCAGCCGCCCGATGCAGCGTCACCCGTCTCTTCCGCGGCGAGGTGACCACGCACCCCCCTGTTATCTGTTCCGGCCGGGCTTTCGGTGCCCGTCGACCGCGACGTCGCCTCGCGCGAAGCTCTCGAACACGCCGGGCCGGGCGCTGCAGCCCTCGCTTAGCGATCCGGGTCGAAGCGGTAATCCGCGGCGAGATCGGTCTGCCGGGACGAAACGCAGACGTACTGGCTGACGCATTCGCCGCATTCGCACGTCGTGTGATTGCGGCAGTCTCGGCCGACGCTCTAGATCACGACTTGCTCGCGTCGATCGACTGACCGGCCGCCGGCGCACAGGGGCGCCATCGGCCATCGACGCTGTCGGTGAAGCGGTGCGCGAGAGTGAGCGCCGAGCCGACGGCTCTAGCGGGGCGGCGAAGCTGATCGTGGACGTCCCGCGCGGCGAGTGGGCAAGAGCCCAGCCGTACGGCCAGCCGCACTGTGCGCTGCAGCGATCCGCACTGCGAGACGCCAGCTAGCCACATCTCGGGTGCGCTGGTCCGGCGCAATCCTTCAGCCATGACGCTGAAGAGATCGGAAACCGACCGGGTAATCGCCGGTGTCGCGGGCGGAATCGCGCAGCGGCTCGGCCTCAGCTCGACGCTCGTACGTCTGGCATGGGTCGTGTCCGTCCTTTTCGGCGGCTTTGGCGCCCTGGCCTACGTGATCCTCTGGATCGTCCTGCCCAAGGGCACGCCGCACATCCCGGCGATCGGAGTTGCCGAGGACCGCTACGCGCGCGGTGAGATCACCGCCGCGGAGCTCGAGCGGATCCGGGGCGACCTGCAGGTGGCGCCATGACGGCCGTCCTTCTCGCTCCCATTGGTGGGCTGGCGATCGTTTGGGGGTTCATGGGGATCGCCTTCTGGATCCTGCTGATCGCGCTCATCGTGCTCCTGGTCCGGGGGACGCGGCCGTCCGCCCGCGATTCTGGAGGACCGGCCGCGCGCCTGTTGGAAGAGCGCTACGCGCGTGGCGAAATAACCCGCGATGACTTCCTCGAACGCCGGGCCGTGCTCGGTGGCAGTTCACCCGGCGGACCGGGCGACGACCCCCGATAGGCGCACGCCTACGCGAAGCGGGAAGTGGCGTTGGCGAGCCTTGTGTCCTTGGTAATCGTCGGGCGCGACTGACATGGACGACCTTCGACGCGTCGGCGCCCGGGAAGACCGAGGGAAGAGCGGTCGCGGCGATGATCGGGAAACGCCTTGCTCTCATCGGTCCGCCCCTCGGGAGTCTCGACCGCGCCAAGCCCCGGCATGCGGCATCGGGGCTAGCACCGAATCCGCTTAGGTGGCAGTGCTGTTGCGGTCGGGCCTCCGCGTGGGACGATGGTCTCGTGGGCAGGCCCCCCTTTTGGCCCTGGGTCGTAGCGGCTGCCGCCGTGACCTTCGGCGCGCTCGCGTTGGTGTTGAATGCGCTCGCGGGCTCGCACGGAGAGCCCGCGTGGCAGTCCGTGCTCGCGGGTGTCGTGGTCCTCGCCTCGAGCGGAGTCGGGCTGCTGGTGGCATTCCGGCGCCCCGGTCACCCGATCGGCTGGCTGCTGCTGGCGAACGCCTTTCTCCTCACGACCATCGGCTTCGCGCAGGCCTATGCGGCTTACGCCCTGCAGGAGCAGCCGGGGGCGCTGCCTGGCCCAGAGTGGGCGGTGCTGTGGGATCAGTCGTCGTGGCCGCTTCTGTTCGCGGTGCTGATCGCGATCGCGTTTGTCTTTCCCGACGGCCGCCTGCCCTCACCAAGGTGGCGGCGCATTGCGTTCGGTGCCGCTGCGTCCTTCGCGGCCTTTCTCGTTCTGAGCTTCTTCGACCCCGAGCCGTTCGAAGCGCCGTACGAGCGCGTGGACAGACCGCTGCCCGGGCTGCCGGAGATGCTCGTGGTGCTCTGGCCTCTCGCCCTGCTCGGCATGGTCGCCAGCCTGCTTGCGGGCGCCCAGGCCGTGCGCGTGCGCTTCAGGCGCGCCCGCGGGATTGAGCGCCTGCAGCTCAGGTGGCTCGCCTACACCGCGGTGCTGGTTCCGGCCACGCTGCTCGTCTGCCTAGCGGGAACGCTGGCGGCCGACGGCGTCGAGCAAAAGGACGTGTTCAACGCCCTGTTCTTCTTCATGCTCGGCGCCATCCCGACGTCGGTAGGGGTAGCAGTTCTTCGCTACCGCCTCTATGCCATCGACCGGGTCATTAACCGCACACTCGTCTACGGCGTGCTCACCCTGCTGCTCGCGGGGGCCTATGCGGCCACGACTCTCGTGCTCGGGACCGCGCTCGGGAGCGGTTCCGCCTGGCCGACGGCGGCGGCAACGCTGCTCGTAGCGGTCGCGTTCCGGCCGCTCCGCGGGCGGGTGCAGGACGCAGTGGACCGCCGCTTCAACCGCGCTCGCTATGAAGCGCGGAGGCAGATCGTCCGCTTCCTCGATGACCTGCGCGCGGGACGCGCCGCGCCCGAGGCGGTTGAGCCGCTGCTCCGCGAGGTGCTCGCCGACCCACGGCTCGAGCTGCGCTTCTTCCTGCCCGAGAGCGAGCTCTACGTCGATGGGCATGGCTACCCGGCCGGCCACCCGCCGGACGACGGGCGCGTGCGGACCCCGGTCACGCGCGCCGGACTTCCCCTCGGGATGGTGCTCCACAGCCCGATCGACGAAAATCGGCCGGGATTGCTCGACGAGGTCGTGGAGGGGGCCGGTCTGGCGATCGAGATCGCAAGGCTCCGGGTCGAGCTTCGCCGCCAGCTCGACGAGGTCGATGCGTCGCGCGCGCGAATCGTGTCCGCGGGCTACCAGGAGCGGCGACGCCTCGAGCGCGACCTGCATGATGGTGCCCAACAGCGGCTCATCTCGATCGGCCTGGCCCTGCGCCACGCGCAGCACGAGCTGGCCGTCTCGCCTGAGGAGGCGAGCGATTCGATCGACGGCGCCGTCACTGAGATCGACGTTGCGATCGAGGAGCTCCAAGAGCTCGCAAGGGGAGTCCGGCCGGCCCAGCTCGATGCAGGGCTGACCCCAGCTCTCAGAGAGCTTGCCGCACGCGCCCCGTTGCCCGTCCAGGTCAAGGCGAACGGGGAGCGCTTTCCGCAGGAGATCGAGGCGGCGGCGTACTTCATCGCGAGCGAAGGGCTGACCAACGCTGTCAAGCATTCAGAGGCCCGCCAGGTCACCTTGAGCGCGGAGCGCCTGAACGGAAAGCTCACCGTCTCAATTTCCGACGACGGGATTGGTGGCGCTTCGGCGACCAGGGGCTCGGGGCTGCGAGGCCTGGCGGACCGGGCGGCAGCCCATGGCGGCAAGCTTGCGATCGAGAGCAACCCAGACTGTGGGACCGTCCTCACCGCGGAGCTGCCATGCGTGTAGTGATAGCGGAGGACCAGGTGCTCCTGAGGGAGGGCCTGGCGCGCCTCTTCGAAGACGGGGGGCATGAGGTCGTCGCCTCGCTTGCGGACGCCGAGCACCTGCTGCCCACGGTCGCGGGGCACCGCCCAGACCTTGTGGTCCTGGACGTGCGCATGCCGCCTTCATTCACCGACGAGGGGGCGCGTGCCGCGAAGCAGATCAAGGAGCAGCACCCGGAGCTGGGAGTGCTCGTTCTCTCCCAACACGTCGAGACCGCCCATGCAGTTGAGCTCGTGAGTCAAGGCGGGTTCGGCTATCTGCTCAAGAACCGCGTGCTCGACGTAGGGGCGTTTCTCGCGGCAGCGGAGCGCGTGGCCACGGGGGGCTCGGCGCTCGATCCTCAAGTCGTCGCCAGCCTCGTATCGCCGGGGCGCGCGGAGGCGGATCCGCTCGCCGCGCTCTCCGCACGGGAGCGCGAAGTGCTCGAGCTGATGGCGGAGGGGCTCACCAACGCCGGAATCGCGAAGCGCCTGGTCCTGAGCGAGCGCACGGTCGAGGCGCACGTGCGCAGTGTGCTGATGAAGCTCTCGATTCCCGAGAGCGGCGATGCTCACCGGCGCGTGCTCGCCGTGCTCGCCCACCTCACGGCAGCGCAGATCCAGTACTAGCGCTTACCGAGAACGAGTACCTGCCCCGATGTGCGGCGGCACGGCCGAGCCTAGGTTGGCAACAGGGAAACCAACCACAGGAGGAATCATGTCCACGCACGCCGCCCGACCCGCAATAGACGTCGCACCCAGCGCTCCGGCACGCCCAGGGCTTGCCCTTGCGCTCGCGCTGCTATCGGTGCCGGGAGTCACGATCACCTGGGATTTGTCGGCGATCGCCGGCTTCGCCGGAACGGGCGTGGGCATCGCCGCGATCGTCCTCGGCCTCCAGGCGCGTGCCCGGCTCGACGGCGAAAAGGGCACACGGATGGCCACCGTCGCCGTCGCCGTGGCGACGCTCGCAGTCCTGTCCGTGGTGTTCTTCCTGATCGTCGGCGCGCCGGACTGAGACATGCACAGCAGGCCCCACCAGCCCGGCCGATCAACAGACGATGCCGCGGTCACCGGTGAGATCGCTCGGCAGTCCGCACGCCGCGCCGCCGCGGCGGCCTGCCGACCCGTGTCGCCGATGCTAGCCACGGCGGCGGCCCCACTCTGGCGGGTCCTTAGCGACGAGAGCGCAATCTGGCTGCTGACGCCGCTACCGCCACGGCGCGAGGCATGAACGCTCGAAGGCCCGCATCTTGCGGGGCCGAAAATGCGACTCAGAGGAGGCTTCATGTTTGGTAGAGCAGCGGGCCGCCGGGCGCTCGTCGCGCTGGCCGCCGTCGTCGCAGCATCGCTGGCGGTTGGTGCCGGCAGCGCGTCTGCCGGCCGCGTCGATCCACCCAGTCACCAGGACACCAACCACTGCTCCTGGTTCAGCGGGGTGGACGTGAATGAGCTGTTCGGCGTCCCCGAGCAGTTCCATCACTTCCTCCTCTGCAGGGAGCTCAGCGCCGGAGAGTACTGGCGCCCGTTTGTGTCTTGGATCGCGGGCGACGGTGTGGACAGCGTTTACCCCGCGGGTTACGTGCCGTTGCGTCCGCTGCCAATCGAGGACTTCGTCGCGAAGCTCACGGTGAATGTCGTCACGGACGGCGGCACACCTAAGCAGAAGACCTACGTCTTCTCGCCAGCCGCGGCTGTGCGCACCGACATAACCCTCGACCAGCTCGAGCCCGACGCCCCGCCGTTGGGGTTGGCGGTGACGATGCCGAGGATGAAGCCGCTGAGCGTTGGCGCACACACCTATGAGGTCACCTGGGTGCTCAGCGCCCAGCACTGCGACGGCCTTGGCGCCGTGGTCGAGGAAAACTGTCTGCCGGCCGGGGAGCTTCCGATCGACGGGGGACCGCTGACGGTCACCACACCCGCGCACTAAGAGCGGGCCGCGCTACGCGCGGCCCGCTCCCCATACGCCCGGGTACTACACCCCCTCTAGGGGAGATCCTGCACGGCCGCCAAGCCGGTGACGGTGTGAGCGGCGCGGCCGATCGAGCCGAGCTTCGTGCTCCTTCCGTTCAGGACGTTCACGCGGTACAGCTCCGCGCCGGGCCGCCTGTCAGAGGCAGTGGCGATGTAGCCGACGTTGTTCCGGCCGGCGATGTCGAAGCCCGCATCACCGCGAACGTTGATGTTCAGCTGCTGCGGCAGCGTGAGCGTGCCGTTGTTCGGCGGGTTCTGGATGTAGATCGCGTCATCGAGGGCATCGAGCGCGTACAGAACAGTCGCCGCGGGCGGCGTGGCGCTGAACGACGAGTTCGTGTAGGCCGAACCCACCACGGTCGGATCGTTCGGGTTGAGGTCCGCATCGGCGCTGGCCAACGCCCCGGTGTCCGGAACCAGCCGCAGGTTCTGGTTCGCGTCGCTCGTCACGCGGATGCGATCCACGGTGGGGTTGAAGTCAACCCCGAAGAAGCGGCCGTTGAGCACGGGCGTGAACGCCGGGCCCTCAGCGACCGCCTTTCCGGTCACAGGGCTGACGCGATACACGATGCTGTCGCTGCCGACGCCGTACAGCTCTCCGGTGGCGGGCCGGAAGTCGATCCCCCTGAGGGTGACTCCCGTTCCCAGCCCGGTGATCGGCGTCGAGCTGTCGAGCTCCCTGGGCTTGTCCGCGGAGAAGCTGACCAGGTTGCCTTGGTTGTCCGTGGCGTAGAACGTACGGGCCTTCTCAGCCTTCGCCTCCGGCTGAGCGGCCTGTCCGGCGGCAGGCACCGCCAGGGCGGCGACGCATGCCAGACCGAGTGAGATTCGAAGGAAGCGTGTCCGCTTCATTTCTGCCTCCTGGAGATCGGGTATGCCCCCTGTTCGCAGCGAAGGCCACAGTGGTTCACCGGATGCACCTTTCGACGGATGCAAGATGAGCCGTTCGGTCGATGGCAGCCGCAAACGGCCGGGGTACGGTCGCAGTAATGGCCCCGCACGCCATCACGACTGAGCTCATGCGCCTGGTCCCGCACGTCTACCGCGCCACGCGAGCGGCGACCGATGACGAGGACGCGGCGGCCGACGTGGTTGAACGCGTACTGCGGGCGGCTACGCGTGACCGCCTGCTCGACCGCGATCAGCTCGTCGAGCGAGCCATCCGGCTTGCCGTCACAACCAGGCCCGCGCAGGGTTTCGCCGCGATGGATCCCCAGGATCGCGAGGCGGTGGCGCTGGCGCGGCTAGCAGGCTATTCGGCGACCGACGTCGCGGCGACGCTCGGTGTCGAAGTCGACGAGGTGAAGCGGAGCATGCTTCGCGGCCTGCGGAAAGCCGTGCGTGTCGTCCCGGCATGCGGCTGAGATCACTCGAGATTGCGTGCCGCGAACGCCGCCGCCTCGGCGCGGTTACGAAACCGGAGCTTCTCAAGCACATGGCGCACATGCGTCTTGACGGTTGCCTCGCTGATCACAAGTCGTTCGGCGATCTCGCGGTTACGAAGGCCCTCCGCGAGCAGCGCGAGCACCTCGCGTTCGCGGTCGCTCAAGTCCCCGAGAGGATCGGGCGTTGTCTGCTCCCCGACGAGGTCGCGCAGCAGCCTGCCCGCCATCGACGGCGGGATCATCGGCTCGCCACGTCCGGCGCCGAGCACGGCCTCGATCAGCTGATCAGGAGCCATGTCCTTGAGCAGGTACCCGGCCGCTCCGACCCGCAACGAGGCGTAAAGGTCCGGTTCCTGCTCCGACACCGTCAGGATCAGCACCTCGACCTTGGGGCAGCGCTCGCGGATTGCGGCACAGGCCTCGATCCCGCCCACAACAGGCATGTTGAGGTCAAGCACCACCACGTCCGGTCGATGCTGGTCCGCGAGCCTGACCGCCTCGCGGCCGTCACGCGCCAGACCGACGATCTCGATTCGCTCGTCGGCGGCCAGCAGGGCGGCCGTGCCCTCTCGCATCAGGCGGTGATCATCCGCTATCAGCACGCTCACGGTTCCGCGGTGCATGGGCCGCACCCAAGTATCCTGGGTGACGAACGTGGGCACTGAGAGGCCGATCGTCGTCGACTCGACAGGTGCGCGTGACCCCGACAGCGAGGTCCTCGCCGCGCTGACCGGGATTGGCCGTGTGGCGGAGGCACTGGTCGGCTCGGGCAGCCTCGGGGAGCTGGCCGAGCGGGCCCTGGATGAGATGCGTCACGCGCTGAGCCTCGAGCTGGTTGCGCTCTATCTCCCGATGGCGGACGAGCCCGGCCTCAGACGTTTCGTCACGTCGCGGGGGGCGAGGCCCGCGATGCGGGCACGCGACGAGGTGTCATTCGACGACGAGGCGTGGCAACTCGCCGTCGCAAGCGGCGCGCCACTCCTGTTCCGCGAGGAGGCGAGCTGGCTCGTGGCGAACCCGTTCGAGCCGCCCGCCGGGTCGTGGCTCGTCGTGCCGCTTGTCTCGGAAGCGCGGCTCGTCGGGGTCGTCGTCGCGGCGGCCAGTCGGCCGCTGTCGCTCGACCGGATGGCCGCGACCGGGTTGAGCCTGCTCAGCGACCTCCTCTCGGCGGGCGTCGCCACCGGCCGGCTGCGGCAGGAGCTGCAAGCCAGAGAGGTCGAGCGCGAGCGGATGCGGCTGGCCGGGGAGATACACGACGGTCTGGCGCAGGACCTGGCGCTCGCGATGCGGGAGCTCGCGCTGCTCGAGCAGGATCCGGCGCCCGAGATCGCCCGGGCGAGCGGGGAGCGGCTGCGGGAGGCGGTGGCGTCGGCGCACAGGGTCGTGCGCGCACGCTTGGAGGACCTCTCGGTCTCGGTGCCGTTGGGCGGCATCCAGGCCGCCGTCGAAGACGTCTGTGCCCGCCGCGGGCACGGGCTGCCGCTCGTCTTGCGGTCCACCGGACCGGTGCTCGACCTGGCTCCCGAGAAGACCGCGGTCGTCGTGCGGGTGCTCACCGAGGCGCTCGCCAACGTCCAACGCCACGCTGGGGCGAGCACGGTCGAGGTGCGGCTCGAGATCGAGGATGGCCAGCTGGTGCTCGACATCGAGGACGACGGGGCCGGCTTCTCCGTCGGCGACGTCGGCGGACCCGGAGAGGGACACTTCGGCATGACGCTGATGCACGAGCGCGCGCGTAGCGCGGGCGGCAATCTGAGCGTGCGTTCCGCCGCCGGCCAGGGCGTCGGCGTCACGCTCGAGGTGCCCGTCCGATGAACGGCTCGGCCATACGCGACGCACTGGCCCCGGCGCTCGACAGCGGTGCATGTCCGCACATGGCCGTGCTCCTCAAGAGCGAAGAGGAGTTCGCCCCGGTGGTGGCGTCCTTCTACTCTCTGGGCGCGAAGCGCGGCGGCTGGCTCGTCCACCGCAGCGCTCAGCCGCGCGACGACCGGCGGGAGCTCGCTCAGGCCGGTCTCGACGTGGACGGGCTCGAGGCTGAGCGCCGGCTCGCCATCGAGCAAGTTCGGTTCGACGAGCCGCCCGACCGGCTGCCGCGGCGGATTGACGCGGCCTTCGACGACGCGCTTGGCCGCGGGCTAAACGCGCTCTGGTCCTCACACACGCCGGTGGCCGCCGATGTGGACTCGTTCGGGCTCGCGATGTCGATCGAGCGCGCATGGGAGGAGCACTTCAAAGACCGGCCGGTGGTGACGCTTTGCCCCTACGTGGTCGGCAGACTCGACGCGCCGGCAGGCCTCGAGCGCCTGTCGCGGCTCGGCGCCGGACACGACGGGGTGCTCGTGCCCAGCGAGCGCGGGCTCGACCTCTTCAGGCCGTCCTGAGCGCTCGATCGTCGTTCGTCGGCCCGGCTTCCCAAGCCCGAAGGTCGCGGGTTCGAGGCCCGTCGTCCGCTTCCGTTTCTCAAGCCCAATTCCGCTTGCATAGGGACGTGTCGGGCCCCGTGGGGAAGCTATGTGGAAGCCTGAATCCGCTGGAGCCGCTGGGGACCGCTGGCGACTTCCCCGCGGAGTTCCCCAAAATCGTTCGCCGAGCGGATCGAGTGCCCGTAGCTACCGGTTCGCCTTTCGTCCAATCAGGCGTCTGGGCGCACCTACCGCAGCCGCCTCCCTTCAGAGCACCCAAACCGTGTCGTCGTCGCAGGTGCTTCCGAGGGCGGGCCGCCGGTGGCAGCCCGCCCCCTCGAAGTCAGCGGCACCTGGCGCGGTCGAAGAAGAACCGGTCGCGCCAGCCGGCCACCTTCCTGCCGATCTGCGCTCCCTGCTCGTCGGCGTTCCGGAAGTGGATTCCGGAGTAGACGCGGGCGTCGATGATCTCGCCGATCGCCTGCGAGAAGCGTGTGAAGCTTCTCGCCGTGCCCGACACGGCGCTGGTCGCGCCGAAGTCGTGCCTGTCGCTGCGGAAGAACTCCTGCAGCGTGGCGACGATCGAGCCACTCACGCACGGATGTCCAGCGGGGTGGTCGGGATACGGCGGGGTGGCGATCAGCGGGACCCAGTCCGGATCGGCGGAGGTCGCCGGGTTTCCGTCGGCCTCGGCCTCGCGGATGGCGCTGATCGGCCGCCAGTGGAGCCAGCGCGCCTTGTCGTCCCAGCAGGCGATCGCGGCGTCGGCGGCGGTCAGGTACAGCATCGCGTAGAAGCGCGAGCTGTCCGCCACCGGCAGGTCTTCACCGGTCGCGAGCTGCCGGAAGATCCGGCTCCACATCGCCGTCGGGTGTTCGGCCCAGAAACGGGCCATGTCGGTCTGGTCCGTCGTGCGATCTGTCGAGTCCATCGACCCCAGCGACTTGACCTCGTCGAACTCGCGCGCGTAGCGCCTGCTGTCGAGCGGGTTCGGCCCGTCCGAGCGGAACTGGGACGAGCTTTTGATCAGGAACGGCCTGACATCGGCCACCCAGGCCGCGGGATCGTTGACGAACGCGGGCAGATCGGGGCGCCACTCGCCCGGCTCTGTGCCCACCGGGAACCGGAAGGGCCCGAAGCGGCCGTCGTCCTGCCTGGCCGCCAGCATCGTCGCCGCCGCGGCCTCGCCGACGGCGATTCCGCGGTCCCTCGCCTTTCCGCCGGTCACGCCGGCGAGCGAGGTGAGGTACTTCTGCTCGAGCGCCGGCTGCTGAGCGGGCACGAGGCTCGCCAGCACGCGGTAGGCCGCGGTTGCCGCGGCCGCGTCCTGGGAGTACCAGCGGCGCGCCTTCGGCGCTCCGAGGTACGGCTCGTACCGGCGGTCGATCGCGTTCACGGCGTCGTACACGGCGCCGTGGACCATCGCCAGATGCGGCAGCGACACCGTTGGCGACTGCCCTGCGACGCCGATCAAGGCGTCGGTTGCGTGCTGGTTCCACTCGGTTGCCGTGTCGGCGCGTGCCGGTGCGGCGACGACCAGTGCGACGGCCGCCGCGAGCACGATCACGGCGTGCCTGCGGCGGGCGGTCACCGCTGACTCCCCTCACGGGTACTCGCGGCGGGCAGCTCGTCGAGGCGGTGGTGGAAGCGCTCCGCGGCGGGCGACGGCGGCAGCGGCCGTGCGTCGACCACGGGTGCCTGCGTGGCGTTCGCGGGCGCGGCGGCATCGTCGCCGCCCAAGACAGTGAATCCGGTCACCGCGGCGGCGCAGGCGAGTGTCGCCGCGCCGGCAGCGACGATCTGCGCGTGCCGGTCTTTGAGAGCCGCTCGGCGGCGGGTGCTCACGACTGTGGTCTGCATGGGACTCCTCATCGGGGGCTGCGATCTTCCGATCAGGGGGTTGCAGACTGATTGCAGGCGCATAACAGGCCGCTTTACGGGCCGCCCCACCGCTGTTAGCGTCGAGGTCGGAAGCGGATTCTGGCCATGGACTTCCGAATCCTCGGATCGCTTGAGGTAGCCCGGGACGGGCGCGCTATTGGCATGGGCGGGGCGAAGCAGCGCTCGGTGCTGGCCGTCCTGCTGCTGCACGCCAACGAGGCCGTCTCCGTCGACCGCCTAGTAGACGAGCTCTGGGGCGAGGACGCGCCGTCGAGCGCGGTTCAGACGGTTCGCGTGCACGTCTCACGCCTGCGGAAGTCGCTCGACGACGGAGAGCACAACGGCCGCTCCCCGTCGGTCCTGGTCACCGGACCGGATGGCTACCGGCTCCAAGTCGATCCCGGTGAGCTCGATCTCGAGACCTTCGAGCGGCTGGTCGAGCAAGGGCGCCGTGCACTCGCCGCGGGCGACGCGGAGCATGCAGCGGCGCTCCTCCGTGAGGCGCTCGGGCTGTGGCGCGGCCCCGCGCTGGCCGATCTCGCCTACGAGCCGTTCGCCCAGGCGGAGGCGGTTCGGCTCGAGGAGCTGCGGGTGGCCGCGCTCGAGGACCGCATCGAGGCCGACCTCGCGCTCGGTCGCCACGCCGAGGTCGTCCCGGAGCTCGAGCGGCTCGTGACGGACCATCCGCTCCGCGAGCGCCTGCGAGCGCAGCAGATGCTCGCGCTGTACCGATCGGGCCGCCAGGCCGAGGCGCTCGACGCATACCTGCGCGCGCGGCGCGACCTGGTGGAGGAGGTCGGTGTTGAGCCGGGCCCGGAGCTCCGGGAGCTGCACGAAGCGATGCTGAGGCAGGATCCGGCGCTGACGGCGCGCGCGGCGGGCGCGCGGCCCCCGCCGGAGCCGGTGCGCGGTCCGCCCGGAGGTCGTGTCGGGGGTGGCGCTGTGCCGGCGGCGCTGGGAGTGGTCGCGGCGTGCGTGCTCGCGCTCGTTCTCGCCCTCGGCGGCGACAACGATCCGAGCGTCGTGCTTCCCGAGAACAGCGCGGGGAGGATCGATCCGGACACGGGTGCCGTTCGCGACTTCGTCGCGGTCGGACACGGGCCAAGCCGAGCGGTGGCGGGCGCCGGCTCGATATGGGTCGCGAACGCGCTTGACGGGACGGTGTCTCGCGTCGAGCAGCGCGGCCACCAGGTGACGACGCTCGACGTCGGCAGCGTGCCCACCGGGCTTGCGTTCGGAGCCGGGTCGCTGTGGGTCGCGACCGCGCAGAGCCGCAGCGTCTCCCAGATCGATCCACGGACGAACAGAGTGCTGCGGACGATCGAGGTCGGGAACGCACCGGATGGCGTGGCCGTGGGATTCGGATCGGTTTGGGTTGCGAGCACGGTCGACGGCGAGGTCGTTCAAATCGACCTCAGCCGGGGGAGGGTGACGCGCAGGATTCCCGTCGGGGTCGGCTCGGCCTCGATCGCCACCGGCGCGGGTGCGGTCTGGGTCGCTCAGCAGACGACCGGCACGGTAGAGCGGATCGAGCCGCGCTCTGGTCGCGTCGTGGGGGCTGCGGCAGTCGGCAACGGCCCCAGCGACATCTCGGTCGGCGGTGGCGGCGTCTGGGTTGCCAACCGCCGCGACGGCACTGTCTCGCGGATCGATCCCGCGACACTGGGCGTGACCGAGACGATGACCGTCGGCGGGGAGCCGAGCGCCGTCGCGGCGAACGCGGATGCGGTCTGGGTGGCTAACGGCAGCGCCGGCACCGTCGCGCGCATCGACCCGCGCAGCCGGCGCGTGGAGCGGATCTTCCACGTCGGCGCCAGCCCGAGCGCGTTGGCCCTCGCGCACGGGTCGGTCTGGTCGGCGGCCGGTGCCTCGCCGGCGAGCCATCGCGGCGGCACGCTGCGCCTGGCGTGGGAGCCGGAGGACTGCCACTGCGCCGACCCGATCGAGTACATCAGCACCAGCATCGCGCTCGTGAACCTTGCCTACGACGGCCTGGTCGGCTACCGGCGCGTGGGGGGCGCGGCCGGGGCGGCGCTCGTGCCCAACCTGGCCCGCGAGCTCCCGCAGCCGACCGACGCTGGCCGGACCTACGTCTTCCAGCTGCGCTCCGGCATCCGCTACTCGGACGGCCGGCTCGTGCGCCCGGAGGACTTCCGGCATTCGCTCGAGCGAATGCTGCGCCTCAGGGGAAGGATCGTCCCCGCGTACTTCGACGCGATCCGCGGTGCGCGCGAGTGCGTGGCTCGGCCGGACAGCTGCGACCTGTCCGAGGGGATCGAGACAGACGCGCGGACGGGGACGATCACGATTCACCTGACCCGCCCGGACACCGAGCTGCCGCACGCGCTCGCGCTCACGGCCGCGAGCGTGGTTCCCTCGGACACGCCGATGAGATTCGTTCGCAGGCCCATTCCCGGCACGGGTCCCTACCGCATCGTGCGCTACGACTCGGCTCGCGGCGGGCGCCTCGCGCGGAACCCACACTTCCGCGTCTGGTCACGAGAGGCGCGACCGGACGGCTTCCCGAACGCGATCGAGATCGAGGTCGACAAGGATGCTTCCGCGCAGGTGGCGGCCGTCACGCGCGGCGAGGCGGACCTGATGACGGTGGCGGGCCCGTTCGGCGGGCCATTGACGCCGTCAGACATACGTCGCCTCTCCGTCCGCCACGCAGGGCGGGTGTTCGGAGGACCGCTGCCGGAGCTCGACTCTCTCTTCGTCAACGTGCGCAGGCCGCCGTTCGCGGTCCGGGATGCGCGGCGCGCGCTCAACTACGCGCTGGACCGTCGCAAGCTCGTGGAGCTCGCCGGCGGCAGCGAGATGGCCCAGCTCACATGCCAGTTCCTTCCTCCGGGCTTTTCCGGCTATCGCCCCTACTGCCCGCAGACGCTCCAGCCGACCAGCGCGGGGACGTGGACCGCCCCCGATACGAGCCGTGCGCGCCGCCTCGTCGTTGCCTCCGGCACGAAGGGATCCCGGGTGGAGGTGTGGACCTGGCGGGAGCAGGAGCGGGAACGGATCGCGCGCTACGTCGCATCCGTGTTGAGGCGCCTCGGGTACCGGGCCTCGCTGCGCGTGCTCCGCGACTCAGGGGAGTACTTCAGCGCCCTCAACAGCGGCCGCGCGCGGCCGCAGATCGGTACCACCGGCTGGTACGCCGACCACCTGGCGCCCTCGAACATGCTGCTGCCGAGCTTCGGCTGCACGTCGGCCGGCGCCGCGTCGCCGGACGGCAACTTCTCGGCGTTCTGCGAGCCGGCCATCGACGAGCTGGCGCGGCGCGCGTCAAGCACTCAAGAAGGCAGCGACCCACGGCTCGCCAATGACCTGTGGGAGCGGGTCGACCACGCTCTCGTGAGGGAGGCTCCGGCGATTCCGATGTTCAACCGCCGGAGCGTGGTGCTTGCGTCGCGGCGGGTCGAGAACGTTCAGTGGCACCCGCTCTGGGGTGTGCTCGTTGATCAGCTCTGGGTCAAGTAGGGCGTTCGTTGCGACCGAGCGCTTCAGGGCGGCAGTGGAGCTAGGAGAACGTCCACACGCGGCACCACGAAGCCACAAACCCCCCCGGCTTCCCAAGCCGAAGGTCGCGGGTTCGAGGCCGTCGTCCGCTTCGCTCCTCACGCTGGAGGTCGCTCGGCGCCGCCTCCAGCTCTGCTGCGGGACTGGACGCACGTTCACCTTGACTTCCGTTCGGGTGGGAGGAAGGCTGGCACTACCCCGACGGGAGCGTCTTCGGCTGTAGATCGGTCGAGGCGCGACCAGGAAGGGGGGCTCGTGGCGATCCCCAGCAGCGCAGGCTCCGCAGCGGCGGCCGGCCTGCCCGTGGCCTGCGAGCGACGCCACCCACGGACGGAGGCTCGGATATGACCAGCAAGTCGCCGAACCCGCGCCTGTTCGTCGCCGCGCTGGCGGCGGCGGCGGCCCTCGCGGTGATCCTCGTCGTCGCGACGACTCGGTCGAGCGCGGCGCCGATCTTCACCGTCATCGACCCGACCGACGCTCCCGATGCCCAGCTCAACGGAGTGTGCGCGTCGACCAACCAAGGGCTCTGCACCCTGCGAGCGGCAGTCCAGGAGGCCGAGCACGCCGGCGGTGGCCACATCGTCCTGTCGGCCGGCATCGGCGACTACCGGCTCACGATTCCGGCCGGCCCGGAGGCGGACCCCTTCCTCTCCTGCCCGGCCCAGCCTCCAGGCCCGTCCAGCTGTCCCACCAACCGCACCGGCGACCTCGACATCCGCACCAACGTCACGATCAACGGGATCGGCGTGGCCGACTCGGTCATCGACGGGGCCAACATCAACCGCATCTTCGACGTGCACGCCGGCGGCACGCTGTGGCTGACGAACGTGACGCTCGAGAACGGCAGGGCGGACTTCGACGCGGCGACGTACCACGAACACGGCGGCGCGATCCACAACCACGGTTAGCTCACCCTCGACCGGGTGGCGGTGATCACCAGCAGCAGCACGGGTTCCAGTCACGCATGGGGCGGCGGCGGGATCACCAACGCCGGCGAGGCGCGGCTGTCGAATGTGACCGTCGCCAGGAACAGCACCGACGCGCAGGGAGGCGGCATCGAGAACAGGGGTGACACTCCGGTCGCTGAACGTGACGGTCACCGAGAACTCCGCGCCTCAAGGCAAGGGCGGAGGAATCTTCTTCGCCACGGCCCCGAACGTCCAGATGTTCACGGCGGACACCATCGTGGCTTTGAACCGTCCGGGCGCGGACTGCTCTGGCGTGCAGAAGATCATCTCCTCCGGGGCCAACCTCGGGAGCGACAACACCTGCCGCTTTCTCGCCTCCTCGGACCGCCGCAGGGTCAAGCCCGGGTTCGATCGCAACGCCTTCGGCCCGCCGCTGTTCTACCCGCTGCTCCCCAAGAGCCGGGCCGTCGACATAAACCTGCTCTGTCAGTACAACGACATTCGCAGCGTGCCTCGCCCGAAGGACGGCAACGGCGACGGCATCGCGCGCTGCGACAGCGGCTCCTACGAGCTGGAGCCGGGCGGGCCGCCGGCGCTGTTCATCCGGAGCCTGCGCATCCAAGAGGGCCAGGACGGCGCGAAGAGGATCAGGGTCGCGGTCTGGCTGTCGGCGCGCAGCACGCACACCGTCACGGTGCGCGCGACGACCAGGAACGGGAGCGCGCGGGCAGGCTCGGACTTCGTCGCCAAGAGCGTCAAGCTCACGTTCAGGCCTGGTCAGCGCCACAAGCGATTCACCGTTGCGGTGAACGGCGACCGCACGCGCGAACGAAACGAGAAGTTCAGGGTCCGGCTGTCCGCCCCCAAGGGCGCGCCCATCGCCGACGCGGGAGCGACCGTCACGATCGTGAGCGACGACCCGCGCCCGTCCGGATAACGTCTGTCCGTGCTCCGCCTGATCACGATCCCGATCAGTCACTACTGCGAGAAGGCGCGCTGGGCCCTGGAGCGGGCCGACATCCCGTATCGCGAGGAGCGCCACGTGCAGCTGATCCACCGCATTGCGGCCCGCCGGGCCGGCGGGGGTCAGACGGTGCCGGTGCTCGTGACCCCGGAGGGCACCCTGGGCGAGTCCGAGGACATCCTGCGCTGGGTCGACGGGCGCACGGAGCCCGAGCGGTGGCTGTTCCCCGACGAGCCTGAGGAACGCGCCGAGGTCGAGCGGCTCAGCCGCCGCTTCGACGAGCGGCTCGGCCCGCGCGGCCGCCGCTTCATGTACATGAAGGTGCTGCCGCATCGCGACATGACGCTCGAGGTCAACAACCAGGGCGTTCCGCGCTGGGAGGATCGCGCGCTGCGGCTCGGCTGGCCGCTCGCGACCCGCGCCCTGGCCAAAGCGCTCGGCATTCGCCCCGGAATCGAGGTCGAGGACGAGGCCGTCATCTGGGAGGAGCTCGACTTCGTCGGCGAGCTGCTCGCCGACGGCCGCCGGCACCTCTGCGGCGATCGTTTCACAGCGGCCGACCTCACCTTCGCCGCCCTGTCCGCCGCCGTGGTCTCTCCGCCCGTCTACGGCGTGGATCTGCCCCAGCCCGAGGCGCTCCCGCCCGAGATGGCGGCCGTCGTCCGGCGCGTCCGCGACCACCCCGCCGGCCGCTACGCGCTCGCCCTCTTCGAGCAGCGCAGGGTTGTGCACGTCCACCCCTAGGGTGCCTGCCTGGAGCGGGCTGTTGCACGAGGGCGTAACTCAGTTGGTGGAGCGTCGGCTTCCAAAGCCGACGGTCGCGGGTTCGAGGCCCGTCGTCCTCTGGTCCCACACGCACGGGCACGGGTCTGAAGCGAAGCTGAGCGCCACGCACGAGCGAAGAAGCCTCCGGGCGACCCTCGGAACGCCCCGGTTCAGAGGCGGGCCTGCTTTTCCTCTCGCGCCTTGCGGGCCAGCTCGGAGCGAAGCTTGATGTCGTGCTCGTCAATCGCGTCCATCGCGTCGATGACGTGTTCCCAAGCCTCCGCGTCCGCCCAGGCGAACCCCCTCCGGTGCGCCCAGAGCGCCGCCCGAGCGACCACGGCCACGCGCGAGAAGTGCGCAACCGAGACCTCCAGTGCATCGGCCTCCTGCTTGATCAGGCCGTAGGTGTGGTCGGAGAAGCGCAGATGGACGCTTCGCATTGGTTGCCCCCCCTCGTGGTTGCAACGTATGTGTAACGCCCCTCTTGCGCACGGTCAATCATTGGGGGAGGCTGTCCGCGTCCCCAATAGGGGACCACTTGGACTCGCTCCCAGTGCTGCGTCGCGGTACGGCACCGCGATACCCAGGGCGGTCACGCGTGGGACACGCCGTGCCCTCGCCCTCGCCCACATGCTCTGACCGAGGAGGTCTAGATGCAATCCGCAGGGCGCCTTCCCGATCTGCCCGCGACCCGGACGACGCTCGTCTCGGTTAGCGCGCTAGCGGTCGGCATCGTGGTGGAGCCACAGGCCCAGGGCTCCGCCGAGATGCCCGGAGGTCGCGCGGGCCCCTCACACCACCCACGAATGGGAGGAGTAGCCATGCGCGCCACCCGCACACTCCGCGCCCTGCTCGGCGGTCTTGCCCTTCTCGCCGTGCTCGCGATACCGGCGTCCGCCCGCGCGGACGCCGTGACCGACTGGAACCAGGTCGCTGCCGCGGCGCTGCAGTCGCCCGGCACGGCGACGCCCCCGGGCGGCGGCCAGGGGGCCGCCTCGACAGCGCACCTGGCGATGGTCCACGCCGCTGTCTACGACGCGGTCAACGCGATCGGGGGATGCCACGAGCCGTACGCCTCCTCGCCCGCGGCCAAGCCGTTGGTACTCGCAGGACGCCGCCGTCGCGGCCGCGGCGCGTCATGTGCTCGTCAACGGCGGGCTCGGGATCCCCGCCGCCCGCGTGCCCGTGATCGAGGCCGCTTATCAGGCGACGCTCCTGCCGATCCCGGATGGACCGGCGAAGGCCGGCGGGATCGCGACGGGCGAAGCCGCCGCGACCGAGCATGCTCGCCGCGCGCGCCGGGGATGGCCGGTTCGGGGCGTTCCGCTTCGCCGAGTCGACCCTGCCGGGCGGCTGGCGGCTGGTGCCGCCGGCGACCGTGACCGACCCGGCAGCTTGGCTGAAGGACGTCACACCGTTCGTGCTCCGCGACCCCGATCGATTCCGCGGCCGCGCACCCCACCGCCTCGGCTCGCGGGCGTACGCGGCCGACTTCAACGAGGTGAAGGCGATCGGGCTGGGCGACCGACTCGACCCGGACGCCCGACCAGACGGCGGCGGCCGAGTATTGGGGCACGACCAACGGCACCGCGACGATGGCGAGCATCGTCCGCTCGGTCGCGAACGGCCAGGGCGGCACCCTGGCCGACCACGCCCGACTGCTAGCGCGCGTGTACACGAACGCCGCAGACGCGCTGATCGTCACCTGGCGCGACAAGGCCCGGTACAGCTTCTGGCGGCCGTTCACGGCGATCCGGGAGGCGGCGAGCGACGACAACGACGCGACCGAAGCCGATCCGGACTGGACCGCGCTGATCGCAACTCCGCCCTACCCCGACCACCCGAGCGGGCTGTCGGCGCTCGGCAGCGCAGTCGCGCACACGATGCGGCACTTCTACCGCCGGGACCGCGCGACGTTCAGCGGCACCACGCCCGGCGGCGTGACGCGGCAGTTCACGAGCTTCTCGCAGGTGCGAGACGACATCGTCGAAGCCCGCATCTGGTCCGGCATCCACTTCCGATTCGCCGACACGGAGGGAGCGAAGATCGGGCGCAAGGTCGCCCGATGGGGCAACCGGCACGCTTTCCGCTGATCCGGAGGAACGCCTCGGCGCCGGCGCCCGCGGGCAGCGTGCCGTAGACGCGCCCGCGGGCCTCGCCGAGCCGCCGCGGACGGGGCCGTACGCAGCAGCGACACCCGGAAGGCCAGCTCGGGTAGGTCCCGCTTCATCTACGCCGTAGGGGTGGGTAGGGCCCGAGGGCGAGGCGCGCAACGGCACCTAAATGTTCCTGTCGCCGTCTTGGTCGGCGGGGTTGCTGGTGACCAGCACGGCCACCCGATGGGCGCGGCCGCGGACCTGAGCGCGTTCCGTGATACGCGGGCGGATTGGCAGGCCAGCTACCTTGGCTACCCGCCACGACCGGTGCCTCGGCAGCGGATGAAGCGGCCGCCTAGACCTCAGCGCACGCGATAGACCCGGTACATGCCGAGCCGGTTGTGCTCGCTGAAGAAGCACACCATCGCGTAGCGCCCAGGACGGCCAAAGCTCACCTCGTTGTCGTTGGTCGAGCCCTGGCTGATCAGCCCTTGGACGTCGACGGGCTCGCCCGCGACCACACGCTCGAGGGCCCGCTCGTTCGTGCCGCCGAAGGCTCGGTTGACCTGGCGGCCGGTCACGCCCCGACGCAGCGGGAACGCGATCGCGAAGTGGAGGGTCGTCCCGGCGTTCTCGACCCGGATGCGACCGTTTCGCGGCAGGGTCGTTGGACCGCGGAACCCGTAGTCGACCATTCGGATACGCGCGTCCGGCCGCGGCGCGCTCGCTCCGTTGGGGCCGCCTGTAGTGAAAGTCGTGAGCGCCTGTCTACGGCCCGCGATCACGGCCGCCACGTATGTCGTGTTGGGCCGCAGGTCGACGGTGACCGCCTTCCCCGGTGCCGCCGTTGCTTCGAGGAAGACCTCGCCGAGCGCCTTCACGGAGCGGGGGTTGGAAAGGGACTGGCGCAGCTGATCGACGCTCACCCCCGCCCGCAACGTGGCGAGGTTGAACTCGCCCCGCCCCTCGAACGTGAAGCGCGTGGGACCCGCACCGATCGGTCCGGAGGGGTCCAGGACGACGTTCGAGCCTGACACGCTCACGGCCACGGTGGGAACCGACGACTGGGCGGCCGCGAGGGTCACCGGGACTCCCAGTAGCAGAACCGCTCCGATGATCAACTTGACTCTCCGCACCTGACGCCTCCTCGGTCGCTCGCGGGTCCTGCAACGAGGCTCCCCCCGGTCGGTCCAGTGCCCAATTGGGGGACGCGCGTCCGACCCTACCCGAGCCGCCCGAGCCTTTCATTGCGTGTTACACATGCGTTGCAGCTTGTGCTCTGGGCACGCGCGGCGCGCGCTCCTGCTTTCCATGCGAAGCGCGGGGCGGCGAAGCTGAGTATGGACGTCCCGCGCGGCGAGTGGGCGAGAGCCCAGCCGTACGGCCAGCCGCACTGTGCGCTGCAGCGATCCGCACTGCGAGACGCCAGCTAGCCACATCTCGGGTGCGCTGGTCCGGCGCAATCCTTCAGCCATGACGCTCAAGAGATCGGAAACCGACCGGGTAATCGCCGGTGTCGCGGGCGGAATCGCGCAGCGGCTCGGCCTCAGCTCGACGCTCGTACGTCTGGCATGGGTCGTGTCCGTCCTTTTCGGCGGCTTTGGCGCGCTGGCCTACGTGATCCTCTGGATCGTCCTGCCCAAGGGCACGCCGCACATCCCGGCGATCGGAGTTGCCGAGGAGCGCTACGCGCGCGGTGAGATCACCGCCGCGGAGCTCGAGCGGATCCGGGGCGACCTGCAGGTGGCGCCGTGACGGCCGTCCTTCTCGCTCCGATTGGTGGGCTGGCGATCGTTTGGGGGTTCATGGGGATCGCCTTCTGGATCCTGCTGATCGCGCTCATCGTGCTCCTGGTCCGGCGGACGCGGCCGTCCGCCCGCGATTCTGGAGGACCGGCCGCGCGCCTGTTGGAAGAGCGCTACGCGCGTGGCGAAATAACCCGCGATGACTTCCTCGAACGCCGGGCCGTGCTCGGTGGCAGTTCACCCGGCGAGACCGGGCTATGACCCCCGATAGGCCCACGCCTCCTACGCGAAGCAGGAAGTGGCGTTGGCGAGCCTTGTGTCCTTGGTGATCGTCGGGCCGCGACTGACATGGACGACCTTCGACGCGTCGGCGCCCGGGAAGACCGAGGGAAGAAGAGGTCGCGGCGATGATCGGGAAACGCCTTGCTCTCATCGGTCCGCCCCTCGGGAGGTCTCGACCGCGCCAAGCCCCGGCATGCGGCATCGGGGCTAGCACCGAATCCGCTTAGGTGGCAGTGCTGTTGCGGTCGGGCCTCCGCGTGGGACGATGGTCTCGTGGGCAGGCCCCCCTTTTGGCCCTGGGTCGTAGCGGCTGCCGCCGTGACCTTCGGCGCGCTCGCGTTGGTGTTGAATGCGCTCGCGGGCTCGCACGGAGAGCCCGCGTGGCAGTCCGTGCTCGCGGGTGTCGTGGTCCTCGCCTCGAGCGGAGTCGGGCTGCTGGTGGCATTCCGGCGCCCCGGTCACCCGATCGGCTGGCTGCTGCTGGCGAACGCCTTTCTCCTCACGACCATCGGCTTCGCGCAGGCCTATGCGGCTTACGCCCTGCAGGAGCAGCCGGGGGCGCTGCCTGGCCCAGAGTGGGCGGTGCTGTGGGATCAGTCGTCGTGGCCGCTTCTGTTCGCGGTGCTGATCGCGATCGCGTTTGTCTTTCCCGACGGCCGCCTGCCCTCACCAAGGTGGCGGCGCGTTGCGTTCGGTGCCGCTGCGTCCTTCGCGGCCTTTCTCGTTCTGAGCTTCTTCGACCCCGAGCCGTTCGAAGCGCCGTACGAGCGCGTGGACAGACCGCTGCCCGGGCTGCCGGAGATGCTCGGGGTGCTATGGCCTCTCGCCCTCCTCGGCATGATCGCCAGCCTGTTTGCGGGCGCCCAGGCCGTGCGCGTGCGCTTCAGGCGCGCCCGCGGGATTGAGCGCCTGCAGCTCAGGTGGCTCGCCTACACGGCGGTGCTGGTTCCGGCCACGCTGCTCGTCTGCCTAGCGGGAACGCTGGCGGCGGACGGCGTCGAGCAAAAGGACGTGTTCAACGCCCTGTTCTTCTTCATGCTCGGCGCCATCCCGACGTCGGTAGGGGTGGCAGTTCTTCGCTACCGCCTCTATGCCATCGACCGGGTGATTAACCGCACACTCGTCTACGGCGTGCTCACCCTGCTGCTCGCGGGGGCCTATGCGGCCACGACTTTGGTGCTCGGGACCGCGCTCGGGAGCGGTTCCGCCTGGCCGACGGCGGCGGCAACGCTGCTCGTAGCGGTCGCGTTCCGGCCGCTCCGCGGGCGGGTGCAGGACGCAGTGGACCGCCGCTTCAACCGCGCTCGCTATGAAGCGCGGAGGCAGATCGTCCGCTTCCTCGATGACCTGCGCGCGGGACGCGCCGCGCCCGAGGCGGTCGAGCCGCTGCTCCGCGAGGTGCTCGCCGACCCACGGCTCGAGCTGCGCTTCTTCCTGCCGGAGAGCGAGCTCTACGTCGATGGGCATGGCCACCCGGCCGGCCACCAGCCGGACGACGGGCGCGTGCGGACCCCGGTCACGCGCGCCGGACTTCCCCTCGGGATGGTGCTCCACAGCCCGATCAACGAAAATCGGCCGGGATTGCTCGACGAGGTCGTGGAGGGGGCCGGTCTGGCGATCGAGATCGCAAGGCTCCGGGTCGAACTCCGCCGCCAGCTCGACGAGGTCGATGCGTCGCGCGCGCGAATCGTGTCCGCGGGCTACCAGGAGCGGCGACGCCTCGAGCGCGACCTGCATGATGGTGCCCAACAGCGGCTCATCTCGATCGGCCTGGCCCTGCGCCACGCACAGCACGAGCTGGCCGTCTCGCCTGAGGAGGCGAGCGATTCGATCGACGGCGCCGTCACTGAGATCGACGTTGCGATCGAGGAGCTCCAAGAGCTCGCAAGGGGAGTCCGGCCGGCGCAGCTCGATGCAGGGCTGACCCCAGCTCTCAGAGAGCTTGCCGCACGCGCCCCGTTGCCCGTCCAGGTTAAGGCGAACGGGGAGCGCTTTCCGCAGGAGATCGAGGCGGCGGCGTACTTCATCGCGAGCGAAGGGCTGACCAACGCTGTCAAGCATTCCGAGGCCCGCCAGGTCACCTTGAGCGCGGAGCGCCTGAACGGAAAGCTCACCGTCTCAATTTCCGACGACGGGATTGGTGGCGCTTCGGCGACCAGGGGCTCGGGGCTGCGAGGCCTGGCGGACCGGGCGGCAGCCCATGGCGGCAAGCTTGCGATCGAGAGCAACCCAGAGTGTGGGACCGTCCTCACCGCGGAGCTGCCATGCGTGTAGTGATAACGGAGGACCAGGTCCTCCTGAGGGAGGGCCTGGCGCGCCTCTTCGAAGACGGGGGGCATGAGGTCGTCGCCTCGCTTGCGGACGCCGAGCACCTGCTGCCCACGGTCGCGGGGCACCGCCCAGACCTTGTGGTCCTGGACGTGCGCATGCCGCCTTCATTCACCGACGAGGGGGCGCGTGCCGCGAAGCAGATCAAGGAGCAGCACCCGGAGCTGGGAGTGCTCGTTCTCTCCCAACACATCGAGACCGCCCATGCAGTTGAGCTCGTGAGTCAAGGCGGGTTCGGCTATCTGCTCAAGAACCGCGTGCTCGACGTAGGGGCGTTTCTCGCGGCAGCGGAGCGCGTGGCCACGGGGGGCTCGGCGCTCGATCCTCAAGTCGTCGCGAGCCTCGTATCGCCGGGGCGCGCGGAGGAGGATCCGCTCGCCGCGCTCTCCGCGCGGGAGCGCGAAGTGCTCGAGCTGATGGCGGAGGGGCTCACCAACGCCGGAATCGCGAAGCGCCTGGTCCTGAGCGAGCGCACGGTCGAGGCGCACGTGCGCAGCGTGCTGATGAAGCTCTCGATTCCCGAGAGCGGCGATGCTCACCGGCGTGTGCTCGCCGTGCTCGCCCACCTCACGGCAGCGCAGATCCAGTACTAGCGCTTAGCGAGAACGAGTACCTGCCCCGATGTGTGGCGGCACGGCCGAGCCTAGGTTGGCAACAGGGAAACCAACCACAGGAGGAATCATGTCCACGCACGCCGCCCGACCCGCAATAGACGTCGCACCCAGCGCTCCGGCACGCCCAGGGCTTGCCCTTGCGCTCGCGCTGCTATCGGTGCCGGGAGTCACGATCACCTGGGATTTGTCGGCGATCGCCGGCTTCGCCGGAACGGGCGTGGGCATCGCCGCGATCGTCCTCGGCCTCCAGGCGCGTGCCCGGCTCGACGGCGAAAAGGGCACACGGATGGCCACCGTCGCTGTCGCCGTGGCGACGCTCGCAGTCCTGTCCGTGGTGTTCTTCCTGATCGTCGGCGCGCCGGACTGAGACATGCACAGCAGGCCCCACCAGCCCGGCCGATCAACAGACGATGCCGCGGTCACCGGTGAGATCGCTCGGCAGTCCGCACGCCGCGCCGCCGCGGCGGCCTGCCGACCCGTGTCGCCGATGCTAACCACAGCGGCAGCCCCACTCTGGCGGGTCCTTAGCGACGAGAGCGCAATCTGGCTGCTGACGCCGCTGCCGGGACGGCGCGAGACATGAAAGCTCGAAGGCCCGCATCTTGCGGGCCCGAAAATGCGAATCAGAGGAGGCTTCATGTTCGGTAGAGGAGCGGGCCGCCGGGCGCTCGTCGCACTGGCCGCCGTCGTCGCAGCATCGCTGGCGGTTGGTGCCGGCAGCGCGTCTGCCGGCCGCGTCGATCCGCCCGGTCACCAGGACACCAACCACTGCTTCTGGTTCAGCGGGGTGGACGTGAATGAGCTGTTCGGCGTCCCCGAGCAGTTCCATCACTTCCTCGTCTGCAGGGAACTCAGCGCCGGAGAGTACTGGCGCCCGTTTGTGTCTTGGATCGCGGGCGACGGTGTGGACAGCGTTTACCCCGCGGGTTACGTGCCGTTGCGTCCGCTGCCAATCGAGGACTTCGTCGCGAAGCTCACGGTGAATGTCGTCACGGACGGCGGCACACCTAAGCAGAAGACCTACGTCTTCTCGCCAGCCGCGGCTGTGCGCACCGACATGACCCTCGACCAGCTCGAGCCCGACGCCCCGCCGTTGGGGTTGGCGGTGACGATGCCGAGGATGAAGCCGCTGAGCGTTGGCGCACACACCTATGAGGTCACCTGGGTGCTCAGCGCCCAGCACTGCGACGGCCTTGGCGCCGTGGTCGAGGAAAACTGTCTGCCGGCCGGGGAACTTCCGATCGACGGGGGACCGCTGACGGTCACCACACCCGCGCACTAGAAACAGGGCAACCCACTAAGCGGGTAGTGGGAGACCGGAGCGTCGGCTTCCCAAGCCGAAGGTCGTGGGACCCCGTCGTCCGCTTGTTCCTGAACCGCCTATGCGCCCCGCTAACCCGGAACCGGCGCCCACAGTGAGCCGTCGCCGGCCGGCCGCCGAGCGGCGCGTCCCTCGCCGGTGGCCGTGATGAGCCCTGCCTCAACGGCGGCCAGATTGGGAACACCCAGGTGCTCGGTCATCACAGCAGCCACCTCGGCCGTCGTCAGGGCGTAGGGGAAGGCGCTCAGCACGTCCAGTGGGTCCTCGGCGGGTGGCCGGCGCTCGAGCGTGGGGTCCAGGTTGGCGATGACGACGTCGTAGGCCTCGATCGGCTGAAAGCCGCCGGCTTCCAGTCGTTGCCCGTCGGGTCCATCGAAGACCAGCGACGGCGCCGTGTAACGAACCTCGCCGTCGGTGTTCGCCGCCCTGCCCTGGAACTCGGTGGGGGATCCCGATGCCGCTCGAGCGCGAGCACGGTCCACCTCATACGCGGCCACGACGTCGGGGTCGTCCAAGCGTTCCACGACCCGGCCGGCGTCCAGACCCTCAACACTCGCAAGCGCCGAGCGCAGGTTGTCAGGATCGTCCAGCGTCCCGGTCGTCGTGAACTGGACGAACTGCAGTGCCCGCAGGGCGGCCTCCTCCAGCCTCGGCGACATCTGTCGCGTAGCGACCACCGCGCGGCAGGCCGGAGACGTGGCGCTCAACCGCGGCTTCGGCGTGATCTGAAAGGGCATCCCGAAGCGGCGAAAACGCCCGTAGCCGATCGCCGATCTCGTCGGGGTGTAGCCGCGAGCGGCGTACTGACCGGCGTCCTCTGTCAGCCCGATCATCACGAGCGTCCAGCGCAGCTGCGCGCCGTAGCGCCATCTCAGCGTCGTGTGGCTCGGTAGGGCCGAGTAGGCCCACGGGCAACCGGGATCCGTGAAGTGCGTGACATCGATCACCGCGCGATGGTGCAACTTAGCGTCCTCCTGCGCAGCCAGGTATGACCAGCGGTCCGCTTCTGTCGAGTTAGGCTGTGCGGAGGTGTTCGCCCTATGACCGAGCTGTTCGGCCAGACCGGCTCCCACATCCCCTCCCTGGACGGGGCGACCGAGTGGCTCAACTCCGAGCCACTTACCCCCGCCGGGCTGCGCGGCAATGTGGTCCTCGTGAACTTCTGGACGCTGACCTGCATCAACTGGCTGCGCCAGGAGCCCTACGTCCGTGCGTGGTCGCAGGCCTACCGAGGCGACGGATTGGTCGTCATCGGCGCCCACACGCCGGAGTTCTCGTTCGAGCACGAGATCGACCTCGTCCGGCGGGCGACGAAGGAGCGAGGGATCGACTACCCGGTCGCGGTCGACAACGACTACGAGATCTGGAGCGCCTTCGCCAACCATTACTGGCCGGCGCTCTACTTCGTCGACGCGGACGGCATCATCCGCGACCAGCACTTCGGCGAAGGACGCTACGAGCAATCGGAGCGCGTCATCCAGCGGCTGCTCGGCGTCGAGCGCGAGCTTGTCTCGGTCGAAGGGGTCGGCGTGGAGGCGGAGGCCGACTGGGACCACCTGGGTACGCCCGAGACCTATCTCGGCTCCGGCCGCAGCGAAGGCTCCGACGACTGGGCCCTCGACGGCGAGTGGGCGATCGGGCCCGAGGCCGTCGTGCTCGATCAGGCCGGCGGGAGCATCGCCTTCCGGTTCCACGCACGCGACGCGAATCTGGTGCTGTCGCCCGGAGCGCACGAGCCGATTCCCTTCCGCGTCCTCCTCGACGGCGAGGCCCCGGGCAAGTCACACGGCGTGGACGTGGACGAGGACGGGAACGGCTTGCTTGCGGACGGCCGCCTCTACCAGCTCGTGCGCGAGCACGACAAGGTCCGCGAACGGACCCTGGAGATCACGTTCCTCGAGCCAGGTGCCGAGGCGTACGTGTTCACGTTCGGGTAGTTGCGCGGCCGTCCATGGGCATCGCACTCAACGACGAGATCCGCAGACTGCTCGACGGCCGCCACTTTGCCGTGCTTGCCACGATCAACCCGGACGGCGGGCCGCAGACGTCGGCGATGTGGGTCGCCCGCGATGGCGACGACGTGCTCTTCTCCACGGTGGCCGGACGGCGCAAGCACCGCAACCTCCAGCGTGACCCGCGCGCCAGCGTCACCGTGATCGATTCGGAGGACCCGTACAACTACGTCGAGCTCCGCGGACGTGTCACGGCGATGGACGAGGACGTCGGCCGCGTGTTCGACACAGGGTTGTCGTGGAAATACGACGGCCGCGATCCCGATCCGGACCGACCCGGCGCGGTCAGGCTCACCCTCCGCATGTCCGTCGACAAGGCGACGGGCTACGCCGCCTGACCGCCGATCGCGGGCAGCAGCTCCTGGCACGCCTGCTCGCAGCGCCGGCACTCCTCGGCGCAGACCCGGCAGTGCTCCATGCCGTGCGCCGCGTGGCGCTCGCATTCGTCGCCGCAACTGCGGCACGCCGCGATACACGCTTGGACGATCGCGCTGGTCACGTTTGCGTCAACGCTTGTCTGGCGGCTGACCACCCGTCCCGTTGCCGCACAGATGTCTGCGCAGTCCAGGTTCAGCCGGATGCAGCTGGTGAGCTCCTGGACGCTCTCCTCGCCGAGACAGTCGTCCGCGCATTGGGTGCACGACTCGGCGCAGTCGTAGCACGCTTCGATGCAGCGGACGAACAGGCCTCGATCGACGTTGAGCTCGCGGGGGTAGTAGTCGAGCATCTGGCGGGCGACTTCGGCAACAGGCACAGCGCACCTCCGGGGGTCGACGCGTTGTCTAGAGCTTCGCCGAACCTTCGCCGCAGGGCAACACTGCCGGCTCGGGCCTCAGCCGACGAACTCCCGGTGGCCGCGCCGGATCGTCGCGTCCTTGACCCTGCCGCCGATCTCCCGCGCAAACCGCTTCGCGAGCCGGAGGTCGCCCGAGGAGGCGATCAGGATCAGCCGGTGGTCGAGCGTCACCGATCCTCCCAGGAGGCGCTCGCGCGCCCGAAGCCGGGCGGCGCCGGCGTCGGGAGACGAGGCGACTAGCAGCGCCGCCGCGAGGGTGGCCGCGAGCTTGGTCACGGCCGCAAAGGGTACGGAGATGTCATGCGGCTCGAGACCTGGAACGCCCCGCCCGGGGACCGGATCCCCAACCACCCGCGCTTCCCGGTGCTCATCTACCACGAGGTGGAGGACGCACCCGAGCTATTCGCGCAGCACGGCTGGGGCGGCTCGTGGGTGAACGGCGTGTTCGACTTCCACCACTTCCACTCGACCTCGCACGAGGCGCTCGCGGTGGTCGCGGGCGGCGCGACGCTGGAGCTTGGCGGCCCTCAGGGAGAGTCGTTCGACGTCGGTCCCGGAGACGTGCTCGTGCTGCCCGCGGGCACCGGGCACCGCAGGGCGACCGCGCGCGCCGGCTTCACGGTCGTCGGCGCCTATCCGCCCGGGCAGGAGAACTACGACCTGCTGCGGGGCGACGACCCAGCGGAGGTCGAGGCCGCCCGGAGGCGCATCGAGGCGCTCGGGCCACCTCCGCAGGACCCCGTCGGAGGCGAGGGGATCTCGCGCTGGGAATCGTGATCGAGCCGCGGTTCGTAGCTCACCGAACTGCCCCAGCGGGGGATCGCTACCGTGTCGCCCTCGGGCGACTACTCGCCACCCGACCTAGAAGGGGTGAGCACCGTGCTCACACTTACGGAAAACGCCGAACACGCGCTTGATGCCGTGGTCGCCGCGGAGAATGCGCCCGAAGGCGCCGGTGTGCGGATCAGCCAGGGGGTGGGCGCCGACGGCCAGCCCGCAGTCGGGCTCGCGCTGGCCCCGGCTCCCGAGCCAGGCGACGCCGTCGTCGAGGAAGCGAACGTCCCGGTGTTCGTGGCCGCCGACGTCGCGGACCTGCTCGACGACAAGATCCTCGACGCCCAAGTCGACGGCGACCAGATCGCGTTCCGAATCGGGGAGCAGCCGGGCTAGCCGAGCTACCAGCGCTGGTGCACGTGCGGCGCGATTCGCTCCTCGTACACCGCGGAGCAGGCCGCCATCGTCGCATCGTCCAGGGAGTGGAGCTCGGTCGCGGCCGCGTTCGCGCGCGCCTGGTCGGGCGAGCGGGCGCCCGGAATCACGGTAGAGACGGGCTCGTGCATGAGGATCCAGCGCAGCGCGAACTGGGCGAGACTCGCGTCGTCCGGGACCAGCTCGCGCAGCTCGTCGACAGCCTCGAGCCCAACCTCGAACGGCACGCCGGCGAACGTCTCGCCCACATCGAAGCTCGCCCCCGTCCGGTTGAAGTTCCGGTGGTCGTCGGGGGCGAAGGTCGTCTCGTGCGTGTACTTGCCCGTGAGCAGCCCGGAGGCGAGCGGGACGCGCACGATCACGCCGACCCCGCGGCGGGCCGCCTCCCTGAAGAAGAGGCCCGCCGGCCGTTGGCGGAAGAGGTTGAAGATGATCTGCACGGTGGCAACACCCGGGTACTCGATCGCCTTCAGCGCCTCCTCCACGCGTTCGACGCTCACGCCGTAAGCGGCGATGCGCCCCTCCGCGACCATCGCGTCGAGGTCCGCGAACACTTCGGGCTCGTAGTAGAGGTCGGTTGGCGGGCAGTGCAGCTGGACGAGGTCGAGCGTCTCGACGCCGAGGTTCTCGCGCGAGCGATCGTTCCACGCGCGGAAGTTCTCGGGTGAGTAGTTGGCGACCGTCTGTTCCTGCCGGCGCCCCATCTTCGTAGCGACGGTGATCCCCGTGCCGCTGCGCTCGCGCAGCAGCCGCCCCACGAGCCGCTCCGAACGCCCGTCGCCGTAGACGTCCGCAGTGTCGAAGAACGTCACGCCGGCGTCCGCGGCGGCGTGCAGCGTCGCCATCGCCGCGTCCTCGTCGACGGTGCCCCAGTCGGCGCCGATCTGCCAGGCGCCGAAGCCGATCTCCGAGACGGACCGGCCAAGCCTAACCATGGGGCGTGCCCGCATCAGGGCGGGAGCGTATATGGCGGTACCGTCCGCCGATGCTTCGTCTGCGCCAGGCGGTGTTGGCCGCGCGCGACCTCGACGCGGCCGTCGGCGAGCTGCGTTCCGCGCTGCCGCTGGGCGAGCCGTACGCCGATCCGGGCGTCGCTTACTTCGGCCTGCGCAACGCGGTGATGCCGCTCGGGGACACCTTCGTCGAGGTCGTGGCGCCGGTCGAGGACGGCACGGCCGCGGGCCGCTTCCTCGACCGCCGCGGCGACGGCGCGTACATGGCCATGTTCCAGATCGACGATCTCGCCGCCGCCCGTGCGCGAGCGGCGGCGCTCGGTGTTCGCGAGGTGTGGGCCATCGAGCTCGACGACATCTCCGCCGTCCACCTGCACCCGGCCGACATGGGAGCCGCCATCGTCTCGCTCGACCGCCCCGTGCCGCCCGAGTCGTGGCGCTGGGGCGGTGCGTGGCGGCCGCACGGTGAGGCCCGCACGGTGGGCCTCACACTCTCGGCCCGCGACCCTGAGGCGCTGGGCGCCCGCTGGCGAACCGTGCTCGGCAGCCTCGACCTCGACGGCGACCGTGTCGAGGTGCAACCGGGCGAGGAGGACGCGATCGCCGCCTTCCACGTCAGCGGGTTGGCGGCGGGGGAGATCCACGTCGCGGGCGCGACCTTCCGCTGCGTTGCCGGTGCGGACGGCGTCCGGTAGCCGTCGGCCCCGCTCCTGCGAGAGACTTGGGACTCGCATGGGACTTTACGGCGAGCAGGTTCTGCCACGGATCATCAACGTCGCGTGCGGGCTGAAGGGTGCCCAGCCGTTGCGTCGCCGGGTCTGCGAGGGGCTCGAGGGGGATGTCGTCGAGATCGGCTTCGGCTCGGGGCTCAACGTCCCGTTCTACCCCGAGGCCGTGAAGCGGGTTGCCGCGGTCGAGCCGGCCGACGTCGGCTGGAAGCTCGCGGAGAAGCGTCTGCGGGCAGCGAGCGTCCCGGTGGAAAGGTCCGGCCTGGATGGGCAGTCGCTGCCTTTCGCGGACAACAGTTATGACGCGGCCCTATCGACTTGGACGCTGTGCACGATCCCGGACGTCGCCGCCGCCCTCTCCGAGGTGCGGCGCGTCCTCAAGCCCGGAGGCACCCTGCACTTCGTCGAGCACGGCCTGGCCCCGGACGAGCGGGTGCGTCGCTGGCAACATCGGTTCGAACCTGTGCAGAAGAAGGTGTTCGGGGGCTGCCACCTGACCAGGCCGGTCGTCGACCTGCTGACAGCCGCCGGCTTCACGATCACTGACCTCGATGAGTTCTACGAGGAGGGAGCCCCAAAGATCATGGGCGCCGATTCCCTCGGCAGGGCGATGGCTCCGTAACATTTTTACGCAGAGCAGAGGCTCCCGCCCGCCGCGAGCCGGCCATGAGAGGGCGGCGTCGCCGGCCGCCGGTGCGGGCTCGACCAGCACCGGACGGGCGAGCTCGGCGAAGCGCTGCGGGTCACGCGGGTCGAAGCCGGCGACGGCCACCGCGTAGCGCCCCGCGCGCGGGAATGTCACCGTGGCCCTGAAGGTGTTCGGCGACACGTCGACGACCATCGGCATACGCCGCTCGGCGCGCGTGGCCAGGCTGGTGACGACGATCACCGGCCGGGCGTTGCCGCCATAGAAGCCGCCGGGCCCCTGGAGCAGGCTCAGGCGCGCGTCCCACGCACCGCCGGCCTGCACGCCATCCGGGGTGGAGTTCCACAACACGCGGACCGGAGCATCCGGCTCCTTGCCCGCGGCGGAGGCGGCGGGTACGAGCAGCAGCGCGAGCAGCGCTAAGGCGACCGGCCTCATGCTTGCAATACACCGGCACGGTCCGCGCGGTTCCCGGCAAAACGGGCGCGAAATGCCGCAGGGCCGCGCGTATACCCCAGATGCGCCCAACCACCGACGCGAACCTCGCCCTCGTTCGCCGTACGTACGAGCTCTGGAACATCGGCGGCGCCGAGCCGCTGGTCGAGCAGATCTGGCCGCCCGACGTCGTCTTCTACGAGACCCCGGAGATGCCCGACACCGGGGTCTATCGCGGCGTCGACGCGGTCGCCGGCCGCATGCGCGATCTGATCGAGGCGGCCGGTCACTTCCAGATCACGGTGTGCTCGCTCGAGTGCTGCGGCGAGTACGTGCTGGCGACCTGCGTCATGAGCGCGAGGGGCGCGATCAGCGGGCTGCGGCTGACCAAGGGCATCTTCCACGTCATGCGCTGCAGGGGCGGACGCGTGCGCGAGTTCCGCGCGCATTTCGACGCCCGGCAAGCGCGGCGCGAGTACCAGCGCCTTTGCAAAGCCGCCGTTTAGCTATCCGGCGCCGCGGGCATTCTGCCGGCGGTGGTATCTCGCCTCGGCAGTACGTCGTGAGGCTGGTCGGCCTCGCGCAGGTTGATCCCCGCGTTCCGACGACGGGACCGGGTGCGAGCTCCAAGTTTCTCTTCGACGCGCTCGCCCGGCGCCACGAGCTGGTCGCTCGCCACGGCGTCGATCTGACCCGGGCCCAACGGGGTCTGCTGGCGGCGGCGACCTTCCATCCCTCGCGTGACAAGTGGCGCCAGCGTCTCTACTGGAAGGGGCGGCTCGCGCTCAACCTCCGCTCGCGGAACAGCCGCCGGGCCGTGGGGCGCGTCGACCAGCCCTTCGACCTCGTGGTGCAGGTCTTCGGCCTCTTCCGGACGCAGGGCGCGCCCTACGCGCTGTACATCGACAACACGGTCGAACTCAGCCGCCGCTACTGGCCGGAGTGGGTTCCCGTGGAGGGCCGCGCGCTCGAGCGCCTCTACGCATGGGAGCGCCGCCTCTACCAGGACGCGGTCCACATCTTCACCCTCGGGGGCCCGGCGGCGGGCTCGGTGGTCGACTTCTACGACGTCCCGCAGGACCGTGTGACCGTGGTTGGGGGTGGGGCCAGCTTCGACGTCCTGCCCGATCCGCCGAGCGACTCCCGCGAGCCGAACGTGCTCTACGTGGGGAGCGACTGGCGGCGCAAGGGCGGCGACGTGTTGATCGATGCTTTCCGTCGGGTCAGGTCCGAGCATCCGGACGCGCGGCTGCAGATCGTCGGCACCGAGGAGCCCGCGGCGGAAGACGGGGTGGAGGTGCTCGGCTTCCTCCGCGATCGGGGGCGGTTGGCCGATCTGTACGCGCGGGCGAGCGTCTTCTGCCTGCCGTCTCGCTTCGAGCCGTACGGCCTGGTCGCCGTGGAGGCGATGGCGCACGAGCTGCCCTGCGTGGTCACTCCCGGCGCGCTCGCCGAGGTGGTGCTCGACGGGGAGACGGGCATCGTCGTGCCGCCTGAGGATCCGGTCGCGCTGGCCGGGGCCTTGTCGCGGCTGCTCGACGATTCGCCTTACGCGCGCCGTCTTGGAGTCAACGGGCGGTCGCGGGTCGAGGAGCACCTCACCTGGGATGCCGTCGTGGAGCGGATGACGCCCGCCCTCGAGCGAGTAGCCGGCGGGGGACCCGGGGTGCGCGCGCCGCGCGCGTCCCGGCGGTTCAGGCGCGGCTCAGCCGAGCGCGTGGCGTCCAGCTGAGCGCCTCGTAGCGCCGCGGCGCGAACAGCGAAAGGGCCATCACTCCCGCCAGCGGGATCGTCCAGGCGAGATAGAAGGCGTTGATCAGCACCGGCTCGCCGAGCGGCACCACCACCTCGTTCATGAGCAGCAGCGCCCCGATCGCGACCGCGGACAGCACCGGGACCGGGCGGCGCAGCGCCTCGAACGAGATCAGCGCGATCAGGAACGGCACGTGGTGGTAGCTGAACGTGAGCGGGTCGAGCACGCAGCGCAGCAGGAACAGCAGGGCGACCAGCTGAAGCAGGTCGTCGGGGTTGCCGCGGCCGCGCCGGCGCGCGTAGAGCAGCGACAGGGCCAGCGCCACCGCGATCACGCCGAGGTGCAGGACGCGTCCGACGTCGTCGGGCAGCGAGTACTGGGTGATCGTGGTCGTCTGGCCGAAGCCGTCGATGCCCTCGTCGGTGGACTGCGACGCGAACGGCCACCACAGGTTCGTGGCGGTGACCGTGTGGGTGTAGCTGCTCGCCGAGCTGACCATCTCCTGAGCGGCCTGGAAGCGATCCGGGTCCGCCGCCAGCATCGGCACGGTGAGCGCGGCAGCCAGCGCCGCGGCGGTCAGCGCGAGGCGCACGCGCGTCCCCGCGGGCGCGGCGATCAGCGCCGGGACGACGGCCAGGGCGGCCCACTGCTTGGTGGCCAGCGCGGCGCCCAGCATCAGCCCGCCCAGCAGCCAGCGGCGCCGCCCCGACGCGATCAGGGCGCCGACGGTCAGGGCCGCCGCGAGCACCTCCTCCGGATGGCCCCAGTAGGCGGCCTGGTAGGTGAGCGGGTTGACGACGATGGCCGCCGCCACGAGCGCCCAGATCGTCCACGGACGGCCGCGGCGAATCATCGACATCGCGAGGAACACCGCAAGCAGGCCGGCAGCGAGCACACAGATGAACACGCCCGACCGATAGACGAGCAGATCGCCCCCGTCGACCAGGTTCGAGGCGATCGCCGGCGGCGTGCGCAGAAGCAGGGAGAAGCTGCCCATCGGAGGCTGCTCGGCGAAGAAATCGCGCAGGTCGCCGTGGCTGAGCGCGTCGATCGAGGGACCGGCGTCGTCGCACACCGAGTTCACGCACGAGGGCGCCAGGTAGTCCATCCCGGACGGGCTCCAGAGGGCCACCAGCGCCGCCGCCAGCACGGCGAGGGCGATGCCGAGAGCCAGGGTGCGTCGAGCGGGCACGAGGAGAGCATCGACCGTCCGCCCGTTTCCTTGAGGACAGAGAAGCGGGTCGGTGTCTCAAGACACCGCTCTGGAAAGCCGATTAGGGACATGCGCCATGACTGCGGAGCCTCGCGACACCACGCGCCTCCGAGAGGCGTTCCGAGCGGAGGTCAAACGCGCCACGCGCGCGACGGCCGTAGCCGGCGGCCTGATCGCCATCCTGGCGTTTCCTCTCTGGGCCGTTTTCGACCACCTCGTCGACCCCGCCCACGGCGCCGAGTTCACCCGCATCCGGCTGCTGTTCGAGCTGCCGCTCGTGGGGCTCTGGCTGAGCCTGTTCACGGGCCCGGGGCGACGCAACCCCGAGATCGTGATGCTCGTGTTCATGGGGCTGATCCAGGTGGCGATCGCGTTCATGATCGCGCGCGTGGAGGAGGCGTATGCGCCCTACGCGCTGGGGTTGTCGCTGGCGATCTACGCCAGCGCGTTCCTGCTGACCTGGCGCTGGCAGTACACGGCGGCGTTGATCGGGCTGACCTGGGCCGCCCTGGCCGTCTCGCTCGGCACGGCGCCGCAGGCGCTGGAAGCCTCGGAGATCGCGACGATCGGCTTCTACCTCGGCACGGCATCGCTGGTCGCCTTCGTCGGTCAGCTACACCGGCAGATGACCGCCTGGCAGGAGTTCTGCAGCCGGGTCGAGCTGGAGGCCGAGCAGGAGCGCAGCCGCGACCTGCTCGAGCAGCTCGAGCGGCTCAGCCGCGAGGACTCGCTCACCGGGCTCGCCAACCGGCGCCACTGGGACGAGACGCTCGCCCGCGAGTTCGAGCGCTCGCGCCGTCAGGGCACCGAGCTGGCCGTGCTGCTGTGCGACCTCGACCGCCTGAAGGAGATCAACGACCGCTTCGGGCACGCGACCGGCGACCGCGTGCTGAAGGCCGCCGCCGACGTTCTGATCGAGCGCGCCCGCGCCGGCGACCTGGTCGCGCGGCTGGGAGGCGACGAGTTCGCGGTGCTCTGTCCCGAAACGGAGATCGCCGGCGCCTCGGCGCTGGGCGAGGACCTGCGCGCGCGCCTGTCCGTCCTGCGTCCGCGCGACGCGCTGATCCCGGGGGTGACGGTGTCGATCGGGGTCGCCTGCCGCGAGCCGGCCGATGCCTCCGCCACCGAGCTGGTCCTGCGCGCCGACGACCGTCTCTATCGAGCCAAGCGCACTCGCGACGCGGTCTACCCCGACCTCCTGGTCGTGGCGCAGGAGGACGGCGTCAGTTCTGCGGCACGATCCTGATCGTCCAGCGGCCGCGGGCGATCACGCGCACCTTCTCGAACCGGTAGGGCGGGACGATCAGCTGGCCCGACGGGGACGGCGCGACGATCGGGAACTCCTCGCGGCCGAAGCGCAGCTCGAACCGGCCCTTGGTGGTCCACTTCACGATCGCCTCCTTGCTCAGGTCGACGGTGCCCAGGCTGGCGTTGCCGGTGCCGGAGAACTCGCGCGCGGGAGGGACCTCGAACACGCGCTCCGGGGCGTCGTTGCGCTTGTTCGTACGCTCGCGCGGGAACTGCGTCTGCGTGGGCTTGTCCTGCTTGGTGGAGCCGTCGGGCTGCGGAGGCGGGTCCTCCGCGTCCGCCTCGGGCACCGGCTCCGGGGCGGCAGGCTCCTGTTCGGTCGGGGCGAGCGGGACCTCGTCAGCGGACTCGCTGTCGTCGCTCGCCGTGGTCGCCGAGTGCTCGAACGGCGCGGGATCCCCCTCGTCGTCCGAGCTGGCGATCCAGGCGCCGGCGCCCAGGCCGCCGAGCGCGACCAGCACCGCGCCAGCGGCGAGGATCGTCTTCCCCGATGGCATGCGCCGGGAGGCTAGCCGCTCGCGCCGGCCCGGCTTCCCGCACGATCAGGCGGGACTGGTGGGGTCCTCCTCCGCCGCCAGCTTGAGCGATCCGGCCTTGACGTCCTGGAAGTGGCGCTCCTGGATCGGCAGCGCCCAGTCGACCAGCTCGCGCAGGCGCTCGTCGCCGGCCTGCTCGTTCAGCTTGCCGAGCACGGACCAGTGGCCCACCTCGCCGGCCTCGGCCATGGTCAGAAACTCGAACCCGTCGAGGTCGTCGGCGTCCTCGCCGAGGTAGGTCGACATCATCTCGGTTGCCTCGGTTTTGGTCTCGCGCGCCTTGTCCAGCACCGCGGTCTTCTTGCCGTCGAGGTCCTCGGCATAGAGCGTGCCGCGCTCCTCTGTCTCGCGTGCCTCATCGCGCATCCGCTCGAGCTGCTGCGTCAGCTCCTCGTCCTCGGTCAGGCTCTCGATCTTCTCGGTGGCGCCCTGGGCCGCCATCGCGAGCCCGATCACCTCCGCCAGCTTCTCCTCGAGCACCGTCAGCTCCGCCATCGCTCCTCCTAGGTTGGGTCCCGCGCCGCTACCCGGGTCCCGCGCCCGCAACACTTTGAGAGTGCTTGTTGCGGTGGTGACGGGGGCGAACCGCGGGATCGGGCTCGAGGTGGTCCGCCAGCTCGCGCGCGACGGGTACCTCGCGATCCTCGGGGCGCGCGACGCCGACAAGGGCGCCGCCGCCGCAGAGCGGCTCCGGGCCGAGGGCCTCGACGTCGAGCCGCGCCAGCTCGACGTGTCCGATCCCGACAGCGTCGCCGCTTTCGGCGCGGCGCTCGAGCGCGACCACGATCGGCTCGACGTGCTCGTGAACAACGCGGCCATCGACTACGACACCTGGCAGCGCGGCGTGGACGCCGACCTCGATGTCGTGCGCGACGCCATGGAGACCAACCTGCTCGGCGCGTGGCGGACCACGCAGGTGTGCCTGCCGCTGCTGCGCCGGTCGGCGAGCGCGCGGATCGTGAACGTGTCGAGCGGCGCAGGCGCGCTGACCGACATGGGCGGCGGCACACCCGCTTACCGGGTCTCGAAGACCGCGCTCAACGCGCTGACGCGCATCCTCGCCGCCGAGCTGCGCGGCGACCGCATCCTCGTGAATTCGGTGTGCCCCGGGTGGGTGGCCACCGATATGGGCGGCCCGGGCGGCCGGCCCGTGGAGGAGGGCGCGGCGAGCGTGATGTGGGCGGTGCGCCTCGACGACGACGGGCCGACGGGCGGCTTCTTCCGCGATGGGAGACGGATCGACTGGTAGCGTGGCGCCGTGGCGATGAGGCGAGCGCTGACCCTGGCAGTGGCGGGCAGCCTCGTGTGCGCGGCGCCCGCGGCGGCGAAGCAGTCGATCGCGGCGTCGCCGAACCCCGTGGAGTTCGGCCAGACGCTTGTGGTCACCGGCAAGGGCTGGCCGGTGATCGAGTTCTGCAGCCGCACGGTGCGTCTGTCGCTGCGGTCCGACCAGAACGCGTTCCGCATCGGCCTCGTGCGAGTGAGCGACCGGGGCCGCTTCCGCTTCGAATGGATCCCGCGCCGGTCGAAGGTGGGCCCGGGCCGCTGGCAGCTGGTGGCGCGAATGCGCTGCGAGAGCGGGAAGGACGGGTCGGTGGTGTGGACCCGGGCGTCGGTGTCTCTGCGGATCCGCGCTTGAACGGGGACACGCAACAAAACGCTGATCCCGGAGCGTTTTGCTGAGTTAGGGGGCCTATAGACCCCCCAAGTCAGCAAAACCCGATCGCGCCCCCTCTATTGCTGCTGTTGGCGACCCGCCACGGCGCTAGCCCCGCAGCGAGTGCCCGAACGCGAAGAACGTCGCGTAGCCGTCGTTGGCGCCCAGCTCGATCAGGCGGTCGCGGGCGGCCTCCAGCGCCGTGGCGTAGCGGGAGCCCCAGTGACGTCGGGCGGCGGTGCGCTTGGTCTGCTCGACGAAGCGCACCATGCGGTTGTAGATGTCGCCCGACTTGTAGTCCGCCTCCACGTTCGGCGGGAACTGCCGGGCGCGCTTGGCCAGCCGGTTGAACTGAGCGCACGTGCCGATCGGCGTGTAGGCCTCGTAGAGGTCCACGCGCTTGCGCCAGGCGTCCACGCCGGCTTGGAGGACCGAGTCGGCGAGTGGGGTGTCGAAGCGGTCGAGGAAGCGCCCGAAGCCGGGTCGGTAGGCGTCGAACGCGGCACGCTCGACGGCCACCTCGCCGAGGGCCTTCCAGAGGGTGCGCGCGCCGCGGCGGTAGAGCGAGCGCTGGGCCGGGATCTTGACCGCACGGATTGCCTTCCAACCGGGGCCGGCGCTCTCGCACTTCGCGAGCGCCTTGGCCGCGGCCTGCTTGTTCGCCTTCACCTCGCCGGTGGCGTTCCGCTTGGCCGCCGCGAGCTCCGTGATCGCGCGCTCGACGCGCTGGACGTCCTCGGGCTTCTCGGGCTCGTCCCCGCGCGCGGCCGTGGACCACGCCATGGCGGCGGCCAGCACGCCGAGGGCGACGAGCAGGGCGAAGACGATCGCGACTTGGCGGCCCACACCACTCAAGATCGGGTGCGCGAAGTGGGGGCTTGAAGTTCCGCGCCCATGCCTGGCCGGCGGCGAAGCGTGGCGCAACCCCGCTCTTGACATTCGGCGAGGGCCGGGTGTAGCCTCCGAAAACGTTTTTGGCCATGCCCTCCGGACGCACCACAATCAAGGAGCTCGCCCGCCTCAGCGGCGTCTCCGTGGGCACCGTTTCGAGGGCGCTCAACGGGTACACCGACGTCAGCCAGGAGACTCGTGAGCGGGTCATCAGGCTCGCGCAGGAACTCGACTACACCCCCAACGCCGCGGCGCGCACGCTCGTCACCGAGCGCTCCCACGTGGTCGGCCTCTTCCTCGACACGGGCGAGGGCCGGCCGGACGTCCAGCACCCGTTCTTCCACGAGGTGCTGGGTGGGCTCAAGGACATGCTCGGCGCCGCCGGGTTCGATCTGCTGCTGTTCGCGAGCGAGCAGCCGGGCAACGGGTACGGCCCTCACTCCTACCTCAAGCGCGCCCGCCACCACCGCGTGGACGGCGTCGTGCTGATGGGCATCGACACCGCCGAGCCCGAGGTCGAGCGCCTGCTGCGCTCCGACATCGCGTGCGTGGGCGTGGACATGGCGGTGTTCGGATCGACCAACTGCTCGGTGATGTCGGACAACGTCGATGGCGGCACGATGGCCGTCAGGCACCTCGCGGAGCTAGGCCACAAGCGGATTGCGACGATCACAGGCCTGATCGAGACCGCGCCCGCGCGCGATCGCCTGCGCGGCTACCGCGAGGAGATCCAGCGCCAGGGGCTCGCCTACCGCGACGACTACGTGATGTACGGGGACTACTACGTCGACAGCGGCGCGGCCGGCATGACGGCGCTGCTCGAGCTGCCCGAGCCGCCGACCGCGGTGTTCGCCGCGTCCGACCTGATGGCCGCTGGGGCGATCGGCGTCGTGAGCAGGGCGGGCCTGCGGGTGCCCGACGACGTGGCCGTGGTCGGCTTCGACGACATCTTCTTGGCGGCGCTCACGGAGCCGCCGCTGACGACGTTGCGCCAGGACAAGCTGGGGCTCGGGGCTGCGGCCGGCGAGGCTCTGGTGGCGCTGCTGGAGGAGGACGGGGACGCTCAGGCGGCGGCGACGCTGCCGGTCGAGCTGGTCGTGCGTGGCTCGACGATCGGAAAAGGAGAGCGACCCTAGGAGGAGATCAGCTTGAGCAGGCTGAAGCAGCATCGTCGGTTGCCGAAAGCGTTTTCGGCAGACTGGGAAGGAGAGGTCCGATGAGGAGAGCCCTGATCGCACTCGTCGCGGTGGTGGTCATCGGTGTGGGCATCTGGGCGATCGCCGCTTCCGGCGGCGACGACGACAACGGCGACAGCGCCACCGCGGGCAGCACCAAGCCCAGCGGATCGGTGCGGTTCTGGGTCATGAACAACGGCCCGGACCCGGTCGCCGACACCGAGGAGATCGTCGCCCCGTTCGAGAAGGAGTCCGGCATCGACGTGGACGTCCAGCTGGTGGGCTGGGACGTTCAGCTCGACCGCATCCGCAACGCGGCGGTGTCCGGTAAGGGCCCCGACGTGACCCAGGCCGGCACGACCCAGGTGCCGTTCTTCGCGGCGCTGGGCGGGTTCGAGGACCTGGCCAGCCGGGTGGGCGACATCGGCGGCGAGAGCGCGTACGCGCCGGGCGTGTGGCAGACCACTCAGGTGACCGGGCGCGACGGCGACTACGCCGTGCCGTGGTTCACCGAGGCGCGCTCGATCTACTACCGCAAGGACCTGCTGAAGAAGGCGGGCATCGACCCGAAGACGGCGTTCACCGACTGGGACGCGCTGCACGCCACGCTGAAGAAGCTGAAGGACTCCGGCGCGGTCGACAACAAGAAGACGTACGCGTTCGGCTCGCCGGGCAAGCAGGCGTTCGACCTCGTCCACCACGTGATGCCGTTCGTGTGGGACGCGGGCGGCGCGGAGCTCAACCAGGACGCGACCGAGTCCACGATCAACACCCCGGAGGCTCAGGAGGGCGTGGAGTTCGTCGCCGACCTGGTGCCCGAGGGCCTGTTCGACCCGACCGCCCTCGAGAAGGACGGGCAGCAGGTGGAGGACTCGTTCAAGGGCGGCCGGCTGGCCGTTTGGATCGGCGGTCCGTGGGTGCTGGCCACGATCCCGCGCAAGGACGACGACGTGTGGGCGCCGGTGGCGCGCAAGAACGTCGGCGTCGCCCCGATGCCGGCAGGTCCCTCGGGCGAGGCCTACACGTTCGTGGGCGGCTCGAACCTGATGATGTTCAAGAGCTCGGAGAACAAGGACGCGGCCTGGGAGCTGATGAAGTTCCTGTCCCAGGACGCCACCCAGACGGCCTACGCGGACCTGATGGGCATGTTCCCCGCGCGTCTCGACCCGCAGGAGCAGGCGGGCGAGAAGGACGCCAACTACGGCGCCTTCTACGAGGCGATCCAGAATGGCCGCACGTACGCGCCGATCCCGCAGTGGGGTCAGGTGGAGACCGCGTACAAGACGCGGTTCGGCAACATCCTCGACATGGCGGCCGGTCACGGCAAGGAGGACTACAGCCCCGACGCCGTCCAGAAGGAGCTCGAGGAGGCCGCAAAGGAGGCCAACGGCTTGCTGGCGCAGAACGCCGGCTGACGATCCCCGTCCCAAGGGAGCGCGGGGCCCCGTGCCCCGCGCTCCCCCTCCTCTTCGGATGACGACCAAGACACTCAAGAAACCGGTCGCCCGGCCGGTCGCACCCCCGAAGGCGCGGTCCGCGGCGAGGGGGCGTGAGCGCTTCGCCTACTGGCTGATCGCGCCGGCGCTCGCGTTCATGGTGCTGGTGCACCTGATCCCGACCGCCGCGGGATCGTTCCTCTCCCTCCTCGACCTCAACACCTTCACGTTCCAGCAGCTGTTCGGCGCGCCCTGGGCCGGGCTGAGCAACTACGACGCGATCCTGTTCGACTCGGCGAACCCGCTCCATTCGGGCTTCACCAACGCCGCCTCGAACACGCTTTTCTACACCGCCGTGGTCGTGGCCGGCACCCTGTCCGGCGGGCTCGGCATCGCCCTGCTGATGAACCGTGCGTTCCCGGGCCAGCGCGTGGTGCGCACGCTGATGCTGACGCCCTGGGTCGTGCCGAGCTTCGTCGTCGCGGTGCTGTGGGAGTTCATGTGGCAGCGCGACGCCGGGATCGTCAACAAGGTGCTGGTCGACTACACCGGCATCCTCGGCGAGCGGCCGACCTGGCTGCTCGGCGAGAACACGATGTGGGCGATCATCGTCCCGAGCATCTGGCGCGGCATCCCGTTCGCGATGCTGATCTTCCTCGCCGGCCTCCAGGCGATCCCGCGCGAGCTGCACGAGGCCGCGGCCTTGGACGGCGCCGGCACCTGGCGGCGCTTCCGCTACATCACGATGCCGCTGCTGCGCCCGCTGCTGGCGATCCAGCTGCTGTTCGGCGTGATCTACAGCGCCTACCAGTTCACGATCCCGTTCGTGATGCTCGGGTCCAACCCCGGGCCTTCAGCCGACCTGATGATGACGCTCATCATGCGGCAGTCGTTCTCGAACAACCTGTTCGGCTACGGCGCCGCCGTGTCCACGCTGCTGATGCTGGCGATGCTCGTGTGGGTGGGGATCTGGTACGCCACCTTCAGGCGCGACTTCGCGGAGGCAAACGCGTGAGCGCGCGCCGGCGCTGGGTCGACATCGGCCTCACCTCGTTCACGTACCTGGTGCTGCTCGTGATGCTGGCGCCGGTGCTGTGGCTGGTGGCCTCGTCGCTACAGCCGAACGGCAACCTCGCCAACGGCGAGTACGACCTGCTGCACCCGACGCTCGACGCGTTCGGCGACATGTGGCGCAACATCGACTTCGAGCGCTACCTCGCCAACAGCATCGTGATCTGCACGGGCGCGGCGGCGCTGGCCACCGCGTTCGCGAGCTCCGCCGGGTACGCGCTGGCGCGCTTCCGCTTCCGCGGCGACAAGGCCTACGGGCTGACCGTGATCGGCACCCAGCTGATCCCCGGCTCGCTGTTCCTGCTGCCCGTGTTCCTCGGCTTCGTGTGGCTTGGCCAGAACACGCCGATCGAGCTGCTCGACACGCACGTCGGGCTGGTCCTCGTCTACACGGCGTTCTTCACGCCGCTGGCGATCTACTTCATGCGCGCCTTCTTCCAGGCGATCCCGCGCGAGCTCGAGGAGGCGGCGCTGGTGGACGGCTGCACGCGCTTCGGCGCGTTCGTCCGCGTGGTCATCCCGAACGCGGCGCCGGGGCTGCTGGCCACATTCGTCTACGCGTTCCTGTTTGCCTGGGACGAGCTGCTGTTCGCCACGGCGCTGACCGAGCAGGACGCAGAGACCATCCCGATCGGGATCCGCAACTTCATCGGCAACTACAACGAGGAGTACGACCAGTTGATGGCAGCGGGCGTGGTTTCGACGATCCCCGTGCTGATCGCCTTCTTCGCCACCCAGCGCTGGCTGGTGAAGGGGCTGACGGCCGGGGCGGTGAAGGGATGAAGTTCGGCGCCGCGACGGCGGCGTACCAGATCGAGGGCGCCACCCGAATCGACGGCCGCGGCGAGTCGATCTGGGATCGCTTCGCGCACACGCCCGGGCGGGTGGCCCGCGGCGAGACCGGCGACGTGGCCTGCGACCACTACCACCGCTGGGAGGCGGACCTCGACCTGATGGCGGCGCTGGGGATCGAGACGTACCGCTTCTCGATCGCCTGGCCGCGGGTGCTGCCGAACGGCGACGGGACCGTCAACTCGGCCGGGCTGGCCTTCTACCGCCGGCTGGCCGAAGGGCTGCGCGAGCGCGGCATCGAGCCCGTGGCCACTCTCTACCACTGGGACCTGCCGCAGGCGCTCCAGGAGCAGGGTGGCTGGGGCGAGCGGGCGACGGCCGAGCGATTCGCCGAGTACGTGGCCGTCGTCGCGGAGGAGCTCGGCGACGTGATCGAGGACTGGATCACGATCAACGAGCCCTGGGTGGTCGCCTTCCAGGGCCACGCGTACGGGACCAAGGCCCCCGGCGTGCGCGACTGGCCGACCGCGCTGCGGGCGAGCCACCACGTCCTGCTCGCGCACGGGCTCGCCGCGCAGATGGTGGGGCCGCGGGTGGGCATCACGCTCAACCTGGCGCCCGTCGAGCCCGAGTCCGACAGCGCGGCGGATCGGCAAGCCGCCGAGCGCTGGGACGGGCACATCAACCGCTGGTTCCTCGACCCGGTCCTGCGCGGCGAGTACCCGCGCGACATGGTCGAGCTGTACGAACGGCGCTGCGGTCGCCTCGAGTGGATCGAGGACGGCGATCTGTCCCTCATCGCCGCGCCGACCGAGTTCCTGGGGGTGAACTACTACGCGCCGATGCGGGTGCGGGCGGACGCCAGGCGCGGCCCGCTCGAGGTCGTCCAGGCTCCGCCCGGCCCGCACACCACCGCGATGGGCTGGGAGGTGGATCCCGACGGCCTGCACCGGCTGCTGTCCCGCGTGCGCGCCGACTACGGCGACCTGGCGATCGCGATCACCGAGAACGGGGCGTCCTACGACGACCCGCCGACGGCGGCCAATGGCCGGGTGGGCGACCCCCAGCGCACCGCCTACCTGAAGTCGCACCTGGCGGCGCTGCGGCGGGCGGTCGGCGACGGGGTGCGCGTAGAGCGCTACTTCGTCTGGTCGCTGCTCGACAACTTCGAGTGGGAATGGGGCTACGACAAGCGCTTCGGGATCGTGCACGTGGACTTCGAGACCCAGCACCGCACGCCCAAGGACAGCGCGCTCTGGTACCGCGACTACATCTCGCGGGCACGCAACGGAGGCTTGGAGGACTAGATGGCGAGCATTCACTTCGAGGGCGTGGGCAAGGTGTTCGGAGAGGGCACCGTGGCCCTGGAGGAGTTCGACCTCGACGTCGAGGACGGCGAGTTCATGGTGCTGGTCGGGCCGTCCGGGTCGGGCAAGTCGACCGCCCTGCGGATCCTCGCCGGCCTCGAGGACGCGACCTCCGGCACCGTCCGGATCGGCGAGCGCGTGGTCAACGACGTGGAGCCGAAGGACCGCGACGTGGCGATGGTCTTCCAGAGCTACGCGCTCTACCCGCACATGACGGTGCAGGACAACATCGGCTTCCCGCTGCGCATGCGGCGAGAGGAGAAGGCATCGATCCGCGAGCGCGTGCGCCAGACCGCGGGGAGGCTCGACATCGGCGGGCTGCTGGAGCGGCGCCCGCGCCAGCTATCCGGCGGCCAGCGCCAGCGCGTGGCGCTCGGCCGGGCGATCGTGCGCGAGCCGCAGGCCTACCTGATGGACGAGCCGCTCTCCAACCTCGACGCGAAGCTGCGGGTGGAGATGCGCGAGTACGTCGAGGAGCTGCACCGCCGCCTCGACAAGACGATCGTCTACGTGACTCACGACCAGGTCGAGGCGATGACGATGGGCGACCGCGTGGCGGTGCTGCGCGACGGTCGGCTCGAGCAGGTGGACGCGCCGCAGGCGCTCTACGACCGCCCCGCCAGCCTGTTCGTGGCGGCCTTCATGGGCTCGCCGGCGATGAACCTGCTGCGCGGCCGGCTGGCCGGGGAGGACGCGCGCTGCGTGTTGCACCTGGGCAGCCACCAGGTCTCGCTGCCGGACGAGCTGCTGGAGCGCCGCCCGGCGCTGATGCGGCGAGCCGGCGAGGAGGTCGTCGTGGGGATCCGACCGGAGGCACTGTCGGCGGCCGGGCAGGCGCGCCCGACGCTCGAGGGAGAGGTGAAGCTGGTGGAGTCGCTCGGTTCGGAGGTGCTCGCCCACGTCGAGGTGGACGCCGTGTCGGTGCGCGGCCGCGTGGTCGCTCGGCTCGAGCCCACCGTGCCCGTGGCCACCGGCGAGCGGCTGGCGCTGGTCGCCGACCCGAACCGCTTCCACTTCTTCGATCCGCAGACGGAGCGGGCGCTCGCCTAGGCGGGCGCCGGGAGCTGGATCAGCAGTTCCTCGGTGGGCGTCTCCGCCGGCGGCGCGGCGGCCGAGCCGCCGGCCTCGGCGGCGCGGACGAGGTCGATCGCCGTGGATCGGACCTGGGCGGCGATCTCCGCGAGGCCGAGGTCGCGGTCGCTCTCGAAGCTCTCGACCGCGCGGGCGGCGGCCCGCGAGGCGTGGAGGCGGACCTGCTGGCCGTCCCGGGCGGGGTCGTCGAGGTCGGCCGCGAGCGCCCACACGGCCACGCTCAGATCGTGCATCGCCTCCGCCAGCTCGGGCGGCGCATCGCGTCCGGTGCGCACGTAGCGCACCACATGGCGGGCGAGCACGCGCGTATTGCGGACCGCGAAGTCCACGTGGCGCGCGCCGCGCTCGAAGCGATCGAGCTCGGCGCGCGAGGAGCGCCGTGCGAGCGAGAAGCGCGCGGTTTCGCGGCCCAGTGCCAGCGCCTCGTCGAGCCCGCGGACACCCTCGTCGATCTCACGGGCCGATCGCAGGGCGGCCTCGGCCCGCGCGGTGTCGCGCCCGCCGAGCGCCGCGGCGATCTCCTCGAGCGTCCCTCCCAGCGACCCGAACACGCTCTGGACCGAGCGGCGCACGAGCAGCAGTGGATCCGGCGGAAAGGCCAGCGCGCTCACGGCGAGCGCGAACCCGCCGCCCACCAGGGCCTCGATCACGCGGCTGCCCGCGAGCCCGGAGGTGGTCGGCTCGAGCACCACGAGCAGGATCGCCGACACGGCAGCCTCGGTCACCAGCACCGGCCCGCCGCCCAGGATGACCGCGGCGGACATCGCCAGCAGGACCATCAAACCGATCTGCGCGGGGCCGGTCCCGATCGCCCGCACCAGCAGGTCCGCGACGCCGATGCCGACCACGACGCCGCCGATCAGCTCGACGGCGCGCTCCGAGCGCTGGCCGTAGGTCGCGCCCAGCGCGATCACGGCGGCGATCGAGGCGAACACGGGCTGCTGCTCGGGCAGCAGCAGCTTGGCCAGGTACCAGGAGCCGACCGCGGCGACCGCCGTCTGCAGGATCGGCCAAGCGCGCAGCCGCAGCCGCAGCCACGGGTCACGCACGATTGCTTGTCGGGACGATCCGGTCACCTACCTCAAGTTAGTGACTCCGCGCGCCCGCGCACGGGTCTATGCGAACGCGCGTAGAGCGCCAGGCCTACCAGGGCCGCCGCCACCGGGATCGCCCCCGCGAGGGCCAACGTCGAGCGGCCGCCGATCGCGACGACCAGCACACCGCCGCCGGCCAGCGCGAACAGCTCGGCTCCGTTGCGCAGCCCGTTGTAGGCGGCGAACGCGCGCCCGTGCAGGCGGTGCGGGACGCGCTCCTGGATCAGCGTGCGGGCGAGCACGTTCTTGGTCCCGTGCCCCAGGCCGCCCACGAACCACATGGCGGCGCCGAACCAGACGACGAGCCAGATGGTGGGTAGGCCGAGGCCGGCGCCCTGGACGCCGACCGCGAGCAGCACCACGAGCGCGTGCGCGGCCAGCGGAACCCGGCGGGCGATGACCAGCGCCCCGGTGACCATGCCGATCGTCCAGGCGCTGAACACGAGCCCGTAGACCGCGTCCGAGACCTGAAGGTCCTCCTTGAGGAAGAAGACCTCCGCCGTGGCCGACGCCGTCATGAACAGCAGCGAGACGAAGACCACGGCCAGCACGAGGCCGAGCGTGCGGTCGCGGAACAGGTAGACGATGCCGTCGCGGGCACGATCGGGGGCGTCGCCGGGAGATCGCGGGTGCGGCTCGCGGCGGGCGCGCAGCAACAGCGCCGCCAGGGCCACCGCGGCGAACGTGCCCGCGTTGACGAGCATGGCCAACTCGGTGCCGCCCAGCGCGGCCAGCACTCCGCCGAGCGCCGGACCGGCCGTCATCCCGACGTAGCGCGCCGTCTCGACCAGGCCGTTGACCTCGGTCAGCGCGTGGTCGCCGGCGATCACCGGGACGAGCGAGAACTCGGCGGGCTGGGCCACGGCGAAGCCGATCCCGAGCAGGGCGGCGAGCACGAGGATCGCGGCCTGGGAGTCGAGCGCCAGCGCCATCGCCGCCGCGATGCCGGCCTGGATCAGCGAGGCGACCAGCAGGACGCCGCGGGCCTCGAGCCGGTCGACCAGCAGCCCGGCGAGCGGGGCGAGGATCACCACCGGCGCCCACAGCGCGACGAACAGGGCCGCGACCGCGATGCCCGAGTCGGTCATCTCCTGCAGGTGCAGCGTCAGCGGCACCCAGAGGACGAAGTCCCCGGCCGCGCTCACCCCGACGGCCCCGACGATCAGGCGCACGTCGGGCTTGCGCAGCATCAGGGATACAGGGGAGACGCCTTGAAGCGGTCCCGCGCCAGGTACCACGCGGGCTTCTTCTCGCCCTCGTAGGTGAGCAGGCCCTTCTGGTGGCGGGTGTTGGGCCGGAACTGCGGCGGGCGCTGCCCGGCGCCGCCACTCCAGCCCGGGAAGATCTCGAACTCGCGCAGCGTCCAGTAGATCGCCCCCGAGATCGGGGCGGCGTCGGCCACGTCGAGGGTGCGGCCCAGGTGGAACGTCTGGAAGGCGTAGCTGCCCTTCTCGGTGATCGGGTCGTTGGCTCGCTCGGGCCTGGCTTCCGCGCCGAACTCGGTCATCACCAGCGCCAGCCCGGGATACAGGTCGCGCATCTCCTGTAGGTAGAGCGGCAGGTCGTCGAAGTTCTCGACCCAGCGGTACCAGCCGAAGTACTGGTTGATCCCGAGCATGTCGAACTCGTGGTAGGTGAACTGCTCCGGGTGGTGGGGGCGGCCGTTGATGTCGACCGAGATCGGCAGCGTCGGGTCCTCCTCGCGCGCGATCTCCTGCGCCCTGTGCAGGTAGAGGCGAGTCACGTTCGGCCGGTCGTCGGGGCGCGACCACAGCTCGTTGGCTACCGAGTGGGTGATCACCGACGGGTGGCTGCGCGCGGCGATCACGGTACGGCGCACGGTGTTCCAGGCGCGCCGGCGTTGCACGCGCTCGCGCAGCACGTTGGCCTTGCGGTCGCGCTGCCAGATCGGCGCCTGGTTCCAAACCATGATCCCGGCCCGGTCGAGGCGCTTCAGCAGCCCCTCGTTGAGGAGGTAGTGCGAGCGCGTCACGTTGGCGCCCAGCTCCTTGAGGTCGGCCACGATCCGGTCCATGTCCGCCGGAGAGAGCGCCGCGCCGCTGCCGGGCATGTCCTCGTGGATCGAGGCGCCGGATAGCTTGATGCGGCGGTTGTTGAGGTAGAGCAGCCCGCGCCTCACCGTCACCGAGCGCAGGCCGACGCTGCGGCGGTCGACCTGCTGGACCGCGCCGCGGTCGCGCAGCACGATGCGCGACGAGTACAGCTTCGGGTCCTCGGGCTTCCACAGCTCGGGGGCCGGGACCGTCATCGACACCCGCACCCGGCGCCGCTCTCCGCGCTGGTGCGGCAGTCGGAACGTGCGCCGGGTCACCCGGCCCGAGGGCGAGCGCAGCTGCACCTCGAGCGTCGGGGCCAGCGCGTTCACTCCGCTGCGCTGCAGCACCCCGTCCACGAGCAGCTTCGCGCGGCAGCCGGTGGCCGGTCCGCTGCAGGTGACCTCGGACATCGTGCCGAGGTCGCCGAGGTGGGCGCGCCCGGCGGGGATCAGGTGGACCGGGCGCACGATCCCGCCCCAGTTCCACCAGCCCTCGGGGAGGCGCGGGTCCTTGCGACTGTCGACGACCACGACCAGGAGGTTCTCGCGACCGGGCCGCAGCCCGCGGGCCTCGAACGTGAACGGGGTGTACGGGTCCACGTTCTTGCCGAGCCGGTGGCCGTTGAGGAACACCGTGGCCGACCGCCGGACGCTCTCGAACTCGATCAGCCAGCGGAAGCCGGCCGGGCTGGGCGGCCCCTTGAAGTGCAGTCGGTAGCGGCGGACCTGCCCGCCGTACTCGGATGCCACCGCCTTGGTGTTGAAGACGCTCGGGATCGTCACCGGGCTCCAGCGGCTGGACTGCTGGGCCGTCGTTCCGCCGGGTGTCGTCTGACTGCCCGCGGGCACGTCCTCAGGCTGGCCCTCGAGCGGCGGGGCGGGCTGGTCCGGCGCCGGAGCGGCGGCCTGGTTGCGCACCTCCCAGCCCGCCGACAGCGTCTGGGCGCGTGGCGGCGCCGCTGCGGCTGCAGCGGGGAACGCGACCAGTAACACGGCCAAGGGTGCGAGAGCCCTCCTCACGCACTCCTCAAGGTAGCTTCCAAGCGTGCCGCCCGTCGCCGCCGGGGTCGACTTCATGCAGGAGCCGGCCGCCGTGTTCGGCGCGATGCTGATGATCGGCGCGCTGCTGGCGGGGGTCGCCCGGCGCAGCTTCCTGTCGCTCGCCCCGGTGTTCGTGGCGGCCGGATTCGTGCTCGGGCAGGGTGGTTTCGAGGTGCTCGACCTCGACCCGAGCTCGGACTTCGTGCAGGCGCTGGCGGTGGTCGCACTGGTGCTGATCCTCTTCCGCGACGGGCTCGAGGTGGAGGCCGAGATGTTGCAGAAGGCGTGGCACCTGCCTCTGCGCAAGCTCGTGCTGGCGATGCCGCTGACCGCGGTGTTGGTCGCGCTGATCGCCCACGTGCTGACGGACCTGGACTGGACCGAGTCGCTGCTGCTCGGCGCCCTGCTGTCCCCGACCGACCCGGTGCTCACTTCCACAGTCGTCACCAACCCGCGAGTGCCGCGAGTGATCCGGCATTCGCTCAACCTCGAGTCGGGGCTCAACGATGGCCTCGCGCTGCCGGCGGTGCTGGCGTTCACGGCCGCGGCGGAGTCGCGCGACGACTTCGTCTGGTGGGAGTTCGTGCTCCAGGACGTGTTCGTCGGCGCGCTGACCGGCCTGGTGGTGGCGTTCGTCGCGGCGCGGCTGATGCCGCGCGGGGCGGGCGCGCATCAGAAGTCGCTCTACGCGCTCGGGGTGGCCTTCGCCGCGTACGGCACGGCGGTGCTGCCGCCCGAGGGCAACGGCTTCATCGCGGTGTTCGTGGCGGCGATCGCTTTCGGGATCTGGCGCGCGGACATCCGCGAGTGCTTCGAGACCCGCTCCGAGGACGTGCTCGAGGTGGTCAAGCTGGGCGTGTTCCTGGTCTTCGGGGCGATCTTCACGCTCGACACCCTGTTCGGGGACGGCTGGGCCGCCGTGGGGATCGCGGCGTTCACGCTGCTGGTCGCCCGCCCGGTCGCCGTGTTCGCCGCGCTGGCGGGCGCCGGCCAGGTGGACAGGGCCGGCAAGGCGTTCATGGCGTGGTTCGGGCCGAAGGGCGTGGCGACGATGACGTTCGCGCTGTTCGTGTTCGGATCCACCGCACCGGGGGGCGAGCGGATCGCGGCGATCGCGGCGCTCACGGTCTTCGTTTCGATCGTGGTGCACGGGCTGACCGACCACCCGGGCGCGGAGTGGATGGCGCGACGATCGGAGTCATAATCCGCCTATGGACACCTGGGACATCGCCTCGCTCGACGTTCAACCGCGCCAGCCCGAGGTGCTTCGCTCGGACGACGAGACCCGCGTGATCGCGATCCACTTGCCGGCCGGCGAGGCGCTCAGCGAGCACCAGGTGCACGAGCGCGCCTGGCTGGTGGTGGCGAGCGGCGAGATCGACGTCGAGCAGGGCGGCCAGTCCGTGACCGGCGGTCCCGGGTTCCTGGCGCACTTCGAGCCCGCCGAGCGCCACGAGGTCCGCGCGCGCAGCGACGCACGCCTGATCCTGCTGCTCTCGCCCTGGCCGGGCGACGGGCACCCCAGTCGGCGCGACTGAGTCCTGCCAGAATCCAGGTCGATGGACCCTTCCCGGAAGCGCAAGATCAGGCTTGCGGTGGCGCTCGGCGCCGCCGTCTGCCTCGCGGCTGCGCTGCTCTACACGAGCTTCAGCGCCTCTTCGGAGGCCGCCAAGCCGTCGGAGCTGAAGGAGGGGCGGTCGTACGAGGTGACCGGCAAGGTCGTTAGGGGCTCGATCTCCCACTCGGGCGACGAGCTGCGCTTCCGCATCCGCGACCGTGACGGCACGCGGTCGGTGCCGGTCAGCTACACGGGTTCGGTGCCGGACCCGTTCCGGGACGGTCGAGAGGTGATCGTGTCGGGTGAGCTGAAGCGGGGCACCTTCGTGGCCGAGCGCGACTCGCTCGTGACCAAGTGCCCGTCCAAGTTCACGAAGGACGAGCAGTCCAGCTGACGTGGCCGACGTCGGCTCCGCCTGCCTAGCGATCGCCCTGCTGACCGCGCTCTACGCGGTCGGAGCCTCGATCTACGGGGCCCGCACGGGGCGGCGCGAATGGGTCACCTCGGGCCGGCGGGCGATCTACTGCTTCGCCGCGCTGTGCGTAACGGCGTTCGGGATCCTCGAGGCCGCGTTCCTGCGGTCGGACTTCTCCTTCGCGCTGGTGGCCGAGGGCTCGTCGACCGACACGCCCACCTTCTACAAGGTGACCGCCCTTTGGGCCACCCAGGATGGCTCGCTGCTGCTGTGGGCCACGCTGCTGTCGCTGTTCGCAAGCGCGTCGCTGTTTCTCACGCGTCGCTCGCTGCGCGACATCGCGCCGTGGGCGACCGCCGTGCTCGGTGTGATCGGGGCCTTCTTCCTGTTCCTGATGATCGGGTGGGAGAACCCGTTCGACACGCTGGCCGCCGCGCCGCAGGAGGGCGCCGGCCTCAACCCGCTGCTGCGCCACCCGGCGATGATGATCCACCCGCCGATGCTCTACACGGGCTACGTCGGCTTCTCGGTCCCGTTCGCGTTCGCGATCGGCGCGCTGATCGCGCGGCGCACCGGCGCCGACTGGATTCGCGCCACGCGCCGCTTCGCGCTGATCGCGTGGACGTTCCTCGGCACGGGGATCATGCTCGGCGCGCTCTGGTCGTACACCGAGCTCGGCTGGGGCGGGTACTGGGCCTGGGACCCGGTCGAGAACGCGTCGCTGATGCCGTGGCTGGTCGGCACCGCGTTCCTGCACTCGATCATGGTGCAGGAGAAGCGCGGGATGCTGAAGGTCTGGAACGCGTCGCTGATCTGCGCGACGTTCGCGCTCGCCCTGCTCGGCACGTTCCTGGTGCGCAGCGGCATCCTCGACTCGATCCACGCGTTCGGCGCGTCGACGATCGGCGTGCAGATGCTGGTGTTCATCGCCTGCGTGATCGGGCTGTCGGCCGGGTTGATCGTGGCCCGCCTGCCCGACCTGCGCTCGGAGGCGAAGATCGACTCGCTGCTGTCGCGCGAGGCGTTCTTCCTGCTCAACAACCTGGTGCTGCTCGGCCTGGCCCTGGTGATCATGTGGGGCACGTTCTTCCCGCTCATCTCCGAGGCGCTGACCGGCACCGAGGCGAGCGTGGGGCCGCCGTGGTTCAACCGCCTGACGACGCCGCTGGCGATCGTGCTGGTGCTGCTGACCGGCATCGGCCCGGTGCTGGCGTGGCGGAGGGTGACGCCGGCGTCTCTGGTGCGCATCCTGCGCTTTCCGGTCCTGTTCACGCTCGCGGTCCTGGCTGCGCTGCTCGCCCTAACGGATGCATCGAAGAGCGTGCCCTCACTGGTGATGTTCACCTTCGTTGCCTTCGTCTTGGGAGCTGTGGGGCAGGAGTTCTGGCGCGGCGCCCGCGCGCGCCGGGTGATGACCGGCGAGTCGCTGCCGCGCGCGCTCGCGCGGCTGACGGGGCGCAACCGGCGTCGCTATGGCGGCTTCCTGGTGCACGCCGGGATCGCGGTGCTGTTCCTCGGGGTGGCGGCGTCGTCGGCCTTCATGGAGCAGCGCGACGTGCGCCTCTCGCCCGGCGACACGACCAAGGTCGGCGACTACCAGGTCACCTACGTGCGGCCGACGGCGAAGCTCGGCGGCGACAGCGGCGGCACCGGCGCGCCGATCTCGCTGGGCGCGGTGATGAGGGTGCGCAACGGGGACGAGACCTACACGCTGCGGCCGTCGCGCAACTACTACTCGACCACCGACCCCTCCAAGGGCCCGATCTCGCGGTTCTTCGAGGGCGAGGCGACCAGCGAGGTCGACGTCCGCTGGGGCCTGCGCCGCGACTTCTGGCTGGCGGTCCGCCCCGACCTCGTGTCGCTCCAGGAGCCGATCGCCCGAGCCGACCGCAAGTTCGCCGACTCGCCCGGCCGGGTGCAGGCGATCGTGATCCAGGCGCTGGCCGAGCTCTACCGCGAGGACCCGCCGCCCGCGGCGTTCAGGGCGATCGTCTCCCCGCTGGTCACCTGGATCTGGATCGGCGGAGCGATCGCGGTCTTCGGAGCGCTCCTGGCCGCGTGGCCCTCGCCGGAGGCCCGGCTGCGCCGAGTCCGATCGCTCTACGCGGCCCGCCTCGGCCGCGAGCTCTCACGAGCCTGACGTTCAGCACCAAATAGGTGCCTAAAGTCAGATTCGTGGAATACGGGCTCGCGCTGATACTGCTGGCTGCCCTGGTTGCCGTCGTTGTCGTGCGCCCGCTGAGTCGGCGCGGCCAAGAGGAGCGGTTCGAAAGCAGCCGCATCCAAGAGCTCCAGGCCGCCAAGGAAGCCAAGTACAGAGAGATAAGGGACGCAGAGCTCGACCGCGAGATGGGCAAGCTGTCGCAGGACGACTGGCGCTCCGTCGACCGCGACCTCCGCGGCGAGGCAATCGAGATCCTCAGGCAGCTGGACCGCCTGGAGGGGCGCCAGCCAGGCTAGATCTTCAGCAGCACGAACACGTTCGCCACGAAGATCAGCGCGAACGCCACGGTCCAGCGGTTCAGGTTGCGCTCCACCAGAGATCCTCCGCCGAACGGGCCCGCGCCGGTACCGACGCCGAAGGCGCCCGAGAGCCCGGTGTCCTTGCCCGAGTGCAGCAGGATCAGGACGATCAGGACCACGCAGAGGATGATCTGAAGGCCGTTGAGGATCGCTTCCACGGCCGCGAAGGGTAGCTCAGCCGGTCGCGTCCGTGAACCTGACGGACCCGGCTCGCAGGGCGGGGGAGACCACCCCGTAGGCGAAGCGGCGGTCGTAGAACTCGCCGTGACTGGTGAGCTGCTGGCTCGCGCTCAGGTCCTCCACGCGCGACAAGATCCCCAGCACCGAGTCGGTCAACCTCAGGTTGCGCAGCGGCCGCGTGACCCGGCCGTCCTCGATCAGGAACGTCCCGTCGCGCGTGACCGCGGTGATCAGCGTCTCCTTGGGGCGGACCACGTTCTCGTACCAGAAGCGGGTCACGTACACGCCCCGCTCCACCGGCGTGCACAGCTCGTCGAAGCTGGCGGCGCCGCCGCCGGCGAGCACGAGGTTGGCGGGCAGCGGACCGTCGGCGGCACCGCCGGGCTGGAGCGCGTGGCCCGTGGACCCGACCCCGGCCAGCGCCCCGCTGCGCAGGTCGTGCGCCACCGCGCGGGCCACGCCGTCCTGGATCAGCGGCAACGGGCGCTTCGGCGTGCCCTCCGCGTCGAACGCGCGCGGGAGGGTGGAGGTGAAGTAGGGCGAGTCCGCGAGGTTGATCGCCGGCGCGGCGACCTGCTGGCCGAGGCGGTCGACCAGCGCGCCGCGGCCCTCCGCGTAGGCGAGCCCGTTGAGGGCGGTGTCCCCGAGCAGCTCGAGCAGCGAGCCGACCGCGCGCGGCTCCATGACGACCGGGTAGTCGCCGGGCGGCAGCTCGGCCGCGTCGCCGGGCACCAGCGCCTTGGCGGCCGCGCGCTCGGCCAGCGGCCCGGGCTCCAGGCTCGACGCGGCCACTCCCATGCTCGACGCGTAGCCCGAGCGCCCGCTGGGGGCGATGCAGATCACCTTCATGAGGGCGTCGGTGGTGCTCTCGAAGGCCTCGCCGCCCGAGCTGGTCGCGACCGCGTGCTCGTCCTCGGCCACCGTCCAGACGCCGTGGGCCTCGAGCTCTTGCCGCTCGGCGGTCTCGAACGTCGTGGCCAGGGCGGCGCCGCCAAGCGCCGGTTCCAGCGCGGCGGTCTCGGCGTCGTGGCCGTGGTGGGGGCGCGCGCGCTGCACCTCCGGGAAGCCGGGGTGCTCGCCGCTGGCCGCGGTGGCCGCCGCGGCTTCCGCGGCGCCGAGGGCGCGGCTCGCGCAGGAGCTCAGCGCCTCCGTGTCGGTCCCGTTGGTGGCGGCCCGCCCGAGGTGCCCGTCGACCACCACCGCCAGCTCGACGGTCACGTCGTCGATCGCGGTGGCCTGGGTGGGGCGGTTGTTGGCGAAGCGGAGCAGCAGCGAGCGCTCGTGCGTGACGTGAGCCAGGACATCCCCGGTCGGCGCCGCGGCGACCGCGGCCTCGGCGACCTCGAGGGCGTTCAAGCTACGCCTACCTCCACGTCGCGGAAGCGCGCCGGCGCGGCGCCGTGGGACACGTGCATCATCTGGCCGGGCTCGCCCTTGCCGCAGTCGAGCAGCGCGTGCAGGTGCCACTCGGACTCCGAGCAGACCGCGTCGCAAGCGGCCCAGAAGCGCGGCGTCACGCCGGCGTAGCTGGGGTTGCGCACCAGGCCGGCCGAGCTCGCCGTTCACGATCTCCCAGCCCGCCTCGCCCTCGAACTGGAAGTGCAGCCGCCGGTCGTCGATCGACCAGGAGCGGTTGGTGTCGATCAGCAGCCCGCTGTCGGTGTCGGCGATCAGGTCGGCGAGCGTCCCGGCGTCGCCCGGCTCGAGGCTGACGTTGGTCATCCGCACGATCGGCTGGCGTCCGAAGCCCTCGGCGCGCATGCAGCCGCCGGAGCGCTCGAGGCCGATCTCGGCCGCGGTCTCGCGCGAGGACAGGAAGCCGGTCAGCACCCCCTCGCGCACGATCGGGACGGTGTGGCCCTCCACGCCCTCGTCGTCCCAGCGGTAGCTACCCAGGCCGCCCGGGTGCGTGGCGTCGGCGGTCACGTTCACGCGCTCCGAGCCGAAGCGCAGCGAGCCGACCGCGTCGGCGGGGACGAAGCTGGTGCCGGCGTAGGACGCTTCCCAGCCGAGCACCCGGTCGAGCTCGACCGCGTGGCCCACCGACTCGTGCAGCTGCACGCCGAGCTGCTCGCCGGACAGGATCAGCGTGGTCGAGCCGGACGGGCAGTCCGGCGCGCTCAGCAGCGCCGCCGCCTCGGCGGACACGCGCGGCGCGTGGCCCGTGAGGTCGAGCGCTAGGAACCGCTCGTAGCCGGCCTGCTCCATGTGATCGCCGTGCAGCGTGGGGAAGGAGCGCACGTGGGTTTCGTCGCCGCTAACGGCGATCGCGGACAGCCCGCCGCCGCACTCGGTGAGCACCTGCTCGCAGAGCGCGCCCTCGGTCGAGGCGAACAGCTTGTGCACGCGCACGGCCTGGAAGCGGGCCAGCGTCAGCGTCACCTGCGGCTCGGTGCGCAGGCCGGCGTCGGCTGCCTCGAGAAGGGCGAGCTTCTCCTCGAGCGTCACGTCGAACGGGTCGCGCTCAGCCGGGCTCGAGTAGGTCCCGGTCGCGGGCGCCTCAGTGGTCAGCGCGGCGCCGCGCGAGGGGGGCTGGGCGGCGGCGATCGCCAGCGCCCGCGCGAGCGCCGCCTCGGCATCCGCCTTGGCGGTGCCGCGCGCGGCCGCGAACCCCCACGAGCCGCCCACGCGCACGCGCACGCCGATTCCCTCGCTGTCGTTGGAGTCCACCTGGTCGACTGACCCGTTTCGGGTGGACAGGCGTTCCGATCGGGTGTGGACGAAGCGCGCGTCGGCGTATTCCGCCCGCGAGGCAGCCGCCCCCATCAAGTCCTGAAGCAGGTCACGCACCCGGGGTGCCAGCCTACCCTTATTGGTTAGTAGCCTGCACTGCATGTGCCGCAACATCCGCACCCTCTACAACTTCGAGCCGCCCGCCACCGACCATGAGGTCCGCGCCGCCGCCGAGCAGTACGTCCGCAAGATCAGCGGCTTCAGCAAGCCGTCGCAGGCCAACGCCGAGGCGTTCGAGCGCGCGATCGACGAGGTCGCCGAGGTGTCGGCGCGCCTGATGGGCGAGCTGGTCACCAACGCGCCGCCCAAGGACCGCGAGGTCGAGGCGGCCAAGGCGCGCGCCCGTGCCGCCGAGCGCTTCGCCGCCTAGCTGAGCGAGCCGGCGAGCAGCAGGTTGCGCACCTCGCGCACGGCCACCGGCAGGGTGGTCGTGTCGAACACGTGACCTACGCGGATCTCGGCGAGCGTCTGCAGGCACCGCTCGGTCGCCGGGTTGGCGTCGATCCAGGCGTCCACGTTGCGGTCGGGCCGGCGCAGCACCTCGGCCGTGAGGTTGCGGTGGAGGCTGTACAGGTCGTCGCGTAGCGCCGCGCGGGCGAGGGCCCCCCAGCGGTCGTCGCGGGGCAGGGCCACGATGCGGTCGCGCAGCCAGTGCAGCTCGAGACGCTCGCCGAGGCGGAAGTGGACGGCGGCCACCTGCTCGACGTCGAGCTCGGCCTCCACGGCGACCTCGACCACGTCGAACGTCGAGAACATCGTCGCCAGGCCGGCCACCCGCTGAGCCAGGCCGGGCGGGACGCCCGCCTGCTCCAGCTCGTCTGCCTGCACCATCAGGGGCTCCAGGTCGGAGGCGCCCAGCAGCCGCATCAGCGCGTCCTGGAGCACGCTCGCCCCCGGCGAGAAGAAGTGCACCGTCGTGCCGATGTCGAGTGGCCGGGCGCGGTGGGCCAGCAGCCAGCGCGACCCGCGCTCCACCAGCCGGCGCCCCTCGAGCAGCATGCGCCCCTGGACCTCGGCCGCGACCTTGTTGTCGAGCGCCTCGATTTCGGCCCACTGCGTGCGCATCGCGAAGATGTCCCGGGCCGCCGCGTACGCGCGGGCGATCTCCGACGCCGGCGCTCCGCTCTCCTCGTGCAGCCGGAAGGCGAACGTGATGCCGCCGCCGTGCTCCATGTTGTTGATCACCTGCGTCGCGATGATCTCGCGGCGCAGCCGGTGCTCCCGGATCTGGTCGGCGAAGCGCTGCGGCAACGGGGCCGGGAAGTAGCGCTCCAGCTCGCCCGACAGGTGGGGATCCTCGGGCAGGTCCGAGTCGAGCAGCTCGCCGTACAGGTCGATCTTGCTGTAGGCGAGCGCCACCGCCAGCTCGGGTCGCGTCATCCCGCTGTCCTCGCGGTTGCGCTCGGCCAGCTGCTCGTTGGTCGGCAGCGCCTCCAGCTCGCGGTCGAGCTTGCGCGAGTGCTCGAGCGAGTCCAGGAAGCGCGTGTGCACGTCGACCATGCCGGCCGCGTGCGCCTCCGCCAGCGAAAGCGTCTCGGTCTGCTCGCGGTTGTCCTTGAGCACCAGCTCGCCGACCGTCCCCGTCATCGCGACGAGCAGCTCGTCGCGCTGCTTGTGGGTCAGGTCGCCGTCGGCGACGACCTGGTCGAGCAGGATCTTGATGTTCACCTCGCGGTCGGAGCAGTCCACTCCGCCCGAGTTGTCGATCGCGTCGTTGTTGATGCGACCGCCCCTGAGCGCGTACTCCACGCGGGCGCGCTGGGTCAGCCCGAGGTTGCCGCCCTCGCCCACCACGCGGCAGTGCATCTTCGAGGCGTCGATGCGCACGCCGTCGTTGGCCTTGTCGCCGGCGTCGGCGTGGACCTCCGAGCTGGCCTTCACGTAGGTGCCGATGCCGCCGTTCCAGAGCAGGTCCACCGGCGCGGCCAGCATCGCCTGGATCAGGTCGTTCGGCGCCAGCGCCTCGCCGCGCACGTCGAGCGCGGCGCGCACCTGCGGCGACAGCGGGATCGACTTGGCCGCCCGCGAGTACACACCGCCGCCTTCCGAGATCAGCTTGCGGTCGTAGTCGTCCCACGACGAGCGCTTGAGCTTGAACAGGCGCTCGCGCTCCTCCCAGCTGCGGGCCGCGTCGGGCTCGGGGTCGAGGAACACGTGGCGGTGGTCGAACGCGCCGATCAGCCGGATGTGCTTCGACAGCAGCATGCCGTTGCCGAACACGTCGCCCGACATGTCGCCGATGCCGACGACCGTGAGGTCCTGCTCCTTGACGTCGTGGCCGAGCTCGCGGAAGTGCCGCTTGACCGACTCCCAGGCGCCGCGCGCCGTGATGCCCATCTTCTTGTGGTCGTAGCCGCTCGATCCGCCCGACGCGAACGCGTCGCCGAGCCAGAAGCCGTACTCGCCCGCCACGCCGTTGGCCACGTCGGAGAGGGTGGCGGTGCCCTTGTCCGCCGCGACCACCAGGTAGGGGTCGTCCTCGTCGTAGCGCACCACGTCCGGCGGCGGCTCGATCTGGTTGCCCTCGATGTTGTCGGTCAGGTCGAGCATCCCGCTGATGAACGTCCGGTAGCAGGCCTCGACCTCGGCCAGCAGCGCGTCGCGGTCGTCGCCCTCGGGCGGGCGCTTGAGCACGAACCCGCCCTTCGCGCCGACCGGCACGATCACGGCGTTCTTGACCATCTGCGCCTTCATCAGCCCCAGCACCTCGGTACGGAAGTCCTCGCGCCGGTCCGACCAGCGGATCCCGCCGCGTGCGACCTTCCCGCCGCGCAGGTGCACGCCCTCGGTGCGTGGCGAGTAGACGAAGATCTCGTAGCGCGGGCGCGGCAGCGGCAGCCATGCGAGCTGCTCGGGGTCAAGCTTGAACGACAGGTAGGGCTTGCGCGTGCCGTTCGGCGCGCGCTGGAAGAAGTTGGTCCGCAGCGTGGCGCGGACCACGTCCAGGAAGCTGCGCAGGATGCGGTCCTGGTCGAGGCTCTCGACGGCGTCGATCTCCTCGGAGATCGTCTCGGCCAGCTCCTCGGCGTGAGCGGGGTCGGCCGCCTCGGGGTCGAAGCGGGCCAGCACCAGGTCCACCAGCAGGCGCGCCACGTGCGGGTGGCCGACGAGCGCTTGCTCCACGTAACGGTCGCTGAAGGTGGTGCCGGCCTGGCGCAGGTAGCGGCCGATGGCCCGCAGCACGGTCGCCTCGCGCCAGGTGAGGCCGGCGCGCAGCACCAGGCGGTTGTAGCCGTCGCTCTCGGTGTCGCCGCGCCAGGCGCGGATGAAGGCGCCCTGGAACGCATCCCGGAGGCGGTCGGCCTCGAGCTCGATCTCGCCCGAGTAGGTCAGGCCGAAGTCGTAGATCCAGATGCTCTCGCGATCGCGCGGGGAGATCGCATAGGGCCGCTCGTCGGCCACCTCCACGCCCATGTCCTCGAACAGCGGCAGCAGGTCGGACAGCGCCAGCGGCGGCCCGGCTCGGAAGACCTTGGCGCGCAGCGCCCCGCGGGGCGCCTCGAGCGGCCGGTAGAGGCGCAGCGAGAGGTCGTCGTGCTGATCGAGCTCCTCGATCCGTGCAATGTCGGCGAGCGCCGAGCGCGGCACCCAGTCGGCCCGGTAGGCGGGTGGGAAGGCGTCGCCGTAGCGGCGGTAGAGCGCCGCGCCGCGCTCCTCGCCGTGGTCCTCGATCAGCGCCTCCTCGAGGTCGTCGCCCCAGGAGCGCGTGGCGGCCACCAGCAGCGTCTCGGTCTGGTGCTCGTCGAACTCGGGCAGCGTGCCGGGCTCCACGTAGGCGAGGTAGTGCAGGCGCACCAGGACCGACTCGGACACGCGTGTCGTGTAGTCGATGCCGGTGGCCCCGGTGGCTCGCCTCAGGATCCCCTCGATGCGGCGCCGGTTCTCGGTGTTGAAGCGGTCGCGCGGCACGAACACGAGGCAGGACAGGAAGCGGTCGAAGGTGTCGCGCCGGACGAACAGGCGCACGCGCTGGCGCGCGCCCAGGTGCAGGATCCCCATGCTGATCCGGAACAGGTCCTCCACGGAGATCTGGAAGAGCTCGTCGCGCGGGTAGGTCTCGAGGATCTCGACGAGGGCCTTCTCGTCGTGGCTGCCGGATGGGAACGCGGCGCGCCCCAGCACGGCGTCGACCTTGCGCCGCAGGATCGGGATCTCGCGCGGGCTCGCGTGGTAGGCGTTGTGGGTGAACAGGCCGAGGAAACGCCGCTCGCCGATCACCCCGCCGGCTTCGTCGAAGTGCTTGATGCCGATGTAGTCGAGGAACGAGGGGCGGTGAACCGTCGCGCGCGAGTTGGCCTTGGTGAGGTTGAGCAGGTACGGCTCGAGCGCGTGCGAGCGCACCGCCAGGGGCAGGCTGTCGAACCCGCGCGCGGTCTCCTCGCCCTCCGCGTGGCGCAGGATGCCGAGCCCGGAGTCCGGCACCGACTTGAGCGACAGCTCGGCGCTCTCGCCGGTCAGCTCGTAGTCCCGGTAGCCGAGGAAGACGAAGTTGTGGTCCTCGAGCCAGACGAGGAACTCGCGCGTCTCGGCGATCTCGTCGGCATCGATTGGCGGCGGGTCGGTCCCCAGCTCGGCGACCACGTCGAGCGCCCGCGCGCGCATCTCGGGCCAGTCGGTCACCGCGGCGCGCACCTCGTCCAGCACGCGCTTGAGCTGCCCCTCGAGCTGCTCCAGCTCGGCCGGGTCGGTCTGGCGCGCGACCTCCGCGTGGACGACCGACTCGGCCAGCGTGCCGTCGGCCTCCGCGCCGTGCGGCAGCACCTCGAGCAGGTTGCCGTCGCCGTCGCGGCGCACCTGGATGACCGGGTGGATGATCAGGTGCACGCCGAAGCCGTGCCGGTTCAGCTCCATGCCGATCGAATCGATCAGGAACGGCATGTCGTCGGTGACGATCTCGACGGCCGTGTGCGGCGACTCCCAGCCGTGCACCTCGAACTCGGGGTTGTAGATGCGGACCTTGGTCACGCCGGGCGCACGCTGGCGGGCCAGGTCGAAGTGCGCGAGCGCCGCGCCGTACAGGTCCAGGTCGCGGCGCTCGGCGATGTCCTCGGGCGACACCCAGCGGTAGTACTGGCGCGCGAACGCCTCTGCTCGCGCCGCGTCGTCTCCGGTCAGATGCTGTCGGAGACGCGAGCAGACGGTGTCAATCAGCGTCTCGTCGACATCCAGAGTGTGCGCCACGGTCTCCGGGCGAGTCTACGCCCAAGCCGTGGCGCTGCGCTACCAGATGTAGGACTCGATCACCCTCGCGACCTGATCCGCCGGGACCGGCCCCACGCTCAGCTCCCAGATGCGTCCGTCCTGCGAGTTTCCGGGGTGTGCCTCGATCCCGGCCTCGACCAGCATGCGCCGGACGACGACCGCGCGCAGGATGCATTCGCGGCCGTGCCAGCGGACGTCGATGCCGTAGAAGCCCTCCTCGGTCGGCCACACGGTCAGGCGGTCGGGGCGGATCGCGGCGGACGCGCTCTGAGGCGGCCGCGGTACGGCCCGACGCTCGAAGCGCGGGCGCACCCCAGGCTCGCTCATCATCAGCAGTCGCTCGAGGTGGCGGGGGCGACCGTCGGGCGCTGGGCCGGGAACAGCACCAAGCGGATCCGCCGGCGACGCTGCTTCGCCGGAAGCGGATAGTGGTTTCGGCTCGTCGGTTCGTGGGTTTGGACCGCCTTCGCGGCGTAGTAGAACGGGGTCGCGTAGCTCATCGGAGGGCCTTTCTTCGGCTGGGCGCCCGCGTGGCGCTCGGTCCGGGACAGCCTTCCCGACTGGGTTGCCGTTATGTGAGCTATTGGTCACATAAATCTGGCTCTAGAATGCTGGTGGATGACCACTACCTCCGCCTCGACCGCCGGCCAGGCGACGCTCCCCGACAGCCTGCGACTCGGCCCCGTCCACCTGACGGTGACCGACCTGGAGCGCTCGATTCCCTTCTACGAGTCCGCGATCGGCCTCCAGCTGGCACGCCGGGACGGCTCCGAGGCCGCGCTCGGGGCGGGCGGGGAGGACCTGCTCGTGCTGACCGAGGAGCCGGACGCGCGGCCCGCCGGCCGGCACGCCGGGCTCTACCACTACGCGCTCCTCTTCCCCTCGCGGCTCGAGCTCGCCCGTGCGGCGCAACGCCTGATCGCCACGCGGACGCCGGTCACCGGCGCGTCCGACCACAAGATCTCCGAGGCGATCTACCTGCCCGATCCCGACGGCAACGGGATCGAGCTCGCGGCCGACCGCTCGCGTGAGCACTGGGGCGACCTCAGCGACCCGACCGCGCTGGGCGGCCCGGAGCCGCTCGACATGGTCAGCCTGATGGCGCTCGTCGAGGGGACCGAGCCGCCGGCGACCGCGCCGGGCGAGCTGCGCGTGGGCCACGTGCACCTGCACGTGGGCGACGTGGAGGAGGCGCTGCGCTTCTGGCGCGACCGGATTGGGTTCGAGGTGATGACGCGGTTCCCGAGCGCGGCGTTCATCGCGGCCGGCGGCTACCACCACCACCTCGGGCTCAACACCTGGCGCGGCGAGGGCGTGCCGCCGATGCCCGAGGGCAGCGTCGGCATGCGGCACTGGACGATCGTGCTCGACCCGACCGCCGTGGCCGCCGTCCGGGAGCGGGTGGCGGCTGGCGGCGCGCACGTGGAGGACCGCCCGAATGGGTTCCTCACGCGTGACCCGTCCAACAACGCCGTCCTGATCCGCTCGTGATCGCCGTGACCGGGGCAACGGGCGCGCTCGGCGGGCGCGTGGCGGCTGGGCTCGCGGAGCTGGGCGCGCCGCAGCGGCTCGTGGTTCGCGATCCCTCGCGGGCGCCGGACCTTGCGGGCGCCGAGGTCGTGGGTGGGGCCAACTACGCCGACGGCGAGGGGATGCGGCGCGCCTTCGAGGGCGCCGACACCGTCTTCTTCGTCTCGGCTGGCGAGGACCGCAACCGCGTCGACCTCCACCGCGGAGTCGTCGACGCCGCGGTCGCGGCCGGCGTCGGGCGGATCGTCTACACGTCCTTCTTCGCGGCGGCGCCCGACACGGTCTTCACGTTCGGGCGCGACCACTTCCACACCGAGGAGCACATCAAGGCGAGCCCCCTGCGCTGGACGTTCCTGCGCGACAACATCTACCTCGACTTGATGCCGTTCTTCGCCGGCGAGGATGGGGTGATCCGCGGCCCGGCCGGGGACGGGCGAGTCGCCATCGTCGCGCGCGACGACATCGCGGCTTCGGCCGTGGCGGTGCTCACCGGCGACGGCCACGACGGTCAGGTTTACGAGATGAGCGGCCCCGAGTCGCTCACCCTCCACGAGGCCGCCGAGCAGGTGGCGCAGGCCGCCGGACGGCCGGTGACCTACGTGCCCGAGACGCTCGAGGAGGGACGCGCCTCGCGGGCGCCGAGCGGGGCGCCGGACTGGGAGATCGAGGGCTGGGTCACGTCATACGCCTCGATCGCGGCGGGCGAGCTCGAGCGGGTCAGCCCCGACATCGAGCGGCTCACCGGCCGCGGGCCGATCTCGCTGGCGCAGTTCCTGCGCGACAACCCGGAGAGCTACCGCCACCTCACGCCCTAGCGGCCGCGACGATCGCGGCCACCTCGGCCACGAGCGAGGTGGGGTCCAGGAAGGCGTCCCCGAGCGCGGGCAGCACCCCCTCGAGCCCGTACTCGCGCGCCAGCTGGCGCTGGTGCTCGGCTCCAGAGCGCCGGGCGAGCACGGCCGCCACCTCCAGCTCGGCGCGCGAGTCGAGCACGCCGGCGTGGCCGGAGCAGGCGTCGAGCACCGCCCCGAACTGCTCGATGGCCGGCATGCGCGCCCCGGCGGCGGGGTCGACCAGCTCGGCCGCCATTCCGTCTCGGGCTGCCAGGAAGCGGTTCTCCTCGATGACCTCGTGGGCCTCGACGAGCGCCTCGTCCGCCAGCTCCTCGGTCGCCTCGATCCGCACGAGCGCCTGGATCACCGCGGCGATGGCGCCGACCTCGGCCACGCCGGTCTGCGCGTCGGCCACGCGCACCTCGACCGTGCCGAAGCGGGGCTGCAGCCGGACGTCGGACCAGACGAACGTGGGCTCCGGGAACGCACCGGCGCGCAGCAGTACGTCGAGGCGCTCGACGTAGGTCTCGTAGCTGCCGCAGCGGCGCGGCACGCCCGCGCGCGGGAAGGCCTGGAACAGCGGCGTGCGCACCGAGGCCATGCCGGTGTCGCGCCCCGCCCAGAACGGCGAGTTGGCCGACAGAGCGAGGATCAGGGGCAGGTGCGCGCGCAGGCGGTCCGCGGCGCGGATGGCCAGCTCGGGATCCGGCACGCCGACGTGCACGTGGAGGGCGAAGGTCGGCTCGCGCCGGGCGAGCACGCGCAGGCCCTCGTGGAGCAGCTGATAGCGGGCGCCGGCGGACACCTCCACCTCGTGGCCGTGGGCCAGCGGGTGGGTGCCCGCCACGGCCGGTCGCAGCCCCTGCGGCCCGAGCTCCTCCGCCAGCGCCGCGCGCAGCGTGTAGAGCTCGGCGGTGGCGGCGCGCACGGTCGTGTGCACCCCGGTGGCCAGCTCGAGGGTGCAGGCGTGGGTCTCGGCGCTCACGCTGCCCGCCAGCCGCTGCGACAGCTCGGGCAGCAGGCCGTCGATGCGGTGCGCCAGCGACCACCCCCGCGGGTCGAGCAGCATCACCTCCTCCTCGATGCCGACGGTCCACGGCGGTCGGCGCGGGTCGGAGTCCCAGATTGCCCAATCCGGAAGGCGAGCCCTCATGACGCCCAAGGCTCCCCGGCGGCCGGCCGGATGTCCTTGGACGGGCGTCGGAAATTCAGGTGGCGGCGCTCGCCAATGTGTCGAAAGCTCAGAGCTCTGGCAGGTTAACGCCGGCGTCCATGCGGAGGTCGTCCCGCATCGGCAAGCGGCGCGGTGCCTGCTTGTCGAGCAGCGGGCGGCCGCCCTCGATGCGGGCAGCCCGCCAGTTCCCCTTCGCCACGCCCTCGGCGGTGAGGTCGAGCTCGAGGATGCCGGTGGTGGTCGTCTCGGGCGACTCGGCGCCGAAGACGAAGTTGCCGAGCGAGTAGGCGACGATCGCCCCGCCCTGGCGGCGGACCGGCTGGAGCGTGTGCGGGTGGGCGCCGATCACGACCTGCGCGCCGGCGCGCACGGCCACGTCGGCCAGCTCGCGCTGGCGGGCGGTCTCGAGCGTCTGCTTCTCGATGCCCCAGTGGAACGTGGCGACCACGATGTCGGCCTTGCGGCGCGCGGCGTGCACGGCTGCGGCGATCTGGTCGGGGCGGGCCCACGCGGTGCCGGGGTGGTCCGCCGCGGCCGCGAACTCGATCGGCGCGATCTCGGAGAAGCCGACGAAGGCGACCTTGAGGCCGAGTCGCTGGACCACCTGCGGGGCGAGGGCGCGCTCGAGGTCGGGGCCGGCGCCGACAGCCTTCATGCCGAGCCGCTCGACCCCGCGCACCGTGTCGATCGTGGCGGCCGGGCCGTAGTCGCCGACGTGGTTGTTGGCGAGGTTGAGGACGTCGATGCCCGAGTTGCGGCGCAGGCCGGCGAGCGCGGCGGGGGTGGCGCGGAAGTTGTACTCCTTCGGGAAGGGCTCGCCGCGGGTGGAGACGGCGCACTCGAGGTTGCCGAAGGTGAGGTCGGCGTGCCTCAGCGCCTTGCCGGCGCCCTGCCAGGGGTAGCTGGGGCCGTTGGCGGCGATCGCGTCGCCCGGCTGGTCGCCGAGGTTGATGTCGCCGACGGCGGCGAGGCGAAGCGGACGGACGGTGACGGCAACCGGCTTCGTGGTGCCGGCGCCGGGAACGCGGCCGCGCACCTCGATGCGGCCGGGGCGCTGGAGGACGCGACCCTTGACGGCGAAGTGGCCGTCGTCGTCGGCGGAGGCGTGGGCGAAGGCGTGCCAGGGACCGTCGCCAGAGCGGGACTCGAGAACGAGGTCCTCGCCCTCGGGGGCGTGGGAGCCGGTGAGGGTGAGCCAACCGCCCGGGGCGACCGCGCGCGAGGACAGCTCACCCCGGATGCCGCCGCCGAAGCTGGGAAGGCCGGCGGAGCCAAGCGACGCGGCCAGGGCGACCACGACGCCGACGGCGGAAGCGAGGCCGAGCAGAGCGGCAGCGCGCTCGCGGCGGGAGCGGGGGGCGGCCGGCGGCAAAGAGGGGCCGGCCGGGCGAGCGGGGGGCGGAGCGGCGCCATCGGAGTCCTCGCGAAGGGCAGCGGGGGCGGGGGCGGGCGCGGGGGCATCGAGCAGAGCGGCACCAGCCGCGCGATCCGGGGCGGCCTCCGCGGCCTCGTCTTCGCGGAGCGCTTCGGCTTCGTCGCGGACCGCTTCGGCCGCCTCGTCCGCCTCCTCGCGCACCGCTCCGCCAGCCGGCGTCGAAGGCTTCAGGGCGGTCGCCGGGGGTACGGCGGTGGATGGGACGGGGGGCGCCGGGGGTGGCTTGGGCGGCGCGGGCGGCTCCGCCGGCTCCGGCTCCGACATGCGGCGCACCGTGATCTGGTCGCCCGTGGGCTCCGGTGCGACGACCTGGCCGTTCTCGCGGGCTTGGCGGCGGGCGCGGGACTCCTCGCGCAGGCGCTCGCGTTCCTCGGGCGTCCGGTGGTGCGCGCCGGGGTTGCGGCGGCGCGCCGCCGGCGTCTGCGGCCGCAGGGAAGCGTCTTGGTTGCTCGTGTCCTGCTCGGTTGCCATGGCGCGGACCGCGAGCGGCGCTGTCCCGCGCGCGGTTGTCGTTCTTTCGCCGCGCGCGGGCAGCGTCCTCCGCTGGGGCGGGGGCCGGGGCCTGGCCTTTCTATAGTTGACAGTGGTTATGGCGAAGACTTGGGTCCTGGATACGGAGACGAAGGGCACCGGGGCCAATGTGGTTCCGCTCGAGAAGGTGCAGCGACGTCCCGAAGAGGCGCCGCAGCGGCGCGCGCCGCGGCCGAAGCGCTCGGCGCCGAGCGAGGCCCCGCGGCCGCACCGACCCAAGGCCGAGCCCGAGCGCACCGCCACCGCCCTTCCGCCCGGTCACGTGCGCAAGAACTCCACCGGCGAGCTCGGCAAGGTCCTCGCGGTCGACGCCAAGGCGGGCACGGCCACCGTGCGCTGGCTCAGGAGCGGCGCCAGCTCGACGGTGCCGCTCTCCGCGATCTCGCGCCGCTAGGCGTACCATTCGGCGCGTGGGTCGCCGAAGATAGACAGCCCTCGGCAGTGCTCCTGCTCCTGAGGAGCTGGGCGGCGGCGCACGAGCGCCGCCTCGACAGTGCTACAGCGGGTAGTGCCTCGACCCGTGCTGCACCGTGATCCAGCGCAGCTCCGTGAACTCGTCGATCGCCGCCTTGCCGCCGAACCGGCCGAACCCGCTCGCCTTCACCCCGCCGAACGGCATCTGCGGCTCGTCGTGGACGGTGGCGCCGTTCACGTGGCACATCCCGCTCTCGATCTGACGGGCCAGGTCCAGGGCGGTCGGCACGTCCGCTCCGAACACCGAGGCCGCCAGCCCGTACTCGGTGTCGTTCGCCACCCGCACCGCCTCCTCGGGCCCGTCCACGCTCACGATCCCCACGACCGGCCCGAAGGACTCCTCGTGGTAGATGCGCATCTCGGGCGTCACGCCGGCCAGCACCGTCGGCTTGTAGCAGGGGCCGTCGGCCTCGCCGCCGGTGACCACGTCGGCGCCGTGCGAGCGCGCGTCGTCCACCAGCTCGCCGATCCGCGCCAGCGAGTCCGCCGAGATCAGCGGCCCGATCTCCGTCTCCGGGTCGCGCGGGTCGCCCACCCGCAGGGCCGCCGCCTTCTCGCCCAGCCGCGCGGCCACCTCGCCCGCCACCGAGTCGACCGCCACGATCCGCTCCGTCGACATGCAGATCTGGCCCTGGTGCATGAACGCGCCGAAATTGGCCGCGGCCACGGCCTCGTCCAGGTCGGCGTCCGCCAGCACGATCAGCGGCGCCTTCCCGCCCAACTCGAGCAGCACGCGCTTCAGGTGCCGCGCCGCGTTCTCGGCCACCAGCCGGCCCACCCGCGTGGAGCCGGTGAAGTTGATCCGGCGCACCGCCGGGTGCGCGATCAGCTCGTCCACCACGTCCGGCGCGGCAGGGCCCGGGTGCGTGATCAGGTTGATCACCCCGGCCGGCACCCCCGCGTCGGCGATCGCCCGAGCGATCTCCCCATGCGTGTGCGGACACACCTCGGACGCCTTCAGCACGACCGTGTTGCCGAACGCCAGCGGGGTCGCCACCGCACGCGTGGCGAGGATGATCGGTGCGTTCCAGGGGGCGATGCCCACGACGACGCCCGCGGGCTGCCGGATCGCCATCGCGGTCAGGCCCGGCACGTCGGAGGGGATCACCTCACCCGTCACCGCGGTGGTCTGCGCCGCGGCCTCGGACAGCATCCCCGCCGCCAGGGAGCAGTTGAACATCCCCCAGCCGAACGTCCCGCCCGTCTCGGCGGTGACGATGTGCGCGATGTCCGGCGCTCGCTCGAGCATCAGCGCGGCAGCCTTCTGCAGCAGCTCCCGCCGGGCGGACGGCCCCGTGGCCGCCCACTCGCCGAACGCCGCCGCCGCGGCGTCGGCCGCCGCCCGGGCATCGTCGCGCGAGGCCGCGGCGGCGGTGGAGGCCACGTCGCCCGTGTACGGGTCGATCCGCTCGAAGGTCTCGCCGGAGCGGGCGTTGCCCCACTCGCCCCCGATCAACAGCTGCTGCTGCTGGACTTCCGTGATGCTCATGGTCGCTCCATTCAGTTGCTCGAGTCCGGGGTCAGCACTGCGCGGCCCGTGACCTCCCCCTCACGCAGCTTGGCCAGCACGTCGTTGACGTCCTCCAGCCGGTGCGTCTCGGTCTTGAGGGTCAGCTTCCCGCGCGCGTGCAGCTGCATCACCTCCCACAGGTCGACCCAGGTGCCGACCAGGTTGGCCACGATCGCCTGCTCGTTGCCGACCATCGCGCCGGACGGGATCGTGACCATGCCGCCGAAGCCGACGATCGAGTAGGTCCCGCCCTTCGCCAGCATGCCGGTGGCGTCCTCGTGGGTCTGCTGGGTGCCCACGAAGTCGATCACCAGATCCGCCCCGCGACCGTCGGTGAGGTCGCGCACGGCGTCCACGACCTCCACGCTGTCCAGCACCGCGTCGGCGTTCAGCGACGCGGCCAGCGCCCGGCGCAGCGGGTTCGGGTCCACCGCCACCATCAGCGCCCCCGAGCCGAGCTCCCTCAGCAACTGCAGCCCGACGTGGCCCACGCCGCCGATGCCGATCACCACCGCCGTGGCGCCCGGCACCGCCAGGTGCGCCACGCGCCTGATCGCGTGGTAGGCCGTCACGCCCGCGTCGGCGTACGGCGCCACCTCTACCGGGTTGCTGCCGTGCGGCAGCTTCACCACCGACCGCTCCGACACGACGACGTACTCCGCGAAGCCGCCGTCCACGGTCAGCCCGGTGAACTGATGCTGGTCGCAGTGCATGTCGATGCCGCGCCGGCAGGCCACGCAGAGCCCGCATGAGTAGGGCGGGAACACGAGCACCGGGTCGCCGACCGCGACCGTCGACACGAGGTCCCCGACCGCCGCCACCCGCCCCGCGTTCTCGTGGCCGAGCACCAGCGGCAGCGTCACCCCGGCCGGCTCCATCTCGCCGTCGATCGCGTGCAGGTCCGTGGCGCAGACGCCGGCGCCCTCGATCTTGATCAGCACCTCGTCCGGGCGCGCGAGCTCCGGATCGGCCCGCTCGATCAGCTCGAGCGGCTGGTGGTACTCCCGTAAGAGCGCGGCCTTCAGCGGAACAGCTTCTCGACGGCGGCGGCGCCCAGGCCGACCTCTTCGTAGTGGGCCTTCGCCAGCGCGATGTAGTCGTGCACGTCGAAGTGGCCCTCGTGCTCGCCGTTCTCGTCCAGCCAGATCAGCGGCCCCGTGACGTTGAAGAAGATCCGCATCGGGTCCTCGTGCTCGTAGGCGACCAGCGTGTGCGCCTCCCCGGGTGCCTCGTAGAGGAAGTCCCCGGCGGTCGCGGTCCAGTCGTGTTCGAGGTAGCCCCACTTGCCCGAGAGGGTGAAGCCGAACACCTGGTGGGGGTGGTAGTGGCGGTTGACCAGCCCCGGGCCGGTTGCCATCAGGATGTCGCACCAGCGGTTCTGGGCCGGTGAGATGAACAGCGGCCGCGTGAAGACCGTCTCGGTCAGCGGGACGTAGTAGCGCATGTCGTCGCTGGTGGTGTCCGCGTAGAAGACCTCCGGGATGCCGTCCGGCTTGAAGACGTCCTGGATCGGCTTGAGGTCCTTCCAGAACTCGGTCGTTGCGGCTTCCGCCATGTCGGTCCTCCTCCGCTCTCCGTGGACGGCAAACCTACCATCGAGAGGCAATAAGACAAGCTATTTGACAGATACCTCGGAGGCTGGGAGTGTGCGGGCATGAGCACGACAGTCGCGCCCGCTCTGGACGAGCTGGCAAACGTCGCCACCCTGCTCACCTCCGACGAGGACCTGCGCGAGTTCCGCGACCCGTTCGCGTTCGAGACCTGGGACGAGTACACGGCCTCGGCGGTGGTGATGCCCGAGACCGTCGAGCAGATCCAGGAGATCGTGCGCATCGCCAACCGCCACGGCGTGCCGCTCTGGACGCACGGGCAGGGCCGCAACAACGGCTACGGCGGGCCCGGCGCCGCGGGTGAAGGGCTCGGTCGTCGTGAGCCTGCGCAACATGAACCGCGTGCTCGAGATCAACGAGGAGTGCGCCTACGCGGTCGTCGAGCCGGGCGTGCGCTGGTTCGACCTCTACGACGCGATCCAGGCGGGCGGGCACCGGCTGATGCTGTCGATCGCGGACGTCGGCTGGGGGAGCGTCATCGGCAACACGCTCGACCACGGCGTCACCTACATGCCCTACGGGGTGGACATGGGCATGCAGTGCGGGATGGAGGTCGTGCTGCCGAACGGCGAGCTGCTGCGCACCGGCATGGGCGCGATGGAGGGCAACAAGGCCTGGCACGTCTACAAGCGCGGCCTCGGGCCCACGCCCGACCAGCTGTTCATGCAGTCGAACCTCGGGATCGTCACGAAGATGGGCGTCTGGCTGATGCCATACCCCGAGGTCTACATGCCGCTCTGGCTGCGCCTCCGCCACGACGACGATCTCGCCCCGGCCATCGACACGCTGCGCGAGCTGATGCTCGACGACACGATCCGCATGGTCCCGCAGCTGCTGAGCGCCCCGCTGCTCGCCTCGGTCCTGTCCGAGCGGACGCAGTGGTGGGAGGGGGAGGGCCCGATTCCGGACGCCGAGATCGATCGGATGGCGAGAGAGCTCGACATCGGCCGCTGGACGATGCGCTTCGCGCTCTACGGCGACGAGGCCGTGGTCGACCACCGCTTCGCCAAGATCAAGGACGCCTTCGAGCGGATCCCGGAGGCCGACGTCTACGGCGCCAAGTGCGCGCCCGAGGACATCCCGCAGCTGGAGCACCCGGTCGAGCGCGTCCAGGGCGGCGTGCCGACCATGGACCTCAACCAGATGACCGCCTGGTACGGCGGCGAGCAGGGCGGCCACATCGGGTTCTCGCCGGTCGCGCCGCTGACCGGCCCCGACGCGATCGCGCTGCGCGACCTGCTGCGCGGGATGATCGAGAGCGCCGGCCTCGACTACATGGCCGCGCTGATCCCGATCAACGCGCGCAGCTTCATCCACGTGACGCTGATCATCTTCGACACCAAGAACGAGGCCCAGACGCGCGCCGCCTACGACGTGGCCAAGCGGCTGGTGCGCGACGCGGCCAAGCTCGGCTACGGCGAGTACCGAGCGCACCTCGACTTCATGGACCTGGCCGCCGAGCAGTACGGCTTCAACGACCACGCGTACAGGCGCTTCAACGAGACGATCAAGGACGCGCTCGACCCGAACGGAATCCTGGCGCCCGGCAAGTCCGGTATCTGGCCGAAGGCGATGCGCGAACCGGACGGCTAGGGCCGGCTCGCCTCCGGCTCCGGCACACCAGTGCCGACCCGCTGCTCCACGTCCAGCGACGGCAGCACCTTCTCGAGCCAGCCCGGGATCCACCAGTTCTTGTCCCCGAGCATCTGCATCACCGCGGGCACCAACACCAGGCGCACGAGCGTGGCGTCGAGGAAGATCGCGGTCGCCAGGCCGATCCCGAAGAGCTTCAGGAACACGTCTGGAGCCGCCAGGAAGGCGAGGAAGACGACCACCATGATCGCCGCGGCAGCGGTGATCACTCGGGCGGTCTTGGCCAGCCCGTCCGCGATCGCCCGGCGCGTGTTGCCGTCCTTGAGGTACTCCTCGCGGATCCGCGAGACCAGGAAGACCTCGTAGTCCATCGAGAGCCCGAACAGGATCGCGAACATCATCACCGGCATGAACGGCGCTATGGGCACCTCGTGGTCGATGCCGATCGCCTTGCTCAAGCCGCCGCCGTTCGCGGCGAGCGTCATCACGCCATAGGCCGCGCTCACGGACAGCAGGTTCATGATGCCCGCCTTCAGTGAGATGAGGGGCGAGTGGAAAGCCACGAGCAGCAGCAGGAAGGACAACCCCACGACGCCGAGGACGAAGACCGGCAAGCGGCCCTTCATGTACTCGCTCTGGTCCTCGAGCGCCGCCGTCACGCCGCCGACGTGCGCCGTGACCCCGGTGTCGCCCAGCTCCTGGGGAATCGTGTCGTCACGCAGCCGGTTGACGAGATCCGAGGTCGCCTCGTCCTGGGGCGAGCTCTTCGGGATGACCGTGACGATCGCCGCGTCACCGGCGCTGTTGAACGTCGGGTCCGGGACGAAGGCGATGTCGCTATCGCCGCGCAGGCTGCGCGCGAACTGCTCCACCGCCGGCTTGGAGTCCGGGCCGGGAATGTCCGCCGCGATGACGATCGGCCCGTTGGTGCCGGCCCCGAAGCCCTCGGTGTTCAGGTCGTAGGCCTGGCGGGTCATCGTGTCGGGCGGGTCGTTGCCGGCGTCCGGGAAGCCGAGTCGCATGCCGAGCGCGGGAGCGGCGAGGGCCAGCAGGATGGCCGTGGCGACGATCGCGTACGGCCAGGGACGGCGCTGAACCATGTGGCTCCAGCGGGCGGCCGGCGACTCGTGCGCTCCGCTGGTCTGGATACGCCGCCGCCGCCCGATCAGGGGGAGGCGCAGACGGTCGACCCGATGCCCCACGTAGGCCAGCAGGGCCGGGAGCAGGGAGATCGAAGCGGCCATCATGACGAGGACAGCCAGCGAGGTCGAGATCGCGACGCCGTACATGTAGCTCAGCCCGGTCAGGCACAGTCCGAGCACGGCGATCACGACGGTGGCGCCCGCGATGATCACGCTGCGGCCGGCCGTGGTCACGGACTCGACGATCGCGTCGTGGCGACTCTTGCCGTCGTCCAACGCCGACCGGAAGCGCGTAAGGACGAGCAGTGAGTAGTCGATGCCCACGCCGATGCCGATCAGCCCGGACACCGCGGTGGTCCAATCGGGAACGTCGATCACGTTCGCCAGCAGCGCGATCAGGCCGCCCGACGAGATGCCCAGACCGATCAGCGCGATCACCAGCGGCAGGCCCGCCGCGACCACTGAGCCGAACGCGATCAGCAGCACGATCGCGGCGCCGAGGAAGCCCAGCCCCTCCGGGCTCGACTGCGTCTGCGCGACGTAGATCGGGTCACCGCCGAGCTGGATCTCAAGGCCGTCGCCGTCGTTGGCCTCGGCGGCGTCGATCAGCTGCTCGCCCTGCTCCTTCTTCATCTCCCAGCCGGGAACGGTCATCGGGAGGGTCGTGGTCGCGATCTGACCGTTCTCGGACACCCGGATCGGGGTGTGCGCGCTGACGTGCTCGACCTTCTCGGCCTGCGCCAGGAAGCGATCGATGCGCTGGCGCACCTCGGGCGTGTCGACGCCTCCGGGCGCCTTCCAGACGGCATAGATCTCCTGGCCGGAGTAGCCGTCGAAGCGCTGCTTGGTGAGGTCGCTGGCGGCCTTCGACTCGGAGTTGGGCGTGTCGTAGTCGGCCTCGTACTCCCCGGCGAGCGAGGAGCCGACACCGATGATCACTACGGCGGCGACAATCCAGCCGAGGAGCATGCGGCCGCGGCGGCGGCAGGCGAGTTCAGCGAGGCGGGTCAGGCGACGGGTCATAGTCGGCCATGTAACCACTCCGATCGGCAATCGAGGGTGCGGTTATCCGAACTGTTACGCGAGCAACGTTTTCGCGGCCGCAGCGATCTCCTCGGCGCCCGGCACGTAGGCGTCCTCCAAAGGCGGGCTGAACGGGACCGGCGTGAACGGGGCGCCGACGCGCTCGATCGGCGCGTCCAGGTCGTCGAACGCGGCGGCCTGCACCTGCGCGGCGATCTCGGCGCCGAAGCCGCCGTGCTCCACGGCCTCGTGGGCGATCACCAGGCGGTTGCGTGCGGCCCACCGACTCCACGATCGTGTCCAGGTCGAGCGGGACCAGCGTGCGCGGGTCGATCACCTCGGCCTCGATCCCCTCGCCGGCCAGCCGCGTCGGCTGCCACGAGCGCCTCGTCGACCAGCCGCGACAGCGCCACGATCGTCACGTCGCTGCCGGGGCGCACCACGAGCCCGCGCCCGATCGGGACCGGCGGCGGACGGGACGGCACGTCCTCGCTCTTGAAATAGAGCATCTTGTTCTCCACGAACACGACCGGGTTGGGGTCGGCGATCGCGCTGGCCAGCAGGCCCGCCGCGTCGGCCGCGCGGCTCGGCATCACGACCTTCAGGCCGGGGATGTGGGTCAGCCAGCTCTCGAGGCTCTGCGAGTGCTGCGCGCCCCAGCGGCGCCCCGCGCCGCCCTGCGTGCGCAGCACGAGCGGCACCCGCAGCTGCCCACCCGACATCGCGTGCGCCTTCGCGGCCTGGTTCACGAGCTGGTCGAGCGCCAGCGTCACGAAATCGATGAACATCACCTCGACGATCGGCCGCAGGCCCGACTGGGCCGCGCCGACCGCGACGCCGCAGATCGCGCTCTCCGAGATCGGCGTGTTCAGCACGCGATCGGTGCCGAACTCCTCGGCCAGCCCGGCGGTCGTGCCGTACGGGCCGCCCTCGGCCACGTCCTCGCCGAGCACGAACACGCGCGGGTCGTCGCGCATGGCCTGGGCCTGCGCCTCGACCACCGCTTTCACGTAGGTGGTCTTCATGCGTAGGTGAGGTCCGCGATCAGACCGGTCGGCGGGAACGGGCTCGCCCGGGCGAACTCGACCGCCGCCTCGACCGCCTTCTGCTCCTCGCCCTCGATCGCCTTGACGTCGTCCTCCACGAACCAGCCCTGCTCGATCCCGTGCCGCTGGAGCCGCAGGATCGGGTCCTTCTCCTGCCAGTCCTTGGCCTCGAGCGCCTTGCGGTAGTGGGCCGGGTCGCCCTCGTAGTGGCCGCGCAGCCGGTGGGTCAGGCACTCGAGCAGCAGCGGCCCGCGCCCGGCGCGCGCCGAGGCGAGGAAGCCGGCGAACGTCTCCCACACGGCCACCGCGTCGTTGCCGTCGATCGTCTCGCGCGTGAGACCGTAGGGCGCGACCACGTCGCTCACGCGCTCGACCTTGGTGTGCGCCGAGCGGGGCGTGAACTCCGCGAAGCCGTTGTTCTCGCAGACGAAGATCACCGGCAGCTCCCAGAGCGTGGCCAGGTTGATCGACTCGTTGAAGTGGCCCGCCTGGACGGCGCCGTCGCCGAAGAACACGACCGCCACCTGCCGGCCGTCGCCCATCCGCGCCGCCAGCGCGCTGCCGAGCGCCATCGGGATGTTGCCGCCGACCACGCCGGTGGCGCCCATCAACCCGTGGTCGGTATCCACCAGGTGCATCGAACCGCCGAGCCCCTTGCAGAGCCCGTCGACGCGGCCCATCAACTCGGCCATCGCGCGCTCGATCGGCGCGCCCGCCGCGATCGCGTGGCCGTGGGCGCGATGCCCGCTGTAGATCGGCGTCGTCGCCCTGCAGTTGGCTGCACACGCCCGCCGCCACGGCCTCCTGGCCCACGCTCAGGTGGATCAGGCCGTGCACCTCGTCGGCGCGCTTGAGCTGGCCGACGCGCTCCTCGAAGTGGCGGATCCGCCACATGGTGCGGAGGAGGCCGAGCGCCTCCTCCCATTCCAACGAGGACACGTCCTACGCTGCGACCGGCTCGAACTGCGCCGCGGCGCGTCTCGTACGAACGCCTGTACATCTCGTCGATGGGCAGCGCGCGCAGGTCCTCGGACAGCACCTCGACGCCCCAGGGTTCGGCGTAGCCCATGTCCCGCCCGACCTCGACGTACCCGCGGATGTCGAACTCGCCCTCGCCCGGCAGCTTGCGCCGGTTGATCACCTCGTCGAGCGGGTCCTCCATGTTCTCGTACTGGCCGTCCGAGAGCTCGATCCAACCGAGCCGCTCGAGCGGGAACTGGCGCAGGTCATCGGGCTTGATGCCGAGCTTGCCCATGTGCCAAGTGTCGATCGCGACCCCGGTGTTGTCGACCCCGTCCATCACTGCGAGCGCCTTCTCGATGCTGTTCACGTTGACGTCGAACGGCATGAACTCGTAGAGCACCCTCGCGTCGCAGTGCTCCGCGGCGTCCGCCACCAGCTCGCCGTACGCGTCGTTGAGCCGGGACATCTCGCAGGGCGTGCCGGGGATGTTGCCGGCCTTGATGTGATGCGCGTCGAGCGCGGCCGCCGCGTCGAAGAGCATCCGGCGCTGGGCGTCCGCTGCCTTGCGCGCGTCGTCGTCCGGGTCGACGAACCAGTCCCACAGGAACTCGAGCTCGAAGCAGCGCAGGCCGTTGTTGTCGAGGTCGCGCCGCATGTCCTCGAACGAGCGCGTCTCGAGCTGGTGCTCGATGTCGGCGTGCCATAGGCCCAGCCCGACGAACCCGGTCTCGGCCGCCTGGGCGCAGCGCTCGGCGAAGTCGAAGAGGCTCCATTCGCGGCCGAAGTGCACCTCCACCGGCCCCGCCGACGTCCAGTACGCGTTGGCCAGCTCCACGCTCATGACGGCTCCTTCACGTTGATCTCGATCTTGACTCCGTTGGGGTCCTCGACGAACAGCTGCCGCATGCCGGGCACCTGGTTCGGGGCGGCGTCGATGCCGCCGTCGCGCAGGCGCGCGACCGTCCCGTCGTAATCATCCGCGCTGAAGGCCACGTGCTCAACGGGCCCGCTCGCGGCGGCGATGCCGATCCGCTCGGAGTGGGCGTTGAACGAGCCCCGCTCGGCCACGTGCACGCACGGCACACCGCCCCCGTAGAGCCAGTAGCCCTCGAACCCGAGCGGCGGGCGCTCGCCGACCTCGAGGCCGAGCGCGTCGCACCAGAAGTCGCGCGTCGCGTCGATGTCGTCCGTGAGGACCAGGAGGTGGTCCAAGCCCGCCACTACGCGGGTGCGGCCTGGCCCACGACCTGCTTCGCCGCCGCGACGATCTTCTCGGCCGACGGCGCGAGGAAGGCCTCCTGGATCTGGTTGCCGGGGACCGGGGCGTCCGTGCGCGCCACGCGCGCGGGCGGCGCCTTGAGCGACTCGAAGCCGTGCTCGCTCACGGTCGCCGCGATCTCCGACGCGACGCCGCAGCGCAGCCGGCCCTCGTCGGTGATCACCAGGTGCCCGGTCTTGGCAACCGAGTCGAGGATCGTCTGCTCGTCGAGCGGGACCAGCGTGCGCAGGTCGATCACCTCGGCGTCGATGCCCTCGGCGGCGAGCTGCTCGGCGGCCTCCAGCGACGCGCACGACCATCATCGAGCAGGCGACGATCGTGACGTCGGAGCCCTCGCGCTTCACGGCGGCCTGGCCGAACGCGATCTCGTAGTCGTCGTCGGGCACCTCGTCCTCGGCGCCGTAGCCGAATGCGTGCGTGATCACCAGCGACGGGTTGTCGCTTCTGAGAGCGGTGCGCAGGAGGCCTTTGAGATCCGCGGGACCCCACGGCACTGCGATCTCGATGCCGGCCACGTTCCAGAACATGCCCATCGGGCTCTCCGAGTGCTGGGACGGCGCCGCCGTGCAGCAGGCCGTGGCTCATGTGGAAGGTCACCGGGGCCGAGACCCTGCCGCCCGAGCCCTGCCGCGCGGTCGCGACCTCGCTGGCGATCGTGGAGAACGCCGGGTAGGCGAACGGCGCCAGGCCGAGGTGCAGGAAGATGCGCTGGCCGCACATCGCCGCGCCGGCCGCGAGCGCCGAGTAGGCGGCCTCGGAGCAGGGCGGGAAGTAGATGCGGTCGCCGTACTTCTCCTGGAAGGGCCCGAACTGCATGGCCTCGGGGCCGATTCCGAGCACCTCGTTGCCCATCACGACGAAGTTGGGGTCCTCCTCCATGAACTCCGTGAGGACATCCAGCATCGCGTCTGCGTAGTTCTTGGTTGCCATGGTCGAGCGCCTCCTCAGGCGAAGACGTGGTCGAGTGCGCTTTCGGGCGTTGGCCTCGGACTGTCGAGAGCGAACTGCCTCGCCTCGGCGATGCGCTCGCTCGCGCGACCGTCGATCTCGGTCAGCTCGTCCTGTGTGATGTCGCCCTCGGCGAGCAGCTTGCGCGCGTAGCCGAGCACCGGGTCGTGCTCGCGGTACCACTGCTCGTGCTCGCCGGAGATGTTGGAGTCGTCCCAGGCCATCGAGATGTCGGTCGGGCCGGTCGGCAGCGTGGGCCAGAGCGGCTGGGTGCCGGCAAACCGCGCCGTCACCGCGTGGACGAAGAACGGCCCCTTGCGAGCGCGGCAGTGCGCGACCGCCCGAGCGGCGACGTCGGCCACCGCGTCCACGTCGCGGCCGTCCACCGTCTCGACCGGGATGCCGAACGTCTTCGGGATGTCGGTCAGGTCGTCGACGGCGGACACCGAGGTGGGGAAGCCCCCGCCCGCCGAGCCGAGCGCACCCTCGCTGTTGTTCTCGCACACGTACACGACCGGCAGCTCGTAGAGCGCGCCGAGGTTGAGCGACTCGTACGACACGCCCTCCTCGAGCGCGCCGTCCCCGAACAGCGCCAGCGCGACCGCGTCGCCGCCCATGCTCTTGAGCGCGAAGCCGGCGCCGGTGCCGAGGCTGATGCTGCCGCCGACGATCGCCGAGGTCGAGATGAAGCCGCGGTCGGTGTCGCTCATGTGCATCGTGCCGCCTGCGCCGCGGTTGAAGCCGTTCTCGCGGCCGAGGATCTCCGCCAGCGCCACCTTCGGGTCGCCGCCGCGGGCCAGCACGTGGCCGTGGTTGCGGTGGTGAGTGGCGATCTTGTCGTCCGCTCCGAGCGCGGCCATCAGCGGCACGCCCGTCCCTTCCTGCCCGATGTACAGGTGGAAGTGGGTCATGAACTCGTGCTCGACGAACAGGCCGACGACGGCCTCCTCGAAGCGGCGGATGGTCAGCATCGATTCGAGCGTCTCGGCCTGGGTCATCCGGCAGTCTCCAGCTTCCCCCCGAGCAGGTAGGACGAGTGGAGGAGATCGGGGTTCTCCTTCAACTCGGTCGCCGAGGCGGACAGCTCGATGCGGCCGCGGTCCATCACGTGCACGCGGTTGGCGAGCCCGAGTGCGACCGTGGCGAACTGCTCGATCAGGAGGACCCCGACGCCCGACTCGGCGACTGTTCGGATCGTCGGGATCAGGCGCTTGATGATCACCGGGGCCAGCCCGAGCGAGAGCTCGTCGATCAGCATCACCGTCGGCTTCGACACGAGCGCCTGCGAGAGCACCAGCATCTGCTGCTCGCCGCCGGACAGCGATCGCGCCGCCGTGTCGAGCCGTTGCTGCAGCTCTGGGAACAGCTCGAGCGCCCACTCGCGCCCAGCCCGGGCATCCTCCCGCGAGAGCGAGTAGCAGGCGACCGCGAGGTTGTCCTCCACGGTCAGGTCCGAAAGCAGGCGCCGGCCCTCGGGCACGACCGCCACGCCGGCCTGCCGGATCCGCTCGGGCCGCCGGCCGGTGAGGTCGGCGCCGTCGAGCTTGACGGTGCCGGACTCCGGCTTGAGCACGCCGGCCACGCCGAGCACCATGCTCGACTTGCCGGCGCCGTTGGGGCCGAGCAGGGCGGTCACCTCGCCGGCCGGGATCGTGATGCTCACGTCGCTCACCACGGGTCTGCCGTTGCGGGCGACGGTGAAGCCCTCGAGCACCAGCTCGCTCATGCCACCCGCTCCGAGCCCTCGACCTCTTCGGTGCCGAGGTAGGCCTTCATGACGGCGTCGTCGCGCAGCACCTCGGCCGTGGGGCCCGACGCGATCAGCTTGCCGAAGTCGAGCACCGCGGTGTGCTCGCAGCAGGCGGACACCAGGCTCATGTCGTGGTCGACCAGGATCACGAGCGCGCCCATGTGCTCGGGGATGCCCTGGATCACCCGGCCGAGGTGCTCGGTCTCCTCGTCGGGCAGCCCGGCGCCGGGCTCGTCGAGCAGCACCAGCTTGGGCTTGCCGACGACCGCGCGGGCGATCTCGACAAGCCGGCGCTCGCGCGCGCCGAGGGTGCCGACCTGGGCTTCCGGGTCCACGTCGAGCCCGACGAAGCCGATCGCGCCCAGCACGTCCTCGCGGCGAGAGGCGCGGTCACCCGTCTTGGAGTGCTCGTGCGCGAGCGCCACGTTGCCCGCCACCGACAGCTCCTCGATCGCCTGCTCGGTCTGGAAGGTGCGCCGCAGGCCCCAGCGCGCGCGGCGGTAGTGGGGCATGGCGAGCAGGTCCTCGCCGAAGGTCTGCACCGACCCCTCGGCCGGCTCGACGAAGCCGCTCAGCACGTTGAAGAACGTGGTCTTGCCCGCTCCGTTGGGACCGATCAGCCCGTTCGTGCCCGGCTGGAAGGTCAGGGACATGCCGTCCAGCGGCGTGACGCCGCCGAAGCGCACGGTCAGGTCGCGGATCTCGATCACGACGCGGTTTCCTTGGCCGGTCGGCCGCGGCCGAAGAGGCGCAGGATCAGGCGGCCCAGGTTCCTCATGTCGCGCGGGAACTGGTAGACGAGGCCGGCCGGCGCGGTGAGCAGCACCTGCAGGATGCCGACGCCGAACAGGATCGTGAGCAGGTCCGCCGGCAGGCCCCAGTCGTCGAGCAGGGCGGGCAGCAGCTTGAACAGCGCGCCGGCCACGATCGCGCCCCAGAGGCTGAACACCCCGCCCATCAGGACGACCGCCAGCAGGATGATGTTCTGGCTGGTCGGGAACTGGTACGTGAACAGCTCGCCGACGTCGCCGGCCAGCAGCCCGCCCGCGACGCCGGTCATGAACGAGGCGAGCGCGAACGCCCAGAGCTTGTAGAGCGTGATGTTCACCCCGGCGGCCAGCGCGGCGGGCTCGCTCTGGCGGATCGCGGCCCAGGCGCGCCCCGGCTTCGCCCGCACGTGCAGGAGCGCGATCAGGAACATCACCACGGCCACGATCACCGTGTAGCGGAAGTAGGCGGGGTCGGTCTCCGCGATGCTCGGGCCGGCGGACCTCGGGGTTGCCGAAGTCGTTCTCCACGTGGCCGAGGAAGCCGTCGCCGCCGTTGGGGAAGTTGGTCGCGGTCAGCACGACCGTGATCGCGCCGGCGAGCATCAGCGTGATCAGGGCGAGGTAGAGCCCGCTCAGCCGCAGCGCCGGCAGCCCGACCAGCGTGCCCAGCACCATCGTGATCAGCCCGGTCAGGATCAGCACGATCGGGAACGGCAGGCCGGTCGCGAAGGACAGGCGCGCGCCGACCCACGCCCCGAGCGCGAGCACGGCGACCTGGCCGAGCGAGACCATGCCGACCCGGCCGATCAGCAGCCCGAGCCCGAGCGACACGACCGAGAAGATCGCCACCTGCGTGACCACGTTCGTCCAGTAGGCGCTGATCTGCCCCGGCAGCACGAGCAGCACCAGGGCGAGCAGCACGACGATCACGACCACGCGGATGCGCTCGCCGCGGTCCAGCCGGGTCGGCGACCAGGCGGGCGCTTCGCGGGCGGGCGCCTCGGCGACGCTCACGTCTAGACGGCCCTCCCCGAGATGGAGTGGCCCTTGCGCGAGAGCCACAGCAGGGCGAGGGTCGCCAGCACGAACGGCGCCATGTCCCTGTACTCGGAGATGGACAGGATCGGCGTGGCCAGCGCGGTCGCGAGGCCGACGACGAGTCCGGCGACCAGAGTCACGACAACCGAGCTGAGGCGGGCGATCAGCGCCGCCGCCAGCGACGAGATCACCAGGAACGTGAGCGTGGCCGCGTCGAGCCCGACCAGGTTCGAGAGCAGGAGCCCAGCGACCCCCGAGATCAGGCCCGACACGAGCCAGGCCGACGCCTCCACGCGGCGGACCGGCACCCCCAGCGTGGCCGTGATCTCACGGTCGTTCGCCAGCCCGCGCATAGCGGTGCCGAGCTTGGTGAACTGCAGGAACAGCACCGTGTCCGATAGTCACCACCACCCCGAACGCCAGCCCGAGCACCTGCGTGTAGTTGACCAGGATGTCGCTGACCATGAAGTTCTCGGTCGAGGTCGGCAGGATCATCGAGCGCGCCTTGTCGCTCCAGATCCACGACATCGTGCCGAGCAGGATCAGCGCGAGCCCGAGCGTCGCGGTCGCCTTGACGAGTGGATCCCGGCCCGCCAGCGGCGGGCCGAAGATCAACCCGTAGAGCAGCGTCACCGCGCCGCCGAACAGCACGCACAGGAGGTAGGCGGGCTCCTCCGCCCAGCCCCACTCGTTGATTGCCTGCCACGCGATCAGGGCGCCCATGGCACCGACCGCGCCGAACGCGAGGTTCAGCACCCCAGTGGTTCGGTACAGCACGACCATCCCGACACCGGAGAGGGCGTACACCCCACCCAGCGCCAACCCGGTGACGATGAACGGCTGAAACTCGTCCCAGCTAGGCATCGGTTCCTATGGGCGTCCTGTAATCGCTTGGCTGGCTACTCAACAGGCGTGTAGATGCCTTCCTTCTTCTCGATGTCTCGGACTCGCTTGATCGGCGCGTCCGCATCGGAGATCTCGAAGCAACTCTCCTTCTCGACCATGGTGCCCTCCTTCGGCGTCACGGTCCAGTCGGTGTTGTTCGGGATGTGCAGCGGTGCCTCGCCGTAGTAGTACGGCTTGCACAGCATGTCCGTCTTGAAGTCCTTCACGTTCTTGAAGGCCTCGTTGACGGATTCCTTGTTCACGTCGCCGTCGATCCCGAGCATCGCCTCTGTCGCGATGCTGGCCTCGAGGAAGCCGAACTGGCTGAAGCTGCCCAGCGGGATGTCCGGCGCGTACTTCTTGAGGATCTCCTTGTAGAGGTTCGTGTCGGGCGCGTCGATGCTGACCAGGGCCAGCTCGGCGTTCACGCCCAGCTTGTCGTCGAACGTCGTCCCCAGCGCATCCGCCAGGAAGTCGGTGTTGCACGGGGTGGAGCACGCCCACTTGACGCGATCCTGGAGGCCCTGCTGCGCGGCGGCCTGGAGGATCTTGAGCGCCTCCGGCGGGGTGAAGTTGAGCACCACGCCGCCACCGTCACCGGCAGCCTGGACGACCTTCAGCGCGACCGAGTTCGCGTCCTGGATCGGCACGGCCTCGGCGAGGCTCTCGGTCGGGACGCCCTCCTGCTTGGCGAGGGCGAGGAAGCCACCCTCGATGTACTCCGTGCCGGGCACCTTCGACTGGATCAGCACCAGCTTCTTGACGCCCTCGCGGATCAGGTACTGGGTGGCGCCCGTCGACGCTGTGGCGCGGACCCATGTTGACGGCCGCGTAGTTCGACGTGCCGTAGCACTCCGGCGAGATGCCGGACCCGATCACGTAGTACCCGTTGGCCTCGTAGTACTTGTGGTTGACGGCGCACTCGATGATGCTCGTGCTGCCGACGATGCCGGCGACCTTCTCGGTCTCGACCAGCTTCTTGGCCGCCGCGGCCGCCTGCGCCGGGTCGGTCTGCTCGGTCTCCTGGACCAGCTCGACCGGCCGGCCGTTGATGCCGCCGTTGTCGTTGACGCACTTGAAGTACGCCTCGGCCGTCTTGGCGATCTCGGTGAAGTCGGTTCCGGGCTGCTTGGTGTTGATCGCGCCGAGCTTGATCGGGTCGCCGGAGGCCGGCTTCCCGTTGCCCAGGCCGCACTTGGAGGCCTTCTCCTTGCCGGTCTCGCCGGCGAAGCCGCTGTCGTCGCCGCCTCCACCGCCGCCGCTGCTGTCGTCGTCGTCGCCACAGGCGGCTACGAAGAGCGCGAATCCAACTGCAAGCGCCGCCAACATGACGATTTGACGCGACCGGCCCAACACGAGCTTGATACTCACGAGTGTCTCTCCTCCTCGGGACTGGCCAGGGGCTCCTGCCGATCCAAGCCCGCCCGAGCTTAACCGTCCGATCCAGACGGGTCAAATTGTTTGACGATTAAGCCCGAAGCGCGATACTGCGCACTGGAGAGAGACCCCAGAGGAGGATCATGCCCCGCAGTACACCGCCCTTCCGGGCCGATCACGTCGGCAGCCTGTTGCGGCCCCAGCGGCTGTTGCAGGCACGCGAGGACTTCGCCGCCGACAGCATTTCCGCCGACGAGCTGAAGCAGATCGAGGACGATTCGGTCCGCGACGTCGTGCGGATGCAGGAGGAGGTCGGGCTGCAATCGGCGACCGACGGCGAGTTCCGCCGCGCCTCCTGGCACATGGACTTCATCTACGCGCTGGACGGAATCAGCAAGGCCGAGGACGACCTCGTAGTCCACTTCCACAACCCCGAGGGCGACATCGACTACACGCCGGCGGCGCTCAAGGTCACCGGCAAGATCGATCTCCACGAGCCGACCTTCGGCGAGGACTTCCAGTTCCTGGCGGACACAGTCACGACCGCCACCCCGAAGCTGACGATCCCGTCGCCCAGCATGGTGCACTACCGCGGCGGCGCGGCCGCGATCGACCCGGCCGTGTACCCCGACAAGGACGAGTTCTGGACCGACCTGACGTCGGCCTACGCCAAGCAGGTCAAGATGGTCCACGAGCTCGGCTGCACCTACCTGCAGTTCGACGACACGAGCCTGGCCTACCTGAACGACCCCAACCAGCGCAAGATGATGGCCGAGCGCGGCGAGGACGCCGAGCACCTGCACGTGGCCTACATCCGCCACATCAACGAGGCGCTCGCGGACAAGCCCGAGGGCATCACGATCACGACGCACATGTGCCGGGGCAACTTCCGCTCGTCGTGGGTGGCTGAGGGCGGCTACGACTTCGTCGCCGAGGCGCTGTTCGGCGAGCTGGGCGTGGACGGCTTCTTCCTCGAATACGACGATGCGCGCTCGGGCGGCTTCGAGCCGCTGCGCTTCGTGCCGAAGGGCAAGCTGGTCGTGCTCGGGCTGGTCACGACCAAGCGTGGCGAGCTCGAGGACAAGGACGAGCTCAAGCGCCGCATCGAGGAGGCCAGCCAGTTCATCGACCTCGACCAGCTCTGCCTGTCTGGGCAGTGCGGGTTCTCCTCCACGGCGGAGGGCAACAACGTCACCTTCGACGAGCAGGTGGCCAAGCTGCGGCGCATCGTCGAGGTCGCGGACGAGGTCTGGGGTTGAGCGACCGGTTCGACGTCTCCGGCCTGCGCGCCGTCGTGACCGGCGCGGCGAGCGGGCTGGGGTTGGCGATGGCCGAGGTGATGGCCGAGGGCGGGGCGCGGGTGACGCTCGCGGATCTCGACTCGGAGGGGCTCGAGCGGGCCGCGGGTCGGCTGCCCGACGTCGCGCACCTTCGCGCTCGACATCTCCGATCCCGACGCCGTCGCACGGCTGTTCGATGAGGTTGTGGAGGAGCAGGGCGGGGTGGACGTCGCGTTCGCCAATGCCGGGATCTCACTCGAGCCGGGCGTCGTCGACGAGCGCGGCGGCCTCGAAGCGCTCGACGTCGAGACCTGGCGCAAGGTCCTGGGCGTGAACCTCGACGGGGTGGTGTTCACGATGCGCGAGGCCGCGCGACACATGAAGAAGCAGGGCAGCGGGCGCATCATCGTCACCGCGTCGACCGCCGGCTTCGGCACCGACCCGATGGTCGGCTACTCGTACTCGGCCACCAAGGCGGCGGTGATCATCCTCGTCCGCCAGGCGGCGCTCGAGCTGGCCAAGCACGGGGTGCACGTGAACGCGATCGCGCCAGGGCCGTTCCGGACCAACATCGGCGGCGACGCGGCGCCGATCCCGCCCGAGGCGTGGGAGGAGATCGTCGCGATCGGGCGGATGGCGGAGCCGGACGAGCTCAAGGGCGTGGCGCTGCTGCTCGCCTCGCCGGCGTCGAGCTTCATGACCGGCGCGGTGATCCCGGTGGACGGCGGCCAGCTGCTGATGTCGCACGGCGTATGAGGGCCGTGGTCACAACCGACCGGGCCGTCATGGAGGTCCTCGACCTGCCCGAGCCCGGGGAGCCGGGGCCGGGCGAGGTGATCGTGCGCCCGCAGGCGGTCGGCATCTGCGGCTCCGATTTCCACTACTTCCTGGGGGAGATCGGCGACCAGGCGCAGTTCCCGCGCATCCAGGGTCACGAGGTGGGCGCTGTCGTGGAGTCGGTCGGCCCATCGTGTTCGCGTGGCCTTTCGCAGGGCGACTCGGTGGCGCTGCATCCGTTGAGCTACTGCGGCAAGTGCTACCCGTGCCGGATCGGGCGCACGAACGTGTGCGACAACTTCTCGCTGATCGGCATCCACACGGACGGCGGCTTCCAGGAGCAGCTGCGGATGCCCGAGGAGCTGGTGTTCCCGACCAGCGCGGGGCGCCCGGCGATCGCCGCGCTGGCGGAGCCGCTGTCGATCGCGGTGCGGGCGATCAACCGCTCGCGGCTCGAGGCTGGCGAGCACGCGGTGATCTTCGGGGCGGGGCCGATCGGGCAGGCGATCTGCCTGCTGGCGCGCGAGCGCGAGGCTTCGGTGCTGATGATCGACCCCGTCGCCGGGCGGCTGGAGATCGGCGCGGGCTTCGGCGCCGAGACGATGCCGTGGAGCGACGACGTGATCGAGGTCGCGCGCGAGTGGTCGGGTGGCGAAGGCGCGGAGGTGGTCTTCGACGCGACCGGCGCGCCGGACGCGATCAGGGCCGGGTTCGAGACCGCCGTGTCGGCGGGGCGGCTGGTGATGGTCGGCATGTCGCACCACGACGTGCCGCTGCGCGTGTTCGGGTTCGTCGACAAGGAGCTCGACGTGCTCGGCGTGAGCTGCTGCAAGGGCGACGAGTTCGAGGAGGCGGTCGGCTTCGTCGAGCGCAACGGCGACAAGCTCGAGAACCTGATCACGCAGGAGTTCCCGCTGGAACGCGCCCCGGACGCGCTGCGGTGGGCGATGGACCACCCGTCCGAGGCGATGAAGGTTGTGATCGGCGACATCAACTGAGGAGGAGGTCGGTTTGGACGCGCCCCCGATGCTCGAGATCAGCGGCAAGGCCCGAACGGCGCTCGACGCGATCTGCGACACCTTCGTGCCCGGCGAGGCCGGGCTGCCGTCCGCGACCGAGCTGGGGGTGCCGGAGGCGATGCTCATGGCCGTCGGCTCGAATCCGAGCGCGGCGGAGCAGGAGCAGTTCGCTGGGTTGCTGGACGGGTGGGACCCTGATTTCCCGTCGCTGTCCCAGGAGGATCGAGAAGCCGTCCTCCTCGGCTGGGCCGACTCGCCGGAGGTTGGCCCGCGCGCCGCATTCCAAGCCCTGCGCAAAGGGATCCTCCTGAGCTACTACTGCCTGCCGTGGATGGGCGAGGGGCCGAACCCGGTCGACGAGGCGCTCGGTTACCCCGGCCCGCTCGGGCCGCCCTCGAATCCGCCGCCGAAGACGCTCTCGCCGCTGTCGATCACGGGCGACACCGAGCTCGAGTGCGACGTGGTGGTGGTGGGCTCCGGCGCGGGTGGCGGCACGGCTGCCGGCGTGCTGGCCTCAGCCGGGCTCGACGTGGTGGTCGTGGAGGCGGGCGGCTACTGGTCTGAGGAGGACTTCGACGGCGCCGAGCTGTCCGGGTACGCGCGCATGTACCTGAACGGCGGCGGCGTGGCCACCGACGACCAGAGCATCGGGCTGCTGGCGGGGTCGTGCCTTGGCGGCGGGACGGTCGTGAACTACACGTGGTGCTTCCGGCCGCCCGACTTCGTGCGCGAGGACTGGAAGCAGCGGTTCGGGCTTAGCGATTGGGCCGGTTCCGATTTCGACGACAGCCTGGACGTCGGTGTGGGACCGGATCTCGATTTCGTCGGAGAGCAGCATCCCGTCGGCGCGGGACCACGCGATGCGGGAGGGGCTGGACAAGCTGGGGTGGGACTCGCAGGTGATGCAGCGGAATTGCAAGGGCTGCGAGGAGGAGGTCTGCCGGCTGTGCCACTACGGGTGCCAGATCGGGGCGAAGCAGTCGACGATGAAGACGTGGCTGCAGGACGCCTCTGACAACGGGGCGCGGATCGTCGTGAACTGCCCGGTGGACCGGGTGTTGCTCGACGGCGGGGCGGCTCGGGGCGTCGAGGGGATGACGGTGGACGGGCACAAGGTGACGGTGCGGTCACGCGCCGTGGCGCTGGCCGCAGGGGCGATCCACACGCCGGCGATCATGATCCGGTCGGGGATGGGCGGTCAGGTCGGGAAGAACCTGATGCTGCACCCCGTGCTGATCACGTGGGGGGTGTTCGACGAGGAGGTGAAGCCCTGGGCGGGCACGCTCGGAGCGACCTTCTCGGACGAGTTCCTGGACATGGGGGAGGGCTACGGGATCAAGTACGAGCACGCCGCGACGCCCCCGAGCATCCTGGCGATCTTCGCGCCATGGCGAGGATCGCGGGAGTCGGCGGAGCTGATGCAGTCGCTTCGCTATACCGCGGGCTACGGAGCGCTGCAGCGCGCCCGGGACGGAGGCGAGGTGGTGGTAGGCGCGGACGGCCTCCCCACGCCGCGGTGGGCACTGTCCGACTTCGACCGGGACGTGATGAGGCGCGGCCTGGACGGAGCGGCACAAATCCTGGAGGCAGGAGGCGCGCGGCGGATCTACTCGTCGCACGCGGGGTGGGTGTCGTACGAGCCGGGACGGAACGGAGGACGGGAGTCGCTGCTCGAGGCGGCCGACCGGTGCGGATGGGGCGCCGGGCAGGTGACGCTGGGGTCGTTCCACCTGATGGGGACGGCCCGCATGGGCTCGTCGCCCTCCGATTCCGTCTGCAACTCAGACGGCGAGACGTGGGACGTGCAGGGGCTCTACGTCGTCGACGGCGCGGTGCTGCCAACCGGTCTGGGAGTGAACCCAATGGTCACGATCGAAGCAGCGGCGCACAAGATCGCGGGCGGGATGGCAGCGAAGCTGAGCTAGCGGGGGCTCTTCCTCGTTTCCTACGGCGCGGCGGCCGGGCGATCGTCATCGCCCTGCCCGCAGACGCCGGTGGAGGAGCGGGGTTAGCCGTTCGGAAGCAAGCCGTCGCGGTAGCGCGCGGGCTCCGGCGGCGGGAACCGCGCGTACGCGAGCGCGAAGTCCTGCGTGTCCTCGGGCGAGCTCGCGTTGTAGCGGGCGGCGGTCTCATCGGCGCAGTAGAAGCCCCACGGGCCGTCCTTCTGGAACTGCCGCGAGCTCGCGCACAGGAGCACGCAAGGCCCGTCGCCGGCGCCGACGAACGCGTGCCGCGTCTCGGGCGGGCAATGCACGAAATCCCACTGCCTCAGCCGGCGTTCTTGCCCCTCGACGATTAGGAGCGCCTCGCCCGAGAGGACGAGGAAATCCTCCTGCTCGGTCTCCCAGTGGTACGTGTCGGTCGGCTCCCCGGGGCTCACAACCCGGATCGCCATCCCGAGCATTGGGAAGAACGTCTCGGCCTCGTACTCGTCGGCGCCGGTAAGCGGCACGCTGTTCCCTCGTCCGGGCTGATCGCGCCAACGCGCGTCGCGCGCGTTCATCACGAACCAGCCCGTGCTGGCTGGCACGAGCCCTGCCTCGGTCTCCTCGAGCCTGGCTTCGGGGACCATCGTCGGATCGTACAAAGGCGGCGCTCGATTCACGATCGACGCGGAGATCGACGTCTCGACTAGGTTTTCGTTCGGCGGCGTGCGCCCTTGCGGGCCGCCGCCGCGCGCTTGGCTTTCTTTGCCTTGCGTGTCCGGGCGGCCTTTCGCCCGGCGGCCTTGCGGTCGCTACGCCCGACGTGCTCGCGAAGCTCCGACACCGTCGCCTCGAGCCGCTCCACCGCACGGCGCATTGGCTTGGGAGGCTGCTTGCCGCGCCGGAGGTGCGAGGGCAGGTCGGTGAGCTCCCGGGCGACCTTCTTTCGTACACCGCTGGCGCGCATGCGGTTGTAGAGCTTCTTGTCCTGCTTGGTCTTGGCGGCCATCAGGCTCCTTCCCTTGGGTGCGGAGCGCATACCCGGTCAGCGGCAGGGTTGACACGTCGTTTCGCGGCTAGCGCCGGTGGACAGTCACCGGCTCAGGTCCGGCGTTACGCCGCCGCGGATGATCAGGCGCGGCTTGAGCCCGCACCCGGGCCCTGACTTGACGGGCGTGGAAAAGATCCCGCGGCCGCGCTCCCACCAGTAGAGCGTCTTGCCGTCGGGCGACCACGATGGATCCGCGAACTCGTCGATCCTGCGCCCGGGGCCGATTGCGCAGATCGGCGTGGAGGCGGTGGAGGGATCGCCCGTGCGGTAGATCTGGATGGTGCGGGGCCGAAGGTCGCTGAGGTCTGGCAGCTGGAGCGGCCGCCGCATGACGGCGAACTTGCCGCCGTCGCGGGTGACCTCGGCATCCATCAGGACGAAGGCGTTGGTGTTGGTGGCCGGATCTCGGGCCGGATCGCGGAAGAACTCCGTGCCTCTCGTCCGGCGACCGACCCGGGCAACGACGACCTGGGGGTCGAAGATCCCGTAGCCGCTCGTGGTCACTACGCGCTTGGAGTCGATCCAGGCTGGTTGCCAGTAGTTGTAGAACGAATCCGTCAGCCCCAGGTCCTTGTTCGTGCGGAAGTTGAGGAAGTCGACGAACAGGGCAACGAACTCGGGCCTGTCAGCGCCGGTCCGCGGGTCGTAGTAAGTGCTGTAGAGCGCGTTGTCGGTGGCGACGATCCGGCCGTTCGGTGAGAGGTCCACGCTGAACGGCTCGGTGGAGAGCGCCGGGGAGGGGTCGATCGCCCACTGACGGGGCTTGACGATGCGGCTGCCGTTCGGCCGGAAGGAGTGGAGGTGGATGCCCTTGAGCGCGACGATCGTCCCGTTGTCGGCAATGCTCGGCGAGTAGTACGGGCTGCCCCGGGTGCCGTCCCGGGTGATGCGCACCTGGCGCGACCCGTCGGGCTTGGCGATCCAGACGTTGTTCTTCTTGACGAAGACAACAGAGGCGCCCTGCGCGGGGGCGGCCAGCGCAAGTCCCATAACGACGACGAGGAACAGCCAGGCGCAGCGCCGCATCTGGCCGAGCCTATTTTGCTCGGGCATCCCCCGTCAATGGCCGCACACCCCAAATGGGGGCTCGCCCGGGCAGTCAGGACCGTCTCTCGCCGCTCCCGGGGTCGCGCTCTTCCCCCTTCTTGCGGCGAGAGATCGAGACAACGCGATCACTTGACTGACCTGAGCGATCCAGGCGCCCGACGCAGCTTGGGCATTCGGGGGCGTATGCCCGGCTGGCCGCGCTGTAGTAGTTGATGCGGCAGCGCTGACAGGTGTAATACGGCACCTCGACCGACCTCCTTGTTGAAGCCGAGATGGGGCAAGATCCCGCGCTTGTCCGGGTCGAGCGGCGCTTCCATGCGCCGCCGGACCGAGTGCCGATCGGATACCCCGTTCGAGCGGACACAACCAGGAATGGACCGATGTTGACCTAGCCCGTCCGGGGTGACAGAGGGGGCCGGTTACCGGCCCCCTCTGTCCGTCTGCCTGTGGCTCTTCGGTTACGCGTTGCTGAGCTCGCGCTCGGTCGCCTGGATTACGCCGGCACGGGCCTTGTGCTTGCGCTCGTAGGCGCGGACGTCCTTGACTCGCCCTTCGTCTCCCTCGGAGAGCACGGCACGGACTTCGTCCACGCTCAGCTCGTCGTAGCCGGGCCACGGCTCGTCACCCTGTAGCGAGTCGATGCGGCTGGTGATCGTCGAGCGGTTCTGGTTCTTGCGCTCGTAGGCGTTGACCTTGGCGAGGTCGATCTGGGAGAGCTCGGAGAGCTTGTCCTGGATCTCGTCGGCGCTGAGCGAGTCGTAGTTCGCGATCGCCAGATCCGACTCGGAGGCGACGGCGCCCTTGACGGTGCCCTCGGCACGCGCGACGCCGGGCACCTTGCGGGCTTGGCGGGCGCTGCGCTTGGCCTGTCCCGCGCCTTGGCGGGCGCTGCGCTTGGCGGTCCGGCTCACCTCGCGCACCGCGTCGGCGGCGCCGGTCTCGGTCACGTCGTAGGAACCGTCGCCGTCGAACTCCGCCCGGGCCACGGCGTCGGTGAGCCGCGGGATCTCCCGCAGCAGCCGGTCGAGCATCTTCTGCTCGTCGCCCAGAATCGACTTGGCGAGGCGCTCGGTCGTGGCGTCGCCCGCCGTGCGGGCGAGCCGGGCCAGAGCGGTGTAGGTGGCGATCTCCTGTGCCTCGGCGGCGCAGCTGTCCTTGGCGTTCTTGAGGACCTTCTCCTCGCCACCGCTGCCCCGAACCAGGTCGAGCGGGGTCTTTGTCAGGGCAAATGCCTGCCCGATCACGGACTGGACGGCGCCCAACCCGACCTGAAGCGGGTTGTTGCCCTGCCCCAGCTCGCCCAAGCGACGCTCCAGGCGCTCGGCATGCCTGCGTGTCTCGTTGAGATGGGTCTCCAACCCGTCGCGGTACTGGCCCTTGGGGGTCATCGCGATCTGGGCCTGCAGCTGGCGCACCAGCGCCAGCTCCGAGGCGTGGGCCTCGTTCACGTACTGGACGATCTTCTGCTGCTGCTTACTCATGAGATTCAACTCCGTATCGATGTGCGGGTGTGTGGCTAGAGGATCCGGATGATCAGGTTGACCAGGACGGTCAACACGATCGAGAGGATCAGCGAGATCACCAGGCAGCCGGGCATGAAGCGGACCTGCGCCCGCTCGCCCGGCCGCTTGGTGAACAGGAACATCTGCTACCGGCTGTTCGCGACCTCGGAGCGGTCGGGCCGGTCCCCGTTGGTGCCCTCGGGGAAGTACGGCTCGCGGCTGCCGGACTTCGCGAGACCGCGGCTGATCATGTAGGCCGAGCCAAGGATGGTGATGTACAGCCACACCTTGTCGGCGGCGAAAACGTCGGGGCCGCCCTCGGCGGACTCGATCGAGTTGCCCGCGATCAGGACCGCGACGATCAGGGCCACCATGGCCCAGAACTCCGTCGTCTTGAACGCCTGCTTGGTCTCCGTCGCGAGACGGCGTGTGGCCCTGCTGAGGGCACCGCCGGAACGCCGGGTATCGGCGCCGGTGGCGCTGTGCGTAGCCATGAGATGGGACTCCTTCGATTGTGGTTTGGTACTGCTGAAGGAATCCAGCGAGCCGCCAGGTGACGCGCGTTGTCTTCCGTGCTGCATGAACCGGTAGCGCATCGTGCGCTCCCGAAACAAGAGCCGCCCCGCTGCCTCGTCCCCGCGAGGATCCGAAGGAGCGGTGCGACCGTTGCTCTTAGCCGAGACATACGTCTGCGACTTGGCGCTCGTACCCGCCACGGCCGATTCGAATCTGCCAGGGCGCCCGACACGGTGCCCTTCGAGGCAGTAGACTGATCTGTCTCACCCGCGTTCGTCTGGTTCTTCGGTTTCTCTTCCTCTCGCGCGCCGCTCAGCAGAGAGACCCGAGAGGACGCACCCATGGACCAGGACACGCCGACGATGCCGGAGCAGACCGCTGCCGAGCACCGAGGAATGCAGACGGCGGAGCTTTCCAACGCGATGGTGCGGATCTACAAGGAGCAGTTCGGCCGAGGACCGACCAAGGCGCACGCCGTCTACGCCGGCCCCGACCTTGTGATCTGCACCCTGGAGGACAGCCTGACGCCGGCAGAGCATCGGATGGTGAAGCTCGGCGAGCACCAACGAGTCAGGGACATCCGCACCTTCTTCCAGCACGCCAGCGAGCCGGAGTTCGTCGGCGCGGTCGAGCAGATCACCGGCCGCAGCGTGCGCGCCTTCGTCAGCGGCACGGACACCCAGCACGACGTGTCGTCGGAGGTCTTCTACCTCCAGCCGAAGATCAGCTCCATCGACGGCGCCTAGGGTGAAGCGATAGGCACGTGATCCAGCACGTCTCGTTCGAAGTGAAGCCGGACCAGCTGGACGCGTGCATCGGGTTCTACGGGCTGCTCGGCTTCCGGCGCGTGACGACGCCCGACAAGCTCGCCCACTTCGTCACCTGGCTCGAGCGCGACGGCGACCAGTTCCACCTGTTGCAGCTGCCGGACACCTCGCACATGAACGCGGGCCACGCCGCCGTGTCGCTGGGCGACGACTACGAGGCAACCCAGGGCCGCCTTCGCGACGCCGGCCACCAGGTCGACGACCACGAGGAGTACTGGGGCTCGCCGCGTTCGTTCGTGCGCGATCCGGCGGGGAACCTGATCGAGCTGATGGAGTTCGCGCCGCCTCCGCAGCTATAGCCGATTAGTTTCGACGGCTTCGGGAGTCCAACCTGTATGACCGACGACGAGCAGCAAATTCGCAATCTGATCGAAACCTGGGCTGAGGCGGTGCACGGGGGCGATCTGGCCGGCGTGCTGGCGGACCACTCCGATGACATCGTGATGTTCGATGTGCCGCCCCCGTACGAGGGCGTCCGCGGCATCGACGCCTACCGCGAGACCTGGCCGCCTTTCTTCGAGTGGCAGGTCCGGGGCGCCTCCTTCGAGATCGTCTCCCTCGACGTCACGGCAGGCGATGACGTCGCCTATGCCCACGCCCTGTTGCGCTGCGGAACGCAGCAGGAACTGGACGACAACCCTCAGAACCGTCTGCGCCTCACGCTCGGATTGCGCAAGGAGGATGGGCGGTGGGTGGTCGCCCACGAGCACCACTCGTTCCCCGACGCCGACTAGCCGGCTAGCGGGCGAGCTCCGACAGCCGCCCCTCCAGAAACCGCCGCTCCGCCTCCGAGTGCACCAGCTCCAGGGCTCGCTCGTACGCCGCTCGCGCGTCCTCCACGCGATCCAGCCGCCGCAGCAGCTCCGCTCGCATCGCGTGCAGGTAGTGGTAGTCGTCCAGCTCCAGGCTCTCCACGATCGCCATCGCCGCCGGCACGTCACCGGCCTCCGCGATCGCCGCCGCCTGGTTCAGCTCCACTACCGGCGATCCCGTCACTCGGGCCAGCCCCCCGTACAGCGCCGCGATCTGCGGCCAGTCCGGCTCCTCCTCCGAGTGCAGCACCGCCAGCGCTGCTTGCAGCACGTATGGGCCTCGCCCTCCCAGTGCCATTGCTCGGTCAAGCTCCGCCCGGCCGGTCTCGATCTGGCCGGCATCCCACAGCGATCGGTCTTGGTCGCGCAGCAGCACCACCGCGCCGTCCGCGAACCGCGCTTCGCGCCTCGCGTCGTTCACCAGCATCAGCGCCAGCAGGCCCCGTACCTCCGGCTCGTCGGGCATCAGCTCGGCCAGCGCCCGACCCAGCCAGATCGCCTCCGCCGCCAGCTCTCCACGTCCGCCGTATCCCTCGTTGAAGATCAGGTAGACCACCGCCAGCACCGCGGCCAGCCGGTCGGGGAGCAGGTGCGCCGGTGGCACTCGGAACGGGATCCCGGTTGCCTTGATCCGCTTCTTCGCCCGCACCAGTCGCTTCGCCATCGTCTCCTGCGGCACCAGGAACGCTCGGGCGATCTCCTCGGTCGTGAGTCCCCCGAGGGTCCGCAGCGTCAGCGCCACCTGCGCGTCCAGCGCCAGCGCCGGGTGGCAGCACGTGAAGATCAGCTCCAGCCGCTCGTCCGGGATCGTCGTGTCGTCCGTGACGTCCTCACTCCTCTCCGGCACCTCGAGCTGCCGCGTCTTCTCCGCCAGCGTTCGGTCGCGGCGGATTCGGTCGATCGCCCGGTTGCGCGCCGTCGTCACCAGCCACGCCCGCGGATTTGCCGGCGTCCCTGCACGCGGCCATCGCTCCGCCGCGATCGCGAACGCGTCCTGGGTGGCTTCCTCGGCGACTTCGAAGTCGCCGAGGAAGCCGATCAGCGTCGCCAGGACGCGTCCCCATTCCTCGCGGAAGACGTCCTCGAGGCTCAGTAGCCCTCCACGACCGGCCGCACCTCGATCGCGCCGCCCATGCTCGCGGCCGGGATCTTCGCCGCCAGCTCGATCGCGGCGTCCAGGTCGTCCGCCTCGAAGAACAGGTAGCCGCCCAGCGCCTCCTTGATCGCGACGAACGGCCCGTCCGTCGTCAGCGTCTTGCCGTCCTGCACGCGGACCGTGGTCGCGGCCTCGGGCGCATCCATCTGCTCGCCCGGCGTGACACCCGCGGTCTGGTTGACCTCGCCGTACGCGGCGAACACGGCCTTCTGCTCGTCCTCGGACAGCCGTCCCCACGCCTCGGGGTCGCGCGGCGTCGGCGTGTCGCCCTGGTGGATCAAGAGCATGTACTTCATCGCTACCTCCTTATCGGGATGGTCGCGTATAGACGAACGACGGGCGCGGAAATGGACAGTCAGTGCAACGCCGATGCGTCCAGGTGGTCCAGCAGGCCGATCGCGAGCGGGTCGCGGCCGTCCTCCAGCAGGACCGCGCCGCCCGGCCAGTAGGGGTGGGGTGGCGTGGCGTGGTGCACGAGCAGTGGCTCGTAGACCCAGCTGCCGGTGTTGACGATGCGCGGGCTCCCGCCCGGCCCCGTCCAGCTCGCGGCCTGGTCGCCGGTGAGCGGGCCGGAGCGGTGCACGTGTCCGAAGATGACCCAGTCCGCGTCCACCCCGAGCCGGTTCGTCACGCGCGCGAGCGCGGGGATGCTGGCGCGCCGCATCTGGGTGCCGAGCACGGTCGCGGTCAGCGGCGACATGCGACGGGCGAGCAGCCCACGCGGGACGCGCTGGACGCGCGGCATCGTGGCCGCGCGGAAGAGCTCGGCCAGGTCGTCGACGAGCCCGGCGAGCGGGCGCGGCAACCAGCGCGTGAGCAGCGCCTCAACGCGCGTGAGCGAGGGACCGCCGGCGCTCTCGTAGTCGACCGGTCGAGCCCCGTCGCGCGGCAGGCGCCCAAGCAGCCCGCGGGCGACGCCGAAGGCGACCTCCGGCAGCAGGTGGCGGTCGAGGTAGTGGCCGTGCGTGGCCCAGACGCCCTCCGCCAGCCAGACGCCCGGGTAGCGCACCCGAACGCGCTCCGGCCCGAGCGCCGCGACCACCTGCGCGAGCACCGGGGTGGCGTCATGGGGGATGGCGGCGTCGAGCGCGGGCGACATCCCGTTCGCCTCCAGCCACGGCCCGACCAGGTCGCCGTCGTGGTTGCCCGGCACGAGGATCACCTCGGCGCCGCGGTCGAGCCGGGCGCCGATCGCGCGCAGTACCGGCTCGGCGACCTCCATCGCCTCGACCGGCCGCCCCTCCAGCAGCTCGACCACGTCGCCCAGCAGCACGAGGCGGTCGACGGTCGCCAGCGCGTCGAGCAGCGCCTCGAGTGCGGCGTCGCGGAGCAGGACGTCCCGCCGCAAGCGGGCGCCCAGATGGAAATCCGAGACCACCAAGGTGCGCATCCCGGTTATGTTGGCGACCGCTACCCCCGCCCCTGCCGAAGGTGAGACTCGTGCACGACCCACTGCCGTCCGACCGTGTGCGTCCGGTGTCCCGCGGAATGCACGTCCTGCTCTACGTGCTCACCGCCCTGACGTTCTTCGCCGGGACGCAGCTGTTCGTCCTCTCCGACCACACCGATCAGTTCTTCTCGTGGACGATCGCCAACCCGATGAGCGCCGCGTTCATCGGCGCGGGCTTCTGGGGAGCGGCGGTCGTCGTGTTCTGGTGCGCACGGCAGCGCGAGTGGACGCGCGGCCGCGTGGTCGTGCCCACCGTCGCGGTGGTGGCCACGATGCTGCTGGTGGCCACCCTGCAGAACCTCGAGGCCTTCCACGGCCTGCTCGGCCTCGCCTGGATCGAGGTCTACGCGATCTTCCCGCCGATCCTTGGCGCGATCACGGTCATGCAGCTCGCGGTGCCAGGCAGGGATCCGCACAGCGGCGAGCGCGTGCCGAGCGGGCTGCGCATGACGCTCGCGGTCCAGGGCGTGGTCGCGATCGTGGTCGGGGTGCTGCTGTTCGCCTCGTCGCCCTCGTTCGCGGACGACCTCTGGGCGTGGACGCTCACCGATCTGACCAGCAAGGCCGTCGGCACCTGGCTCGTCGGGACGGGCGTGACGTGCGCCGTGGTGGCACTGCTCGACGACCGCGCCAACATCGCCGGCTGGGCGCTGGCGCAGATGACGCTCGGGGCCGGGATCCTGTTCGGGATGGTGCGGTTCAGCGACGACGTCGATTTCGACGGCATCGGCGCGTGGCTGATCGTCGCCTACTTCGCGAGCACGCTGGCGTCGGGCTGCTACGGGGCCCTGCTGAGCTGGCGTGAGGATCGCTTCGCGCCGACGAGAGGCGCCGGCGGGATTCCGGTCGAGACGCGCTTCCCGACCTGACAGACCGGATAATCTGACTTGAAGGCTCCCGTCAGCCGGAGGAGAGGAGAGTCAGTGGCCACACCGAGCGCCGAGGTTACGGAGTTCCCGAGTCCGTTCTCGATCGAGACCCCTGCCGGCTGCGAGGGCTGGGAGGAGATGTACCCCTACTGGGCGCTGTTCGACGAGCACCGCCGCGAGTCGGACGAGAACCGGCTCTGGTTCTGGAACTCCCAGCACTTCCCGTTCCCGATGCCGGCGTTCGACATGGTCGAGGTCGACCACCCCTACTACACGCTCGGCGGCTGGCAGAACCGCGCCTTCGCCGTCCCACCGGCGATGGGCGTCGACTACCGGGTGGTCAACGGCTACGTCTACATCTCGCCCAATCCCGTAACCGATCCGGCCAAGATGGCCGAGCGCGCCGAGTACTTCGAGAAGCGCGCCGGCCACTACTTCCAGAACTGGGACGAGCTCTACGCCGGCTGGCGCACCAAGATGGAGGCGCTCAACCGCGAGGTCGAGTCGATCGAGGTGCCCGACCTGCCGGAGTACGAGCCCGACGAGGTCGTCTTCGGCGACCAGGACCTCAGCAACATCAGCCTGCTGCGCGCCTTCTCGCACACGCTGCGCTGCGCCGAGATGATGTGGCAGCACCACTTCGAGTTCCTGCTGCTCGGGTACGGCGCGTATCTGACGTTCGCCGAGTTCGTGCGCGCGGCGCTGCCGGACATCCCCGACCAGCACATCTCCCAGATGGTGGCCGGCATCGACGTGGTCCTGTTCCGCGCCGACACCGAGCTGCGCCGGCTCGCCCGCGAGGCGATCGAGGCAGGCGTGGACGGCGCCTTCGTCGAGGGTCGCTCGCCCGCCGAGATCGACGCCGAGCTGTCCGGCAGCGACGCCGGCCGCGCCTGGCTCGACGCGCTCGAGCAGATCAAGGACCCCTGGTTCAACATGGGCACCGGCGACGGCCTCTACCACTACTACGGCAGCTGGCACGACGACCCGAGCATCCCCTACGCCTCGCTGATCGGGCACATCGAGGCGCTCAAGGCGGGCAAGGAGATCGAGCGGCCGACCGAGGAGCTGGCGCGGGAGCGCGACCGCCTGGCGGAGGAGTACGGCGCGCTGATGGACGAGGAGACGCGCGGCGGGTTCCAGGAGCTGCTCGGCCTCTCGCGCACGGTCTTCCCGTACGTGGAGGAGCACAAGTTCTACTGCGACTACTGGTTCCAGTCGCGCTTCTTCAACAAGGTGCGCGAGTTCGGCGCGCTGCTCGCCAAGCACGGCTTCATCGAGGAGGGCGAGGACATCTTCAACCTCTCCCGCCACGAGGCGCTGCAGGCGCTCGAGGAGCTGTCGCTGACCTGGTCGACCGGCGGGCCGCCGCTGGGCCCGCACCACTGGCCGCCGATCGTGGCGCGCCGGCGCGAGCTGCTCGAGCGGCTCGGCGAGTGGACGCCGCCGCCGGCGCTCGGGCGGATGCCCGAGGCGGTGAACGACCCAATCGTGGTGATGCTCTGGGGGATCACGCCGCAGCGCCTGAAGGAATGGGCGGGCTCGCAGGAGGGCAGCGAGCTGAGCGGCGCGGCGGCGTCGCCGGGCGAGGTGGAGGGACCGGCTCGCGTGCTGCGAGGCCTGGGCGACCTCGACACCGTGCGCCCGGGCGAGATCCTCGTCTGCACGATCACCTCGCCCGCGTGGGCGCCGATCTTCTCCAAGATCGCCGCCACCGTCACGGACATCGGCGGGATCATGTCCCACGCCGCGATCGTGTCGCGCGAGTATGGGCTGCCGGCGGTGGTCGGCACCGGCACGGCCACCTCGCGCATCACGACCGGGCAGCGGATCCGCGTGAACGGCTCGGACGGGCGCGTGACGATCCTCGACGAGGCCTAGCGCCATGCACGTGCGCTCGCTCGCCGAGCTGCGCGCCGCCGACGCGGCGTTGTTCGGCGGGAAGAGCGCGAGCCTTGGTGAGCTGATCGCGGCCGAGATCCCGGTGCCGCCAGGGTTCGCGGCGAGCACCGCCGCCGACGTCGAGGAGATCGCCGACGCCTACCGGGCGCTCGGCGAGCCCGCGGTGGCCGTGCGCTCCAGCGCGATCGGAGAGGACAGCGCCGAGACGACCTTCGCCGGCTTGCAGGACACGTACCTGTGGGTGGAGGGGGTCGACCGCGTCTGCGCCGCGGTGCGCGACTGCTGGGCGAGCCTCGAAAACCCCGAGGCGGTCGCGTATCGCGAGCGGATGGGCATCGAGGACCAGCCGGCGATGGGCGTGACGGTTCAGCTGATGGTGGACGCCGCCGTGTCCGGAGTGATGTTCACGTGCAACCCGGTCAGCGGCGACCCGAGCACGGTGGCCGTGAACGCCAGCTGGGGGCTCGGGCAGGCTGTGGTGGGCGGCGAGGTGACGCCCGACGAGTACCGCGTCAGCAAGGTCACGGGGGAGGTGCTGCACCGCGCGATCGGGCCCAAGCTGATCGAGTACGGGCGCGGGGGCGAGCGCTCGGACGTGCCGGCCGAGCGCCAGGAGGTCGCGTGCCTCGACGAGCAACGGCTGGGCGAGCTGGTCGAGGTGGCCCGGCGTGTCGAGCGCCACTTCGGCTCCCACCAGGACATCGAATGGGCGATCGACCGCGAGGGAGAGCTGTTCCTGCTGCAGTCGCGACCGGTGACAGTCCTCGCGCGCGCGGAGCGGCCGGAGGGCAAGTCCGCGATGGACCTGGTCATGAAGACCTTCGGCGCAGGATCCTGATGGCCCTTAGCGACGACGACGTGCGCGAGATCCTGCGGCTGATCGACGAGTCGGAGCTCGACGAGCTGCGCATCGAGACGGCGGAGTTCAAGCTGCACGTGGTGCGGGGGGAGGCCGCCGCGCCCGAGCGGAAAGCGGCCGAGCCTGCGCCGGCGGCCGCCGCGCCTTCGGCCAAGCCCGCTGACGGCGCCTCCGCGACGATCGCCGCGCCGATGCCGGGCACCTTCTACCGCGCCGAGGGGCCGGGCATCGCGCCGTTCGTGGACGTCGGCACGCGAGTCGAGCCCGACACCGTCGTCTGCATCATCGAGATCATGAAGATGATGAACTCGGTGCCCGCCGGGGTGGCGGGGACGATCGTGGAGGTCTGCGCCGAGGACGCCCAGCTGGTCGGCGACGGCGAGGCGCTGTTCCGGGTCGAGTCGTGAGCGACGTCGTCGAGATCGTCGACACCACGACCCGCGACGGCAACCAGAGCCTCTGGGGTGCCACCGGCCTGACGACCCCCGACGTGCTGGCGATCGCACCGACGATGGACCGGGTCGGCTTCCGGGCGCTCGACTTCACCTCGAGCACCCACATGGCGGTGTCGGTGCGCTTCCACCGTGAGGATCCGTGGGAGCGGCTGCGCCTGGTCAGCGCCGCGATGCCGAACACGCCGCTCAACCTGATCACCACCGGGATGCGGTTCATCTCCTGGGTGCCGGCCGGCGAGGACGTGATGGCGCTGTCGTTCCGGCTTGCCGTGAACAACGGGATCCGGCGCTTCCAGATCGCCGACCCCTCCAACGACCCCGCCTCGCTGGTGCGGCTCGCGCGCATGGTGCGCGAGGCGGGCGCCGAGGAGGTGGTGGTCGGGCTGACCTACTCGATCAGCCCGGCGCACACGCACGAGTACTACGTCGAGCGCGCCAACGCGGTCGCCGCCTCGACCGACATCGACCGGCTCTACCTGAAGGACCCCGGCGGCCTGCTCACGCCCGACGCGGTGCGCGAGCTGGTCCCGGCGTTCATCGCCGCCGTGGCGCCGCGGCCGGTCGAGCTGCACAGCCACTGCACGATCGGGCTCGGCCCACTCGCCTACGTGGAGGGCCTGCGGGCCGGCATCCGCACGCTGCACACGGCGGTCGCGCCGGTGGCCAGCGGCACGTCGAACCCGCCCGCCGAGGCGACCCTCCGCAACCTCGAGGCCGAGGGCTTCTCGCACGGGCTCGACACCGAGGCGCTCGCGCTCGTCTCCGACCACTTCCGGGCGCTGGCCCGCGACCGCGGCCTGCCGCTCGGGGCGCCGGCCGAGTACGACGCGGCCTACTACCGCCACCAGATGCCCGGCGGGATGGTCACGACGACTCGGCGCATGCTCGCCGAGGTCGGGCGCCCGGAGCTGTTCGACGCGGTGCTGGAGGAGGTCACGCGCGTGCGCGAGGAGATGGGCTACCCGATCATGGTCACGCCCGTCTCCCAGTTCGTGGCCACGCAGGCGACGATGAACGTGGTCAGCGGGGAGCGCTGGCGCGACGTCTCCGACGAGATGGTGCGCTACTTCCTGGGTCACTACTTCCAGCCGGCGGCACCGGTGGACGAGCAGGTCGCGGACCGCGTGCTGTCGCTGCCGCGGGCCGAGGAGCTGCGCGACCTTCGGCCGATCAGCCTGGAGGGTGCGCGCGAGCGCTTCGGCGCGGGCATCTCCGAGGAGGAGCTGCTGCTGCGCCTGACGATGCCGGCCGAGCAGGTGGACGCGATGGTGGCGGCGCGCGGCGAGGCCGCCCCGCCGCTGTCTCGGCCCGGGCGCGACCCGTTGGTGCGGCTGCTGGGTGAGCTGGCCAAGCGCGAGTCGCTCTCGTACGTGCGCGTGGAGAAGGGCGACGACCTGGTGGTGTGGCGGCGTGCGGCTTGACGACGTGCGCGGGTTCGTGTTCGACGTGGACGGCTCGCTGGTGCACCGCGGCGCGGACTTCCGCGCGCGGCCGCTGCCGGGGGCGGTGGCGGTGCTGGAGGCGATTCGCGCGTCCGGGCGGCCGCTGGTGCTGTTCACGAACGGGAGCCACATGGGGCCGGACGCGTTCGCGCGCGGGTTGCGCGACGACGGCCTGCCGGTTGCCGACGACGAGCTGCTGACGCCGGTCTGCAGCGCTTTGACGTATCTGTCACGGCGGCACGCGGGGGAGCCGGTGATGGTGTTCGGCTCCGAGGCGACCCGCCGGCGGATGGCGGATGCGGGCGTGCCGCTCGACGAAACGGAAGCGGCCAGGGTGGTGTTCGTGGCTCACGTCGAGTCGGTCGAGCTAGACGCGATGGAGGTCGCCGCGCGGGCCGTGATGAACGGCGCGCGGCTGCTGACCGCGAACTACCAGCGCGGCTTCTGGGGGGCGAACGGGATCATCTTCAGCCGCGGCGCGATGGTCACGGCGGGGATCGCGCGGGTGACCGGAGCGCGGCCGATCGTGGTCGGCAAGCCGTCGCGGGCGGCGGTCGACGAGATCGGCGAGCGCCTGGGCGTGCCGACCTCCGAGGTCGTGGTGATCGGCGACGACATCGGGATGGACATCGCACTGGGCCACATGGGCGGCTCACGAACGATCCTGGTGCGCAGCGGGATGAGTGGAACGGTGAACCTCGACGACATCCCGGAGCGCCAGCGACCGCACGCGGTGGTGGACGGCGTGGAGGAGATCCTGGGCTGGCTCTGAGCGGAGATTTGCTGCGTTCGCCTAACGAGCGTCCGTGAGCAGGCCGAGCGCCTCGTCGGCGGGCGGAAGCGCGGCCATCTCGGCCGCCAGCTCGGAAGCCACCCGCCGGTAGGCCCGATCCTCGAGCACGGTCTTCACCGCCTCACGCAAGGGCGCGGGGTCGATGCTGGCCCGGATCGGCATGGGCGGGCCGTCGGGATCGGGCCAGATCACGACGCCGGCCCTCGACCGTCTCGATCCGGCGCGCGTTGTCGGGCTGATCGCCGAAGAGCGGCACGACCACGAGCGGCAGCCCGGCGGCCACCGCCCCCAGCGTCGTCCCGAATCCGCCGTGCGAGACCACCGCGTCGGCTTGGGCGAGGACGGCGGCGGGCGCGACCCAGCGCTCCACGCGCAGGTTCGCCGGCGCCGGGCCGAGCGCCTCGATGTCGGCGTCGGGTTGCCCCAGCGTCAGCAGGACGCGGGCGGGCAGCTCCGCGGCTGCCTCGTACACGCGCTGCGTAGAGCGCCCCCGCCACGGGCATGGTCCCGACGACACTGCCGAAGCTGACGTAGACGAGCGGGCGCTGGTCGCCGGACCACCAATCCGGCAGCGGCTCACCCTGTTCGCCGGCCGCGGGGTCGCTGAAGCGATGCGTGATCGGTGGCAGGGCGCGCTGCGGGTCCTCGAGCGCGGCCGGCACGAACGTGAGGTACGGCGAGGCCCAGATCCGCTCTGCGATCCCGCGGTGGTGCTCGTCGAGACGCGCGCCCGCGAACTCCAGCGCCATTCCTTCCAGCCCCGCCAGCGACACCCCGACCCGCGCGTGGGGCACGCCGTGCCGCTCCGCGGCGATGGCGGAGGCGAGCTCTGCCTCCTCGCGAATGAGGACGTCGGGCTGCCACTCCTCGCATGCCGCCTCGAGGCTCGGCAGCATGGCGCGCACGTTGAGCCCCGCGAAGATCTCGCCGATGACGATCTCGTTGGCCTCCTCCGGGGAGACCGTAGGCACGCGCCCCCAGGTTGCGCCGAGCTCGTCCTCGGGTGGCTCGGCGCCCTCCCAGAACCGGTAGCCGGCCCGCTCGACGGTCGGCGACAGCGGGGGTGGGCCAGCCACCATCACCTCGTGCCCGCCACGGATGCACGCCTCGATGAACGGGACGAGCGGGTTGAAGTGACCCGTACCCCGCGTCGAGGCGAAGAGGACGCGCACCTAGGCGTTGCGCGGTTGGACCTGCTGCACCGCCCAGCCGTTGCCGTCGGGGTCCTTGAAGAACACGAACGAGCCCCAGGGGAAGTCCTGGACCTCGCCGACCTCGACGCCCCGCCCGGACAGCTCCGCGTGAGCGGCGTCGATGTCGGGCACCACCAGCTGCAGCCCCTGCAGCGAGCCGGGCGCCATCTCGCTGGGCGGGCCCATTGAGATCGAGCAGCCCGACCCGGGCGGCGTGAGCTGCACGAAGCGCAGCTCGTCGCTGACCCGGTGGTCGTGGTCGAGGTTGAAGCCGACCTGCTCCACGTAGAAGTCCTTCGCCCGGTCGACGTCGGACACGGGCACCTGCACGAGTTCGAGCTTCCAGTCCATGGGGCGCGAGTCTAACCCCGGCGATCCACCACTCGGACCGCCTTGCCCTCGCTGCGCGGCACCGCTCCCGGGTCCACCACCGCGACCGCGATCCTGATCCCGGTGTGCTCGCGCAGCAGGTGCTCCAGCCGCGCCGCGAGCGACTCGCGGTCGACGCCGTCCGACGCCGGCTCGCACTCCACCGTCAGCTCGTCCATCGGCCCCTCGCGGTCGACGATCAGGCGGTAGTGCGGAGCCACCTCCTCGACTCCCAGCAGCAGGTGCTCGACGTTCGAGGGGAACAGGTTCACCCCGCGCACGATCAGCATGTCGTCGCGGCGCCCGCGCAGCCCGGTCACGCGCGCGAACGTGCGCCCGCACTCGCAGGGCGAGCCGTCTACCGAGCCGATATCGCCGGTGCGGTAACGGATCAGCGGCATCGCCTCCTTCACGAGCGTGGTGAACACCAGCTCGCCCTCCTCGCCCTCGGGGAGCGGCTCGCCGCTGTCGGGGTCCACGACCTCCACGAGGAAGTGGTCCTCCTGCACGTGCAGCCCCTCGCGCGCGTGACACTCAGTCGCCACGCCCGGGCCGCACATCTCGGACAGGCCGTAGCAGGCCACGGCGCGCAGTCCGAGCTCCAGCTCGATCTGCTCGCGCATCGCTTCGGTGAACGGCTCGCCGCCGAACAGGCCCAGCTCGAGCTCGCAACTCGACGCCGGCGTCCCGCACCGCCTGGGCGATGACCAGCGCATACGACGGCGTGGAGGTGAGCACCTGAGCGCCGAGATCGGACAGCAGCATCGCCTGGCGGGCCGAGAAGCCGCCCGACGCCGGGACGACGGTCGCGCCGATCAGCTCGGCGCCGGCGTGGAATCCCAGGCCTCCCGTGAACAGCCCGTAGCCGTTGGCGTTGTGGACGACCATCCCGGCTCGCACGCCCGCCATCGTCAGCGAGCGCGCCATCAGCTCCGCCCAGGCGTCGAGGTCCGCGCGCGTGTAACCCACGACGGTGGGCTTGCCGTGCGACCCGCTCGAGGCGTGCACGCGCACGAGCCGCTCGCGCGGCACCGCGAGCAGGCCGAACGGGTAGTTGTCGCGCAGGTCGGACTTCCAGCTGAACGGCAGCTCACGCACGTCCTCGACGGAGCGCAGCGCTGGTGCGCCGACCGGCTGCACTCGATCGACCGTCTCCCGCAGCCGCTCGAGCTGGAGCTCCCGTAGGCGCTCGCGCGGGAGCTGCTCGACCGGATCCCAGATCGCTCGCTCAAACCTTGCGCTCATGGGCCTTCCAGTGCTCCTCGAGGTTGCGCACGAGCGCCGGGCTGAGGTGGCAGCGCGCCTGCTCCGCGGCGAACGCCGCCATGTAGGTGCGAAAGACGTCGAGCGGCTCCTGGCCGATGCGCAGTGCGCGCCGGTTGGCCGCGGCGCTGACCAGCCCGGAGCTGGTGAGCGCCTCGACGCGCGCCGCCAGGGCAGCTTCGACCGCGTCCTCCTCCACGACCTCGTCGCAGAGCAGGTCGCCCTGCGGGGTGCCCGCCTCGAACTCGAGCCCCGACAGGATCGCCTGCCGTGCCAGCCGGTCGCCGACCGAGCGCGGCAGGCGCAGCGGCGAGGCGCCGGGGATGATCCCCTCCTTGCGGGCGGGGAGGTAGAGCCGGGCCCCGCGGGCGGCGATCACGTGGTCGACCACGTGCAGCAGCTGGCACGCGCCGCCGATCGCGTAGGTCTCGACCGCGGCCACCCACAGCTTCTCGACGCCCCCGCTCAGCCCGCGGAAGATCTTGTGGACGTAACCGAGGTCGCGCGTGACGAAGAACAGGAACGGGATCTGGCCCTGGTAGAGCCGGGTCAGGTTGAGGCCGGCCCCGAACACGCGCGAGTAGCGCGGGTGGTCGACCGGGCCGCTGCGCAGGACCCCCAGCTCGATCTCGGGGTCGAGCAGGATCAGGTCGACCGCGCACTCCGACGCGGCGAGCGTGGTGTCGTCCTCGGCGTTGAGGTGGCGCGGGTTGCGCAGCTCCAGCACGCCGGCGCGGCCCTCGCGGGTGAGCCGCACCGCGCCGAGGTCGGCCAGGCCCGTGGCCTGGAAGTCGTCGAGCCGGTCGAGCGCCTCGGCCGTGGGCCGCAGCATCGCGTCGATCAGATGCGCGCCCGCCCGCGGGGAGGAGAGCACGCGCCCGAGGAAGTCCCCCTGCGCGATCTCCACGCCCTCCTTGTCCGCGAGCTTGCGATCGAGCTCGGCGTTCACTTCGGCTCGGGTGGGCGTGAGCCCCGGGAAGCGCTCGGCGGCCGCGTCCACGAGCTGCTCGTCACGCAGCGTCGTGGCGAAGTCGTCGGTCAGCGTCGCGTAGACACGTTCGACGTGCACCCCCAGGAAGCGCTCGCGCTCGACGCTCAGCTCGGCGGCCACCGCGTCCGCCGCGGCCTGCTCGCGCTCGCTTCGGCGCGGCCGCTCCGGCAGCCGGCGCAGCAGCGCTCCACCCAGGCTCAGGTACTCGACGGCGGCAGCCGTGTCCCGCTCGAACGCGCCCGTGGGCGCGGGCACCGCCGCTCGCCAGGTCGCGACCTCCTCCTCGGGGAGGCCGACCGCCTCGAGCATGCCGCGTGCCGCTATCAAGCGACCCGAAATATGTCATAGCCTCTGAACCGTGGAGGCGATCGGAGCGGCCCGGTGGATTCGATAGGCGAGGTCCTGTGGAGCCCGCCCGCCGACGTCCGTGAGACGACGCAGCTGGGCCGCTTCCTCGACTTCGTCCGCGACACCCGCGGCCGCGACCTGCCCGGCTACGACGAGCTGTTCGACTGGTCGGTGTCCGACCTCGAGGGCTTCTGGGGCTCGCTCTGGGACTACTTCGAGGTCAAGGCGCACGCGCCCTACGAGCGCGTGCTTGGCGCGGCGCGACATGCCAGGCGCCGAGTGGTTCACCGGAGCGACGCTCAACTACGCCGAGCACATGGTCGGCCGCGAGGAGGACCTGGCCGAGACGGCCGTGCTCGCGATCTCGCAGACGCGCGACCCGTTCGAGCTGACCTTCGCCGACCTGCGCGAGCAGGTCGGCGCCGCCCGTGCGGGACTCCAGCGCCTCGGGCGTCGGGCCGGGCGACCGGGTGGTGGCCTACCTGCCCAACATCCCCGAGACGCTGGTGGCGTTCCTGGCCGCGGCGAGCCTCGGCGCCGTTTGGGCCACCTGCGCGCCGGAGTTCGGGCCGCGCAGCGTGATCGACCGCTTCGGCATCGTCGAGCCCAAGGTGCTGCTGGCGATCGCCGGCTATCGCTACGGCGAGAAGGCGATCGACCGCCGCGCCGAGGTGGCCGAGGTCCGCGCCGCGCTGCCCACGCTCGAGCACGTGGTCCACGTGCCCTACGCCGGCGGCGCCGACGACGCGCTCCCGGACACGGTCGAGTGGGACGACCTGGTCGCCGAGCCGGGGCCGCTCGAGTTCGACCCGGTCCCGTTCGACCACCCGCTCTACGTGCTGTTCTCGTCCGGCACCACGGGGCTGCCCAAGGCGATCGTGCACCGCCACGGCGGGATCCTGGTCGAGCACTTCAAGAACCACGGCCTGAGCTGGGACATCCAGCGCGGCGACCGCCTGATGTGGTTCACCACCACCGCGTGGATGATGTGGAACGCGCTCGTGTCGACGCTGCTGCTGCGTGCGTCGATCGTGATGCTCGACGGCAATCCGCAGTACCCCGAACGCGGCGGCGCAGTGGCAGCTCGCCGAGCGAACGCAGCCGACGCTGATGGGCGCAGGTCCGGCGCTGCTGATGGGGTGCCGCAAGGCCGGCCTTCAGATCGGGCGGGACTTCGACCTGGCCAGCATCCGGCAGCTGTGCGCCGCCGGCTCGCCGCTGCCGGCCGAGGGCTTCGACTGGGTGTACGAGCAGCTCGGTCCCGACCTGCTGCTGAACGTGGGCAGCGGCGGCACCGACGTGTGCTGCGGGATCGTGCAGGGCAGCCCGCTCCAGCCGGTCTACCGCGGCGAGATCGCCGGCCGCTGCCTGGCAGTCGACACCGCCGCGTTCGACCCCTACGGCAACGAGGTCGTGGGGGAGCTGGGCGAGCTGGTGATCCGCAAGCCGATGCCGTCGATGCCGGTGCGCTTCTGGAACGACCCCGACGGTGAGCGCTATCGCTCGGCCTACTTCGACGAGTACCCGGGCGTGTGGCGCCACGGCGACTGGATCCTGTTCACCGAGCGCGGCAGCTGCGTCATCACCGGCCGCTCCGACGCCACGCTCAACCGCGGCGGCGTGCGCATGGGCACGGCCGAGTTCTACACCGTGGTGGAGGACCAGCCCGAGGTGGACGACAGCCTCGTCGTCCATCTGGAGGACCCCGAGGGCGGACCCGGTGAGCTGCTGCTGTTCGTCTCGCTGCGCGACGGCGTCGCCCTCGACGACGACCTGCGCAAGAGCCTGGCCGGGGCGCTGCGCGGCGCGCTCTCGCCGCGCCACGTGCCGGACACGGTCGAGGCGGTGCCCGCCATCCCGCGCACGCTCACGGGCAAGAAGCTCGAGCTGCCCATCAAGCGCATCCTGCTGGGCGCCCGCGCGCAGGAAGTGGCGAGCCGCGACGCGCTCGCCAACCCGGCGGCGATCGACGCTTTCGTCGAGTACGCCGAGCGCCGCTGATGCGCGTCGCCGAGGTGACGGCCTTCGGCGGGCCGGAGGTGTTGCTGGTCGGCGAGCGCCCGGACCCGGTGGCCGGAACCGGCCAGGTCGTGGTGCGCATCCACGCCGCGGCGATCAACCCGACCGACCTCGGCACCCGCGCCGGCCAGGCGCGCCGGCGGCTGCCCGACCTGGAGCCGCCGTTCGTGCCGGGCTGGGATCTGGCCGGCGAGGTGACCGAGGTGGGGGACGGTGTGACCGCCTACTCGCTGGGCGACCGCGTGGTGGGGATGATCCCGTTCGTGCGCATCGGCGGGCGCATGGGCGCCTACGCGGAGGCCGCCGCCGTGCAGCCCGCCTGGCTGGCGCCGCTCGACCAAAGCGTGAGCTTCGAGGTGGGCGCGACGCTGCCGCTGAACGCGCTGACCGCGCGCGAAGGGCTTGCGATGCTCGCGCTGCCGACGGGCGCGACGCTCCTGATCACCGGCGCCAGCGGCGCCGTCGGCGGCTACGCCACCCAGCTCGCGGTGGCGGCCGGGCTGCGCGTGATCGCGGTGGCGGGCCGCGACGACGAGGAGTGGGTGGCCGGGCTCGGCGCCGCCGAGGTGCTGCCGCGCGACGCGGACCTGACCGCCATCGAGCCCGTGGACGGGGTGTTCGACGCCGTGCCGCTGGGGCCGGCCGCCTCCACCGCGGCGCTGCGCGACGGGGGCACGGCCGTGTTCACGCGCCCGCCCGGGGCGGGCGGGGCCGAATCAGTGCGCGACCTGCGCCTCGAGTCGTTCCTCGTGTCGCCCAACGCCACGGGGCTGCGCGAGCTGGCCGAGCGCCTCGCCGCCGGCGAGCTGCGCACGAGGGTGGCGCGGACGCTGCCGCTCGAGGAGGCAGCCGAGGGCCACCGGCTGGCCGAGGCCGGCGGGCTGCACGGGAAGGTCGTGCTGACGACGTGACGCGGTTCGTGCTCGTGCACGGGGCCTTCGCCGGTGGCTGGGTGTGGGGGCCGCTGGCCGAGCTGCTGGAGCAGAACGGCCACACCGTCGAGGCACCCGATCTCCCCGGCGGCGGCCGCGACCGCACGCCGGTGAGCGAGATCACCCTCGACGCCTACGCGAAGCGGATCTGCGAGGTGCTCGCCGCGCGCCCCGAGCCGGCGGTGCTCGTCGGACACAGCATGGGCGGCATGGCGATCACCCAGGCCGCCCCGCGCTGCTCCGAGCGGATCGCGTCGATGGTCTACGTCGCGGCGTTCCTGCCTCAGGACGGCGACAGCCTGATCGCCCTGACCCAGCTGCCCGAAGGCGAGGGCGACCAGGTGCAGGCCAACCTGGTCGTATCGGGCGACCCGCCGGTCGCCACGATGCCCGCCGAGGCCTCGCGCGCCGCGACCTACGAGCACTGCTCCGACGAGATGGCGGCCTGGGCGATCGCCAGCCGCACGCCCCAGCCGGTCTTCCCGTTCACCGAGCCGGTGGCGCTCGACGGCTTCGACTTCGCCGGCATCCCGCGCGCGTACGTGTTCTGCGGGCAGGACCGCGCGATCCCGTCGGCGCTCCAGCGCCGCATGATCGCCGCGGCCGGCTGCGACCCGGTCTTCGAGCTGGACACCGACCACGTGCCCCAGCTCTCGCGCACCGCCGAGCTCGCCGAGATCATGGAGCGGCTGGCGGCGTAGAGTTCGCGGCCATGCCGCCCACGCTGCCGCAGGTCGCCGGGGTCGAGCACCGTGAGGTGTCCGTCCGCGGCCTGCGCATCCACGTAGCGACGTCCGGCCCACAGGACGGCCCGCCGGTGGTGCTCCAGCACGGCTGGCCTCAGCACTGGTACGAGTGGCGTCACCTGATCGGGCCGCTCGCCGAGGCGGGCTACCGCGTCCTGGCACCCGACTTCCGCGGCTTCGGCTGGTCGGAGTACCCGCCCGACGAGGACTTCCGCAAGGAGACGCTGGTCGACGACCTGATCGCGCTGTGCGACGTGCTCGGCCACCGGCGCATCTCGCTGGTCGGACACGACTGGGGCGGCTGGGTGGGCTGGCTGCTGTGCCTGCGCCGGCCGGACCTGGTCGACCGCGCCGTGCTGCTCTCGGCGCCCCCACCGTTCCCGCCCGACCGCATCGACCCCGCGGCACTCGGGCGCGTCGGCCGGCTGGCCTACCAGATCCCGATCGCGGCGCCGGTGCCCCACGCCGCCAAGCTGGCCTGGTTCCAGCAGATGGGCAAGGTGCTCGGCGGGCGCCCACCGGACGAGGTGGAGGTCTACGCCGAGACACTGATGCAGCGCTCCCAGGTGCGGGCGAGCACGCTGCTCTACCGGCAGTTCCTGACGAAGGAGCTGCCGGCGCTGCTCGCCCGTCGCTACGCCGGGCAGCGCCTGAGCGTTCCGGTGCGGTACCTGGTCGGCAGCGAGGACCGGCTCTTCTACGAGGAGCTCGTGGACGAGCCGATCCCACACGCGGACGCCGACTACCAAGGCGAGGTGCTGCGCGGCATCGACCATTTCATCGCCGACGAGGCTCCCGATCTGCTGCGCGAGCGGGTGCTTGGCTTCCTCGGCGTACCTCAAGGAACGGTGGGCGCGCCTCGATAACAGAGGTGTGACCGATGCAAACGAGCGCGGTTCGGCGGGACGCGCGACCGGGCTGATGTGGCTCGTGGGCGGCGTGCTCGTCCCGGCGACGCGGATGTCCAGGCGACCTGACAAGCGCCAGATGGCCTACACGGCCGCCGCCATGTACGGCGGGGCGGCGTTCCTGTCCGTGGTGGAGGGCGCGATCCCGGGCGGGCCCGCGCTCTCGCTGATCCCGGGCGTGGCCGCCATGGTGCTGGTGACGCTGATCGTCATCGTCGGCCCACGGCTGCCAGAGGCCGCGCTCGCTTCGCTGGGACCGATCGGCGCGGCCCTGATCGCCTACGCGATCGCGACGACCCCCTCTGGCCAGGGCGACGGCGTACTGCTCTACATCTGGCCCGTCCTGTGGGTGGCCTACTTCTTCGGTCGCCGCGCCAGCGTCCTGATCGTCGCGTGGATCGGAATCGTCCAGGGCGCTGCGCTGATCCACTTGCACGGTGTGCTCGACCGCTGGATCGACCTGGTCGTGTCCGTGGGGATCGTGGCCGTCGTGGTGCAGGTGCTGTCCGAGCGCAACGACCGGCTCGTGGCGAGGCTCGCCGCCGAGGCCCGGGTCGACAAGCTCACAGGCGTGCTCAACCGCCGCGGCTTCGAGGAGCGGGCGGCGATCGAGGTCGAGCGAGCTCGCCGCGAGCGCTACCCGGTGGGCATCGCGTCGTTCGACATCGACCACTTCAAGCGCGTCAACGACGAGTGGGGCCACGACATCGGCGATCGCGTGCTGGAGCGCCTGGGCTCGGTGTTCCGCACCGAATCGCGCGCTGTGGACGTCGTCGGGCGGCTGGGCGGCGAGGAGTTCGTCGCGCTCCTGCCGAGCTCCGACGCCGAGGAGGCGCTGGCCTACGCGGAACGCATCAGGGCCGCCTTCGCGACCTCGGTGGACCGCGAGGTGCCGAACCTCACGGTCAGCGCGGGCGTGATCGCGACCGTCGGGCCGGACGGGGGCGACGAGCTGCTGCGCGCGGCCGACTCAGCCCTGTATGCGGCCAAGCGCGGCGGGCGCGACCGCGCGGTCCTGCACGATCAGGCGCCCGCCTCGACGAGCCCGCTGAAGAACTCGATGTCCGCGCTCTGAAGCTGGCAGACCTCGAGGTAGTGGCCCAGCTCGGCGGTGGTGTCGACGTACCCGGCGCGCACCCGGTCGGGGATCAGCACCGTGTAGTCCACGCGCAGCCCGGAGGCCGCGAGCACGTCGCCGAGCGCGTCCCAGGCCTCGTCGCCGAGCGGCATGTAGGTGGCGAGGTGGTGGAAGCCGAGACCGCCCGCGCCGTCGGCCGGTAGGGAGCGGCGGTAGAAGCCCACCTCGCCGCCCACCGGCTCGATCAGCTCCACGATCAACCCGCCGCGCGCGCCCATCGAGATGCGCACGTCCCACTCGGCGGGCTCGTCGCCGACGAGGAAGGTCGCGCCGTCGGTGGGCACCTCGGTGCTTTCGACGCCGTAGTGCTTGCGCAGCAGCGACATGCCCTCGTCGAGGTCGCGCGTGACATAGGCCACCTGCCAGACGTTCGCGTACAGGTCGCCCAGCGCCCTCACCTCGCGTGGCTCGCCGAAGAGTCCGCTCATCGTAGAATCCTCCTCTTGTCGCCCTCGAACGCCCAAACCGCCCGGCGCCTGCCGGACGAGGAGTTCGAGCTTAAGGAAACGGCGCTCCACGGGCATCGGATCGCGTACCGCAGCGCCGGCAGCGGTCCCGCGATCGTGCTGGTCCACGGGATCACCTCCACGTCGGCCACCTGGGAGCGGGTGATGCCCTACCTCGCCACGCGCTTCACGGTGATCGCTCCCGATCTGCTGGGCCACGGCCAGTCGGCGAAGCCGCGCGGCGACTACTCGCTGGGCGCCTACGCCAGCGGCGTGCGCGACCTGATGGTGTCGCTGGGTCACGAGCGGGCCACGTTCGTGGGACATTCGCTCGGCGGCGGAGTGGTGATGCAGCTGGCGTACCAGTTCCCCGAGCGCTGCGAGCGACTCGTGCTGGTGGACAGCGGGGGTCTCGGCCGTGAGGTCAACTTCCTGCTGCGGGCCGCCACGCTCCCGCTCTCGGAGGTCGTGCTGCCGGTGCTGGCCAGCACGCGCCTGCTCGACGCCGGGCGCGGGGTGGGCTGGCTGTTCGGCCGGCTGGGCCTGCGCGCGGGCACCGACATGGCCGAGCTCGCCAAAGGCCACGCGTCTCTCGCCGATGCGGAGTCGCGGGCGGCGTTCGTGCACACGCTGCGCACGATCGTCGACCCGGGCGGGCAGCGGGTGAACGCGAGCGACCGCCTCTACCTCGCCCAGAACGTCCCGTTCATGATCGTCTGGGGCGAGCACGACCCGATCATCCCCGTCCAGCACGGCCGCGCGGCGCACGAGCTGGTCCCGACCAGCCGGCTCGAGGTGTTCGAGGACGCCGGGCACTTCCCGCACGTGGACGACCCGCAGCGCTTCCTCGACGTGCTGCTCGACTTCATCGACTCGACCGAGCCGGCGAAGGTCGACGCCGAGGCGTGGCGCGACATGGTGAAATCCGGCCGTTGACCCTGGACCCGCAGGCCGCCGCGTTCCTCACGCTGGCCGCCGACCAGCCGCCGCTCGACACGCTCACGCCCGACGAGGGGCGCGGGGTGATGCGCGACGCGATCCCGGCGTTCGGCGAGCCCGCCGAGCTGGCCGATGTGCGCGACGCCACCGCCGCCGGAGTGCCCGTCCGCGTCTACCGGCCCGAGGCCGAGGGCGCGCTGCCGGCGATCGTCCACCTGCACGGCGGCGGCTGGGTGCTCGGCGACCTCGACACCCACGACGCGGTCTGCCGCGACCTCGCCGCCGGCTCTGGCTGCGCGGTGGTCGCGGTCGACTACCGCCTGGCGCCGGAGCACCCGTTCCCCGCCGCGCTCGAGGACTCGCTGGCAGTCGTGCGCGCGGTCGACGAGCTCGGCCTCGACCCCGAGCGCGTGGGCGTGTTCGGCGACAGCGCCGGCGGCGGCATGGCCGCGGTGATCGCACGCGAATTGCGCGCCGCGGTGCGACACCAGGCGCTCGTCTACCCGGTCTGCGACGCCCGCGTGGGCGCGACCGACAGCTACGTCCGCTACGCCGACGGCTACTTCATGACGGCCGGGGACATGCGCTGGTTCCTCGACCACTACGCGACCGGGGTCGACCCCGCCGATCCGCGCGTGTCGCCGCTGGCGGCGGACGACCTGACCGGCGCGGCGCCGGCGACGATCGTGCTCGCCGAGTGCGACCCGCTGCGCGACGAGGGCGTCGCGTACGCGCGCAAGCTCGAGCAGGCGGGGGTGGAGGTGGAGCTGCGCGAGTACCCGGGGCAGATCCACCCGTTCGTGCTGCTGGCGGGCGTGATCGACGACGGGCGCGACGCGCGCGCGTTTGTCGCGCGGCGGCTGGGCGCGGCGCTACGCGGCTAGCTCGCGCAGCGCGCCGAGCACCAGCTCGTCGTGCTCCGCCGGCTTCACGTTGGGGAACACGCGCGCGACGTTGCCCTCCGGGTCCACCAGCACGCTCGAGCGCTGGTTGCCGAAGTAGGTCTTGCCGAACCTGTTCTTCTCGACCCAGACGCCGTACTGCTGGGCGACCTTGCCGCCCTCGTCCGAGAGGAGCGTGAACGCGAGCCCGTACTTGTCGGCGAACTTGCGCAGGTCCTTCACGGAATCGGGTGAGACGCCCAGCACCACGGCGTTGGCCGCCTCGTAGTCGGCCGAGTGGTCGCGCGCGCTGCAGGCCTGCGCGGTGCACCCGGGCGTGTCGGCCTTGGGGTAGAAGTAGACGAGCGCCCAGCGGCCGCGCAGGTCGGACAGGGTGACCGGAGTGCCGTCCTGGTCGTCGAGCGTGAAGTCGGGTGCGGGCCCGCCGGGTTCGATCATGAGCTGTTCCTTAGGTCTAGCAGGCGGGCGGCGTTCTCCTTGAGCACGAGCGGCCGCACCTCGTCGTCGATGTCGAGCTGCTCGAAGTCCCGCAGCCAGCGGTCCGGCGTGATCATCGGATAGTCCGACCCGAACAGGACCTGGTGCCTCAGCAGCGTGTTGGCGTACTGGACCAGCTGGGGCGGGAAGTACTTCGGCGACCAGCCCGACAGGTCGATGTAGACCTCCGGTTTGTGCATGGCGATCGAGAGCGCCTCGTCCTGCCAGGGGAACGACGGGTGGGCGAGCACGATCGGCATCTCGGGGAAGTCGGCGGCCACGTCGTCCACGTAGATCGGGTTGGAGTACTTCAGCCGCAGCCCGCCGCCGCCCGGCACGCCCGAGCCGATCCCGCTGTGGCCGGTGTGGAAGAGCGCCGGCAGCCGCGCGGCCGAGATGACCTCGTAGAGCGGATAGGCGAGCTGGTCGTTCGGGAAGAACTGCTGGATGTTGGGGTGGAACTTGAAGCCACGGACGTGGTGGTCGTCGATCAGCCGCTGGGCGCGCTCGGGCGCGTCGGGGCGGTGCGGGTCGACGCTCGCGAACGGGATCATCACGTCGGCGTTGGCGGCGGCGACCTCGGCCACCTCCTCGTTCGCGACGGGCGGGCGCCCGCTGTGCGTCTCGAAGTCGACGGTGAACACCACGCACGCCATTCCGCGCTCGCGGTAGTAGGCGGCCACGTCCTCCGCGTTGGGCCGGTCGACCTTGCCGCGGAAGTAGCGCTCAGCCGCCGCGCGCAGCTCGGGGGGCATCGGGTCGTGGCCGTCGAGGCCCACCTCGACGTGCGTGTGCACGTCGATCGCGCTGACGCTGTCTACGTCGATCAAGGTATAAGTCCAAATCATATGACTAGTGCCCAGCCGGGCGGCGCCACAGTGCGCGAGGCCGTCTTCGAGGTTCTCCGCCAGCGCGGGCTGACCACGGTGTTCGCCAATCCCGGCTCCACCGAGGTGACTTTCCTCGGCGGTCTGCCCGACGACTTCCGGTTCGTGTTGGCGCTGCACGAGGGGGCGCTGGTCGGAATGGCGAGTGGATACGCAATCGGCAGCGGCCAGCCCGCCTTCGTGCTCGTCCACACCACCGCCGGGCTCGGCAACGCGGTTTCAGCCCTGGCGACCGCGCGGGTCAACCGCGCGCCGCTGGTGGTGCTGATCGGCCAGCAGGACCGCCGCCACCTCGCCCAGGAGCCGTTCCTGGCGGGACGCCTGCACGGCCTGGCCGGCGAGTACCCGGTCTGGGTCGACCAGCCGGTGCGCCCCCAGGACGTGCCGGGCGCGCTGGCGCGGGCGTGGCACGAGGCGCGCACGGCCCGCGGCCCGGCGCTCGTGATCGTGCCGATGGACGACTGGCTGGCACCGGCCGGCGAGGCGCACGAGATCGCCGCGCCGGCGCGGCTCGTGCCGGCGCGCGCCGCCGAGCCGGCCGCGATCGCCGAGCTGGCCGACCTGATCGAGCAGTCGAGCTCGCCCGTGCTGGTGGTCGGCGCGGGCGCGGACGACCCCGACGCGTGGGCCGCCCTGGTCGAGCTGGCGGAGCGGCTGGCCTGCCCCGTCTGGCAGGAGGCATTCGGCGCGCGCGCTGGCTTCCCTCAGGACCACCCGCGCTTCGCCGGGCACCTGCCCGCCGGCCGCCGCCGGCTGCGCGACGCGCTCGCCGGCCACGACCTGGTGCTGGCGGTGGGGGCGCCGGTGTTCCGGCAGTACCCGTACGAGCCGGGGCCGCTGGTCGAGCCGGGCACGCGCGTGGCGCTCGTGACCGACGACCCAGCCGAGGCGCACCGCAGCCCGGTCGACCTTGCCGTGCTGGCGGCGCCGGCCGGTCTCTGCGCCGAGCTCGTGCGCGTGCTGCCGGAGCCGGCGGGCGCGGCCCCCAAGCCGATGGAGCGCCCGGCCGCGCCGGAGCCGCCGGCGGAGGGTCAGCCACTGCGCGCCGCGCACGTGCTGGCGGCGCTCGCCGAGCGCCTGCCACCCGACACCGTGCTCGTCGAGGAGGCACCGTCCTCGCGGCCGGAGCTGTTGGCGCGCGTGCCGGCACGGCAGCCGCTCGGGTTCCTGAGCGCGGCGATGGGCGGGCTGGGCTTCGGCCTGTCGGCGCCGATCGGCGTGCGGATGGCGCAGCCGAGCCGCCCGGTCGTGGCGGTGGTCGGGGACGGCTCGGCGATGTACACGATCCAGGCGCTCTGGAGCGCGGCCCGCTACGAGGTGGGGGTGGTCTTCGTCGTGCTCGCCAACGGCGGCTACCGAGTCATGGACCGGCTGGCCGAGGCGCAGGACGAGACCGCGCCGTGGCCCGCGTTCGGGGCGATCGACATCACGGCGATCGCGCAGGCCCAGGGTTGCCCGGCGCGGCGCGTCGAGACGTTCGCGGAGCTGGAGGCGGCGCTCGACGAGGTGCTCGACGGGATCGGCGAGCGGCGCGAGCCGCTGCTGCTCGAAGTGGTCGTCGTGCCCGACAGCGAGTTCGTCGTCTAGCGGTGGGCCGGCAGCCTGGCCCGCACCGTCGTCCCGCGGCCGGGCGCGCTGTCCACCTCGAGCCAGCCGTCGAGCGCGCCGACGCGGTCGGCCAGCCCGCGTAGGCCCGAGCCCGCGGCCATGTCGGCCGCGCCCGAACCGTCGTCCTCGATCTCGACCCAGATCAGGCCGTCACGCCATGTCACGCGCACCATCGCCTGGGTCGCGCCTGAGTGGCGGGCCACGTTGGTCAGCGCCTCGGAGACCACGAAGTAGGCGGCGGTCTCCACGGCCTCCGGCGCCCGCTCCGCCTCGTCGGCCTCGACCGTGACCGGCACCGTCGCCCGCTTGGCCAGTGCCTCCAGGGCCGGCACCAGCCCGCGGTCCGCCAGCACCGGCGGGTGCAGGCCGCGCGCCAGCTCGCGCAGCTCCTGCGTGGCGCCGGTCAGCTCGTCGGCGGCGCCTTCGAGCAGGTCGGCCGCCGCCTCCGGGTCGGTCGCCAGCTTCGTGCGGACCACCTGCAGCTCCAGCGCGAGCGCGACCAGCCGCTGCTGCGCTCCGTCGTGCAGGTCGCGCTCGACGCGCTTGCGCTCGGCGTAGCCGGCCTCGACGATGCGCCGGCGCGACTCGCGCAGCTCGGTGTCGAGGCGCACCAGCCGCGAGCGCACCACGCCCAGCCAGAAGGCGTAGGGCAGGGTCGCGAGCAGGAGCAGGGCACCGGCGAACACGTAGTCGTCGAAGTTGCCCTCCTCCGGGCCGATGTTGGTCGCCACCAGGGCGAGGATCACCAGCAGCGTCGCCCCGCCGGCCCACCAGACCGGCGCGTCGCGCACCCGCTCGACCGGGTCGCCCGACTCCCGGATGCGGCGGACGAGGTGCCAGATCAGCGCGCCGAGCACGATCCCCGCGAGGACGCTCGAGATCGTGCTGCCCACGTTGTAGGCGTCCTGGTCGTTCCAGATCAGGAGCGGGTTCTCGGGACAGTCCGGGCAGTCGTCGGAGACCGCGGGATCGAAGAAGACGATCCCGATCGCGGGGGCGACCGTGGTCACCAGGTAGCCGAGCCCGACGAAGCGGCGGTCCCACTTGCTCCGCAGCCGCCCGCTCGGGAACGCGAACAGCAGGTGGGTCAGGATCGCGAACGGGAGCGCGCCCAGCAGCGACCCGGCGATGTACACGCCGGGAGCGTTCGAGCTGGACATGCCGGCGAGCACCCAGCTGAACGCGAGCGCCACCATCAACGGCCCGGTCAGGTTGTCGGGGCGGCGGTCCCACAGGTAGAGGCCGGTGCCGAGGAACGACCACGCCACCAGCAGCGACACCGCCGCGACCAGGCCCTTCAGGTTGGTGTGGTCGCTGGTGGCGATCACGGCGGCCATCAGCGCGCCCAGGACCACCCCCGCCGCACCCAGGGCGAGCAGGGCCCGGCGCAGGGGGTTCATGGGGACGGCCGTCACGTCCCGTAAGTGTGAAAGCTCTCCACGGTCTTGACACCCCACGCCTGGCCCTTCGCGCGCTCGGCCTCGGTCCAGACGGTGGGCTCGGGGTCGGGGTCGTAGACGAAGTAGCCGCCGTGGGTCACCTCGATGCGGTTGCCGCCCGGCTCGAAGCCGTACAGGAAGAACCCCTGCGCGATCGCGTGCTTCGACGGCGCGGCCTCGATCTCGATGTCGTTGTCGAGGAACAGGTCGGCCGCGCGCAGGACCTCCTCGCGCGTGTCGACCCAGAACGCGAGGTGGTGCAGGCGGCCCTTCTGTCCCAGGGCGTCCTTGACGTAGATCAGCTCATGTGCGGCGATCGTGAGGCTCATCCAGGCGCCGGCCTCGGTGCCGTCGTCGAGCTCGATCCGCTCGTACAGACGGAAGCCGAGCACGTCCTCGGCGAACGCGCGGTTGGCCGCCACGTCGACGGCGAGCACGTTGACGTGGTCGAGCCGCTTGACGGCCGCTCCGCGGCCCACGTAGCGCTGAGGCTGGTTCTTGAGCGACGGGCGCAGGTGCTCCGGCGGGCGGTACTTCTCGGTCTCGAAGTAGAGCTCGAAGGCGTGGCCATCGGGGTCGGTGAAGCGGTAGGCCGGCCCGTGGCCCAGGTCGCCGTCGATCCAGCCCTGGCCGAGGCCGGCCGCCTCGATCGCTGCCACGCGGCGCTCGAGCGCCTCTGGACTCCAGGCGCGCAGCGCCATGTGCCCGAGGCCGGCCCGCTCCGACTCGGTCAGCTTGAGGCTGTAGCGCTGGTAGTCGCCCCAGCCGCGCAGGAAGACCGACTGGCCCTCGCGCGCCTCCACCTCCATGCCGAGCACCTGCTCGAAGAAGTGCAGGCTCTCGTCCGGCTTTGGCGTGAGCAGCTCGGCGTGGCCGATGTGGGCGACGTCGTGGACTCACTCGCCCTCCACGCGGGCGCGCAGGTTGTCGAGGTCGTAGGAGAGCTGGCCACTCTGCAGCTTCTCCCGCTTCACGGCCTCCTGCTCGAGCCGCGCCCGCGATGCCGCGAGCACCTCGTCCATGCGCTCCTGCCGGATGACCACCGCGCCGTCGGCGTCGAGGACCACCGTGTCGCCCGGCCGGATCGTCGCTCCGCCGACCTCGACGGGCTCGTCGATCGCGCCCACTTCGGTCTTGGTGGCGCCCCTGACGCGGATCCAGCGCGCCCAGATCGGCACGCCCAGCTCGCGCAGGTCCTCGGTGTCTCGCACCGCTGCGTCGACGAGCAGGGCCGCCACGCCGCGCTCCTTCGCCTGGGTCACGAGCAGGTCGCCGACCAGGGCCACGGGCTCGGGGTCGGGCATGGTCAACACGAGCACGTCGCCGGGCTGGGCGCGGTCCATGGCCGCGTGCACCATCAGGTTGTCGCCCTGGCCGCAGCGAACCGTGCGCGCGGGACCGGCCGCGCGCGAGCCCGGGATCAGCTGGTGGAGATCGAGGTCGATCAGCCCCTCGCGGCCGGACGCCTCGTAGACCGTGGCCGTGCCCAGCTCGGCGAGCTCGCTCACAGCTCCGTCAGCACCTGCGGCAGCACGCGCATGAACGCCTCGGCGTAGCGGATCTCCTTGTTGCCCGAGACCCGGCGAGCGTGGTTGGCGCGCTGCTCGGCGCGCTGGCCGTAGTAGGTCTGGAGGTAGCTCTGCGCCTTCATCTCCTCCATCGCCGCGCGCTTGCGGTCGATCACCGGGGTGATGTCCACGAACGTCGTCGGCGTGAAGTTGCACAGCTCGGGCTGGTGTGGCTCGAACAGCAGCAGTTGGGGCGGCTGGATCGTGTCGAAGGCGCTCTCCACGCCCGCGCCCGCCGCCAGCGCCCGGGCCCGCTCGACCGCCGCGAACGCGACCGGGTGGTCGGGGTTGAAGGGGTCGCGGTCGGTGTGGGTGACGATGACGTCGGGCGCGGCCTCGCGGATGGCGTCGGTGAGGCGGGCCAGCGCCTCGCCCTCGACCTCGAGCGGGTAGTCGCCGAGGTCGAGGCAGCGGAAGTCGGCGTCCAGGTGCGCGGCGGCCCGCTCGGCTTCGGCGTGGCGGATGCGCTTCACGTTCTCGACGGTCTGGGCGGGCTCCTTCCAGAGCTCGCCGGACTCGCCGCGCTCGCCGTACGAGAGCGACAGCACGCTGGCGCTGCCGCCGTTGTGGGCGGTCAGCGCGAGCACGCCGCCGGCGCGCCAGACGAAGTCGGCCGCGTGGGCGCCGATCGCGAGCAGGCGCGGTCACAGACCCGCGATCTTCCTCGTGTTGGTCACGGCCATCGTGCGCACCTCATCTTCGCCGAAGCCGGCGTCGAGCAGCCGGTCGGCCATCAGCGCCAGGCCGTCCTCGACGGGCGGGTTCTTCACCTGCCCGAGGTCGCTCGACAGCAGCGTGCGCTCGGCACCGACCGCCCGCGTGCCCTCCAGCCACTGCTCCCACGAGCACTTGCCGGTGTGGGGGGTGGTGAAGCAGCGCTCGATCCACGCGCCCAGGTCGGCCAGCTCGAGCTGCTCGTCGACCGAGAAGTCCTGGGCGGGGAAGTCGGGGTGGGTGACCACGACGTGCTCCACACCCGCCTCCCGGGCCGCTTTGACGATTGGGAACACCTCCGCGCGGCCGAGATGACCGGTCGCCAGCACCAAGCCGTGCTCCGCGATCACCTCGAGCACGAGACGCGTCTCGGGCAGCAGCGAGCCGTCGCCGTCGAGCGTCGGCGACCGGCGTCGCTCTGGATCCCGCGCTCGCTGAACTCGGCCTCGACCTTCGCCCACACCGGCAGGTTCGCCCCGGGCGGCTGGTGGGCGAGGTGCTCGCGCTCGGCGTGCGAGTCCGTCGTCGGCATCCAGACCACGCGCGCGCCCTCGCGCGCGGCGATCTCCACGGCCAGCGGGTTCATGCCGCCGATCGCGCGGTTGAGCACGATGGCGCCAAGCGCGGCGATCCCGGGAACCACGCCGCGCACCACCGCCGCGCGCTCGGCCGTCGAGGTGTAGTGGGACTTGAGCACGAAGCCGGACAGGCCCAGCTCCTCGAAGCGGCGCGCGAGCCCCACGTCGTCGATGCGCCGCTCGACCACGTCGGGTGCGATGTGCACGTGGACGTCGGCACCGCCGCGGACCAGCTCGCGGGCGCGCTCGAGACGGCCCGCTCACCGCCTGGCCTCGCTGCCGGCCAGCGAGCGCAGCCACGCCTCGCTGGCGGCCGCGACCCGCGGCTCGACGCCGAGCTCCTCGAGCATGGCCACGGCGGCGGCCATCTCGTCCACCCGCCTCCCGGCGTGCTGGCGGCTGCCCTCGACCAGCCGGCGCACCAGCCGCGCGTCGGCGGCCGCCATCGTGGTCTCGATGTTGCGGTAGAGCCAGTCCTCGCAGCCGAGTCGCCCGGCGGCCTCGAGCGCCTCGCCGATCGCCGCCGCCTGGCCCTTCATGAACACGCTGCGCGCGAGCTTGCGGGCCGCCGCCGCGCCGGGCTCGGGGCCGACGCTCGTCACCGGCATCCCGAAGCGCTCGAAGGCGGCCGCGAAGCGCTCGGCGCCGTCGCCGGACGCCAGCGCCGGGGTGCGCACGCCCCAGTCGGGCACCGGCTCCATCAGCGCGACGTCCGCGAAGGCGACGCCGACCGCGGACGCCACGGCGCGCTTGAGCGCCGGCGGGGCGGTGTTGAGGTCGGCGTAGAGGCGAACCCGACGGCAGCGCGGGCGCCACCGTCTCGGCCACCTCGAGCGCCACGGCCGCCGTGTTCACGCTCAGGACGATGTCGGCCGGCGCGACCGCGGCGGGGGCGTCGGCGGCGGGCTCGACGCCGTCGGGCACGGGCTGGACCGGGTCGAAGCCGAGGACGCGCGCGCCGGCGGCGGCCAGGTCGCCGGCGATCGCCGAGCCGGCCTCGCCGAGGCCCAGAACGGCGATCGTCGGCGGCGCGGTCACGCTTCCTCCCGCGAGCGCTCCCGGACCATCCGCAGCACGTCCTGCAGGTAGAGCAGGTGGTCCTTCATGATCCGCTCGGCGCGAACGGGGTCGCCGCGCTCGACGGCGGCGAGCAGCGCCTGGTGGTGCTCGAGGATCGCGGACTGGACGATCGCCGGCTGGAGCACCTCGATCAGCGAGGGCTGGAGCACCTCGAAGATCCAGTCGGTGAGCGCCTGGATCATCCGGTTGCCGGCCGCCGCGGCGAGCGCGCGGTGCAGCTCCATGTCGGCGGCGGCGTAGGTCTCGCTGTCGTTGGGGCCGGCGGCGGCCTCGCGCTGCACGATCTCGCGGAGGCGTCTTCACGGTCTCCGCCTCGGGCTGGTAGGCGGCCAGGCCGGCCAGCGGCACCTCGAGCAGCAGGCGCGCCTCGAGCAGCTCGTCGAGGGTCACGGTGCCGGTCTCGAGCATCATCGCGATCGCGTCGCTGAGGCTGCGGCTCATGCCCTCCTCGGCGGTGCGCGCGACGAAGATGCCGCCGCCCGGGCCCTTGGTGGCGCGGATCAGGTTGCCGCTGGCGAGCAGCCGCAGCGCCTCGCGCAGAGTGGGGCGGCTGACGCCGAACTCGGCGGCCAGGTCCTCCTCGCGGCCGAGGAAGTCGCCCGGACCCAGCCCCTCCTGCTGGATGTAGTGCTGGATCTCGATGGCCACCTGCTCGCTGGCCGCCCGAATGGAGCGGCGGGCGGAGCTCCGCGAACCCGTCCGACCCCCGGGCCGTACGCTCACGACAGGCTTGAAGCGGCCCAAATCACCGCGCGCTCGGCCACCGGCAGACCTTAGCAATAGGTCAGACTATTTGTCAGGTGCGCTGATGCGGGACGTGTTGGGGGGCAACCCCGCTAGCTGCGGGGAACGCATTCCAGGTGGTCTTGACTCGGGTAACCCAAAGGCGATACGCCACGCACGCATAGGGCACCTGGACTCGGCCGAAAGGACAGCCCGATGTTCAGACGGCGTGCACGGATAGCTGGCCCCGCCGCGGCGCACCTTGGCCCTGAGGAGGACCACATCGACGCCCTCGGACACGTGGAAGCGCTCCGCAGTGGCTGGAGGGCGTTCAACCACCGCGACTTTGCGGGGGCCGTCCAGTACCTGCACCCGGACGGGCAGGCCTTTCCCGTGGCCCGTCTGCGCCAACCACGAGAGGGCGGAAACGCTGGCCTCCTGCGCGGACGCGAACAGGTAAGGCAGTTCTTGGAGACGGTCAGCAACGCCTGGGAGCGCGTCACGGTGCAGCTGGGAGAAGTGATCGTGGCCCCGGATGGCCGATTGCTGGCGGTCGAGGGCTGGCACGTCCACGGCCGGGACGGGATCGAAGTCGAGACCATGGTCGTCACCGTGTACGCATTTCGCGATGGGCTCGTAGCGCGCCTCGACAGTTTCCTCGACAGAGCCAAGGCGCTCGAGGCTCTGACCCAATGCGACGCCGCTGACGCAGCATGATGGGTCGCACCCAACGCTTCCGAGGATTTCGCGATGCGCCCAGGGAGACTCGAACTCCCACCCCGCGTAAGCAGGACAAGGCCCTCAACCTTGCGCGTCTACCAATTCCGCCACAGGCGCGTGCGCGCTGAGTATAGAGCGGCTCCGCTGGCCCCCTCGGGTGCCTGCGCCGCCCGGCTTGATGTCGTCCGACTGCCGGGGTACTCTGCGAACACATGTTCGGATTACGACACGGAAACCGGCTTCAGGGGGCATCCCAATGGTCGAGCTGAACCTCACGAAGCGCCAGCAGGAGATCTTCGACTACGTCAAGCGCCATGTCGGCGAGCATGGCTATCCCCCGACGGTGCGCGACATCGGGAAGGCGATCGGGCTCACGTCCTCGTCGACCGTGCACGCGCACCTCGGCAACCTGGAGCGGCTGGGGCTGCTGCGGCGCGACCCGACCAAGCCGCGTGCGATCGAGGTGCTGGTGGACAAGGCGCGCCAGTCGGTCAAGCCGACCGGGCTGCCGATCGTCGGCGCGGTCGCCGCCGGCGCGCCGGTGCTGGCCGAGGAGAACATCGAGGAGTACGTGCCCGTGCCGGGCATCGCCGGCGGGGACGACGGGCGAGTTCGTCCTGCGCATCAAGGGCGACTCGATGAAGGACGCCGGGATCCTCGACCAGGACTACGTGATCGTCCGCCGCCAGGAGACCGCCAGCCGACGGGGAGATCGTGGTGGCGCTGGTGGGCGACGAGGCGGAGGCGACCGTCAAGCGCTTCTTCCGCGAGAGCGACCACGTGCGCCTGCAGCCGGAGAACTCCGCGCTCGAGCCGATCCTGACGACCGACGTGCAGGTGCTCGGCCGAGTGGTCGGGGTCTGCCGGAGGGTGTCATGAGCACCGCGGTGCTGGAGGCCCCGAACGCCCCTGTTCATCCGCGGACGGCGCCCGACCCTCGAGGAGCTGCTCGAAGGCGAGATGGCGGGCGGCCCACGCCGACGGCGAGGCGGCGTGCCCCGTCTGCGACGCGCCGATGCGCCTCGAAGGCGAGCAGGCTCGCTGCGGCGGGTGCGGAGCGACGCTGGCGTAGGTCCGGGGGGACCCGGGCGCGGCCCCGCTGGCCGCGCGTAAACGGCGGCAACCAGGGCAGCGCCTGGGCCAGTGGCGCTCGGGCCGGCGCGCCGGCTCGGGCCGCGCCACGAGTCTGACGTTGACCGCGTAATAGGCGGCAAACGTCAGATTGGTGGGCTGCCGCGCCGGCGGGCGGCGCCCTGCGGCCCTGGTCGGGTGGGCCGGGCGGGTCTAGAATTGGACGGCTGCCGGCCAAGCAGCCGCGGGAGGGTCGGAGAGACAACCGGCCCCTCGAGGAAAGTCCGGACACCGTAGGGCAGGGTGGTCGGGAAGCCGACCCGGGGAAACCCGCGGGAAAGTGCCACAGAAACACACCGCCTAAGCGCCGGGCCTCACGTGAGCCCGGTGCCGGCAAGGGTGAAAAGGTGCGGTAAGAGCGCACCGGCGTCGCGGTGACGCGGCGGCCAGGCAAACCCCACCCGGTGCAAGGCCAAGTAGGAGCGCTGACGCTGCCCGCCGAGCTCCAGGTAGGCCGCAGGGCGAGAGCCCCGGCCGGGCGATCGAGAGGTCGCTCGGACGAGATGGATGGCTGCTCAAGACGAAATCCGGCTTATCGGCTGGCTAAGGGAAGGGCCCCGCGAGAGCGGGGCCCTTCCTATTGGCGCCAGCCGCCGCGCGAGGGGCCGGAAACCGCGGTCTGGCCAAAAGTTCGGGTTTCGATGCCCCCCGCCCCGGCGATTAGTCCCCCAGTCAGGGGTTATTGATTGTCGCCCGCCACTCGCACCTCATCCCGCACCTCATCCGCCTCACAGGCCAAGTCCGCGCGCCGTGGCTCCAAGCCCGCGGAGGACGGCTACTGCCCGCATTGCCACCTGCTGGTCGAGCGGCGGGTGGGGGAGCCCTGGCCGAAGCAGCCGCTCCGCTGCCCGCATTGCCGGCTGCTCGTCGGCGTGGGCCGGGGCCGGCCGACGCCGTCCGCCGAGCCCGGCGCTCGCGGTAGCGCCGCGGGGGTCTTCGCCCACGAGGCCAAGCGCGCCGGCGGCGACGGCGATTCCACCAAGGGCGAGGTTCGCCAGGCGATCCGCGACGTGGCCGAGGACGCCGGCCAGCGCCCCGAGCGCCTGCTGATGGTCGACTACCAACAGCGCGCGGCGGACGACGACCACCTGCCCGCCCTCAGCGACGTCTTCGCCGCCTACGGCAGCTGGAAGCGCGCCCGGCGCGCCGCCGCCGACACGACCTGACGCCTCGGCGCCTCCGCGCCCGCGGCAGGTAGAGTGCCGCCCTCGATGCAAGTGCTCTTGGTGATCGGGCCCTTCCTCGTCCTCGGGCTCATCGTGATCTTCATCGCGTTCTCGGGCAGCCCCGGGGCCGCCCGCGAGGCCTACCTGACGCCGCGGCGGGCGCCTGTTCACCTTCTTCATCGTGATCCTCTACCTCGGGCTCGGCGTGGCCGTCCCGGCGGCGGTGATCGCCGGCCGCGGCGAGTCGGAGGGCGGCGTCGGCCCGCTGCGGACCGAGCCGGCCACCAAGGCCCAGGAGGAGGGCAAGACCCTCTTCATCGCCAACTGCAAGAGCTGCCACACGCTTGCCGCCGTCCAGGCCCACGGGGTCACCGGCCCCAACCTCGACGAGCTCGGCGGCGTCGACCAGCCAGCGCGTGCTGAACGCGATCAAGAACGGCGGCACCGGCCAGGACCGCATGCCGAAGGGGCTGCTGACCGGCGAGGACGCCCAGAAGGTCGCCAGCTACGTGGCCCAGGTCGCCGGCCAGTAGGCCCCGCCCGCGCCCCCGCCGCGGCTCGGGCCGATCGTTACGGAAACTCCCGCTGGTTGCGGCGCTTTTTCCGTCCGGGGCATGCGATGTGCTGCTAGCATGGCCGCGTCGATCCAAGCCGAAGTCCCGCCCGGCAGTGGGGCGTGGGGGAACCAGTTGGCCACTTGGCCAGGGGGCGAATCGAGCAGACCCGAGAGGTGCCGGATAGGGCCCTCCGAGCTACTCGTAGCGCAACTCTTTCAGCGCGAGCCCGTCAGCTAACCCCGCAGGCACGAAGAGAGAGAGCCGATGCATTCAGCCGGTGCCCGCGCTCTGCGGGAGGATGACAATCAGATGAGCAGGGAAGCGGTCCTACTCCAGTGGGAGCGCAAGATCGAGGTCGCCGAGCGCCTCGAGGACGAGAGCGCCGCCGAGGCCGCGCACGCCGAGGCCGCTGTCGTCGCGGTCGAGGAAGCCGCCGAGGCCGAGCTCGCGGAGCCCGTGCCGCTTCGTCCCGAGGCAACCCCCCGGCGCGGTCGCTTCGAGCGCAGCACTCCGGCGCCGAGCGCGGTCCCCGCCGTGCCGGCACCCGAGCCCGTCGCCGAGCGCCGCACGATCACGATCACCGGACGCCCGACCCCCGCGCATGCCGCTCCGGCCGCCGTCGCCGCGCCGTCGTCGACGCGCAGCTCGCCCAGCCCGACCGGATCGCCCTCTGGGCCTTCCTGCTCGGGCTGCTGCTGGTGGCCGTGGCCGCCGGCACCGCGCACTCCTAGCCCCGCCGCCGAGCGGGCACTCCATATGCCGTATTGGCGCGCCCGCCACGGGCGTTTTGGCCTGCTCGCCATGCCTTTGTCGCGTATACTTACCGGCCGTAAGGCACGCGCAGAAAGTGAAGCAGGGATGAAGACCAAGGAGAGCAGGTTCCAGGTCCACGACGAGCTGACGGCTCCCGAGCGCAGCGTCCCGATCCTCAAGGGCGCGCTCTCCGGCGGAGGCCAGCTCCCCAACTTCATCGGCGTCCTCGCCGGGTCGCCCGCCGTACTGCGCGCCTACGCCCGTTTCCGCTCCGAGCTGCGCAACGGCTCGTTGCCCTACGCGACCCAGCAGCGCATCGCGCTCGCGGTCGCCGAGCACCAGGACAGCGAGTACGGCCTGACCACCCTGCAGCGCACCGCCCGCGACGCCGGCCTCGGCCTCGACGAGATCGCCCTCGCGCGCGAGTTCGACTCGCACGACGAGCGCGAGGCCATGCTGCTGCGCTTCGTGAAGGCGCTGCTCGAGTCCGATGGCGCGCCGCCCCGGCACAAGCACGAGGAGGCCCGCGAGGCCGGCTGGGACGACGAGCAGATCCTCGAGACCGTGGCGCACGTGGCGCTCGCGACGTTCTCCAACCTGGTCACGCGCGCGGGCGACGTCCCGCTGGACGGCTCGAGCGAAGAGTCCCGGCTGTCGATCGCCGCTTAGGGGTCTACGATGTTCGGCATGGCCTCTGGGCAGGCCATAGCGCACGAGGGGGAGTCGGTCGCTGCGCGGCGCGAGAGCTGCTGCTCCGCCTACCACCAGCGCCGTCGAGCTGATCGGCAAGCGCTGGACCGGCGCCATCCTGTTCGTGCTGATGGACGGGCCGCTGCGCTTCTCCGAGGTCAAGGTGCTGGTCCCGGACCTCTCCGATCGCCTGCTGTCCGAGCGCATGAAGGAGCTCGAGGCCGAGGGCATCGTCGAGCGCCACGTGATCGACGACATGCCGGTACGCGTCGAGTACTGCCTGACCGCGAAGGGACACGCCCTGGAGCCGGCGGTCCGCTCGCTCAAGGTCTGGGCTCGCTCCTGGTTGTAGCCTTCGGCGCCGCGTCGACGTGCACCGACCTACATAAGGAGCTCCATGGCCGACCAGCCGCAGACCGCCGACGCCGTCAAGGCGTTCGTCGATGATCGCGACATCCGCTTCGTCCGTCTCTGGTTCACCGACATCCTCGGCCAGCTGAAGAGCTTCTCGATCAACGCCGAGGAGCTGGACGACGCCTTCGAAGGGCGGCATGGGCTTCGACGGCTCGTCGATCACCGGCTTCAACGCGATCGAGGAGTCGGACATGATCGCCATGCCGGACCCTCGACCTTCAGGGTGCTGCCCTGGCGTCCCGAGGACCGCGGCGTGGCGCGCATGTTCTGCGACGTCGTCACCCCGAGCCGCGAGCCCTACGAGGGCGACCCGCGCCAGGTGCTGCGCCGCGTGCTCGAGCGGGCCGAGGCGCTGGGGTTCACGAACTTCTACGTCGGCCCCGAGCTCGAGTTCTTCTACTTCCGCAACGCCAAGGTCGAGAGCGGCCAGCAGCCGGAGATCCTCGACGAGGGCGGCTACTTCGACCTCACGACGCTCGACGCGGGCTCGGACGTGCGCCGCGAGACCGTGCTCGCGCTCGAGGAGCTCGGCATCCACGTGGAGTACACCCACCACGAGGTCGGCCCGTCGCAGCACGAGATCGACATGCGCTACGCCGACGCGCTGAAGATGGCGGACGACTGCATGACCTACCGCATCACGGTCAAGGAATACGCCATGAAGTACGGCTGGCACGCGACGTTCATGCCCAAGCCGCTGTTCGGCGAGAACGGCTCCGGCATGCATACCCACCAGTCGCTGTTCACCGACGAACGCAACGCCTTCTACGACGCCAACGACCAGTACTTCCTGTCCGACGTCGGCAAGGCCTTCATCGCCGGCCAGCTCAAGCACGCGCGCGAGATCACCTCGGTGTTCGCGCAGTGGGTCAACTCCTACAAGCGGCTCGTGCCCGGCTACGAGGCGCCGGTGTACTGCGCCTGGTCACGGCGCAACCGCTCGGCGCTGGTCCGGGTGCCGCTCTACCACCCCGGCAAGGAGCAGGCGACGCGCATGGAGCTGCGCTGTCCCGACCCGGCCTGCAACCCGTACCTGACGTTCGCGATCCTGCTGGCGGCCGGGCTCGAGGGCATCGAGAAGGGCTACGAGCTGCCCGAGCCGATGGAGAAGAACCTGTACCACATCACCCCGGAGGAGCGGCGCCGGCTGGGCATCGAGCAGCTGCCCGAGACGCTGGGCGAGGCGATCGAGCTGACCGCCGAGTCCGAGCTGGTGCTGCGCACGTTCGGCGAGCACATCTTCAACCGCTACGTCGAGATCAAGCGCCAGGAGTGGGAGGACTACCGGGTGCAGGTCACCCAATGGGAGCTGGACCGCTACCTCGCGGTCCTCTAGTGCCTGAGCGCCGCTCGATCTTCGCCCTGCCCGCCGGATCGCGTGCCAAGTGGGTCGTCTTCGCGATCTGGCTGATCGGCATCTTCGTCGCCGCCGGTCCGGCGGACCTGCCGACGAAGTTCATGGACGCGGAGGAGAACGAGTCGACCTCGTTCCTGCCCGGCGACGCGGACTCGACGAAGGCGCTCCAAGCCACCGAGGAGCTGCAGGGCGGCGAGCTCGCCCCGGCCGTGATCGTCTACCGGCGCGAGGCTGGGCTGACGGAGGCGGACCGCCAGAAGATCGCCGAGGACGTCCGCCGGCTGACCGAGCGACGCTTCCCCGGTGTGGTCGCCGACGGGGCCACCGCGGCCGCGGGCGGGCAGGACGGCGGCGGCCAGGACGCCCCCGCCGGTGGGGGCGCGGTGCCGGAGGGCTGCGGCGGACCGACCACGCCGGTTCCCGGCCAGCCTGGGGACTACTCGCCGTTCGTCGGCCCGATCTGCTCCGAGGACGGCAAGGCGGCGATCGTCACCGCGTATCTGAAGGGCGAGGGCGACGGCGACCGGATCCTCGATCCGGTCCAGTTCTGGCGCGACACCGTGTCGGACCCCGGCGGCGGGATCGAGGTGAAGGTCACCGGCGGCGCCGGCTACGCGGCGGACGCGATCGAGGTCTTCGAGAGCATCAACGGCACGCTGCTGCTCGCGGCGGTCTCGCTGGTGATCGTCCTGCTGATCCTGATCTACCGGTCGCCGATCTTCCTGTTCATCCCGCTGGCGGCGATCATCTTCGCCGAGATCCTCGCCCGCTCGGTGGGCTACGGGCTCTCCGAGCTGGGCGTGACCATCAACGGCCAGTCGAGCTCGATCATGTCGATCATGGTGCTGGGAGCCGGCACCGACTACGCGCTCCTGATCGTCGCCAGATACCGGGAGGAGCTCCACCACACCGAGGACCGGCACGTGGCCATGCAGGCCGCCACGGCGTCGGCGGGCCCGGCCGTGTTCGCGTCGGCCGCGACCGTGATCGCCGCGCTGCTGTGCCTGTCGATCGCCAAGGTCAACGGCACGTCCGGGATGGGCCCGATCGTCGCGATGGGCGTCGCCTGCGCCGCCCTCTCGATGCTCACGCTGCTGCCCGCCCTGCTGACGATCTTCGGCCGCCGCGCCTTCTGGCCGTTCGTCCCGCACACGTCGCGGTGGTCGGAGGCCGACCAGCCGCGCCCGGGGGCGCTCGGGCGCCGCATCGTGGAAGGCTCGCGCGTCTTTGCGCTGAGCACGGTCGTGGTCGCCTCCCTGGTCGTCCTGGTGCTGTTGCCGCTGGTCCTGCTGAACGCGATCCTGCGCGCCCTCGTCGCCTGGATCACGCGCGGCCATCTCCGCATTCCGTCGCTGATCGTCGGCCCGCTCGACCGCGCGGTCTTCCAGCCCTACGAGATCCGCCGCACCAAGCACGAGCGCCTCGCCGACGCCACGCATGGATTCTGGAAGGAGGTCGGCGACCGTGTGGCGCTCAACCCGACGCGAGTGCTTGTCGGCTCGGTCGCGGTGCTGCTGGTGATGTGCGCCGGCCTACTCTTCTTCTCCACCGACCTCACCACCAACGACAGCTATCGCACCAAGGTCGAGTCCGTCGAGGGCCAGGAGCTGCTCTCGAAGAGCTTCCCCTCGGGCGCCTCGGCGCCGACCGACGTGATCGTCCCCGACCGCGCCGACGTCCCCGCGGTGAGCCGTGCGCTCGTGGGCGTGGAAGGGGTGCAGTCCGTTTCGCCCCCGGTCGCCGAGGGCGACCCCGGTGTGCTCGTGCAGGCGACGCTCGAGCCGGAGCCCTACTCGACCGAGGCGTTCGACGTGATCGAGCCGATGCGGGATGCCGCCGACGGCGCGGCTCCCGGCACGCTGATCGGCGGCGCGAGCGCCGTCGAGTTCGACGTGCGCGAGGCCGCCGCATGGGACTCGGCGGTGATCCCGCCGATCGTGCTCGTGGTCGTGTTCCTGATCCTGGTGGTGCTGCTGCGCGCGGTGGTCGCGCCGCTGGTCCTGATCGGGACGGTGATCGTCAGCTTCCTCGCCGCGCTTGGAGTGGGGTATTTCGCCTTCGACGTGTTCTTCGGCTTCCCCGGGTCGGACCCGTCGCTGCCGCTGTTCGCGTTCGTGTTCCTGGTTGCGCTCGGTGTGGACTACAACATCTTCCTGATGGCGCGGGCACGTGAGGAGACGCTCAAGCACGGCACCCGCGAGGGGATCCTGCGCGCGCTGGCGGTGACGGGCGGCGTGATCACGAGCGCCGGGATCGTGCTGGCCGGCACCTTCTCCGTGCTTGCGGTGCTGCCGCTCGTGTTCTTGACCGAGATCGGATTCGTGGTCGCCTTCGGCGTGCTCCTGGACACGTTCCTCGTTCGCAGCGTCCTGGTGCCGGCGATCGTGTTCAAGCTCGGGCCGCGGGTGTGGTGGCCGTCGAAGCTCCAGCACAAGCCGCGCGAGTGGCCGCTGGCGCGTTCCCAGGACTGATCTGGGGTCCGGCGCCGGCGCTCACCGCCGCGCGCTCAGAGCCGTCTCCACCAGGCGTCGGGCCAGTCGCAGCGATGTGGGATCGAGCCGCTCCGGGCGGTCGCAGGCGGTGTGCCGGCAGGGCTCGCCGCCCGCGCCCACGCCCAGCTTCAGGCCGGGCAGGCCGAGCAGCTCGAACTCGCGGTGATCTGAGTTGCCGGTGCTCTCGTCGCGCACCCAGCTGACCGGCACGTGGGCGCGGCGCGCCGCGCGCAGCAGCGCGCCCTCGACCCTCGGGCGCACCGCGGTCGCGGGCGAGCGCAGCCAGAAGGGCCGGTCGCGGCCGACCTCGTCGAGCGACAGCGCCCACTCGAGCCGGTCCCGGGCCGCCCCGGGCGCGTGCCCGGCGCGCGAGCGCCAGCGCGCCCAGGTGGTCGGGCGAGCCGGTGTAGACGCGCTCCTCGGCGCCGGTCGCCACCAGCCAGACGTCGCACCCCGGCTCGATCGCGCGCAGCCTCGACGCGAGCGCGGCGATGACCCCGAGGCCCGAGGCGTTGTCGTTGGCCCCCGGCGCCGGAGGGGCGCTGTCGGTGTGCGCCATCGCGATCCGCAGGCAGGTGGCGGACGTGTCGAGGGTGCCGATCACGTTGCGCGAGCGGCCCCGGCCGGGCACGTCGAACTCCTGCACGGCGACCCGCAGGCCGGCGTCCCGGAAGGTGCGCGCCATCAAGCGGTGCGCTCGTGCCTCGGTGGCGCTCGCCGCCGGGCGCGGCCCCCAGGAGGAGATGCGCACCGCGACGTCGTACGCGACCGGCGCGGCGGAAGCGGAGGGCGCGGCGAGCACCGTCGCCGCGAGCGCTGTCGCCGTGAAGGCCGCCGCCGCGAGCATCGCTAGGCGAGCAGCCGTTTCAGCTCCTCTGGCTCGGTCACCGGCGCCTGGCAGGCGAAGCGCTCGCACACGTAGGCGGCGGCATGGCCGTCCACGGTGGGGCGGTCGGCCAGCAGCGGCACGCCGTCAGGGGCGCCGCCGGCCACGACCAGGTGCGGCCGGAACGCGCCCCGCACCACGCGCTCGAGGTCGCGCGAGTCGCCCACGAGCGCCACCTCCTTCACCGGCGCCAGGTGGAAGTCGAGTGCCTGCAGCAGGTGGCCGAACCCCTGCGGGTGCTTCGCGGCCAGCTCGTGCAGCAGGCGCAGCACCCCGACCGCCTGCTCCTCGTAGCGCTGCTCGCCGGTCAGGGCGCCCAGCCGCAGCAGGCCGTAGGCGGCGCTCGCGTTCCCGGACGGGATCGGGTGGTCCTCGAGGTCCTTGCGGCGGGCCAGCAGCCGCTCGTGGTCGGACGAGGTCTCGAAGAAACCGCCGTGCTCCGCATCGCCGAAGCGTTCGATCGTCGTGTCGGCCAGCGTCACCGCCTCGGCGAACCAGCGCGGCTCGAAGCTCGACTCGTACAGCGTGAGCAGCGCCTCGAGCAGGAACGCGTGGTCCTCGAGGTATGCGTTGAGGCGCCCCTGGCCGTCCTTCCAGGTGCGCAGCAGACGCCCGTCCTCGTCGCGCAGCGAGCCCAGCACGAACTCCGCGGCACCCGTGGCGGCCTCGAGGTAGTCGGCGCGCTCGAGCACCGCGCCCGCCTCGGCCAGCGCCGAGATCATCAGCGCGTTCCAGGAGGTCAGTCGCTTGTCGTCGAGCCCGGGCCAGACGCGCTCGCGAGCGCACGTCGTAGAGAAGCCGTCGCCAGTCGTCCAGCCGCTCCGGTACGCCCGGGCCGCGCACCGGGATGTTGGCGCCCTCGAAGTTGCCGCGGTCGGTGGCGCCGAACCAGGCGATCGCCTCCTCGGCGTCCGGCTCGTCGCCGAGCGCCGCGCGCAGCTCGTCGACACTCCAGACGTAGAACTTGCCCTCCACGCCCTCGGAGTCGGCGTCGAGGGCGGAGAAGAAGCCGCCCTCGGGCGCGCGCATCTCGCTCAGCGCCCAGTCGAGCGTCTCCTCGGTCACGCGGCGGAACAGCGGATCGTCGGTCACCTGCCAGCCGTGCAGGTACGCGCGCGCGAGCAGCGCGTTGTCGTAGAGCATCTTCTCGAAGTGGGGGACGAGCCAGTAGGGGTCCACCGAGTAGCGCGCGAAGCCGCCACCGATCTGGTCGTACATGCCGCCCGACGCCATCGCGCGCAGGGTCTGCGCGACCATGTCGACCTCGCCGCGGCGCATCAGGAACTCGAGCGCCGACGCGGGCGGGAACTTGGGCGCCCGGCCAAAGCCGCCGTTGGCGGGGTCGAACTGCCCGCGCAGGCCCTCGACCGCTGAGTCGAGCAGCCCCGCCTGGAGCGGCTCGCTCGATGCGCGTAGCGCGGCGCCGCCCTGCAGGCGCGCGGCGATCCCGGCGCCGCCGGCGCGGATCTCGTCGCGCTTCTCGTCCCACGCCTGCGCCACCGCCACGAGCACTTCGCGCCAGCTCGGCATGCCCATGCGCGACTCGGGCGGGAAGTAAGTGCCGATGTAGATCGGGACCTGCTCCGGCGTGATGAAGGCGTTCAGCGGCCAGCCACCCGCGCCGGTCATCGCCTGGCAGGCCTCCATGTAGATCGAGTCGATGTCCGGGCGCTCCTCGCGGTCGAGCTTGATGCACACGAACAGCTCGTTCATCTGCCGCGCGGTCTCCTCGTCCTCGAACGACTCGCGCTCCATCACGTGGCACCAGTGGCAGGCGGAGTAGCCGATCGAGAGCAGGATCGGGCGATCCAGCTCGCGCGCCCGAGCCAGCGCGGGCTCGCCCCACGGGTACCAGTCGACCGGGTTGTCCTTGTGCTGCAGCAGGTAGGGCGAGGTCTCGTCGGCGAGGTGGTTGGGCATCTGTCACTGAGGCTACCCGGCGGGTATGCGCGCAAGCTCTAATGACGGTTTACACAGAATGCGTGTGTTCTTACACCGAATCCGTGTAAGCTCTACGCACGATGCGACAGGCCAGCGGCGACCTCTTCCCCTCGGACTCTCCCATCCCCGCCAGCCAGCTGATCGGGCGGCGCGACGACGTGGCCGAGATCGCCACGCGGCTAGAGGCCGGCACCCACCTGATCGTCGCGGGCCCGCGACGCACCGGCAAGACAAGCGTCTGCGAGGCCGCGCTCACCCGCGCGCGCCGGCGGGGCGCCTACGTCGCCAAGCTCGATCTGTTCCGGGTCTCCGACGCGGCCGAGCTGGCCGAGGCGCTGGCGACCGCCGTGATCGCGAACCGGTCCGCCGCCCACCGGCTGCTGCGCCGGGCGCGCGGCGCCGGACGCGCCGCGCTGTCAGCGGCCCAGGCGCGCGCGGTGGTGCGGCTCGTCGGCGAGCTGGGGGAGGGGGTAGAGGTGGCGCTGACGCCAGGACTCGCGGCCCAGGATCCCGACCGCGCGCTCGACCTGGCGCTCGAGCTGCCCGACCGGGTGGCGCGCGCGGACGGCCGCCGCCTGCTGCTCTTCTTCGACGAGTTCCAGGAGGTCGCCTCGGCGCGCCGCCCCTACGGCGACCCCGACGCCGTGACCAACCGGATGCGCGCCGTCTTCCAGCGCACGACCTCGGTGAGCTACCTGTTCGCCGGCAGCATCGAGCACGTGATGCGCGACCTGTTCGCCCCGTCGCGGCGCGCGTTCAGCGGCTTCGGCAGCTTCTACGCGCTGCGCCCGATCGACGCCGAGGAGTGGCGGCGCGGGCTGCGGGAGCGGTTCGCCGCCGACGACTGCGAGGTCGCCGAGGCCGCGCTAGCGAGCATGGTGGAGCTCGGCGGCGGCCATCCGCGCGCCACCATGCGGATCGCCCAGCAGGTGCACCTCGTCTCGATCGAGCTCGACACGCGCGAGATCGACCTCGACCTCGTGCAGGTCGGCTTCGAGCGCGCGCTGGAGGGCGATCGGCCCACCATGGAGCAGATCGTCGAGCGGATCCGCCTGCTGCACAAGAACGGGCTGCTGGTGGCGCGCACGGTCGCGGCCGATCAGCCGCTGCCGCGGCGCCTGCACCCCGGCGTGCGCGACCGCGTGCTCAAACTGCTGCGCGACGCCGGCGTCGTCGAGCACGAGTCGCGCGGCCGCTGGCGGGTGATCGACCCGCTGCTGCGCCGCTACCTCGTCTCACTCGACCCCTTCGCGTAGCGCGGCCCGGCGGATCTTCCCGCTCGGCGTCTTCGGCAGCGCGTCCGCGAAGTCGACCACGCGCGGGTACTTGTAGGGGGCGGTCTCGCCCTTCACGTGGTCCTGGAGCTCGCGCACCAGCGCGTCGCTCGCCTCGAAGCCCGGCTGCAGCACGACCACCGCGCGCACGACCTGGCCGCGCACCTCGTCGGGCGCGCCGACGGCGGCCGCCTCGGCCACGGCCGGGTGTGCGACCAGCGCCGACTCGACCTCGAACGGCCCGATCCGGTAGCCCGCCGAGATGATCACGTCGTCGGTGCGGCCCTCGAACCAGAGGTAGCCCTGCTCGTCCTCGCTCACGCGGTCGCCGGTTCGCCAGGGGCGATCGCGGTCGCCGTCGACGAAGAACGTGGGGACCGTGGCGGGGTCGACGACCAGCTCGCCCTCGTCGATCCAGGCGCGGAAGCCCGGCAGCGGGCGGCCCATCGAGCCGGGCTTGACCGGCGGTCCGATCGGCATCCCGGTCAGGTGCCCGGTCTCGGTCTGGCCGTAGCCGTCGTGGACGGACACCCCGACGGCCTCCTGCCAGGTCAGCACGACCTCCGGGTTGAGCGGCTCGCCCGCCGCTACCGCGTGGCGAAGCGCCGGCAGCGGGTGCAGCTCGCCGCGCTTGGCGATCGCGCGGTACTCGGTGGGGGACATGCAGAGCACGTTCACCTGCTCGCGCTCGAGCAGCTCGAGCCGCTCGGCGGCGTCGAAGCGGCCGTCGTGCAGCAGCGCGGCCGCCCCGCGCAGCCAGGCCGCGACGAAGGCGTTGCGCGCGGACAGCGACCAGCCGCTGGCGGCGGTGCACCAGCACAGGTCGCCCGGGCGGGCGCCGTACCAGTGCTCGGCCTGGACCCGCTGGCCCTCCAGGTAGCGGGCGCCGTGGCAAATTGGCTTCGGCTCGCCGGCGGTCCCGGACGTGAACACGATCAGCGCCGGGTCCTCGGGGTCGAGCTCGGCCGCCGGCGGCGGCTCGGCGTCGAACAGCCGCTCGTCCGGCACGACCAGCAGTGGGCCGTCGAAGCCCGCCGCGGCGATCAGCTCGACGTTGCGCGCGTCCGCCACGATCGCGCGCGGATCGACCTTGTCCATGCGCTCGCGCAGGTCCGCCGGCCGCAGCTGCTCGGTGCAGGGCTGAGCCGCCGCGCCCAGCCACCAGCAGGCGACCATCGCGTAGACCCACTCGGGGCGGTTGCCGATCAGCGTCATCACCGTGTCGCCGCGGGTCACGCCGCGCTGCGCCAGCGTGCCGGCGAGGCGCGCCGGCGCGGTCGGAGACCTCGCCGAACTCGATCTCGCGCCGCTCGCCGTCGCGGGTCAAGGCGACCAGGGCCAGCCGCCGCGGGTCGGCCGCGACGACGACGTCGCGCGCGAAGTTCACGAAGCGGGAGTCTGCCAGCGCTCGCCCTGGCTGAGCCGCTGGAGCCCGAGCCAGGCGAAATCCATCGTCATCTCCACGATCCGCTGCCGTGGCAGGTCGTCGTGGTCCGCCCACCAGTTGGCGAGCGCCTGCACGGCGCCCACGATCAGCTGGGCGATCACCTGCACGCCGTGCTCGCGCGTCTCCTCGTCGTCCTCGCCCCTCCGGGCGCCGGGATCCTCCGCGATCACGCCGGCCACGAAGTTGGTCACCTCGGCGGTGATCCGGTCGAGCACCGCGACCGCCTCGGGGTCGGTCGCCTCGCGGAACAGCATCCGCCAGGCGACCCGGTGCTCCTCCACGAAGCCGTAGAAGGCGTCGAACCCGACGGCGAGTCGCGCCGACGCCGACCGCCCCGCCTCCGAGATCGCCTCGGCGAGCGTCGAGAAGAGCTGGCCCGCCTGCTCCTCGAGCAGCTCGGCGTAGAGGTCGGCCTTGGAGGCGAAGTGCTCGTAGATGAGCGCCTTGGAGATGCCGCCCTCGCGGGCGATGTCGTCGATCGACGAGGCGTGGTAGCCGCGCTGAGCGAAGACGGCGAGGGCGGCGTCGAGGATCGCGGCGCGGCGCTCTTCGCCGGTGAGGCGCTTGCGAGGGGTGGTGCTCAATCTGGGGGTGGTGGGGTCTTGGGGGTGGGTGCGGCGGTGTGTGAGCGTCCTCACACATCCCTGACTGAATGTTCAGTTAGTTTGCTGACCGGGAACGAGATCGTCAACCGGGAAGCGTCAATTGCGCAGGGAGAGTGACACATGAGGACGATGACCTGGGTAGGTCAGGCGACCGGCGGCGAGCCCGCTGGCGGCGCGGCGATCGGCGAGGCGCTCGGGGCGACCGCGGCGGCCGGAGTGGCCACCGCGCTGATCGCGGTCCTGATCGCGGGGCACCGCAGCGGCCGGATCGACTGGCTTGCCCGCGCGGCCCGCGGCACCGAGCGCCTGACAGGGCTGCCGGGCTGGGCCGCCCTGCCGCTGACGCTCCTGAACGCCGCGCTGCTCACGGCCGTGCTCGGCATGTACTGGGACATCTCCCTGCATATCGACAACGGCCGCGACGCCGGGCCGCTCGCCAACCCGGCCCACTACCTGATCCTGCTCGGGCTATACGGCGTGCTGCTGTCCGGCGTGCTGGCCGCCGCGCTGGCGGGCGACCGGCCCAGCCGCACGGCGGTAGCCGTCGGCCGCGGCTGGTGGGCGCCGGTCGGCGGAGTGGTGATCGCCACGTGCGGCGCCTTCGCGCTCTCGGGCTTCCCGCTCGACGACATGTGGCACCGGCTGTTCGGCCAGGACGTGACGCTCTGGGGGCCGACCCACCTGATGCTGATCGGCGGCGCCTCGCTTGCCACGCTCGGGGCGATGGCCCTCCAGTCGGAGGCGATCGGCGCACTCGGGCGCGACCCCGAGCGCGACCACCCGCGACCGCTCTTGCTGCTGCGCCGCGGCCTGCTCGCCGGCAGCTTCCTGGTGGCCTTGTCGACTTTCCAGGGCGAGTTCGACTTCAGCGTGCCGCAGTTCCGCGAGGTGCTGCACCCGGTCCTGATCATGCTCGCCGGCGGGATCGGCCTGGTGACGGCGCGCGTCTACCTGGGGCGCGGAGGCGCGCTGCTGGCCGTGCTCGGGTTCGTGCTGATCCGCGGGCTGATCTCGGTGATGGTCGGGGGCGTGTGGGGCCAGACGATGCCGCACTTCCCGCTCTACATCGTCGAGGCGCTGCTCGTGGAGGCGGCCTTCGCGCGCGCCGGAACGCGGACGCCGGTGGCCACCGGTGCGCTCGCCGGCGGGCTGATCGGCACGATCGGGCTCGCCGCCGAGTGGGGTTGGAGCCACATCTGGATGCCGCTGCCATGGCCGGACTCGCTGCTGCCCGAGGCCGCGATCGCGGGCTTCGTCACGGCCGTGGCGGCCGGCACCGTCGGCGGCTTCGTCGGGGGCGCGCTGGCGCGGCCGATGCAGATGGCCGACGAGGTCGGCCTGCCCGAAGGCCCGCGCCCACGCCCGAGTCGCGCCGCTCACCGGGCGGCGCTGGCCGGCTTGCTGACGCTGGTGGCCGTGATCGCCTGGGGCCTGCCGATCTCCTCGGACGGCCCGACCCGCGCCAGGGTCGCGCTCACCGACGTGCCGGCGAGCGACGGGCGCAACGTCCAGGCCACGGTCCGGGTCACGCCCGCGGACGCCCTCGACGGCGCGCACTTCGCCAACGTCACCGCCTGGCAGGGCGGCGGCAGCGTGGTCAGCGACCTGAAGCGGATCGGCCCAGGCCTCTACCGGACCACGGAGCCGGTCCCCGTCCACGACGGCTGGAAGGCGATGGTGCGCGTGCACACCGGCAACTCGCTGGTGGCCGTGCCGATCTACCTGCCGCGCGACCGGGCCATCCCGGCGCCGGAGATCCCGGCGCAGGCGAGCTTCACCCGGCCGTTCGTGCGCGACGTGAAGGTCCTCCAGCGCGAGCAGAAGGACGACGTGCCGGGCGTGCTCAAGCTGATCGCCTACCTGACGGTGGGCTCGATCTCGGCGGGGCTGATCGCGCTGATCGCCTGGGCGCTTCTGCGGCTCGAGGGGGTCGCGCCGAGGCAGCGCCGGCCGCGTGCCGCGGGGAGGACTTCGGCCCGACCGGTCGAATTGATGTAGATACGCACTAGCTAACAGGTGCGCAACGTTTCCGAAACATCTGTTAGCCTGCCCGGCACGCCGAGTCCGTGGTCACACGGAGCGGGGGAACCAAGGTGATGCGAAAGCGTCACTGGGGCGAACCTTCATAACGAAGGCGCGCAAGCTCTTTCAGCGCGAGCCCGTCAGCTAACCCCGCAGGCGTTCGAAAGAGAATGCCGCCTTTAGTTCGCTCAAGCACACCGTTTCGTTGCGTCGCAGTTGCGATCGCGTGCATGCTCGTACCCGTGTTCGCGGGCACGGCCGCAGCCGACACGCCGGTCAGCGGCGGCGCGACCTTCGAGCCGCCGCCGCCGCCGCCCGAGGAGGCGACGCTGGTCAACGGGCGGGTGATCGCACCGGCGTCGGCGCCGCTGCGCGTCAAGCGGGTCATCGACGCGGCCAACCGCCTGGTCGAGAAGCCGTACATCTACGGCGGCGGCCACAAGCCCTTCTCGAGCCGGCTGGACCGCGGCTACGACTGCTCCGGCTCGGTTTCCTACGCGCTCTACGGCGGCCGCTTCCTGCGTTCCCCGCTGCCGTCCGGCGCGCTGATGGACTGGGCCGAGGACGGCCCCGGCCAGTGGATCACGGTCTACGCCCACGGCGGCCACGCCTACATCGTGGTGGCCGGCCTGCGCTTCGACACCTCGATGCACGACCGCGACGCCCCGGGGCCGCGCACCGGCCCGCGGTGGAGCCGCACGCTGCGCAAGTCGAAGGCATTCGTCGCGCGCCACCCGCGCGGCTACTGAGCCTCGCTGCGCCGCTGAACGGCAGCATTGAAGGGTGGCCCGAATCGCCCTCTTCCTCGAGTGAGTGTCGCGGTTTGCGTCATATGCGCGCGGTTTGACACACACACTCGCTTCGGGCCCGCCTGTGGTTGCTGCTCTTTTGTCGGGGAGCCGCTTGCCGGTTCGCGCGATATCCTCGCGGTGACTCGCGAGTCAGCGACCTCACAGACACTGGAGAACCCCTAAGCAATGGCGATAGCCGCGAGCCTCAACGAGAAGACCGACGAGCAGAAGGCGATCACGGAGATGGTGCGCCAGTTCGTCGACAACGAGGTCATCCCGATCGCCGAGGAGCACGACCACGAGGACAAGTTCCCCGAGCACGTGGTCGAGCAGATGCGGGAGCTCGGCCTGTTCGGCGTCACGATCCCGGAGGAGTACGGCGGGATGGGGCTGGACCTGACGACCTACGCGATGATCGTCGAGGAGCTCTCGCGTGGCTGGATCTCGGTATCGGGCATCGTCAACACCCACTTCATCGGGTCCTACCTGCTGATCAAGTTCGGCACCGACGAGCAGAAGCAGACCTTTCTTCCGCGCATGGCCACCGGTGAGCTGCGTGCCGCCTTCTCGCTGTCCGAGCCCGAGGTCGGCTCGGACGTGCAGGGGATCAAGTCGACCGCCAAGAAGCTCGACGACGGCTACTGGCAGCTGAACGGCCAGAAGATGTGGGTCACCAACGGGTTGCGCTCCGGCGTCGTGTTCGTGCTGATGAAGAGCGATCCGCGGGCCGACCCTCCCCACACCGGGATGACCTGCTTCATCACCGAGAAGGAGCCCGGCGCCGAGAAGAACGAGGGCCTGACGGTCCCGCCGCAGATCAAGAAGATGGGCTACAAGGGCGTCGAGTCCACCGAGCTCATCTACGACGGCTTCATCAGCAGCCCCGACCGCATCCTGGGCGGGGAGGAGAACGGGCTCGGCAAGGGCTTCGCGCAGATGATGGACGCGCTCGAGGTCGGCCGCGTGAACGTGGCCGCCCGCGGCGTGGGCATCGCCCAGCGCGCCCTCGAGCTGGCGCTGCGCTACTCGCAGGAGCGCAAGACGTTCGGCAAGCCGATCGCCGAGCACCAGGCGATCCAGTTCAAGCTGGCCGACATGGCGACCAAGATCGAGGCGGCCCGGCTGCTCACGCTCAAGGCGGCCCGCATGAAGGACGCCGGCGAGCGCTCCGACCTCGAGGCCGGCATGGCAAAGCTGTTCGCCTCCGAGACCGGCAAGGAGGTGGTCGAGGAGTCCTTCCGCATCCACGGCGGCTACGGCTACTCCAAGGAGTACGAGATCGAGCGCCTCTACCGCGACGCGCCGCTGTTGCTGATCGGCGAGGGCACCTCCGAGATCCAGCGCATGGTGATCGGCAAGAAGCTGCTGCAGCGCAACAAGATCTAGCCGCGTGTCGGCCGCTGACACCAAGACGCTGATCGCCCGGGCCGTCAACCGGCTCCACGACGAGGTGCCCGCCCTGCGCAGCCTGCAGCTGGTGATCAGGCTGGAGCTGCACACCCACGGCCGCGACGTCCCGATCTGGCGCGTCGAGGTGCCCGGCCCCAAGGTCGACCGCGACCCGGCCGCCGACTCGCGCGTCGACGTCTCGGTTGCGCGCCCGCGCTTCAACGAGCTGGCGGCGGAGGGCACGCTCGAGGACTGGGCGCGCGCCTACGAGCGCGGGGAGGTCAAGGTGAGCGGCGATCGTGCCGTCGTGGCCCTGCTCGGGAACGTGATTCAGCGCCGCCGAGCCCGCGTCTAGCGCGGGTCACGCCAGATTTCCCCGCACACGGCAATCTCGGTCTATCCTGGATTACGTGCAAGAACGCGTTCAGGAAGCCGATGTGAATGGAAACAGCGGCGAGGAGAAGGCCAAGGCCGGCCCGACCAAGCCCAACCGCCCCAGCAGCCGTCAGGCCCGGGGTAAGTCAGGGCGTTTCGAACGCCGGAACGGGGGCGACGTCGACACCGACCTGTCGCCGCGTACCCTGCTGACCCGTCTCGAGCAGCAGTCGGGGCAGCTCGGGATCCTGCGCTCCAAGCTGGACGAGACGCGCAAGCTCGCCGCCCGCGAGCGCGAGGCGGCCCAGTCCGCGCAGGAGGCGCTCGAGGAAGAGCGTCGCAACCGCGTGGCGGTCGAGGGGAACCTCAAGCGCGAGCGGTTGGCGCGCCAGCAGGCCGAGGAGGCGCTCGAGGACTCGCGCGCCACGGCCAGCGCCCTTGAGGCGCAGCACCATCTTCTGCGCGCCCAGCTGAAGGCGCAGGAGCACAAGTCGGGACGCTTCCGCCTGTTCAGGCGGGGCCGGTAGCGCTCACCATCTGGGTGCAGGTGAAGAACGCCGCGTTGCGCTCGTCGTCGTTGCGGCGGATGCGCACCTCCCAGACCTGAGTGCGGCGCCCGAGGTGCAGCGGTCGCCCGATCGCGTGGAGCACGTCGCCGGGGTGCCCGGCCGCGAACACGTTGGCCTTCAGCTCGGCGGTCGTGAAGTCGTGGCCGTCGGGCAGGTTGCGGTAGGTGCCCCAGGCGGCGACGCTGTCGGCGAACGCCACGAACACCCCTCCGTGCACGTAGCCGCCGGGGTGCAGGTGCCGCTCGTCGATGACGAGCCGGCCCTCGACCTCGTCGGGGTCGACGCGGATGACCTCGATGCCGAGGGCGCCCGGGAAGCTGCCCTCGAGCCGCTCCTGGAACCGCTCCGGCGTGGTCAGCGACGCTCCAGCGCGGCGCCGTCGTCGTAGAGCTTGATCACCCGCACCGCGCCGGCGGGCGCCGCCTCGAGGCAGAGCTCGCAGAGCACGCACTCGTCGAGCTGCCGCTCGACCACCTCGACGCCCGCGCCGGTGGCCTTGTAGATGTCCACCGGGCACACCTCCTCGAGCTTCTTGGCGAGCTCGGCGTCCCCGCGCACGCTGTCGTCCACCTGCACGTCGATGAACAGCCCGGGCATCAGGCCGGCGCTCCCAGCTTTTCGCGCACCGCGTCGGGGATCGCGTCGATCCGCTCGACCACCGGGATCCCGGCGGCCTCCAGGCGGGCGATCTTCTCAGTCGCCGTGTCTTCCTTGCCCTCCACGATCGTGCCGGCGTGGCCGAACGACATCCCCTTCATCTCCTCGTCGTCCATGAAGCGGCCGGCCATGAAGGCCACGATCGGCAGGCGCGAGTCGTTCTCGGCGACCCAGTCGGCCAGCTGCGCCTCCATGCGCCCGCCGGGCTCGGTGTAGATCACGATCGCCTCCGTCTGCGCGTCGGCCTCGAACAGCGGCATCAGCTCGGCGTAGGTGGAGCCGATGATCGCGTCGCCGCCGATCGAGACCGCGGTCGAGACGCCCAGCCCCGCGGCCGTGAGCGTCGAGGAGATCTCGGTGGTCATGCCGCCCGAGCGCGACATCACGCCCACGCTGCCGGGCTGGTAGGCCTGTTCGGTGTTCTTCGCCGGGCCGCCGATGCCGCCCATCTTGGCCACGCCCGGCACGACCAGCCCGAGGCAGTTGGGTCCGATGATGCGCGCGCCGCGGGCGTCGGCGGCCTCGACCATCTGAGCCACGTCGCCGCGCGGGATGCGTTCGGTCACGATCACGATCAGGCCGACGCCGGCGTCGATCGCCTCCAGCACCGCGTCCTTGGTGAACGCGGGCGGGACCGTGACGACCGAGCCGTCCGGCACGCGCCCGCCGTTGTGCTCGACCACCTGCTGGACCGTGTCGAAGACCGGCACGCCGTGGACGTCGCGGCCCTTGCGGCCCGGCGTCACGCCGCCGACGATCTTCGAGCCGTAGTCGAGGCACTCGCGCGTGAGGTTGACCGCCTCGCGCCCGGTGATGCCCTGGACGATGAAGGTCGTGTTCTCGTCGATCAGGATCATGCAGACCTCCGCGGGGCTTCCAGCCCCGCGTCCTGAGAACGAACTCGGCTTCCAGCCTCGTGACAACGGGCGGGCTTCACCCGCCCTTCCCCTGGATCTTGGCCACGGCGCGCCCGGCCGCCTCGTACATCGAGACCGAGCGGTCGCAGTACTCGACCCCGTAGCGGTCGAGGATCTTGAATCCCTCTTCCTCCCAGGCCCCCGGGATGCGGAAGATCGCGATCGTCTCGCCCGGGTCCTTGCCGAGCTCGAGACAGGCCTTGATCACCCCGCGCGCCACGATGTCCACGCGCGTGTTGGAGACGATCGACATCATCACCGCGATCTTCTCGACGCCCTCCTTCTGGAGCACCTGCTTGGCGAGCCCGCAGGCCTTCGCGACCGACGGGTTCCCGCCGATCTCGGAGTAGTTGGCCGGCTGCCCGCCGTGGGCGCGCACGGCGTCGGTGAGCGTGAGCGAGCCGCCGCCCGCGCCGATCACCAGCCCGAGGTTGCCGTGGAAGCCCGTGTCCTTGCCCTGGATCACGCCGCGATGGTCGGCGGCGTCGATCGCCTTGACCGCCGCCTCGAACGGGCTCGGCTCGTGGCCCTCGCGGGTGCCCTCGTCCTCGCCGATGCCCAGATCCGCCAGCAGCCCCTTCTGGCGCGGCATGCCCTCGTTCTCCATCTCCATGTGGGCGTCGAGCGCCACGAAGCTGCCGTCCTCCAGCTGGGCGAGCGGGTTGATCTCGGCCAGCGTCATGTCGCGCTCGCGAAACAGCCGCGCCAGGCGCGCCACGATCGGCGTCAGGCGATTCAGCTCGCCGCCGGTAACTCCCGCGGCCGCGATGGTCTGCTTGGCCTGGTAGTCGGAGAACGGCATCAGGTTCGAGAAGTGGCCGCGGCCGACGTGGTCCGGGTGCTCCTCCGCGACCTGCTCGATGTCGATCCCGCCCATGTCGCTGAACAGGATCAGCGGCCGCTTGCGGGTGCCGTCCCAGACCACCCCCGCGTAGTACTCCTGCTTGACCTGGGCCTTGGGGTCCACCAGCACGCCGCGCGGCATGTGACCGCCGATCTCGAGCCCGAGGATCGCCTCGGCGTGCTGGGCCGCCTCGTCGGGCGTGTCGGCGAACTGGACGCCGCCGGCCTTCATGCGCCCGCCGGTCAGCACCTGGGACTTGATCACGGTCGGGCCGCCGATGCGCTCCGCGATCGCGCGCGCCTCGTCGGGGGTGGTGGCGAAGCCGAAGTCGGTGACGGGGATCCCGGCCCGCTTGACGATCTCGCGAGCTTCGTACTCGTAGAACCTCATATGGGGCGCGGAACCCTATCGATGCCTGGTTTACGGGGCACCTGGGTAGTGCACCACTAAGTGCGGGTTCTGCTGACAGGAACGGAACACGCCGGGGGACTCGCAGCTCTGAGGGCTTTGAAGGCCGCCGGCTACGACCCACTGGCCGCGACCACATCCGATCGCGACTTCGGCGCGCGCTCGCGCGCTGCTGCCGGCGTGGTCGAGGCTCCGGACGCGCGCGAGGACCCGGAGGGCTTCGCGGCCGCGATCGCCGAGGCCGCGGCCGAGGCGTCGGTGCGCGCGGTGCTGCCGGGCAGCGACGGCGCGCTGCTCGCCCTGGCGGCGCACGCCGACCGCTTCCCGGCGGAGATCGCGCTGGGCGTCTGCCCGCCGACGACCACGGTGGTGGCCACGGACAAGGTCGCGACGCTCACGTACGCCGCAGAAGCCGGGGTGAACGTGCTGTCGGCGCGCGTGCTGGGCGCGGACGGGCCGCCGGACGCCGGCGACGTGCGCTTCCCGGTGGTGGTCAAGCCGATGCGCTCCGTGGCGCCCGCGGAGGGCCAGACGCGCCGCTACGACACGCGCCGGGCCGACGACGCCGACGCGCTCATCGTCGCGCTGGCGGGCATGCCCAACGGCGTCGGCATCGTCCAGGCCTACGTCGAGGGCCGGGTGCTCAACGTGAACGGGGTGGCCCGGGACGGCGAGGTGATCGCCGCGGTCCACGAGGAGGCGCTGCGCACGTGGCCGGCGGACTGCGGCCCGGTCTCCTACGCGCAGACGATCGCGCCCGAGGCACAGCTCGCCGAGCAGGCGCGCGCGCTGATCGCGGCCCTGGAGTGGAGCGGCATCTTCAACCTCCAGTTCATCGAGGCCGAGGCTGGGCTGTTCCTGGTCGACGTCAACCCGCGGCTGTACACGTCGATCGGCCTGGCCGTGGCGGCCGGAGCGAACCTGCCGGCGATCTGGGTCGAGTCGCTGCTCGGCGGGCGCCCCGAAGTGGCTCCCTACCGCGTCGGGGTCAGGTTCCGCTCGGAGGCCGACGTGCGCTCGCTCACGCACCTGTTCCGATCCGGCGCCCGCGGCGCCGCGCTGGCGGGGCTGCTGCCCCAGCGCCACACCACGCACGCGATCGCCTCGATCAGCGACCCGCGGCCGGGCCTGTCCTACCTGCGGCGCCTGCCGGGGCGCCTGATGTCCACCGGCGGCGTGCTCACGCGCGCGCCGGGCCTCTAGGCGCCGACCGGCTCGAACCCGTACGCCTCGGCCAGCTCGGGGTCCTTCGCCGCGAGCTGCTCGGCCAGGTCGACCATCACGCGGCACTGCTTCCAGGTGGCGTCGTCCTGCATCTTGCCGTCGATCATGTGCACGCCGCGCCCGTCCGGGATCGCCTCGATCACCTTCTTCGCGAAGGCGACCTCGTCGGGGTCGGGCGAGAACACGCGCTTGGCGATCTCGATCTGGGCGGGGTGCAGCGACCAGGCGCCCACGCAGCCGAGCAGGAACGCCGCCCGGAACTGCGCCTCGCACCCGGCGGTGTCGCGGATGTCGCCGTAGGGCCCGTAGAACGGGAGGATCCCCGCGCTCGTGCAGGCGTCGACCATGCGGGCGATCGAGTAGTGCCAGGGGTCCTGCTGCGCGGTCGCGCGCGGCGCGTCGGGGTCGTCCGGGTCGGGATCCTCGATCACCCGGTAGCCGGGGTGCCCGCCGCCGACGCGCGTGGTCTTCATCCGCCGGGAGGCGGCCAGGTCGGCAGGGCCGAAGCTCATTCCCTGCATGCGCGGGCTGGCCGTGGCGATCTCCTCGACGTTCACGACCCCCTGTGAGGTTTCCAGGATCGCGTGCACGAGCAGGGGCCGCTCGATGCCGGCCTTGGCCTCGAGCTGCGCGAGCAGGCGGTCCACGTAGTGGATGTCCCACGCGCCTTCGACCTTCGGGACCATGATCACCTCGAGCTTGTCGCCGATCTGGGTGACCAGCTCGGTCAGGTCGTCCAGCACCCAGGGGCTCTCGAGGCTGTTCACGCGCGTCCAGAGCGCCGTGTCGCCGAGGTCCGCCGTCCGCGCCACGTCGATCAGCCCCTGACGCGCCGCCACCTTGCGATCCACCGGCACGGCGTCCTCGAGGTTGCCGAGCAGGATGTCGGTCTGGCGCGCGATGTCGGGCGCCTTGGCAGCCATCTTCTCGTTCGAGAAGTCGAGGAAATGGATCATGCGCGACGGCTTGAAGGGGATCTCGCGCAGCGGCTCGGGCGCGTTCACCGCGAGCGGCTTGAAGAAGTCACGTGGGTTTCGCATCGGCTGGTCAATCTATCGTTCGCGCCGTGCCGGACGTGCTCGTTCTCTGTTACCACGCCGTCAGCGAGCGCTTCCCGGCGGCGCTGTCGGTCACGCCCGAGGCATTCGAGCGGCAGCTCGCGATGCTCGCCAAGGCCGGCTACCGGGGCGCCACCTTCGAGCAGGCCGTCCAGGCACGCTCGGGCCGGACCGTGGCGATCACCTTCGACGACGCCTACCTGTCCGTGCTGACGCTCGGCAAGCCGCTGCTCGACGCGGTCGGCTTCGCGGCCACCGTGTACGCGCCGACGGCCTACCTGGACACGCCGGAGCGGCCGCTCAGCTGGGACGGCATCGAGCAATGGCACGGCGGCGAGCACGAGCGCGAGCTGCTCCCGATGTCCTGGGACCAGCTCGGCGGGCTCGCCGACGCCGGCTGGGAGATCGGGTCGCACACGCGCACCCACCCGCACCTGACCCAGATCGGCGACGACCAGCTGCGCGGCGAGCTCGAGGAGTCCAAGGCGACGGTCGAGGAGCGCCTGGGGCGGCCGTGCCCGACGCTGGCCTACCCCTACGGCGACCACGACGAGCGCGTGGTGGCCGCCGCCGGAGCGGCCGGGTACGCGGCCGCCGGCACCCTGCCGGCGCGCCTGCACTCCGAGCGGGCGCTCGCCTGGCCGCGCGTCGGGATCTACCACTCGGACGACGAGCGCCGCTTCCGCCTCAAGGTCTCCCGGGGCATGCGCCGCCTACGGGGCAGTCGCCTGTGGCCGACTGGATAGGATTGCCGGCCGCATGACAGAGACCACGCAAGGAATCGAGACCGACCAGGCCGCCCGCGAGGCCTCCGGCGCCCACGCCTACGGGCGCTACCTCGAGGAGTTCGAGGTCGGCGCCGTGTACAAGCACTGGCCGGCCAAGACCGTGACCGAGGCGGACGACCACCTGTTCTGCCTGATCACGATGAACCACCACCCGCTGCACCTCAACGACGTGTACGCGCGCGAGTCCCAGCAGGGCCGCAACGTCGTGGTGGGCCCGCTCGTCTACGCACTGGCGCTCGGGATGTCCGTGAGCGACGTGTCGGGCAAGGCGATCGCCAACCTCGCCACCGAGGAGCTCTCGCACCCGGCGCCGGTCTTCCACGGCGACACGCTCTACGCCGAGAGCGAGGTGCTCGACGTGCGGGCGTCCGAGTCGAAGCCGGACCGCGGCGTGGTGCGCGTGCACACGCGCGTCTTCAAGGAGGACGGCACGCTGGTCGCGGAGTTCAAGCGCGCCGTGCTGGTCCCGCGCAAGCCCGCAGGGTCCGCCTAGCGCCGGCGCGCCACCTGCAGCACCCAGATCGTGCGCGGCTTGCCGGCCGAGCGGCCGCTGGCGTGGCCAAGGCCGACGAGGTTCATCGTGCTCGTCAGCACCAGCTCGCGGTGGGCGGACGACCCCATCCAGGAAGCGATCGTCCCGCCGATGTCCGCCCGGAGCGAGTAGTGCATCGCGAGCGCCTCGCCGCAGTGCGGATAGGCGCGCGTGACCGAGACGGCCGGGCGGTGCTTGAAGTCGTCATGGGAGATCAGCCAGCGAGCGAAGGCGCCGGCCGAGCGCTGCAGGTTGGGCGCGGTGCGCAGCGGCCCCAGGCCCTGGCCCGCGCGTGCCTCGTTGATCTTGGCCAGCATGCGGCTTTCGGGCGACGCGAAAGCAACCCCGGGCAACCCGCAAAGCCCGAGCAGCGCAAGCACGACCACGATCCTGGCGTGTCTCAACCGGCTCTCCCTTTGAAGGCCTACGGGGTTAGCTGACGGGCTCGCGCCTGAGAGCAGCGCGTCACCTGAAAAACAGGCGATTAGCCCCAACTGAGTGGATCCCCCGCTCGCCCCGCGGACCGGGACGACTCGGCAAACCTGTGGCCGGAAGCTCTATCAGCCGGTTGGGACGGAATCGTCCGGATCGGCCAAAAACCGCGCTACGCGGGCGCTCTCGGCTTCCAGTGTTCTTCCGCGTACGCGCTCGATTCCCTTCGTGACCAGCTCGGCGCGCAGCTCCGGATCGGCCGCGATCCGGCCCAGCGCGGCGGCCGCCGCGTCGGGATCGCCCGGGGGAATCAGCAGGGCCGCGTCCCCGGCCGCCTCCGGCACGCCGCCCACGGCGGTCGCCACGACCGGGGTGCCGGCGGCGAACGCCTCCAGCAGCACCTGGGGCATGCCCTCGGTCCAGGACACGTGCAGGAACGCGTTGACGCTGCGGTAGCGGTCCATCAGCCCGCCGTGGATCGGGAGGTACCCGAGCAGCTCGGCCCGGTCCTCCACGCCGAGCTCGCGCAGGCGCCCGCGCAGCTCGTCCTCCATCGGCCCCTCACCGCAGATCAGGAAGCGCCAGTCGCCTGCGTGGCCCGAAGCGGGCGGCTCGACCGCCTGCGCAGGGTTCCGCATCAGCCGGGCCAGCACGTCGGCGAGCAGCAGTGGGTTCTTCTCGGTCTCGAGCCGACCGACGCTCAGCACCGTCCGCTCGCCGTTCCAGGCCCGGCCGGCCGCCTCGGTGGGGTCGGCGATGTCGGAGTCGCGCACGAGCGACACCGAGATCGGGAGCAGGTGGCGCGCGCGCGAGAAGTTGGAGGCGAGGTCGGGACCGACCACGACGGTCGGGGCGCGCCGTGCGAGCAGGCGGTAGGAGCCCTCGAGCAGGTCGCCGGCGAGGTGCACCAGCCGGCGGCCGGGGTGGCGCGTGCGCACGTAGGTCGGGAAGTCCTGGCGCACGCCCAGGGTGATCCGCTTGCGGCGCAGCGCCGCGAGCGCCGCGAAGGCGAGGCAGAGCGGGTGCGGGCCCAGCAGCCAGACGACGTCGACCTGCGGCAAGAGCCGCCAGAACGTGCGCAGCGAGCGCAGCATCGCCAGCGGGGCGCCCAGGCTGAGCATGCTCGGGTAGGGGGGCAGGCCCACGAACTCCACGTGGTCCGGCACGCGGTAGTGAGCGCGCGGCAGCTCCGGGTCGAGCTGCCCGAGCAGGATCGTGTGCTCGGCCGCGGCGGCGACACCCGCGATGAACAGCACCAGCGAACGGTCCGCGTAGACCCCGTCCGCGGTGGGCCTGTACCAGTTGTCCGCGTAGACGGCGACGCGCAGCGGGCGCGCTGCGCTCACGCCCGCGGCCGCCGCGCCAGGTGGGCGAACGCGCGCAGCGGTGGCCCGAAGCGGACGCAGCCGAACAGGAAGCCGAAGCCCCACGCCAGGTGCATGGCGCCGAAGACCGCCGGCAGGGCGGCCACGTCGCCGACCGAGGCGTCGAGCTCGGTGGTGTCCGCGCGCCAGGCCTCGGCCGTCGCGACGCCCACGACCGCGGCGCACCAGAGCGCCACGGCGGCGCGCCCGAGCTTGCGCAGCCCCCCCAACGGGAGGATCGCGGCCGCCAGCGACACCGCGAGGCTCGGCGCGAGCAGGTGGGAGCGGCGCATGGTCTCGGGGTGAGCGCCGGAGGTCTTGGCCCGGTACACGCCGTAGCGCCAGTACTGCCGCGCGAGCGCCTTGAGGCTGTCACGCGGGATGTACCTCGCGCCCATCTCCGGCAGGCACACGATGCGGCCGCCGCTGCCGCGGATGCGCGCGGCCAGCTCGGAGTCCTGATCGTTGTGCCAGTCCTCGTTCCAGCCGCCGTGCGCCTCGAGCACCGAGCGCGGCCAGACGCCGGTGAAGCCGCTGTCCACCTCGATCTCGCCGTTCGAGGGCTGCCGGAACTCCGCCCCGCCCCGGCCCAGCGGGGTCTCGAGCGCCAGCGCCACCCTGCGCGACCAGGTGCCCTCGCCATGCGCGAGCTGCGGGCCGCTCACGTGGTCGGCCCCGCCGCGGCGCAGGCGCGCCACGCCCCGGGCCAGGTAGTCCTCGGGGTAGAGCGTGTGGGCGTCCATGCGCGCGATGAAGGCCCCGCGCGCGTTGGCCAGCCCGATGTTGAGCCCCACAGGGGTGCTGCGGCGCGGGTTCTGGAGGATGCGCACACGCTCGTCCTCGAGCTGCAGCTCGCGCAGGATCTCCGCCGTCCGATCGTGGGAGTCGCCGTCGATGAAGAGGAACTCGATCGTGCCGTCGAAGCGCTGCGCCAGCATCTTGGCGGCGACCTCGCGGATGTGCTCCTCCTCATTGAGGACAGGCGTAAGAACGCTGACGTCAACCATGACTGTCCCGAACGGTAGCTGGCGTCAGTGACCGACGAACTCGACCGTCTCGCCGAGGATGAAGTCCTTGGCGGGCAGCTGCTCCTCACGGTCGCGCTCGACGAGCACGTGCACGGTTTGCAGCAGGATCAGGAGGTCGAAGGCCGCCGATCGGTGCTTGATGTAGTAGAGGTCGTGGCACATCTTCCACGCCGTCCCGAAGCGGCTGCCGGCATAGCCGCAGCGGACCTGGGCCCAGCCGGTCAGCCCCGGCTTCACGAGCGCGCGGCGCTCGTAGTAGGGCACCAGTCCGGATAGCTCGTTGACGAGCTCGGGCGGCTCCGGGCGCGGGCCCACGAGGCTCATCTGGCCCTTGAAGACCTGCCAGAGCTGGGGCAGCTCGTTGAAGTGGGTCTTGCGCATGAACCGGCCCGAGCGGGTGAGCATCTCCTCCTCGGTCATCGAGCCCCAGAGCTCGTCGGCGTCCGGGCGCAGCATGCGGAACTTGAGCATGTCGAACTCGCGCCCCTCCTCGCCCACGCGCCGCTGCCGGTAGAAGATCGGACCGCGGTCCTCCAGCTTGATCGCGAGCGCGCAGAGCAGCATGAACGGCAGTGCGCAGAGCAGCATCATCCCGGACACGAGCAGGTCGAGCGCGCGCTTGGAGAGCGGGGAGGAGGGCGAGTAGCGCGGGTGCATGATGAACTGGAACCAGGCCGAGTTGATCGTGCCGATCGGCACGTGGCCGAGCAGGCCCTCGTACAGCGCGGTCGCCTCGATCATCCGCACCTGGAGGTCGAGGCATTCGCGGGCCGCGCGCTCGAAGATCTCGAGCCGGCGCGACTGCGGCGCGATCACGAGCAGGTCGATCGACTCGCGCCGCACGGCGTTGCGCACGTCCTCGAGCGAGCCGAGCCAGGGGACCCGCGCGGGCTGCCCTGCGAGCTCCTCGCCGATGTAGCCCACTACCTTGTAGCCGCGGATGCCGGTGTCCTCGATCTCAGACGCCAGTTTGTTCGCGAACGACGCACTGCCGATAACGGCGGTCCAGACCGGACGGTCGCTCTCGAAGCGCGACTCGAGCCAGTCCGCCATGAACGTGGTGGTGACGGCCGCCGCCAGCGCCGCGACCGCGGTGTTGGGGCCGATGATCGCCTCGCCGAACGCGCCGGGGATGAGCGCGACCGCGATGCCGGCCGCGGGCACGGCCGCGTTGAAGACGACCCGGGCGATGGGCATCAGGTGAAGCGGCCGCTCCTTTGCGCGCAGCGCCGTCGCGGTGATGGTCATCACCGCGAACAGGAAGACCACCGCGGAGACCTCCGCGCCGCGCACGAGCGCGATGGCCGATGCCACCGCCGCCGGCGCCAGGCCGTAGAGGACCCGCGTGTAATAGCGCTGGGCGGTGAGAGCGCTCAGCACGGGCGCCGTGTCGGCGCTCCACTTGCCCTCGCGCATGGTGCGGTAGGTGACCTCGATCGCGGCGGCCACGACGGCCGCGATGGCAACCCCAGCGAGTGCGAAGATGGCGATCTTGGCGCCCCCGCCTACGAAGCCGTCCGCGCTGGTCTCGGCAGAAGCCGCCGCAGGGTCAAGAAGCACGGCAACCAAGCCGATGAGAAGAGCAACGTGGAGGCGAACGATCGTCATATGGCGTCGGAACCTATTATCGGCAGCGACCGTTGCGTCGTTGATCGAGGCACGGAAACTTCGAGGGCTGCTTTCATAGTAGTCGCATGAATCCGCCCGATACACAAGCGACTCGTGAGCCCTCGGGCTCGGGTTGGAGGCGGGCTCAGAGCGGCAGCTCGGGTCTCGAGCGGTACTTCCGGGTCATCCGCGAACGCCTCGGGCTGATCGCGATGGTCACCCTGACGACGACCCTCGTGGCCGCGGCGTATCTCGCGGTGGCGACGGAGCAGTACAAGGCCGAGGCCGACCTGCTGGTCATCCCGGCCAGCCGTGAGGACACCGCACTCAACGGCCTGCCCGTGATCCGGGAGTCGAGCGACCCGACCCGCGACGTGGAGACCGCCGCGCGCTTGGTCGACAACCGCAACGTGGCAAAGGCGGTCAAGGAAGACCTGGGGCTCGACCAGAGCGTGGACGCGCTGCTCTCCCAGGTGACGGCCGAGCCCGTCGCGCAGAGCAACATCGTCGCCGTGACGGCGACCGCCGACTCGCCCGACCTGGCGCGCGATCTCGCCAACGGCTTCGTGAACGGCGTCGTGGAGCAGCGCTCGAAGGTCGTGAAGGCCGAGGCGGAGAAGCAGATCGTCGGCCTCAAGGATCAGCTGCAGGAGGCGGAGGACAACGGCGAGGACGCCAATGCCACCGCGCTGGCCAACCAGATCGCGGAGCTGCAGGGCCTCGTGCAGTCCGGGGACCCGACGCTCACCGTCGAGACACGGGCCGACGCGCCGGCGTCGCCCTTCTCGCCGCGGCCGATGCTCACGCTCGCGGCCGGGTTCTTCGCCGGCCTGGTGCTCGGCACCGGCGGCGCGTTCGCCATGAGCGCGCTGGACCCGCGGCTGCGCCGCGAGGAGCAGCTGCGCGAGCTCTACAGCCTGCCGATCCTCGCGCGCGTGCCCAAGGAGCGGCGCGCGCCCACCTTCACGCTCGGCAAGCGCCGGTTCGGGATCGGCCCGCGCGAGCGAGAACGGCGCGCGCTGCCGCCGGGCGAGCTGTCCGCGGCGACGCTCGAGTCCTTCCGCACGCTGCGCACCATGCTCGCGGCCCAGCGCCGCGACGACGGCAACAGCCGTTCGATCCTGGTCACGGGCCCGTCGCCATCCGAGGGCAAGACGACGACGGCGATCAACCTCGCCTCGTCGCTCGCGCTGGCCGGCAACCGGGTGATCCTGATCGAGGCCGACTTCCGCCGCCCGACCGTGGGCGAGGCGCTCGGCGTGCGTGCCCGGGTCGGCATCGGCGACGTACTGCTTGGGAACGTCGCGCTCGAGGACGCCCTGGTGCTGGCGCCTCCGTTTGGCGACAACCTGTGCGCCCTGCTGGTCGACCGCGCCGATGACTGGCTCGCCGAGGTGCTGTCGCTGCCGGCCGCCGAGGCGCTGCTGGAGGACGCCAAGCGCCTGGCCGACTACGTCGTGCTCGACTCGCCGCCGCTGACGCAGGTCATCGACGCGATGCCGCTGGCGCGCCGGGTCGACGACGTCGTGATCGTCACCCGTCTCGGCTCGAGCAACCTCACCCAGCTCGCCCACCTCGGGGACCTGCTCGAGCAGAACGGCATCAAGCCGGCGGGCTTCGTCGTGGTCGGCGGCCCCGGCCCGGAGGAGTCGAGCTACTACCGCGAGGCGCAGCGGCGCCGCAACGCGCAGTCGGACTGGCTCGTGAACTTCGAGCAGAAGACCTCGTCCTCCCCCGAGTCCTCCGAATCCTCCTCCGCGCGCCCGGCTTCGTCGGCCGAGCGCTGACCGCCTGAGGCCCCGTGACCGCGCGGGCTGAGCTCCTCCCCAACCGCATCCTCGCGGCGGGGCTGCTCACGATGGCGCTGCTGGTCGGCGTCCTGGCCGGCTACAGCCCGCCTCTGGCGATCGCCCTGACGCTGGGCCTCGTCTTCGTCACCGTGACGCTCGCCAACCTCACGGCGGGCGTGTGCATCTTCGCCGTGCTGTCGTTCCTGGACACGGTGCTCCCCGTCCAGGGCGGGCTGTCGGCGCCCAAGCTGCTCGGGCTGATGCTGATGCTGTCGTGGCTGGCGATGGTGACGGCGGGCGAGCGCGAGCACCGGGAGCGGATCTTCAGCCACCCGGCCTTCCTGTTCGTCCTGGTGCTGTTCCTCGGCTGGTCGTTGATCAGCGCCACCTGGGCGGAGTACCCCGGCGCTGCGATAGCCGCGTTCACCCGCTATCTCCCGAACGCGCTGCTGTTCCTGATCGTCTTCGCCGCGGTGCGCACGCGCGACCAGCTGCTGTGGGTGCTCGGCGCCTTCGTGATCGGCGCGTTTCTCTCCGGCCTCTACGGGATCGTGGTCCCACCGCCGCCGCAGGACCTTGGGCGGCTGGCCGGCGCCGGCGGTGACCCCAACGAGACCGCCGCGGCGATGGTCGCCGGCCTGGCGCTGGCGACCGCGCTCGCGGTCGCGGCGCGTGGCAAGCCGCTGGTGCGGATGGCCTGCAGCGTCGCCGTCGTCGTATGCCTGTTCGCGCTCTTCCTGACGTCATCGCGCGGCGGGCTGATCGCCCTGGGGGTGGCGCTGATCGCCGCGGTCTTCCTGGGCGGCCGGCGGCGCGGCACGATGCTGATGGCCGCGCTTGGGGCGGTGCTGGTGACGGTCTTCTACTTCGCCACGATCGCCCCGGACTCCGTTCGCGAGCGCGTGACCCACCCCGAGGGCGGCACCGGCCGCGTGGACATCTGGACGGTCGGCTGGCGGATGGTCCGCCACAACACGATCGAGGGCGTCGGGTCGGGCAACTTCACCACGGCCTCGATCCACTACCTGCTCGAGCCCGGGAAGCTCGTGCGCGACGACTTCATCGTCGACACGCCCAAGGTCGCTCACAACACCTACCTCCAGGTGTTCGCGGAGCTGGGGGTCGTCGGGTTCGCCCTGTTCATGACGATCCTGCTGTTCTCGTACGTATGCGCGTTCAAGGCGCACCGGGTTGCCGCGCGCGCCGGCGACCGCGAGCTGGACATCATCGCGCGCGCGACCGTCGTGGCGCTGACCGCGCTGTTCGCCGCCTACTTCTTCGTCTCGCGCGACTACGGCAAACAGCTCTGGCTGCTGCTGGCGCTCTGCCCGGTGATGCTGGAGCTCGCCAGGCGCGAGCTGCAGGGCCGGCTCAGCGCGGCGGACCCGCCACCCGGTTAGCGTCGCCCGCGAGTAAGCGGGCGCAGGCGCTGCCCGGCTTGAGGCGGTAGTCCCCGGGCGCCCGGAACTCCGGCTGCGCGACGAGGTTGTCGACCAGCGTGAAGCCGATCGCGGGCAGCATGATGCCGCCGCTGCCGTCGTCGCGCGCCCCGCCGCCGATGCAGTTGCGGCGCACCACGTTGCCCCTCCCGACGGGCCCCTCGAAGTGCCACTCGACGTTGTTGCGGAGCCTCGAGTTGCTGATCACGTTGCCCTGGACGAGGTTGTCGCGGGCCGCGACTCGGGGCAGGCCGCCGAAGATGATCCCCTCCCCGTTGCCGTCGATCACGTTGCCGGCCACGTAGGTGTCGCGCGCGTTCGGGTAGAGCTGGATTCCCAGGTCGGCGTTCTCGTAGATCCAGTTGCCGATGATGCGGGTGCCGCGCGCCACCGCGACGTAGACGCCGTGCTCGAGGTTGGTGGCGGGCAGCTGGCCGCACTCGTGGATCCGGTTGCGCTGGATCGTCACGTCGCGCGCCACCCCGAAGCGAGGGTTGCCCAGCGCGAAGCAGATCGCGGTGTGGTTGTTGGTCACGTCGTTGTCGAGGAAGAGGATGTGGCGGCCGTTGACGATCGGGCTGGGCACCCCGGGGCGCCTGCTGCCCTCGAGGTAGAGCCGGCGGAGGACGACGTGTGCGCTGCGCCGCGTGACCGTCACCGCGCCGACCAGCCGGACACGCGCGCCCGGACGCGGCTGGAGGGTGATCGGCTTCCCCGGCTTGCCGGAGCGCTCGATCGTCAAGGGACCGCGATAGGTGCCCTGGCGAAGGCAGCCGACCTCGCCGGGGCGCAGCGAGTCGACCAGCCGCTGCACCGCGCGGTCGCCCGGCGACGCGAGCCGGTCGCAGGCGCGCGCCGACTGCGCGTCGGGTGCGTCGGCGCCGCAGGCGCAGAGCACCACGCACAAGATCGCAAGAGCTGTCCCCGCCGGCCGAGCCACGCGGCGGCTCACGGTAGCGGCTGGCTAGCGCTTGATGGCCAGGTACTCCATGCCCGACGCGGCTACGTCGCCGGCCAGGCGCACGGCCCGGTTGGAGGCGGCCAGGTCGATCACCTGGCCGAGCCTGCCGTCGCGCTCGCCGCGGCGCAGCTGCCAGCGGTCGACGACCTCGGCGAAGCCGGCGTCGTGCAGCGCTCCGCGCACCTCGCGGTGCTTGAACCAGTGGATTGCGGGGCGCGTGGTGTTGCCGACCAGCGCCGGCCGCTTCTCGGTGGCCCAGCTCATGATGCGCCGCTGAAGGGGCGGGGGGTACCAGGGGAAGAGCGGGAAGCCGGCGATCTCGACCTGGAACGGGCTGAGCGCACTGACGGTCGAGAAGAGGTAGGCGCCGGGCCGCCGCAGGACGCGGAAGACCTCGCGCCAGACCTGGTCGGGATCGTCGACGTGCTCCATCACCGAGTAGGCGTGGACGAAGTCGACCGACTCGTCCTCGAACGGCAGCGACTCGGCCACGCCGGGCCGGATGTCGAGCTGCATCCCGGTTTGCCTGCTGAGCTCGTGGCTGACCTCGATCGCCGCCTCCCAGGGCTCCACGCCGACCGCCTGGAAGCCCCGCTTGGCCAGCGCGGTCAGCCACACGCCCTGCGCGGCGCCCACGTCGAGGACGCGCGCCGGGGGGCGCAGCGGGAAGAACGGCTCGATCCGCTTCAGCTGACGCTCGACGAAGGCGTCGGCCTCTGGGATGCGCGACAGGGCGGTCTCGAGGTCGGCCTGCTCGGTGGCCTGCGCCTTGACCATCGTCAAGGGGCCGAGCTGGGCCTCCACACCGGCGGAGGGTTGGCCGCTCATCGCGGGTTCACCCACGCAAAACGGCGTCCGAGGATCTCTCGCATGCGGTTTATATCGGCAGCACCAACGCCGCCCGTGAGCCTCAGCGCGACCGCGTATACGACGCATGCGATCGCGCAGCCCAGCACCAAGATGCCCAGGCCCGGGTCGGTGCCCAGCGCGAGCAGCGGCAGGCACGCGACGCCGGCTGCCAGCGCCGCGCGGACGAAGTCGAGCGCGATCGGTCGCAGCGGCAGGTCGAGCATGCGCTTCAGGATCACGAAATGGCCGGGCACCCAGACAGCGTAGGCGAGGTCCGTGCCGATGGCACCGCCGACGATCCCGATCTTGGGCAGGAAGATCGCGTCGAAGACGACGTTCACGCCCAGCGCGGCGATTGCCAGAGGCACGCGGCTGCGCGCCGCGCCGAGGTAGTTGACCGCCAATGAGGCGAGCAGGGCCGGCCCGGACACAAGTATGAAGGGCGCCAGCGCCTGCAGGACGTCGCCGGACTCGCGGTACTTGGACCCCAGCAGCGTGGTCATGATCGGCTCCGCCCAGACGATGATGGGGGCGAGGAAGATGCCCTGAAGCGCGGTGATCCAGCGCAGCGCGTCCATGAAGAGATCGATCGCCGGCTCCATGCCCGGGCCGCGCGCCAGCCGCGGCGCGACCGCCGTGGAGATCGCTCCGGCCGGGTAGTGCAAGAACCAGGCGAGCTGCATCGGCAGGTCGAACAGGCCGACCGCGCGGCCGCCGCCGAGGATCAGGCCGATCAGCAGCACGTCGATCTGGGCGAAGGCGCGGAACAGCGCGTCGACGATCAGCAGCGCGCCCGAGTAGGCCATGATCTCGCGCACACGGAGGCCGCTGATGTGGCCGGCGCCCGTGCGCGGGCGGCCCACCACGCGCCAGACGTAGCCGAGCGCGAGGCCGACGCCGACCGTGTACCCGATGGCCTTCCCAAAGGCCGCGCCCGTGGCGCCCCCGCCGAGCAGTACCAGAGCCACGATCGAGCCACCCTCCACGACGCTCTCGATCGCGACGACGCGCAGGTTGATCGCGATCCGCCCGAGCGACTCGAAGGTCGCGAGCACGAACAGGAAGAAGCCCTGGACGAGCACCGCGATCGAGATCCCGCGCAGCGGCCACTCGGCGCCGGGGGCGTCGAAGGCGTCGGTGATCGGTCCCGCCAGGGCGAACAGGAGCACCGAGACGGGCACCGCGGCAAACGCCTTCAGCCGCATCGCCTCGCCCAGCACGGCCGTCACGGCGGCACGGTCGTGGCGGCGCTCGGCCAGGAAGCGCGGGGTGGCGCTCGTGATGCCCAGGTCCGCTAGGAACGTCGACACCGCTCCGATCGAGACCGCCAGCGCGAAGTAGCCATACATCTGCGGGCCCAGCTGGCGGCCGAGGAAGAGCGCGACGAACGCGGTGATCGCGGCGGTCGTCAGGCGGGTGACGATCGCGAAGGCGGCGTTCCTGCTGACGCTGTCGGCCCCCACGCCTTCCGATGCCACCGCCCGAACCGTACAGTCAGATTCGGCCTGTAGGCTTGCCCGCTCGCTGTGCGCCGCCTCAAGGTCCTGACACTCACCGACCAGCTGGTCTACCTGGGCGGGGGAGCGGAGCGCGTGGCGATGGAGATCGCCACCCGGCTGGACCAATCGCGGTTCGAGAGCGTCTTCTGCGCGAGTCGCTACTGGGAAGGGGCACGGTCCGACTTGGTCCAGGACGCCGAGCGGCGGATGGACGAGGCGGGCGTTCGGTACTTCGGACTCGGCCGCCGCAGTGGGACCGACCTATACCGCTGGCTGTCGCTCCGGGGCATCCTGCGGCGCGAGCGCGTAGACGTGCTGCACTCGCACATGTTCGGCTCGAACGTGGGGGGCACCGTGATCGGGCGCCTCGCGCGGGTGCCGGCGATCGTGGCGCACGAGCACACCTGGTCGTTCGAGGGGCGGCCGTTGCGGCGGCTGGTCGATCGCGAGGTGATCGGCCGCGGCAGCAGCGTCTTCATCGCGGTCTCGCGAGACGACCGGCGCAAGATGATCGAGATCGAGGGCGTCAACCCGAACAAGATCCTTCACGTCCCGAACGGGATCGCGCCGCCGCCGCCCCCGACCGGGGCCGACGTGCGCTCGGACCTGGGGATCCCAGCGGGGGTGCCGCTGGTCGGCACGGTCAGCGTGCTGCGGCCCCAGAAGGCGCTGGACGTCTTCATACGCGCCTCGGCACAGCTGCTCCGCGAGGACCCCGACCTGCGCGTGCTGCTCGCGGGCGACGGACCGCTGAAGGGTGAGCTGACGGACCTGGTCCACAGCCTGGGCGTGCAGGACCGCCTGCTGTTGCCGGGCTACCGCTCGGACGCTTCCGACGTGATCGCGGCGCTCGACGTGGCGGTCTCGTCGTCGGCGTTCGAGGGCAGCCCGCTGGCGGTGATGGAGTACATGGAGTCGGCTCGGCCGATCGTCGCGACGCGCGTGGGCGGCGTCCCCGACCTGATCGAGGACGGCGTGCACGGGCTGCTGGTCGACTCGGGCGACGAGCCCGGCCTGGCCGTGGCGATCCGGCGCATGCTGGACGACCCCGAGGCGGCGCGCCGCATGGGCGAGGCGGCCCGTGAGCGGCGCCGGCACGAGTTCACCGTCGATCTGATGGTGCGCCGCTTCGAGGCGCTCTACGAGCGCTTGGTGGCAGGCGCCGGGCCGCCCGAGCGCTTCGAGCAGCTAGACGTCCCCTGAAACGACACGAGCCCGGCGTTTGCCGGGCTCGTGAAGACTGCAGTTGGTTGGTTTGCGCTAGGCAGTCGGTCGGTGCGTCAGCCGGCGAAGGCCGAGGCCCAGGCCAAGCAGAAGACCGCCAGCCACCGCGAGCACGCCGAGGTCGGCACCGGTGAACGGAAGGCTTGCGCCCTCGTCAGCCGCGGCCTGCACCTGGACCGGGGCGCCGGTGTCTCCACCGCCACCCTGCTCGAGGCCTGCGACGACGTTGGAGCCGCCGTAGCCCTCCGTGCCCGACCCTGCGTATGCGGCCGGAGCAGCGAATGCGAGCAACGCGGTTGCTCCCACCACCGCGAGAAGCTTCTTATATCGCGTCATTGGACCAGCGAACTCCTTGTCTCGATTCCGTCCCATTGATTTCGAAAAGCCAGCTGAATGCCCATCCGTGCCCCTGCAACTTCGATGAGCCTTCGTAACTGGCCTCAGAACCTTGGTAACACGGGAATCAACTTGGCGTCAAACAAGTTAACAGTCGTTACTGAAACTTGTCCAGAACCTACCTAAACGTATCCCGGCTCCCCGCCGACGGCATCGCCTGCGGTACGCCTATTCCCGCTATTTGGGCAGTTTTCCAGCTCTTTGGGGTACCACAAGCATCGCGCCGATTTGGCACGGATCTGAAAGGTAGCCGGGGGGTCGGACGACCCCGCCATGGCCATGGCTATCCGCCGGTTGCGGCGCCCGCGCGAGTGAGGTTGCGCACCCCGTCGGCGAGAGAGGCGACCACGCGGTCCTGGTCGTCCTCGGTCAGCGTGGGGAAGAGGGGGAGCGTCAGCTCGGCGCGGCCCACGAACTCGCTGCGAGGGAGCTCGGAGGCGCGATCGGTGTAGGCGGTCAGCTCATGCAGGGCGGGATAGAGCACGCTGGTCTGCACCTTGCGCTCCTCGAGCATGAAGGCTCGCAGCGGGTCGCGCAGCTCGTGGTCGTCGACGATCACGGGCATCACGTAGCAGGACGAGACGTCGACATCGGCAGTCCTCGTAGGGCACGGTGACGCCCTCGCAGATCGCGCGAGCAGCTCGCGGTAGCGGTGCACGAGCTCCCTGCGCCTGGAGATGTCCGCCTCGAGGCCGGTCAGCCGCGCCGTCAGGAGAGCGGCTCGCGGCTCGTCCATGCGGTAGTTGTAGCCCAGTCCGACGCACGTCGTAGCCGTGCGCGTGGCCGCGGTGGCGATCCCAGGTGCCGCTGGTGAGCGAGTGGGAGCGCAGGCTCCGAACCGTGCGCGGCGACGTCGTCGTCGTCGGTCGCCAGCAGGCCGCCCTCGCCGCAGGACAGCACCTTGTTCGAGAAGAAGCTGAAGCAGCCGGCCAGCCCGTGAGTGCCGAGCTTGCGGGCGTCGCCGACCGGCGTGGCGCTGGGGCTGTGTGCGGCGTCCTCGATCAGGGCGATGCCAGCGTCCTCGCAGACCGCCCGCAGCGCCGGCAGGTCGGCCGAGTAGCCGCCGTAGTGCACGGCGCAGACCGCCTTGGTGCGCGGCGTGACCTTGCGCGCGACGTCCTCGGGGTCGATCCCCAGGTCGTGGTTGCCCTTGATGTCCGCGAAGACCGGCTCGGCGCCGCAGTAGCGCGCCGCGGCGGCCGTGGCCACGAACGTGATCGGCGGGACGATCACCTCGTCGCCGGGGCCGACGCCGGCAGCCAGGTAAGCGAGGTGTAGCGCAGCTGTACAGCTTGCGAGCGCGATCGCGTGCTTGGAGCCGAGGTGCTCGGCGAAGACCTGCTCGAACTCCTGCGTGCGCGGCCCCATCGTCAGCCAGCCGGAGCGCAGCGTGTCCGCCACGGCGTCGATGTGGGCCTGCTCGAGCTGGACGTCGAACAGCGGGATCAGCGGTGCGTCGCTCATCAGCCGATGTTGGAGTAGCGGGGGGAGAACGGGTCGCCGAAGCGCTCCTCCTCGAGCGCGCCGACGAGCTCCTCGATGCCGCTGGGAACGCGGTAGCGCGGCTCGTAGCCGAGCTCGTTCTTGATGCGCTCGAAGGAGACCTTGTAGTCGCGCGGGTCCTCGGTCTTGGTCACGTACTAGACCTCGCCACGGCCGAGCTGCCCGGTGATGATCTCGACCAGGTCGAGCTTGCGGTAGTTCTCGTCCGAGTGGCCGGCGTTGAAGACGCGCCCGGCGACCTTGTCGAGCGGCGACGCCAGCACCAGCGCCACGGCGCGCGCGGCGTCGCGCACGTGCACGTAGGGGCGCCAGAAGGTCTCGCCGAAGACGTCGAGCTTGCGGTCGGCCCAGAGGTCGCGCGTGAACTCGTTGACGGTCAGGTCGAAGCGCATCCGATGCCCCACGCCGTAGACGGTCGCGAAGCGCAGGCAGGTGGGCGACATGCCGTTCAGGTCGCCCTCGAGCAGCGACTTCTCCATCGCGACCTTCTGCTCGGCGTAGAGCGACACCGGGCGCAGCTCGCCGGTCTCGTCGATCGGCACGGTCGGATCGGCCATGCGGCCGTAGTTGGAGCAGGTCGAGGCGAACAGGAAGCGCTCCACGCCGGCCTCGCGGGCATCGGCGACCAGCGAGGCGGTGCCCTCCACGTTGACCGAGTTGGACAGCTCGGGGTCGCGGCCGCAGGCCGGGTCGCCGACGATCGCGGCCAGGTGAACGACCGCGTCGACCCCCTCGAGGGCGCGCCGGCGCAGCGTCGTCGTCGCGGATGTCGCCGCGCAACAGCTCCACGCCGAGCGAGTCGAGTCGGGCGGCCACGTCGTCCTGGCCGTGCAGCAGCACGTCCAGCCCGCGCACCTCGTGCCCGGCCTCGAGCAGTTCGTCCACCAGCTCACCGCCGACATAGCCGGCGGCACCCGTCACAAGTACCTTCACTTTGCAGTCCCCGTCTGTGGTTCGCGTTCGGGCAGGAACATCGGTCGCAGCTGCTCGAACTCGATCAGTGCCTTCTCGTAGTCCTCGTGGCGTCCGATGTCGAGCCAGTAGCCGTCGTACAGGTAGGACCCGACCTGGCGGCCCTCGGCGAGCAGCCGCAGCACGAGGTCGGGCAGGTCGAGGTAGGTGCCCTGCTCGATGTAGTCGAGCGCGGCGGGCTCCAGCACGTAGACGCCCATGCTGACCACGTACGGGATCTCGGGCTTCTCCTCGAAGCCGGACACGTTCAGCATGTTGCCGTTCTGGTTCGAGAAGTGCAGGACGCCGTACTCGGTGCGGACCACGCGGCGGTGCGACGCGATCGTCAGCACGTTGCCGGTGTCGCGGTGCACGTCGACCAGGTGGCCGTAGTCGAGCGCCGTCAGCACGTCGCCGTTCATGACCAGGAAGGTGTCGTCGAGGTCGTCGATCTCGGCCAGCGGGCCGACCGTGCCGAGCGGCTCGGTCTCCTCGCTGTAGCCGATTCGGACGCCGTGGCGCGTGCCGTCGCCCATCACGGCCCGGACGAGGTGGGCGAGGTATCCGACGGCCAGGGTGATGTCTCCGAAGCCGCAGTCGCGCAGCTGGTGCACGACCACGTCGAGGATCGCGCGCTCGCCCACCGGGAGGAGGGGCTTGGGGAGGACGGTTGTGTAGGGACCGAGGCGGGAGCCCTTACCGCCCGCGAGGATGACGGCTCGTCGAGTCACTGCTGTTTCTGTCGGCACGGAAGCCAAAAGGTTGAGTCTCGCCGCCTATGCTTGCAGGCCGATGCAGATCGTGGGGAAGGTCATCTACTGGTTGGCGGTTGTGGCTATCTCGGTTGTGCTGCTCGTCGTGCTGATGAGGTGGTTCGAGTCGCAGGACGCCTCCGAGGTGGAGGGGTCCGCCGTCCCCCAGCTGGTCGTCTAGGCCTTCGTCACCGTCGCGGGACGCCGGTCGACGAGGCGCGCGAACGCCACGATCCGCTGTGCCGCCGAGTAAAGCGGATGGCACGCGGTGAGCACCAGCTGGGCGTGACCGACCTTGTCGGTCACCCAGAGCGCGCTGTCATCGACGATCTGGGTGCTTGTCGACCCGGTAGACGAACGTGCCGTAGGGCAGCTCGAACACGATCCGGTCGCCCTTCTTCACGTCGTCGAGCTTGCGGAAGGGCGCGCCGTAGGTGGTTCGGTGGCCCGCGATCGCGACCGTGCCGCGCTGGCCGGGGAGCGGGGTGTCGGGGTAGTGCCCGGGGCCCTTGCGCAGGTTGTCGGCGTCGGTGCCCTCGACCACGTACTCGGACACGCCGATCGACGGGATCAGCAGCTTTCCGAGCGCGTCGCCGCGCAGCGGCTCCTTGCGGACGACCCGCTCCGGAGGGTCGACAAGGGCCTTCTCGAGCTTGACCTGCTGGCGCTGCGAGAAGTAGGCGGAGACGGGCTCCTGCCAAGCTAGGGTGAGCGGCCGCGTCGGAGATCAGCAGGACCCCGCTGACCATCATCACCGAGGCGACGAAGCGCAGCACGACTCGGATCGGATGCGCCCGCAGCCGCGTCATAGTGCGCCCCAGTCTAGGCAGACGGGGTTACGCTTAGCTCGTTCATACGATAAGGAGAAGACGCACCCCCAATGAGCCAAGCCACCACCGCCGACGACCACCAACACGACCCTGCTTCGACTGGGTGGACCGCGTCGCGGAGCTGACCAAGCCCGCCGACGTCCATTGGTGTGACGGGTCCCAGGAGGAGTACGACAGCCTCTGTCAGAAGCTGATCGACGCCGGGACCTTCGAGCGGCTCTCGGAGACCGAGCGCCCCAACTCCTACCTCGCCCGGTCCGACCCCGGCGACGTGGCCAGGGTCGAGGACCGCACCTTCATCTGCACGCCCGCGCGAGGCGGACGCCGGACCGACCAACAACTGGCGCGACCCGGATGAGATGCGCGCGGAGCTCGAACGGCTGTTCTCCGGATCGATGCGCGGCCGCACGATGTACGTGGTGCCGTTCTCGATGGGGCCGATCGGCTCGCCGATCGCCCACGTGGGCGTCCAGCTGACGGATTCGCCCTACGTGGCGGTCTCGATGCGGATCATGACCAGGATGGGCCAGCCCGCTCTCGACGCGCTCGGCGACGGCGAGTTCGTGCCCTGCCTGCACTCGGTCGGGATGCCGCTCGGCGAGGGCGCCGAGGACGTGCCCTGGCCCTGCGCCGCCGACGACAAGTACATCGTCCACTTCCCCGAGAGCCGCGAGATCTGGTCCTACGGCTCGGGCTACGGCGGCAACGCGCTGCTCGGCAAGAAGTGCTTCGCGCTGCGGATCGCCTCCGCCATGGCCCGCGACGAGGGCTGGATGGCGGAGCACATGCTGATCCTCAAGGTCACCTCGCCCGAGGGCGTGTCCAAGCACATCGCCGGCGCCTTCCCCTCGGCGTGCGGCAAGACCAACCTGGCGATGCTGATCCCGACGCTGCCCGGCTGGAAGGTCGAGACGATCGGCGACGACATCGCCTGGATGAAGTTCGGCAAGGACGGCCGGCTGTACGCGATCAACCCCGAGGCCGGCTTCTTCGGGGTGGCCCCCGGGACGGGCGAGAAGACGAACCCCAACGCGATGGCGACGGTCGCGGCCGAACTCGATCTTCACCAACTGCGCCCTGACCGACGAGGGCGACGTCTGGTGGGAGGGGATGACCGAGGAGCCGCCCGCTCACGCGATCGACTGGCACGGCGAGGACTGGACGCCGGACTCCGAGGCGCCCGCCGCGCATCCGAATGCCCGCTTCACGACCCCGGCGGCACAGTGTCCGTCGATCGCGCCCGAGTGGGAGGACCCCGCCGGCGTGCCGATCGACGCGATCCTGTTCGGCGGCCGGCGCGCCTCGGTGGTGCCGCTCGTGCACGAGGCGCTCGACTGGGAGCACGGCGTCTTCCTCGGCTCGATCATGGGCTCGGAGACGACCGCCGCCCAGGCCGGCGAGGTCGGCGCGCTGCGCTTCGACCCGATGGCGATGCTGCCCTTCTGCGGCTACCACATGGGCGACTACTTCGCCCACTGGCTGAAGATCGGGGAGCGCGAGGGAGCTGAGCTGCCGAAGGTCTTCATGGTCAACTGGTTCCGCAAGGACGAGGACGGCAAGTTCCTCTGGCCCGGCTACGGCGAGAACAGCCGCGTGCTGGCCTGGGTCTTCCGCCGCTGCGACGACGACGCGGCGGCTGTCGAGACGCCGATCGGCCGGCTGCCCGCGCCGGACGCGTTGCCGACCGAGGGCCTGGACGTCTCACCCGAGGCGCTCGCGGAGCTGGTGCGCTTCGACCCGGAGGCCTGGGCCGCCCAGCTGCCGCAGGTGCGCGAGCACCTGGCCAGGTTCGGCGACCGGCTGCCGGAAGCGCTCCGCGGCCAGCTCGTTCGATTGGAGGAGCAGCTCGGCTGATGGCGGACGTACGGGCGGCCCCGCGGTACTCCATCGTGCCCGGGGACCCGGTTGAGCACAGGGACGAGGTGCTCGCCCTCGGCTACCGCAACCTCCCGCCGGCGGTGCAGGGGGCCCGGGAGGCGCGGTACTCCAAGTACTTCGAGGACAGCCCGCTCGGGCCGCCCCACTTCTTCCTGGCTCGTGACGCGCAGTCCGACTCGTTCGTCGGCATGTCGGCGATCTTCCCGACGCAGCTGCGCGTCTTCGGCGAGCTCGTGCCGGCGGCGGTCGCCGGGGAGTTCGCCGTCGACGACGGGCACAGGGGGCTGGGGCCGGCGGTGCCGCTCCAGCGGGCCGCGGTGAACGCGCTCGGCGACCACGGGCTCGCGTGCGCCTTTGGCTATCCCAACGAGCACTCGGAGCCGATCACCAGGCGCGTCGGCTACGTCGACCTCGGCCGGCTCACGCGCTTCGTGAAGGTCCTGAGGAGCCGCGTCCTCGTCGAGCAGTACGGCCGCGGCCGCATTGCGGCGGGCGCCGGGCGCGTCGCGCTCGATCCGCTGCTGGCGGTGTTCTCGCGCGAGCGGCTCCACCGGCGCCGGCGCGACCTTCGGGTCGAGCGGCCGGCGGCATTCGACGACCGTTTCTCGGAGGTCTGGGAGACCAACCGGCGCCAGGGGACGGTCACGAGCGAGCGCAACCCCGAGCTCCTCAACTGGAAGTACGAGATGGGGAGAGAGGGGGGCATCTACAAGACCCTCGCGCTGATCGGCAAGGACGATCGGGTCGCCGGCTACGCGGTCTACACCGTCCGGAACGACATTCGCCACGTCGTCGACATCCTGTTCGGAGAGTCCCAGGAAGTCCTCGACGCACTGCTCGCCGAGCTGATCCGCGACGCGCGCAAGGACGGCGCCCTGGCCATCAGCCTGATCCACCTCGGCGCGCAGGGCCTGCTGACCCAGCGCCTCCGTTCGTTTGGGTTCCTGCGCCGGACCGAGGAGAGCAGCCTGCACGTCTACGTGCCGGGCGAGTCCGAGCTCGAGCAGGCGCTCGTCGAGGCCGGCAACTGGAACTTCCTCCAAGCCGACGCCGACGTCTAGGCGTCTACGCTAGGCGCATGAGCGTCACGCAGACGAGGACCGTCGCCTCGATCATCGGCGGGCAAACGCGCGAGGGCGGCACGCAGCGTGGAGTCGCGCAACCCGGCCAACCTCGACGAGCTGGTCTGCGAGGCATGGCTGACGGACGCCGACGGGTTCGTCGACGCCTGCCGCGCCGCGCGCGAGGCGCAGCGCGCCTGGGCAGCCACGCCGGCGCCGGTGCGCGGCAAGACGATCGGGCGGATCGGGCGGCTCGTGGAGGACAACAAGGAGGCTTTGTCGCGGCTGCTGACGCGCGAGATCGGCAAGCCCTACCCGGAGTCGCTCGGCGAGGTGCAGGAGGTGATCGACACCTGCGACTTCTTCGTCTCCGAGGGGCGGCGGCTGTACGGCCAGACCGTGCCGAGCGAGCTGCCCGACAAGCAGCTGCTCACCTTCCGCAACCCGGTCGGGGTGGCGGCGATCATCACGGCCGGCAACTTCCCGGTCGCGGTGCCGTCCTGGTACCTCGTCCCGGCTCTGCTGTGCGGCAACGCCGTCGTCTGGAAGCCGGCCGAGTACGCGCCGGCGCTGGGCCATGCGCTGTGCGAGCTGTTCCTCGCCGGCGGGCTCCCGGACGGCGTGCTCAACCTCGTCCAGTGCGACGGCCCGTCAGCCTTCGAGGGGCTGGAGCGCGCGCTGTCGGAGCGCGTGGTCGACAAGGTCGGCTTCACCGGCTCGTCCGAGGTCGGCTCGCGCATCGGCGAGCTGTGCGGGCGCCACGTGCAGTCGCCCTGCCTGGAGCTGGGCGGCAAGAACCCGCTGGTCGTGATGCCCGACGCCGACCTCGACCTGGCCGCCGAGGGGTCGCTGTTCAGCGGCTTCGGGACCGCGGGCCAGCGCTGCACCTCGCTGGGCACGGTGCTCGTGCACGAGTCGGTCCACGACGAGTTCATGCGCCGCTTCACGGGGCTGGTCGAGGAGGCCGCGATCGGCGACCCGTTCGCCGACGTGCTCTACGGGCCGATGATCCACGAGCGCTTCGGGGAGCGGTTCCTCGACTGGCTCGAGCTGATCCGCGACCACCACTCGATCTCGGGCTCCAGCGCCACCGGCCGGATCACGAGCGACAACCCGCGCGCCGGGTTCGTCGGCGACCCGGACGCGGGGCTGTTCTGCCACCCGACGATCGTGGACGGCGTGACGCGCGACGACGAGATCTACCTCACCGAGACGTTCGGGCCGATCGTGGGGGTGGCCACCTTCGGCGACTTCGACGAGGCGATCGAGCTGGCCAACGGGCACGGCTACGGGCTGTCGTCGGCGATCTACACGAACGATCCGCGGTCGGCCTTCCGCTTCCGCTCCGCGGTCAGCGCGGGGATGGTGTCCGTGAACAACTCGACGTCGGGCGCCGAGGCGCACCTGCCCTTCGGCGGCAACGGCAAGTCGGGCAACGGCAGCCGCCAGTCGGGGATCTGGGTGCTGGACCAGTTCACGCGCTGGCAGTCGCTCAACTGGGACTACGCCGGCAAGCTGCAGAAGGCCCAGATGGACGTCGCCGAGCTGACCGGCGACGCGGGCTTCCGGCTGGCCTGGGACTAGATCGCCGCTGCTCGCCCTCGTGCTCGCCGACGAGCCGCCGCACCGGCCGATCGCCGAGCTGGTCGAGGCGCTCGGGCCCGAGCTGATCCTCGTGCTGGGCGACCTCGAGCCGGCCTGGATCGAGGGGCTCGCGGAGGTCGACCTGCCCAAGCTCGGTGTGCGCGGCAACCACGACGCGGACGACTCGCTCGAAGCCGTGGACGTTCGCGACCTGCACCTGGCGAGTGCCGAGGTGGGCGGCCTCAGCTTCGCGGGCTTCGGCGGCTCGCCGCGCTACAGGCCGCACGGCGGCAACCAGTGGACCGAGGAGGAGGCGGAGCGGATGATGGCTCTGCTTCCGCCCGCCGACGTGCTGCTCACCCATTCTCCGCCGGCCGGGGTCAACGACGAGCCCGACGACCGCGCGCACCGCGGCTCACCGGCGCTGCGCGACTGGGTCGAGCGGCACGAGCCGGGCTGGCTGCTGCATGGCCACACGCTGCCGCACCCGGGTCGCGCCGTGCACCGCCTGGGGCCGACGCGCGTGGTTCACGTGCGCGGCGCGGTACCCATCGAGCTGGGTTGACACCAGTTTGGGGCGGGCGTAGCTTGCCGCCCACAGGCTCCCTGCCCCCGAAGCGAAAGGTCTTCTCATGTCGCTTCGCCTGTGTCTTCTCGCAGTGCTCGCGGCGCTCTGCGCCCTCGTCCCTGCCGCCACCGCCGGCGCCCACCGCGACAAGTCGCCGGAGGTGGTGGCCAGCGGCCTCGACAACCCCCGCGACCTCGACGTGAGCCCGTGGGGAACGGTCTACGTCACCGAGGCCGGCCTCGGTGGCAGCGGCCCGTGTGTGACCAACGAGGAAACCGGGACCAACTGCGCCGGCGCCACCGGTGCGGTGACTCAGATCCGGCACGGCGAGCAGCGCCGCGTCCTTGAAGGTCTGCCCTCACTCGCCCCTGCGGGTGGAGACGGGGCGCTCGGTCCGTCGGACATATCGCTGCGCGGATGGGGCGGGGCCTACCTGACCATCGGCCTTGGGCAGAATCCGGCTGCCCGGGCACAGCTCGGCGAGCTCGGGCCGGATTTCGGCCAGCTGTACAAGGTCTCGGCTTGGGGCCACGTGAGGGCGATCGCCGACATCAGCGCGTACGAGGCTGCGGCGAACCCCGACGGCGGCGCGTTCGACAGCAACCCGAACTCGGTCACGACCGACTGGGGCCGGATCTACGTGGTCGACGCCGGCGGGAACAGCCTGCTGCGCGTGCACCGGTCGGGCGAGATCTCGACCGTGGCGTTCTTCCCGGATCGGCTCATCACGCCGCCTCCGGGCATGGGCCTTCCCGGATCCCTTCCCGATGCAGGCGGTGCCCACCAACGTGGTCGTGGGTCCGGACGGCGCGCTGTACGTCAGCCAGCTGACCGGCTTCCCGTTCCCGATCGGGGCCGCGAACGTCTACCGCGTCGAGCCCGGGTCCGAGCCGGAGGTCTACGCCAGCGATCTGACCAACGTCACCGATCTCGCGTTCGACCACCACGGGAACCTGTACGTGGTCGAGATTGCCGCGAACGGGTTGGCCTCGGGTGACCCGACGGGCGCACTGATCAAGATCCGGCCGGATGGCTCACGCGAGACGGTGCTGAGCGAGGGCTTGGTGAACCCGTACGGGGTGGCCATCGGCCGCCGGGGCGACATCTACGTGTCGAACCACGGCGGGGAGGCCGGCCTCGGCGAGGTGCTCCGGATCAAGGGCCACCACTACCACCACCACCACTAGGTCAACGCGCGCCACGTACGGCCTGCTGCGCCTCTTCGCGCGGCAGGCCGGTGGCGCGCAGCAGGTCCACGGCCGCAAGCCGGATCTGGCCGACGATGTGCACCGCGGACAGGTTGCCGGTGGATTCGAGCACGCCGTTGGCAAGCGCGGCCGCACGCGTGGCGGCCTCGCGGGCGAGGTCGGGATCGCCGCCGTCGAGGTAGTCCTTCAGGGCGCGGGCGCTCGCGGTGAGCTGGCCGATCGCCTGGACCGCCTCCGGCGGGACCGAGTCGTCGATGTTGATCGCTCGCATGGCGCCGCGCGCCAGGGCGCGCAGGTCCTCGATCACCCGCCCCAGCTGGCCGACCGCCACGGCGTAGCGGTCGAGCCCGCTGTGCGCTCCGCGCCGCTGCGGGGACAGCCGGACCGCCTCGCCGGCGGTCTCGAGCGTGCCGACCAGGCCGTCGTGCACGCCGTCGGCGCGCGCGAGCGCGAGCAGCGCCGCGTCGGCGGCGGCGGGGCGGCGGGTGGTGAGGGCGTCTGACAGCTGTTCCAGCGCTTCCACGACCGCGTCGAGCACCGGCCCGGCGCTCTCGCGGAGCAGTCGCAGCGGGTTCACCGGTAGAAGCAGCGAGCTGACCAGCAGCGCGCAGCCGCCGCCGACGAGCGCGTCGAGCGCGCGGCCGAAGTCCACGCCGCCGTCGGGTGGCTGGAGCGTCGCCACCAGCACCGCGGATGCGCCGGCCTGCGAGGCGAGCAGCGGGCCGCCGCCGACCAGCGTCGCGGCGACCATGGCGAGGGCCACGACCACGCCGATTTGCCAGGTGCCGGTGCCGATCGCCGCCACCAGCGCGTCGGCGATCGCGATGCCGACGGACACGCCGATGGCCAGCTCGACGGCGCGGCGGCGACGCTCGCCGACGGTCAGCCCGAGCGTGACGACGGCCGAGATCGGCGCGAAGAAGGGCTGCTGGTGGCCGACCACCTCGGTCGCGACCAGCCAGGCGAGCGAGGCGGCGACGGCGGAATGCAGGATCGGCCGGGCGCTGGTGGCGATCCGCTGCTGGCGGGTGCGCAGCCCAGTCCGCGACGCCTCGGCTGCCTGCTCGAGGAGCTCGTCGCGGCGGGCGCGGTGGATCACCTGCGATACCAGCGGGGCGAGACGTTCGGCGGCGGGCGCAGCGCCGCGTTCGCCACGAGCACCGTCGGCTCGTTGAGGCGCAGGTGGTGGCCGAGCATCGCCTCGAAGCGCTCGCCGAGCCCGTCCACCTCGTCGGCGCGGACGCCGAACGAGCGGGCCATGGCGACGAAGTCGGGCGTCTGCAGGTCGACGCCCTCGTGCGGGTCGCCCTTGAGGTCCTGGTCGAAGCGCAGCATCCCGTAGCCGCCGTCGTCCACGATCACGGCGGTCAGCGGGATGCGCTCCTGCGCGAGCGTGGCCAGCTCGCCGCAGGCGTACAGGAAGCCGCCGTCGCCGGACACGCTGACCACGGGCCCGGCGCCCGCGAGTGCGGCGCCGAGGCCCTGCGGGAAGCCGCAGCCGAGCGTGCCCCAGCCGAGCGGGTAGGCCAGCTTGCGCGGCGCCGGGGTGCGGTGGAAGCCGCCCAGCCAGTAGCCGGGGATGCACATGTCGCAGACGATCACGCCGTCCTCGGGGAGCGCGCGCTCGATCGCCTCGAGGAAGCCGATCGCCTCGGGGTCGGTCTCCGCCAGGTCGGCGCGGACGGCCCTGTTCAGCTCCTTGAGCCGCTGCGCGAGCGCGTCGAGGCCGCCGCGTTCGGGTAGCCGCTCGGCCAGAGCGGCGGTGGCCGCGGCGGCGTCGGCCTCGACCAGGACGTCGGGGAGGTAGTTCTTGGAGGCGTCGGCGGGGTCGACGTTGATCGCGATCAGGTGCGGCGGCTGCGCCTGCTTCCAGCCCTGGGTCATCATGCCGTCGAAGTCCGTCCCGATCGCGATCACCGCGTCGGCCTCGTCCCAGAGGGCGCCCACCTGGGCCACGTGCGGGGTGGCCTCGACGAGGCAGGGGTGGTCGGGCGGCAGCAGGCCGCGCGCGGAGTAGGTGACCATCACGGGGGCGACCAGCCGCTCGGCGAGGTTCGCCACGGCCTCGCCGGCGTCCGCCTGCAGAGCGCCGCCGCCGGCCCAGATCAGCGGGGCGACGCGCGTGCTCGAGGGTGGCGGCGGCCTTGGCGAGCTGCTGCTCGTCGGGCGCGAAGGCGGCAGCCGGGGAGGCTTCGCCGGAGGCGGTCGCTTCCGCCGCTTCCCGCGCCCAGCAGGTCGGTCGGCACCTCGACGTAGACCGGCCTTCGCGGCGGCGTCATCGCCTCGCGCACCGCGCTCTCGACGACCGCGCCGATCTCGTCCGCCGCGCTCACCCGGTAGGTCTGCTTCACCACCGGCTCGAACATCGCCGCCTGGTCGGTCGCCTCGTGCAGCACCCCGCGCCAGACGCCCGGGCGGCGCAGGTGGGTCGGGATGTCGGTTGCGATCACGAGGATCGGCTGTCGCGACGCCCAGGCCTCGCCGACCGCGCCGAGCGTGTTGGCCGCGCCCGGGCCGGTCGTGGTCAGCGCCACGCCGATGCGCCCGGTCGCGCGGGCGTAGCCGTCGGCCGCGTAGGCGGCCGTCTGCTCATGGCGGACGCCGACCAGCCGGATCGGCGATTCGCCCAGCGCGCGCCAGAGCGCCAGGTTGTGCACGCCGGGCAGACCGAAGGCCACCTCGACGCCGGCGCGCTCCAGCGCCGCGACCGCCAGGCCCGCGCCTGTCAGGATGCCCGTCCGGGATGAGCTCACCGGACGCATCCTTGCAGCCGCTTCGCGGCGTGCGCGTGGTCGACCTGTCCCGGGTCCTCGCAGGTCCCTACTGCACGATGGTGCTGGCCGACCTCGGCGCCGACGTCGTCAAGGTCGAGCGCCCGCAGGGCGGCGACGAGACCCGCTCGTGGGGCCCGCCGTTCGCCGGCGGCGAGGCCGCCTACTACCTGTCGGTCAATCGCGGCAAGCGCTCGTGCGCGCATCGACCTGTCGCAGCCCGAGGGCCGCGAGCTCGCGCTCGAGCTGTGCGCCGGCGCGGACGCGGTGATCGAGAACTTCAAGGTCGGTGGCGCCGATCGCCTGGGCGTCGGCTACGAGGACGGTTCGCGAGCGCAACCCGCGCGTCGTCTACTGCTCGATCACGGGGTTCGGCTCCGAGCGCGAGCCGCCGGGGCGGCCCGGCTACGACTTCGTGGCCCAGGCGGAGAGCGGACTGATGTCGATCACCGGTCCGGCGGACGGGCCGCCCTACAAGGTCGGCGTGGCGCTCGTGGACGTGCTGGCCGGCCTGCACGCCGCCGCGGCGATCCTGGCCGGGCTGCACGGGGGAGAGGGCGCGCGGATCGAGGTGCCGCTGCTTGACAGCGGGCTGGCCGGGATGGTGAACGTCGCACAGAACGCGCTGGTCACCGGCGCCGAGCCGGCGCGCTACGGCAACGCGCACCCGAACATCGTCCCCTACGAGACGTTCGAGACCGCCTCGGGCCAGATCGCGATAGCGGCCGCCAACGACGGGCTGTTCAGGGCGCTCTGCGGCGTCCTCGGCCTGGACGAGCTGGCCGACGCGCTTCCCCACCAACGCCGAGCGCGTGGAGCACCGGGCCGAGCTGATCCCGCTGCTGGCGCAGCGGCTGCGCGAGCGGCCGGCCGAGGAGTGGATCGAGGCGCTGGACGCCGCCGGCGTGCCGGTCGGCAAGGTGCGGACGGTCCCGGAGGCGCTGGCCGCGGCGGCCGCCGCCGGGCGGCCCGCGACGCTGAGCGTCGAGCATCCCACCGCCGGTCCACTCGACCTGGTCGCGTCGCCGATCTGGGGGCCGACCGCCGAGGCGCCGACGCCACCGCCGCTGCTGGGCGAGCACACCGCCGAGGTGCTGCGCGAGCTGGGGCGCAGCGAAGCGGAGGTCGCCGCGCTGGCGCAGAGCGGGGTCGTGCGCGTCGCCTAGGAGGAGCCGGCGCCCACGGCGTCAAGGGCCTCCTGCGTGCTGTCGCACTCGTGGTACTCGATCGCCTCTCCATCGCGAAAGCGGAACAGCCACGTATCGCCCTCGCTGGAGGTCTCCACGCCGCTCCCGCGGCCGCGCGCCACGGTTCGGCCGATCACGATCACGTACTCGCCGAAGTCGAGGTACTCGCACGACTCGACCGCGTAGTGCTCGAAAGCCTCGGTCCAGCCGCGGGCGTAGCGGAGGAACGCCTCGCGCCCACGGAAGGGCGGGTCCGGCCCGTTGCGGTCGGGAAAGCACTCGACGTCGAGCGACATCAGGGCGGCGAGGGCGTCGTCGTCGGCCCGATTGACGCACTCGATCATCTCGCGCGCGACGTCAACGTTCGTCCGCGACCGAGACACACCCGCGTCGGCGCCCTAGTGCGAGGCCTCGCCGGCGCTCGAAGCGGGCGGCCGCGACTCCTCGGCCAGCGACGTGATCGTCAGCACTCCGCGCGCGGCGGTCTCCATCACCTCGGTCGCCTCGTCCGCCGAGCGCGCGTAGAGCTCGACAAGCATGTGGATCACGATGCGCTCGTCCTCGTGCTTGTGGAAGCGCACGTGGGTGAAGAACTCGCGGGTGCCGTGGTCGCCGAACGCCGCGAACGCGAGCGACTCCGCCGCCTCGGGCCCCGAGCACGACTCGACCTGGTCGGCGTCCACCGTGACCGTGCACGAGGCGACCCACGGCGTGCCCGTGACCATCCGCTCCCAGCGGTCCTCGACCGGCTCCACGCGCGAGACGCGGCGGCCGTTCTCCTCGTAGAACGTGAGCGCGAGGTGCGGCTGGTCGTGCAGGCAGTCGAGGCACTGGACGACCGCCTCCTGGACCTCCTCGACCGGCTCTACGGCCTCGCCGGTGTCGGCGTCGACCTTCAAGATGCCCTCGTAGTGAAGCTGCACCTCGAGGTTCTGCGACCAGCAGCGATAGCAGCGCAGCCAGCTCGACTGCGTGCCCACGGACTCCTGCGCGGATCCCTCCATGTGTCCATTATGGCCTTCGCGGCGTTCCGCGCCGGCCGGCTAGCCCGCAGCCTGCTCGGCGCGCGCCCACATCTGCAGGTACGCCTCGGCGCCATTGGCCATGTCGCTGACGATCTGCGGGCCTGCGACGAGCCGGAGGTCCTCGATCCAGTCCGGATAGAGGCCGTAGTGATCGACGCCGTCGGTGTTGACGTCGTACACGCGCGTGCCCGAGCGCTGCTGGTAGATCAGGCTGCCGCCGTCGAAGGACTTGAACGGGTAGCGCACCGGGTTGCCCGCCGCGCCGGCGCGCGGCACCGGCTGCGAGTGCAGGCCGTTGATGTCGGAGCCGAACGGGGTGCCGAACGTGAAGCGCGTGTCGCGGTTCGCGCGCGCCGTGCGCCACTCTTCGGAGAACGAGGTCGACACGCTCGAGATCGGTCCGACGAGCCCGCCCAGCTTCTGCAGGCGCTTCTGGCTGCCGGGGTCGCCCCAGGAGTGGCTCGAGATCACGCCCGGGTACTTGGTCGACTCGAGGATCGAGAGCGCCTGCCGGCGCGCCTTCATGCTCATGTGGTCGGTCTCGACGATCATGCCCTTGCGCATCATCGCCCGGATCAGGTGCTCGCCCAGCGGCGTGAGGCCCTTGGGGTTGCAGAGCGGGTCGGCCGGATAGACCGGCAGCTGGCCCTGGAACAGCGGCTGGGTGAGGACCGGCCCGAACAGCGTGTAGACCAGCGCCGCCTGGTCGTTGCCGATCGGGCTTGGTGTGTTGTCGTGGTCGGGGTCCTCGCAGTGGTCGGCGGCCCAGAACTGCCCGGTGACCCACTTGTTGCCGGTGTTGACGAGCACGCCGGTCGCGCCGCTGTCGAACTTGGTACCGCCGAGGGCGTTGTCGAACTTGTGGACCGGGAACAGCGACCGGACGCCGGCCGCGTACAGCTTGTCCAGCTCGCGGTCGATCTGGGCGGCGTCACACTTCGGCGTCCCGTTGAACTGCTCGCAGTTGAGGACTCCCGACTCCTCGACTCCGATCACCACGGCGAGCTTGCCGGCGTTGATGACCTTGCGCGCCTCGGCCGAGCTGCCGACGATCCGGAAGAAGCCCTTGCCGGGACCGCCGAACTGGGCGTCGATGTAGTCCTGCAGCGCGTGCATGTCGTCGAGCTGCTTGTACGCGCTGACCATCTCGTTGCAGTCGTTCTTCTTGTACGGGTAGAGGTCGCAGAGGGCGCGGTTCTCCACGAGGTCCTCGACCATCAGGCGCAGCCCCGCTCGCCAGGAGCGCTCGATCCACTTCCAGTAGGTGCCCTCGTGGGTCTGCGACTCGTCACGCGGCCAGCCGGCGAAGCGACGGCCAGCCATCCGGGTCGTGCGTCCCGACCGGGGAGCCGTTCGAGATGAAGTTCTCCACGACCGCCCCGGCGCCGTTGGGGAAGTGGTCCGGGCAGTCCTTGAGCGCGTCGGTCACGCCGTACGGGCTCCAGGGCCGGCCGCAGTGGAAGCGCCCGCCGAGGAACTCGAACGCACCGAGGTGGATGTGGTCGTCGATGAAGCCGCGCACCTTCGCCGTCGGGCTCGAGCCCTTGAGCGGGGTGCCGGTCACGTTGACCTCGACCTCGGGGAACTTCGCGCAGCCCTGGGCGGCCGCGAAGCCCCAGCGCGCCGTCGTAGGCGCCACCTGGACGAGCCGGCCGAGCCCGTTGACTCCGAGCTCCTTGCCGGTCGAGACGCTGACCAGCTTGAGCTTGCCGCCCACGTCCTGCACCCGCCAATCGGCCGGCGGTCCGGGGGTGCCGGTGGGGCCGACCGAGTTGAGCAGGGAGGTCGCGGGCATCTTCGCGTCCGGCCCGTACAGCAGGTAGCGCCCGAGGGCGGTGGCCTGCATGCGGAACGGGGTGGCGGCACCGACCGTCGCCGCCGTCGTCGAGTAGCCGGTCGAGTCGCGGACGACGTAGCGGTTGGCGTTCGCGTCCTTGAGGGCGTAGCAGCCGTTGGCGTAGGCGTAGATGTCGGCCGCGCTGGCACTCGGCGCGCACAGCACGCCGGTCGCGAGCACAACTACCGCCAGGGCCACCCTCCTCATCCGAGCTGACTCTCCCCGCTCTGCCTGAAACGTAAACGCGTGCGTACCTGGATCAGCGAGCGGGCCACGAGATCGCCGCGAAGCGCTCGCGCAACCGCCGTCCTCGCGGCGGGTTCAACTGCCCGACCCAGGCGATGCGCCCGAGCAGGTGGGCGCGGAAGTCGGGGTGCTCGGCGCGGTTGGCCGCGTCGACCCCGTTGCGAGCCGCGTCGTGCAGGGTCGCCTTGAGCAGGTCGTACTCGTGGCGGGTCACGTTCGGATGCTCGTTGACGACCACTCCGCACAGCTGCTGGCGGGCCGACCGCGGCATCACCCGGGTCTTGGCGGAGTTGAGCAGGAAGCCCTCGTCGCGGGCGATCTCGGCTGCCAGCGCGACAAGGCGTGGGGTGGCCAGGCTTGTGCCTCCGGAGAAGGCGAGGTCGTCCGCGTAGCGGGTGTAGCGGGCGTCGAAGGCCGCCGCCAGGCCGGCCAGCCGGCGGTCGAGCGTGTACGAGGCCAGGCTGGCGAGCGCGGGGGAGGTGGGCGCGCCCTGCGGCAGGTGCGGCGTCGCGAGCCGGCGGCCGAGGCGCCAGTGGGCGGCGATCAGGTCGTCGCTCGGGCGCGGCAGGGCCGCCCACTCCCCGCGCGGCACCACGTTCGTGCAGAGCGCGGTGAGGGCGTAGGCCACGCCCTCGGCATAGCCGGCGGTGCGGAAGATGCCGAACACGCGGCTCGCGGTCACCGACGCGAAGAAGTCCTCGAGGTCGAGGCGCACCACCACCGCGGCCCGCGCGTGGGCCGCGGCGTGGCTGCGGGCCGAGCGACCCGCGACGAACCCGTGCGCCGCGTCGTGGGCCGGGATGTGGTCGAGCACCTCGCGCAGCACGCGCCGCTGCGCGGCCTTGAGCATCGACTTGGGCTGTTCGAGCAGTCGCGGCGGCGCTCCCCTGCGCGGCACCCAGGCGTAGCGGTAGTTGCGCAGCTGCTCCGACTCGACCGAGCGCTCCAGCCCGCGCGCGTCGGCGAGCCAGTCGAGCCGGCCCGCGTCGAGCTCGAGCAGGGCGGCCAGATCGGCGGTGGTCTCGAGCTCCGCGACCGGCCAGCGCCGGCGACCCATCCGCTCCTGCGAGACGAAGAAGCGCCGCACGCGCGGCGGTCGGGGCATCCACGGACCGCGGAGTCCCGCGATCGTCAGCCGGACGTAGGCGGCCAGCTCGCGCGGGCGATCCACGGGTGGGCGGGGATAGGCGGCCATGACCGCGGCCGCGACCGGGCGCAGCCAGCGCGGCGGCGGCGCGACCGCCTCCCGTGCGCGGCGCACCAGCTCGTCCTCGGTCCACTCGCCCGCCAGGAACGCCGCGGCGAGGGCGCCGGCCACCTGGGTCTGGGCGCGCGGCGAGTGCACGGAGCTCAGCAGCGGCGACGGCCCGGCCCGACTGCTCTCGTCGTGCGTGCGCATGAGCTGCGCGGGGGCAGCGGGCGCGCATGCGACGTATTGCGTTGCTGAGTCAGGCGTCCCTGGGGTAGCCCCAGAGCGGTCCGCGCGCCCATCGGGCGCCCGGCGCCGTCTCGGGCCGGGACCGTCGCTGTGGGCAGCCTAGCCGTGGGCTACCCCAGGCAGCCGGCCAGCGCTTCGAGCGTCGTGTCGAAGTCGGTCTTCGAGATGCCGCCGATGCAGGGCGAGGTCGCGCCGCTGTCGGCGTAGCTGCGCACGACCGTCTCGGCCTCCTCCGCGGTGCCGATCGCGGCGAGGCGCGCGAGGAACTCGTCTGAGATCGCGTCGACGCCGTCGCTGTCGAAGCCGGCGAGATCGTCGCCGAAGCCCGAGAGCTCGATCATCTTGCGGTAGAAGGGCAGCGAGAAGTACGGGATCAGCTCGGAGCGCAGCTGCGCCTTCGCCTGCTCGGGCTCGCTGGTCACGGCGGCCGGGACGGCCGCGACGATGTCGAATCCCTCCGGGGACTTGCCGGCCTTCGCGCGGCCCTCGGCGATGCTCGGCACGACGGTGCTGCGGATGTACTCCGGGTTGCAGAGCCAGAGGACCACGCCGTCCGCGATCTCGCCGGCGAGGCGCAGCATGCCCGGTGCGAGGCCGGCGAGGTAGATCGGGATGTCGGGGCGCGGCTCGAAGCCCATGAAGTGGAACGACGCAGCGGAAGGTCTCGCCCTGGGGCGGGTCCTCGCCGCGCAGGATCGCCCGCACGATGCCGACGTACTCGCGCATCTCACGTAGCGGCTGGCCGATCTCCTGCCCGTACCAGGCCTCGACCGCCGGCCGGTGCGACACGCCCAGGCCGATGATCGCGCGACCGCCGGAGTACTCGTCGAGCGTCCCGAACGACTGCGCGGTCGCGACCGGGGTGCGACTGTAGATCGGCGTCACGCCGGTACCGAGCAGCAGGCGCTCGCTGCGGGCGGCGTACGCCATCAGCGTGGTCACCGAGTCGCGGGCGGCGATGTGCGTGACGTAGGCCGACTCGTAGCCCAGCCGCTCCGCCTGCTCGACCCGCTGGAGGGCCGTCTCGAGCGACTTGCCGACCCCGATGAATGCCCCCAGGCCCATCGGGGCGCGAGCCTACCGGCTCGCTAGCCTGCCCGCGGGTGATCGGTGCGCTACTGGCGGGCGGCTCCGGGAGCCGGCTTGGGGCCGGCTCGAAGGCGGCTGCGCTGCTCGGCGGCCAGCCGCTGGCCTCGTATCCGGCGCTCGCGCTGGGCGCGGTCTGCGACCGCGTGGCGGTGGTGTGCAAGCGCGACACCCAGCTGCCCGACCTGCCCGGCACCGAGCGCTGGGACGAGCCAGACGAGCCGCGGCACCCGCTCACGGGGATCGTGCACGCGCTCGTGACCGCCGGCGGGCCGGTGCTGGTCTGCGCGGCGGACATGCCGTTCGTGACCGTGGACGCCTGCCGCACGCTGCTGCAGGCGGCGGGGGCGACGCCGGCGGTGGTGGCGACCGCCGACGGGGTCCTCCAGCCGACGTTCGGCCTGTACGCGCCGGCCGCGCTGGACGTTCTGCGCGCGGCTGCGCCCGACGCGCCGTTGACGGGGACGGTCGAGGCGCTCGACCCGGCGCGGGTGGCACTGCCGGCGGCGCTGGTGCGCAGCGTCAACACGCCCGAGGACCTCGCCGAGGCGGAGGCGCTGCTCGGCTAGCGGCACTCGGGGGAGATCGGCACCGACAGCACGAAGCTCGTGGGGTGCAGTGGGCGCGGGTTCTCCTTGCACCAGGCGAGCGCGCCGGCCGGCAGCTGGGCGCGGGCGCTGAAGCGGTAGCCCGACTCGAGGATGCGGTCGCCGGATTCGGTGCGGCCGGTGAGCGCGAAGCAGTTGTAGTTGGCGCCCAGGCGGCTGCGGCGGGTGACTGGGTTGCAGCTCGTCTCCAGCAGCGGGCCGTCGAGCTTGCCGGCGGCGATCCGGGCACGGACGTCCTTGGCGATCCCCGCCTCGAGCTCGGTTGCCACGAGGGTCGCTGCCGCTGGCGCTTGGAGGCCTCCTATCGCGTCGATGCGCCGGCGGATGGGAGGCGCGAGCACGGCGTGTCGGGGGCGCTGGTCCTCGACCAGAGCGCGCAGGCTGGCGGCCCGGTGCTCGGCGGCAATGGCGGCGCGCTCGCGCTCGCCGGCGCGGCGGTCACGCTGAACGTAGGGCCAGGCGACGGCGATCGCCGCCACGCCCGCGACCACGAGGGCAACCACGACGCGGCGGCCGCGCGGCGACAGCTTGCGAAAGCCCCGCGCCGGCAGCGACAGGAAGGCGGGGAGCGGGTCGTAGCGCTCGCCCTGACCCGGCGGCGTCCAGCGATGTTCCTCCATCCGGTACTCGAGGATAGGCACTCCGCTGCGGCCCCGCGCGCGCACGTATCCCACCCCGCGCGGGACCTGTCGGCCACCCCCGCGCGTACAGGGGATGATCTCTGCTCTGGCGCGCGCATCAGCCATCGATCTCGCCTCCGCACGGCTGGGGGCGCCCGATCGTGACCGGCCGTCACGCCGGCGCGAGCGCGCCTGGGTCCGCGCGGCGCAGTCGGGCTCACACGACGGGATGGAGGCGCTGTTCCGGGCGCACTGGGCGCCGGCCCATCGGGCCGCGTTCCTGATCGTGCACGACGCGGCGGCCGCGGAGGACATCGCCCAAGAGGCCTTCCTCGCCGCGATCCGGGCGCTCGATCGCTTCGACCGCCGGCGCCCGTTCGGGCCCTGGCTGCACCGCATCGTCGTGAACCGGGCGATCGACTGGTCGCGCGCGCGAGCGCTGCGCCGGGAGGTGGGGGAGCCGGTCGAGGGCGAGGCACCACCGCCGCGGCCGGTCGGGTGGTCCGACGAGGTGGTCGCCGCCCTCGCCACGCTCGACCCCGACCAGCGCGCCGCCGTCGTGCTGCGCCACCTGCTCGAGTACACCCCAGGCGAGATCGCGCAGCTGCTGGAGCTGCCGCGCGGAACGGTGAACTCGAGGCTGCGCCGGGCGCTCGACCGGCTGGCGGCGGAGCTGGAGCCGCCGGACGCGGAGTGGCCGGGCGCCGCTTCCGGGGAGGAGCGGCAATGACCCGCCGCTCTGCCTTCGAACGCCGTCTACGGCGCGAGCTCCATGGCGCGCGGCCCCCGCGCGCGGATGCGGCCGAGCGGCGCGCCTGGCACGTCGTGCGCGCCGCTCACGCTGCCCGAGCGCCGGTCCGGTCGCGGCATCGCGTCGCGCGCCTCGCGGCGGCCGTCGCTGCCGCGGTCGTCGCGGGCGCCCTCGCGCTCACCCCGGCCGGAGCCAAGATGGGCGACTGGATCGACGACGTCGTCAACCCGGCGCCGGAGGCCACCCGCTCGTCGCTCTCCTCCTTGCCCGCCCCGGGCCGGTTGCTAGTGGTTGCCGACAGCGGCGCGTGGCTCGTCCACGACCACGACGGGCGACGCCGGCTCGGCGGCTTCAGCGACGCGACCTGGTCGCCCGGCGGTCGCTTCGTAGCGGCGGCACGCGGGCGCGAGCTGGTCGCGGTCGACCCGTTCGGGCACGAGCGCTGGACTCGGCCCGCGCCCGGCCGCGTGACCGTGCCGCGCTGGTCGCCCGACGGCTACCGGATCGCATACCGCAGCGGGGCGGACCTGCGCGTGGCCACCGGCGACAACGCCGACGACTGGCTGCTCGCGCGTGGCACTGCCTCGACCCCGCCGGCCTGGAAGCCGCTCGCCGCACCCGCCGCGCAGGTGCTGGCATTCGCGGCCGACGGCCGCGTGCGGATCGTCCAGGTGGAGACGGGCGACGAGCTCGGCCGCACGCCGCCGGAGCCGGCGCCGCGCGAGATCTGGTGGGCGGACGGCGGCCGCCGGCTGGTGACCGTCGGCTCGCGAACCGTGCGCATCCACGGACCGCGCGGCCGGCTGCTGCGGACCGTGGAGCTGCCGGCCGGCTCGAAGGCGGTCGGGTCCGCGGTTCCGCGCGGAGGTCGACGGCTTGCCGTGATCGCCACGCGCGGGTCGGCGAGCAGCCTGCTCGTCGTCCGACTGGACCGTGCGACACCTCCCCGGTCGCTGTTCTCGGCGCGCGGCGAGTTCGCGGGCGTGACGTGGTCGATCGACGGATCGCTGATCGTGGTCGGGCTGCCGCAGGCGGACCAGTGGCTGTACGTGCGCCCGCGGGGGGCGGGAGCTCCCGAGTCCGTCGGCCGGATCCGGCACCTGTTCGAAGGCGGGCTCGAACCGCGTCGCGGGGCATTCCCACGCCCGGCGGGGTGGTGCTACAGGGAGCCGACCGCTACCGGGACGAGCGAGCAGTCGCCCTGCTTGTCGGGCTCGGCGCCGTAGATCCACTGGCCCGGCCCGCCGACCCGATGCATGATGGTGAGCGTGCCGCGAGCAATCAGCAAATGCCCCAATTGTGGGGAGCCGGTCAGCCCGTTCGCGGCGGGGTGTGCGGTCTGCGGCACCGACCTCGAGGCCGCCCGAGCGGAGCTGGCAGCCAAGCGGGCGCGCCGGCCGACCCTGCCCGGTCCGATTCGCCTCGGCGACGACGCGGTGCGCATCGGTGTCGGCGTGATCGCCACCGTGTTCTCGCCGGTGATGGGCGCGCTGCTCACCGGGTACTTCGCCTACGACGCCGACCGCAACGGCCGCACCGCCACGCGCAACCTGATGATCGCGCTGCTCGGGCTGAGCCTGATCGGCGTGTTCGCCTACGCCCAGCTCTGGGGCGGGCTGATCATCGGGCTCTGACGTCAGTTCTTGACGATCACGGCCACCAGGGCGATCGCGAAGGCGATCACGCCGATGCCGAGGGCGACGCCGAGATTGGCGGCCCCGGCGAGGTCCGCGATGAGCGACACGACCGCGAAGACGGCAACGAGGACGCCGACCTGAGCGACGAAGGACAGGCGCGGAGGCCGGCGGTTCGGAGCGGGGGGACCAGGCGCCCAGCCGCGGCCGCTCTGCGCGCGCCCCGCCGCCCCGCGCCGCCCCGCCCTTCGGCGGGTCGCCGCTGCTGCCCGTCCCGCTCTGCGCCGGCCTCCGGCCGCTTCCACGCTCGCGACGCCGGCTCACTTTCGTGCCTCCTCGAGCGCCGCCACCAGCTCGGCGACCGACTCCCCGGGGCTTCGGCTCTCCAGCAGGCGCTGCGCCTCGCGGCGGCCGCCCAGCCCTCGCAGCGCGCTCTCGCCGTGCTCCGCGGCGAACTCCCTCAGCGCCGAGAGGCGCCGCGCGCGCAGGCGGCGCTGCGCCAGATCCACCCGGCCGCGGTGCGCCTCCAGCTCGCTGGCCAGCTCGTCGATGCTCGTCGGCGGCGGCACCGACGACACCGCCACGACCGGCACGTCGCTCGACCCCAGCGCCGCCAGCGCCTGGTGCAGATCGGCTCGCGCGCGCTTGGCGGCGTCGCCCAGGTCGGCTTTGGTCACCACGAGCACGTCTGGCACCTCCATGATCCCGGCCTTCAGGAACTGCAGCACGTCTCCCGAGGCCGGCTGCACCACCACCGCCACCGTGTCGCAGACCTCCTCGACGTCGGTCTCCGATTGACCCACGCCGACGGTCTCGACCACCACCACGTCGAACACGGGCGCCAGCGCGTCGGCGGCCTCGCGCGTTGCGGCGGCGAGCCCGCCGAGTCGCCCGCCGGCCGCGGTCGACCGGATCAGGATGCCGTCGTCCTTGGGGTCGTGCTCGATCCGGGCGCGGTCGCCGAGCAGGGAGCCGCCGGACCGCTTCGAGGACGGATCTACCGCCAGCACCGCGACCGTTCGGCCGGCGGCGCGCCACTCGGCAACGAGCGCGGAGAGCAGGGTCGACTTGCCGGCGCCCGGCGGTCCCGTGATCCCGACGAGGTGGGCCGGCGCCTCGCCGCCGAGGGCGGTGGGGGAGACCTCGGCGAGCAGCGCCGCGGCGGCCTGCCGCCCCGCGGGCGAGCGGTCCTCGATCAGGTTGAGCGCGGCCGGCGCGGCGGCGCGGTCGCCTGCGCGCAGGCGACGTCCGAGCTCGGCGGGATCGGCGACGGCCATCGGCGCGGCACGCTAGCGGGCGAGCAGAGCGGCGGTGGTCGCGATGACCCAGTCCGGGTCCCGGAGCACCTGACGACGAGTGAAGCGCACCGTCTCCCAGCCCGCCAGGCGAGCGCGCTGGTCGCGCCGCCGATCGCTCTCGAACCCGTGGCGGGTGCCGTGGGAGCCCCAGCCGTCGGTCTCGACGATGAGTCGTTGGGTAGTCCAGACGAAATCAGCTTTGATGGGTGGACCGTCGTCGACTTCGAGCCATTGGTTCACGGCTGGCCGCGGTAGGCCGGCGTTGCGGCACAGCTCGAGGTAGCGGTCCTCGAGGGCGTTGGCGGTGAGGCCCGGCTCGTCGTCGAGCTCCCCGAGCAGATCGCGCAGGACGCCGGCGCCACGGCGGCCGTTGGCATGGGCGAGCACGTCGTGGAGGTCGTCGAGGTCGAAGACGCGCATCATCTCGGCCTGCTCGAGGGCGCGCTCGAGCTGGCGGCGTGGAACGACATCGGCCAGATCCAGCAGCGTGCGCGCGACGGTGGTGCACGGGATGCCGTGGCGTTTCGTGACGTCGTGGGGGCGGAGCGTGGGGGAGGCGTGGGCGTGGATGCCGGCGCGCGATCGGGCTGACTGCAGCGGCAAGGAGATGTCCGTCTTCGGGCTGTTGTCTTCGCGGAGGCCCTGGAGCCCGCCGGCCGTCCGGTGGCTGGCGACCGCCCTGGGCCCGTAGGCGAGCACGGCAGCCATGGTGCGCCCGTGCCCGGTGAGGCGATCGTGGCCGACCGCGTAGACGCCGCGGTGGATGGGGTAGAGGCGGCCGGCCCGCACGCGGTTCCTCACACCGCTTGCGGTGAGGCCAGCCAACTGCAGCTGACCAAGGGTGATCACCCCGTGCTGGCGCCTCGCGAGCTCCCCGATAGCCGTATCCCGAGGGGGTTCCGGAAGATCCGTCCCTATACGGGACGCTTCTTCCGGGACCCCCCTCCCGGACGGCTGCGGCGCTCCCTTCATCGCTGCCGTTAAGCGCCTCGCGGCGCCGCTGCGCCCCGGGTGGGGCTACGGGTCGCCCAGGCGTGTGTGCACCCAGTCCAGGATCGCCCCGTTGTAGTCGGCCGGCTCGGCGGCGTCGGTGTTCGTGCCGTTCTTGTTGGTCACCACGTGCGTCGCGCAGCTTCCCGGCGCGGTCGCCGGGCTCACGCACACGCGCAGGTTGCGCGATTTCGAGCCGCCCCCCAGGCCGGCGATGGCCGCGCGCAGCGGCTCGTGCGCGCAGTCCGCGGCCCCGAGGGTCACCGAGCTCCCGTCTCGCAGCGGGCACGACATCGACGTCGCGCCGCAGACGTTCGGGTCGGCCCGGCTCCACGTGTGCAGCAGCGGCACCGTCAGCTCACCGCGGCTGACGAGCTTGTCCGGCTCGTTCTTGATGTCGGCGAGCTGGAACTGCGTGCGCGCCTGGATCGCGGCCAGCACGCCGGGCCCCCGTGCCTGGCCGGGGCACGTGCCCTGGTCGAAACGCGCCCGCTCCCACTCGAGGTTCACCACGCCCGAGTCCACCACGGCGCCCGCGGGCGGGATGCCCTGCTTCTCCAGGCCGAAGGCCACCGACAGCGCCCCCGCCGAGCCGGCGCTCGTCCCGTGCAGGAAGAACTTGCCGGTCGGGTACTTCGCCCGCGCGAACTGGATCGCCGCCTTGGTCGCGAACAGGCCGTTGACCGTCCGGCCGGTGCCGTCGGGCAGCGTGTTCGGGTTGTTCGGGTCGGGCTGGTCGCCGCCCGAGTAGATGTCGTGATTGCACATCGAGACGGACACCAGCCGGAACGCCGCGGCGTCCGCGCGCACCAGCTGCATCAGCCCGGTATCCCTGACGAAGCCGATCGACGTGGCCGCCGACTCCTCCGACTTGTTGCCCGCCGAAGGCTGCGGGTTGCCGGCCGAGTCGAAGAACCCCACGCCGCCGCCGCGCATGCGCACCCACAGCGGCCGCGTCACGGTGTCCGACGAGCCGACCTTGGTGCCGATCACGAAGGTCTGGTAGCCCGCGATGCTGCACGGGTAGTCGAGGTTGCGGAACTGGTCGAACTTGTAGCCGTCCACCACCGACGAACCGACGAACTCGATACGACTGGTCTTGCCCGGCTCTCCCACCGGGTGACAGCCGGTCAGTGCGGCAAGGGCGAGGGCGAGGGGGACGACCAGGGCGAGCTTCATCGGCCGCGTGAACACGGCCGCGCGCCCAAGGTTGCGCTACGTGACCGCGGCCGTCACGCCGTGGCGCTCGGCCACGAGTTCCACGATGTCTCCCATGATGCGGCTGACCTCGAAGTCCTTGGGCGTGTAGACCCGCGACACGCCCGCGTCGAGCAGCGCGGCCTCGTCGGCCGGGGGGATGATCCCGCCGACCACGACCGGCACGTCGGCGCCCGGCTTCCTCGAGCTCGCGCAACACCTCCGGGATCAGCTGCGCGTGCGAACCCGACAGGATCGACAGCCCGACCACGTGCACGCCCTCGTCCACGGCAGCCCGGGCGATCCGCGCCGGCGTCAGCCGGATGCCCTCGTAGACCACGTCCATGCCGGCGTCGCGCGCCCGCACGGCGATCTGCTCGGCGCCGTTGGAGTGACCGTCGAGGCCAGGCTTGCCGACCAGGATCTTGACCCGTCGCCCGAGCGCCTCGGACACCCGCTCGACGCGGTCGCGCAGCGCGGCGAGGGAATCGTCCGACGGCGCCGCGGCGGCGTCTCCCACGCCCGTGGGCGCCCGGTACTCGCCAAACACCGACCGAAGAGCCTCAGCCCACTCACCCGTGGTTGCCCCCGCCTGCGCCGCAGCCAGCGTCGGCGGCATGATGTTGTCGTCCGAGGAGGCCGCGGAACGGAGCGCAACCAGGGCAGCGTCGACGGCTGACTGGTCGCGACTGGAGCGCCACTCGTCGAGCGCCGCGATCGCCCCGGCCTCCACCGCCGGATCAACCCGCAGGATCCCGCCGTCCTCGCCCTCCTGCAGCGGCGAGGGCTCGGCCTCCGTGTACACGTTCTTCCCGACCACTGCCAGCTCGCCCGTCTCGATCCGGCGCATGCGCTCGCGGTGCGACTCGACCATCTGCGTCTTCATGTACGGCACGGCCGCCACAGCCCCGCCGCGCTCGGCCACCAGCGCCATCTCCTCGCGGGCGCCCGCGACCAGCTCGGACACCAGGCCGTCCATGACCTTCGAGCCCTCGAAGATGTCGGGGTAATCGAGCAGGTCGGTCTCGTAGGCCAGGATCTGCTGGATCCGCAGCGACCACTGCTGGTCCCACGGCCGCGGCAACCCCAGCGCCTCGTTCCACGCCGGCAGCTGCAGGGCCCGGGCGCGGGCGTCGCGGCCCATCGTCACGGCCAGCGCCTCGAGCACGATCCGGATGATGTTGTTCTCCGGCTGCGACTCGGTCAGCCCCAGCGAGTTCACCTGCACGCCGTAGCGGAACCGAAGGAACCGGTCGTCGTCCACGCCGTAGCGCGTGCGCCCGATCTCCTCCCAGAGCTGGCCCATCGCGCGCAGCTTCGCGTGCTCCTCGACGAAGCGGATGCCCGGCGTTGACGAAGAACGACATGCGGCCGAACACGCGCGGGAACGACTCGGCCGGAACCCGCTCGCGCACGCGGTCGAGCACGGCCTCGGCGGTCGAGAGCGCGTAGGCGATCTCCTGCACCGGCGTGGCCCCGGCCTCCTGGAGGTGGTACGAGCAGATGTTGATCGGGTTCCACTTCGGCACCTCGTCGACCGTGAACGCGATCATGTCCGCGATCAGGCGCATCGAGGGCTCGGGCGGGAACGCGTAGGTGCCGCGCGAGAGGAACTCCTTGATGATGTCGTTCTGGGTCGTGCCCTGGAGGGCGCTCCGGGAGACGCCGTTCTCCTCGGCGACCGTCATGTAGAGGGCCAGCAGCCAAGCCGCGGTCGCGTTGATCGTCATCGACGTGTTCATCTCGTCGAGCGGGATGCCGTCGAGCAGGGCGTGCATGTCGCCCTTGTGGGCGATCGATACGCCGACCTTGCCGACCTCGCCGCGCGACAGCTCGTGATCGGGGTCGTAGCCCGTCTGCGTGGGCAGATCGAACGCGATCGAGAGCCCCGTCTGGCCCTTCGCGAGGTTCCTGCGATAGAGCGCGTTGGACTCCCGCGCCGTCGAATGGCCGGCGTAGGTGCGCATCACCCAGGGGTGGTCGCGCTCGGGGAGCCGATGCTCGCTCACTCCGAGAATTGTATGGTCGGGTCGCTTTGTCCCGTGCCATTGACGTCATGCACCTGGGACGAGACCGGGTGATCTGCGCGTATGAGGTGAACGGCCTCATCATCGATCCGGGCCCGGGCTCCTGCGTGGAGACGCTGCTGGACCAGCTCGGGCCGGCCAAGCCGCGCGCCCTGCTGCTGACGCACATCCACCTCGACCACGCCGGCGCCGCCGGTGTGCTCTGCCGGCGCTTCCCCGAGCTCCAGGTCTACGTGCACGAGGTCGGCGCGCCGCACCTGGTCGACCCGTCGAAGCTGCTCGAGAGCGCCGGCCGCCTCTACGGTGACGACATGTGGGAGCTGTGGGGCGAGGTCGCGCCCGTCCCCGAGGAGCGCATCCACTCGCTCAGCGGCGGCGAGACCGTCGAGGGCTTCCGCGTCGCGTACACGCCCGGCCACGCGTCGCACCACGTCTGCTACCTCCGCGAGGAGACCGGCGACGCCTACGTGGGCGACGTGGCCGGCGTTCGCATCCCGCCCTACGAGCACACGGTGGCGCCGACGCCGCCGCCCGACATCGACGTGGAAGCCTGGCTCGACTCGATCCACACCGTCGCCTCATGGAACCCGCACTCGCTCTGCCTGACCCACTTCGGCCAGGTCACGGACGTAGCCGATCACCTCCACCGGGTGCGCTCGTCGCTGATCGACGCCGCCGACTCCGCGCGCCTGGACGGCGAGGAGCGCTTCATCGCCAACTTCGAGCAGCAGCTGGTGGAGGGCACCGACCGGGCGGCGGTCGAGGCCTTCGAGCAGGCGATCCCGCCCGACCAGGCCTACCAGGGCCTCGCCCGCTACTGGCGCAAGCGAGCCGGATGACGCAGACGGTCGAGAAGCCGCGCGTCTCCGGTCCGTCGGACACCGGGCTCGGCGGTCACTGGCGCGTGATCGTGCTGAACGACGACCACAACACGTTCGAGGGCGTGGCCACCGCGCTGTCGACCGTGCTGCCCGGCGTCACCTACGACAAGGGCATGGCGCTTGCCAACCAGATCCACAACAGCGGGCGCGCGATCGTCTGGTCAGGAGCGCGCGAGCTGGCCGAGCACTACTGGGAGCAGCTCGGCGGGCGCGGGCTCACGCTTGCTCCTCTTGAGCAAGGCTGAGCACGTTGCCCTCGCCGACGATCTCGTAGAACTCGGGCAGCACCGGGACGTTGACGTAGCCCTGCACCTCGATCCGCTTCTCGGCGATCGTCTCGGAGTACCAGTAGCGCTCGAAGTGGGCCTTGCTCGGGAAGATCGCGTCCTGGATGAAGTCGAGGCGGCCGTCGAGGTTCCGGTAGAAGCGCCACGAGACCGCGCCGAAATCGAGCACCGCCTCGGCGGCCGGCGCCCAGCCCTCGGCGAACTTGTCGCCCCGGAACGGGTTCACGTGCCAGGGGATGTGCACGAGGATCACGCGCCCACCTCCGCCCGGATCGCGCCGGGCCCTTCCTCGGTCTTGCCCTCGCCCTCGTCCTCGGCGCCGACGAGGATCGCGATCTTGCCGAGGTGCTTGTTCTCGCGCATCAGCTGATGCGCCTCGGGCACCCCCTCGAATCCGAGCGTGCGCCACAGCACGGGGCGGATCTGGTTCGACTCGATCAGCTCGTTCGCCTTGTTGCACTCGTACGCGTTGGCGAAGTGCGACCCGATGATCTGCTTCTGGCGCATCCACAGGTAGCGCACGTCGAAGTCGAGGTCGAAGCCGGTGGTGCCGGCGCAGATCACGACCTTGCCGAACGGCTTGACGGTGAACACCGAGGTCGGGAAGGTCGCCTTGCCGACGTGCTCGAAGACGATGTCGGGCTGCTCGCCGAGGATCTCCTTGACGCGCTTGGAGAACGCCCGCGAGACGCCGAAGCGCTCCTTCTCCTCCTCGGGCGTCTCGCCGCCCTTGCGCATCATGCCGGCGAACTCATTGCGGTCGATGTAGTCGACGGCCCCGAGCTGCTTGACCAGCTCACCCTTCGCCGCGCTCGACACGACGCCGACCGCGTGCGCGCCGGCGGCCGCGCAGAGCTGGGTCGCGAACACTCCGAGCCCGCCGGCCGCGCCCCAGATCAGCACGCGCTGGCCCGGCTGCAGGTCGCACTGGGTGATCAGCATCCGGTAGGCGGTGAAGTACACGAGCCCGTAGGAGGCGGCCTCGTCCCAGCTCAGGTTCTGTGGACGGGGGAGAAGTTGCTGCGCCTGGACCTTCGTGAACTGTGCGAACGAACCCCAGGTCGTCTCATAGCCCCAGATCATCTGGCTGGGCGCCGCGAGCGGGTCGAGGCCGTGGACCTCCTTGTCCTCGTAGGAGGCCATGTTGCAGTGGATCACGACCTCGTCGCCGGGCTTCCAGCGCGTGACGCCGGGGCCGACCTTCCAGACGACGCCCGAGGCGTCCGAGCCGCCGATGTGGTGTCCGAACTCGGGATGGTCCCCGTAGCGCATCACCGACACCGGCTGGCCGAGCGCGGCCCAGACGTTGTTGTAGTTCACGCCCGCGGCCATCACCCGGACGATCACCTCGAAGGCGCCGGGCTCGGGGACCTCGACCTCCTCGAGCTGGAAGGCGTCCTTGGGCTCGCCCTGGCGCTCCTCGCGGATCACCCACGCGGACATGGTCTCCGGCAGCGTGCCGGGCTCGACATCGAGCTCTGACACCTTCGTGACGTCAACTGACATGGGCGGGCAGATTACCGCCGTGACTCCCGCTACGTTGCGCCTGTGCGCTGCCGCGCCCTCATCGCCGCGCTCGTGGCGACGCTGCTGTGGGCCCCGGCGGCGCGGGCGGCCACGGTGTCCGTCTCCGAGCAGACCGAGGAGGAGGGCACGGCCGTCTCGTTCTCGCTGAGCGCCGCCGACGGGGAGGCCAACCGTGTGACCGTCACCGCGCGGAGGCCCTCGGGCAAGCAGCGCATCGTGGTCTTCCGCGACGCCGGCGCGCCGCTCACCGCGGGAGAGGGGTGCCAGGCCGGCGTTGCCGGCGAGGTGGTCTGCCGCAACGCGCTCGGCGATTTCGCGAACTCGGTGGACGTGTACGCCAAGGACGGTGACGACATCGTCGACGCCTCGGCGATGACGCTGCGTGGCTTCACGGTGTTCGTCGACGGCGGATCGGGTTCCGACGTGCTCACGGGCAGTCGGGCGCGGGTCAACGCCTTGTTCGGCGATTTCGTCAGCAGCGAGGTCGGGGACGACCGGGTCAGAGGCGGACGGGCCGACGACTTCCTCCAGGGCGGTCCAGGCGACGACATCCTGGACGGTGCCGGCGGCAGCGACGAGGCCACCTATCGCGACGAGCGCAACCGCGTGCGGGTCGATCTGGCAGCCCGCTCGGCCGTGAGCACGGCCGGCGAGCGGGACACGCTGCGGTCGATCGAGCGACTCGAGGGCGGCGACGGCGCGGACATCCTCCGAGGCACCAACGGACGAAACGTGATCCAGGGGCTAGGTGGCGACGACCTGGTCGAGGGACGCGGCGGCAGCGACCTGCTCAAGGGCGCCGAGGGGCCGCGCTTCAAGGGCCCGCCCGACCGCGACCTGCTGCGCGGCGGCAGCGGCGGCGACATCCTGCTCGGCGACGGCGGGGCCGACCGCCTCTTCGGCGGCGCCGGGGGCGATCGCCTGGTCGGCGGCCGCGGGGTGGACCTGTTCGACGCCGGGCCCGACACCGATCGGTTGCGCTCGGCCGACGGCCGGGCGGAGACGGTCAGGTGCGGCCCGGGGTTCGACCGCCTGCTGGCGGACGGAGCGGATCGCCCCGCGGGCTGCGAGGCGATCCGCCTGCGCTAGCTCGGCCCGGGGGAGGCCGGCTCGCGCGGCCGCGTCCGTTTCAGGTCTCCCAGACCGCCTCGGCGGCGGCCGCTTCGGGCCGTAGCGCCGGGTCGGGGCGCTCGGCGGTCTTCGGCTGGATCAGCCAGAAGGCGAGCACCGCTCCGAGGGCCGCCACTCCGGCCGAGAGCCACATGCCGTTCGCGAAGGCGTGGATGAAGGCGTCGTGCGACGCGGTGACGACCTGCGGCGGCAGCGACTCGCCCTGGCTGCCGGCGCCGAGGCTGTGAACGAGCTGCTCGCGCTCCCCGGCGCTCACGCCGGTGCCGGCCAGCTTGTCGGCGAGCTCGTTGCGCGCCAGGTGTTGGAAGAGCGCGCCGATCGCCGCGACGCCGAAGGTTGCGCCGACCATCCGGCTCATCGAGAGGATGCCGGAGCCCACACCCGCCTTCTCGGGCGCCACCGAGTTCATCGCCGCCGTGGACATCGGCGACATGACCAGCGCCATGCCGATGCCCATCAGGACGAACGCGGGCAGGAGGAGCCCGTAGCCGGTGTCGACTGTGATGCGCGTCTGGAGGAACAGAGCGAACGCGACCAGCGTGAGCCCGGTGACCATCAGGGGCCGCGGGCCGACGCGGTCGGACAACCGCCCTGCCACCGGCGCGATCAGCACGATCATCAGCGTGGACGGGAGGAAGCGCACGCCGGCCTCGACCGCGGAGTAGCCGAGGATGTTCTGGAGGTAGAGCGCGGTGAAGAAGAACATCGCGAACATGGCGAACGAGACGATGAACGCGACGAGGTTCGCGCCGAGGAACGTCCTCGACCGGAACAGCGAGAACTCCACCATCGGCTCGCGCACCCGCGGCTCGATCAGCGCGAACGTGCCCAGTCCGGCGACGGCGACGGTCAAGAGCGCGACGATCCGGCCGGAGCCCCAGCCCCAGGCGTTGCCCTCGACCAGGGCGAGCACGAGCGCGCTCAACCCGAGCGACAGCGCGGCGATGCCGGGCCAGTCGATCGCGTGCTCACGCGACTCGTCGCGCGATTCGTGAGTCGCGAACAGCGTGACCGCCACGGCGCCGACGGCCACCGGGAGGTTGAGGAAGAAGATCGCCCGCCAGGAGACGTACTCGGCCAGCGCGCCGCCCACCACCGGGCCGATCGCCAGCGCGAGCGCGGATACCCCCGCCCAGGTGCCGATCGCCTTGCCGCGCTCCTCAGCCGGGAACGTGACCGTGATGATCGAGAGCGTGGCGGGCATCATGAACGCCGCGCCCGCGCCCTGGAGCGCCCGGCCGGCGACGAGCCAGCCCTCGCTCGGTGCGAGGCCGATCGCCGCGCTCGAGAGCGCGAACACGACCACGCCGAAGAGGAACATCTTGCGCCGGCCGAGGATGTCGCCCAGGCGCCCGCCCGTGACCAGCAGCACGGCGAACGTCAGCGTGTAGATGTTGACGGTCCACTCGAGGCCCGAGAGCGAGACGCCGAGGTCGTCCTGGATGGACGGCAGCGCCACGTTCACGACCGTGTTGTCGAGCATGATCATGAAGAGGGCGAAGCACATCGCCGCGAGCGTCCACCAGCGGCGATTGCCCTCGTTGAGTCGGATGCGGTCAGTCACGAGTTGAGTCTCCTTGCGACGGGGCTCACCCCGACGGCGAGCGCGGCGCGCTCCTCGTCGGTGAGCTCCTCTACGAAGCGCTTGATGCCGGCGAGCCTGATCGCCACGAAGTGGTCGATCGTGCGCCGCCCGCGGGCGCTGAGTGTCAAAAGCTTGGAACGGCGGTCGCGCGGGTCCTCGGTGCGCTTGACCTCCCCGCGCTGCACGAGGCCGTCGATGGCGCGGCTGATGGCCGGGCCGGACAGGCCGAGCGTCTCGGACAGCGCGTTGAGGGGGACCGGGTCCTCGGAGTCGCTGATCCGGTGCAGGCACTTGACCTGGGTGAAGGTGAGCCCGGCCTGCTCGATGGCGGCGAAGAAGTCGCGGCTCGAGGACACGAGCAGGTGCTTCATCAGCACGCCGAGGTCGGCGACGACGGTGTCGAGGTCGGCGGCCGGGCTAACAGATGCTTGCATGCATGCAAGTATTGCAGACACGCATGGATACGCCCAGTCCCGGCGGCGGTAGGATCACGCCGCCGTGAAGAAGGCCACCCTCTTCGCCGTGCCCGCCTCGCATCCGTCGCTCGCCGCGGAGCTGATGCTGCGCCAGAAGGGCATCGACTACCGCCGCGTCGACCTGGTCGCGGTCGTCCACCGCGGGGTGCTGCGCGTGCTCGGCTTCCCCGGCATCACCGTCCCGGCCTTGCGGCTCGACGGCAAGCGCGTGCAGGGCACGCGCGCGATCGCCGAGGCGCTCGACGCCCTGCGCCCCGACCCGCCGCTGTTCCCGGCCGACCCAGAGGAGCGCCGCGCCGTCGACGAGGCCGAGGAGTGGGGCGACAAGGTCTACCAGCCGGTGCCGCGCCGATTGGTGTGGGCGGCGCTGCGGCGCGACCGCTCGACGATGGCCACCTACCTCGAGGGGGCCAAGCTCGGGGTGCCCGTGCCGGTCGCGGCGCGGGTCGGAGCGCCGGTGATCCGAGCCGCCGCTCGCGCCAACCACGCGACCGACGAGAACGTGCGAATCGATCTGGCGAGCCTGCCGGTGCTGATCGACCACGTCGACGCCCTGCTGCGGCTGGGGGTCATCGGCGGGGTCCAGCCGAACGTGGCCGACTTCCAGATCGGGACCTCGACGGCGCTGCTCGCGACGCTCGGCGACGCGCGCCGGATGCTCGAGGGCCATCCCGCTCTGGAGCACGCGCAGCGCATCGCTCCGAGCTATCCCGGACAGACCCCCAAGGTCTTCCCGGAGGCCTGGCTGCAAGCCTGATCCCGTTCCGTCGGACGCTGGGCCTACGGTGGGTGGTTCGATGGAAGCTGCTACTCCCCTCAGACAGCCGCACGTGCGCACGATGGGCGATCGCCTGGTCGTGGACGGCCTCGTCGTCGAGGACGAATGCGCCGTCCGGCTCGTGCATGAGCGCGAGCAGAACGGCGACGATCCGGTCAGGGTCGTGCGCGACGCCGTGGAGATCGGCGCGCGCGTGCTCGACCGCGAGCAGACCGGCGCGAACACCGAGTTCGTCAAGGCCGAGTTCGAGAAGGCCTCGCGGGACGTCCAGCAGGAGTTCACCGAGAAGGCGCGCACGATCGCGGAGTTCTTCGAGGAGCAGTTCGCCGCCGTGTTCGGCGAGGACGACGGTCAGCTCGCGAAGGAGCTGGAGCGGCGCTTCGGGGACGGGAGCGCGATCTCGGTGCAGAACCGCGTGCGGGAGGCGGTCTCGGAGACGCTGACCAAGTCACGCGAGGACCTGGTGCGCCAGTTCTCGGCGGCCGACGAGCGCAACCCGCTCGCCGACTTCAAGAGCGCCGCCGTCCGCGAGATCCAGCAGGCCGCCAGCCGCTCCGACGCCACGCAGCGCGCGCTGCTGACGAAGCTGGGCGAGCTGCAGAAGGAGCTCCAGGGGCTGCGCGACGAGAAGGAGAAGCTCGAGGAGGTCGAGGCCGAGCGCGAGCGCGGCACCGCCAAGGGGCGCAGCTTCGAGGAGGCCGTCTTCGAGGCCGTCGACCGGATCGCCGCGGCGCAGGGCGACGACGCCGAGGCCGTCGGCGACGTTCGCGAGGCCACAGGCAAGGTGGGCGACATCGTCGTGTCGCTGGACGCCTGCAACGGGCCCGCGCGCGGGCGCGTTGTGTTCGAGGCGAAGGACCGCCGTCTGTCGCGGCCGGCCGCGCTGGCCGAGCTGGACAAGGCGATGGCCGAGCGCTCGGCCGACTTTGCCGTGCTGGTCGTGCCCACCGAGGAGGAGGTGCCGGCCAAGCTGGAGGCGCTGCGCGAGTACAACGGCGACAAGGTCGTGGTCGCGCTCGATCCCGACTCGGGGACGCTGGCGCTGGAGCTGGGCTACCGCCTGGCGCGGGCGCGCGTCCTGATGAAGCGGTCGGACGCCGACGGCATCGACGCCGGCGAGCTGCGCAGCACGATCGAGCGCGCGCTGGCCGCGCTGGCCGAGGAGCGCAAGATCAAGCAGCAGCTCACCGGAGCGAAGGGCAACATCGAGCGCGCCTACGGGATGGTCGAGGTGATGGCGGCGCGGGTGCGCGAGCACCTGGCGGAGATCGACTCGATGGTGCGCCCAGCGGACGCCGACCCGGTGGAAGAGCCGGCGGACGACCAGCTCGAGCTGTAATCCGCCCCGGATCTAGGGCAGCAGCAAGTCGGAGTTCGAGTCCTGGCGCTCTGCCCCGATGTCGAGCACCGCGGGCTCGATCTCCTTCGGCACCGCCTGCTCGGAGCCGGCGCGCACCTCGTAGGTGCCGGGCTCCAGGGTCCGCTTGATCGTCAGCGTGTCGGTCGGGTCGACCGAGCCGGCGTCTTCCTTGATCGACTCGCCCTCGAGCGTGACCGTGTGCGGCTGGTCGGTCTGGTTGGAGATCGTGATCTCGAACGGGCCGGCGCCCAGGTCGCGCGCGGGGGAGACCGTGACCTTGTCCTTCTGGATCACGCCGCTCAGCTCGATCCGCACCGCGGCGCGCGGCTTTCTCTCGAAGTCCTCGTCCCCGCACCCGGCAACGAAGATCGCGGCGATCGCGCATGTGGCCAGGACTCGTCCCCCCATGGCTGCGGCCACCCTAGCCGAACCAGACCGAACGCCGCGACGATCGCAGCTCGTCCAGCTCCAGCTGGATGCGCGTGCGGATCTCCTCGCCGAGCGCCTGGACCAAGGCCAGGTCGTCGGCATCCTCGGGCGCGTAGCCCGACAGGTCGACCGGCTCGAGGAAGCGGATCTTGAACTTCGCCGGCAGGTACATCAGCGCCGCCGCCAGCCCGAACTGCGGGAACGCGTGGTTGACGGGAAAGTAGATCAGCCCGGTCAGCTTCTGCAGCGCTGGGACGTGGGCGAAGATCGGCATCGCCTCTTCGGCACCGAGCACCGCCACCGGCACGATCGGCGCGCCCGCGCGCATGGCCGTGCGCACGAACCCGCCGCGCCCGAAGCGACGCAGGCGGTAGCGCTGCCAGTAGAGCTTGCGCGAGCCCTTCTGGCCCTCCGGGAACACGAGCACGAGCCGGCCCTCGTCGTGGAGCAGGCGCTGGGCGTTGGCGGGGTGGGCGGCCACCATCCCGATCTTGTTCGTGAGCAGGCCCGCGCCCGGATAGCCCTTGAACCAGTGCTCGCCGAGCATGTACACCGGTCTCGGGGTGGGGTGCTCGTGGTGGATCGCCTGCATGATCATCGGGCCGTCGGGCGGCAGCGCGCCCGAGTGGTTCGACACGATCAGCGCCCCGCCCTCGGCGGGCACGTGCTCGACGCCCTCCGTCTCGACGCGGAACCAGTGGTGGTAGTAGAAGTCGAGCAGCGGCTCGAGCCGGTCGAGCACCCGCTGCGAGCGACCCCAGTCGTCGAGCTGGCGCCCGGGCTCGTCGGCCGGCACCAGCTCGCGCAGGTCGCGCAGCTCGACCGGCTGCTCGGGAGCCGGCTCTGGTTCGGGCGGCAGGTCGAGCACGCCGACGTGCGGGTGGTACCCGAGCAGCGAACTCTCGCGCGACAGGCCGTGACGACTGGTCGGGGTGCGTGGCTCAGCCACGCTCGAACGGCAGCTCGGCGACGCGCGCCTCGGCGCCGTCTACCAGCACCGTGTCGCCGGGGGCCGCCTCGCGCCGCACCAGCGCGAGCGCGATCGGCCCGAGCCGGGGGGAGACGCAGGCCGAGCCGATTCGCCCGACCGGCTTGTCGCCCAGCACGATCTCGGCGCGCCGCTCGGCCGGCTCGGACAGCAGCAGACCGCGCAGGTGGCGGTTGGGCTTGCCCTTGTAGTGCAGGCGCGCGACCGTCTCCTGGCCGACGTAGCACCCCTTCTCGAAGTCCACGGCCCGCTCGTTGATGCCGGCCTCCTGAGGGATCGTCTCCGCGTCCATGTCGAGCCCGAGGCGGGGGCGCCCGGACTCGATGCGCAGGCACTCGGCCACCTCCTCGGACACCTCCTCCGCGCCAAGCTCGGCGCGCAGCTCCTGCGCGCGGGCGGTGGAGCAGAGCAGGTCGATGCCGAGGTCGGTGCGCACCCACAGACCGGCGCCGGAGTCGACGAACGAGTGCTCCTCGGCCGGCGGCGGGGGGTCGATCAGGTCGTCGGCGGCGGGGCCGATCAGCGACAGCAGCGCGTGGCTCTCGCCGACGTCCTCCCAGCGCACGTCGCGCCCGAGCGTGTAGGTGTCGAGCATGTGCCGCAGCACGGCGTGGCCGATCGCGTCGGTGTCGAGCCAGAAGAAGTCGGCGCCGCGCAGGACGCGCAGGTCGGTGCGCAGCTTGCCCTTGTGGTTGAGGATCGTCGCGTAGCTGCCCTGGCCGGGGGCGAGCGACTCCACGTCGTTCGAGACCTGCCCCTGCAGGAAGTCCGCGGCCTCGCCGCCCCGCACGGCGAACATGGCGCGCCCGGGCCGCTCCAGCAGTCCCGCCGACTCCGTGACGAGCTCGTACTCGCTCGTTGCGATCACACGTCGATCGTACTCACGGCGCGGGGCGGGTCCGGCGCGCCGCGACGTCCTGGCCGAATGAACGAGTTTTAGTCTCGCCTAAAACATGCTTCAATAGGCACTCATGCGAAAGCTGTGGGATAACAAAGTCTCGCGTCGCAAGCTCCTCGGCGGCGCGGCCGCCACGGGCGCCGCGCTGCCCGTGCTGCACGAGCTGATCCCGCATCAGGGCCTGCACGGAGGCACCTCGGCGGCCCAGGCCGCGGTCGAGCACCACCACCAGGCCCACCGCGGCTCCGGGCACCTCGGCGCGGTCGGGCGCGTGGATCACGGGCGCAACGGCTTCGACCCGCAGGCGATCCTGCGCGACTTCGACGAGGGCGTCGTCAAGGGCGGCGTGCGCGAGTGGGAGATCGTCGCCGAGGACCGCGAGATCGAGGTGGCCCCGGGCGTGAAGTACGCCGCCTGGACCTACAACGGGCGCGTGCCCGGGCCGACGCTGCGCGCCCGCGAGGGCGAGCGCCTGCGGATTCGCTTCGTCAACGGCTCGAAGCACCCGCACACGATGCACTTCCACGGCATCCACCGGGACCTGAGCGACGGCATCCCGGGCATCGGCGCCGGCAACATCGGGCCGGGCGGCTCGACGATCTACGAGTTCGACGCCACGCCGTTCGGTCTGCACCTCTACCACTGCCACTCGACGCCGCTGGCCGAGCACATCGCCAAGGGCCTCTACGGCGCGTTCATCATCGACCCCAAGGCCGGCCGCCCCGCCGCCGACGAGCTCGTCATGGTCATGAACGGGTTCGACACGAACTTCGACCGCTCGAACGAGGTCTACGCCGTCAACACGGTCGCGTTCGCCTACATGGACGAGCCGATCCAGGTCAAGCGCGGCGAGCTGGTGCGGATCTACCTCGTCAACGCGCTCGAGTTCGACCCGCTCAACTCGTTCCACATCCACGCCAACTTCTTCGACTACTACCCGACCGGCACGCGGCTCGAGCCGCGCGACTTCACCGACACGGTGATCCAGGGCCAGGGCGAGCGCGGCATCCTCGAGCTGCGCTTCCCCTACACCGGGAAGTACATGTTCCACGCCCACGTCTCCGAGTTCGCGGAGCTCGGCTGGATGGGCTTCTTCGAGGTGACCGACTGATGGAGGCCGCCACCGCCACCGTCCGCCGCCCGACCTGGCTGACCGGCCTGATCCCGGTGGTCGTGCTGGCCGCCGCGATCGGCCTGTTCGTCGCGCTCGACGCGCCCGGGCTGGATCGCATCGGCGTGCCCCAGGAGGAGCTGGCGGTCGAGCGCACGGTGCTGAACCCGGGCGAGATCGAGCTGCACGTGCGCAACGACGGCGCCGACCCGGTGCAGATCAAGCAGGCGATCGTCAACGACGGCTTCACCTCGTTCACCCAGTCGAAGGAGGAGATCGGCCGGCTGGCCGGGGCCGAGGTGAAGATCAGCTACCCCTGGATCGAGGGCGAGAACTACGAGGTGCTGCTGCTCACCTCCACGGGCGCGACGATCGACCACGCGATCGAGGCCGCCGTCGAGACGCCGGAGGCCGACCTCGGCTTCTACGGCCTGATGGCGCTGATCGGCCTCTACGTCGGGGTGATTCCGGTCGCGATCGGCATGCTCTGGCTGCCCTGGCTGCGCACGGTCGACGCCCGCTGGATCCGCTTCCTGCTCGCCTTCACCGTCGGCCTGCTCGGCTTCCTCGCGATCGAGGCGCTGCTCGAGGGCTCGGAGCTCGCGGGCGAGGGACCGGAGGCGCTCGGCGGCGGCGCGCTGGTCTGGCTCGGCGCGGTGGGCGCCTATCTCGCGCTGGCGGGCGTGGACGCCTGGCTGCGAGGGCGGACGCGGCGCGTGTCCGACGCGGAGGACGCCTCCGAGAGCGAGGACTCATCCGATGGGCTGCGTTCGGAAGCCGGCTCGGCGCGCCGGCTCGGCGAGCGCGCCGCCCTGCTGGTCGCGCTCGGCATCGGCCTGCACAACCTCGGCGAGGGCCTCGCGATCGGCTCCGCCTACGCGATCGGCTCGCTCGCCCTGGGCGCCGCGCTGGTCGTGGGCTTCGCGCTCCACAACACGACCGAGGGCCTGGCCATCGTCGCCCCCGTGGCCCGCTCCGGCAAGGCGAACGTGCGCACGCTGATGCTGCTCGGGCTGCTCGCCGGCGCGCCCGCCGTGCTGGGCGCCTGGATCGGCGCCTCTTTCTTCCACCCGAGCGTCGCCGCGGTGATGTTCGGCATCGGCGCCGGGGCGATCGCCCAGGTGATCGTCCAGATCGCGCCCGCGATCCGCTCCGACGACGGCCGGCTGCTCAACCCGCTGGCCACCAGCGGGCTGCTGGTCGGCCTGCTCGTGATGTACGTGACCGGGCTGATGGTGAGCGTCTGATGGCCGTGCGCTCGGAGGTGTCCAACGCCGTCCAGGACTACGCCAAGGCGATCTGGTCGCTGGCGCAGCGCGGCGACCAGCCCGTCTCCACCTCGGCGCTCGCCGAGCGCCTCGAGGTGTCGCCGGCGTCGGCCTCGGCGATGGTCAAGCGGCTCGAGTCGATGGGCCTGGTCGAGCACGAGCCCTACCACGGCGTGCAGCTGACCCGGGCCGGCGAGCGCGTGGCGCTCGAGGTGCTGCGCCACCACCGCCTGCTCGAGCTCTACCTGGCCGAGGCGCTCGGCATGTCGTGGGACCGCGTGCACGAGGAGGCGGAGGTGCTCGAGCACGCGATCTCACCGGCGCTGTCGGAGCTGATCGCGGCCAAGCTCGGCAACCCGACGCACGACCCGCACGGCGACCCGATCCCGACCGCCGACGGCGAGATCGACGAGGCGCCGACGCGCGCGCTCTCCGATCTCGAGCCCGGCGCGCGCGGCGTGTTCGTGCGCGTGTCCGACTCCGATCCCGACATGCTGCGCTACCTCGCCGAACGCGGGATCGCGCCTGGCGATCGCTTCGAGGTGCTCGAAGCGCGAGCCGTTCGAAGGGCCCCTGACGGTTCGGTTCGGGGGCAGTCCGCACGTGCTCGGTGGGGCGCTGCCCCAGGCGATGCGCACAGTCGTCCGGTGAACGAGCCGATCGAGGCAGCGCTGCTGCGGGGAGGCCCCGCGGCGACTCGGCCCGTGGTCGTGCTCGAGCCGGCGCCGCCCGAGCCCAGCGCCCTGGAGGAGCTGCGCAGCCGCGGCCGCCTGCGCTACGGGCTGGGCCTGCTGGGCCCGGCGTTCGTCGCGGCGGTCGCGTACGTCGACCCGGGCAACTTCGCGACCAACGTCGCCGGCGGGTCCAAGTACGGCTACCTGCTGCTGTGGGTGGTGCTCGCGGCCAACTTGATGGCGATGCTGATCCAGTACCTGTCGGCCAAGGTCGGGATCGCCACCGGCAAGAACCTGCCCGAGCTCTGCCGCGAGCACTTCCCGCGCCGGGCCTCGATCGGGCTCTGGATCCAGGCCGAGCTGATCGCCATGGCCACCGACCTGGCCGAGTTCGTGGGCGCCGCGATCGCGCTCAACCTGCTGTTCGGCGTCCCGCTGTTCGTGGCGGGCTTGATCACCGCGGTCGTCGCCTTCGCGATCCTGGGGCTCCAGACGCGCGGCTACCGGCGCTTCGAGACCACGATCGCCGGGCTGCTCGGGGTCATCCTGCTCGGCTTCATCTACGAGGTGGCTCACGCCGGGCCGGACGCGAGCGGCGCGCTGGCCGGCTTCGTGCCCTCCTTCGACGGCACGGAGAGCGTGCTGCTCGCCACCGGGATCCTCGGCGCCACGGTGATGCCGCACGTGATCTACCTGCACTCGGCGCTCACCCAGGGCCGGATCAAGCCACGCGACGACGCCGAGCGGCGGGAGCTGCTGCGCTTCGAGCGCCTCGACGTGGGCCTGGCGATGGGCCTCGCCGGCATCGTGAACATCTCGATGCTGGTCGTCGCGGCCGCGCTGTTCCACGGCGTGAGCGACATCGACTCGATCGAGGGCGCCTACCACGGCTTCGACGCCCAGCTCGGCGGCGGGGCGGCGCTCGCGTTCGGGCTGGCGCTGCTGGCCTCGGGCCTGTCGAGCTCGAGCGTCGGCACCTACGCCGGCCAGGTCGTCATGCAGGGCTTCATCCGCCGCTCGGTTCCACTGCTGCTGCGACGCCTGATCACGATGCTGCCGGCGCTGGTCGTGCTGGCGCTCGGCGTCAACGCCACCGACGCGCTCGTGATCAGCCAGGTAGTGCTCTCGTTCGGCATTCCGTTCGCGCTCGTGCCGCTCGTGCTGCTGACCCGCCGGGCCGACGTGATGGGCACTCTGCGCAACGCCCGCGGCACCACGATCGCGGCCAGCGTCGTCGCCCTGCTGATCATCGCGCTCAACCTGTTCCTGTTGGGCACGACGTTCGCGGGCTAAGGTTCTCGCCGATGGCGCTCGGCGAAGACTTCCAGGCCGTGCTCGACACACTGCCTCCCGACTGGACGCAGCTCGAGCTGGACCTGCGCATCTGGGACGAGGATCGCTACGTCGACGTGGCACCGCTGGTGGCGCAGATCAACGCGATGCCCTACTCCGAGCACGACTGGCACTGGCGCCTGCGGGTTGCGCGCGAGTTCGGTCACGCCGCCGCCGCGCAGACCGTGCGCGGCACGCTGGCGCTGATCGACGACCAGGGCATCGAGGGCGAGCTGGTGCTGCGCGAGGCGCGCACCGGACGCGTGGAGGTCACGCAGATGTGGGGTCGGCCGGAGTCTGTGCGCCAGGAGTGGCGCCAGCGCCGCGCGCAGTAGGCAGTGGCCCGGATCGCGCTGCACTCGTCTGACCTGCTGTTCGGCTCGAAGGTCGAGGGCGCGCTGCGCGCCGCCGGACACGAGGTGGTCCGCTCCGGCGATGCCGAGGTGGCGGTCGTGGATCTCACCGAGGGAGAGGTGCCGGACCCGCCGGAGCAGCCGAGCGTCGCCTACTACCTGCACACCGACCAGGACACGCGCCAGCGCGCCGAGGCCGCCGGCTACGACCTGGTCGTGCCGCGCTCGCGCATGAATCGCGAGGCGGTCCAGCTCGTCGAGAGGCTGCTGGCGGGTTGAGGATCGCCGTGGTGACCGGGGCGTCGTCGGGCATCGGCGCCGCCACGGCCCGCCTGCTCGCCGCGCAGGACTGGCGCGTGATCGCGGTGGCACGCCGCGCCGAGCGCCTCGAGGAGCTGGCCGACGGCATCGTGGCGGTGCCAGCCGACCTCACCGACGCCGACGCGCCCGCGCGAGTGCGCGAGGCCGTCGAGCGTGAGGGCGGGCGGCTCGAGCTGCTGGTGAACAACGCGGGCGCCGAGTGGCGCTCGACGTTCGCCGAAGGCGGGTACGCGAACGTCCGCCAGACGATGGACGTGAACTTCGACGCCGTCGTGCGTCTCACGGAGGCGCTGCTGCCGCTGCTGCGGGCGTCGACTCCCAGCTCGATCGTGAACGTCAGCTCCGTGGCGGGGCGGGTGGGACTTCCGGCCAACAGCGCCTACGCCGCGTCGAAGTTCGCGCTGGCGGGTTGGAGCGAGGCCGTCGGGGTCGAGGAGCAGCCGCACGGCGTGCACGTGGGCCTGGTGCTGCCGGGGTACGTCTCCACCGAAGGCTTTCCCCACCGGCGGCTGCGAAAGAGCGTGCGCACGCGCTGGCTCGTCTCGACGCCCGAGAAGGTCGCGCGCGGCGATCGTCGCGGCGGGCCCCGGCGGGCGCAACGAGGTGTACGTGTCGCGTCCCTATCTGCTCGTGCCGAAGCTGCGCCACCTGTTCCCGCGGCTGACCCGCCGCGCGCTGGGCGGCTAGAGCCGGAACGCCTCGTCCACGTCCGGCGGGCGCTCGAGGATCCCGAAGCGCGCGTCGAAGCGCGCCCAGCCCTCGAGTGCCGCGCGGTCGAGCCGCATCGGCGGCAGCAGAGCCGGCGCGACCGCGTCGAGCTGGGCGCGCACGAGCTCCTCGTCCGCGCCCGAGGCCTCCACGAGCTTGGCGATCGTCGCGTCGCGGTCGCGCAGCGCCACGACCGTGGCGTGGCGCAGGCCGTCGAGCGTCGCGCCGGATCGCGATCGGGCGGTGGCGCGCCGTCCAGCCTCGGGTGGCGAGCACGAGCTCGGGGTAGCGCGGGGCGCCGTAGTCGTCGACCCGGAACTCGCGCGTGCGAACGCCGCGCTGGCGCAGGGCGACGCCCTCGGCGTTCCAGAAGGCCACGACCGCGTCGACCCGGCCGGCGATCAGGCTCGGCACGGCCGAGAAGCCGATCGTGGTGCGCTTGACCTTCGAGTAGTCGCCGCCGTCGTGCTCGACGATCGCGCGCAGCACGGCGTCGTCCGAGGGCAGCCCGGTGACGCCGACGCGCTTGCCCTCGAGGTCGCGCGGTCGCTCGATCTCCGGACGGGCGATCACCGCCGCCAGCGGGCGCTGCACGAGCGCGGCGATGCCGACGATGTCCTCGCCGCGCTCGCGCGCCAGGCCCAGGTCGTGGATGTCGACCACCGCCATTTCCACGCGGCGGGAGGCCAGCAGCTTCAGGGAGTCGGTCGAGGAGCCCGGCACGACCAGCGAGTGGGCCCGGCCCGCGTACAGCCCCGCGTGCACGGCGTTGGGTTGGAAGTCGAGCGCGATCCGGCCCAGCCCCTGGGGTGGCTCGCTCTCGCTGCCGCACCCCGCGAGCAGGGCGATTGCGATCAGCAGGAGGGGGATCCGGCGCACGGCGTCGAACCCTAGGGCGAAAGGGCCATCCCCCAACAGGAGGTTGCAGGGTGCAGGATCGCGGACCCGCCGCATACATCGCAGAGTTCGTCGGCACGCTGTTGCTCGTCTTCTTCATCACGGCGGCCGTGTCCGTCTACGTCGCGGAGCCGACGCGCGTGAACCCCAACCCGTTCATCGACTTCTCGGTCATCGGCCTGGTGCACGTGTTCGTGCTGTTCGTGCTGATCCAGACGCTCGCGGTGGTGTCCGGCGCCCACTTCAACCCCGCGGTGACCGTCGCCTTGACGGCCCTGCGCCAGATCAAGCCGCCCGATGCCGTGATCTACGTCGTCGCCCAGGTGGCCGGCGCCATCGCCGGCGCGTTCCTCACCAAGGCGATCCTGCTGGACGAGGGCAAGGCGGAGAACTACGGCGCCGTCGACGTCTCCTCTGTGATCAACGGCGCCACCTTCCCCGGCATGGTCGTCGAGGCGCTCGGCACTTTCTTCCTGCTCTGGGCCATCATCGGCGTGGCGGTCAACCCGCGCGCGACCAAGGACTGGGCTGCGTTCGCGATCGGCTGCGCGCTCGGCATGGCGGTGATGGTGTTCGCGCCTCTCACCGGCGCGGGCTTCAACCCGGCGCGAGCGATCGGCCCGGCGCTGGCGTCCGGGGATTGGGGCGGCTTCGGCCAGTTCCTGCTGGTCTACCTGCTGGCCCCGGTGATCGGGGCGCTCGTAGCCGTCTTCCTCTACCTCCAGATCCTCGCGGAGCCCGGCGCGAAGGGGGTCGGCGGCGCGGAGCCGGTCGGCTAGCCCGACGACCCGCCTCCGTAGACTGCGAGCGGTGCGGCGGGTCACTTTTTCGCGGAACTTCACGCTGTCGCTGTCGCGGACGTGCCAGTGCTACTGCAAGTACTGCGCGTTCGCGACGCACCGCGCGCACCTGTACGCGCCGGACGAGGTCGAGCGGCTGCTCGACGACGCCGCGCGGCGGGGCGCCAAGGAGCTGCTCGTGCTGACCGGCGAGAAGCCGGAGGTCAACGCCGAGGTGGCGGCGCGCCTGGCCGAGTACGGCCACGAGGACTTCGTCTCATACGTGGCCTGGGCCTGCGAGCGCGCGCTCGAGCGCGGGATGCTCCCGCACACGAACGTCGGCGTGTGCTCGCGCGAGGAGCTGGCGCGCCTGCGTGAGGTGACCGCGTCGCAGGGGCTGATGCTGGAGTCCGTCAACCCCGACCTCGTGGTCCACCAGGGATCGCCGACCAAGCACCCCGCCGCGCGACTCGACACGATCCGCGCGGCCGGCGAGCTGCGCATCCCGTTCACCAGCGGCATCCTGGTGGGCATCGGCGAGGCGCCCGAGGAGCGCGTGGCCGCGCTGGAGGCGCTCGCCGAAGGTCCACCGCGAGCACGGCCACCTCCAGGAGGTGATCCTGCAGAACTTCGTGCCGCACCCGCGCTACTACGGCGCCGAGCCGGCCGAGATCGCCGACGAGGCCCAGCGCTCCGACGGGCGTCCGCACGGCGAGCCGGCGCCGCTGCCCGGCTGGGCCACGCCGATCTCGCTCGACGACATGCGTTTGCTCGTGCGCGAGTGCCAGCGTCTGATGCCGGACGTGGGGATCCAGATCCCGCCCAACCTCTCGGATTGGTGGCTGCCGCTGATCGAGGAGGGGGCGACCGATCTCGGCGGCCTGTCGGCCAACGGCGACCACATCTCTCCCGAGCACCCGTTCCCGTCCGTGCACCGGATGCGCAAGCAGCTCCAGCCGCGTGGCTACGCGCTCACCGAGCGCCTCTGCGTCTACCCGCAGTACATGGACCCGGAGTGGATGGAGCAGGGCGTGCTCGACGTGGTGAAGCTGCGCTTCTGGTCGTTCATCCCGCGGCGCGGCTCGGGGCGGCGCGAGGAGCGGGCGATCCGGCGCGATCTGGTGCCGGCGGCGATCGCGCGCGCTCGGGAGGGCGGTTCGCTCACGGAGGACGAGCTGACCGCCCTGTTCGCGGAGACGCGCCCGGAGGCGATCGAGGACATGCGCCAGGCCGCCGACGAGCTGCGCGCCGAGCTGGCCGGCGACACGGTCACGTTCGTCGTCAACCGCAACATCAACATCTCGAACATCTGCGTCGTCGGGTGCGCGTTCTGCGGCTTCGGGCAGGGCAAGCGCTCGCCCGACGCCTACGAGCACACGGAGGCCGACTTCCGCGGACGGGTGCGCGAGGCGGTCGAGTTCGGCGCGACCGAGATCTGCATGCAGTCGGGCATCCACCCGGACTGGACGATCGCCGACTACGAGCACTGGCTGCGCGTGGCCAAGGACGAGGCGGCGGAGCTCCATCTGCACGCCTACTCGCCGATGGAGGTCGACGCGATGGCCGCCGACCTGCCGCTCGCCGAGGTGTTCGAACGGCTGGTCGCGGCGGGGCTTGGCTCGACCCCTGGCACCGCCGCGGAGGTGCTCCACGACGGCGTGCGCGAGCGCATCTCGCCGAACAAGCTGCCGGTGGGGCGCTGGGTCGAGGTGATCGAGGCCTGCCACGCGGCCGGCGTGCGCTCGACCGTGACCGTGATGTTCGGCCACATCGAGGAGCCCTGGGAGCTGGCCGAGCACATGCGTGTCGTGCGCGAGCTGCAGGAGCGCACGGGCGGGTTCACCGAGTTCGTGCCGCTCTCGTTCATCCCGTTCCACACGATGCTGGGCCGCACCCACGGGATCGAGCCGATCTCGCGCGAAGAGAACCTGAAGCACACGGCCGCGTTCCGGCTGGCGCTCGGCAAGACGATCCCGAGCCTGCAGGCGAGCTGGGTCAAGATGGGACTCGACGCCGCCACCGAGGCGCTGCGCTGGGGCGTCAACGACCTCGGCGGGACGCTGATGGAGGAGTCGATCTCGCGCATGGCCGGATCGGAGCACGGCGTGCGGCTCGACCCCGAGGATCTGATCGGCGCCGCCTGGGCGGCCGGCCGCCCGGCGGCCGAGCGGGACACGCTGTACGGGATCCGGCGGCGCTACGAGCTGCCGGTAGCGGCGTAGCCGGACGGATCACACCTCCTTCACGGCTTCTTCGCGCCTTCTTCACCGCTGCGTCCGCCCCCGTTTGCCAGGCTGAAGCCCCGGATGCGGCGACGTGAGTTCATCGGCCTGGGCGTTGGAGGGGTCGCGGCTGTGTCGCTCGGCGCGGCCTTCTGGGATCAGCTGTTCGGCTCGGCCGAGTCGCGGCCGCTGCGCAGCGGCGCCGGCTATGGCCCGCGCCGGCCGCCGGACGCGAACGGGGTGCGCCTGCCGGAGGGCTTCGAGTCGCGCGTGATCGCGCGCGGGGACCAGGTCGTGCCGGGCACCGGCTACCGCTGGCACCTCGCCTCCGACGGGATGGCGACCTTCCCGCATCGCGGCGGCGGGTTCGTCTTGGTCTCGAACTCCGAGACGCTCGCCGGCGGCGCCTCGGCGCTGCGGATCGGCGCGGACGGCGAGGTCCAGGACGCCTACCGGATCCTCTCCGACACCACGCAGAACTGCTCGGGCGGCGGCACGCCGTGGGGCACCTGGCTGTCGTGCGAGGAGATCGAGGACGGCAAGGTGTGGGAGTGCGACCCCTCCGGGCGCAAGCGCGCCGTGGCGCATCCCGCGATGGGGATCTTCAAGCACGAGGCGGCCGCGGTCGATCCGCGCGGGCGGCGCGTCTACCTGACCGAGGACCTGATCGACGGCGGCCTCTACCGCTTCACGCCGACGCGCTGGCCGGACCTGTCCGCCGGGCTGCTCGAGATCGCGCGGGTCGGCGGCGGCGGCGCGGTCGAGTGGGTCGAGGTGCCCGACCCGGCGGCGGCGCGCGAGCGCACGCGCCGCCAGGTGCCCGGCAGCACCCGCTTCAAGCGCGGTGAGGGCATCTGGCTCGACGGCAACACGCTGTACGTGTCGACGACGGCCGACGACCGCGTCCACGCCTACGACACCCGCAGCGGGCGCATCCGGGTCGCCTACGACGGGCTCGCCTCGGCGAGCGCGCCGCTGCTGCGAGTGGACCAGCTGACCGGGTCGCGCGCGGGCGAGGTGTTCGTCTGCGAGGACATCGCGACCGAGGAGATCGACATCGGCGTGATCGAGCGCGACGGGAGCGTGTCGCGGTTCCTGTCGGTGACCGGCCCCCAGCACCGCGGCTCGGAGCTGACCGGGGTCACGTTCGACCCGACCGGCAGGCGCATGTACTTCTCCTCACAGCGCGCCTTCCCGAAGAGCGACACGCTGCCCGGCCCGGGCGCGATCTACGAGATCACGGGCCCGTTCCGGGGGGCGGCTAGGCCCCGATCCACCTGATCCGGGCGCCGGCGAGGCTCGGCGTCCCCCGCCGCGGGGATGCCTCCGGAACGGCTTCCTCGACTCCGAGCTGCTCCAGCCGCCGGCGCACGGCCTCCCGCTGAGCGTCGAGCACGCCCAGCTGCGTGAGCAGCTCGTCGCGGACGGCTTCGAGGTCCCGCGTGGACAGCAGGGTCGGCCCCGCCCGGCGACTCACGGAACGGTCGTCGGCCAGGGCCGGCGCCGGGGGGAGGCGCGCCAGCGCGCCCTCGAGCTGCGCGATCTGGCGGCGCAGCTCACGTCTGGTCGCGGCGTCGTTGCCTGACGTGCCGCTCACGAACGTCCCACGACCCTGCTCGCTGCGGACCACGCCCTCGGCCTCGAGGCGGGCGTACACCGAGCGGGCCGTGTTGACGTTCACGCCCGCGGCCTCGGCCAGCTCGCGAACGCTCGGGAGCCGATCGCCGGGGACGAGGGCGCCATCGCGCAGAGCGGCGCGGATGAGGGCCGCGAGCTGGGCGCCCACCGGCACACCGGCGTTGCGATCGACCGCCAAGGCGAGCTCCGGAGCCATTGCACGCGAAGCGTATCCCACTGTGCGGATGTGCTAGCGCAGCTTGCAGCTGTGCCAGTAAGTGTGATAGCACACCACCCGTGGTGCGAGCCGTAGCCGACCGGGTTTTTCTTCCGGCCAAGAGCCTGCTGGAACAGGTGGGCGACATGATGGTCCTGACGGGCAAGACGCTCGTCTCCGCTGTTCGGCCGCCCTATCCGTACGGCACCGAGTTCGTCCAGCAGTTCCTGTTCATGCTGCGCCTCTGCTGGCTGCCGCTCACCGTCTCGATGGTCGCGGTGAGCTATGGCGCGCCCGGCTTGCAGGCCGGCAACTTCCTCGTCCTGTTCGGCGCGATCGACCGGTTGGGCGGGTTCTTCGTGCTGGCCTCGATCCGCGAGTTCGCCCCGAACGTCACCGCCATCATCCTGGCGGGGGTTGGCGGAACGGCCATCACCGCCGACCTCGGCGCGCGCAAGATCCGTGAGGAGCTCGACGCCCTCCAGGTGCTCGGGGTGGACCCGATCAAGAACCTGGTCGTGCCGCGGTTCCTCGCCCTGATGGTGGTCACCGGGCTGTTCAACGTGTACGCCATCTGCTTTGGCATCACCGGCGGCGTGTTGGCCACGCTCAGCTTTGACGCCCCGCTGGGCGGGTTCTTCGCGACGTTGCTCAACAACGCGTCGATCCCTGACCTCTGGGGCTCGGTGCTGAAGACCACGATGTTCGGGGCGATCATCGCCGTCGTCTCCTGTTACAAGGGGATGACCGCGTCGGGTGGCGCCGAGGGGGTCGGGCGCGCGGTGAATCAGGCGGTGGTCATCGAGTTCCTCGGCATCTTCGCGTTCAACTACGTGTTCACGCAGACGCTGCTGGCGACCCACCCGGAGATCTCGGTGATCAAGTGATGGGGCGCACGTGGCTGAGCGTCCCCAGAGACTGGATCGCGTCGTTCGGGGACATCGCCAAGTTCTCGGGGCGGGTCGTCCTCGAGATCTTCGACGGGCGCGCGTTTCGCTTCTTCGGCGAGAGCCTGCGCCAGGCGGGCATCCTGATCCTCGGCTCCGCGATTGTGATCTGGGGTCTCGCGTTCATCCTCGGCCTCCAGTGCGGGATCGAGGGTGCGTACTTCAGCCGCAGCGTCGGCGCGCCCTCGAACGCCGGCACCTTCGCGGCCTGGTGTGACCTGCGCGAGATCATGCCGTACGCATTCGGCTACATGATGTCCGCGAAGGTCGGCACCGGGCTCGTCGCCGAGATCGGCGCGATGCGCATCTCCGACGAGATCGACGCACTCGAGGTGATGGGGATCTCGTCGATCACGTTCCTGTGCGCAACCCGCCTGCTCGGTGCTTGGCTCGTGCTGCCGGCGGTCTACATCGGAGCGGTGGGCGCGGGCTTCCTGGCGTCGTACGTCGCAGTGGTCCAGCAAATCGGCGAGGTGAGCAGTGGGGGCTACTTCGTGATCTTCTGGATGTTCCAGAACCCGCCCGACCTGGTCTACTCACTGATCAAGGGCATGGCGATGGCCACGGTGATCGTGCTGGTCGGCTGCTACTACGGCTACACGGCCAGCGGGGGCCCTGTCGGCGTCGGCACCGCGACCGCCAAGTCGATGGTGCTGAACACGGTGATGGTGCACCTCGTCGGGATGGTGGGCACCCAGATCTTCTGGGGCTCGAACCCGCGCGCCCCGGTCGGCGGGTAGTCAGTTCTCGACGAAGTACGGGCCGGTGCCCTGGCCGCTCGAGTACCAGCGGCTGGTGACGGTCTTCTTGCGGGTGTAGAAGTCGACGGCGTCGGTGCCGTGGGCGTGCAGGTCGCCGAGGAAGGAGTCCTTCCATCCTGAGAACGGGAAGAACGCGACCGGCGCGGCGACGCCGATGTTGACGCCGATCATCCCGGCCTGCACCTCGTGGCGGAAGCGCCTCACGGAGGCGCCCGATTCGGTGAAGATCGAGACGCCGTTGCCGAACCGCGAGCCGTTGACGAGCTCGATGGCCTCGTCGAGGCTGCCGGCCCGCACGACCGAGAGGACGGGTCCGAAGATCTCCTCGCGGGCGGCCTCGCTGCCGGGGTCGACCTCGTCGAGGATCGTCGCGCCGAGGAAGGAGCCGTCGCCTTCGGCCGTGGCCGCGCGCCCGTCGAGCGCGAGCGTGGCGCCGTCGTCGACGGCCTTCCCGATTGCCGCGACGATCCGCTCGCGGGCCGGCTCTGAGACGACCGGGCCGAGCTGGGTCTGCTCGTCGAGGCCGTCGCCGACCTTCAGTTCGGCGGCGGCCTGCTGGAGCGGTGGCATCAGCTGCTCGTGCGCATCGCCGACGGTGACGACGACGGAGCCGGCCATGCAGCGCTGGCCGGCGGCGCCGAAGGCCGACCCGATGATGCCCTGGACGGTCTTGTCGATGACGGCGTCGGGCAGGACGACCATGTGGTTCTTGGCGCCGCCGAGCGCCTGGACGCGCTTGCCGGCCTTGGCGGCGCGCTCGTAGACGATCCGGGCGACGGGGGCGGAGCCGACGAACGAGACGGCGTCGATGCCGGGGTGCTCGAGGATGCCCTCGACGACCTCGCGGCCGCCGTTGACGAGGTTGACGACTCCGGGCGGGAGGTCGAGGCCGTCGAGCAGCTCGAAGGCGATCTGCTGGGTCAGCGGCACCTGTTCTGAGGGCTTGAGGATGAAGCTGTTGCCGCAGGCGATCGCGAACGGGAGGAACCAGAACGGGACCATCGCCGGGAAGTTGAACGGCACGATCGCGGCGCAGACGCCGACGGGCTGGCGGACGGTCTCGGCGTCGACGTTGCGCGAGACGTCCTCGAGGATCCGGCCCTGCATCGTGGTCGGCACGGCGCAGGCCGCCTCGACCATCTCGATCATGCGAGCCACCTCGGCGCGGGCGTCGCCGATCGTCTTGCCCATCTCGGTGGTGACCGAGCGGGCCAGGTCCTCGCGGCGGGCGTTGAGACCCTCACGCAGCGCGAACAGCTTGCGGGCCCGCTCGATGACGCTGACGGCGCGCCACTCGGGCAACGCCGCACGAGCGGCGGCAACGGCGGCGTCGAGGTCGGCGGCCGAGGAGAGCGGCACCCGCGCGAGCACGTCGCCGGTAGCGGGATTGGTGACCGGCAACGCCTCGGCCGAGGTGGCCGGCGTCCAGGCGCCACCGACGTAGTTGTCCAGCAAGCGGACGTTCGTGACTTCCTGCGTGGCCATGTCTCCTCCGTACTCCGTCGCGTCACAAGGGACGCTACAGGGCGGAACTAGCGGAACAGGTCCTGCTCAGGCGCCCGCCGCAACGCGGCCGCCCCGGGCCCGTCGTCCGCCGTCACGTACCGCGCCAGCCCGCGCACCAGCACGGCCGGGCGGCGCGCGTCCTTCGCGCGGGCCAGGTCGGCGGCGGCGGCCGCCGCGTCGGCGATCGCGATCGACGTCACGCGCAGGTCGCGTCCGTAGGCATCCGGCCGCCCGGTCCAGTCGTCGAGCACCGTCAGTCCGGCCGCCCCGATCGCCACGTCGGTCTGCCCGAGCCGCCAGGGTCGCCCGAACGAGTCGGAGATCACCACCGCCGGGCGCACGCCGAGCGCCGCGCCGATCCCAGCCCGCAACGCCCGCGCCGACTCGTCGGGGTCCACGGGCAGCAGGACCAGCTCGCCCGGGCGCGAGGCGTTCGACTGGTCCACGCCGGCATTCGCGCACACGAAGCCGTGGTGGGTCACGCAGATGAACACGCCCTCGTGGGCGCGCAGCAGCTCGGCCGACTCGTCCAGGACCGCTTGCACCAGACGCGCGTCCTTGCCGTGCTCCGCGGCCAGCTCCAGCGCCCGCTCGCCCGGCGAGATCTCCTCCAGCGAGCGCACGCGTCCCTCTGCCTTGGAGACGACCTTGTGTGCGATCACCAGCACGTCATCGTCCGCGAGGTCCGGCGGCGCGGCGACCGCGACGAGCGCCGCGAGATCGTCGCCGGCCCCAACGTCGGGCAGCGCCTCGAGCGCGCGTGCGGAGAGCGCGGCTGTCAGGCCGGCACCGGCGGCCGCCGCCAGGCCTGCGAGCGGTCGAGCTGGCGCAGCGCGCCGCGCGTGGACGGCGCCTGCCCGCGCCGGCCCTCGAGCGTGGCCGCCAGCAGCTCCAGGTCCTGGCCGGTGTCCACGTCCAGTGCCAGCGTGGGCACCTGCTCGACGACGCAGGCCAGGCCGCGCTCGCGCGCAGCGGCCATGTGGCGCTCGCAGCTGCCGGGGCCGAAGCTCGGCGCGATTGCGTCCGGTGGGCACAGCAGCAGCGCGTTGGTGCCCTCGCCGTGCCGATCCGGCACGACCACCGCGGCCACGTCGTCGTCGATGCCCCGACGCAGCAGCCCCGCGACCTCACCCGGGTCGAGCAGGGGCGTGTCGCCCGGCACCAGCAGTACGCGGTCGAAGCCGCAGCCGAGCGCGTACTGGATACCGATCGAGGCCGCCGCCGACTGGCCGGCCTGCTCCGTGTCTCGCAGCACCTGCACCCGCTCGCCGAGAGCGGCGGACTCGGCGACCCGGTCGGCGGTCACGACCACCACCGAGTCGACCCCGGGCACGCGCCGCAGCGAGGCGAGCACGTCCGAGAACATCGCCTGCGCCAGAGCCTGGCGCGATCCCGCGCCGAGCGCTGCAGCGAGGCGCTGCTTCGCCGCGCCGAAGCTCTTCACCGGGAGGATCGCGATCGTGCTCATCGATACCGACTTGGGCAGAGGGCGAGAGTAGCGCGAAGCGCCCCCGCGGCCGCCCTTCAGACGCCCAGACTGCGCCCAAACTCCAGGATCTTTCGTGCCACCTGCCGCATGCGCTCCGTGGAGTCCATCAGCGTGTCCAGGACCAGATGCGGCAGGCCCTCGACGGCTTCGTCGGCCGCGATGCCGTCGATCACCTCGGCGTAGGCGCGGGCGATGCCGCCCGCGCTGGTCTCGATGCCGGCCCAGGCGCAGAAGCCCTCGGTCGGGCCCTTTACCGAGCGGCCGTCCACGAACGGGCTCACCGCCATGACGGGAGCGGGCGCGCCCCGCAGCGCCTCGCGCATTCCGGGCAGCGCCAGGATCGGACCGATCGAGATGACCGGGTTGGAGGGACCGATCACGATCAGCTCCGCCTCGGCGAGCGCGGCGAGCACGGCATCGGTCGGTCGCGCCCGCTCGACCCCATCGATCTCCACGCCCTCCACGGGCGGGGCCGCCGCGTGCACGATCATGTACTCCTGGAACGGCAGCAGCCGGCCGCCGTGCAGGACCCGCGTCGCGACCGGCTCGTCGGCCATCGGCAGCACGCGCGCCGCGACGCCCATGGCGTCGACCACCGCGCCGTGCGCCTCGGTCAACGACCGGCCCGCGCGCAGCTCCTCGGTGCGGATCAGGCACATCGCGAGATCGCGGTCGCCGAGCCGGAACCAGGCCGGCCGCCCGGCGGCCTCGAGCGCGTCCATCACGTGCCAGGTGTCGTCACGGAGCCCGTAGCCGCGCTCGTCGATCTCGTCAGCCAGCCAGTAGGTGACGAGGTCGGGGTCCGGCGAGACGTGCACCCCGTGGACCTCCGCGTCGTCCCCGGTATTGGCGACGACGACCAGGTCGTCGCACTCGTCGATCAGCCCCCGAGCGAGCTTGGCGCCGCCCGTGCCCCCTGACAGCAGGACGACGGTCAGGCGGGCACGCCCTCCGGCCAGCTGTCGACGAAGATGTCCAGCACCAGGTCGGAGCCCTCGGCGGCGTAGCCGCTCAGGTCGGTGATGCCCGCCTCGGCCAGCACCTCGTCGTCGATGAACGTGTTGCCCGTGGTCGATGCCGGGTCGCGCACGAGGATCGCGTGCGCGGCGTCGGCCAGGATCTCGGGCGTGCGGGCACGCGCCATCGCCTCGTCGCCGCCGAGCAGGTTCTGCACCGCGGCGGTGGCGATGATCGTGCGCGGCCAGAGGCAGTTGGCCCCGATGCCGGGCTCGTCGGCGGCGACGCCGAGCGTGATCATCGTCATGCCCATCTTCGAGAGCGTGTATGCGCTGTGGCCGGCGAGCCAGCGGCGATCCACTGACAGCGGCGGGGACAGGGTCAGCACGTGGGCGTGGTCGGAGTCGCGCAGGTAGGGCAGGCACGCCTGGGTCACGACGAACGTGCCGCGCGCGTTGATCTGCTGCATCAGGTCGAAGCGCTTGACCGGCAGCTCGCGCATGGGGGCGAGGTTGATCGCGCTGGCGTTGTTGACGACCAGGTCGATGCCGCCGAAGCGCTCCGCCGTCTGCGCCGCGGCGGCCTCGACCGCCTCGGCGTCGCGGATGTCGCCGACGATCGGCAGCGCCTCGCCGCCGGCCGCCTCGATCTCCTCGGCAGCGCTGAAGACGGTCCCAGGCAGCTTCGGATGCGGCTCCGCGGTCTTCGCCATCAGCGCGACCTTGGCGCCGTCGCGCGCGGCCCTGATCGCGATCGCGAGGCCGATCCCGCGGCTGCCGCCGGACATGAACATGACACGACCCTCGAGGCTCATGCGGGGAATCTATCCCGCAGCAGCGGGAGCACGTCGGCGCTGAACTGGTCGAGGAAGCGAGACTGGTCCTCACCGGGCGCGTGCAGCAGCAGCTCCTCGAAGCCGAGCTCGACGTAAACGGCGATCCGCTCGACGACCTCCTCGGGATCGGCCGAGCAGATGAACCGGCTGGGCGCCTGGTCGAGGTTGGCGTCGGCGACCCGCTCCATCTCGATCGGGTCGTGGATGCCCTCCTTCTGCTCCGGCTTGAGCGCCAGCGCCGCCCACGGATGGGTGTTGGTGATCACGCGCTCGGGGTCGCGGTCGTAGGAGACCTTGATCTCGATCATGTGCCGGATCCGCGCCGCGTCGCGCCCCGCGCTCTCCGCGCCCTCGACCACGTTGGCCAGCAGCTCGTCGTAGAGCGCCGGGTCCTTGCCGGAGGTGCAGATGAAGCCGTCGCCCACGCGGCCGGCGAGCTTGGCGGCCAGCGGCCCCGAAGCGGCCACGTAGATCGGCACGGGCTCGTCGGGGAGGTCGTAGATCGTCGCCTTGCGGGTGCGGTAGTAGTCGCCCTCGAAGTCCACACGCTCCTCGGACCAGAGCTGGCGGATCAGCCCGATCGCCTCCGCCAGGCGCAGCCGGCGCTCCTTGCGGCCTGGGAACTCGCCACCGGTGACAGGCGTCTCGTTCATCGCCTCCCCGGTGCCCACCCCGAGGAAGATCCGGCCGGGGGAGAGACAGCCGAGCGTCGCGAACGCCTGCGCGATCACGGACGGGTGGTAGCGCAGCGTCGGCGTCAGGACGCTCGTGCCCAGCACCATGCTGGACGTGCGCTGGCCGGCGGCCCCGAGCCAGGGCAGCGCCGCCGGCGAGTGGCCCCCGTGGTGGCGCCAGGGCTGGAAGTGATCGGACACCCCAGCCAGCTCGAAGCCGCGGCGCTCGGCCTCCACGGTGAAGTCGAGCAGGGTGGCGGGGTCGAACTGCTCGGCAGAGGCCTTGTAGCCGATGCGCAGGGGCATGGCCGAGATCGTACGGGTAGGCTGCCCGCGGTTTGCGCCTCGCGGATCGCACAGCGCTGGTCACCGGCGGAGCGTCCGGCATCGGAGCCGCCACCTGCCGGCGGCTCGCCGCCGAGGGCGCGCGCGTCGCGGTGACCGACATGAACCTCGAGGGCGCCCAGCAGGTGGCCGACGAGGTCTCCGGCGCCGCGTACGAGCTGGACGTGCGCTCCGACGAGTCGATCCAGGCGGCGGTGACCGCGGCCGAGTCCGACCTCGGCCCGATCGACGCGCTCATCAACAACGCCGGCTACGACGAGTGGGGCTTCTTCACGAACACCGACCCCGAGCTCTGGGACCGCGTGCTCGCGGTCAACCTGCGCGGGGTGATCGCCGTGACCCACGCCGTGCTGCCCGGCATGCAGGAGCGGCGGCGCGGACGGATCGTCAACACGGCCTCCGAGGCGGGACGGGTGGGGTCGAGCGGGTCGGCCATCTACTCGGCCGCGAAGGCCGGCGTGATCGGCTTCACCAAGGCGATCGCGATCGAGAACGGCCGCTATGGGATCACCTCCAACGCCGTCGCGCCGGGCCCGATCGAGACGCCGCTGCTGATGGCCGCGCCCGACGCCATGGGGGATCTGGGCAAGCGGCTGGTGGAGAACATGGTGGGCGCGACCAACCTGCGCCGCCTGGGCCAGCCCGACGAGGTGGCCGCGGCGATCACCTTCCTCGCCTCCGACGACGCCTCCTACATCACGGGCCAGGCCCTGGGCGTCAGCGGAGGGCTTGCCAGAATCTGAGCGTGGTCTCCATCCGCGAGGTCGGCCCGCGCGACGGCTTTCAGAACGAGCCGGAGGTGATCGCGACCGACGACAAGGTGCGTCTGGTGGAGATGCTCGCGCGCACGGGGTTGCGCCGGCTCGAGGTGACCAGCTTCGTGCGTGCCGACGTGATCCCCCAGCTCGCCGACGGCGCCGAGGTGCTGCGCCGCGCCGACATTCCCGACGACGTGGCCGTGTCGGTGCTGATCCCGAACGAGCGCGGGTTGGAGCACGCGCTCGAGGTGCGCGAGAGGTTCAGCGAGGTCAACCTGTTCCTGTCGGCCAGCGAGACTCACAACCGCAAGAACGTCAACCGCTCGATCGAGGAGTCGCTCACCGGCCTGGAGCGGGTGATCGAGCGAGCGCGCGCCGAGGGGCTTCGCTGCGAGGGCGTGATCTCGGTCGCGTTCGGGTGCCCGTACGAGGGCGACGTGCCGCGCGATCGAGTGCTGGCGATCGCCGAGCGACTGGTCGCGGCTGGCTGCGAGGAGATCGCCTTCGGCGACACGACCGGCATGGCCAACCCGGCCCAGGTGGGGCAGTTCTTCGACGGGCTCGACCTGGGCGTGGAGCTGACCGCCCACTTCCACAACACGCGCGGCCAGGGGCTGGCGAACGTCGTGGCGGCGCTGGGGGCCGGGGTGCGCTCCTTCGAGTCGTCGTTCGGCGAGCTGGGCGGCTGCCCGGTGCCGCCGGGCGCGACCGGGAACATCGCCAGCGAGGACCTCGTCTCGATGCTGCACGAGATGGGCGAGGACACCGGCATCGACCTCGAGCGCCTGGTCGCCTGCGCACGGGAGGCGCAGCGCGTGCTGGGACGGCCGTTGGGGAGCCACGTGCTGACCGCGGGGCCGGTCGATTGGCACCGCGGCTGAGAAGCGACATCGAGGAGCTCGCCGCGATCGAGCGCGGCTCGGCCTCCCCGGGCGAGCAGCGCTCGGCCGAATGGGTGGCGACGCGCCTGCGCGAGCAGGGCGCGGGGGACATCCGGATCGAGCCGTTCGCCTATCAGGGGACGTTCGCCCACGCACAGGGCATCCACTTCGCGGTCGGTCTGCTCGCGGCGCTCGGCCGGCGGCGCCTGCTGGCCGCCGCGACGCTGGCCTCGTTCGAGCTGGAGTACTCCGGCCGCCAGCAGCTCCTGCGCGGCCTGCTCCCCAAGGGGACGGGCTTCAACGTGACCGCCCGCCTGCCCGCTATCGGGCCGGTGGAACGGACGCTCGTGCTGGTCGCGCACCACGACGCGGCGCGCACCGGCGCGATGTGGGACCCGCGCCTGACGCGCCTCGGCGACCGCGCCGCCGCCCGCAGCGGGAAGCGAGCCTCGCTCGCGTTGCTGCCGGAAGTGGCGCTGGTGGCCGCGGCCCTGGGCCTGCGGCGCCTGCCGGCCGCCGTGCTCGGCCTGGCGCTCGCGCTGCTGGCCGACCAAGGCGCGCAGCCCGGTGGTGCCGGGCGCCAACGACAACGCGTCGGGAGTCGCCGGGGCGCTCGAGCTCGTCGGCCGGCTCGCCGAGCGCAGGCCGCGAGGGCTGGAGGTGATCGCCCTGTTTCCGGGTTGCGAGGAGTCCGGCATGGGCGGGATGGCCGCCTGGCTCGAGTCCGAGGAGCTCGACCCGGCCAGCACGCTCGTGCTCGGGCTCGACACGATCGGCTCCGGCGAGCCGATCGTCCTCGAAGCCGAGGGCGGCCTCTGGCCGGTGCGCTACCGCGAGCAGGAGGTCGCGGCGGCCGAGCGCGCCGGGTTGCGGCGCTGGCGCCTGGGCGCGTGGACCGATCCGGTGCTCGCGGCGCTGCGCGGCCTGCCCGCGCTGTCGATCCTGAGCGTCCGCGACGGCGGCTTTCCCAACTACCACCTGCCCAGCGACGTGCCGGCGAGCGTCGACCTCGCCTGCGTCGCGGCGTGCGTGGACGCGGCCGAGGCGATCGCTCTTTCGGCATAAGCCCCAACTGAGCCGGGTATGGACGGGCCCTAAGGAGGGGAGGGCCCATGGCAACCGACACCGAGCAGCGTGCCCCTGCGAGCCCGCAGAACGGGGATTCCCCCGAGGAAAACCTGACCGGGCGGGGGACCTACAAGACACTCGACGAGCAGCAGGGCCGGCTGTCGCCGGCGGAGGAGCGCTTCGAGCGCCAGCGACGCACCATCGGCCTGTTTCTCGGGCCGATCGTGCTGGGGGCGATGCTGCTGATCCCGTTCGACCTCGACGGCAATCAGCACCGGCTGGCGGCGATCCTCGCCTTCGTCGTCGTCTGGTGGGTGACCGAGGCGATTCCTATCCCGATGACCGCCCTGCTGGGCGTGGTCCTGTGCGCGCTGCTCGAGGCCACACCGCCCCCGCCCGAGGGGGACAGCTCGGTGGACGTGGTCTTCGGCCTGTTCACCGACGACACCGTGATGCTGTTCATCGGCAGCTTCATCATCGCCCAGGCGATGGTGGTGCACGGCCTGCACCGCCGCCTCGCCTACCGGGTGCTGTCGCTGTCCTGGGTGGGCGGCAACACCTACCGCATCATCCTGGCCTTCGGGCTGATCGGCGCGATCACCTCGCCGGTGATGTCGAATACCGCGGGGGCCGCGATGATGTTGCCGATCGGGCTCGGCGTGATGGGCGTGGTGGGCGGCATGGTCGCCAGCCAGGCCCGCGGCGAGCAGCGCGTGGAGCGACTGCGCTTCGGCGCCGCGCTGATGCTCGTGATCACCTACGGGATCACGGTCGGCGGCCTGCTGCTGCCGATCGGCAGCCCGCCCAACCTGATCGGGCGCGACCTGCTCGAGACCGAAACCGGCGAGCCGATCACGTTCTTCGAGTGGTTCCTGATGGCGCTGCCGATCGTGCTCGTGATGTTCGTCGCGGTGATCGTGATCGTGCTCGCGTTCAACCGGCCCGAGGTCAAGGAGGTCGAGGGAGTCGAGGAGTACGTGCGCGAGGAGCGCGACAAGCTGGGGCGGCTGTCGCGCGGCGAGCGCAACACGCTGCTGGTGCTCGCGTTCGCGCTGATTGGCTGGTTCCTGCCCGGCCTCGTCGGCATCGTGGCTGGCGACGACTCGAACGCGTACACCCAGGTCGAGGAGGCCTCGAACGAGGGCATCGTGGCGATCCTGGCGGCGACGCTGCTGTTCGTGCTGCCGGTCGACTGGAAGAAGCGCAAGTTCACGCTCAACTGGAATCAGGCGAGCCAGATCGACTGGGGCACGGTGATCCTGTTCGGCGGCGGCCTGGTGCTCGGCTCCCTGCTGAGCCAGACCGGGCTCGCGGAGGTCGTGGGCAGCTCGCTGTCCGACTCGCTCGGGGTGTCGAGCCTGTTCGGCATCACGGTCGTGATCGTGATCGTGGCCGTGCTGGTGTCCGAGACCACCAGCAACACCGCCAGCGCAGCGATCATGGTGCCGATCGCGATCTCGATCGCCGCCGCCTCTGACGTGAACCCGACGATCCCGGCACTCGCCGCGATCTTCGGCGCGAACTACGGGTTCATGCTCCCCGTGTCCACCCCGCCGAACGCGATCGTGTACTCGTCCGGGCTGCTCCCGATCACGCGCATGATCAAGGCGGGTGCCGTGTTCGACATCATCGGCGCCGTCCTATGCGTGGTGGGGGTGATAGTGATGGCGAACGTGGTGGGCCTGGCCTAGCGCTCGCTCGACCGTCGGCGCTCGCGATCGCCGCGGGCGCCGCGACGGTGCTGCCCGGCTTCCTGGTCGGCTCCCTGGCGCTCCAGATCCGGGCCGATTTCGACGTGAGCGTCGGCGCGGTGGCGGCCGGCGTCACGGTGTTCTTCGCCGCCGGCGCGGTCGGCGCCGGGCCCGGCGGGCGGCTGAGCGAGCGGGTCGGAGCGCTGCGGACGATGCGCCGCTGCGTCGTGGCGACCGCCGTCCTGCTGCTGGCGTGCGCGGTGGCGGCGCAGTCGCTGGCGGTCTTCCTCGTGCTGCTGGCGCTGGCGGGCCTGGTCAACGCGATGTCCCAGCCGGCGATCAACCTGTTCATGGCCGACCAGGTGCCGCTCGACCGGCAGGGTGTCGCGTTCGGCATCAAGCAGTCGGCGATCCCTACCGCGGTGCTGGTCAGCGGGCTGGCGCTCCCGGCCTTGGCACTGCCGCTGGGGTGGCGGCCCACGTTCGCGATCTGTGCCGGTGCGGTGCTGGCGATCGGGGCAATCGTCGGCCGCGCCACGCCGGGCTTCGTCGCGCCGCCTGAGCGCCCGCCGCCGCCGCGACCGAGCCGCAAGCTGGTGATCACCGCCGTGGGTGCCGCGCTCGCTTCGGCCGGCCCCAACTCGCTCGGCGCCTATCTGGTGGCGTCGGCGGTGGACGTGGGCATCGCCGAGGGCGTGGCGGGCGTGCTGTCGGCTACCGGCAGCGCGACGAGCCTCCTCGTCAGGGTCCTGGTCGGGGTCCGAGCCGACCGGCGTCGCGACTACGGCTTCTCGACGATGGTCGTGCTGCTGATCGTGGGAGCGGGTGGGTTCGCGCTGCTGGCGGTGGGGCAGCCTGCCGCGTTCGTGGCCGGGGCGGTGGTGGCCTTCGCCTTCGGGTGGGGCTGGCCGGGACTGTTCAACCTGGCGGTCGTGGACCTCCACCGCGAGGCGCCCGCGGCCGCCACCGGCATCTCGCAGACGGGCATCTACGTGGGCGCCGCGGCGGGGCCGGCCGCGTACGGGCTGCTCTCGTCCGAGATCGGCTACCCGGCCACCTGGGGGGTGGCCGGAGCGCTCTCCCTGGTGGCCGCCGCGGCGGTTGCCTATGCGGCCAGGGCGCCGAAGTAGGGGGTTTACCGCTTATGGTCCCCGGTACCTATTTAGTGAGAGCGCTGGGGCCGGTTTTCGGCATATACGTGGGTTTCCCCCGGACCCGTCCCCAGCTGTTGGCTGCAGGCCCGGACCACGGCATCCGGGCCTGTTGCCGTTCGGGGCCTAGCGCCCCGCGAAGTCCGGGTCGCGCTTCTCGAAGAAGGCGCGTGCCCCCTCCGCGAAGTCCTCGCTGGCGGCCAGCGTCTCCTGCGCCGCCACCTCCTGCTCGAGGGTGAGCGACAGCGCCGGCTTGGCGGCGGCGTCCAGCACGCGCTTGGCCAGGCCGAGGGCGCGCGGCGCGCAGGCGAGCAGCTCGGTGGCGAGCGCGTCGGTCGCGGCGTCCAGCTCGGCCGCGGGGGCGATCCGGTTCGCGAACCCGATCCGGTGCGCCTCGCGGCCGTCGATGACCTTGCCGGTCATGATCAGCTCCTTCGCGTTGCCGAGCCCGACCACGGCCGGCAGCCGCGAGCAGCCGCCGACGTCCGGGAGCAGGCCGATGCGGACCTCCATGATCCCCACCACGGCGTCCTCGGCCATCGTGCGGAAGTCGCACGCCAGCGCCAGCTCGAAGGCGCCGCCGAGCGCCGCCCCGTGGATCTGGCAGATCGTCGGCTTGGGCATCTCCTCGAGCAGGTTCCACCAGGCGAGCAGGGGGCGGCGGAACGTGCGCAGCCGGCTGGCGTCCTCGGACAAGTCGCGCAGGTCGTTGAGGTCCATCCCCGACGAGAACATCGCTCCCTCGCCACGCAGGACGAGCACGCGCACGTCGGGATCGGCGGCCGCGTCCTCGATCGCGCCGCCGAGCTCGGAGATCAGCTCGCCGTTGAGCGCGTTGCGCTTCTCGGGACGGTTCAGAACCAGGTGGCGGACCGCGCCGCGGTCCTCTGTTTGGACCAGTGCCATGGCGCTCAGGCTACTTGCAATCCGGCGCCCACCGGAGAGGAGGGGCACGCACCGGGTAGAAGGGCTGTGCCCATGCGACGCCTTCCTCAACGCCAGCGAGCTCCCCGCGAGGTGGTCGCGGCGATCATCGGTGCCGAGGCCGGCATCGGCGTGGGCCTGCTCGCCGTCGGCGGCACGCCGCTCGCGCCGCTGCTCTTCGGAGCGCTCGGCGCCGGGATCGCGGCTGGCGCGGTGTACGCGCGCAACACGCTGGTGCGGCGCTGGCTGCGCGCCCAGCTGCGCGGCGTCCGCTAGCCAGTACATTCATCCGAGCCATGTCCGACCTGGAACAGGCGCTCGAGCGCGCGCGGGGCGGCGGTCCGCAGCGCCATCGCGACAAGTCGCAGGAGCAGGGCAAGCTGCCCGTCCGCGACCGCGTGGCGCGCTTGGTCGACGCGGACAGCTTCGTGGAGGACGCCCTGCTCGCGAACTGGGAGCAGGACGGCTTCGGAGCCGACGGCGTGGTCACAGGCATGGCCACGGTCGGCGGCCGGCCGGTGGCGCTGATGGCCAACGACCCGACCGTCAAGGCCGGCTCGTGGGGCCCCAAGACAGTCGAGAAGATCATCCGCATCCAGGAGCAGGCCCTCGAGCACCTGGTTCCGATGATCTACCTGGTCGACTCGGCGGGCGCCCGCATCACCGACCAGGTGCAGATGTTCCCCGGCCGGCGCGGCGCCGGGCGCATCTTCCACACCGAGGTGAAGCTGTCGGGGGTCGTGCCGCAGATCTGCGTCCTGTTCGGCCCCAGCGCAGCCGGCGGCGCCTACATCCCTGCCTTCTGCGACGTCGTGATCATGCGCGACGGCAACGCCTCGATGTACCTGGGGTCGCCGCGGATGGCGGAGATGGTGATCGGCGAGAGCGTGACGCTCGAGGAGATGGGCGGCGCGCGCATGCACACCTCCGTGTCGGGCTGCGGCCACTTCCTCGTCAAGTCCGACGAGGAGGGCATCGACCTCGCCAAGCGATACCTCGGCTACTTCCCGGTGAACTGGCGCGAGGAGCCGCCCACGGCCCCGCCGGCTGAGCCGTCGTCGCCGCTGCCGGACATCCCCGGCGACGAGAACAAGCCGTTCGACATGCTCGAGCTGATCCACGCGCTCGTGGACGCCGACTCGTTCCTGGAGGTGCACAAGCGCTGGGCCAAGGAGCTGGTCGTCGGCTACGCGCGGCTCGAGGGGCGCGCGATCGGGATCGTCGCCAACCAGCCCAAGCAGCGCGGCGGCGTGCTGTTCGTCGACTCGTCCGACAAGGCGGCCCGCTTCATCTGGACCTGCAACGCGTTCAACCTGCCGCTGCTGTTCCTGGCCGACGTGCCCGGCTTCATGATCGGCACCCAGGTCGAGCGCCAGGGCATCATCCGCGCCGGCGCGAAGATGATCTCCGCGGTCTCGGAGGCGACGGTTCCGAAGCTGTCCGTGATCGTGCGCAAGGCCTACGGCGCCGGCCTCTACGCGATGGCCGGGCCGGCGTTCGATCCCGACGCCTGCATCGCGCTGCCGAACGCCAAGATCGCGGTGATGGGCCCGCAGGCCGCCATCAACGCGGTCTTCTACAACCAGCTCCAGGCGATCGACGACCCGGAGGAGCGCGAGCGCCGCACCCAGGAGCTGCGCGCGGAGTACGAGGCCGACATCGACATCCTGCACCTCGCGTCGGAGCTCGTCATCGACGCCGTCGTGCAGCCCCAGGACCTGCGCGCCGACCTGATCAGGCGGTTCGCGGCCTACGCGTCGCGCGACCGCTCCTGGCCGGCCAAGCGCAACCAGATCACGCCCGTTTAGATTCAAAGGGGTGAATCAGCCCCGGTACCGCTGGGCAGTGCTGGCGATCGGCGCCGCGTCGACCGCGGCGATGGCGGCGGCGCAGGGCGGCCTGCCGGCACTCGGTCCGTCGCTGCAGCACGCGTTCGGGCTCTCGCTGGTGCAGGTGACGGGCGTGTTCACGGCGTTCGGCGCCGGGACGGTGCTCACCGTCTACGCGTGGGGCGCCCTCGTCGACCGGATCGGCGAGCGCGCGGTGCTCGCGATCGGACCGGCCCTGGGCGGCGTTGCGCTGTCGACGGTCGTGCTCGCCGAGGGCTACGTCGCGCTGCTCGCGGGGGTGTTCGTGGCCGGGCTGTTCGCGGCCGCGGCCACAGGGGGCAGCGGCCGGGCGGTGTTCGGGTGGTTCCCGCGTTCGGAGCGCGGCCTGGCGCTCGGTTTGCGCCAGACGAGCGTGCAGCTCGGCACCGCCGCCGGCTCGTTCACATTGCCGACGCTCGCGGCGGCCTTCTCACTCGACGTCGCGCTGCTCGCCCTGTCCGCCGGCCTGGTGCTGTCGTCCGTGATCGCGGCCATCTGGCTGCGCGACCCGCCGGCGCGTCAGTCCGCGGCGCCGCCGTCGCCGCCGGCCGCGCGCGATCCGCGCATCTGGCGCCTCGGCGTGGCCAGCGCGCTGCTGATCGTCGGCCAGGTCGGGCTGACCTCGCTGCTCGTGCTCTACCTCTACTCGGAGCGCGGCTGGTCGGCCACCGAGGCCGCCGTCGCGCTCGGCTTCGTCCAGCTCGGCGGGGCGGCGGCGCGCGTGATCGCCGGCCGCTGGTCGGACGTCCGCGACGAGCGCATCGCGCCGTTCCGCCGGCTGGCCGGCGGCGCCGGCGTGCTGCTGCTGGCGGCCGCGGCGCTGGCCAGCGCACCCGACGCCGTGCTGGTCCCGCTGCTGATGGGCGGCGGCGTGCTGGCGATGAGCTGGAACGGGCTGTCGTTCACGGCGGCCGCCGAGATCTCCGGCGGGGCGCAGGCCGGCCGCGCGATGGGGATGCAGAACACGCTGATGCGGGCCGCCGGCGCGGTCGTCCCGGTCACGCTGGGCGTGCTCGCCGCGCACGGGTCGTGGCGGGCCACGTTCGTTGTGATGGGGGTGACGCCGCTGCTCGGCCGCGCGCTGCTGGGGCCGCTGGTGGACGACGAGGACGAGCGCCGCCGAGCGCGCGAGGCGCGCCTCAGCGCGCGGTCCAGCCCAAGTCCATCGGCACCGCCGCTCCGCTGAAGGCGCGGCCGCCGGGGCCGCCCAGGAACGCGACCACGTCGGCCACCTCCTCGGGCTCGATCAGGCGCTTGACCGCGTGCGGCTCGAGGATGACGTCCTCGAGCACGCGCTCCTCGGGCACGCCGTGGGTGAGCGCCTGGTCGGCGATCTGAGCCTCCACGAGCGGGGTGCGCACGAAGCCCGGACAGACGGCGCTGGCGAGGATGCCGTCGTCGGCGCCCTCGAGCGCGAGCGTCTTGACCAGCCCGACCACGCCGTGCTTGGCCGCGACGTAGGCGGACTTGAACGGCGAGGCGACCAGCCCGTGCGCGGAGGCGATCGCGATGAAGCGCCCGTTCTCGGGCTCGCGCAGGGCGCCCCAGGCGTACCTGGCGAGCAGGAAGGGGCTGGTCAGCAGCAGCGCGATCAGCCGGTCCCAGTCGTCCTCCGGGAACTCGTCCACCGGCGCGACGTGCTGGATGCCGGCGTTTGCCACCACGCCGTCGAGGCCGCCGAAGCGCTCGATCGCCGCTTCGACAGCGGCGCGGTTGCCGTCGCGCGTGGTCAGGTCGGCCTCGAACGGCTCGCCTGGCCCGTCGGGGTCGGGCTCGAGGTCCACGGCGAGCACCGTGGCGCCGTCGGCCTCCAGCCGCGCCGCGATCGCCCTCCCGATGCCGCTGGCCGCTCCGGTCACGAGAACTTTGTGCATGGCCCTAGGATGCCCAGTCCTAGTGGCCGCACGCGAGGGAAGAGTGCTGTGGGAGCCGGGGTCGGAGCTGCTGACCGACTCGAAGATGGCGCGCTACATGGCCGCGCGCGGGTTCTCCTCCTATGACGAGCTGTGGCGCTGGTCGGTGGAGGACCTCGACGGGTTCTGGCGCTCGCTGTGGGAGTTGTACGAGGTGGGGCCCGCGCCGGAGCGGGTGCTCGCGCGCGCGGAGATGCCGGGGGCCGAGTGGTTCCCGGGCACTCAGCTGAACTACGCCGAGCAGGTGTTCCGCGGGGCGCGCGGCGCCGAGCCGGCGATCGTGCACGCGAGCGAGTCGCGAGCGCTGGCCGAGCTGTCGTGGGATTCGCTTGCGGATCAGGTTGCGCGCTGCGCGGCGGGGCTGCGCCGGCTGGGGGTGGGGCGGGGCGACCGGGTCGTCGCGTACATGCCGAACGTGGCCGAGACCGTGATCGCGTTCCTGGCCACGGCGTCGCTGGGGGCGATCTGGTCGAGCTGCGCGCCGGAGTTCGGCACGCCGACCGTGGTCGACCGGTTCGCGCAGATCGAGCCGAAGGTGCTGATCGCGACCGAGGGCTACCGCTACGGCGGGCGCGACTTCGACCGCCGCGAGCGGGTGGCCGAGCTCGAGGCGGCGCTGCCGACCTTGGAGCACACCGTGCTGGTGCCGTCCGGCTGGGACGAGCTGCTGTCGGAGCCTGCCGCTCTCGAGTTCGAGCGGGTCCCGTTCGACCATCCCCTCTGGGTGCTGTTCTCGTCGGGCACGACCGGGCTGCCGAAGGCGATCGTCCAGGGCCACGGCGGCATCCTGCTCGAGCACCTGAAGAAGCTGAACCTGCACTCGAACCTGGGGCCGGGCGATCGCTTCTTCTGGTACACGACGACCGGCTGGATGATGTGGAACTTCCTCGTCGGCGGCTTGTTGGCCCAGTCGGCGATCGTGCTCTACGACGGCCAGCCCGACCCGCACGGGCTGTGGGAGTTCGCGGCCGAGGCGGAGGTCACGTGCTTCGGCACGAGCGCGGGGTTCATCGGCGCGTGCATGAAGGCGGGGGTCGAGCCGCCCGCGCTGCCGCGGCTGCGCAGCGTCGGGTCGACCGGGTCGCCGCTGCCGGTGGAGGGGTTCGAGTGGGTCTACGACAAGCTCGGCGACGTCTGGCTGTTCTCCACCAGCGGCGGCACCGACCTGTGCACGGCGTTCGTGGGCGCGTGCCCGTTGCTGCCGGTGCGGGCGGGCGAGCTGCAGGCGCGCGCGCTCGGCGCGTCGGTGGAGGCGTGGGACGAGCAGGGCCGGCCGCTGGTGGACGAGGTCGGCGAGCTGGTGATCACCAAGCCGATGCCGTCGATGCCGCTGTTCTTCTGGAACGACCCCGACGGCGAGCGCTACCGCGAGAGCTACTTCGACATGTACCCCGGCGTGTGGCGTCACGGCGACTGGATCAAGATCACCCCCCGCGGCTCGGCCGTGATCTACGGGCGCTCGGACTCGACGATCAACCGCGGCGGGGTGCGCATGGGCACGAGCGAGCTGTACTCCGCGATCGAGGGCGTGTCCGAGGTGCTCGATTCGCTGGTCGTGGACGTGGACGATCGGATCGTGCTGTTCGTGGTCACCTCGGCCGAGCTCGACGACGAGCTCGCCGGCGAGATCCGACGGCGCGTACGCGAGCACTGCTCCCCGCGCCACGTACCGGACGCGATCCACCGGATCGACGAGGTGCCGCGCACCCTCTCCAACAAGAAGCTCGAGGTGCCGGTCAAGCGCATCCTCCAGGGCGGCGATCCGGCCAAGGTGGCCAGCCGCGACTCGCTCGCCAACCCCGCGGCGCTGGACTGGTTCGCCGAGCGGGCGGCGGAGCTCAGTCAGGCTCGCTGAGCGCGGTCGCCTCCACCGGGGCGGCGATGCTCGGGCCGACCTCGGCGTCGAGGCGCTCGATCAGCTCCACCAGGAAGGCCTCGGCGCGCTCGAGGGCCGCCTCGTCGACGCGTCCCGAGGCGTAGTCGAGCCGGTCGCGGCAGGTGACGGTGATGGCGGCGAAGCCCTTGCCGGTCGCGGCCGAGCCGTCGCCTGCGGCGCGGTTGACGATCGGGAGCGCGTCGTCGTCGATCCCCTCGGAGAGCGAGAGCAGCTGCGGGTGGGTCCTCAGGGTGACGAGCGCGCCCTCGCGGCGGGTGTAGCGCACCGCGCCGGAGCCGACCTGGTCGACGTTGAGGAAGACCGTCGAGTCGTGGGCCAGGTCGTGGCGATCGATGAACGAGCTGATGCCGGCCGCGCCTGCCTCGCCGGCGCCGGTGAACAGCACGTGCACGCCGAAGTGCTCCAGTCCGGCGCCGAGGCGCTCGGCCAGGCGCAGGAGCAGGACGGTGCCGGAGGCGTTGTCGTTCTCGCCGGCGCGGGTGCCCGCGAGGGCGATGTCGGTGAGCAGCGCGATGGCCACGATCAGGGCGATCGTCGGCACGAACTGGACGGCGGTGAGGGCGGTGCCGTCGAGACCGGCGAGACGCGCCAGCGCGCAGGCGAGCACGCCCAGCTCGGCCCAGAAGACGAGCCGGAGGGGGCCGATCGGGCGGCGAAGCAGGCCGCTGACGGCGGCACGCAGACGGGCGGCGCGGTCGCTGTAGGCCAGGCCGGCGCGGCCGGCGTCGTAGTGGGCGACCAGGACGATGGCGCCGGGCTTGTCGGTGTCACCCCAGGAGACGACGTTCTGCGAGGCGCGCCGGCCGAGCAGGCGGCGGACGGTCGGGATCAGCATGCCGGCGTCGAGGAACGTCAGCAGGGCTGCGACGAGGGCCAAGGCCACACCCGCGACGGGGACGTAGACGCCGAGGACGCTGGCGCCCACCGCGGCGGCGGCGAGCAGCGCGTAGGCGATCGGCCAGGCCGGGTAGATCGCGAGCTGTTCGGTCTCCGCGGCGCGGCCGAGCGCCTCGAGTCGATCTTGGAGGTGCTGGGCCGTACGGCGCTCGGCGTCGCTGCCGGGGCCGCGCCGGCCGAGGTCGACGAGGGCGTCGAGCTCGGCCATGAGATCGAGGCCTTCGTCTCTTGCGCCCATGACCGGGTGGGGAGTATGGCGAGCGCGGTTAGAGTCTCCGCCCGATGCGCGCGCGACATCCCGGCCCCGGCGAGCTGGTGGCCGGTGCAGGGGGCCTACTGCTGCTGCTGGCGATGTTCCTGCCGTGGTTCGGCCTGAACGGACGGGCGCGGGTGCCCGGCTCGGGCGAGGTCATCACGGTGGACCGGGGCAACATCGACGCCTGGGAGGCGTTCAGCGGCATCGACGTCCTGCTGCTGCTCGTGGCGGCGCTGGCGATTGCGCTGCTCGTAGCGGCACTCCGGTCGACACCTCCGCCGGAGCTCGCCGTGGCGGTCTCGGGAGCGTCCGCGGTGGGGGCGCTGCTGATCGTCTACCGGCTGATCGACGTACCCGATCTCCCAATCGGCGACCCAGGCGACACGGCGTACGAAACCGGCCGGCGCCTCGGAGCGTTCTTCGGGCTGCTCTGCACGGCGGGGATCGCATGGGGAGCGGGCCTGGCGGGAGCAGCGGCCGCCGCCGCTGAGCCCGCGGCGGAGCCGACCCCCGAGGCGGCGCCCCCGGAACCCACTCCGGCGCCACGAACGCGGCCGGCACCGGCGCGGCCCGCTCCGGCCGCGCCCACGCCCGCGTCGGCCGCCCCGGCTGCGCCCGCTCCGGCTCGCGCCCGCTACGCCCGCGCCCGCGTCGCCCACACCCGCTTCACCCGCAGCCCGCCTCAGCCCGCCACTCCGCCCGCGCCCGCTCCGCCGCCGGCTGCTCCGCCCGCTCCGCCCGCCGCCCCGCGCCCCGCCTCGAAACCCGCCACGCCGGCCGCTCCGCCTGCCGCCCCGCCCGCTCCAAGACCCGCCACGCCGGCCGCTTCGCCTGCTCCGGCACCCGCCGCTTCGTCGGCGCCCGCTCCCGCCGCGGCTCGCCAGCCGGCCCCCGCCAGCCCGCTCGCCGCCTGGCCGCGCGCTGCGATCGACGCCGAGTGTCAGACCGCTTGGCGGCGCTACGACCGTCGCCTGACCACCCGCTACGCGCGCTACTTCGCGGATCACCCCGAGCTCGCGGGCGAGCAGCGCACGTCGGCCCGCGACCTCGTCGCGGCCCTCCCGCCCGGCTGGCAGGCGCCCGCCGACGCGATCCCCGATCGGCCCTGGCAGCGCCAACACCTGTCCGCGAAGTCGAGCCAGCTGCTCGCCGTCGGCCTGCTCGGGGCGGCGGCCACCCGCGACCCCTCTCTCGCCTGGCTCTGGGACGCCCTCGCGCCGCTGCCGCCCGCCGCGGAGGACTCTCCCTCGCTCGAGTTTGCGCACGTGGTCGACTCCAAGTTGCTCGGCGAACGCCCGCGCCAGACCGGCTTCGACGTCCTGATCGACGACCCCGCGGTGCTGATCGGCATCGAGACCAAGTGGCGCGAGCACGGCGTCGAGGGGTGTCGGTGCCGCGGCGAGGGAGTGGGGCCACTCGAGGGCGAGCGCTGCTCGCGCCGAGTCGAGCAGCGCGAGGCCTACTGGGACGCCGCTGCCGAGGTCCTGGACCTAGGACCGCGCGAGCCGGGAGGGGCATGCCCGATCAGCCCGGCCTACGAGACCGTGCGCCACGCGGCGGCGCTGCGCGCCCTCGCGGGCGCCGATCGGCCGGTGGTGCTGGCCCAGCTGTACGACGCCAACAACCCGTACTTCGCGGGAGCCGGCGACTGGCCGGGCTGGCCGGAGCTGTTGGCGCAGGCGGTCGATGCCGAAGGCTTCCGGTTCGCGGCGATCTCGTGGCAGGAGCTGGTGCCGCTGCTGCCGCTCGACGAGCCCACCCGCGCCTGGGTCGCCGAGAAGCACGGGCTCGAGTGAGTCAGTAGGCGAAGCGGAGGATCACCATCAGCGACTGCCGCGGCCCGGGCCAGTGCTCGGCGAGCAGACGCGGGCCGGACCCGCGCAGGAGGACGCGCAGGGCGATCACGACGAGGATCGCGTCGTCGAGCTGACCGGCCACCGGGATGAAGTCGGGCACCAGATCGATCGGCGACGCGAGGTAGACCAGCACGAGGACGAGCAGCGCCTTGCGCCACCACTCCACGCGCGGGTCGGTGAGCAGCCGCTTGAACAGGACGATGCAGTCGGGAACGAAGCGAGCGAGGGCCCGAGCGTCGGCATCCCGCCCAGCCACGGCCAAGGCGATCACCGCGGCGGCGTACACAGCAGCCACGCCCACCGCCACGAGAAGCACCCATTCCCCGAACGTCACGCCGCCAGCGTAGACCTGCTCAGTACCCGGGGTGGGACTCGAACCCACATGTCCGCAAGGGACAATGGCTTTTGAGGCCATCGCGTATCGCCAATTCCGCCACCCGGGCAGGACGTTCAGATGGTAGGGGCGCGGGCGGGCGCCGCGCTAGGCCGGCTGGATCTGACCGGGGCCGGCGTCACCGCCGCCGTAGCGGCCGGCCTCCTCGTTCGACACCTCGACCTCGACGTTCCACTGCTGCTGGAACCCCCGCATCGCGAAGGCGACCAACAAGAGCTGAACGGGCACGAGGATCAGGGTGAGCAGGCCGAGGATCGACGGGTCGAGCGTGGGGTCCTGGAAGCCGGGCTTGTCGCGGTCGAACCAGGCCGGGCCGGCGACCGCGGCGATCACCGAGAACAGGATCGCCAGCGCGGCCCCCACCGGGAGCACGCCGCGGTTCCAGCGGCTCACGAAGAAGGCCATGCCGAGGTAGATGAGCGCGTAGACGAACGCCACGACCTGGGCGCCCTGGAGCAGCGACCAGCCGCCAATCGTCACGATCAGGATGAGCGCCGCGCTCGTGATGAAGAGGAGCATCACGATGGCCCTGGTGGCCTTCGACTCCGCCTTGTCCCGATTGGGATGCACGAGGACCGTGTCGGCCATCGAGGTTGACAATACCCTTTGTCCCCCCGGATTGCCCGGGGTTGGCGGGCGTGCTGGAACTGGTAGACAGTCCAGGTTTAGGTCCTGGTGCTCGAAAGAGCGTGGGGGTTCGAGTCCCTCCGCCCGCATTCCCCGTTCCTCGCGACGAGCAGGCCGCGCGGGTGGGCGACGCTACGATCTTCGTCCCCGGGGCAGTAGCTCAGCTGGTCAGAATGCCGGTCTCCAAAACCGGAGGTCCCAGGTTCGAGTCCTGGCTGCCCCGTCTCAGATGGCCGTCGTCGCCTACGTGCTCTTCTTCCTCGCCGGCCTCGGCTTCGGCTACGCCGCCATCGGCGTTTGGAAGTGGCTGCCGCTTGCCTTTCCGCTCCTGCTCGCCCTCGCCGCCGCGGCCAGCGAGGGCATCGACGGCACCATGCTGCTCCGCCTCGCGCTCGCGCTGCTCGTCACCGCCGTAGGTGTCGTGCTCGGCATCATGCGGGCGCCCGAGGAGCAGCCCCGGCGCGCCGAGCCCGGCTGGCGGTAGGTTTCGCGCATGCCGACAGTTGAGACCACGGGCGGTCCCGTGGACGTCGATGAGCTTGGCCTGACGCTCATCCACGAGCATTTCCGCACCACCGACGAGGCCGGGCGCTTCCAGTTCCCGCACCTCTACGACGAGCAGGCCGAGTGGGACGCGGCCATCGCCGACGCCAACGCCGTCAAGGGCCACGGCGTGCAAACCGTCGTCGAGCCGAGCGCGATGTTCCTCAACCGCGACGCCGCCTTCAGCAAGCGGGTGGCCGACGAGAGCGGGCTCAACGTCGTGCTCGCCACCGGCATCTACACCTACGACCACCTCCCGCAGCTCCTCTTCAACCGCGACGAGGACGGCATCGCCGCGATCTTCCTCCACGAGCTCGAGCACGGCATGCAGGGCACCGGCATCAAGCCCGCCTTCCTCAAATGCGCCGCCGACGCCCCGGGCGTCACCCCGAACATCGAGAAGGTCCACCGCGCCGTGGCACGCGCCGCCAAGCAGAGCGGCAAGCCGATCATGGCCCACTCGCACCCCTCCAGCGGGACCGGCCTCGAGCAGATGCGCATCTTCGCCGAGGAGGGCGTCGACCCGGCCACGGTGCAGATCGCCCACACCGGCGACACCGACGATCTCGACTACATCGAGCGCCTGCTCGACACCGGCTGCTGGATCGGCATGGACCGCTACGGCCTCGACATATTCCTCCCCACCGAGCAGCGCAACGCGACCGTGCTGGCCCTGCTCGAGCGCGGCTACGCCGACCGCATGTTCCTCTCGCAGGACTTCTGCTCGTCGATCGACTGGTTCCCGCGCGAGGTCCAGGACTACCTCAAGGCCAACGAGGTGCCCGACTGGTCGATGACCTTCCTCTTCGAGCAGGTCATCCCCACGCTCAAGGAACGGGGCATGTCCGACGATGACCTAGATCAGATGATGGTCGAGAATCCCAAGCGCTGGCTAGGATCCTGACCGTCACCTCGCGGGCGTGGTGTAACGGTTGCACAAGAGCCTTCCAAGCTCTTAGTGAGGGTTCAACTCCCTCCGCCCGCTTCAAGCCGAGCCGCTAGGGCTTGGCCGGCGCCACGGAGAAGGTGGGCGCGCTATCGCGTATCGTGCGCACTACACGGGGCGTGGCGCAGTCTGGTAGCGCATTCGGCTGGGGGCCGAAAGGTCGCTGGTTCAAATCCAGTCGCCCCGATAGAACGTGGCAGTCGAGCCGCAGGTCAGCGAGCGAGTCCGCACAGCCGAGCTGATTGCGGCGCTTTGCTTGGTGAGGGCGGAGGTACTCGCGTCGCCGTGTGCGCGGTGGCGAGTTGAGATCCAGAAACGCTTGAGTTTCGGAAACCCGCGGAGGGGGTATCTCCGATGCCGTGAGGGGGCCGCGGGGATGGGTTGCAGTCTGCGCCGGCGTGCTCGCGCTCCTGGTGACGAGCGCGACCGCCGTCGCAGCGCCCACGTTCACCGCGCGCGGCAGCGTCGAGCAGGTCTACGTGACCGGTCTGGCTCCGTCGGCGCGGATGTCGCTGCTGAACAGCGCCGGCAAGACGGTCGCCACCCGGCAGGCGAGTTCGCTGGGCGGCCTTCTGTTCCGCAACGTACCGCCGGGGACCGGCTACCGCGTACGGCCCGCGGCGGGCGGCGAGTCATCTGGTCCGCTGACCGTCCTCTCGACCCGGCCGGCCCCGCCCAGCACCGGCGTCTACAACCAGACGCTCCCCGCCGATGGGTACGGCTATCTGACGACCCGCGACGGCACCCAACTCGCCGTCAACGTGCATCCGCCGCAGGACGTCGCGGACGCGCTGCCGCTGCCGGACGGCGTCACGCTGCCGCAGCTTCCGGCCGGGCCCACTCCGACCTTGATCGAGTACTCCGGCTACGGGTACGCCGACCCCGCCGGTCCCCAGAGCGGGATCGCGGTCCTCGCCAACCTGATGGGCTTCACGGTGGTCGATGTCAACATGCGCGGCACCGGCTGCTCGGGTGGCGCCTTCGACTTCTTCGAACCGCTTCAGGGCCTCGACGGCTACGACGTGGTCGAGACCGTCGCGCGGCAGCCGTGGGCCCTGCACAACAAGGTCGGGATGATGGGCATCTCCTACGGCGGGATCAGCCAGCTGTTCACGGCCCAGAACAACCCGCCGAGCCTGGCCGCGATCGCGCCGTTCTCGGTGATCGACTCCACGCAGACGACGCTCTATCCGGGCGGCATCCTGAACACGGGATTCGCCGTGGCCTGGGCTCAGGAGCGGATCCACGACGCCCAGGCGGCTTCGCCCACCGCGGGCCAGCCCTGGGCGTACAAGCGCATCCAGGAGGGTGACCAGACCTGCAAGTCCAACCAGGACCTGCACCCGGAGGCCGTGGACCTGATGGCCAAGATCCGCGAGAACGACCACTACGTGCCGGAGGTCGCCGACCCGCTCGCGCCGGAGACCTTCGTGAACAAGATCAAGGTGCCGACGTTCATGGCCTGCCAATGGACCGACGAGCAGACCGGGGGACACTGTCCCACGCTGGCGAAGCGCTTCACCGGAACGAGTCGCAAGTGGTTCACGTTCACCAACGGCACCCACGTCGACTCGCTCGCCCCGGAGACGTTCAACCGCTGGTACGACTTCCTGCAGCTCTACGTGGCACGACGGGCGCCGATCGTGAACTCCGCGCTGATCCACGCCGCCGCGCCGGTGATCTACCAGGAGGCCATGGGGATCACCGGGGTGACGCTGCCGCTCGACCCGATCCAGCTCCAGCCCACCTACGCGACGGCGCTGGCGGCGTTCGAGCAGCAGCCGTCGATTCGCGTCCTGTTCGACAACGGCGCGGGCGGCCTGCAGCCAGGCCATCCCGTCCCCGGCTTCGAGCGCTCGTGGCCGAGCTTCCCGATCCCGGGCACCACCGCCAAGTCCTGGTACATGGGACCCGGCGGTGCGCTCGCCGCGGCCCCGCCCGCACAGGCGGGAGCGGACTCGTTCACGTGGAACGCCCATGCCCGCCCGCTGACCAACTTCACCGGCGACACGGCCGCTGGCTCCGGGGGTCTCTGGACTGCGACGCCTCCGTATCAGTGGACGAACAACCCGTCGGGTAGCGCGGTCTCGTACGTGACCGGCCCGCTGAGCGCGAACACGACGGTCGTCGGCGCCGGCGCCGTGAACGTCTGGGTCCGCTCGTCCACGCCGAACGCCGATTTCCAGGCGACGATCTCCGAGGTGCGTCCGGACGGCAAGGAGACCTTCGTGCAGGGCGGTTGGGTGCGCGGCAATGCGCGCAAGCTCGACGCCGCCAAGAGCACTCCGCTCGAGCCGGTGCTGAGCCTGAGGGAGGCCGACGTCTCGCCGCTGCCGTCCAACAAGTTCGTCAAGGTGACGATCCCGCTCTACTACCAGGGGCACGCCTACCGCGCCGGCTCGCGGATCCGGGTCACGATCGCGGCGCCGAACGGGGACCAGCCGGTCTGGTCGTTCGGCGAGACCGAGCCGAGCGGCACCGCCACGATCGCGATCGCCCGCTCGTCGCAGATGCCTTCCAGCCTCGTGCTCCCGGTGGTGCCCGGTGTGAGCGTCCCGACCGGGCTGCCGCCGTGCCCGGGCCTCCGGGGCGAGCCGTGCCGCACCTACCAGCCGTAGACGGTCAGGACGCCGCCAGCCGCTTGCGCCGCTCCAGCTCGGCCTCGGTCGGCTGGTCGAACTCGAACGACCCGATCTCGAGCTCGCCCGCGGGCACGTAGGTGTTGATCGTGACGCCGGTCCCCGAGACCGTGCTGTCGAGCAGCTTCAGCGCGGCCGGGATCGTGCCCTCGCCGAAGAGGCGTTTGCCGGTCCCGAGCGTCAAGGGGAAGGTCCAGACCCGGTACTCGTCGATCAGGTCGTGCCTGAGCAGCGTCTGGATCAGGCCCACGCTGCCGTGGACCTGGATCTCGGGGCCGTCCTGGTCCTTCAGCGCGGCGACGTAGTCCGCGACGTCGCCTGTGATCAGCGTCGAGTTGTTCCACTCCACCGCCTCGAGCGTCGTCGAGGCGACATGCTTGCGCGTGCTGTTGAGGTGATCCGCGATCGGGCCCTCGTCGTACGGCCAGTGCGCCGCGAAGATCTCGTACGTCCCACGACCGAGCAGCAGCTCGTACGGGCCGGACTCGCGCACCCGCCCCATCATCTCCTCGTCGAAGTAGTTGGCCCCCCAGCCGCCGTGGGTGAACCCACCGGTCGGGTCTTCCTCGGGGCCGCCGGGGGACTGCATCACTCCGTCGAGGGACACGAACGAGTTGACAGCGAGTTTTCTCATACCTCCTAGAACGACGATTCGCCGAAAACTCATCGGCGCTGCGGCAAGCCGAAGGCCGGAAACAGCTCGGGGAAGACGAACGAGGCGATCTCCGCGATGCGCCCGCCATCGACGCGCAGCACGTCGAGCGCGAGCGGGCGGTAGTCCGAGGCGCCCGGCGAGCGCAGGTAGTAGGCGACGGCGGGCTGCCTGTTCGCGCCGGTGGCGACGGCGCGCAGCTGGCCGAACTCGGGGTCGAAGCCCTGCTGCGCGGCGACCAGGATCGCCTCCCGGCCGGCGTACCAGGTCGGGTGCGGAGGCATCGTCAGGCGCGCGTCCGCGCGCAGCAGCTCGCCCAACTCCTCGACATCGGCGCGCTCGTGGGCCTCCACGTAGCGTCGCAGCAGCTCGCGCTCCTCCTCGTTCAGCTCCGTCGACGGCCCCCACTCAGTCCGCCGCTCGCCGAGACGCTCGCGGAGCGTCGCCCGGGCCCGCTGCAGCGCGCTGTTCGCGGCGACCACGCTGACCTCGAGCAGTTCGGCGGTCTCCTTCGCCGACCATCCGAGCACGTCGCGCAGGATCAGCACTGCCCGCTGTCGCGGCGGCAGGTGCTGGATCGCGGCGATGAAGGCGAGCTCGATCGTCTCGCGTGCGACCACCGCCGCGCCGGGTTCGTCCTCGGCGGGGGCGAGTAGCCGGTCGGGGTAGGGCTGCAGCCACGGCAGATCGGCCGGGTCGGGCGGCGGAGCGGACGGGTCGCCGGGTGGCGCGACGTCCTGCGGCATGATCCGCCGCGGCCGGCGGCGCAGCACGTCGAGGCAGGCGTTCGTCGCGATCCGGTAGAGCCAGGCGCGCAGCGAGCGGGGGCCGTCGTCCTTGAAGCTCGCGCGGTTTCGCCACGCGCGCAGGAAGGTCTCCTGCACGAGGTCCTCGGAGTCCTCGAACGAACCGAGCATCCGGTAGCAATGAACGCGCAGCTCCCCTCGGTGGCGTTCCACGAGCGCGGCGAAGTCGGCTGGGCTCATCGCCGTGAGATACTGGCCGATTCAATGCCTACGGACGATGTTGCGGCCGTCCATCGGCTCCTCGACGCCTTCAACCGCGGCGAGTTCTCGGCCCTGGACGAGCTGGATCCTGAGGCCGAGCTCCAGGACGAGCCGCGCATTCCGGGGGCGGGCTGGAACTACGGCCACGCCGGCGCTGTCAAGTGGGCCGTGAAGCTGTGGCAGTCGTTCGGGCGGCTCTCGTTCGACATCGACGAGCCGATCGAGACCAGCGACTGCCTGGTCACCCACTGGCGGGCCAGCGGCGTCGGCAAACGCAGCGGCATCCGAGTCGACATGGACGGCTACTGCGTCTTCCGCATGCGCGACCGGAAGGTGCGCCGGGTCGAGTTCTACGACAACGAACGCGAGGCGCTTGCAGCGGGCGGTTAGCCTTCCCGCCGTGCCCCTGGAGATCGTCCTGGCCCGCCACGGCGAGACGGAATGGAGCAGGGACGGGCGCCATACCGGCCGCACCGACGTGCCGCTGACGGAGGAGGGGCGCCGCGAGGCGCTGCTGCTGCGCGACGCGCTCGCCGAGTGGACGTTCGCCAAGGTCCTCTCGAGCCCGCTGGAGCGCGCGCTCGAGACCTGTCGCCTGGCCGGGCTCGCCGACGCCGTCACGACCGACGACCTGCTCGAGTGGGACTACGGCGACTACGAGGGGATCACGACGGCCGAGATCCGCAAGACCCGACCGGACTGGTACCTCTGGCGCGACGGCTGCCCGAACGGTGAGGACGCGGCGGCCGTGGGCCAGCGCGCGGATCGGGTGATCGCCGAGGTCGAGGCGGTCGACGGCGCGGTCGTGCTGTTCGCGCACGGCCACCTGCTGCGCGTGCTGGCGGCTCGCTGGCTCGGCCTGGGCCCCGAGGCGGGCGCTCTGCTGGCCCTCGGCACCGGCACGCTGTCGGTGCTCGGCTACGAGCGCGAGACGCGCGTGGTCAGGCGCTGGAACGCGCCGGTGCCGGGCGCCTAGCGCCGGGTGAAGGTCGCGGTCAGCGTCGTGTCGGCGTTGACCGCGAGGTTGTGGATGCGCGCCAGGCCGTCCGACCAGGAGGCGAAGTCGTAGGTGAACGGGCTCAGCGTCTGCGGCGTCGGCGCCGCCACGCTGTTGACCGATCCCTGGATCACGGTGCGGTCGAACGGGGTGGTCGGATTCGGGCTGGAGCCGTTGAACGCCAGCGCCAGCCCGCTCGGGTTGGAGCGCATCTTGAGGATGACCGTCTTCGGATCGAGGCGGACGGTGCGCGTGTCGGTCAGACCGCCGCTGTCGGTCGCAGTCAGCTGCAGCTCGAGGTACGACGGGTACTCGTGATCGGGACCCGGGAAGCTGCCGCTGTCCACGCCGTCGTAGGTCTGCACGATGTGCTCGTGGCAGTTGGACGGGCAGTGCTGGAGCCGCACGGTCCAGTCGAGGCGGCTCTCGGCGAGCGCGCCGTCCTGCGCGTCGTCGGCGCTGCCCTGGAACGCGATCGAGTCGCCCACCTTCCACGTGAAGCCCGTCGTGGGGCTTTCGATCGTCGCGGTCGGTGGTGTGTTGCCGGCCCGGATCGCGATCGAGTCGGTGGCCGCGGCGCCGTGGTTGTCGGTGACCTTGAGCCCGACCAGGTAGCTGCCCGCGTTCGAGTAGGTGAAGTCGGCCGTCTGGGTGTTGGCGTCGTCGTACTCGCCGTCGGCGTCCAGGTCCCAGGCGTAGGCGAGCGTGTCGCCCGGGTCGGGGTCGGACGATCCGGAGCCCGAGAAGTCCACGTGCAGGGGCGTCGCGCCGCTCGTCGGGCTGGCGCCCGCGACCGGCCGCGGCGGCTGGTTGCCCTGGGTGTAGTGGATGCGCCTGATCACGCCGGCGTGCGCGTTTGGATAGAACAGGTCGTTGCCGGGGCCGAACTGGAGGTCGACGGGCCCGGGCGCGCCGGCGCGGAACACCCTGATTCGGGTCGGGTCGGGCAGCGCCCCGGCCGTCCGCTCCATCACCCAGATGCAGTTGCGCGAGAAGTCCGAGAAGAAGAGCGCGCCGTCGAACTCGGCTGGCAGGGTGCTGTTGGGCGGAGTGAACGCGAGCCCGGAGATCGAGGAGCTGCCGGTCGGGCAGGACTCCTCGGGGAAGACCTTGCTGGCGTGGTTGTAGCGGTAGAACGGCCCGCGCGCGTTGCCCGCGCTGTAGAGCCCCTCGCACAGGTTGAGATCGGCGGCGTCATAGCCGCCCTGGCGCACGGTGCCCTCGACGCACGGCCAGCCGAAGTTCTCGGGTCCGCCGGGCGGCCGGATCACGCGGTCGATCTCCTCCCAGCTGTTCCAGCCCACGTCACCGATCACCGGGTCGCTCGTGCCCGGCCGCATCGCGAACCGGAACGGGTTGCGGAACCCGTGGGCGAGGATGCGGCGCGCGTCGACGTCCGAGCTGCCGTACATCGGGTTGCCGGGCAGCGCGTCGCCGGTCTCGGGGTCCACCCGGATCAGGCTGCCGTCGAGGGTCGTCGGATCGAGGCTGGTGCGCACGTCCTGTGAGCGCAGTGCTCCACCCTCGGCGGTCGGCGGCGTCTGGGTTCCGCCCACCGGCACCGACGGGTCGTTGCAGGGGTTCTTCGGGCTGCCGGTCTGTCCGTAGTCGACGAAGTCGAAGCTGGCCCCGTCACCCGCCGACATGTACAGGGCGCCGTCGGCACCGAACTCGATGTCGCCCACGGTATGGCTCGGGAACTGCTGGCACCAGTCCTCGATCAGCACCTGCTCGGGGCCAGCCGTGTTGCCGATCGCCTCCAGGCGCGACAGCCGCCCGCTGGCCACGCACCCGTTCCCGGTGGCCCCGGGCGGGTCGGGACAGTTGTCGCCCCAGCGCGGCGCGATTCCGCCGATCGGCGCGTCGTGGGTGTAGGCCACGTAGACGAACGGCTTGGCGGGGAACTCCGGGTCGAGAGCCATCCCGAGCAGGCCGCGGTCCCAAAAGTCGTAGACCTGGCGGCTCAGGTCGGCGAACAGGGTGGGCGTGGTGTCGGAGAGGCTGTCGTAGACCTTGATCAGCCCGCCCTTCTCGGCGACGAAGACCCGGCCGTCGGGAGAGAAGCGCAGCGTCGTCGGCTGCGTCAGGCCGTTGATCACGGCCGTGTCCTGGAAGCCCGGCAGCAGCCCGAGCGAGCCGGTCCGGAACGTCTGGTCGCCGGCGCAGCCGCCGCCCTTGGAGTTCGAGGCGCAGGCGCGGTAGTGGTAGAGCGTGTCCGGGGTGAGCCCGGTGACGCGCTCGGTCACGTTGCGCGTGTCGGTGCCGCTACCCCCGTCGCGGTGGGGGGTCGAGCTGCCGTAGGACGTCGACGTGCCGTACTCGAACCAGTACTGCGTCGGGTCGCCGCCCGCGCTTCCGTGCGCGCGCAGGGTGGCTGCCTTGTCGGTGACGTCGGTGGCGGAGTCCGTGACACCACCAGCGCATCCGGTCGCGAGCAGCAGCAGGAGTGCGACCCGAAACGGGGGCGGAACGTCGGCACGTGGGGTAACTATCCCCTGGCGCGAACGGCAATGTCAATGGCGAACCCGGCGCCGCCCGATCGCCGCGCCGGCCATGACCAGCAGCATCCCCACGCCCACGCCGCCGCCGCACTGCGCCTCGTTGAACGCCGCGGTGTAGGTCGTGGTCGTCGCCGGAGTCGTGATCGTGTGCCGGGCCGCGCCGCCGTGCAACCAGGACCCGAACACCCACACCTTGCCGCCGGTCCCGGCGATCGAGGGCGCCCGGACCGTGAAGCGGTAGCCCTCCCAGGAGACGAACCCCGCCGGATCGCTCACCTGGATGCCATCGACGGTCAGCGGGAGGCCGTCCGGGTTGGTGTCGAAGAACAGCCCGACGGTGTTCGGGCGCAGGTCCTGGCTGATCGTCCTGCGCAGGCCCTTCGAGTCGATCGCGGTCAGCCGAACCTCCAGGTAGCTCGACCCGGCCGCGTTGAGGTCCTCGGGGGCGGGCGCGTCGAAGGCGATGTGGTTGCCGGACTGCGGGCCGAGGAAGGGATGCGTGTGGGTGTTGTGATGGAGCAGGACGGTCCACTCCATCGAGAACGGGGTCAGCGCGCCGTCCTCGGGGTCGGTGGCGGACCCGGCGAGCGTGATCCGGTCGCCGACCGCGAACCGCAGGTCGGGATCGGGCGACTCGATCGTCGGCTGCGGCGCGGTGTTGCCCACGTCGATGCGCACGGTGTCGGTGTCGGTCGCGCCGGTGCTGTCGGTCACCCGCAGCGTCACCTGGTAGGTGCCCGCCTGCTGGTAGACGTAGCCCGGGCTTGGCGACCGTCATCGGCGCGCTGCCGTCCCGAAGTCCCAGCTGTAGGTGAGCGCGCCGCCGTCCGGGTCGCTGCTCTCGCTGCCGTCGAAGAACACGCCCAGCGGCGTGCCGCCGGAGGTGGGGGTGGCCTTGGCGACCGCGACCGGCGAGCGGTTGCCGGTGTACGCGATCCGGCGCACCTGCCCGGTCCAGGTCAGGTAGTAGAGCGCCTGGCTCGAGCCCCAAGGGCCGAACACCATGTCGATCACCGCGCCCATGTCGTTGCCGAAGTCGGCGGGCGCCCAGCCGAGCGCGGTCAGTCGCAGGCTCTGGATCTTCCCGCACGTGTAGTCGCCGAACAGGTAGCGGCCGTTGTACTCGGCCGGCCACAGGCCGTTGGGCACGAAGGCCCCGCCGGTGATCGCCACGCAGCCCGCGCCGCGGCCGTAGTCGAAGAGCGGGTTGGTCATGCCGGCCGGGGGTGCGCCGCAGTTGGTCGTCGAGTTCGCCGCGCAGTGCCCCTCGCGCACGTTCCAGCCGTAGTCGGCGCCCGCCTTGCCCTCGTCGATCTCCTCCCAGGCGTTCTGCCCGACGTCGTTGACGAAGAAGCGGGTGCCGGCGGCGTTCTCGTCGAAGGCGAGCCGGAACGGGTTGCGCAGGCCCCAGGCGAAGGTCTCCTGGCAGATGGTTCCGGCAGCGGTGCGGCCGGTCTCGTTGCAGCGGGCGCTGTCCGCGCCACGGAACGGGTTGTCGGCCGGGATGCCGCCGGCGGCGGTGATGCGCAGCACCTTCCCGAGCGAGCACGTTGCGGTCGCGGGAGGCGTCATTGGCGATCCCGCAGCCGCTGTTCTTCGCGTAGTCGCAGCCGCCGTCGCCGACCGTCACGTAGAGGTGGTTGTCCTTGCCGAACCCGAGGTGGCCGGCGTTGTGGTTGCCGCCGGGCGACGGGATCCCGTCGATCAGGACCCGCTCGCTGGCGGGGTCGATCATGTCGTCGTCGCGCAGGGTGAAGCGCGACACGCGGTTGACCGGCCCGTTCGGCGGGGCGGCGAGCGCGCAGGTGCCGTACTTGTCGAACGTGTAGTAGAGGTAGACGTGCCGGTTGACCTGGAAGTCCGGGTCGGCCGCCACCCCGAGCAGGCCGCGCTCGCTCTGCGGGCAGACGCGCGCCGACAGGTCGATCGCGGGCCTGGCCAGCAGCGTGCCGCCGCGTAAAACGCGCAGCTGCCCGGCCTTGGACGTGACGAGCAGCCGCCCGTCGGGAGTGAACGCCAGCGCGGTGGGCTGGGGACGCTCGCGACCGGCGTGTCGTCGAAGCCAGCGGGCAGCGTGGCCGCGTCGGCGGGGGCGATCATGGCGAGGCGTTGCGACTACGGCGACGGCGGCGCGCCTGAGCATCGTGCGCCGGGAGCTAACTACCCGCCGGTGCTTCCCGCAACCGGGACCTGTTTCGACCGGCTCGGGACAACCGCCCCCACGAGCGCGACGAGCGGGACGAACAGGCCGACGATGCCGGTCAGCTTGCGTCCTCTGCGGAAGCACACGAAGGCCAGGGCGACCCCGATCAGCTGGATCGGAATCGCGACCCAGGCGTGGCCGTGGTCCATTCCGGCCAGGATCAGCACCGCGTCCCAGACGGCGATCCAGAACTCGAGCCCGAGCAGCGCGATCACGAGCAGTCCGGTGGTGACCACCACGGCGTCGATCGACTGGCGGCCCTTGTCCGCCCAGTAGACGTCCTGGAGGTTCAGCCAGAGGGCGAACTCGTCCATCGTCAGCCCCATGCCGATGCCGAACGCGATCGCGACGAACTCGAACCAGGGGCTCTCGAGGTCGGTGGAGATCCCCAGGTAGCCCATCGACAGCAGCAGGAGGATGCCCCAGACGAGATGGTGCACGTGGGTGCCGCTCTTGGTCTCCACGTCGCCCGGCCACCACGACACCTGCGCGCGGATCATGTGCGCGCTCGTGCGGATGAAGCCGAACGAGCAGATGAACGCGAGCAGGATGAGGAAGTGCGTCTCCTTGCCCGGCGCCTGGATGTGGTGGTCGTAGGCGCGGGTGATGTCGTTCCAAAGCTGCTCCACCCCGATCGATCGTAACCTGCGCTTCCGATCGAAGGGCTCGACTACACGGATCTGGCCATCGTGCTCGCCGCCGCCACGGCGGCGCCGCTGCTGGTCGATCTGCTGCCGCTGCCCAAGGTCCCCCCGATCGTCAGCGAGATCGTCGCCGGGATCCTGATCGGCCCGGTGGTCCTGGATCTGGTCGACGACACGGCGCCGCTGGTGGTGTTCTCCTCGATCGGCCTGGTCTTCCTGTTCTTCCTGGCCGGCTTGGAGATCACGTTCGACCCCCGCGACGACCGTCACCTCGCGCTCGTCGGGCTCGCGTTCCTGATCTCGCTCGGGCTGGCGCTGATCGTCGCGCTGCTGTTCGACGCGGTCGAGCTGGTCGGGGCGCCGCTGCTGGTGGCGATCATCCTGGCCGGCACCTCGTTCGGGATCGTGGTGGCCGTCCTCAAGGACGCCGGTCAGACGGGCACCCCGTTCGGCCAGCTGGTGATCGCGGGCGCCTCGATCGCGGACTTCGCGACCGTGATCCTGCTGTCGCTGTTCTTCTCGTCGTCGGGGGCGAGCTTCGAGACGACGCTCGTGCTGCTGCTCCTGTTCCTGGGCGTCGTCGCGGTCGTCGGGCTGGTCCTGGCGGGGGCACGCGCCTCCGAGCAGCTGAAGGCGACGGTCGCGCGGCTGCACCGCACCAGCGCCCAGATCAGCGTGCGCATCGCGTTCCTGCTGCTCGTGCTGCTGGTCTACATGTCCGAGGAGTTCGGCCTCGAGGTGGTCCTGGGCGCGTTCCTGGCCGGGGCGATGGTGAGCCTGCTGGACCGCGAGCACGTCGTGCGCGACACCGGGCTCACGGAGAAGCTCGAGGGCATCGGGTTCGGCGTCTTCATCCCGATCTTCTTCGTCGCGAGCGGGGTGAGCCTGGATCTCGACTCCATGGTGTCCTCGTTTGACACCATCGTGCTCGTGCCGCTCACAGTGATCGCGCTGTTGGTGGTTCGCGGCGTTCCCGCGCTGATCTACGGGCGCTTCGTGCCGCGCCGCCAGGCGCTCTCGGCCGGGCTGCTGCAGGCGACCTCGCTGTCGTTCGTGGTGGCGGCCACCCAGATCGGGGTCGAGATCGGCAAGCTCGAGCCGTCCGCGGCCGCGGGTCTGGTCACGGGCGGCGTCATCTCCGTGCTGGTCTTCCCGGCGCTCGCGCTCAGACTGCTGAGGACGGCGTGATCGACGGCGTTCTCGGCGGGCCGGTCGACCAGGACTATCTCCAGCAGGCGCGCCAGATGCAGGCGATGTCGTTCGCGGTGCACATCCCGCTGGTCTGCTTCGGCATCGCCTTCCCCGCCATGGTGCTGTTCCTGGAGGGGCTCTGGCTGCGCACCGGCGACCCGCTCTACCGCGCGCTCGCCAAGCGCTGGTCGAAGGCGATGCTGATCCTGTTCGCGGTCGGCGTGGTGACCGGCACGATCCTGTCGTTCGAGATGGGCCTGCTGTGGCCGGAGTTCATGGCCACCTTCGCCGACGTCTTCGGGCTCGCCTTCCTGATCGAGGGCTACTCGTTCTTCGTCGAGGCGATCTTCATCGCCATCTACGTCTACGGCTGGGAGCGCCTGTCGCCCCGCACGCACATGCTCGCGGGCGTGCCGATGGTGCTGGCCGGCATCACCGGGTCGCTGATGGTCATCTCCGTGAACGGCTGGATGAACCACCCGACCGGCTTTTCGATCCGCAACGGCGAGGTGGTCGACGTGAAGCCCCTGGCGGCGCTGTTCAACGACAACCTCTGGCACGAGCTGGTGCACATGTACCTGGCCGGGTTCATCGTGGCCGCCTTCCTGGTCGCGGGGGTATACGCCTTCGGCTGGCTGCGCGGCCGGCGCGACCGCCACCACCGCATCGGCCTGGTCGTGGCGCTGTCGGTCGCCGCGCTGGCCGCGCCGGCTCAGCTGCTGGTGGGCGACTGGGCGGCGCGCACGGTCGCCGAGCGCCAGCCGGTCAAGCTGGCCGCGTTCGAGGGGCTCGAGGAGACGACGAAGGGCGCGCCCTTCTCGCTGCCCGGCGGGATCGAGATCCCGAAGCTGCTGTCGCTGCTCGCCTTCCACGACCCCAACGCGAGGGTGACGGGCCTCGACAGCGTGCCGGAGGACGACCGGCCGCCGACGGGCATCGTCAAGGTCTCGTTCCGCCTGATGGTGTTCATCGGCAGCGGCCTTGCCGCGCTCGGTGCGTGGTTCGTCTGGCTCTGGTGGCGCCGCGGCCGACTCCCGCGCTCGCTGTGGTTCTACCGCGCGCTGGTGGCCGCGGGGCCGGCCGCGCTGGTCGCGCTGATCGCCGGATGGGTCACGACCGAGGTCGGCCGCCAGCCCTGGGTCGTCTACCGGGTGATGCGCACCGAGAGCGCCGTGACCGGAGCTAGCGGGATCCCCGTCGGGTTCGCCGCGCTCGGGCTCGTCTACCTGGGCCTGGCCGCGGTCGCGTTCGTGATGCTGCGCCGCCTGTCCCGGCCGCCGCTGGAGGTCGGTCCCTGATGCTGCCGGACCTCACCGCCGGCGTGGCGCTGCTCGCGCTGACCGCGTACGTGGTCCTGGGCGGGGCGGACTTCGGCGCGGGGTTCTGGGACCTGACCGCCGGCGGCGCTCAGCGCGGCGCGCCGGTGCGGGCGATGATCAAGCGGGCGATGTCGCCGGTGTGGGAGGCCAACCACGTGTGGCTGATCTTTCTGCTGGTGGTGCTCTGGACCGGCTTCCCCGAGGCGTTCGGATCGATCACGTCCACGCTCGCGATCCCGCTGTTCGTGGCCGCGCTCGGGATCGTGCTGCGCGGCGGCGCGTTCGCGCTCAAGGGCGAGGCCGCGACGATCGCCGAGGCGCGCGCGCTCGGGGCGACCTTCGCGCTGGCGTCGGTGATCGTGCCGTTCTTCCTCGGCGCGGCCGCGGGCGCGATCGCGGCCGGCGAGGTGCCGGTCGGCAACGCCGCCGGGGACGAGTGGTCGAGCTGGACCCAGAGCACGTCGATCCTGGTCGGGGCGCTGGCGGTCGCCGCCGGCGCGCACCTGGCCGCCGTCTTCCTCGGCGCCGACTCGCGGCGCGCCGGCGAGACCGAGCTGGTGCACGCGTTCCGGGTGCGGGCGCTCGGCTCCGGGGTGGTGGCGGGAGCGCTCGCGATCGCGGGGCTGCTCGTGGTGCGGTCGGACGTGCCCGACCTCTACGACGACCTCACCTCGGGCGCGGGGCTGGCGTGCGTGCTCGTGTCCGCCGCCGCCGGCCTGGTCACGCTCTGGCTCGAGTGGCGCGAGCGCTTCGAGGTGGCGCGCTACACCGCCGCCGCCGCGGTGGGAGCGATCGTCGCGGGCTGGGCCGTCGCCCAGGAGCCGTACCTGCTCCCGCCCGACCTGACAGTGCACGAGGCCGCGGCGCCGGACGCCACGCTCGTGGCGCTGCTGGTGGCGACGGGGCTCGGCATGCTGATCCTGATCCCCGCGCTGACCTGGCTGTTCCGCCTGGCCCTCAGCGGGCGGCTCGTCTACGAGGACGAGCCGCGGCCATGAGTCGCCTCGAGCTCGCCACCGGCGCCTGCTTCGTCCTCGGGGCGGGGCTGCTGTTCCCGTTCGACAGCACGTTCACGATCATCCCCGGCGTGCTGTTGCTGCTGGCGTTCGTCGTCTGCGGGGTGTTCGTGCTGGCGAGCCCCGAGCGCCTCGGCGGCGACGAGCCCTAGCGCGGCTCGCGCTCCAGCCACGCCACCAGCGCCTGGAGGTCGGTGCCGACCTGCTCGCGCTCGGTGCCGCGGTCGAACGGGGCGCGCCCGGCGACGATGCCGTTCGCGGCGACGGTGTAGACCGCGTCCGGGCGCAGGTCGGTGGTGCCGGACACCAGCAGCCCCGGCTGTTCGGCAATGGCCTTGATCAGGTCGGCGCCGAGCATGTGCATGCGCCAGACGGGATGCTCGTAGGCCTGCACCTCGAACGCGTCGGCGTAGGTGATCGGCCCGGCGTCGATGTCGGAGCGCGTGTTGCCCGGGTTGAGGAAGGCGATGTCCGCGCCGGCGAAGGCGCGCTGGGCGTCCACGGCGACCCGGTCGACGGCCTCGTTGTCGAGCCGGTGGTCGGTGTAGCCGATCACCCGGTTGGCCAGCGGCGCGACGCGCTTGCGGTAGCTCTCGACGAGCGTCAGCAGGTCGGGGTCGGGCTTGATGCCCTCGTGACGCGTGGGCATCACCAGCGCCGACTTCGAGACCACGTCTCCCGTGGAGCGATCGACCGTGATGTTGACCCTGTCGAAGGCGACGCCGTACGAGAGCGCCTCCACCACCAGCTTGCCGTCGACCTCGAGGTCGAGCCGCGAGTGGGTGTGCCCGGCGACGACCACGTCGACGGCGTCGCTCATCTGGCGGGCCTCGTTGACGACCTCGCCGGCGGCGTCGTCGCCCTGCTGGAAGGCGCCGGCGTGGGCGAGCACGACGATCGCCTCCACGCCCTGGCGCTGGAGGTCGGGCACGTAGCGGTTGACCGCGTCGGAGAGGTCCGTCCAGTTGAACTGGCGGGCGTACTCGGAGAGCAGGAAGTAGGGCGTGTCGGTGGTGGTGACGCCGATGAAGCCGACCTTCACGCCACCGCGCTCGACGATCTTGTAGGGCGGCAGGATCAGGTCGCCGCCGTCGCGCGTCTCGGTGTTCGCCGCGATGTAGGGGTAGTGCGCGCCCCTCACGAGCCGGAGGGCCTCGGCGCCGCCCTCGTCGAACTCGTGGTTGCCGAGCGTCCCGACGTCGAAGCCCATCTGGTTGGTGGCCTCGATCGTGGGTTCGTCGTGCCAGTGGCTCGAGATCAGCGGGGACGCGCCGACCATGTCGCCGGCGTGCACGCGGATCGTGCGGTCCGGGTGCGAGGTGGCGGCGCGGTTGAGCCACGCGCCCAGCCACGCCGCGCCGCCCACGCCGGGCTCGGGCGGCTCCAAGTGGCCGTGGAAGTCGTTCACCCCGAGCAGCTGCAGCTCGACGGTGTTCCCGCGCTTGGCGGCGGTCGGCTGGTCGGCGCCCGCGTTGAGGCCGAGCAGCGCAACGAGCAAAGCGGCCGCAAAGGCGGCCGCCCCAGGCAGCAGGTGACGGCGGTCGATGCGTCGCATGGCCGCAAGGTATGCGTGATTTGCAGGCCTTTTGTAGCCGACTCATGTCGATGGCGTGAAGCGCGTGTGAAGGGGTACTGGTCACGCATGAGAGTCCTCGACTGCGATTGCGGCAAGACGCTGCAGGCAGGCAACGACGAAGACCTCGCCAACCAGGTGCGCGAGCACGTGGCCGAAAGCCACCCGGACGCGGGGCTCACGGACGACCAGGTACGCGAGCTGGTCGCCGACCGGGCCTACGAGGCGAGCGACAGCTAGCTAGACGGCGCGGCCGCGCGCTGCGGCGCGCCGCGTCGCAGCAGCCAGGCCGACAGCTCGTCCGCCGGCAGCGGCCGGCTGAGGTAGTAGCCCTGCGCCACCGTGCAACCCAGGTCGCGCAGGAGGTTCCAGGTCGGCCCGCTCTCCACGCCCTCCGCCACGACCTCCAGCCCGAGGTTGCGACCGAGGTCGATCGTCGAGCGCACGATCGTCGCGTCGTCCTCGTCGCTCTCCATCCCGATCACGAACGAGCGGTCGATCTTGATCTGGGTGATCGGCAGGCGCTTGAGGTACGCGAGCGAGGAGTAGCCGGTGCCGAAGTCGTCGATCGCGAGCCGCACGCCCATCTCGGCCAGCTCCTCGAGGATCGCCTTCGTGCGCACCGGATCGGTCAGCACGGCGTCCTCGGTGATCTCCAGCTCGAGCCGGTCGGCGTCGAGGTCCCACGCGCCGAGCAGGCCCTTCACCTGGGCTGGGAACTCCACGTCGAGCAGGTTGCGCGCGGAGACGTTGACGGCCACCGCCAGCTCTAGCCCCTTGCGCTCCCAGGCCTGGCACTGCCTGAGCGCCTCGCCGATCACGTAGAGCGTCAGGGGCCGGATCAGGCCGGTCTGCTGGGCGAGGGGGATGAACTCGCCGGGGCCGATCAGGCCGCGCTCGGGGTGCTTCCAGCGCAGCAGCGCCTCGACCGAGCGCACCTCGCCAGTGTCGAGCACCGCCTGCGGCTGGTAGTGGAGCACGAGCTCGTGCTTCTCGAGCGCCCGGCGCAGCTCGCCGACCAGGGTCAGCCGCGCCAGGTCGAGCTGGTGCGTGCTGCCGTCGAAGAAGCCGTAACCGGTCTTCTCCTCCTTGGCCGTGTACATCGCGACGTCGGCGGCGCGCAGCAGCGTGTCGGCGTCCATGCCGTCGTCGGGGAACACCGCGATCCCGATCGAGGCCTCCACCACGAGCGGCAGGCCGTGCACCACGATCGGCTCCTGCAGCGTCTCGACGAGCTTCTCGACCACGCCGGTCACGGCGCCGTGGTCGCTGGGGTTGGGCAGCAGGATGCCGAACTCGTCACCGCCGAGCCGGGCCACGGAGTCGGACGTGCGCAGGACGTTGGTCAGCCGGCGCCCGACCTCCTGGAGCAGCTCGTCGCCCGCGTGGTGGCCGAGCGAGTCGTTGACCTCCTTGAAGCGGTCCAGGTCCATGACCATCACCGCCACCTGCCCGCCGTCGCGGCCGGCGGCCTCGATGGCGTGCTCGAGGCGATTGCCGAACAGCGTGCGGTTGGCCAGGCCGGTGAGCGCGTCGTGGCGGGCCTGGTGCTCGTTTAGCTCGGCCTGCGCGAGCAGAGCCTGCTCGGCGGCCTTGCGCTTGCTGATGTCCTGGACCATCAGCACCGCGAGCGCCGGCTGGTCGTCCGAGTTGCGGATGAACGACACCGAGCTGTTGACCCAAACGACCTGGCCGCCCTTGCAGAGGATGCGGTGTTCGACAGTGGAAGGGCCGAGCTCGCCGCGCGCCCGATGCGCGTACACGGACAGCAGCTGCTCGCGATCCTCCGGGTGCACGTACTCGACCGCGGCCGTGCCCGCGAACTCCTGCCCGCTGTAACCCATCAGCTCCTGCAATGCGGGGTTGGCGTCCACGATCAGCCCGTCCATGTCGAGGGTCATGATCCCGGCGAGGGCGCTCGTATAGGTGGCCTCGAAGCGCGCCAGCGTCTCCACCTGCCGGCGCTTGGCGTCGAACTCCGCGGCGCGGCTCACCGCCGAGCCGAGCACCACGGCCAGCAGCTCGAGCGTGCGGCGGTCGTCCTCGCCGAGGCGGGGACCGTCCGATGCGGTCATCACGTTGAGCGCACCGACCGGGCGATCGCCGTGGAACAGCGGGACGCAGATGTGCGAGCGGTCGCGCATGGTTCGGGCGAAGGCGCTGTAGAGCCGCGGGTCGCCCTCCGCGTCCTCGATCAGGAGCGTGTCGCGCTCATGGAAGGCGTAGCGGGCAACGGACTCGGCCAATGGGCGCCGCGTGCCGACGACGTGCGACGCGATGCCGGATGCCGCGCCGACCACCAGGTCGTCGCCGTCGATCATGCTGACGATCGCGCCCTCGGCCACCGTCAGCGCCTGCGAGCGTTCGACGATCAGCCTCATCACGGCGTCTAGGTCCACGCCGGCGGAGGCGATGTCGCGCTGGGTCTCGACCACGCGCTCGAGCCGCTCGCTGTTCTCGCGCAGGGCGATCTCGGCGAGCTTGCGCTCGTTGATGTTCTCGATCATCGCGATCGCGGTCCGCGGCTCGCCCTCCACGGGCGGCTCGAGCCAGGCGCGCACGTGGACCCAGACGACCCCGCCGTCCTTGCGGATGTAGCGCTTGTCGTGGTCGTAGAAGTCGCGCTCGCCGGCCATCAGCTGGCGCATGTACTCCTTGGTCGACTTCAGATCGTCGGGATGGGTGAACAGGTCGAAGCTGCGCGAGGCGTGATCCTCGACCGAGTAGCCGAGCATCTTCAGCACGGCGCCGTTGACCTCGCGCGCGCTGCCGTCGGCGCGCGCCCGCACCATGCCGACGGTGGAGCCCTCGAAGACGGTGCGCCAGCGGCTCAGCGCCTCGACCTGCTCGCGCTTGGCCTGGAACTCGGCGGCGTGGCTCATCGCCGCTGAGATCACGACCGACAGCAGGTCGAGCGTGTTCACGTCCTCGTCGTCGAAGGCGTTCGGTGCTGGGGACAGCACGAGCAGCGCGCCGACCGGCTTGCCGCTGTGCAGCAGGGGCACCGCGACGATCGACCGCACGCCGGTGGCCCGCACGCGCTCCGGGTTCACGCGCGGGTCGTCGAGGGCGTCGTTGGTGATCAGCGAACGACGGTCGCGGATCGCGAGCCCGCCCAAGCTCGCGTCGAGGCTGAGCACCTCGCCAGCAGGGTGGTCGGGCGATCCGCGGGAGGCGCCGATGCGCAGCTCGCTGTCGCTCAGCAGGGCGACCGTGGCGCCGTCGGCGCCGGTCAGCTCCATCGTGCGCTCGCAGAGCAGACCCATCATCGCCTCGACGTCGAGGTCGGCCGTGGCCACGTCGCGCTGGGTGGCGATGATCTCGTGCAGCCGGTGAGCGTGGGTGGCGCGGTCCCCCGCGATCCCGAGGAACCCCACCAGCTCGCCGTGCTCGTCCAGCACGGCGCTCTCTTCCTCCACGCGCACGCGCTCCGGCACGGGCTCGCCGAGCAGCGCGTCGGGATCGTCGAAGCCGAGCGACCTGGCGAGCACGTCCGAAGCGAGCACGAAGCGGCCCTGGGGGTCTCGCACGTAGCCGTGCTCCTCGGTGTGCGCGAGCAGGGCGCGCAGTATCCGGCCCTCTAGAGACCCCTCTTGCCGAGCGTCCGGCGGGTCCGGGGGACCTGCGCGCTCCATCTTGGTGAATATCGGCTGATTGGCCCGCTAGCTAGAGCACCGCTTGCAGCGCCGTGGCCAGGCCCGCGACCACCAGGATCCCGCCGATTCCGCGCAGGAGCTGCTGCTCGCTCATGCGGCCGGTGAGGCGGGCGCCGATCAGGGCGCCCGGGACCGACGCGGCGGCGCCGGCGCCGAGCGCGGTCCAGTCCACTCCGCCGGGCAGGTGCCCGACCACGCCGGCGAGGCCGACCCAGAAGCCCACGGCGAGGTTGGTGCCGACCGCGCGCGAGGGCACCTCGCCGACCCAGCGCAGCAGCGCCGGCATGCGCAGCGCGCCGAGGATCAGGCCCACGAGCCCGCCGAGCACGCCGATCAGCGCGCCCGACACCACCGCGGCGCGCACGTCGAGCGCGTCGCCGTCGGCCTCCGTGCGCGGCTGTGGCTTGCGCCGCAGCAGGTCGACGCCGAAGTAGACGCAGCGCCGCGCCGATCACGAGCAGCAAGGCCGTGTCCGGGATGGCGCCGGAGATCAGGCCGCCGACCACGGCGCCGGCCATCGAGGGCGGAGCCATCCAGGCGAACAGCCGCCAGTTGATGCGCCCGGCGCGGATGTGGGCGATGGCCGCGGCGAAGGCGGCGACGCCCGAGATGCCGATGTTCGCGCCGGCGCCCGCGGCGGGGGAGGAGGCCACCAGCAGGACGGCCGGCAGGCGGATGTTGCCGAGCACGAGGCCGAGCGCACCGCCGGCGCAGGCGACGACGAAGCACCAGACGCACAGCGCAGCGAGCTCGAGCGGGTCCATGGCGGGCAGTCAGTCTTACGGGTGCGAGAGATGTGAACGGCGCTCGTATTGAGAACCATTCTCACTTGTGTATCCTGCGCCGCCGATGCGTTCCCTCTCGTCCGCCGCCGTCGTCGCCGTCCTGCTCGCCGCCGTCATCGGTTGCGGCAACGGCGACAGCGGGGGCGACGCGGACGTCACGGTCGTCGCCACCACCACCCAGGTCGCCGACCTCGTCGCGAACGTGGGGGGGAAGCGCGTCGCACTCGATTCGATCCTGCGCCCCAACTCCGACCCGCACGAATACGAGCCCCGTCCCAGCGACGCGGCCGCGCTGGCGAAGGCCGACGTCGTCTTCAGCTCCGGCGGCGACCTCGACGAGTGGCTCGACGAGGTCGTGGACAGCGCCGGCGGCGATGCCAAGCAGGTCACGCTGATCGATTCGGTCAAGCGCGAGGGGGACGATCCGCATTGGTGGCAGGACCCGCGCAACGCGATCCTCGCCGTCGCGGCGATCCGCGACGCGCTTATCGACGCCGACCCCGCGGGCCGCGCCGGCTATGAGCGTCGCGCCGCCGTGTACACGGCCAGGCTGCGCCGCCTCGACGCCGACGTCGCTCGTTGCATCGATCGCGTGCCGCAGGCCAAGCGCAAGCTCGTCACCACCCACGACGCGCTCGGCTATTTCGCCGCGCGCTACGGCATCGAGGTGATCGGCGCGGTGATCCCGTCACTGTCCACGCAGGCCCAGGCCTCGGCCAAGGACGTGAACGAGCTGGTCGGCCAGATCAAGCGCGAGGGGGTGGAGGCGATCTTTCCCGAGGCGTCGCTGTCGCGGCGGCTCGAGGAGGCGATCTCGCGCGAGTCGGGCGCCGAGGTGGGCGGCCAGCTCTGGGCGGACACGCTTGGCCCCGCGGGATCCTCGGGCGCGACCTACATCGGCGCGATCCGCGCCAACGCGGCCGCGCTCGCCGAGGGCATGTCCGGCGGCGACGTGACCTGCGAATTCAGGTGACGGCGGGCTCGGGCTCCGGCCGCTGCTCGCGGTCGCGCTTGTCGAAGTAGTCGCCGCCCTCGATGCTGATCGGCGGCAGCACGCGGTCCAGCCACTTCGGCAACCACCACGCCCGGTCACCCATGAGCGCCATGACCGCGGGCACCGCGAGGCAGCGCACGATCGTCGCGTCGATCGCGATCGCCACCGCCAACCCGACGCCGAACTCCTTGACTATGGCGTTGCCGTTGAGCACGAAGCTCGAGAAGACACAGACCATGATCAGGGCCGCCGAGGTGATCACCCGGCCGGTGTTGGCAAGACCGTCCACGACGGCCTTGTGCGCGTCGCCCTCCTCCTTGTAGTGCTCCTGGATCTGCGTCATCAGGAACACCTCGTAGTCCATCGACAGGCCGAACAGGATCGCGAACATCAGCAGCGGCACGTAGCTCGCGATCGGCACCGCGCCGTCGAGCCCGATCAGCTCCGCTCCGTGGCCCTCCTGGAAGACGAAGGTGACGACGCCGTAGGCCGCGCCAACCGAGAGCAGGTTCGCGATGGCCGCCTTGAGCGGCACCAGCAGCGACCGGAAGGCGCACATCAGCACGATGAAGCTCAGCCCCACGACGATCAGGATCATCTGCGGCAGCTTGTCGGCGATGCGCGCGGCGAGGTCGATGTAGCCGGCCGTCTGGCCGCCCGCGAACACGGTCATGTCCTTGCCCTTGATCGCCTTCGGGACCACCGTGTCGCGCAGCCGGTTGACCGTGTCGATCGTGTCCGGGTTGGACGGCGCGGTGGTCATCACCGCCGTGAAGACCGCGACCGTGCCCTTCTTGTCGACGGTGGCGGGCGAGACCGACTTGATCCCCGGGTCCTTCTTGATCGCGTTCTCGAGGTCGGTCAGGCGCGTGTCGGTCGCCGGCGACTCGGCGAGCTGCTTCTGCTGGGCGAGCTGCTGCGACTGCGACGCGGTCTGCTGCTGGACCTGCTGCTGCGCCTGCGCCTCCGGCACGCCCTGGGCCTCCAGCTGCTGCTCCTGCTCGGCGATCTGCTGGTTGAGCTGGTCCTGCTTCTGGTTGACCTGCTTGATCTGGCTCTGGTCGGCCTTCGCCGGCGAGCCCAGCTCGACCCCGATCAGCAGCGGCCCGTTCGAACCCGGGCCGAAGCCCTGGGTCATCAGTTCGAACGCCTGGTGGGCCGTCGTCGACTTGGGCAGCTCGCTGTTGTCGGAGGCGCCCAGCTCGAGGTCGAGCACCGGGAGCGCCAGCACGAGCAGGAAGGCGACGCTCGCCACCAGCGAGCGCCACGGGCGGTTGACGACGCCGCGCGCCCAGCGCGCCCAGCCGTGCGGCTGGTGGTCGTCGGGGTGGGTCCTGCCGAGCTGCACCCGCAGGGAGTGGATGCGCTCGCCGAGGGCGCCCAGCAGCGCCGGCAGCAGCGTCACCGCCGCGGTCACCGCGACCAGCACGGCCACGGCAGCGCTGTAGCCCATGTTGCCGACGAACGGGATCCCCGAGAACACCAGCGACACCAGCGCGATCACCACCGTGATCCCCGCGAAGACGACCGCACCGCCCGCCGTGGCCGCGGCGCGCGCGATCGACTCGCGCATCTCCATGCCGTCCTTCAGCTGCAGCTTGTGGCGCGTGACGATGAACAGCGCGTAGTCGATCCCGACGCCGAGGCCGATCATCGTCGCGAGCGTGGGCGCGACGCTGGGCACTTCGATGACGTGACCGAGCAGCTTGATGATCGCCAGCGACGCGACCAGTCCGAGTACCGCGGTGACAATCGGCAGCAGCATCGCCGTCACCGTGCCGAAGGCGAACATCAGGATCACCACCGCGGCGGCTAGGCCGATCGCCTCGCTCGACTCGGTGTCGGCCTTCGAGACCGCCTGTCCGAGGTAGCCGCCGGTGGCGACCTTCAGCCCGGCTTTCTCGGCCGGCTCTTCGGCGTCGACGACCTCCTGTGCCTCCTCGTCGGTGAGGTCGCCCTGGTTCTCGGTCAGCGTGACCGAGATGTAGGCGATCTTCTTGTCCTTGCTGATCGCGCCCTTGCCGGCGTCGCTGAAGGGGCTGACCGCGCGCTGGACGACGTCCACCTTGCGCAGCGACTTGACGGTGTCCTCGACGGCCTGCTTGTTCTTCGAGTCCGTGATCTTCCCGGTCTCGGCCTTCATCACGACCGGGTTGGTGCCGTTGGCCTGGTTCGGCAGATGGTCCGACAGCAGGTTCTGCGCGTTGGTCGAGCCGGTGCCCGGGAGCGTGAGGTTGTCGCTGGTCTTCTCGCCGACGACGTTGGCGACCACCGCGATCGCGATGACAGCGGCGATCCACAGCCCGATCACGGGCCAGTGGTGACGGCTGCAGAAGCCGCCGAGTCGGTAGAGCGGGCCAGTCATACCGAGCCCCGGACAGTACCCCTGGCCGGGGGCGCTGGCAACTGCGTATACGCGCTAGCCGGCCACGCGGCACTCCGGGCAGCGGCCGCGGAGCGTCACGTCGTGGGCGTCGATCGCGTGGTCCACGCGGCGCGACAGCTGCTCGATCGCCTGCTCGAGCTCTCGGTCCTCGAACGCGGTGACCTCGCCGCAGCGCTCGCAGACGATGTGGTGGTGGTGGTCGCCGCTGGGGTCGATCGGCTCGTAGCGCGCCACGCCCTCGGCGGCGTCCACGCGGCGCGCGAGCCGGAGCTTGTCGAGCAGGTCGAGCGTGCGGTAGATCGAGGCCACGCCCACGTCCTCGCCGCGCTCGTGCAGGCGATCGGCGATCTCCTTCGCCGTGACGCTGCAGCCGAGCGTCGCGAGCGTCTCGACGACCGCCGAGCGCGGGGCGCTCAGGCGATAGCCGTCACGCTCGAGCGTGGCGTGGGCGTGTCCGATCCAGTCCGCCAATCAGCTCACCGCCGCGTAGCCCTCTGCCACCTTGGCCCAGTTGGCGACGTTCCAGACCGCGTCCAGGTAGTCCGGGCGCCGGTTCTGGTACTTGAGGTAGTAGGCGTGCTCCCAGACGTCGACGCCGAACAGCGGCGTCTTGCCGTCGGTGATCGGGTTGTCCTGGTTGGGGGTGGACAGCACCGCGAGGCTGGAGCCGTCGTGCACCAGCCAGGCCCAGCCGGAGCCGAACTGGTTCACGCCGGCGTTCTTGAGCTGCTCCTGGAAGTCCGCGAACGAGCCGAAGGCCGAGCCGATCGCATCGGCGAGGGCACCGTCGGGCTCACCACCGCCGTCCGGCGACAGCCACTCCCAGAAGAGGCTGTGGTTGTAGTGGCCACCACCGTTGTTGCGGACGGCGGTCCGCTTGTCGTCGGGGATCTGGGAGAGGTTGGTCACCACCTCGGCGATCGGCTGATCGGCCCACTCGGTCCCCTCGAGCGCGGCATTGACCTTGTCCACATAGGCCTGGTGGTGCTTGTCGTGGTGGACGCGCATGGTCGCCTCGTCGATGTGGGGTTCGAGGGCGGCGTAGTCGTAGGGAAGCGGCGGGACTTCGTACGGCATCTCTCAGCTCCTTCGGTCTCGTGGTTCGGTCATGCACTCTATTCCCGGGTGCTCGCTAGGCTTGACGCGCCCGCGGCTGTGGCGGAACTGGCAGACGCGCAGGCTTCAGGTGCCTGTGTCCTTTGGGATGTGGAGGTTCGAATCCTCTCAGCCGCACTCGGCGAGCCCCGCTTCGGCGGGGCTCTCGCGTTCTGGCTAGCGGTTGCGCTTGAGCGGCGTGCGGAAGACGTAGTCCCAGAACGGGGCGCTGATCCCGAACCCGCGCGTGTCGTCCTGGAAGTGGTGGCGCATGTGGAGCTCCCGCATCAGCCGGCCGAAGCGCGTCTTCGGCTTGAAGTGGTGCAGGTAGTAGTGCGTCATGTCGTAGACGAGGTAGCCGAGCAGGAAGCCCGCGGCGAAGACGTTGCCCGCGGCGCTGCCCAGCACCAGCACGAACAGGCCGTAGAACCCGGCGGCCAGCGGGACGCTCACGGACGGCGGCATCACCAGGCGGAGCGGGTCGTTGGGGTGGTCGTGGTGGACGCCGTGGATGATCCAGTGGAAGCGGGCGCCCGGGCCGGACTCTGGCTCGAAGTGGAAGACGATCCGGTGGATCCAGTACTCCATCAGCGTCCAGAACAGCCAGCCGGCCGCCACCAGACCGACGGTCTCCCCGGTGTTGAGCTCACGGGCGCCGATCACGAACAGCACTCCCACGGTCGGCAGGAAGATCAGCGGCGGCACGGCCGGATGGACGCGCGAGAGACGGTCGAGGAGGTCCGAGTCGAACATCCTCGGCGACGCCTTGAGGACGTCTGTACGGCGGGCATCCAACACACCCAAAATTTACCGCACGGACCGTTTATCTCGAAAGCGCTCAGCCGCGCTGCCAGAGACCGCCCCATGAGGCCACCAGGTACTCCAGCCCGAACGCGGCGGTCATGCCGTAGACGACGACCTCCACCGGCGCCGCAGCCCCCCCGAGGAGCCGGCCGAGCAGGTAACAGGTGACCAGGGCGACGAAGAGAAGCCTGCCAGTGATCTCCATCTCGTCTGGAGTGTCGGCCCAGCTGCTCCAGATCCCGTTATCGGGGCGTGAAAGCCTCGTGAACGTGGCGTTACCAGGCGATCCCGTGTAGCTCCACCAGCCGACTGCGCGCTACTTGACGATCAGCTTTCCGTGCATGAAGGCGTGAATGCTGCAGTGGTAGGGATATGTTCCCGGCTTGCTCACCGAGATCGTCTTCGATGAGCCCTGGTCGAGCGTGCCGGTGTCGAAGCTGTGTCCGTCATCGGCGGTGACGGTGTGCGGCGCGCTGTCGTCGTTGGTGACGTTCACGCCCGCGCCGGACTGGACGGTAAGGGCATTGGGCATGAACTTGAAGTCATTGATCGTCACTCCGGTCGAGCTCTGGCCGGACGCTGAGCTCGATGAGGACTGGCTCGGTTTCGCCGTCGCGTTCCCGCTGTCGCCGCCTCCGCAACCTGCGATCAGCATCGCCGTGGCGCCCATGGCGAGGAGCGCTGTGACGGAATGACGGTGACGACATTTCATACGGACGACCGTACGGGCACCGGCCGGTTGCGCAATCGGCAGAGGCGAGCGCTTGATCGCCTGAGGCGATCAAACCTGCGGCCCGGGTCTCGGGCGGGTTGTCGCACAGGTCCAACTGGCGCGCGGGACAGCTGCGCCGTGCCGATCGATCCGGGGCCTTTCTTGGGCTGGTGACCGATCCCGAACCAAGGATGATGGTGCCGGTGACGAGCAGACCGAAAGTGGTCGTTCTTGCCGCGTTGCCGGCGGCGGGGATCGAGCTGCTGAGACCTCGCTTCGTTGTCGAGGCGCGCGGCGAGCGAGCTGACACGGGCTGGCTGGAGGAGCATGCTCCCGGGTCGGTGGCGCTCGTGTCCGACCCGAGCATCCAGGTCGGCCAGGAGCTGATGGACGCCGTCGGCACTTCCCTCAAGGTCGTCTCGAACTTCGGCGTCGGCTACGACAACATCGACCTCGACGCGGCCCGCGCGCGTGGGGTGCGCGCGACCAACACTCCAGGGGTGCTCACGAACGCTACGGCGGAGCTCGCGGTGGCCTTGATGCTGGCCGCCGGACGGCGGATCGCCGAGGCGGACGCAATGGTCCGCGGCGGCCGGTGGACGGAACCCGATGCGGGCCTGCTCGGCCGTGAGCTGGCGGGCGCAACCGTTGGCCTGGTGGGCCTCGGACGTATCGCCCGGCGCGTCGCGGAGCTGCTCCGCTGCTTCGACGTGCAGCTGTCGTTCACGTCCCGCTCTAACGCTTCGCCGCCGCCTGGCGCCGAGCGCCGCGAACTCGAGGATCTCCTCGCCGCCTCCGACTTCGTCAGCCTCCACGTGCCGCTCACCGCCGAGACCAGACACATGATCGACGCACGGGCCCTTGCGACGATGAAGCGAGGGACGATCCTGGTGAACACCAGTCGCGGTGCGGTGGTCGACACGACGGCCCTGATCGATGCGCTGCGCACACGCCATCTCGGCGCGGCCGGGTTGGATGTCTACGAGGACGAGCCGCACGTGCCCGACGAGCTGCGGGAGCTGCCGAACACCGTGCTCCTGCCGCACCTTGGATCAGGCACGGTTGCCACCAGGAACGCGATGGCGCGCCTGTGTGCCGAGAACGTGATCGCCGTCCTGGAGGGGCGGGAGCCGCCGACGCCCGTGATCTAGGTGATGCGCGCTACGCGAAGACATTCACGGCGCGGGCGATCACGAGGCCGAGGATCGCGATCGAGCTGACCGACAGCACCATCATCGCGAGCTTGGCCCAACGCGCGATCGGCATCGCGTCCGTGGGACTGAATGCCGTCGCGTTGGTGAAGGCCAGATACAGGTAGTCGACGAACTCCGGGCGCCACTGCGCGGGGGCGAGCTCCGGGTTCATCTGCTGCGGGAACGCGAAGTCGACCTCGCTTCGCGAGTGGTGAGCGCGAGCCGCAGCGCCACCACCGTCGAGCTCCCAGTAGAGCAGGGCGAAGGCGATGATGTTGGCGCCCCAGACGATCGAGCCAGCTTGGAGCAGCTCGCTGGCGGAGTTCGTCTCGTGGCCGCCGCTGATCAGGACGTCGATGAGGCGCGCCGTCGCCCCCAGCGCGCTCACCACGAGGATGGCGACGAGCGCGATCGAGAGGGCCCGCAGCAGCCTCGAGCGGCGATCGATCGCGCCAGGGTCCCCGATGATCAGCGCAACGAGCAGTATTCCCTCGACGAGCGGCAGCACCCACACGGGCAGCGTCCGTTCTCCCTCGGGGAGCAGGACGGTCAGGACCATCGCGGTCACAACCGCGGCTGCCATCGGCCAGCGCGCCTCGCCGACGACCTGGGCTTGCGCGCCGGCTTCTCGCGGCTCGGGCGTGCGGGCCACGGCTCTCAGAAGATCGCGGTGGGGTTCAGGGGCGATCCCGTTCCACGCACGATTCGCAGCGGAGCGGCGACGAACAGAAATTCCCAGCTCCCGACGGCCTGGCAGTGCCGCGCGACATCCTCCAACAGCAAGTAGTCGAACAGGTGCACGCCCATGGCGTTGAGCGCGAGCACGTGCATTGGGAATCCGATTCCCTCCGTGGTGCTCGGAGCCGTGTCGTTGTTGCCGTCCGACCCGAGGGCGGCGACCCGCCTTTCGGCCAGGAACAAGGCAGTCGTCGGGTGTAGGCCCGACTTCGCCGTTCTGGTGTCCCACGGCTCCAGCTCGGCCAGGCGCCGCGCGTGACCCGTGCGGACGAGCAGGACGTCGCCGACGTCCACCGAGACACCCTGGTCGCGCTCCGCGGCCTCGAGGTCCTCGCGGAACACATGCTCACCCGGCTCGATCCAGCGAATCCCGCGCGCTCGCGGCACGTCGAGCAGAACACCGCGGCTTACGAGTCCGTCCTTGAGGACGTCGATCGCACCCGCCTGGGCGCCGAGTTCGGTAACCGACTGCTCCGGCTTGCCGTCGAAGAGGAACCCATCGAAGGCGACGTGGCAGAAGGCGTCGATGTGACTATGGCCCTCGTTGTGGTAGTCGATCCCGACGTAGTCCTTGGCGAAACGCAAGGACCCGGATCCAATGTCGACGTCGGGCAGCATCGTCATGTGGTGGTCGGCGGGCTCCGGAACGTCGATCCGGGCCTCTGTCTCCAGCGGTTGACTGAGCGTGATCGTGACTCCGCTCCGAACGAGCCGGGCAGCCGCGGCTACCCGAGCGGGGGTGAGATGGTTCAGCGCCCCACGCTCCCCATCGTCGTCCCAGCGGCCCCAGTTGGAAACCGAATCGAAGAGCTCGCGGAACTCGTGCGCGGTCATGTCCACGCCGGGCATGTCGGCGAGCCTATATCGATAAGAGCGGGGCCTGCGAGTACCCGCGACGGGAGTCGAACCCGTGTTACCGCCGTGAGAGGGCGGCGTCCTAGGCCACTAGACGACGCGGGCGTCGGCCGGCGATTGTAGCGAGGGGTTGGCGATTCGTTTGGGGGCGGGGGTATGCTTGGCCGGTTCATCGACCGGTGGTCGAGGGAAGTCCGGTGCGAAGCCGGCGCGGTCCCGCCACTGTGAACGGGCGCAGATGCGTCGCTGATGCCACTGGAGCGCTTCCGGCGCTCCGGGAAGGTGCGGCGCAGAGCCCCAAGCCAGGAGACCTGGCCCCGGTCGTCCGCCATACGACCCTCGAGGAAAAGGGTGGCTCACATGACCAATCGCATCCGGGGCGCGCTTCCCGTCGCCCTCGCCATCGCAGCTGTCGGCGCAACCGCACCGATCGCCGCTGCAGCTCCCGTAACAGTCAACGTCCGTGTCGAGGGCGTCACCGGCACGATCTTCGATGGCCCGGTGACGACCGACGAGCACCTCGTGAGCACGGCGGCCGACGCCAACACCCCGCGCGTCTGCAACGGCACCAGCGTGGGTAGTCCCGCCGGGCCCACCGCAACGACCGCGCTCGACGACGCCGGCAGGCTGGGTGGCTTCACCTGGGACGGAACCTGGGACACGACGTTCAGCGACTACTTCCCCTATTCACGCATCGGGCCGGACACCATCGACCCGAGCACCCACTACTGGTCACTGTGGCGCAACTGGCACTTCGCGGACTTCGGCGGGTGCGGCCAGCGCGTCAACCAGGGCGACGACATCGTCTGGGCCTACGAGGACTTCAACACCTCGCCGTTGCTCCAGCTGACCGGGCCGAGCGCTGCGCATACGGGTGAGGGGATCTCCGTGAAGGTCGTCGACGGCCAGAGCGGAATCGCCCAGGCCGGCGCGACCGTCGGCGGCGCCAGCACGGGCGCCGACGGCCAGGCGACGCTCAGCTTCGCCGACGCCGGCATCTACCGCGTCAAGGCCGACCGGGCCGACGCGATTCGCTCCAACACGCTGGTGGTCTGCGTCGACCCGCCCGGCGCCGACCCGTGCACCTCGACGGACAAGGCCGGGCCCAGCGTCGCCCCGAGCCTGCCGGGTCGCCGGCTCGCCAGCGAGCGCGGGCGCTCGCGCACCCTGCTGATCTCCTGGCAGGCCAGCGACGCAAACGGGGCCGGCGTGTCGTACTACTCCGTCGACGTGCGCGAGCTGCACGACGGCGTCAAGGCCAGCGCCGTCGGCGACTGGGAGCCGCTCGTGGAGCGCACCGCCCTCACCGGCGTGCACTTCCGCGGCGACTCCGGCAGCGCCTACCAGTTCCGCATCACCGCCGTGGATCGCGCCGCCAACCGGACCGCGATCGTGACCGACCCGCTCGTGCTGCCCGTCGACGACCGCGACGGCGGCCTGTGGAAGCTGTCGAGCGACTGGAAGCGCAGCCGCTCGGCCTCGGCCTGGGGCCACACGGTCGTGCGGGCCGAGGAGGCCGGCGCGACCGCCACGCTGCGCTTCACCGGCCGCTCGGTCGCGCTGATCGGCCGCAAGCTCGCCAAGGGCGGTCGCCTGCGGGTGACGCTCGACGGCAAGTCGCGCACGCTGCGCGTGCGTGGCCGCTCCGGCCCGCGCACGGTGCTCTGGACCAGCTCGCGGTTGAAGGCCGGCTCGCACCTGCTGCGTCTGCGGACGCTCGGCGGCGGCCCGGTCGAGCTGGACGCGGTGGCGCCGCGGCCGTGAGACGGGCCCTGCTGATCGCCGGCCTGATGGCCGTGGGGGCGGGGTCGCCGGCGCAGGCGGCCCCGCCCAAGATCAGCCAGCTGGTCGTCTTCCGCGACGGCAGCGCCCAGACCAAGACGGCGGTTTCCACGCGCGCGACGAAGGTGAGCGTGGCCGGTCGCCGCTGCACCGCCGGCGACGGCACGGCGCTCGCCGCGCTGGTGCGCAGCAAGCCCGGCAAGCTGAAGCTGCACGACTTCGGCAGCTGCACGCGCCGGGCGAGCGACGGCGCCGGCCTGTTCGTCCGCTCGATCGGCGGGGACGCCAACCGCGGGCAGAACGGCTGGGTCTACAAGGTCGGCCGGCGCGCGGCGAGCGCCGGCGCCGCCGACCCCGGCGGGCCGTTCGGCCGCGGTCTGCTGCGCGCCGGCCAGCGCGTCACATGGTTCTACTGCCGCATGCGCGACGGGGGCTGCCAGCGCTCGCTGGAGCTCAAGCTGACGACCCAGCCCGGGACGCTGATCGCAACCGTGCGCGGCTATGACGACCAGGGCGACGGCGTGGCCGTCGCGGGCGCCGAGGTGACCGCGGGCGGAGCGTCGGCGCAGACCGACGCGTCTGGGGTCGCGCGGCTGGCGGTCCCGGCCGGCAGCTACCGCGCGGTGGCAACCAAGGCCGGGCTGGTCCGCTCGTTCGCGGAGCGCGCCGAGGTGCCATGAGGCGGGTCGCCGCGCTGATCGCCGCCGCGCTGCTGCTCGGCGGCTGCGGCATCGGCCCGGGCGAGGAGCAGGAGGGCGGCGCGGTCATCCGCGTCACGCGCGACTTCGGCCACGAGGAGATCGCCTCCACCGCCACCAAGACGCTGCGCGAGGACGAGACCGTGATGCGCCTGATGCAGGCGAAGTTCGACGTCGACACGCGCTTCGGCGGCCGCTTCGTGCAGTCGATCGACGGCGTCAAGGGTGCTGGCCCGGGCGGGATGCGCGACTGGTTCTTCTTCGTCAACGGAGTGGAGGCCGAGGTCGGCGCCGCCGAGTACGAGCTGTCGCCCGGCGACCGCGTCCAGTGGGACTTCCGCGACTGGGGCACGGCGATGCGCGTCCCGGCGATCGTCGGGGCGTTCCCCGAGCCGTTCCTCAACGGGATCAACGGCCGGCGCCGGCCCGTGCGGGTCGAGTGCGACGACGCCCAGTCCGACACCTGCCGGGCCGCCAAGGACGCGCTCGACCGCGTCGAAGGTGCCGGTGTCCGGGTCGTCGCTGGGCGCGCCGGGGACGGAGAACGTGACGCGGCTGGTGGTCGCCGCGGTGGCCGCGCGGCCCGGATCGTGCGGGGCGGGTTCACCTTGGAGGAGGGCCCCGAGCGCAGCGGCGTGTTCGCCCGGTTCGCCAAGGACGGTCGCTCGCTCGACCTGCTCGACGCCGACGGCGACGTTGCCCGCACCGTCCACCCCGGCGACGGCACGGCGCTGGTGGCGGCGCTGCGCCCGCGCGCCGACGAGCTGCTCTGGCTCGTGACCGTCGCTCGACGCCGAAGGGCTCGCGGCGGGGGTCAAGGCCCTGCGCGCGAACGCCCTGCGTGACGCGTTCGCGGTTGCGGTAACCGGCCCTGTCGTGGAGAAACTTCCGCTGGAAGAGCGATGACGCTGATCCCCTCGTACCGCAGCCGGCCGAGCGCGCTGCACGCCGCGCGCGCGAGCGTGGGCGCCGGCTTCTGCTGCGCCTTCGCCCTGGTGGGCGCGCTCTACCGCAGCCCGCTGATCCTGAGCGGCGCGCTCGCGCGGGATCCTGCTCGCCGGCGTCGCCGCCGGCGTGGGACGGGAGGTCGGCCGCTCGCTGCGCCTGGCGGTCCCGTTCGCGCTGCTCGTGGCGCTCGTCAACGCGCTCGTCTACCAGGAGGGGCGAGACCCTGCTGCTGCGCGGCGGCAGCTTCCTCGGCCGGCGCTGGGACGTGACGCTCGAGGCGACCGTCGAAGGGCTGATGAACGGGATGCGGATCGTCGTGCTGGTCGCGGCCCTGGGCGGCCTGATGTCGGCGGCGGTCGACCCCGACCAGCTGCTCAAGGCCCTGCGCCGGTTCTCGTACCGATCGGCGCTGACCGCCTCGCTCGCCACCCGGCTGGTGCCGGTGCTCGCCCGCGATGCCGGCGCGCATGGGCGACGCGGCGCGCTGCCGCCCGCAGCCGCCCGGGCGCCTCGCGGTGGTGCGCGCCGCGCTGGCGGGCGCGCTCGACCGCGCCGTGGACGTGGCGGCCGCTCTGGAGGTGCGCGGCTACTCGCTGGCCGGCCGCCCTGCCCGCCGCCGGCGACCGGTGTCGCGCCACGACCTGCGCGTCGGCGCGGCCGCCCTGGCCATCGCCGCGATCGCGATCGCGCGGCGCGGCCGCCGGCGTGGGGCACGTGGAGGCCTACCCGACGCTGGACGTCGCGGCCGGTCCCGCGGAGCTGGCAGTGGCGAGCGCCCTGGTGCTGCTGGGCGGCGCGCCGCTGCTCGGCCGCGCCGCGCGGCTGGGGGTGGCGCGTGCCTGAGCCGCTGGTGCAGGCCGAGCGCTTCTCCTACGCGTACCCCGAGGGCGGGCCGGCCGTGTCGCTGCACGACATCTCGCTCGAGCTCGAGCCGGGCACGTTCACCGTGCTGGCCGGCGTGTCGGGCTCGGGCAAGTCGACGCTGCTGCGGGCGCTGTGCGGCCTGGTGCCGCACTTCCACGGCGGCGACGCCAGCGGCTTGCTCCGGGTCGGCGGCCTCGACGTGCGCGAGCACGGCCCGGGCGAGCTGGCCGCGGTGTGCGGCACCGTCTTCCAGGAGCCCGAGACCCAGGTGGTGATGGGCGGCGTGCGCGCCGAGCTCGAGCTGCCGCTCGAGCACCGCGGCGAGCCGCCGGCCGCCGTGGCGCGCGCCGTGGAGGAGACGGCGCTGTCGCTCGGGCATCGGCCACCTGCTCGAGCGCCGCACCGACACCCTCTCCGGCGGCGAGCTGCAGCGCGTGGCGATCGCGGCCGCGATGGTCCACGGTCCCGAGCTGCTGCTGCTCGACGAGCCGACCTCGCAGCTCGACCCGGTGGCCGGCGACGAGCTGGTCTGGCTGCTGCGCCGCCTCAACGAGGACTGGGGCACGGCCGTGGTGGTCGCCGAGCACCGCCTGGAGCGCTGCCTGCCCGCCGCCGACCGCGTGATCGCGCTGGTGGAGGGCCGGATCGCCTGCGACGCGCCCCCGCGCGAGCACCTCGCCTGGGCCGCCGAGGCGATGCCGGTGCTCGCCACCCCGGCGGCGCGGCTGTTCTCGCTGGCCGGGCTGCCCGAGCGCCCCGCGTCGGTCAAGGAGGCGCGCGCGGGCCTGCGCGGCGTGCACATCCAGACACCGCCGGCGCCCGCGCCGACGACCGGCCGCGGCGGCGCCTGCTGCGCCGCGACGACCGCCCCGAGCCGGCGCTGGCGCTGCGCGGCGTCTGGTTCGAGATCGAGGACGGCCCGACCGTGCTGCGCGGGCTCGACCTCGAGCTGCGGCCCGGCGAGCGGGTGGCGCTGATGGGCCGCAACGGCGCCGGCAAGAGCACGCTGCTGCGCCTGGCCAAGGGGCTGGTCGAGCCCACGCGCGGGCGCGTGGAGCGGGCCGGCGAGGTGGCGCTGCTGCTCCAGAACCCGGGCGACTACCTGATCCACGAGCACGCCGTCGAGGACGCCGGCGCCGCAGGGCGTGGCGGCCGCGGGGCTCGAGGGCCGCGAGCAGGCCAACCCGCGCGACCTGTCCGGCGGCGAGCGCCAGCGGCTCGCGCTCGAGGTGGTGCTGGCTGGCGACGAGCCGCCCGCCGCGGTCCTGCTCGACGAGCCCACGCGCGGGATGGACCGCGCCCACAAGGACGCACTGGCGGCGCGCATCGGCGACGCTGCGACGCGGGCGCGGCGTGGTCGTGGCGACCCACGACACCGAGTTCGCCGCCTCGTTCGCGCGAGCGCGTGGTGCTGCTCGGCCAGGGGGTCGTGATCGGCGACGGCGCGCCCGCGGAGGTGCTCGGCGGGCGGGCGTCACTTCTCCACCGAGGTCGCTCGAGTGACCGGCGGCGCCGCGCTGCTGGCCGAGCAGGCCGCCGCGCTGATCGAGCCGGCGAGAGGTGGTCCGGTGAGCTGGCAGCTCGCCTCGCCTGGTCGTGCTCGCGCTCGGCCTCGCGGCCGGCTTCGCCTGGTACGAGCGCGACAAGCCGCCCGCGCGCGTGGTCGCGCTGGTGGCCACGCTCGCGGCGCTGGCCGTGGTCGGCCGGCTCGCCTTCGCCGCGATCCCGAACGTCAAGCCGACCACCGACATCGTGCTGTTCGCCGGCTACGCGCTCGGCGCGGTCCCGGGCTTCGTGGTGGGGGCGATCACGGCGCTGGTCTCGAACATCTTCCTCTCGCAGGGGCCGTGGACGCCCTGGCAGATGGTCGGCTGGGGCGGGGTCGGGATCGGCGGCGCGCTGCTACGCCCAGCTCCTGCGAGGGCGCGAGCCCAGCCGGCTCGCTGCTGGCCGCGGTCTGCGGGCTCGCCGGGCTCGCCTTCGGCGCCTGGATGGACCTCTACCAGCTCACGCTCGCCGCCCATCAGGACCTCGACACCTACCTGGCGCTGTCGGCCACCTCCCTGCCCTACAACCTCGCTCACGCGATCGGAAACGTGGTGTTCTGCCTCTTGATCGGACCCGTCTTCATCCGCGCTCTGCGCCGCTACCGCCGCCGCATGGAGGTGCGCTGGCCGGCCCCGGCGGCGGCGGCGCTGCGCTGCTCGCTGCTGCTCGTCGCTCCTGCCCGCGGTCGCCGGCGCGCCTCGCCGGCCGAGCCGCGCCGAGCGCTGGCTGCTCCGCGCACAGAACGACGACGGCGGCTTCGGCGCCGCGCCCGGCGCAGGCGTCGAGCCGGCTCTACACCGGCTGGGCCGGGCTCGGGCTGGCGGCGGCCGGCCACAACCCGCGCGACCTGCAAGCGCCGCGGCGGGCGCTCGCTGGCCGCGTACGTGCAGCCGCGACGGCCGGTCGGTCAAGGACATCGGCGAGGTCGAGCGGACCGTCCTGCTGCTGACGGCGGCCGGGCTGTCGCCGCGCGACTTCGGCGGCCGCGACCTGGTCGACGCTGATCCTGCGGCGGCGGCGCGGCGACGGGTCGATCGCGGGCTACGTGAGCTACACGGCCTTCGGCGTGCTGGCGCTGCGCTCGGCGGGCGTGTCGCCGGGCGGCCAAGACGGTGGCCTGGCTGGTCTCGGCGCAGAACGCCGACGGCGGATTCGGCGCTGGCGCCCGCGTCGTCGAGCGACAGCGACATGACCGGCGCGGCCCTCCAGGCGCTCGCGGTGGTCGGGCCGCAAGCGCGCGCGGGTGGCCCGGCGCGCCGCCGCCTGGCTGCGGACCAACCAGAACGACGACGGCGGCTTCGGGCAGTTCCGCGGCCGCGACTCGAACGCCCAGTCGACCGCCTACGCGGTTCAGGGACTGGTGGCCGTCGGACGCCGGGCGGCGCCACGCTCTCGCGCGCGCTCGCCTACCTGCGCGGCCTGCAGCGCGCGCGACGGCAGCGTCGCCTACTCGTCGACCAGCAACCAGACGCCGGTCTGGGTGACCGCGCAGGCGCTGATGGCGCTGGAGCGCAAGCCGCTGCCGATCGCGGCGGTGCCGCGCGCGCAGCCGAAGCCGAGGCAGAAGTCCAAGTCGAAGCCGGCCGCTCGCGCCGGCGGCGCCGCCCGAAGCCGAAGCAGCGACAAGCCGGCCGACTCGAGGCGGGCGACGCGCCAACCGAGTCGAGGCTCCGACGTCGAGACCGCAGAGCGGCGCCGTCGACCGACGCAAGCCCAAGTCGGCGGCGGGCGCGCTCGAGCTAGACCGTCCGCGGCCGGCACGCGAGCGACGACTCCGGCCCTCTCGGCGCTGCGGTGTTCGTGGTTGCGAGTCCTGGGCGCTGCTCGGCGGCGCTCGTTCGCCATGCGCCGGAAGCTGGTCCCGGCGCTCTGGCATAGTCAAAGGCCGTGACCTCGACCGACCCATTCGACGGCGCCCTGCGGCGCGTCGAGGAGCTGCGCGAGTTCTACGACGCGGCGATGGAGCGCGCGGTGCGCAAGGACATCGGCCATCTCGACGACATGTGCCGGCGGCTGATCGCCGCGGCGCCGATGCTGTTCGTGGCCACCTACTCGGCCGACGGGCAGGGCGACGTCAGCCCGCGCGGCGGGCCGCCCGGCTTCGCCACCGTGCTCGACGACAACCACCTCGCGATCCCGGACGCGACCGGCAACCGGCGCCTCGACACGCTCGAGAACGTCGTCGAAACCGGGCGGGCCGCGGTCATCTTCGTGATCCCCGGGCGCGACACCACGCTGCGGGTCAACGGCCCCGCTCGCGTGACCGCGCGAACCGACCTGCTCGAGCGCCTCACGCCGGTCGGCAAGCCGCCGCGCACCGCGATCGTGATCGAGGCCGAGGAGGTCTACGCGCACTGCCCGAAGGCGTTCGTGCGCTCCAAGCTATGGGACCCGGCCAGCTGGCCCGATTCAGCCGGCCTGCCCACGCCGGCCGAGGTGAGCGTGGCCCACCAGCGCGATCCCGATTGGTCCGTCGAGCAGGAAGAGCAGCGCATCAAGGACTCGCTGCTGCACCGCCTGGACTAGCCGCGCCTGAGCGCCTCGATGCCCCCCTGGAGGAACCGCAGGGCGTCGTCGACCATGGCGCTCGCTTCCTCCTTGGTCGGCGGGGATCCCCCGTCGTCGGCGCCCTTCACGTCGATCGCGGTGAGGGTCCCGATCACCGCTGACGCGATCATGTGGGGCCGCACGTCGTCGGGCCGATCGCCGAGGTCGCGCGCGATGTGACCGGCCAGCAGCCTCTCTACCTGTCCCATCAAGGCTCGGTTGTGCGCGGCCAGCGCCTCGGACTGGCCGATCACGCGCTTGCGGCAGCGCTCGCGCTCGTCGCGCAGATCGATCTCCTCGAGCACCTCGTCGATCCAGCTGCGGATCGCGTCGATCGCGGTCTCGTCGTCGGCCCGGTCGTCGAGCCGCGCCGACAGGGCCTCCACGGTCTCCGGGAAGTCCGCGAAGACCACGTCCTCCTTGGAGGGGAAGTAGCCGAAGAACGTCCGTGGCGCGATGTCCGCGGCCTCGGCGATATCGGCGATCGTGGTCTGGTCGAAGCCGCGCTCCTCGAACAGCTGCAGCGCGGCGGCGACGATCGCCTCGCGCGTGCGCTGCTTCTTGCGCTCTCGCAGCCCGGGGTCGGTCATCGGCAGGCAGTCTGAGTTGCATCATGCAACAAGCGCAACTATGCAGCGGTTGCAATATTGCGGTGAGTGTGCAACGCTGACCCAATGGCACATCTACTCGGGAATCTCGCCGCCTCCGCCGCGAGTCACTGGAAGCGCTCACTCGCGATCGTCCTCGCCGTCCTCGTCACGCTCGGCGTGCTCGCGAGCGTCGCGGGCGGGTCCTTCACCGACGACTTCTCGTCGCCGGGCACCGAGTCGCAGAAGGCCATGGACCTGCTCGAGCAGCGCTTCCCGGCCCAGTCGGGCGACACCGCGACCGTCGTCTTCTCGGTCGAGTCGGGCACGCTGCGCGACGGGGCGCGGCCGCAGGCGATCGCGGCCGCGCTCGACGAGATCCGCGACCAGCCGCACGTTACGGCGGCCGCCGACCCGCTGGAGGCGAAGGGCCAGGTCTCGCGCGACGGGCGCATCGCGTTCGCGACCGTCCAGTACGACGAGCCGGCGATGGACCTCGGCAAACAGCCGGGCGAGCGCCTCGAGGTGGCCGCCGCCAAGGCCGAGCGCGACGGTATCGAGGTATCGCGCAGGGGCCAGGTCGTCGACCAGTCCGAGCAGCAGACCGCGCCGGTGGGCGAGCTGATCGGGATCGCGGTGGCGGTGATCGTCCTCACGCTGGTGTTCCACTCCGCCGCGGCGATGATGCTCACGCTGTTCGCCTCGCTGCTGTCGCTCGCCGGCGGCATGATGCTGCTCACGATCGGCTCGGCGTTCACGGACTTCCCGAGCTTCGCTCCGACCCTGGGCGTGATGCTCGGTCTCGGCGCCGGGATCGACTACGCGCTGCTGATCGTCGGGCGCTACCGCGAGCAGCTGGCCACCGGCGACAGCGTCGATCACGCCGCCCGGGTCGCCAATCAGACGGCCGGGACCTCGATCATCGCCGCGGGCACCATCGTCGTGGTGGCGATCACGGGCCTGCTCGCGACCGGCTTGCCGTTCGTCGGCCGCATGGGGCTCGGCTCGGCGATCATGGTCGCGACGGTCGCCGTCGGCGCGGTCACGATCCTGCCGGTGCTGATGGGCGCGTTCGCCCGGCGCCTGCGGCCGCGGAAGCCGGAGCACGTCGCGCCCTCGCCCGGGTTCGCGCGCTGGGGCAGGATGCTCACGCGCCGCCCCTGGGTCGCGGCCGGCGCGGGCGCGCTGATCCTCGTCGTGCTCGCGTCACCGTTCGCGTCGCTGCGTCTCGGTCAGCCCGACGACGGCAACGACCGCGACGGCTCGACCACCCGCGTGGCCTACGACCGCCTGGCCGAGGGCTTCGGCCCCGGCTTCAACGGACCGCTCGTCCTGGCCGCCTCGCTGCCATCCGGGCAGGACAACTCCGCCACGCTCCAGCGCATCGAGCGCGCCGTTTCGAGCACGCCGGACGTGGCCGCGGTCGCGCCGGCCCAGCTCAACCAGCGGCGCGACGCCGCCACGATCACGGTCATCCCCAAGAGCTCGCCCCAGGACGAGCGCACCTCCCAGCTCGTCGAGCGCCTGCGCGACGACGTGCTGCCCCCGGCCACGGCCGGCACGGGCACCGAGGTCTACGTGGGCGGCGCCACCGCGATCTTCGAGGACCTGGCCGACAAGATCGCCAGCCGCCTCCCGATCTTCATCGCGCTCGTGGTCGGGCTGTCGGTGATCCTGCTGATGGCCGTGTTCCGCTCGGTCTGGGTGCCGCTGGTGTCGGCGGTGTTCAACCTGCTGTCGATCCTGGCCGCCTACGGCGTGGTCGTCGCGGTCTTCCAGAACGGCTGGGGCGCGTCCCTGCTCGGAGTCGACGGCGAGGTGCCGATCGTGTCCTTCGTGCCCCTGTTCATGTTCGCGATCCTGTTCGGGCTGAGCATGGATTACAACGTCTTCCTCCAGTCGCGCATCCGCGAGGAGTACCACCGCGGCGCCGGCCCGAGCGAGAGCGTCGTGCTGGGGCTCGCCCGCGTGGCCCGGATCATCCTGGCGGCGGGGGCGATCATGGCCGCTGTCTTCCTCGGCTTCGTGAGCGACCCGGACGTGGTGGTCAAGATGATCGGTCTCGGGCTCGCCGCCGCGATCCTGATCGACGTGCTGGTGGTGCGGCTGATCGTCGCGCCGGCGGTGATCGCGCTGCTCGGCGACCGCGCTTGGGGGCTGCCCGGCTGGCTCGACCGGGTGCTGCCGCGCATCTCGCTCGAGGGGGACGAGCACCGTCCGGCGGCGCCGCCCGCCCGGCCGGCCACCGAAGCCGCGTGACCTGTCGCTAGATTCGGGCGGGTGGCCGACTTCACCCCCTTCGACACACGCGGCTACCGGACGGTGGACGTGCGCAGCGGCTACGGCGAGTGGGTGGCCACCTATGAGCAGACCGTCGAGGACGCGATGGACATCGAGCTGCTCGAGTCGCTCGAGCAGGTGCGCTGGTCGGGTGAGGTGGCCGACCTCGGCTGCGGCACCGGCCGCACCGGCATCTGGCTGCGCGAGCAGGGCGTCGAGGCCGTCGACGGCGTGGACCTCACCCCCGAGATGCTCGAGATCGCCCGCCAGCGCGGCGTGCACCGCCGGCTGGTCGAGGCCGACGTGGCCGCGACGGGGCTGCCCGACGAGGCGTACGACCTCGTCGTCACCTCCCTGGTGGACGAGCACCTGGCCGACCTGCGCCCGCTCTACGCCGAGGCCTACAGGCTGGCGAAGCCGGGGGCGATGTACGTGCTCGTCGGCTACCACCCGCACTTCATCATGGCCGCGGGGATGCCGACCCACTACGACAGCGCGTCCGGCGAGCCGGTGGCGATCGAGACCCACGTGCACCTGCTCAGCGAGCACACCGACGCCGCGCTCGGGGCGGGGTGGGAGCTGGCCGAGCTGAAGGAGCGCGTGATCGACGACGTTTGGCTCGAGCTCAAGCCCAAGTGGGAGCACCTCCGCCACCAGCCGGTGGCCTTCGCCTTCGTCTGGCGGCGCTAGCGCAGCTGGCGCGCGATCGCCCGGTCGAGCACCCGGTCGGGCAGGATCTTCGCGACCGGCCCGCGGATCTTCGCGTCGCGTGCCGACCAGGTAGCGGGTGCGCGGCCGCTTGGCCGTCAGCGCGCGGCCGATCACCTCGGCCACCTCGCGCGGCTCGATCCCGGTCTTCTGCTCGATCTTCACCGTCTCGCGGCGCAGCGCGGCGACCATCGACCCGTAGAGGCGCTCGGCCTCGGGCGGCATCTGCTGCTGGATCTCGTCGGCCAGCTCGTTGCCCTTCCTCCAGATCGGCGTCTTCACGCCGCCGGGCTCGATCAGGATCACGTCGACGCCCTGGCGCGTGCAGCTCGCGGCGCAGCGAGTCGCTGATCCGCCTCGAGCGCGAACTTCGAGGCGTTGTACGCGGCCACCAGCGGCAGCGCCACGCGACCCGCCGATCGAGCTGACGTTGACGATCCGCCCGCGCCCGGCGCGCAGCGCCGGCAGGAACTGCTGGGTCACCGCGACCTGGCCGACGAGGTTGATCTCGAGCTGGAGGCGCAGCTGGTCGAGCGGCAGGAACTCGAGCGGCCCGGCCACGGCGATGCCGGCGTTGTTGACGAGCCCGGCCAGCGGCCCGTCGCCCAGCTCGGCGCGTGCGGCCGAGATCGAGGCCGGCATCGGCCACGTCGAGCTTGACCGTGCGCAGCCCGCTGTGAGCGCAGCCGCTCGGCGTCCTCGTCCTTGCGCACGGCGCCGACGGCGTCGAAGCCGAGCTCCTTCAGGTGGAGCGCCGTCGCCTCGCCGATGCCGGTCGAGGCGCCGGTCACGAGCACGGTTCCGGTAGCCATCGACGGAGCCTACCTCCGCGGGGCATCCGGCCCCGCGCTCTGAGACCGAAGGCGCCTTCCAGGCGCCGAGACCGGCGCGCTTCGCGCGCCTTTCGCTAGCGTCGGCCGCCGTGGAGCTCGAAGACGCCATTCGCACGCGGCGCACCCACAAGGCCTACGGGGCCGAGCCGGTGCCGCGCGAGACGCTCGAGGAGCTGTTCGAGCTGGCGCGCTGGGCGCCCAACCACAACCTCACCAATCCCTGGCGCTTCCGGGTGGTCGGGCCCGAGGCGCTCGCGCGGCTGAAGGAGGCCGCCGGGCCCGAGGCCGCCGCCAAGCTCGACCGCGCGCCCACGCTCGTGGTCGCGAGCCAGGTGCGCTCGGACGACCCGGTCCAGGACGAGGAGGACCTCTGCGCGGTGGCGGCCGCGACCAGCTATCGTCCTGCTCGCGCGCGCACGCCCGCGGGCTCGCCGGCTACTGGCGCACACCCGCGGTGCTGCGCACGCCAGAGGGGCGGGCGGCCGTCGGCGTGCCCGACGACGAGCGCGTGCTCGGGCCTGATCCATCTCGGCCCGCCGCGCCAGGAGCGGAGGCGCCCGAGCGCCTCCCGCCCGCGCGACTACGTAACGTTCCTGCCGTGATCCCGCGCGCGACGCGCTCGCCTCACTCGAACGGGACTCCTTCGACCTGGTCGTGGTCGGCGGCGGCATCACCGGCGCCGGCGTGGCGCTCGACGCGGCCTCGCGCGGCTACAGCGTCGCCCTGCTCGAGCGCGCCGACTTCGCCGCCGGCACCTCCAGCCGCTCCTCGAAGCTGATCCACGGCGGCCTGCGCTACCTCCAGAACTTCGACCTCGGGCTCGTGCGCGAGGCGCTGCTCGAGCGCTCGCTGCTGGTGAAGCTCGCGCCCGCACCTCGTCACGCCGCTGCCGCTGCTCGTGCCGAGCTTCGAGGGCAAGCGCCCCGACCGCCTCACTGGGCGTGGGGCTGAACATGTACGACGTCATGGCCTGGCGCCGCGGCCGCGACGACGACGAGGAGTGGAGCCCCGCCCGGCACCGGATCGATCGACGGGGCGGAGGCGGTCGAGCTGGCGCCCGCGCTGGCGCAGCGCGACCCGACCGCCGCCTACCTCTTCTACGACTGCCAGACCGACGACGTGCGCCTGGTGCTGAGCGTGCTGGGCGAGGCCGAGCGCTTCGGCGCCGTGATCGCCAACCGCTGCGAGGCGACCGGGCTGGTCGAGAGCGGACGGGCGCGGCGATCGGCGTGCTGGCGCGCGACACCGAGACCGGCGCCGAGTTCGAGGTCGACCGCGCCCAACGTGATCAACGCCACCGGGGTCTGGGCCGACCAGCCTGCGCCCGGACGAGCTCTACCGCGCACGAGGAGATGCCGCGCATCCGGCCGAGCCGCGGCACGCACGTGATCCTGTCGCGCGCGGACCTGCTGCGGTCGACGCCGGGGTGATCGTGCCGGCCGGCGGCGGGCGCACCGTGTTCGTGCTGCCCTGGCTCGGCCGCACGCTCGTCGGGCACGACCGACAACGACTACGAGGGCTCGCTCGACCACGTGCCGGCGTCGGGCGAGGACATCGCCTACCTGCTCGAGGCGGTCAACGCGCTACTTCGGCACCGACGCTCGGGCCCGACGACCTGACCGGCGCCTACGCCGGCGTGCGGCCGCTGATCTCGACCGGGGATCCGAAGAAGTCGGTCGACATCTCGCGCCGGGCCGAGCTGTACGAGACCAGCTCCGGCCTCGTCACGATCACCGGCGGCAAGCTCACCACCTGGCGGCGCATGGCGAAGTCGGCGGTCGACCGGATCGTCGAGCGCGAGGGCCGCGAGGCGCCCTGCCGCACGCACGAGATCCCGATCGGCCTGCCCGAGGACCCGGCCGCGCTGCCCGAGGTGCCGGGCGTGGACGAGGACAGCCGCGCCCACCTGGCGGCGCGCTACGGCCACGCCGCGCGCGACGTGCTGCGGCTCGCCGCCGCCGCGCCGCAGCTGGCCGCGCGCATCAGCCCCGAGCTGCCCGACATCGCCGCCGAGGCCGGCCTTCGCCGCCGGCCACGAGCAGGCCCGCTCGCTCGCGGACGTGCTGCTGCGCCGCACCCGCCTGGGGCTGCTCGACGCGCGGGCGCCTCGCGCGCCCGGACTCCGAGGGCGCCCGGCCGCGCGGCCCGCGCGATGGGCGGCGAGCTCGGCTGGGACGATGCGCGCGTGGAGCGGGAGCTGCGCGACTGGGCTGAGGTGGCGCGGCTCGAGGGGCTCGTGCCGAGCGGGGCCCGAGCCGCCGGCGGGAGAGCGCAGAGCAGGAGGCGCCGCTCGGCGCGGGCGCCGCGCCCGAGGAGGCGGCGTGAGCGAGCCGCTGCTGATGGGGATCGTCAACGCGACGCCCGACTCGTTCTCCGACCCGCAGGGCGCGAAGCCGCTCGACGAGCTCGTCGCGCGGGCTCACGGGCTGGCCGAGGACGGGCGCCGCGATCGTCGACGTGGGCGGCGAGTCGGGGCGCACCGATCGCGCCGCCGTGCCGGTCGAGGAGGAGCGCGCGCGCGTGGTGCCGGCTGATCGAGCGGCTGGCGGCGGACGGGCTGACGGTCTCGGTCGACACCTGGCGCGCGCCGGTCGCGCGCGGCGGCTCTGGCCGCCGGGGCGTCGATGGTCAACGACGTGAGCGGGCTGAGCGACCTCGAGCGTGGCGGACGCCTGCGCGGAGGCCGGCGCCGAGCTGGTGATCACGCACACGCGCGTGCCGCCGAAGGTCAAGGGCTTCCCGGACTACGCGACGTCGTGGCCGACGTGATCGAGCTGCTGCGCGGAGCGCGCCGCCGCTGGCCGGCGAGCGCGGGGTGGAGCGAGGACCGGCTCGTCTTCGACCCGGGCATCGACCTCGCCAAGACGCCGGCCGAGTCGATCGAGGTGCTGCGCCGCCTGCCGGAGCTCGCCGAGCTGGGCCGGCCGCTGCTGGTGGCGGTCTCGCGCAAGGACTTCGTCGGCGCGCTGACCGGCCGCGCGCCGGCCGCCCGCGGACGCCGGGACGCTGGCCGCCGCTCGGATCGCCGCCGACGGCCGGCGGCGCGGATCCTGCGCGTGCACGACGTCGCGGGCGCGCGCGACTACCTGGCGGTGCGCGCGGCGCTGGCGGCAACGGCGGCGGCGCCGGCGACCTGCGCGCTCGACCGCCGGGCTGCGGCGGGAGGCCGTGTGAGCGAGCGCCTTCACGATCGCCCAGCTGTCCGACCTGCACTGCGGCTCGCCGCACTTCGTGCCCAGCCTGCTCGACCGCGCGCTCGTGGAGATCAACGAGCTGGAGCCGGACGTGGTGATCGTGTCCGGCGACCTGACCAGCGACGGCCTGCGCGCGGAGTACCAGTCGGCGCGCGACTACCTCGACCGGATCGCCTGCGAGCGGATGATCGTGATCCCGGGCAACCACGACTCGCGCAACGTCGGCTACGTGCACTTCGAGGAGCTGTTCGGCGAGCGCAGCTCCGAGCTGCACCTGGACGGCGTCTCGATCGTCGCGGTCGACTCGACCGAGCCCGACCTCGACCACGGCGTGATCGGCCGGGGGCGCTACGAGTGGATCGAGGAGCGCTTCGGCGCCCACGAGGCGTTCCTGCGCATCTTCGTGCTGCACCACCACCTGCTGCCGGTGCCGGGCACCGGGCGCGAGCGCAACGTCGTGCACGACGCCGGCGACACGCTCGAGTGCCTGCAGCGCGCCGACGTGCACCTGGTGCTGTCGGGCCACAAGCACGTGCCCTACGCCTGGCGGCTGGAGAACCTGTTCGTGGTGAACGCGGGCACCGTGTCGACCACGCGCCTGCGCGGCAAGACGAAGCCCTGTTACAACGTGATCGAGGCGAGCCCGGAGCGGGTCACGGTGTTCCGCAAGTACCCGTTCCACGAGCGGGACGCGATCATCTCGTTCGACCCGCGCACGTACGAGTACGAGAAGGACCAGTCGCTGCTGGGCGAGACCGCGCACGGCTGAGCGCGCGTGGCGGTCATCGCGCTGATCGACGGCGAGCACCACCCGGCGGCGGTCCGCGACGCGCTCGCGGGCCTCGACCTCGCCGGCGTCGTCTTCTGCGGCGGGGAGGAGAAGCTCGGCCGGCGGCTCGCTCGACGAGCACTACGGCCGCCCGGTCGAGACCGAGCCCGAGCAGGCGCTGCGGCGCCTGGCGCCGGCGCCGACGCGGTCGTGGACCTCGCCGACGAGCCGGTGCTGCCGCCGAGCGCGAAGCTGCGGCTCGCCGCCCTCGCCCTGCATCTCGGGCTGCGCTACGAGGCGCCCGGGCCTGCGGCTCGAGCCGCCGCGCTACGAGCCGGTCGCCTTCGACGGCCCCAAGCTGGCCGTGATCGGCACCGGCAAGCGCACCGGCAAGACCGCGGTCGCCGGGCCACTGGGCGGCCCTGCTGCGTCGAGCGCGACCCGGTGATCGTGTGCATGGGCCGGGGCGGCCCGGCGCGAGCCGGTCGTGGCGACCGCCGACACGGCGCTCGGCGACCTGCTCGCGATCGTCGAGCAGCGGCGGCCACGCGGCCTCGGACTACCTCGAGGACGCGGTGCTCGCGGGGGTGCGCACCGTCGGCTGCCGGCGCGTGGGCGGCGGGCTGGCCGGGGCGCCGTGGGAGTCGAACGTGCCCGAGGGCGCCGCGCTCGCCGCGTCGCTGCCGGCCGCGGGCGCGCTCATCTTCGAGGGCTCGGGGTCGTGCATCCCGCCGGTGGAGGTGGACCGCACGGTCTGCGTCATCGGCCCGGGCGAGCCGGAGCCGCTGGCGGAGTACGCGCTGCTGCGGGCCGAGCTGCTGCTGGCCCACGAGGGCGCCGCGCGCCCCGACGGACGCGGTGCGCTTCGACGCTGCGGCCCGAGCCGGCCGAGCCGCTGCCCGACGGCGCGCGCGTGGCGCTGTTCACCACCGGCGCGCCCCGCGTGCGACGGCGTGGAGCCGCTCGTGGCCTCCACCAACCTGGCCCGGCGCGCCGCGCTGGCCGACGACCTCGAGCGCGCCGCGGCCGAGGGCTGCGACGTCTACCTGACCGAGCTGAAGGCGGCCGCGATCGACACGGTCGCCCGCCACGCCGCCGAGCGCGGGCGCGCGCGTGGTGTTCGTGCGCAACCGGCCGGTCGGCGTCGACGAGGCGCTGATGGAGCTGGCGGATGCCTGAGAGGATCGCTCCGGCGCGGGCCAGCCCGCGCCCTCGCGCGAGACGATCGTCGTCCACAAGGGCCACGGCCTGCCCTACTCGAAGGGGCTGATGGCGCAGGCGCTGTCGGCGACGGCGCTGTCCCAGGAGCGCTCCTTCGAGCTGGCCCGGCTGATCGAGGCGCCGGCTGGCCGAGCGCGGCGAGGCCGAGATCGACGTGGCGGCCCTGCACGGGCTCGTCCGAGGAGGTGCTGCTGGCCGAGGAGGGCGAGACCGCCGCCGGGCGCTACCGCCGCTGGCGCCGGCTCGACCGGCTCGACCGGCCGCTGGTCGTGCTGATCGGCGGCACCACCGGGGTCGGCAAGTCGACCCTCGCCGCGATGCTCGCCGCCCGGCTCGGCGTGAACCGGGTGATCGCGACCGACGTGATCCGCCAGGTGCTGCGCGCCTTCTTCACGCACGAGGCGATGCCGACCGTGCACGGCTCGGCCTTCGAGGTCGGCGGCATCGCGGGCTACCGCGACCAGGCCGAGCGGGTCGGCACCGGGATCGCCGCGATCGTCGAGCGTGCCGCCGCCGAGGGCAAGCCGGTGGTGGTGGAGGGCGTGCACGTGGTGCCGGGCGGGGTTCACCCGCGCGTGCGCGAGCGCTGCGTGCTGGTCGAGGCGCTCGTGGTGGTCGACGACCCCGACCTGCACCGCGGCCACTTCTCGCTGCGCCCCGGGATCCGGCCCGCCGAGCGCTACCTCGCCCACTTCGAGGAGATCCGGCGGCTGCAGGACCACCTCTGGGAGCGGGCCCGCTCGGAGAGCGTGGCGATCATCGACAACGCCAACGTGGACCACACGCTGGCGCGGCTGATGGAGCTGGTGCTGGACGCGGTGCGGGAGGACAGCTGACCGCTCGGCGGCCGCCTCGCTCGCTAGGGTCCCCGCCCTATGACGGTCCTCCAGCGCAAAGAGCTCGAGTCCAGCCCGCTCGCCGACCTGCACGCGATCGCGTCCGAGCTCGGCCTGGAGGGGTTCCGCAGCAAGCGCAAGGGCGACCTGATCGGCGCGATCCTGGATGCGCAGGGCGGCGAGGACGACGAGCCCGCCGACGCGCCCGAGCCCGTAGCGGACGAGCCCGAGCCGGACGAGGTTCCGTCCGAGGAAGCGCTCGAGGGGCCGCCCGAACCGCGAGGCCGAGTCGCCCGGAGAGGGCGAGCTCGAGGTCGTCGAGGAGGAGCCCGAGGTCGAAGAGGAGGTCTCCGACGAGGAGATCCTCACCGGCCCGCTCGACATCCTCGCCAACGGCTCCGGCTTCCTGCGCGCTCGACCCGGCCGGGCAGTCGCGCGGGGACGTGTACGTGTCGCCCGCCCAGATCCGCCGCTGCGAGCTGCGCTCGGGCGACGAGGTCAGCGGCCCCGTCCGTCCGCCGCGGCGCAACGAGCGCCACCCCTCGCTGATCCGCGTGGAGACCGTCAACGGCGCCGACGCGGAGCCGCCCGAGCAGCGGCCCTGGTTCGGCGAGCTGACGCCCGTGGCCCCCAAGGAGCGCGCTGCGGCGAGCTCGAGCGGCGTGTCCTTCGGCGAAGGGCTCGCGCGTCGCGATCGTCGGGCCGCCCGGCGCCGGCGCCACCCCGCTGCTGCGCGAGGCCGTCAAGGCGCTGCGGAGGACCCGGACGTGGCCGTCCAGATCGCGCTAGCCGGCGTGCGGCCCGAGGAGGTCGCCGGCTGGCGCGAGCTCGGCCCGCCCGTGGTCGGCGGCAGCTTCGAGCGCTCCCCCGAGGCCCAGGCGCAGGCCGCCGAGCTGGCGGTCGAGCGCGCCAAGCGCCAGGTCGAGCGCGGCGGGCACGCCGCTGGTCGCGATCGACTCGCTCGCACGGCGCTGCCGCCCGGCACCCGCCGGCGCGTGTTCGGCGCCGGGCGCGCCACCGAGGAGGGCGGCACGCTGACGATCCTCGCCGTCGCGGGCGAGGACCGCGAGGTGCTCCACTGGGCCACCTCGTGGGTGGACCTGTCTACTTGACGACGAGTGTCTCGGCCATCGTGGTCGGGTGCACCAGGCAGACCAGCCGGTAGGTCCCCTTCACTCTCGGCGTCACGCTGTAGCTCTCGCCGGCACGACTCCCCCAGTAGACCGACGAGAACCCGCGCGGGCCGTTGGCGACGGTCACGCTGTGCGGTTGTGACCCCGTGAAGCTCCACGTCACGGTCTCGCCCACCTTCGCGGTGATCTTGCCGGGCTGGAAGAACTGGTCGCCGACCTCCAGCGCGCTGCCGTCGAACGCGCCGAACACGCCCTTCGGCTTCGACAGCTGCGGCACGACCAGGTCGTAGTCGGGCGTGCGGTCGTAGCGCGGCGGCTTGTTGATCTCGACGATGTCGTCGGGCAGCTTGCCGCAGCGCTTGACCGAGTCGTCCTCCACGAACCAGGTCGCCCAGAAGCCCATCGCGGCCACGTGCAGGTTGTGGTTGTCGTGCACCGCCGTCCGCCGCAGGACCTCGCCCTGCGAGATCGGGATGCCCTTGGCGGTGGCGTAGGCGCCGGTTCCGATCGGGCCGGGCTCGTGCAGGATCGGCCTGATCGCGTTGTACGGATGGGTCGGCAGGCCGTGGTAGACGGGCGCCTTGAACAGGCGCCGCTGGCAGGTGCGGCTGTCGAGCGCCTGGTACTTGCCGCCGCCGTGCTGGTGCGACGAGGCCACCAGCATGCGGCCGCTGAACGGGGCGACCCAGTCGCTCGAGTTGACGTAGTTGGAGCCCTTGCGGCCACCGCCCGCGACGTCGTAGGACATCCCGTTCGCGAGCTGCGCGCAGTCGCCGATCACGATCGGGATGATCGACTTGCGCGGCTCGGTCGTGTACCAGACGCGCGTGCGCACGTAGAAGCTCTTGGGGCGCTTGTAGTGGTTCATCACCATCGCGGTGAGCGACCAGTCGGGCGCCGTGCCGTCGGCCTTGCGGTTGTTGATGCCGTAGGTCCCGCGCGAGCTCTTCGGCAGCGTCATCTGCGGATGCCCGAGCGGGTGCTCCTCGCCGCGGCCGCCGATGAAGCCCACGCCGGGCCAGCAGCTGCCCGAGCCCTGGTCCACGCGCCCGGGCGCGAAGTAGAGGAAGTGGTGGACCATCATCTTCGCGATCGGGAGCGGCTTGGCCTTGGGGTCCTTGGAGTCGACCAGCGCCATCTCCTTGAAGCCGAGGATGTAGCCGGGCTGCTTGGGCGCGCCGATCCCGTCCGCCGCGAGCGTGACCTGGTGCGTGTCGTGCACGTAGGGCAGGGAGTCGATCTTCGGCGAGTAGAGCGTGAGCAGGCGCTCCTTCGCGTTCGCCGCGGGGGCGGCCACGAGTCCGATCGACATGACGGCGACGGCTGCCGTCAGCAGCTTGCGCATCGCTCCTCCTCCTCAGGAAAATTGCAGCGCGACTGCGAGAATCCTAGCGCCGGTAGGCGACCGCGCGCCAGCTCGGCTCAGGAGAGAGCTCGATCAGCTCGAAGTTGCGGTCCGGCTGGGCGTACCCGAAGGAGTGCGTGTGCTCGTCGAACACGATCTCCAGCTCGCCCTCCATCACACGCTGGTCGAGCCAGGCGCCGCGGAACACGAGCCGGCGGATCCAGTGCACGAGCGAGCGCTCGGAGGGGCCGTTGAGATCGCCCCAGCAGAAGTTGATGTGCTCGCCCAGCTCGGACTGCGGCTCCGGCACCTCGCCGTTGACCGCGAGGTTCACGAGATCCTCGCGCTCGTGGTCGCCGAGCGCGCCGCCGACGAACCCGAGCTTCGCGGCGGCCTGCTCCACGCGCTCGGTGAAGTCACGCTCGTTGAACGTGAAGCGAAGCTCGCCGTACTCCAGCACGTAGTCGGAGCCAGACTCGTAGTTGCCGCGTTTTGCCGTATCCATGTTCATCATCCGCGGGCGGAGCCCGGCGCGTCGTCATCCTACGGCCGATTCCTTCACCGCCGAGAGGTCTGCAACCCGATTTGCAGGTCACCGGTGGTGAGGGGCGGTTGGCGACGACGCCCTGCCGCCGGGGGGCGGCAGGGCGTCTGACCGTCTACGGGCCGGTGACGGATGCGGTCGTGGAGAACACGTCGGTGCGGTTCGCCAGGTTGCCGCTGTTGGCCCGGACGTGGAATGGCTTGAAGCCGGGCTCCAGGCCGCCGCCGGCGAAGTCGAGGCCGGCGTAGTCGCCGACGAAGTAGCCGAGCGCATCCGGGGCCGTCGTCATGTCGAACGAGCCCGTGCCGTCACCGGGGGTCACCACTCCGGGCGTACCGTTCCCAACCCGCTCCTCGGTCCAGTTGGCCCCGCCGTCGACGGAGCGCAGGAGCCACACGTCGGTGGTGAGCGGTGGGGTGGTCGCGGGATCGTCGAAGCGGAAGTCGTAGTGCTGCACGGCCACCGTTCCGTCGTCCGCGACCCTCACGGTCGGAATGAACGCCTGGTTGACGCCGCCGACCTTGCTGATCCGCTGCGTGTCCGACCAGGTCAGTCCTCCGTCCGTGGAGCTCGAGAAGGCGATCTGCTCCTGACCGGTGAAGCGATCGTCCTGCCAGACGACGTACAGCGCGCCGCTGTCGTCGTCGACGGCGATCTGCGGGATCAGGTCGCCGGTGCGCACGCCGTGGCCGTCGGCCGGATCGGTCACGCCGTCCGTGATCATGCGATCGATCTCGATCGGGGCAGACCAGGTGTCGCCCTTGTCGGTCGAACGCATCACGGCTGCGGTGAAGCCGCGGTCGGCGTTGGCGCCGACGTTGCGGATCAGGTTGAACAGCATCACCAGGTCGCCGTTCGGGAGCACCACGATCTGGTTGCCGATCGTCTGGGCCTTGTTGCCAGGGTCGAAGATCGGCTTCACCACGTCGTACGAGGCGCCGTTGTCGTCCGAGCGCGCGAACCAGGCGATCGAGCGGAATGCCGCGGCCCGCTCGCCCGCGCGGGCGCTGGCCCTCTCGTTTGGAGCCACGATGCGCTGCCAGGTCACATAGACGAACCGCGAGTCGATCGGATCGGCGGTGATCGTCTCCTTGTCGTTGAAGAAGTTCGCACGGTCGTCGAACTTGACGACCACGGGGTCCTCCCAGTTGGCGCCCTTGTCCAATGACCGCGAGGTCAGCACGGCGTTGGCCACGTTGGAGTCGTTGATCGCCAGCGCCACCTGGTGTGGCACGCCGTTGGGCGAGAACGACACCCACGGATCGGTGGCGCGCTCGAAGTCGCCGCCGTTGGCGGCCGTGCCTCCCGTGCAGCGGCTGAACTTGGCCTGTCCGGTGTCGGAGGCGGAGCTGATCGGCGGGATGGTCCAGGTGGTACCGCCGTCCAGGCTGTAGGCGCTCAGGTTCCCACTCGCCCCGCCGTTGGACCAGCGATCCTGCTGCCAGTCGCCCACCAGGTTGTTGTCGTCGGCCAGACTCACGTCGACCCACGGCTCGACCTCGGCGCTTCGGAACACAGTCCCGGTCTGCGGGGCCCCCTCGCACCCCGCGGCGAACGGACTCGCTCCGCTCACCGGGATCAGAGGATCGACGGCAGCTCCCGCGGTTGCCGGAACGATCCCTGCGGCCACGAACGCCGTAAGGACCGCCGTGCGGCGGGCGAAGGCTCCGAGCATGGTGCGTCCTTTCTCGAATGGCTCCTGCTTCCGTGCAGGTAGGCCCATTTCGGCGCTACCCGTGCCCTGACGCCACGAAACGCGCAGCCGGTCTAGCGCGTGGCCGTCGACTTGTGGATCACCCAGCCGAGGCCCGCGGAGGGTTGGCTCGGCAGCGCGCGCAGGTCCGCCAGGCCCGCCCGTAGCTCGTCTTCGCGCGTGCCGGGCAGCTGCACCAGCGCGCCGAGCGCGCTCTCGATCACGTCCCCTGCGTAGTTCGCCTGGCCGGGTAGTTCGTCGTCCTGCCACCAGACGGGGCGCTCGCCCTCGTCGACGTCGCGGAAGCCGGCCTCCGCTAGCCAACCCGGCAGCCGGGTGCCGGCGTCGCTCCAGCCCGATTCCGCCATTCCGCGAACCATCGCGTCGAACAGCGCCTCGATCGCCGGCGTCGAGGGCTGCGCGTGGCAGGTCCCGTAGTCGACCTCGATGGCGGTTATGACGCCGCCCGCGACCAGCACCCGTCGCGCCTCGCGGAGCGCCTCAGGCGGGTCCGCGACGTGCTCGAGGAACCACATCATCCACACGTGGTCGAAGGACTCGTCGTCGAAGGGAAGCGCAAGGGCATCGCCTTCGGTCAACGTCGCCTCGACTTCGGCGCGCGCCAGGTGAGCGCGAGCGAACTCGAGTTGTTTCGACTCGATGTCGACGCCAGAGAGGCGCACGCCCGGGTACTCCTGCCCGAGCACTGCCAGCACCGCGCCCACTCCGCACCCGACCTCGAGCAGCCGGGTTCCCTCTTCGAGCCGCGTCCCGTCGCAGATCAGCCGATGTCGCCAGTGCTCCGCCTGCTCCACGAGCCGCTGCTGCTCGGGCGTCCCGTAGCCGTGGACGTACGCGGTCACCGCGCCGAGGCTACTCCTGGCGCGGCTGGCCCGGTCAGCTATGGGAACATCCGGAAGCGGTGGCGACCGACGACCGTACGAGGTGGCTCGCGCTCTACGTGCTCTGCGTGGGCATGTTGATGATCGTCCTCGACGCGACCATCGTGAACGTCGCCCTGCCGTCGATTCAGGACGACCTGGGCTTCTCGCAGAACGACCTGGCCTGGGTCGTCAACGCCTACCTGATCGCGTTCGGCGGCCTGCTGCTGCTCGCCGGACGGATCGGCGACCTGATCGGCCAGCGACGCATCTTCCTGATCGGCCTCGGGGTGTTCACCGGCGCGTCGCTGCTGTGCGCCGTGGCCCAGAGCCAGGGCGTGCTGATCGGGGCGCGCTTCGTCCAGGGCGTCGGGGGCGCCCTGACGTCCGCGGTGATCCTGGGGATGATCGTGACCATGTTCCCGGAGCCCCGGGATCAGGCGAAGGCGATCGGCATCTACACGTTCGTCGCCGTCGCCGGCGGTTCGATCGGGCTGCTGGCGGGTGGGGTCCTTACCGAGGCGATCAACTGGCACTGGATCTTCTTCGTCAACGTGCCGATCGGGATCGCCACCGCGGCGTTCGCGGTCCGGGTGGTCGAGGACCGACCCGGGATCGGCCTCGCCGCCGGGGCCGACCTGCCCGGGGCCGTGCTGCTGATCGGCGGGTTGATGCTCGGGGTGTACACGATCCTCGGCGTGTCCGAGGAGGGCTGGGGGTCGACCCAGACGCTGGCGCTCGGGGCCGTGTCCATCGCGCTGCTGGCCGCGTTCATCGTGCGCCAGTCGCGAATCGCCAACCCGCTGATGCCGCTGCGCCTGTTTCGGGTGCCCAACGTCGCCGGAGCCAACCTCGTCCAGGCGCTGCTGGTCGTGGGGATGTTCGGGATCTTCTTCCTCGGAGCCCTGTACATGCAGCGGGTCCTCGGCTACGGCGCGCTGGAGGTCGGGCTTGCCTACCTGCCGTTGACGATCGTGATGGGAACGATGTCCTTCCGGTTCACGGGTCAGCTCAACCTGCGCTACGGGCCCGAGGCGACGCTTCTCCCCGCGATGGTCTTCGTCATCGTGGCGCTGCTGCTCTTCGCGCGCACGCCGGTCGACGCCACCTACGCGATCGACATCGCGCCGGCGATGGTCGCGCTCGGCGTCGGGGCCGGCCTCGCCTTCCCGTCGCTGATGACGCTTGCGATGTCGGGTGCCACGCCGAGCGACTCGGGGTTGGCGTCGGGTCTGGTCAACACCAGCGTGCAGGTGGGCGGAGCGATCGGCCTGGCCGTGCTGGCGACGCTGGCGACCGAGCGAACCGAGGTCGCGCTCGCCGACGGCGAATCAACGGCCTCGGCGCTCAACTCGGGCTACCACGTCGCCTATCTGGTTGCCGCCGGGCTGGTGGTGGTTGGCATCGCCGTGGCGCTCAACACGCTGCGGTCGCCGGTCCCGGAGGCGGAGCCCGAGCTCGTGGTGACGGACGCCGGCCTGACCGTTCAGCCTCTGTCCGTCGCTGAGACCGCGGCGATCAAGGGCGGGTGCTTGGAAACCGGGATCGGCATCACGCTCGGGTGCGGTGGGTGCCCGCCCGGCGAGGAAAAGGCGACGCGCCAGGCCGCTTAGGGAGCGCCGGGGGAGAAGACGCGCGACCCGGGCTTTGGGGCTGCCGTCACTTACCGCGGCCGGCCCCATCGGCGGACCATTGCAACTCGGCGCCGATCACGGCCGCGAGTCGCGTGACCGCGTGACGCGTCGACTCGTCTCCGATCCGGTCGGGCGTCCAGGGACACGCGATGCAAGCCGCGATCGGCGGCGCGGCGCCAACGATCTGCGCCAGACACTGCTCGACAACGGAGAAGGACGGGCCCGCACTGGTGTCCCACCGGAGCTCCGAAAGATCCTTGCCGTCGATGATGTCGACATCGACGTGCAGGTAGAAATCGCCCACGGATGGTCCATTCAGCGCGTCACGCACCGCGTCGGGATCCGCGGCCAACCGCCGGACTCGACTGGCATCCAGCGCTTCGCGCTCTGCAGGGTCGAGATCCCTCGCATCGATTAGGACCGCATGCTCATCCGGCACCGGTCGCAACCCGAGTCGCTCGGAGATCGCCTCGGGAGCGCGACCGGTCAGCATCGCCAGCGACATTCCCGCGAGATAGCCGCTGGCCGAGATCTCCGGCGTGTTGAAATCGCCGTGCGCGTCCAGCCAGACGAGTGAGATGTCACGATGCCGGCGCTGGAGACCGGCGACGAGCCCCAACGACGTGAGGCAATCGCCGGCGAGCACGAGCGGGCGGTCGACCTCCGCCACCGCGTCCGCGACATCCCGGTAGCGGCCAGTCAGCCTGTCAAGCTCGCTCGCAGCAGGGTCCGGCGGCCCGGCGAGCGCGATCGCACCAGCGGGAGCCGGGAACCCGTCGATCTGCTCGTCGAGATGCCATGGGCTAACGAGCAGATCCCAGTCGCGATGCGCTGCGCCAGATCCGTCCATGATCGGTAGAACAACATATTGCTCGATGGCGGTCTGGAGGCCGGCGAGGCAGATCGCGTTCGCCCGAAGGACCGACACTCGGAGCGGTGACATGCGGGTGGGGCGAGGCTGGCGTCCGCTGGTCTTCTTCTGGCGTGGACACCACACCGCCTGACGACAGACGCTGTGTGCTGGTGGTCGAGGACGACGACCTCACTCGCGGGTTTCTGCTCGAGAACCTGAGTGCGGATGGCTTTCCGGCGGTTGGGGCCGGCGGCGTGGCGGAAGGGCTTGCGGGCGATCGAGGTGCGCCAGCCGTCGCTGGTGGTGCTCGACCTCGGGTTGGAGGACGGCAGCGGTCTGGTCCTGCTCGATCGCGTGCGTGCCGCCGATGGGCTTGCCTCGCGGATCGATCCGGATCTACCGGTCCTCGTGCTCAGCGGCCGTGTCGGCGATGCCGATCGCGTCCGCTCGTTCGCCCGCGGGGCCGACGACCACGTCTGCAAGCCGTTCCTGTACACCGAGTTGCTCGCGCGGGTGCGGGCCGTGCTGCGCCGCGCCGAGGCCCGGCGCGCCCGCGGTGTGCTGCGGGTGGGCGAGCTGACGCTCGACCCGTCCACCCGGGCGGTGCGCCTGTCGGGCCGGCGCGTCGAGCTCGCCGCCAAGGAGTTCGCGCTGCTACAGGCGCTGGCGGAGCAGCCCACGCGCGTGTACCGCAAGCAAGAGCTGCTGCGCGACGTGTGGGGCTACCTCTCGCCCGGGAACACCCGCACGCTCGACGCGCACGCCTGCCGGCTGCGCAAGAAGCTGCGGCCGTCGCCGCGGCCGTGGATCGTGAACGTGCGCGGGGTGGGCTACAAGCTGACGGAGTCGCTGTGAGCTGGGCCGTCTGCTGGGTCGGGTGGGCCTTTGCGCTCGCGGCCGCCTGGACGCTGCGGCGGCGGATGGCGCGGGTGGCGGACGCCGAGCACGAGCTGCGCGGGGCGGCGACGGCGATCGGGCTGGCGGGGGAGGTGTCGCCCGCGCTGGGGCTGCAGCTGGATCGCATGGAGGCGGCGCTGGCCGACCTGGCCGCCGCACGCGGCGGCATGCGCTCCGCCGGCGTCCGACCTCGAGGCCGGCCGGCTGGCCCAGGTGCTGGGCAACGTGATCGCCAACGCGGCGGAGCACGGGGTGGGGCCGGTGGAGGTGCGGGCGGTGCGCCTGGAGCTGCGCAACCGCGACCGCCCGAGCGACGCCGCTCGACGGGCGGGTCGCGGGCGCGGGGTCGTGATCGCCCAGCGGGCCGCGCGCGAGCTGGGCGGCCGGGTGAGCGTCGTGAGCGAGGGCGGGTTCACGCGGACGGTGGTGGAGCTGCCGGAGGCGGCTGAGCCGCGCTCGGAGGAGCGGCAAGACCGCGCCGCATGACCCCGGTCCGGCGGCGTGGCCTGCTGCTGCTCTGCTTCGCGCTCGTCTGCGGCGGGCTGGCGGCGTCGCAGGTGCGCGAGCGCGAGCGGCGGGCGGCGACCACGCTCGGGCCGCTGGTGCCGGTGGTCGTCGCGCAGCGGGACCTGCCGGCCGACCGGCGGCTGCGACCCGGCGACCTGACGATCAGGCGCGTGCCGGCGCGCTTCGCGCCGCCGGACGCGCTCGGCGGAGCGGCGCGGCTCCGCGGCGCCCGCACGGCCGTGCCGGTGGCGCGGCACGGCTACCTGACGGCGGGAGTGCTCGGCGGCGGCCAGGCGAGCGACGGCGCGCTCCGCACCGGCGAGCGGGCGCTCGAGCTAGCGGTGGCCGGCGGCGGAGCCCTGGCCGGCGCCGAGCCCGGCGCCCGCGTGGACGTACTGGTGACGAGCGGGCGCGAGGACGGGGCCGGCCGCACGTTCGTCGCGCTCGAGAACGTGGAGCTGCTCGCGGCTGCGGGGTATGGCCGGGCTGCGAGCGCACTGGCGACGCTGCGCGTCGAGCGCGCGGCAGGCCGTGTACCTGACCGCTGCCGCGGCCTTCGCCCAGGAGATCCGCCTGCTGGTGCGCCCGCCAGGCGACCGCGCCAGCGCACGTCGGGGCGGTGAGCCGTGGATGCCCGGTGAGCTGCTAGCCGCCCGCGCTCCAGCACCTCCACCGACCCGTCCGTCGCCGCCCCAGCAGCGCCCGCTCGGCCATCCCGATGAACAGCCCGTGCTCCACCACGCCCGGCACCTGCTTCGATCGCCGCGTCCAGCGCGTCGATGTCGGCGTCCGCCGGGCATCGCGCAGTCGAGGATGAAGTGGCCCTCGTCGGTGAGGTAGGCCTCGCCGTCCTCGCGCAGCCGCTGCTCCGCGTCCGGCAGCAGCGCCGCCAGGCGGCGGCGCGTGTCGCGCCACGCGAACGCGCACCACCTCCACCGGCAGCCGGAACGTCTCGCCCAGCCGCTCGACCCGCTTCGACGCCTCGGCCACCACCACGAACCGGCGCGCCGCCGAGATCACGATCTTCTCCCTCAGCAGCGCCCCGCCGCCGCCCTTGATCAGCCGCAGCTCGCCATCCACCTCGTCGGCCCCGTCCAGGGCCAGGTCCAGCTCGACCGTGCCGTCCAGCTCCACCACCTCGAAGCCCGCCTCCCGCGCCAGCTCCTCCGTCGCGATCCGACGCGACCGCGCGACCTCACCGGCCGGCCGCGACTCGGCGAGCAGCTCCAGCACCTTCCACAGCGCTCGCCCCGAGCCCAGGCCGATCGTCATGCCGGGCTCCACGAGCTCGGCGGCCGCCGCAGCTGCCGCGGCGCCGCCGCGGCGCCGTCGGTCACCCGACCAGCTCGGCGTTCACTTCGATCGTGGGCACGGCCGCCAGGGCCTGCGAGACCGGGCAGTTCCGCTTGGCCCCCTCGGCCACCTCCTGGAACTCGCCGTCGCTCGATCGCCTGGCACCCGGGCCTGTGTGTCGAGCACGATCCGGGTGATGGTCGAAGCGGCCCCTCGCCCAGCTCGAGGTGCACGGTGGCCGTCGTCTCGACGCTCTCGGGCTCGTGGCCGGCGCGCCCGAGGTCGCCCGACAGCGCCATCGAGAAGCACCCGGCGTGGGCGGCCGCGATCAGCTCCTCCGGGTTGGTGCCCTCGCCCTCCTCGAAGCGCGACTGGAACGAGTACGGCCCCTCGTAGGCGCCGCTGCGCCATCCGCATCGTCCCGTTGCCCTCCTCCAGCGAGCCGTTCCCAGCGTGCGTTCGCGGTTCTCTTCGGCATTTCTCGACCTCCGGAGTGGGTGTGCTCCGGCGGGACAGCTACCCGTCGCCAGTCATTGTCCTGACGATGCTCTAAACTTCTGCTTACGACCGTAAGTCGATGGAGAACGCACATGGAAACCCTGCTGCTGGTCCCGGTAGACGACTCCGTCGTCTTCCCGAACATGACCGTGACGCTCGCCATCGACGTCGGCGACGACGAGCGCGTGGTGCTCGTGCCGCGCAAGGGCGACGAGTTCGCCAGCGTCGGCACGGTCGCCAACGTGGTCGAGCGCGTGCGCCTCCCCGGCGGCGGTCGCGCGGTGGCGCTCGAGGGCGAGCAGCAGCGCGCGCATCGGCGCCGCCAGCACCGACCCCAGCGGCGCTCTGCGCGTGGAGGTCGAGGCCCATACCCGGACGACGTGCCCGTCGACGGCCGCACCCGCAACCTCGAGCGCGAGTACCGCGCCGTGGTCGAGGAGATCCTCGAGCTGCGCGGCGACGACGGCCGCGTGGCCGCCTTCGTCCGCTCGATCACCGAGCCCGGGCGCGCTCGCCGACACCTCCGGCTACGCGCCCGACCTGACCTACGAGCAGAAGGTCGAGCTGCTGGAGACGCTCGACGTGACCGAGCGGCTCGAGCTCGCGCTGAAGCTCCAGCGCGAGCGGCTCGCCGAGCTGCAGGTGCGCACGCGCATCCGCGACGACGTCCAGTCCGGCGCCGAGAAGCAGCAGCGCGAGTACTTCCTGCGCAAGCAGATGGAGTCGATCCGCAAGGAGCTGGGCGAGGACGACGCCTCGGTCGTCGACGAGTACCGCACCAAGATCGAGGAGGCCGGCATGCCCGACGCCGTGCGCGAGCAGGCCGAGCGCGAGCTCGGCCGGCTCGAGCGCATGGGCGAGCAGGGCGGCGAGGCCTCGATGATCCGGTCGTACCTCGACTGGCTGATCGCCGTGCCGTGGTCCGAGCGCTCCGAGGAGCGGCTCGACCCCGTGCACGCGCGCGAGGTGCTCGACGCCGACCACGCGGGCCTGGAGGACGTCAAGGACCGCATCGTCGAGTACATCGCCGTGCGCAAGCTGCGCCAGGAGCGCGGCATCGAGGAGGACAAGCGCTCCGGCGCGATCCTCACGCTGATCGGCCCGCCCGGCACGGGCAAGACGTCGATCGGCGAGTCGATCGCCCGCGCGACCGGCCGCGAGTTCGTGCGCATGTCGCTGGGCGGCGTGCGCGACGAGGCCGAGATCCGCGGCCACCGGCGCACCTACATCGGCGCGCTGCCGGGCCGGCTGGTCCGCGCCCTGCGCGACGCCGGGACGATGAACCCGGTGATCATGCTCGACGAGGTCGACAAGGTCGGCGCCGACTGGCGCGGCGACCCGAGCGCGGCCCTGCTCGAGGTGCTCGACCCGGCGCAGAACCACTCCTTCCGCGACCACTACCTGGACGTGGAGCTCGACCTGTCGCAGGTGGTGTTCATCGCCACCGCGAACGTGGCCGAGACGATCCCCGCGCCGCTGCTCGACCGGATGGAGATCATCCGCTTCGACGGCTACACGACCGAGGAGAAGGTCGCGATCGCGCGCGGCTACCTCTGGCCGCGCCAGCGCGAGCGCAACGGCCTGCGCGAGGACGAGGTGAGCGATCGACGACGCGATCGCTGCGCGCAGGTCGTGACCGAGTACACGCGCGAGGCGGGCGTCCGCAACCTCGAGCGCGAGCTCGGCACGCTGCTGCGCAAGACGGCCACGAAGCTGGCCTCCGGCCAGGTGCGAGGCACCGGTCGAGATCGGCGAGACCGAGCTGCGCGACGCCCTCGGGCGCCAGCGCTTCTTCCAGGAGGCGGCCGAGCGCACGGCGGTGCCGGGCGTGGCGACCGGCCTGAGCGTGACCGGCGCCGGCGGCGACGTGCTGTTCATCGAGGCCACCGCCATGAAGGGCAAGGACGGCCTCGTGCTGACCGGCCAGCTGGGCGACGTGATGAAGGAGTCGGCGCGGATCGCGCTCTCCTACGTGCGCGGCCACGCCGACGAGCTCGGCATCGACGAGGACGCGCTTCGACGAGCGCGAGTTCCACGTGCACGTGCCGGCCGGGGCGATCCCCAAGGACGGCCCGAGCGCGGGCATCACGATGACGACCGCGCTGGCGTCGCTGCTGTCGCGGGCGTCCGGTGCGCCACACCGTCGGCATGACCGGCGAGGTGACGCTCCAGGGACGCGTGCTGCCGATCGGCGGGCTCAAGCAGAAGGTGCTGGCCGCGCACGCGGCCGGGCTGACCGACGTGATCCTGCCCGAGCGCAACCGCGGCGACCTCGACGACGTGCCCGAGGAGGTCCGCGACGCGATGACCTTCCACCCGGTGATGACGATCGACGAGGTGCTCGACCTGGCGCTCGAGCCGCAGCCGGCCGCGCTGGCTGCCTAGCATTGCCCATGTGAGGACTCCCGTTGCCGCCGCTTGCCTGCTCGCCCTCGTGGCGGCGGGCTGCGGCGGCGGCGACGAGGAGGACAAGCCCGCGGCGTCGCTCGCCGCGGACCTGACCGTCACGGTGCGCCCGAGCGGGGCCGACGGCCCGGCCAACTCGCGCCGCATCCGCTGTGAGGAGCTGGGCCCGAAGGCGGGCACGGCGGCTTGCCGGCAGCTCGCCGGCCTCAGCGCGGCGCAGCTCAAGCCGGTGCCGGCCAACGTGGCGTGCACGCAGATCTACGGCGGGCCCGCGACCGCGCGCGTGCGCGGCGAGCTGCTCGGCAAGCGGGTGGACGCTCGCTTCGAGCTCAGCAACGGCTGCGAGATCGAGCGCTGGGACCACAACCGGGTCCTGCTCGACGACGCCCCCGCCGGCGGCTAGGTGGCCCGCAGCAGGCCGCCGTCCACCGGCAGCGCCACGCCGGTGACGTAGCTCGCCTGCTCCGAGCAGAGGAAGGCGCCGGCGGCGGCGATCTCCTCGATCGTGCCGAGCCGGCCGATCGGCACGTCGTTGCGGGCGGCCTCCTCGGCCGCCTCCATCGAGCCGTGCACGTGGGCCAGCCGGTCGGTGCGAACCGGCCCGGCAGGATCGTGTTCAGCGTGATCCCGTCGGCGGCGAGCCGCCCGGCGAGCAGCTTGAAGGTGGCGAGCAGCGCGCTGCGGTGGGCGGTCGACAGCAGCAGCGCCGGGATCGGCTCGCGCGCCGCGCTCGACGAGACGTTCAGGATGCGCCCGAACCCGCGCTCGCGCATGCCCGGCACCGCGTGCTCGATCAGCGCCATCGGCGCGAGCACCAGCTCCCGGTAGGCGTCCTCCCACTGGTCGCGGCTGAACTCGAGCGGGTCGCCGCCGGGCGGGCCGCCGGTGTTGGTGACGAGGATCGTCGAGCGGCCCGAGGTCCGCCTCAACCGCTCGATCAGGCCCGGCGCCGCGTCGAGGTCCGTCGAGTCGTGCACGTAGCGGGCGCGCGCCGATCTTGCCGGCGGCGGCCTCGATGCGCTCCGCGTGTTCGCGAGCTGACCGCCACCGAGGCGCCCTCGGCGGCCAGCGCCTGCGCGATCCCGAAGCCGATCCCGCGCGATGCGCCTGTTACCAGCGCCACCCTGCCTTCGAGGCCCAGATCCATCGGGGACGGAGGGTAGTCTGCGCGCGTGGCTCGACGCCTGCTCGCACGCTCCGCTCCGTTCGTGCTGGGGGCCGTGGCCGCCGGGCTGTGGCTGCACTACCGCAGGCCCCAGCGCCCGCAGCTGCGCGAGGTCACCGGCGAGCTGCCGCCACCGGTGCCGCCCGCGCGGCGGCGCTTCCAGCGCCCCGTGCCGGCGCGCTTCACGAGACGGCCGGTCGACATCGTCACGATCGTCGACGACCTGCTCGGCGCCGCGCGCTCGGCGCGGATCTGCTTGGATACAACGTCGCCAATTTGATCTTGCCGAGTGTTCGCTGTCCCGACGGCGAACGGCGGGGGAACCACCCGCGGCCCTAGGCCGCCGGGGCGAATCGCAGCCGCCCAGCTGCGTAGCGCCACTTTCCGGCGCGAGCCCGTCAGCTCACCCCGTAGGCATCGGAAAGGGAGACAAGGACGTTGCAAGCGACTGTCGATGCCGTGCGCCGTGCGCTGTTCGCAGCGGTGCTCGCTGTGCTCGCACTGCTGTGCGCGGCCGCGAGCGCGACGGCGGACACCGGCGGCGGCGGGGCTCCGCGCCCGCGCCGGCCGACGAGCAGCCCGCCGCGAAGTCCGCGCCGGCGTCGAGCGTGGTCGTGGTCAAGCGCGGCGACCGCGGCGACGGCCGTCCGCCAGGTCCAGTCGGCGCTCGGGCATCGCCGCCGACGGAGTGTTCGGCGCCCAGACCGAGCGCGCGGTCAAGCGCTTCCAGAAGCCGCAAGGGCCTCGCGGTCGACGGCGTCGTCGGCCCGCAGACCCGCGACGCGCTCGGCCTCGAGCCGTTCGCCCGCAGCGCGGTGAAGCGGGAGTCGACGGGCGCGAAGCTGCCCCGCATCCTGCGCCGGATCGCCGAGTGCGAGTCGGGCGGCAACCCGCGCGCGGTCTCGCCGGGCGGCCAGCTACCGCGGCAAGTACCAGTTCAGCCTCGACACCTGGCAGCAACCTGGGCGGCGACGGCGACCCGGCGATGCCTCGGAGGCCGAGCAGGACCGCCTCGCGCTGAAGCTGTACCGGCGCTCCGGCACGCGCTCCCTGGCCGAGCTGCCCGCTAGCGCGCTCAGTGAGCCGTCGGTGCGCGCGGCGCCCGCCAGGGCGATCACGCCGGCGAGCGTGAGCCGCGCAGGCCACGCCCAGCAGGCCGTAGAGGAGGGCGTCGGAGGTGGCGTCGGCGAGCGCGCCGCCGGCGCCGCTGCCGACCAGAGTGCCCGAGCGCCCAGGCCAGGTTGGAGATCGAGAACGCGAGCGCCTGGTCGAGCCCGGCGTTCTCGGACGCGTCCGACAGCAGGGCCATCGCGGGCGCCCAGAAGCTCCCGAGCGCGGCGAACGCGAACAGGACGGCCACGCCGAGCAGCCCGACCGTGCGCCGGGCAGCGGCAGCAGCACCGCCATCACCACCGCGCCGGCCAGGCCGGCCCGGATCGGCGCGAGCCGGCCGCGCCGGTCGGACAGGCGCCCGGCCGCGGGGCTGAGCAGCGCCTCCACCGCCGGCCGTCACCAGGAAGATCGCGCCGATCGCGGCGCCGCTCGCGCCGAGGTCGTCGAGGCGCAGCGGCACCAGCACCTCGAGCGCGCCCGCGAACAGCGCCGGCAGCGTGAACAGCCAGAAGCCGCGCGAGCACGTCGCGCCGCGTGCAGCGCGCGCAGCACCGCGCGCGCGCCCGGGCTCGGCTCGGGCGGCACGCCCGGCGTCCGCCAGGCCCAGGCGGCCAGCCCGACCGCCACCACGGCGACGCCGCTGAACACGACCTCCGGGCCGACCACGGTGGCGGCGCCGCCCAGCACCGGGCCGAACAGGACGCCGACGATCGCCGCGGCCAGCGCCGAGCCGATCAGCTCGCCGCGCCGCTCGGCGGGCGCCGCGGAGACGAGCCACGCCATCCCGGCCGCCCACATGCAGGCGCCGCCGATCGCCCTGGACGAAGCGCGCGGCGTCGAGCAGCACGATGTGTGTTGGCGAACGCGAACACCAGGCTCGTGACGCCGAGCAGCGCGAGGCCCAGCGAGCAGCGTCGGCTTGACGCCCCAGCGCGCGGCGAGCCAGCCGCCCGGGAGCGCGCCGACGAACGTGCCGGCGGGGTAGGCGGCGGTGAGCACGCCGGCCGCGGTCTTGGAGAGGTCGAGCTCGTCCGAGTAGTGCGGCAGCAGCGGCGCGACGGCGGCGAAGAACATCGTGTCCACCAGGACCACCGCCGCGACGAGCAGGAACAGGCGGCGCATGCGCCTGGAGACTCTACGATCCAGCCCGTGCCCACCTTGCGCGAGGAGCTCGACGACTGGCTGCGGATCCCCTCGGTCTCCACCGGCGAGGGGCGACGCGGCCGCGCTGGCGCGCGCGTGCGACTGGGTCTGCGAGCGGATCGAGGCCGCGGGCGGCAGCGCCGAGGCCGTGCGGATCGACGGCGGCCACCCGATGGCGATCGGCGAGCTGCGCTGCCTCGCGCGCGGACGCCCCACGGTGCTCGTCCTACGGGCACTACGACGTGCAGGCGCCGGGCCGCTCGAAGCGTGGGACAGCCCGCCGTTCGAGCCGACCGAGCGCGACGGCCGCCTCTACGCGCGCGGCGCCGCCGACGACAAGGGCAACTTCCTGCCGCTGCTGCACGTGGCGTGCGAGCTGGCGCGCGCCGGCGAGCTGCCGGTGAACGTGCGCTTCCTGGTCGAGGGCGAGGAGGAGGTCGGCAGCCGCGTCGGTGCTCGAAGCGCCTCGCGCGAGGGCGAGGACGAGGCCGACTGCGCGATCGTGTTCGACTCGCTGATGGTGGACGAGCGCACGCCCGCGATCACGCTCGGCAGCGCGCGGGCTCGTGCAGGCGAGCGTCGAGGTGCGCACCGCGCCGCGCGACCTGCACTCGGGCCTCTACGGCGGCGCCGTGCTGAACGCGGCCCACGTGCTGCATGGCGATGCTCGCCGCAGGTGGCGCCCGACGCCGCAGGGCGCGTGCGCGTCCCGAGCTCGCCGCCGGGGTGGCGCCGCTGCGCGCCCGAGGAGCGCGAGTCCTGGGAGCGGCTGCCGCCCGGCGCGCGAGGCGATCGCCGAGGTCGGCGGGGTCGAGGTGGCGCCCGGGGCCGGCGAGCGAGTTCTACGAGCGCACCGGCGCCGCGACCGCGGTCGACGTGAACATGGTCGAGGTCGGCGAGCCGCGCACGATCGTCCCGGCGGTGGCGCGCGGCGCACGTGAGCGTGCGGCTCGCGCCCGGGCCAGCGCGGCCGAGCAGATCGGCGCCGAGCTCGAGCGGCTGCTGCGCGCGGCGGCGCCGGCCGGCGCCGAGGTCGCGATCGAGATGGAGCTGCGCCGACCCGGCGCTGTTCGACCCCGGCGATCCCGCCCTGCAGCTGGCCGCGGGCGCGCTCGAGCGCGCCTGCGGCACGCGCGCCCGCGCTGGTGCGGCTCGGCGGCACGCTGCCGCTGCTGGCGGTGCTCGCGGAGCGCGGCATCACCTCGATCGTGAGCGGGTTCGCGCTGCCCGACGACGCCTTCCACGCGCCCAACGAGAGCTACCGCCTCGAGAGCCTGCGGCTCGGCGAGGCGGCCGCGCGCGAGCTGTACCGCGCGCTGGCCGAGCTCTCGCCGGCCGCCGGCACTAGGCGCTCAACGTCAGCGGCGGACGCAGCCGGTGCGATCGCTCGAGCCAGCGCAGCCGCGCGCTGGGCTCGCGGGTGGCTCGCGCGACGTCGTGCGCACGCGCCAGCGCCCGCGGCCGCTCGCTCGAGGAAGTCGCTCCGCCGGGCTGCGGCCCGGGTCGGCGATCAGCACGCGGCCCGGTCTTGTCCACGAGGCGCGGCAGCAGCTCGAGCAGCAGGTCGACGTTGCGCGGCTCGTAGAGCACGTCCGACGCGATCACGTAGCGCCACGGCGCGCGCTCGACGATCGCCTCCGGCGCCGCCCCAGGCGACCCGCGCGGTCTCGATCTCAGCCTCGTTGAGCGCGCGCGTTGGCCGCCGTCGGCGCGCACGGCGTCGGCGGACCAGTCGGTGGCCAGCACCCGCCCGCCGGCCAGCGCGGCGGCGATGCTCGGCAGCCCCAGGCCGCAGCCCAGCTCGAGCACGCTCGCGCCGCGCAGCGAGCGGCGGGCCACGTCGTGCGCCAGCGCCACGCCGCTCGACCAGAGCTCCGCCCAGTACGGGCAGGAACTCCTCGCTGCTCGAAGCCCTCCTCGGTGAGCAGCGCCTCGGCGTCGCGCGGCCGGGTCAGCGCGACCTCGCCGACCGGGAGCGCGATCCGCTCCTCGACCGAGTCGATCACTCGACCCGCCCGGCCTCCTCGGCGGCGCGCTCGGCGGCCTCGAGCTGGCGCTCGATCAGGTCGAGGCCCGAGCTCCAGAAGCCGGGGTCGGAGAGGTCCACGCCGACGATCGCGCCCGAGCTCCTCGGGCGGCCGCGAGCCGCCGGCGCGCAGCAGGTCCAGGTAGGAGGGGACGAAGCCCTCGCCGTCCTGCTCGTAGCGGCGGTAGACCGACAGCGCCAGCAGGTGCCCGTAGGCGTACGCGTAGACGTACCCGGGCGTGTCGACGAAGTGCGGGACGTAGGACCACCAGAGCGCCGTAGTCGTCGTGCAGCTCGACCGCGTCGCCGAGCAGGTCCGCCTGCGTGTCCAGCCAGAGCTCGGCGAAGCGGTCGGCGCGGCAGCTCGCCGCGACTCGCGCCGCGCCGGTGTGCACCGCGTCCTCGAAGCGGTTCATCGCGACCTGGCGGAAGACCGCGGCGACGGCGCCGTCGAGCGAGCCGGCCAGCAGCGACGAGCCGCTCGGCCGCGTCCGGCGCGCGCTCGAGCAGGCGCTCGAGCACGATCGTCTCGCCGAAGATCGAGGCGGTCTCGGCCAGCGTCAGCGGGGTGGTGAACTGGAAGATGCCCTGCGGGCGGGCGAGCGCGGCGTGCACGCCGTGGCCCAGCTCGTGGGCCAGCACCAGCACGTCGTAGCGGGCGCGAGGTGTAGTTGAGCATCACGTACGGGTGGCGCGAGGGCACCGTGTACGAGCAGAAGGCGCCGCCGCGCTTGCCCGGCCGCGGCGGGCCGTCGATGTAGCCGTCGCCGAAGAAGCCCGCCGCGGCCTCGCCGAGCTCGGGCGAGAAGCCCGAGTAGCAGTCGAGCACGATCGCGCGCGCCTCGTCGTAGGGGATGCGCTCGCTCGGTGTCGCTCACCGGCGCCATCCGGTCCCAGTAGGCGAGCCGGTCGAGGCCGAGCAGCCGCGCCTTGAGCCGGTACCAGCGCCGCGCCAGCTCGTAGCGGCCCGCCGACCGCCTCGATCAGCGCCGCCACGGACTCGTCGCTCGCCTCGTTGGCGAGGTTGCGCGAGGCGAGCCAGTGCGGGTAGTCGCGCAGCCGGTCCTTGGTCGCCTTGTCGGCGAGCAGCGTGTTGAACACGTACGCGCGCGTGCGCAGGCCGGGCCGGAGCGCCTCGGTGGTCGCGCGCGCGGCCTGCTCGCGCAGCTCGCGGTCGGGGTCCTGGAGCCGGCTGAGCGCCACCTCGAGCGAGGCCGGCTCGTCGCGCGTCGGGCAGCGTCGACGTCGATCGCCGAGATCTGCTCGGTGAAGAGCCGCCGGAAGGCCGACGAGCCGGTCACGTCGAGCTCGGTCATCACCCGCTCCTCGGGCTCGCTCAGCTGGTGCGGGCGGTAGCGGCGCAGGTTGCGCAGGTGGTGGCGGCAGAAGTCGAGCCCGTCGGCCGCGAGCAGCTCGCTCGGCGCGCTCGTCGGGCAGCTGGTTCCACTCGAGCTCGAAGAACAGCAGCTGGGTCTCGATCGCCGCGCCCAGCTCGCGCGCCTTCTGCATCAGCGCGCCGCGCGCCGGGTCGGCGGTGTCGAGCGTGAAGTCGAGCATCGCGTAGGAGCCGGCGCGGCCGGTCAGGTCGAAGATCGCGGCCAGCTCGTGCATGGCGTCGGCGAGCCCGTCGGCGCCCAGCTCGGCCACCTGGCCGCGGTGGCGCTCGGCGAACGCGGCGGCGCGGTCGCGCGCCTCGTCGAGGAGCTCCTCGACGCCGTCGGCGCCCTCGACGTCGACGAGCGGCTCGAGGTCCCAGGCGGCGGCTTCGAGGGCGGGGTCCACTGTCGTGCTCACAGCCGCGAGACTAGAGGCAGCCGCATGGACGCCGACGCCCCTCGAGGAGGCCCCGCCCGCGCTGGCCGCCGGGCGGCGGCTGCTGCTGAAGCGCGAGGACACGCACGAGCTGGGGGCGTTCAAGTGGCGCGGCGCGCTGCCCGTCGCTGCGAGCGCTACCGCGACGCCGGCGCGACCGCGGTGGTGACCGCCTCGACCGGCAACCACGGCGCCGCCACCGCCTGGGCGGCGCAGCGGACCGGCCTGCGGGCGGTGGTGTACGTGCCCGAGCAGGTCAGCCAGGCGAAGCTGGAGCTGCTGGAGCGGCTCGGCGCCGAGCTGCGCCATGTCGGCGCCGACGTGGACGAGGCCAAGGACGCCGCGCGCGCGCCACGCGCGAGCGGGACGGGCTGCCGTTCTTCGAGGACGGCGCCGAGCCGGCCCAGTTCGAGGGCTACGCGGCGATCGGCCGCGAGATCGTCGAGCAGCTGGGGGAGCGCGCCGGCGCTGACGCTCGTGCCGGTCGGCAACGGCGCGCTGCTGATCGGCGTCGCGCGCGGGCTCGACGGAGCGCGCCGCGCTCGGCGTGGTGCTCGAAGGGCGCGCCGGTGATGGCGCTCAGCGTCGAGGCCGGGCGGCCGGTGGAGTGCGACCTCTGCGAGCACCTTCGCCGACGGCTTGGCCGTGCGCGTGGCGGTGCCGCTCGCGGTGGAGGAGCTGGTGGGGCTCGGCACGCCGTTCGTGCAGGTGTCGGAGCGGGCGATCGCGCAGGGCGGTCGGCGCGTTCGCCGCGGCCGGCATCCGCGTCGAGGGCTCGACCGGCGCCGGCGCTGGCGGCGCTCGACGAGGTCGAGCGCCCCAGCGGCCCGATCGTGCTGATCGTGACCGGCCACAACATCGACGACGACCTGCACCGGCGGGCGGTCGGAGGACCCGGACAGCTTTCCCGGCTAGCGCCATCTGCGCCAGCGTCTCCTCCAGCGCCTCCATCAGGTCGGGCGCCGGCTTGGGCTGCTTGGGCTCCTCGGGCGCCTTGATCGTCTTGCCCTTCTTCTTGTCCCTGACCACGCGCTTGAGGCGCTGGCGGTAGCAGTCGGTGTAGCTCTCGGGGTCCCAGTCGGTCGCCAGCGCCTCGATCACCGCCACGGCCTGGTCGACCTTCTTCTTGGTGGGCTTGCGCCCGCCGGGCGCGACTCCGTCGGTGGGGCGCACCTCGTCGTCGAAGCAGCAGCGTGGTCAGCGACAGCAGGCCGTCGCGCGGGCGCACGAGCACGAGGTACTCCTTGGTGCGCATCACGAACCGCCCGAGCGCGGCGCGGTCGGTCGACTCCATCACCTTCACGAGCAGCTGGTAGGCGCGCTGCGTGCCCTCGCTCTCGCCGAACGGCAGCAGGAACCAGGGGTGGTCGAAGTAGATCGGGTCGACCTCCTCGATGTCGACGAAGGCCTCGATGTCGATCGTGCGCGTCTTGCGCGGCTGGACGGTGGCCAGCTCGAGGTCGGTCAGCACGACCTGCTTGCCGTTGTCGAGCTCGTACCCGCGCGCGACCTCCTCCCAGTCGACCTCCGCGTCCTCCTTGGAGCAGAAGCGGCGCTGCTCGATCGGCGCGCTGTCCTTCTTGTGCAGCTGGCGGAAGTGCAGGTCGAGGTCGCGGGCGGCGCTCGTGAGGCTGCACCGGCACGTTCACGAGCCCGAACGAGAGCGATCCGTTCCAGAGCGTGCGCGGCATCGTCAGGACCCCAGGCTCGCCTGCGAGGGCGGCGGTGAGGTCGGCCGGCTCCTCCTCGGGCTCCGGCTCCTCCGGCGTCAGATCCTCGCCCTTGGCCTTGCGCTCGATCAGGTCGAGCACCGCCTCGCGGTAGGTGTCCTCGTAGTCGTCGGGATCGAACTCGCGGTGCAGCGACTCGACGAGCTTGCCGGCCATCTCGACCTCGCGCTTGCTGGGCCCCTTGCCCGGCTTGTCCACGTCCAGGTCGCCGGCCTCGACGACCTCGTCGTGGAAGCGCATCGTGTGGAGCGCCGAGCACGCCGTCGAGCGCGCGGACCGCGACCAGGTACTCGCGGTTGTGGAAGGTGAAGCGCCCGATGCCGACCCGGCCGGTGCGCTCCAGCGCCGCCAGCAGGACGCGATAGGCCTCGGCGTCGTCGCGGCAGCCGACGTAGTAGGTCTTCTCGAAGAAGACCGGGTCGATCTGGCCTTCCGGCACGAAGTCCTCGAGCTCGATCACCTTGCCGCGCGCGCCGGCCGCCGCCTTGATCTCGTCGGGGTCCAGGACGACGTACTCGTTCTCGGAGACCTCGTAGCCCTTGACGACCTGCTTGTAAGGCACCTCGCGGCCGTCCTTCGAGCAGATCCGCTTGTGCTCGATGCGGGCGCCGTCCGAGACGTGCACCTCCTGGAAGCTGACGCTCTTGGACTCGGTGGCCGAGTACAGCTTCACGGGCACGTGCGCGAGCCCGAAGCTGATCGTGCCGTTCCAGATCGACTTGGGCATGGCTATTCGCTACCCGCCCGCGTGCGCGGCTACTCAGCCGTAGATCGAGCGACCCGCTCCGAAGCGGGTGTCGGGCGGGATCGGCTGCAGGTCGTCCACGAACCCCGGCGTGGCCTCCACGCGCGCGATCCAGGCGCTCACCGCCGGGTAGTCGGCGAGGTCGAGGGTGGCGTCGCCGGCTACGTGTACGTACGCGTACACGCAGAGGTCGGCGATCGTGTAGCGCTCGCCGACCAGGAAGGTCCGCTCGCTCAGGTGCCCGTCGAGGATGTCCAGGCAACGCGCCCCGGCCTCGCGCATGCGCTGGGCCGCCGGGTGGTCCGGCGGGAGGACGGCTGCCGCCAGGCGCACGCGCAGGCTGCCGATGCTCGGCACGATCTCGGCCTGCTCGTAGAAGAGCCAGCGCATCGCCTGGGCCCGCTCGACCGGGTCGTCCGGCAGCAGGTCGGTGCCGTCGGCGAGGTAGGTCAGGATCGCGTTCGACTCGATCAACGGCTCGCCGTCGTCGAGCTCGAGCACCGGCGTGATGCGGGTCGGGTTGAGCGCGCCGAACTCGTCGGTGAGCGTGCCGCCGTTGAAGATGTCGACGTCGACGCGCTCGTAGTCGCGGCCCAGCTGGGCCAACAGCAGCCGGACCTTGTAGCAGTTGCCGGAGGAGCGGTAGTCGTGGAGTCGCATCAGCTCGCCGCGTAGCCCTCGCTGCCCATGATGTGCAGCGAGACGTACGGCTCGTCGCCCACGACCCAGCTGTCGTGCCCGGGGGGCACGTAGAAGAACTCGCCGGCGTTCATCACGCGCTCGGTGCCGTCCTCCATCTTCACCGCGGCGGCCCCGGACAGCACGATGCCCACGTGCTCGACCTGGCAGAGGCCCTCGCCGACGTGCTCGGACCAGCGCCAGCCCGGCTCGTAGGTGGCGCGCCCGAGCGTCATCGGCCCGACCTCGTAGACCTCGAAGCGGCCCTTCTCGAAGGTGCGCGTCTCGGTTGGACGGTCGAACGGCAGCAGCGTGAGGTCCATGGGCGCAGGGTACGCTGCGGCCGTGGTCTGGACGTTCCTGCCGATCGCCGTGCTGCTGACGATCGCGCCCGGCCCGGCGACCGCGATGGTCGTGCGCAACGCCCTGCGCGCCGGGTGGCGCTCGGCGGTGCTGACCGTCGCCGGCAACGAGGTCGGGGTCGTGATCTGGGCGCTGCTGTCGGTGCTCGGCATCTCGGCGCTGGTCGCCGCCTCCGAGGTCGCCTACCTCGCGCTCAAGCTGGTCGGCGCCTGCGTGCTGATCTGGATCGGCGTGCAGTCGCTGCGCCGCAGCGGGGAGCCGGTGGAGGCGCGCGCGTCCTCGACCCGCCCGTTCCGCGACGGCGTGGTCACCTCGCTGTCCAACCCGAAGCTCGCGGTCTTCTTCGTGGCGCTGTTCCCGCAGTTCATCGACGCCGGCGCCCCGGTGCTGCCGGCCACGCTGCTGATGGCGGCGATGCTCGCGATCTTCGACTTCGCCTGGTACACGGCGCTGGCCGTGATGGTCAGCCGCGCCCGCCAGAGCTTCGTGCGCAGCCGCGTGGGTCGCTGGGTGGAGCGCACCACGGGCGCGATCCTGATCGCCCTCGGCGTGCGCGTGGCGATCGAGCAGCGCTAGTTGCGCACCAGCTGCAGCGCGTACTCCGGCCACCAGTGGCCGGCCGGCGGCGCGCCCGCGCGGCAGGTGCCGTCGCTGGCGCCGGGCTGCTTGACCCAGAGGTAGGCGTCCACCTTGCGCTGGCCGGTCTGCGTGGTCGGGCTGCGGCCGATCGCGCGGCCCGGCGGGTTGCACCACTTCGGGCCGCCGGGGTCGTCGTGGAAGCTGGGGCCGTTGCCGTTGCGGCTCGTGTCGATCACGAAGTGGGCGCCGCCGAGCCGGCGCGACAGCGCGCGCCCGTACTCGATCACGCGATCGGTGCGGTAGAAGTTGCTCACGTTGAGCGCGAAGCCGTCGGCCGCCTTGATGCCGGCGGCGCGCAGTGGCCCGACGAGGCCGGACACCGGCCGGACGAAGCCGGGGTTGCCGGCGTCGATGTAGACCGCGACGTTGGGCAGCGCGGCGAGCGTTCTCACCGCGTCCGCGAGCAGCGCGTAGCGCTCGGCCTTCGCGGCGTCCGAGAGGCAGCTCTCCACGACCGCCTGGGGGATCGCGTCGGGCTCCAGGATCACGGTGGCCCGCCGCGCGCCGATCCCGCGCGCGAACCCGCGCACCCAGGCGCGGTAGGCGCTGGGCGAGCCCGACCCGCCCGCCGAGTAGCTGCCGCAGTCGCGGCCGGGCACGTGGTAGGCGACCAGCAGGGCGGTGCGGCCGGCCTTGGCGGCCTTGCTGCTCGCCTCGCGCACCCGCGCGGCGATCTCGGCGGAGTCCGCGAACCAGATGGCTGTCGGGCGCTTGGCCAGCCGCGTCATGGCCGCGGCGTCGGCCGCGCGGCCCTCCGAGCGCCACCGCCTCGCCTGCAGCGCCGCCGGGCCCTGGGGGTCCACGTAGAACGCCTGCCCGGCGAGCGGATTGGGGCCCTTTGCGGCCGCTTCGACCCGCGGCTCGGGTGACGCGCGCCGGCGCGTCCTCGTCGGACGAGCAGCCGACCAGTCCGCACCAGGATGGCTAGAAGCACAACCGCCCGCACCCGGTCGAGCATAGACCCGCCCGCTACCGCCGGTCGAGGGTCCCCATCCAATGTGGCCGAACCGCTTGACGCCCGGCCTGGACCGTTGTACGAAGGAGATGAGCAGTTCGCCGCCCAACTCGACCCTCTGGCCCCGAAAGACCCCGCAAAAAAGCGGGGTCCGTTCAGTGCTGATCGCAACCGAATCGCCTCCCCGTTGACACAAAACGCCTACGACTACGAGCGCCACAGCCAGATAGCTGGGCCGCTCGCCGAGCCGCCCGCGGATCGGCCATACCGCGTGCAGTTCCGCCGTCTCGAGGGCTCGCGTCCGGTTCTCAGCACCCTGCTGGTGCTGATCGCGCTGCTGTTCGTCGGGGGCTTCCTGACCTGGCTGATGCTGCCGGCCCACTGGCCGCGCTCGGGCGACGACATGCTGGTGAACGTCGCCTCGATCGTCGTGACGGCGACCACGGGGATCATCGGGTGGTTCGCGTTCCTGAACGTGGCGACGCTGTGCCGCGCCACGCTGCTCGCGCGCGACCCGGTGCCGGTCCGGCCGGAGCCGGGACAGCGGGTCGCGTTCCTGACGACGATCGTCCCGGAGGCGGAGTCGCTGGAGCTGGTGCGCCCGACGCTCGAGGCCGCGCTGCGGATCCGCCACGACGGCGAGCTCGACGTGTGGCTGCTCGACGAGGGCGACGACCCCGACGTGAGGCGGATGTGCGCCGAGCTCGGCGTCAACCACTTCAGCCGGCGCGGGGTGGAGCGCTGGAACCAGCCGAAGGGCCCGCACCGCGCCCGCACCAAGCACGGCAACTACAACGCCTGGCTCGACGCCCACGGCGAGCGCTACGACTTCATGCTCGGCGTCGACCCGGACCACGTGCCGCTGCCGAACTTCGCGGAGCGCTTGCTCGGCTACTTCCGCGATCCCGACGTGGCGTTCGTCGTCGGGCCCGCAGGTGTACGGCAACTACGAGGGGTTCGTGGTCCGGTCGGCCGAGTCGCAGCAGTTCCTCTTCCACTCGCTGCTCCAGCGAGCCGGCAACGGCTCGCGCACGCCGATGCTGGTCGGGACCAACAACGCACTGCGCGTGAGCGCGCTGCGCCAGATCGGCGGCTTCCAGGACTCGATCACCGAGGACATGGCCACCAGCGTGATCTTCCACACCACGCGCAACCCCGAGACGAACAAGCGCTGGACGTCGGTCTACACGCCCGACGTCGTCTCCGTGGGGGAGGGGCCGGCGTCGTTCACGGACTACTTCAGCCAGCAGGACCGCTGGTCGCGGGGGACCGACGAGGTGCTGGTGCGCCGCTTCTGGCGCATGGCGCACCGGCTCGGCCCGCGCGCGATGGTCCACTACCTGCTGCTCACGGCCTACTACCCGACGGCCGCGATCGCGTGGATCCTCGGGGCCGTCAACGCGATCCTCTACTTCGCGCTCGGGGCTGGTGGCGTGGTCGTGCCCGGCGCACCTGTGGCTGATGCTCTACGTGGACGCCGCGGCGCTCCAGATCGGCCTCTACTTCTTCAACCGCCGCCACAACGTCAGCCCGCACGAGAAGAAGGGCTCGGCGGGCGTGGCCGGGATGCTGATCTCGGCCCTGTCGGCGCCGATCTACGCGGCCTCGCTGGCCGCCGTGGCGCTGCGGCGCTCGCGCGGCTTCGTGACGACGCCCAAGGGCGACGCGAGCACGCGCGACACGCTGATCACGTTCCGCAAGCACGTGCTCTGGGCGCTCGTCTTCGGCGTCCCGCTGGTGTTCTCGTTCGTGCTGGGCCACCACCACTTCTCGATGCGCGCCTGGTCGTTCGCGTCGCTGATCGTGTGCCTGCTGCCGGTGGCGATCTGGCGGGTGGAGCTGGTGCGCGAGCGGCGTGCGGAGCGGCGCGGGGAGCCCGTGGCGGAGCCCGCGGCGCTCGAGGTCGAGCCCGTGGCGGCGCCCGCGCTCAGCGCCCAGCCGGTGGCGGCGCCCGAGCGTCGCGAGGAGCCCGTTCCGGTCCCCGCCCCCGCGCCCGCGGACCCGGTCCGGCGCGAGCACCTGCGGCCGGTCCCGGACCTGCCGCGCGAGCCCGTGCGCGAGGAACCGCTCGAGCCGGCTGCCTTCGAGCGCCGCAAGCTGCACGAGGTGGTGCGCTTCGATCGGCGCACGGCGCTGACGCGCGATCGCCACGGCGCCGTCGAGCCGACCGACGACCGGTCCGGTGCGCGAGCTGCGGCCGGGGCGGCGCAAGAACCACGTGGTCGTGCGCTTCGACCCGCCGCAGGGGCACCAGTTCGGGGAGCACCCCGAGCAGGGCCAGGCATGGCAGGTCTTCGACCAGGCTGAGGCGTGAGTGCGCGCAAGAGGCAGCGGCTAGTCAAGGCGCTGCTGACCCTCCTGGTCGCGGGCGGGCTGATCGCGATCAACGGTCCGACGCTCGTGTCCGCGGGCAAGAACGCCCTGCACGAGTACAAGATCAACAGCCAGGGCTACAAGGAGCGCAACGGCCACTGGTCGATCCTGGCCGTGCCGGAGAAACTGCGCGTCAACGCGATCCACGCGGCGCTGCTGCGCACCGGCAAGGTCCTGATCGTGGCCGGCTCCGGCAACGACCGCAAGCAGTTCGACGCCGGCAAGTTCCACACGATCCTGTGGGACCCGGCGACGGACAAGTTCAAGCGCATCCACACGCCCACGCGACATGTTCTGCGCCGGTCACGTCTTCCTGCCGGACGGCAAGCTGCTGATCGCCGGCGGCACCAGGCGCTACGAGAAGCTGAGGGAGGACGTCACCTACGCGGCGGGCGTGATGACGGTCAAGAACGAGTCGCCCGACGGCGAGCCGATCACGCTCGCGAAGGGGACCGAGTTCCTCGCGCGCGACGGGCGGGCGTTCCGCAGCACGAAGAAGGTCGTCGTCAAGCCGGCCGTCAAGACGATCGCGGCCAACGGGGCGACGAGCGTCAAGGCGAGCGCGACGGAGGTCTGGGTCGAGGCGGTCGAGAAGGGCGCCGAGTCGGCGGTCGACCGGCCCACGCAGTTCACGATCAGCGGCACGCATCGCGACAGCGACGACGTGTACGGGTTCGCGACCTCGCTGACGCGCGCCAAGCAGGACTACTGGGGCGACGACAAGTCGTACCTGTTCGATCCAGCGACCGAGAAGTACGAGCGCGTGGACAACATGACGCTCGCGCGCTGGTACCCGACGCTGGTCGGGCTGAAGGACGGGCGCGTGCTGTCGGTGTCGGGTCTCGACGAGTTCGGCCGCATCATCAAGGGCGACAACGAGATCTACGACCCCGAGACCAAGCAGTGGGAGGACCAGCCGCAGCTGAAGCGGACCTTCCCGACCTACCCTCGCTGTTCCTGATGCCGAGCGGCAAGCTCTTCTACACGGGCAGCAACGCCGGCTACGGCTCGGACACCGTCGGCCGGCATCCCGGTATCTGGGACCTGAGCGACAACTCGTTCGAGAAGGTGCCGGGGCTGCGCGATCCGCGCCAGACCGAGACCAGCGGGAGCGTCCTGCTGCCGCCCGCCCAGGACCAGCGCTACATGATCGCCGGGGGCGGGGGCATCGGCGACTCCGAGAAGTCGACCGCCCGCACCGACGTGATCGACCTGACCGCGGCCAAGCCGCACTTCGAGCCAGGCCCGGACCTCGAGCAGCCGGTCCGCTATCCGAACATGGTGATCACGCCGGACGACAAGGTCGTGATCACGGGCGGGTCGACCGGCTACCGCGGCAAGGGCAACAGCAACCAGCTGCTCTGCCACATCTACGACCCGAAGGTGAACGAGCTGTCGCCGCATGGCCGACCCCGAGGTCGGGCGCAACTACCACGCCGAGGCGCTGCTGCTGCCGGACGGGCGCGTGATCACGCTGGGCAGCGACCCGCTCTACGGCGACGCCGACAACAACAAGCCGGGGACGTTCGAGAAGCGCATCGAGATCTACTCGCCGCCGTACCTGTTCCAGGGCGACCGGCCGGAGATCGCCAGCGGGCCGGTCGAGGTCGAGCGGGGCCACAGCGTCTGGTTCGGGATCCCCGACGTGGGCGCGGTCCGGGCCGCGCGGCTGGTGCGCCCGAGCGCGGTCACCCACGTGACCGACGTGGAGCAGCGCTCGATCAAGCTCGACACTCGAGCGCAACGGCGACGGCCTCGACGTCACGATCCCGGCGAGTGCAGGACTCGTGCCGTCGGGGTGGTACATGCTGTTCGTGACCGACGAGAACGGAGCGCCCTCGAAGGCGCACTGGGTGCACGTGCGATGAAGGCGCTGGCTCTGGCGCTAGCGGCCCTAGCCGTGGCCGCCGCGCCGGCAGGGGCGTACACGTTCTTCGAGTCGCCCTCGCACAACATCGGCTGCGTGATCTCGAAGACGGGAGCGCGCTGCGACATCCGCGAGCACGCCTGGACGCCACCCCCCAAGCCCCGCGCGTGCGAGGTGGACTGGGGATTCGGGCTGACGGTCGGCACGCGCGGCTTCGGGCGCTGGGTCTGCGCGGGCGACACGGTCTTCGGCGGCAAGAAGGTGCTCGGCTACCGCAAGTCGATCGAGCGCGGCCCCTTCAAGTGCACCAGCTACCGCAACGGCATGCGCTGCGCGAACACGCGCACCCACCACGGGTTCAGGCTGGCACGGCGCTTCGCGCGCTGGTTCTAGGGGGCTAGCCGACTCCACGGGGGCGAAGCCGTTCCGCCGGCGCACTTCAGCGCGTATGGAGGCGTTGGACGAGCTGGCCCGCGCGCTGCGGGCGCGGCTGGTCGAGCGGGCGCGCGACGGCGAGGCGGGCGGGTCGCTCGAGGACGAGGTGCGGTCGCTGGTCGAGCGTGAGGCCGCGGCGCTGCCGGAGGCCGAGCAGGCGCGGCTGGTCGAGCGGGTGATCGTGCTCGCGACCGGCCTCGGGCCGCTCGAGCCGCTGCTGGCGGATCCCTCGGTCGACGAGGTGATGGTCAACGGGCCGGAGTCGGTGTACGTCGAGCGGCGCGGACGGCTGGAGCGGGTGGGGGTGCGGTTCGCGGGGGAGAGCGAGCTGATGCACGCGATCGAGCGGGTGCTGGCGCCGCTCGGGCGGCGGGTGGACGAGGCGTCGCCGCTGTGCGACGCGCGCATGGCGGATGGGTCGCGCGTGAACGTGGTGATCCCACCGCTGTCGCTGTCGGGGCCGTGCCTGACCGTGCGGCGCTTCCGGCGCGAGGGCTTCTCGCTGCGGGAGCTGGTGGCCAACGGGACGATGCCGGCGGCGCTGGCCGAGCTGCTGGCGGTGAGCGTGGCGGCGCGGGCGTCGATCCTCGTGAGCGGAGGCACGGGATCGGGGAAGACGACGACGCTGAACGCGCTGTCGGGGGCGATCCCGGGGGAGGAGCGGATCGTGACGATCGAGGACGCGGCCGAGTTGAGGCTGCGCCAGCGGCACGTGGTGCGGCTGGAGGCGCGGCCGGCGAACCTCGAGGGCCGCGGCGAGGTGACGATCAGGCAGCTCGTGCGCAACGCGCTGCGGATGCGACCCGACCGGATCGTGGTCGGGGAGGTGCGCGGGCCGGAGGCGCTGGACATGCTGCAGGCGCTGAACACCGGGCACGACGGGTCGCTGACGACGGTGCACGCGAACTCGCCGGAGGACGCGCTGCGACGGGTGGAGACGCTGGCGCTGATGGCCGGGGTGGGGCTGCCCCACCAGGCCGTGCGCGAGCAGGTGGCGAGCGCACTCGACCTGATCGTGCACCAGGCCCGGCTGGCGGACGGGACCCGCGCGGTGGAATCGGTCGTCGAGGTGGTGCGAGCGGCCGGAGGAGCCGGCGTCCGGGAGCTCTACCGTCAGCGGCAGCGACCCCCGAGCGCCCGGAGCGGGGCGACTGGCGGAGCGCATCGGGCGGCTGCGGCGGGAGGGGCGGGCGTGAGCGGGGCCGCGGCGCTCGCCGCGCTTGCCGCCGGCGCTGGCGTGCTCGCGCTGCGCGACCTGCTCGGCGGCGGCCTGCTCCGCCGCGACCTGCTCGCGCGAGGCACCGGCCTCGCGCATGGACTGGCCGGCCTCGTCGATGTCGTGGTGACACTCGGCCGGGAGGGCCGGGACCCGGGCGCCGCGGAGCGCCGGCGGCTGCTGCTCGCCGGCGCCGGCCTGGCCTTCCTCGTGGGCTGCCTGATGATGGGTCTGCTCGCCGGGGTGGCGCTGGGCGCCGGTGGGGCCCTGGCTGGTCGCGCGGCTCCTGCGTGCCCGCCGTGAGCGCTTTCGCCGGGCGGTCGACGCCGGCGTGCCCGCGCTCGCCCTGGCGCTGGCCGACGCCCTCGCCGGAGGTCACTCCCTGCGCGGCGCGCTCGGCGAGGCGACCCGATCGGTCGGCGGCGCCGCGGGCCACGAGCTGCGCAGGGCGTGCGCCGAGCTGGCCGTCGGGGCGCGCCACGGACGATGCCCTCGAGGCGATGCGCGGCGCGGGTGCGCTCGCCGCGGCTGGACACGGTCGTCGCGGCGTGCCAGCTCCAGCGGCGAGCGGGCGGCGACCTGGCCCGGCTGCTGCGCGAGACGGCCCGCTCGATGGAGGAGCAGTCGCGCCTGGAGGGCGAGCTGAGGGCAGCGACGGCCCAGGCGCGCTTCACGGGCCTGATCGTGGTGGCCCTGCCGCTGGGCGGCGCGCTGCTCGCGGAGCTGGCGAGCCCAGGCTGGCTGGCGGGCCTCTGGAGCTCGTTCCTGACCGGCTGGCTCGTCGGAATCGCCCTGTTCCTGCAAGGTCTGGCCGCCGTCCTGATCCGGAGGCTCGGAACGGTGCGCTGGTGAGCACGGCCGCGATGCTGGCTGGACTGGCGGCCGCCCTGGCCGCCAGCGGGGCCGGCCTGCTGGTTGCCTCGGTTCGCGGCGGGAGCGGCGCGGCCGCCGCAGGCGGGGACCGCGCGCCCGCTCTCATGCGGCTGCTGGTCAGGGCCGGCGCGGCCCTTCGCGCCGCTGCGCCTCCGCACGACCTCGAGGCCCGCATCGCCGCCGCTGGGCGTCCCGCCGGGCTGCGGGCGCGTGAGCTGATGGCCGCCAAGCTGGCGGCTGCCGCTCTGGGCGCCCTCGCGGGCGTGGCTCTCTCGACGCCCGCGCCCGGACGCCTGGCGCTCGCGCTCCTCGTGGGCGCTCCCGTTGCCGGCTTCCTCGCGCCGGACCTCTGGCTCGCCCGCCGGGCCGGCGAGCGCGCCCGGCAGCATCCGTCGCGGCCTGCCGGCGTTGCTCGACCTGCTGCGGGTGGGGGTGGAGTCCGGCAGCTCGCTCGCCCAGGCCCTGCGCGAGGTCGGCGCGCGCACGCACGGGCCGCTCGCCGCCGAATGGCGGGCGGTCGGCCGTCAGGTCGACCTCGGCGTTCCGCTCGAGCGCGCGCTGGACGGGATGGCGGAACGGGCGCCGCTCGCCAGAGGTGCGGGCGCTGCGAGCGGCCCTCGACCGCGCCCGTCGCCACGGCGTCCCACTCGGCGAGACGCTCGCCGCCCAGGCCCGCGACGCCCGCTTCGCCCTCGCCCGTCACGCCCGCGAGGAGGCCGCCCGGGCCGGCCCGAAGATCCAGCTGGTCGTCGCGCTGCTCCTGGTGCCGTCCGTGCTGCTGCTCGTCGCGGCCGCGCTGCTGTCGGCGCTGCTGGGCGGTGGCGCCGCCGGCGCCCTCAGCAGCTGACCACCAGGTGGAACGAGCGGTTGGCCTGCGCGCCGGTGCTGTCGCGCGTCACCACACGCACGCCGTTCACGTTGCTCGCCGCCGAGGTGACGGCGATCTGTCCCGTGCCGGGCCCCGATGCCGACTCGTCGCCGAGCGTCGCCGTATAGACGCACTGGCGCACGTCGCGGTCGAAGACGACCTGGTACTGGCCGGTCCCCGTCTGGGCGCTCGAGGCGACTCCGCGCCCGCGCACCAGCGCGCCGACATCCGAGATCACGCCCTGCCGAACGACACCATCCGCCAGCACCGCCGACGGCACCTGCTTGAGCTTGGTCGCGTCGAGCGCCTGCTCCTTGATCGCGTTCGGGCCGAAGCCGTCCGGCTTGGCTTCCTGCCCGCGCAACGTGCCGTTCTTGAAGTCGCGGTTCCGGATCGAGCCGTCGACGATGTCGGCCGAGTCGATCGTCGCGACGGCGTAGGAGACGCCGCCGAGCGAGACGAACAGGGCCGCACAGGCGACGACCATCGAGGGCGACGGGGTGCGAAGAAAGCGCTTCATGGGTTGACCTCCCGCGGTCTAGTGGGTGTCCCCCTGCAACAGCGTTGACCCCGGCTGGGTTGCGGCAGCGGCCCTTCTAACGCAACGCGTCTTGCACACGGCGCACCGCGAGCGGTCTCGCGGAGGCGTGTTCTCCCACCGCACACGCCGCTCTACAGAGCCGAATCCGGTCCGCCTGGACGAATGGGCGGCCCGCATCGGACGGAAAAGTGGGAGCAGGTGTTGCGGAGTGGGAGAAAGTGGGCTACTGTGGCGCCACCAATTGACCGGAGTGGCGGGGCTCCTCCCACTCCGCCACTCCGGTCTAACTCTTTCTGGGACATGCAAAATGGCGTTTCGAGGTCACTTCGAGCATTCGCTGGACGCGAAGAACCGGCTCAGCATCCCGGCTCGCTTTCGCGCGTCCTTCTCGAACGGGACCGTGCTCGCCAAGGACCCCGAGCCGTGCGTCGCGATCTGGACGCCGGACACGCACGAGGCGATCATCGAGCGCGCGCTCGGGGAGCTGAACCCGATGGGCTCCGAGTACCGCAAGCTGAGCCGCTTCTACCAGGGCAACTCCTTCGAGATCGAGCTGGACGCGAGCGGCCGCGTCACCTTGCCGGCGCCGCTGCTCACGCACGCGACGATCGAGAAGGAGGTCGTGGTCGTGGGGGTCGGGGATCACCTCGAGGTCTGGGGCGCGGGGCGCTGGCGCTCGGTCCAGGAGGCCCTCGACGCGGAGATCGGGGAGGTGACGGAGCGTCTTGGCAATCCTTCTTGACATGACCCCTGTGCACGTCCCGGTGCTCGCCGGCGAGCTGATCGACCTGACCGCCCCGGCGAGGGGCGAGACGGCCGTGGACTGCACCTTCGGCGCGGGCGGCCACGCGCGCCTGGTGGCCGACCGGCTCGGCTCGACCGGGACGCTGGTCTGCATCGACCGCGACCCCGCCGCCGAGGCGCGCTTCGAGGAGCTGGCCGCCGAGGTCGCCTGCGAGACCCGCTTCCTGCGCATGGACTACGCGGAAGGCCTCGCGGTTCTGATCGAGGAGGGGGTTGGGGCCGACGTGGTCTACCTCGACCTCGGCATCTCGTCGATGCAAGTCGACGCGCGCGAGCGCGGCTTCTCCTACTCCTACGACGCGCCGCTCGACATGCGGATGGACCCGAGCCAGGAGCTGGATGCGCGCGTGGTCCTCAACAATTGGGACGAGCGCCAGCTGGCCCAGATCTTCCGCCGCTACGGCGAGGACCCGAACGCGCGCCGGATCGCGCGCGAGATCGTCAGGCGCCGGCGCCGCGCGCCGCTTCAGACCACCGGCGAGCTGGTCGAGGCGATCGAGGCCGCGCTGCCCGCCGCGGTGCGGCGCCGCTTCGGCGGCGGCCACCCCGCCAAGCGCGTGTTCCAGGCGGTCCGGATCGCCGTCAACGGCGAGCTCGACTCGCTCGATCGCGCGCTCCCGCTCGCATGGGACCTGCTGCGGCCGGGCGGTCGCCTCGCCGCGATCTCGTTCCACTCGCTGGAGGACCGGCGCGTGAAGCGCTTCCTGGTCGAGCGGGCGCGTGGCTGCGTGTGCCCGCCGGACTTCCCGGTCTGCGTCTGCGGCCACGAGGCCGAGGCCGAGCTGCTCACCGGCCGCCCGGTGGCGCCCACGCCCGGTGAGGTCGCGCAGAACCCGCGCGCGAAGTCGGGTCGTCTGCGGGCAGCCAGGCGGATCGCGCCGGTGGAGAGCTGATGGCCCGCGCCGCCGCAGCCGTTGCCGCGCCCGCGACGACCGCGGGTCGCGCGGCCCCAGCCGCCCCCTCGCGGCGCCAGCCGACACGTCGCAAGCCCGCGCCCGCCAAGCGCCCGGTCCGGCGCGCGTCGGGTCAGGCGGCGCCGAGCCGCACTGCGCCTCGTCGCGCTCCCCGGGCCGCGCCGCGCCGGGTCGCGCTCCCGCTCGGCGCCCGCGTGCTCGACGCGGTCCTCAGCGGCCGCATCTGGATCGGCCTGGTCGGCGTGCTGCTCGCCGGGATCGTGTTCTTCAACGTCGACCTGCTGCGGATGAACCGCGAGATCACGCAGATGGCCGACAAGGCCGCCCAGCTCAAGCGCGAGAACGGGCGCCTGCGCGAGGACGTGGCCGGGCTGGCCAACAGCGAGCGCATCCAGCAGGCGGCGGCCGAGCTCGGGCTCGTGCTCCCGGCGCCGGCCGAGGTGCGCTACCTGAAGTCGAACCCGACGATCGACGCGCGCACCGCCTCGAAGCGGATCATCGCGCCCACCCCGATGGCGGCCCCGGATCCGCTCGTAACGGAGACGACCCCGACCACGACCCCGACCACGACCACGCTGCCGACCACGACGGCGGCCTCGCCCACGGGTTAGCGGGTGCGCCTGGTCGAGCGCAGGATCGGGCTGCTGTTTGCCCTGTTCCTCTTGCTGCTCGGCGCCGCCACCGCGCGCGCCACCTGGATCGGGACGGTCAAGGCCGGCTCGCTCGGCGCCCGCGCGGTCCAGCAGCAGGTCGAGGACATGGTCGTGCCGGCCCGGCGCGGCTCGATCGTCGACCGCCACGACTTGGAGCTGGCCGTCTCGGAGGACGCCGTGACGGTGTTCGCCTACCCGTACCTGATCGACAACCCCGCGCGGGTGTCGGCCCGGCTCGCCCCGCTGCTGGGCGTCTCCGAGGACGACCTGCTCAAGAAGCTGAGCAACCGCGACTCGACCTTCATCTACCTGCGCCACAAGATCGACGCGTCGGTGGGGCACAAGATCGAGCAGCTCCGGATCGAGGGCATCGACACCGTCGTCGAGCCCAAGCGCACCTATCCGCAGGGGTACCTCGCGTCACAGGTGCTCGGCAGCGTCGGCTCCGAGAACACCGGCCTGGCCGGCCTCGAGTACTCCCAGGAGGAAACGCTCGGCGGCCACGACGGCCACCGCCGGGTCGTGAAGGACGCGCTCGGCCAGCCGGTCAGCCTGATCGAGACCGAGCGCGCCGAGGAGGGCGAGGACATCAAGCTCACGCTGGACGCCGCGATCCAGGAGCGCGTGGAGGCCGTGCTCGGCGAGGTGGGGATGACCTACCAGCCGGCCGGGGCCACGGCGGTCGTGATGGACCCCCGCACCGGCGCCATCCTCGCGCTGGCCAACTGGCCGCGCGTGGACGCCAACGACCCCGACGGTGCGCCCGACTACGCCCGCCAGGATCGAGCGATCCAGTTCAACTACGAGCCGGGCTCGACGTTCAAGGCGTTCACCGTCGCCGGCGCGCTCGAGGAGGGCCTGATCCGGCCCGAGACCATGCTCCACGTCCCCTTCGAGCTCCACGTCGCCGACCGCACGATCGGCGAGGCCCACGAGGACGGCAACGGCGACCTGACCGTCGAGCAGATCCTGGCCCGCTCCTCGAACGTGGGCAGCGCGATGATCGGCCTCAAGCTGGGCGCCACCCGCTTCGACCGCTGGGTCCGCCGCTTCGGTTTCTCGAAGCCCACCGGCGTCGACCTCCCCGGCGAGCAGCGCGGCATCGTCCTGGACGTGAACCACTACTCGGGCTCGTCGCTCGGCAACATGTCGATCGGGCAGGGCCTGTCGGTCACGCCGATCCAGATGGCCGCGGGCTTCACCGCGATCGCGAACGGCGGCGTCAGGCGCCAGCCGTACATCGTCGCCGGCGACCGCAAGCCCGGCAAGCGGGTGCTGTCGCGCAAGACGGCGACAGAGGTGTCCCAGATGCTCGAGGGAGTGCTGGCGGCTGGCGGTACCGCGCAGGAGGCCTCGGTCGCGGGCTACACGCTCGCCGGCAAGACAGGCACCGCCGAGAAGCCGGAGAACGGCACCTACTCCAAGACCGACTTCGTGGCCTCGTTCATCGGCTTCGCGCCGGCCCGCAACCCGCGCCTGCTGGTCTCCGTCATGGTCGACGAGCCGCGCGGCGACATCTACGGAGGCACGGTCGCGGCGCCGGCCTTCGAGCGCATCATGGAGTTCGCCCTGCCGTATCTGAAGATCCCGCCTGAGTAGGCTTGGGCCCTCCATGACCCTGCGCGATTTGATGGGGAATGGGGCACCGGAGTTGGAGATATCCGGGCTCGCCTACTCGAGCCAGAGCGTCACGCCGGGGACGCTCTTTTTTTGCGTTCCGGGCTTCAAGTCCGACGGTCACGACTTCGCCCCCGACGCCGTGGAGCGCGGCGCCGTCGCGCTGGTCTGCCAGCGGCCGCTCGACCTGGGCGTGCCCGAGGTGCTCGTGGACGACGTGCGCGCCGCGATGGGGCCCGCGGCGGCGCGCTTCTACGGCGACCCGACGGCCGAGCTCGACGTGGTCGGGGTGACCGGCACCAACGGCAAGACGACCACCGCGTTCCTGGTGCGCCACCTGGTCGAGGCGGACGGGCGCGGCTGCGGGCTGCTGGGCACCGTCAAGCGGGTGGTCGCGGGGCGCGAGGAGGAGGTCGAGCGCACCACGCCGGAGGCGATCGACCTCCAGGCCACGTTCCGCGCGATGCTCGACGGCGGCGACCGCGCCTGCGCGATGGAGGTGTCCTCGCACGCGCTGGAGCTGGGCCGGGTGGCCGGCATCCGCTTCGCCTGCCGCGTGTTCACGAACCTGACCCAGGACCACCTCGACTTCCACGAGACGATGGACGCCTACTTCGCCGCCAAGCGGCGGCTTTTCGACGACGGCGGGCCGGCGGTGGTGAACGTCGACGACGAGTACGGGCGGCGGCTTGCGGCGGAGGTCGACGCCACGACGTTCGCGATCGACCGCGACGCCGACTACCGGGCGCTCGACGTGGACTTCGACCTGATGGGCTCGCGCTTCCGCTGCGGCACGCCGGACGGCGAGCTGGAGCTGACCTCGCCGCTGCCCGGCCTGTTCAACGTGCAGAACGTGCTCGCGGCGGTGGCCGCCGCGCACGCGCTGGGCGTGCCGCTCGAGACCGATCGCCGAGGCGCTGCCGCGCTTCGGGCGCGTGCCGGGCCGCTTCGAGCCGGTCGACGAGGGCCAGGACTTCGGCGTGCTGGTGGACTACGCGCACACCCCCGAGGCGCTCGAGAACGTGCTGCGCGCGGCGCGCCCGGTGACCGAGGGGCGCCTGCACGTGGTGTTCGGCGCCGGCGGCGACCGCGACCGCGGCAAGCGCCCGCTGATGGGCGACGCCGCGCGCCGGCTGGCCGATCGCGTGCTGGTCACCAGCGACAACCCGCGCAGTGAGGCGCCCGACGCGATCATCGACGAGGTGATGGAGGGCGCCGGCCCGGACGCGGAGCGCATGACCGACCGCCGCCAGGCGATCGCGCAGGCGATCGAGTCGGCGCAGGCCGGCGACGTCGTGGTGATCGCCGGCAAGGGGCACGAGCAGGGCCAGGAGTTCGAGAACGGGCGCAAGGAGCCGTTCGACGATTGCAGTGTCGCGCGCGAGCTCCTGCGGGCACGGGTGGCGAGGCCTGCCGGCGCGCGCGGGGAGCCGGCGGGATGACAGCCCGCGAAGCGCTGCGGGCCCGGCTCGGGGTGCGCGCGTGATCGACCTCTCCGCCGCGCGCGTCGCGCAGGCCGCCGGAGGCGACCTCGCCGCCGGCGATCCCGAGCGCGCCGGACCCGCGCGCGCCGTGATCGACTCGCGCGAGGTCGAGTCGAGCGACCTGTTCGTCGGCCTTCCCGGCGCCGGCGCGCACGGCGGCGAGTTCGCGGTCGCGGCCCTGGACGCCGGCGCGTGGGGGGTGCTCGTCGACCGCGAGCACGCCGCCGCGGCGGTCGCAGCCGCCGCCGACAGCGTCGGCCACTCCGCCTGCAGCGGCGCAGCCGTGATCGCGGTGGACGACCCGCTCGCCGCCCTGCACGCGCTCGCCCGCAGCTGGCGGCGAGAGCTCAACGCGAAGGTGTTCGCGGTCACCGGGTCCACCGGGAAGACCTCGACCAAGGACATCCTCGCCGCGCTGCTGCGCCCGCGGCTGGTCACGCACGCGTCGCGCGAGAACTGGAACACCGAGATCGGCCTGCCGCTGACGATCCTGGAGGCTCCGCGCGGAACCGAGGCGCTGGTCCTGGAGATGGCCATGCGCGGCGAGGGCCAGATCGCCGAGCTGGTGGCGGTCGCCGAGCCGGACACCGGTGTGATCGTGAACGTCGGGCCGGTGCACCTCGAGCTGCTCGGGACGGTCGAGCGCGTGGCGGCCGCCAAGGCCGAGCTGATCCGCGACCTGCGTCCCGGCACCGCCTGCGTCGTCCCCGCCAGCGAGCCGCTGCTGGAGGCCCACCTGCGCGACGACGTGGACACCTGGACCTTCGGCCCGGGCGGCGAGGTGCGCCTGCTGGCCTTCGACGCCGGCCACGCCGAGATCGAGGCGCGCCAGGAGACGGTGAGCCTCGAGCTGGGCTACTCGGAGCCGCACAACCTGCTCAACACGCTGGCCGCCGTGGCCGCCGCGCGGGCGCTCGGCGTGAGCGTCGGGGGCCGCGTCGGCGTGCGCTTCTCCTCGCTGCGCGGCGAGGTGGTGGAGCTGCCGGGCGGCGTTACCGTGGTGAACGACTGCTACAACGCCAACCCGATGTCGATGCGGGCGGCCCTGGATCACCTCGCGACGAGCACGGCCACGCGCCGCGTCGCGGTGCTGGGGGCGATGGCCGAGCTGGGCGACGGCTCGCCGGGCTACCACCGCGAGATCGGCTCGCACGCGGCGGCGCTGGGCATCGACGTGCTCGTGCCGGTCGGCGAGGAGGCGCTCGGCTACACGGACGAGTTCGACGGCGAGACGCACCCGGTGGCCACGCCCGAGGAGGCCGCCGCCCTGCTCGAGGAGCTGGCCCGCCCGGGCGACCGCGTGCTGATCAAGGGGTCCCGCTCGGTGGGCCTGGAACGAGTGCTGGCCTGATGGGGGTCCCTCCACTCACTCCGGGCCGGTTTGCCGGCTGCAAGTCTTCGCCTGGCGGCGTCCCCGCTCCCGCCATAGCGCTGCTATGCCGGCTTCGCGGCTCCTTCACGCTCGACTTTCCTCGGCAGCCCGGATCTCGCGGAGAGACCCCTAGACAGATGGGCGAGATCCTGATCGGAGGCATGGCCTCCCTGCTCATCTGCATGTTCCTGGGGCCGCGCTTCATCGACTACCTGCGGCTGAAGGAGTTCGGGCAGCACATCCGCGAGGAGGGGCCGGCCGGGCACCTCGGCAAGGCGGGCACGCCGACGATGGGCGGCCTGGCGATCTTCCTCGGGGTCTGCGTGCCGTTCCTGATCCTGGGCGACTACCGCGCCGCGAGCCTGTGCGTGCTCGGCACCGCGCTGGCGATGGCCGGGCTGGGCTTTGCCGACGACCTGACCAAGCTGCGCAAGCGCCGATCGCTGGGGGTCTCGGGCAAGACCAAGCTGCTCGTCCAGGGGCTGACCGCGATCGCGCTCTGGCTGGCGGTCACGCAGTACCTGGACTTCCAGGACACGCTCGACCTGCGGGTGGTCGACGCCTCGGTCGACCTCGGCCTCGGCTACCCGGTGCTGATCTTCCTGGTGCTGGCCGGCTCGACGAACGGAGTGAACCTCACCGACGGGCTCGACGGCCTCGCCGCCGGCTGCGCGGCGATCGTCTTCCTGGCCTTCACCGCGATGACGTTCATCACCCCCGGGGACGTCCAGCCCGACCTCGCGCTGCTGTGCGCGTGCCTGGTCGGAGCCTGCGTGGGCTTCCTCTGGTTCAACTCGTTCCCGGCCTCGGTGTTCATGGGCGACACCGGCTCGCTCGGCCTCGGCGGCGCGATCGCCGCGCTGGCGGTGATCACGCACACGGAGGTGCTGCTGATCCTGATCGGCGGCATCTTCGTGATCGAGGCGCTCTCGGTCGTGATCCAGGTGATCGCCTTCCAGCGCTTCCGCCGGCGCGTCTTCCTGATGGCGCCCATCCATCACCACTTCGAGCTGCTCGCCTGGTCGGAGACGAAGATCATCCTGCGCTTCTGGATCGTCGCCGCGATCTGCTCCGCGATCGGCTTCACGCTCTACCAGCAGTCGATCGGCCCTTGAATGGCGGCAGCGGCCCCCGCTTCCGGACGGGCCCTACCTGATCGTCGGACTCGCCCGTTCCGGGGTCGCCGCCGCGCGCATGCTCGCCGCGCACGGCGACGTGCTGGCCGTGGACAGCGGGAGTCCGGACGTGCCGGCCGACCTCGACGCGCACCTGGACAGCGACGGCCTCGACCTGCTCGAGCGGGCCGCCTGCGTCGTGAAGAGCCCGGGCGTCCCCAACGAGGCGCCCGTGATCGCCCGCGCCCGCGAGCTCGGCCTGCCGGTGGTCGGCGAGCTGGAGCTGGCCTGGCGCCTGCTGCCCAATCGCTTCGTGGCGGTCACGGGCACCAACGGCAAGACCACCACCGTCGAGCTGCTCGGCGCGATCTGGCGCGCCGCGGGGCTGCCGGTGGCGGTGGCGGGCAACGTAGGCACGCCGCTGTCCGCGCTCGTCGGCGCGGTCGAGGCGGACGCCACGATCGTCTGCGAGGTGTCGAGCTTCCAGGCCGAGGACGCGGCCGGCTTCGCCCCCGACATCGGCGTGCTGCTCAACCTGACCCCGGACCACCTCGACCGGCACGGCAGCTTCGAGGCCTACCGCGCCGCCAAGCTGAGCCTGTTCGCCCGCCAGACGCCCGACCAGGTCGCGATCGCCCCGGACTGGATCGAGCTGCCCGGGGAGGGACGCCGCGTGCAGCTGGGCGAGCCGCCGCTGCCGGCGGACGAGATCCGGCTGCGCGGGCCCCACAACCTCGAGAACGCGAGCGCGGCGGCCACCGCGGCGCTCGCCGCCGGCGTGCCTGCCGAGGCCGTCGCCGAGGCGCTGCGCACGTTCGCCGGCGTCCCGCACCGCCTCGAGGAGGTGGGCACCGTCGACGGGGTGCTCTACGTCAACGACTCGAAGGCCACCAACGTGTCCGCGGCCGCCCGCGCGATCGAGTCCTTCTTCGCCGGCGTCCACGTCATCCTCGGCGGCAGCCTCAAGGGCGGCGGCTTCGAGGACCTGCGCGAGCCGGTCGCCGAGCGCTGCCACGCCTGCTACCTGATCGGCGAGGCGGCCGATCGCCTGGCGTCCGACCTCGAGCCGGCCGGCGTGCCGCTGCACCGCTGCGGCGACCTCGAGACCGCCGTCGCGGCCGCTCGGGCGGCCGCCCAGCCCGGGGAGGTCGTGCTGCTCTCGCCCGCCTGCGCCTCGTACGACCAGTTCCGGGACTACGAGGAGCGCGGCGACCGCTTCCGCGCGCTCGTTTCGCCTGAATGAATCGCAGCCGCGGCGTCGAAGAAATGCCGGATGGCTGCGCGCGCCGCCCGCAAGCGACCGATCGAGTACTCGATCCTTTACACCGCGACACTCTGCCTGCTCGCGTTCGGGGCGGTCATGGTCTACTCGGCGAGCTCGGCGGAATCGCTGCTGAGCGGCCCCGGCGACCCCTCCTTCTACCTCAAGCGCTACCTGATGTGCGGGGCGCTCGGGCTGGTGCTCATGCACGCCGCCTCGCGCCACGGCCTGAAGCTGATCAAGGGCCTCACGCCGTTCCTGCTGATCGCCTCGTTCCTCCTGACCGCGGCGGTGATGATCCCGCACGTGGGCGTGACCGTGAACGGCGCGACCCGCTGGCTTGGCGCCGGGCCGCTCCAGTTCCAGCCCTCGGAGCTGCTGAAGGTCTCGATCGTCCTGTACGCGGCCCAGTCGCTCGCTGCGCGCCCGCGCGCGAGCAAGACGCTGCGCGGCCTGTTCAACCCGCTGCTGATCGTCGTCGCGGCGGCTTGCCTGCTGCTGCTCAAGCAGCCGGACATGGGCACCGCCCTGGTGATCTGCCTGGCGATCGGCATGCTGCTGGTGGCCGCCGGCACGCCGGTGCGGCTGCTCGGCGGGATCTTCGGCACGCTGGTCGCGCTGGCGGTGCTGGTCGCGCTGATCGAGCCCTACCGGCGCGAGCGGCTGACGTCGTTCCTGGACCCGTTCTCGGACGCGGGCGACACCGGCTTCCAGGCCGTGCAGGCGCTCACCGCGATCGGCTCGGGCGGGTTCTTCGGCGTCGGGCTCGGCGAGTCGGTGCAGAAGATCTTCTACCTCCCCGAGGCGCACACGGACATGATCCTGGCGGTGATCGGCGAGGAGCTCGGCCTGATCGGCATCCTCGGCGTGATCGGCCTTTACGGGATGATCGGCTTCGCGGGCCTGCGCGCGGCGAAGCTCGCCCGCGACCTGTACTCGAAGCTGCTCGCCGCCGGCATCACCTCGTTGATCCTGTGTCAGGCGACCCTCAACTTCTTCGCGGTGCTCGGCATGGCGCCGCTGACCGGCGTCCCGCTGCCGTTCCTGTCGTACGGGAGCACGAACCTGGTCGTCCTGATGGGGGCGACCGGCCTGCTGCTGAACGTGGCCGCCACCGGTGGCCGGGCCCGCCGGGAGCGCGCCAAGCCGCGCCTCGAGGCAATCGATGGAGGACGCGATGCCCAAGATCGTGATCGCCGCGGGCGGCACGGCGGGGCACGTCGTGCCGGCGCTCGCGGTCGCTGAGGCCCTGCGCGCCCGCGGCGCCGAGGTCGAGTTCATCGGGGGAGAGCGTGCCGAGTCCGAGCTGATCCCGGCCGCCGGCTACCCGTTCCACCGCGTGCGCGTACGCGGGCTCGACCGCCGCAGGCCGGTGCGGGCGGCGCTTGCCTTGGTGCTGGCGGCGGGGGCGACGCTGCGGGCCGTGCGCCTACTGCGAAAGCTCGGGGCGGACGCCGTCCTCGGCGGAGGCGGCTACGTGGCCGGGCCCGTCGGCCTGGCCGCGCGGCTGACGCGGCGACCCCTGGTGCTGACCGAAGCGGACAGCCACCTGGGCGTGACCAACCGGCTGCTGGCGCCGGTGGCCAAGCGCGTGTTCCTGGCGTTTCCAATCCCGAGGCGCAAGCCGCGCCTGCTGCGCCGGCGCGCCGCGCGCAAGTGGATCGTCAGCGGACGCCCGGTCCCCGCCGCCACGGGCCAGGCCGACCGGGCCGCCGCGCGGGCGCGCTTCGGCATCGGCCCCGAGGAGCCGTGCGTGCTCGTGTTCGGAGGGTCGCTCGGCGCGCGCCGGCTCAACGACGCGGCGCTGGAGGCGTTCGGGGGCGGGTCGCCCTGCGCCGTGCTCCACGCGAGCGGGCGGCGCGACTTCGACGACCTGCGCAAGCGGCTCGACGCCCTCGGCTCGCCGCCCTACTACCACCTGCACGCCTACATCGAGCCGTTCGCGGACGCGCTCGCCGCGGCCGACCTCGTCGTGGCCCGCGCCGGCGGCTCGGTGATGGAGCTGGCCGCGGCGGGGCTGCCGGCCGTGCTGGTGCCGTTCCCGTACGCGACCGCCGACCATCAGACCTCGAACGCGCGGTTCATCGAGCAGGCCGGCGCGGCGGTGGTGGTGCCGGACGCCGAGCTGGACGGGCCGCGGCTGGCGCGCGAGGTGGGGACGCTGCTGGCAGCGCCGCAACGCCTGGGCGCCATGGCGAAGGCGGCGCGCGCGGTGGCCAAGCCCGACGCGGCGGAGCGGATCGCGGACGAGCTGATCGCGCTGGCGGGCTGAGTAGGGTCCGTCCGCTATGGACGAAGCGCCATTTGCCGGCCGCGCTCTGCATTTCGTAGGGATCGGCGGCGCCGGGATGAGCGGGCTGGCGCTGGTGTCGAAGGCGCTCGGCGCCGAGGTGTCGGGCTCCGATCAGGTCGAGTCGGCGGCGCTCGAGCGCCTGCGCGCCGCCGGGATCGAGGCAGTGGCCGGCCACGACGCGGCCAACCTGCCGGCGGGGGCGGAGGTGGTCGTATCGACGGCGATCCCGGAGGACAACCCCGAGCTGGCGGCGGCGCGCGCGGCGGGCACGACGACACTGCACCGCGCCGACCTGCTCGGCGAGCTGTCGCGCATGAAGCGCACGATCGCGGTGAGCGGCGCGCACGGCAAGACGACGACCGCGTCGATGATCGCGCACGCTCTGCGCGGCGCCGGGCAGGATCCACCCTTCCTGATCGGCGGCGAGCTGCGCTCGGCGGGCACCAATGCGGCTTGGGGGGCGGGGGACTGGGCGGTGATCGAGGCCGACGAGTCGGATCGCTCGTTCCTCGAGCTGGCCCGCGACGTGGCGGTGATCACCAACATCGAGCTGGACCATCACGCCACCTACGCGAGCCTGGCCGAGCTGGAGGAGGCGTTCGCGGAGTTCGCGGAACCGGCCGAGCTGCGGGTGGTGGGCCCGGAGGTCGAGCTGCCCGGCGAGGTGCTGCGGGTGGGCGTGGACGAGGGCGATCTCCAAGCGCAGGAGCTCGAGCTGCTCCCCGGCGGCTCCCGCTTCCAGGTCCGCGGCACGAGCGTGCAGCTGCGCGTGCCCGGCCGCCACAACGTCCTCAACGCCCTCGCGGCGTTGGCCGCGTGCGAGCGGGCCGGCGTGCAGCTCGCCGAGGGCGCGGCGGCGCTCGCCGACTTCGACGGCGCCGGCCGCCGCTTCGAGGAGCACGGCCGGTCCGCGAGCGGCGCGCTCGTCTACGACGACTACGCCCACCACCCGACCGAGGTGCGCGCCACGCTGGAGGCCGCGCGGACGCTCGCGCAGGGCCGGCGCCTGATCGCGCTCTTCCAGCCGCACCTCTACTCGCGCACGCGAGCGCTGGCACGCGACTTCGGGCGCGCCCTGGCGCTCGCGGACGTCGTGGTGGTCGCCGACGTCTACCCGGCGCGCGAGCGCGCGGAGGACTTCCCCGGCGTGAGCGGCCTGCTCGTGGCCCAGGCGGCGGCCGACGCCGCCACCGGGCGGCCGGTCTGGTGGCTCCCCGAGCTCGACCAGGCCAGGAACATGCTGGCCGCCGAGCTCTCGGAGCATGACCTGCTCGTGACCCTGGGGGCGGGCGATGTCGACCGCGTGGCCCGGGAGTTGGGCTCGTGACCGCGATCCCCGCAGGGGTCGAGCGCGACTACCCGCTCGCCGGCCTCACCACCGTTCGCACCGGCGGGCCCGGCGACTTCTACGCCCGCCCCGACTCGGTCGAGCGCCTGGTGGAGCTGCTGACCTGGGTGGACGCGGCACAGATCGCGGTAGGAGTGGTCGGGTCCGGCTCGAACCTGCTGATAGCGGATGCTGGATTCCGAGGACTCGTGATGAAGCTGGGCGGTGCGCTTGCCACTATCGAGCAGGACGGCGAACGCCTGGTCTGCGGCGGCGGCGTGCGCCTGCCGAAGGCCGCCGCGGAAGCGGCTCGGGCCGGCCTCAGCGGCCTCGAGTTCGGGGTCAACATCCCGGGGACGGTCGGCGGCGCGGTCAAGATGAACGCCAATGCCTACGGCGGCGACCTGTCGCGTGTGCTCGAGTGGGTCGAGATCGCGACACCCGAGGGCGCGAGCCGCCGCGCCCCCGGGGAGCTCGGCTTCAGCTACCGCAGCTCGAACCTGGGTCCGCGCGAGGTGGTGACGCGGGCGTCCTTCGCGCTGTCGAGCTCGGATCCAGACAGCGTCAAGGCCACGCTCGCCGAGATGCGCGCCGCTCGCCACGCGGCCCAGCCGTCCGGCATCAAGACCTTCGGGTCGACCTTCAAGAACCCCGAGGACCCTCGCGCCGAGGGCCGCAGCGCCGGTGTCCTGCTCGACGAGGCGGGCTGCCGCGGCCTGACGGTGGGTGGCGCGCGCTTCTCCGAGAAGCACGCCAACTTCGTGGAGAACACGGGCGATGCGACCACCGCCGACGTGGTCGCGCTGATGGCCGAGGGCAAGCGCCTCGTGCGCGAGCGCTTCGGCGTGGAGCTCGAGCCCGAGGTGCAGTTCCTCGGCGACGTCGACGCGGCGGCGCTGTGGGGCGAGGCGTGAGCGCGGCGACCGTCGCCGGCCGGCGGCGCCTGTCGCCACGGCGAGCCGCCGCCCGCGCCGTTCGGCGGCTTTCGCCCCGCCTCAAGCGACGCCTGATCGCCTTGGCCATCGTCTGCCTCGCGCTGGCCGCCGGGTACCAGTTCTGGCTGCGCGACTCCTCGCTGGTGGCGGTCGAGCACGTGGAGGTCACCGGCGTGACCAGCTCGGACGCCGACCGCGTACGCGCGGCGATCACGAGCGCCGCCCGCTCGATGACGACCCTGCACGTGGATCGCGAGGCGCTCGATCGCGCGGTGGCCGGCTATCCGGTCGTCCGCAAGCTCGAAGTCGCGCCCGACTTCCCGCACGGGCTGAGCGTGCACGTGATCGAGTACGAGCCCGCGGCGATCGCGGTCAGCGACTCCGGCCACGTGCCGGTGGCGGGCGACGGCACGATCCTGCGCGGCGTCGCCGTGAAGGGGAGCCTGCCCACCGTGGAGGTTGAGGGCGCGCTCGGCACCGAGTTCCTGCTCGATCGCACGGCCCGCGGAGCGGCGGCGGTGGCCGGAGGCGCCCCGGCGGTGCTGCGGGCGCGCATCGAGAACGTCCAGCGGCGCTCCGCCGACGGCTACGTCGCCGAGCTGCGCGACGGCCCGGAGCTGATCTTCGGCGCGGCCACGCGCCTGCGGGCCAAGTGGGCGGCCGCGGCGCGCGTGCTGGCCGACCTCGAGGCGCGCGGCGCGACCTACGTGGACCTGCGCATCCCGAGCCGCCCCGCCGTGGGCGGCCTGGCTGCGACGACGCTGCCGCCGGTCGCGCCCGCCGGACCCGAGCTTGCCACGACGCCTGAGACAGGCGCCGTCACCCCCGAAAGCGCGCAATCGGCTGTTCCGAACTCCGTCCCGACGGATACGGCGACACCGCCGACCACTCCGCCAGGCGGAGACCACCGCGCCGCCCGTTTCGGAGGCCCCCGCAGCCCCCGTGGACCCGCTCACAGCGGGCACCGGGGGCGGCGCGACCGCCGCTCCGTAAAGCCTCAAGTACAACTTGAGCTTGATGGGAAGTCTCAACTGCTCGTTGAGACTTGAGCTGCATGATTTGTTGCGAGATCGGTTGACACATTCGCGGAATCCCACCTACAGTCCGATGTCTGCGGTAGCCGGGAACCCTCGACAACCGCTTGAGCTTCAGCAGGCAGAAGGGAACAACCCTCATGGACACGGGCAGCTATCTGGCGGTCATCAAGGTCGTCGGCATCGGTGGCGGCGGCACGAACGCCGTCAACCGCATGGTGGACGCGGGCCTCAAGGGCGTGGAGTTCATCGCGGTCAACACCGACGCCCAGGCGCTGCAGATGTGCGACGCCGACATCAAGCTGCAGATCGGCGACCAGCTCACGCGTGGGCTGGGCGCGGGCGCCGACCCCGAGGTGGGCTACGGCGCCGCCAACGAGAGCCGCGACGAGATCAAGGAGGCGCTCAAGGGCGCTGACATGGTCTTCGTAACCGCGGGCGAGGGCGGCGGCACCGGCACCGGCGCCGCTCCCGTGATCGCCGAGGTCTCGAAGCAGGAGGTGGGCGCGCTGACCGTCGGCGTGGTCACCAAGCCGTTCGACTTCGAGGGCTCGCAGCGCATGCGCCAGGCGGTCGACGGCATCGACCGGCTGCGCGAGCAGGTGGACACGATGATCGTGATCCCGAACGAGAAGCTGCTCGCCGTGGTGGAGCGCCGGACGAGCATCCTCGACGCCTTCCGCGAGGCCGACGCCGTGCTCGGCCAGGGTGTGCAGGGCATCACCGACCTGATCACCACGCCCGGGCTGATCAACCTCGACTTCGCCGACGTCCGCACGATCATGCAGGACGCCGGGTCGGCCCTGATGGGCATCGGCGAGGCGTCCGGCGAGAACCGCGCCGCGGAGGCCGCCAAGAACGCCGTCTCGAGCCCGCTGCTCGAGCAGTCGGTCGAGGGCGCCACGGGGATCCTGCTGAACATCACCGGCGGCACCGACCTGGGGCTGTTCGAGGTCAACGAGGCCGCCGAGATCATCCAGGGCGCGGCCGACCAGAACTCGAACATCATCTTCGGGGCGGTCGTGGACGACGCGCTCGCCGACTCCGTGCGAGTGACGGTGATCGCGACCGGCTTCGAGCGGCCCAGCCGCCTGCCGCTGTTCACCGAGGACTCCACAGGACGCCGGCGCGAGCCGCGCCGCCGCGACGTGAAGATGGACGACCGGCAGCGTGAGTCGCTCGAGATCTCGGACGACGACATCGACGTGCCCGAGTTCCTCAAAGACTGAGCACGCTCCGTGAGATAGAGGCGGGCGAGACCGCGCTGGCCTTCGAGGCGATGCGCGCGCTGCGCACTCACTACGAGGACGAGGCCGAGTTCGTGCGCCGCGTGGACGAGGTGCAGCGGCCCGAGGGCTACCGCATCGTGGGGGCGTTCGAGGGCGAGCGCTGCGTAGCGGTGGCCGGGTTTCGGGAGCTCAACAACCTCGCCTGGGGGCACGTGGTCTACGTGGACGACCTCTCCACGCACCCCGACGGCCGCCGCCACGGCCACGGGCGAGCGCTGCTCGAATGGTGCGCCGAGGAGGCCAAGCGGCTCGGCTGCGCCGCCCTGCACCTCGACTCCGGAGTGGAGGCCAACCGGCTCGACGCCCACCGGCTCTACCTGAACACCGGCATGCGCATCACGAGCTTCCACTTCGCGAAGCCCACAGGATGATCGAACACGCTGACCGCCTCGCCCTCGCTCGCCGAGCGCGAGCTGGAGGCGCTCGTCGGCGTGTCGACGCCGTCCGGCGACGTCGCCGGCGCCGAGGAGGCGGTGGCGCTCTGCGTCGCGTTCCTGCCGCCCGAGGCGCAGCCAGAGCGAATCGAGTGCTCGACTCCCGGCCACGCGCCCGACCTGCTCGGACACCTGCGCGGCAGCGGCGAGCGCCGGCTGCTGCTGGTCGGCCACCTCGACACCGTCGTCGCTCACGAGGCGCACCGGCCGCTGACGCGCGACGGGGACCGCCTGCTCGGGTCGGGCACGGTCGACATGAAGGGCGGGGTGGCGCTGGCGCTCGGCGTGATGCGCGAGCTGGCCGGGCGCCCGGAGCTGTACGCCGAGGCGGCGGTGCTGCTCGTGAACGACGAGGAGTGGCGCACGGTGCCGTTCGCCCACACCGAGCGCTTTCGCGGCTGGGACGCCTGCCTTTGCTTCGAGGCTGGGGAGGTCGACGGGCAGGGCAACGATGCCGTGATCGTCAAGCGCAAGGCCGCCGGGACGCTGGAGATCCAGGCCACCGGCACGCCCGCGCACTCCGGCTCGGCGCCGCAGAAGGGCCGCAGCGCGCTGCTGGCGCTGGCGACGGTTGCCCAGCGCGTTGCGGCGAGCAGCGATCCGGCCGGCCCGCAGCGGCTCACCGCCGTGCCGACGATCCTGCACTCCGGCGAGGCCTTCAACGTGGTTCCGCCGCACGGCCGGCTGGTGTGCGACCTGCGCGCGGACGACCTGGCCGCCTTCGGACCGGTGCTCGAGGCCGTTCCGGAGCAGCTCGACGGCGTGCGGATCGAGTCGACCCTGGTGCGCGCCTGGCCGGGCATGGACACGCGCGCGGCCACGGCCGGCCTGCTGGAGGCCGCCGCCGAGCGCCTCGGGAGGCCGCTGATCGCCTCGGAGCGAGGCGGCGCCAGCGATGCGAGCCACGTCGCGCAGGCGATCCCGGTCACCGTCGACGGGCTCGGCCCGCGCGGTGGAGGCGCCCACGCGCCGCATGAGTGGGTCCGCGCCACGACCCTGCGCACGCGCGCGGAGGTGGCTCTGGCACTGGCTGCGGCGATCCTCGGGGACTGACAGGTAGCCTCTCTGGGCGCTTGGGTCAGTCCACCGAAACCCTTCGTCGCACACCCCTGTTCGACCGCCACCGGAGCGCCGGCGCGAAGCTCGTTCCGTTCGCGGGATGGGAGATGCCGGTGCAGTACGAGGGCATTCGCGCCGAGCACGTGCAGGTGCGCACCGGAGCGGGGATGTTCGACGTCTCGCACATGGGCCAAATCGAGACCTCCGGTCCCGAGGCGGAGGGCTTCCTCCAGCGGTTGCTCTCCAACGACCTGACGCAAGCTGGCCGAGGGCGGAGCCCAGTACTCGGTGCTCTGCCGCGAGGACGGCGGCGTGCTCGACGACCTGTTCACCTACCGCCTGCCCGGCGGGCGCTTCCTGACGGTGACCAACGCCGCCAACCACGACAAGGACCTCGCCTGGTTCTCGCGAGCAGGCGGAGGGCTTCGACGTCGAGGTCCAGGACGCCCACGACGACTGGGCGATGCTCGCCGTCCAGGGGCCGTCGGCACGCGCCGCGCTCGACTCGATCGCGTCCGGGGAGCTGCCGACGCGCATGCGCACCGCCGAGTTGCGAGCTCGCCGGCGTGTCCACGCTCGTCTGCGGCACCGGCTACACCGGCGAGGACGGCTGCGAGCTGCTGCTCCCGCCGGACGGCGCGGTCGCCGTGTGGGACGCACTGGCGGAGCGCGAAGTGCGTCCGGCCGGCCTGGGCGCGCGCGACACGCTGCGGCTCGAGGTCTGCTTCCACCTCTACGGCAACGACCTGTCCGAGGACCGCAATCCGATCGAGGCCGGCCTCGGCTGGTGCTGCAAGCTCGACACCGGCTTCATCGGCGCCGAGGCGCTGGCGGCGGTGGAGCCCGACCAGAAGCTCGTGCCGTTCGCGTTCACCGGACCCGGCATCCCGCGCCAGGACAACCCGGTGGCGGCGCCGCACGGTCCGGGCGTGGTCACCAGCGGCACGCTCTCGCCGTGCCTCGAGATCGGCATCGGGATGGCCTACGTGCCGGTGGCCGACGCCGAGCCCGGAACGCCGATCGAGGTCGACGTGCGCGGCAAGGCACGACCGGCCGAGGTGCGGGAGAAACCGCTCTACAGAAAGGACGACAGTGGCTGAGGCCAGCTATCCGGAGGACCTCAAGTACCACGCCGAGCACGACTGGGCGCGGATCGAGGGCGACCAGGCCACGTTCGGCATCACCTGGTACGCGCAGGATGCCCTCGGCGAGGTCGTCTTTTTCGACCCGCCCGAGGTGGGTACGCAGGTGGCCAAGGACCAGGCGTACGCCGAGGTCGAGTCCGTCAAGGCGGTTTCCGACGTGTTCGCGCCGCTGTCAGGGGAGATCGTCGAGGTGAACGGGGCGCTTGCCGACAGCCCGGAGAACATCAACGCCGACCCGTACGGCGACGGCTGGATGGTGAAGGTGCGGCTGTCGGATCCTCCGAGGTCGACGCCCTGCTCGACGTAGCCGCCTACAGAGAGCTTCTTTGAGCCGCTACACGTCGATCACCGAGCAGGACCTGGAGGCGATGCTCGGCGCCATCGGCGTCGGCTCGGTCGAGGACCTGTTCGCGGACATCCCCGAGTCGGTCCGGCTCGACCGCGAGATCGACCTGCCGCCGGGGCTGTCCGAGCAGGAGGTGCACGACCACCTGGCCGCGCTCGCGGCCCGCAACCGCCACGCCGACGCCGAGGTCAGCTTCCTCGGCGCCGGGATGTACGACCACTACGTGCCGGCGCTGATCGACAACCTGCTGTCGCGCTCGGAGTTCCTGACGCCGTACACGCCCTACCAGCCCGAGATCTCGCAGGGCGGGCTGCAGGTGATGTTCGAGTTCCAGACGGCGATCTCGGAGCTGACCGGGCTGCCGGTGTCGAACGCGTCGGTCTACGAGGGCCCGAGCGCCGTGGCCGCCGCCGGCTACCTCGCCAAGCTGGAGACGCGCCGCACGAAGCTGGTCGCCAGCCGCGGGCTGCACCCGCACTCGCGCGCCGCGCTGCGCACGCACGCGGTCGGGTACGGGATGGAGGTCGAGGAGGTTCCGCTGACCGGCGAGGGCGCCACCGACGTGGAGGCCCTCGCCGCCGCGATCGACGACGACACCGCCGCCGTGTTCGTCCAGCAGCCCAACTTCCTGGGCACGGTCGAGGAGCTGGGCGAGCTGGCCGAGGCGGGCGAGGCGCACCGGCGCGCTGGTCGTGTGCGCCGCCGACCCGCTCCCGCTCGGCATCCTCAAGCCGCCGGGCGAGCAGGGCGTCGACATCTGCGTCGGCGAGGGCCAGACGCTCGGCAACCGGCTCGACTTCGGCGGCCCGTCGTTCGGCTTCTTCGCGGCCGCCGAGCGCTTCCTGCGCAAGATGCCCGGCCGGATCGCGGGCGAGACGCGCGACGTCGACGGCAAGCGCGGCTTCGTGCTCACGCTGCAGACGCGCGAGCAGCACATCCGCCGCGAGAAGGCCACGCACAACATCTGCACGGCGCAGGCGCTCAACGCGCTCGCCGGCGTGGTCTACCTGTCCTGGCTCGGCAAGCGCGGCCTGGTCGAGCTGGCCGAGCTGATGCTGCGCAGGACGCACTACGCGCGCGAGTCGCTCGGCCTCGAGGCGATCAACCCGGGCCCGGTGGTGCGCGAGTTCGCCGTGCGCGTGCCCGACCTGGACGGCCTGTTCGAGCGGGCGCGGGCCGAGCGGCGTCAACCCGGGCTACCGGCTCGGGCGCGACTACCCCGAGTACGAGGACGGCCTGCTGGTGGCGATCACCGAGCGGCGCACCCGCGAGGACATCGAACGGCTGGCCCGGCTGGTGGGCGAGCGCGCGCGGGGGTGGCGGCGTGAGCGAGCTCGACCCGCGCGCCGGCGACGAGGCCGTCACGATCTTCGAGCGCTCCAGCCCCGGCCGGCGGGCCTTCATGGCGCCCGAGCTGGACGTGCCCGAGGTGCCGGTGTCCGAGCTGCTGCCCGCGTCCCAGGTGCGCGAGCGGCCCGCGGAGCTGCCCGAGATCTCCGAGCCCGAGATCGTGCGCCACTACGTGACGCTGTCGTCGAAGAACTTCCACCTGGACGAGGGCTTCTACCCGCTCGGCTCGTGCACGATGAAGCACAACCCGAAGCTGCACGAGCGGGTGGCGGCGCTGCCCGGGCACGCCCGCCTGCACCCGCTCCAGGACCCCGAGTACGCGCAGGGCGCGCTCGAGCTGATGTGGCGCCTCCAGGGCGCGCTGGCCGAGATCGCGGGGCTGCCGCACGTGTCGCTGCAGCCGAGCGCCGGGTCGCACGGCGAGCTGGCCGGCCTGCTGCTCACGCGCGCCTACCACGAGGACCGCGGCGAGCAGCAGCACGAAGGTGCTCACGCCGGACACCGCGCACGGCACCAACCCGGCGACGGTGACGATGGCGGGCTACGAGGTCGTCAAGGTCGGCACGGCCGAGGACGGCGGCGTGGACCTGGACGACCTGCGCGCGAAGGCGACCGACGACGTCGCCTGCCTGATGCTGACCAACCCGAACACGCTCGGGCTGTTCGACCGCAACATCGAGGAGATCGCGCGGATCGTGCACGACGTGGGCGCCACGCTCTACTACGACGGCGCCAACCTGAACGCGGTCATGGGCGTCGCGCGGCCGGGCGACATGGGCTTCGACATCGTCCACTTCAACCTGCACAAGACCTTCACGCAGCCGCACGGCGGCGGCGGCCCGGGCGCCGGGCCGATCGCGGTGCTCCGACCGGATCGAGCCGTTCCTGCCGACCCCGCAGGTGCGTGCGCAGCGGCGGCGACAACGGCGCCGGCCGCTTCGACCTCGACCACGACCGGCCCAAGTCGATCGGCAAGCTGCGCGGCTTCCAGGGCAACTTCGGCGTGTTCGTGCGCTCGTACGCCTACATCCGCTCGCTCGGCGCCGACGGGCTGAAGGAGGCGTCGAGATCGCGGTGCTGAACGCCAACTACCTGAAGGCGCGCCTGGCCGAGGAGGGCATCGCCGAGTACCTGCCGATCGCCTTCGACCGCACCTGCATGCACGAGTTCGTGCTGTCGGGCCGCGGCGCGAAGGAGAAGCTCGGCATCAAGACGCTCGACATCGCCAAGCGCCTGCTCGACCACGGCGTGCACCCGCCGACGGTCTACTTCCCGCTGCTGGTGGACGAGGCGCTGATGATCGAGCCGACCGAGACCGAGACCAAGGAGCGCCTGGACGGCTTCGCCGACGTGGTCCGGGCGATCCTCGAGGAGGCGGCCGAGGACCCGGAGATCGCCCGCAACGCCCCGTACACGACGCCGGTGCGGCGGCTCGACGAGGCGGGCGCGGCGAAGCGGCCGGTCGTGCGCTGGCGCCCGGCTGAGCCGGCCGATGCCTGACGCCCCTGAGGGCACCGTCGCCGCCGCGGAGATCACACCTGGCCGAGCTGCGGCCTCGCCGCCCGCAACCACGGGCTGCCGCTCGAGGCCCTGCGCTACGACATCACCCCAGCCGGCCTGCACTACCTGCTGATCCACTACGACATCCCGGCCGTGGATGCCGCCGCCTTCCGCTGGAGATCGGCGGCGCCGTGGAGCGGCCGCTCAGCCTCGGCCTCGAGGACCTGCAGCGAGCGCCCGCGGGTCGCCATGCCGGTCACCTTCGAGTGCGCCGGCAACGGGCGCGCCCTGCTCCAGCCGCGCCCGCTCAGCCAGCCCTGGCTGACCGAGGCGGTCGGCACCGCCGAGTGGGCGCGGCACGCCGCTGGCGCCGCTGCTCGCGGAGGCCGGCGTGCGGCCGCAGCGCGATCGAGGCGCTGTTCAGCGGACTCGACCACGGCGTCGAGGGCGGCGACGGCGCAGGCCTACGAGCGCTCGCTGCCGCTCGCCGACATCGAGCAGGCGCTGCTCGCCTACGAGATGAACGGGGGGCCGCTGCCGCCGCAGCACGGGTTCCCGCTGCGGCTGGTCGTGCCGGGCTGGTACGGCATGGCGAACGTCAAGTGGCTGACCCGCATCGCGCTGCTCGAAGAGCCGTTCGAGGGCTATCAGAACGCCGTCGCCTACCGGATGTACGACGCGGACGGCGAGCCGGGCGAGCCCGCTCACACGCATGCTGCCGCGCTCGCTTGATGGTGCCGCCGGGCGTGCCGGACTTCATGACGCGCGAGCGCCACCTCGAGCCCGGTCCGGTGACGCTGACGGGCCGCGCCTGGTCCGGCTACGGGCTGATCGAGCGGGTTGAGGTGTCGACCGACGGCGGCGCGAGCTTCGCGGACGCCGAGCTGGACGAGCCGCTCGGCGAAGCCGCCTGGCGCGGCTGGCGCTTCGACTGGGACGCCGCGCGGGGCGAGCACGTGCTGTCGCTCGCGCGCGACCGACTCCGCCGGCAACTCGCAGCCGCTCGAGCCGCTCCCTGGAACCTCAAGGGCTACGCGAACAACGCGGTGGAGCGCATAGTCGTGCTGGTCGACGCCTAGACTGCGCGCGCCGCGTGCGCATCTTCTCCGGCATCCAGCCCACCGGCCGCAAGCACCTCGGCAACTACATCGGGGCGATCCGCGGCTACCTGGAGGGCCAGGAGCGCGCGCGACCCGGCGATCTACTGCATCGTGGACCTGCACGCCACCGGCGTCGCCTACGAACCGCGGCGAGCTGCCCGAGCTACGTGCTCGACACGGCCGCGATGCTGATGGCCGCCGGGCTCGACCCGCGAGCGCTGCATCCTGTTCCGCCAGTCCGACGTGCGCGAGCACACCGAGCTGACCTGGCTGCTCTCCTCGGTCACCGCCTACGGCGACCTCCAGCGCATGACCCAGTTCAAGGACAAGTCCGCGCGCGAGCAGCAGCTGGTCCGCACCAGCCTGTTCCTCTACCCGGTGCTCATGGCCGCCGACATCCTGCTCTACCGGACCGACGAGGTCCCGGTGGGCGACGACCAGCGCCAGCACATCGAGCTCGCGCGCGAGATCGCGCGGCGCTTCAACTCCACCTACGGCGAGGTGCTGGTGGAGCCCGCGGCACGTGATCCCGGAGGTCGGCGCGCGGATCATGGACCTGCAGGACCCGACCGCGAAGATGTCGACCACCTACGGCACGCGACGCCGGGCTGATCTACATCGACGACGAGCCCGACGCGATCCGCCGCAAGCTCGAGCCGGGCCGAGACCGACTCCGGCCGCGAGGTGGTCCGCGCGCCCGACAAGGCCGGGCATCTCGAACCTGATCGAGATCCTGGCGGTCGCGCGCGGGGTCGCGCCCGAGCAGATCGAGCGCGACTTCGAGGGCGAGGGCTACGGCGCGTTCAAGCAGGCCGTCGCCGAGGAGGTCGTCGCAGCTGCTGACGCCCGTGCGCGAGCGCTACGTCGAGCTGCGCGCGGACGAGGCCGGGCTGGAGCGCGCGCTCGCCGAGGGCGCCGAGCGCGCCCGCGCGATCGCCGAGCCGGTGATCGCCGACGTGCGCGGCGCCATGGGCATCGGGCCCGTCCAGGGCCGCGGCTAGGCTTTCGAGCCGATGTCGCTGGCCACGCTCGACCTCGACCTGGAGGTCTTCAACGGGCCGTTCGACCTGCTCCTGACGCTCGTGCTGAGGGAGGAGATCGACCTGCTCGAGGTCGATCTCGCCGAGGTCGTGCTCGCCTACGTCGAGTACCTCGAGCGCGCGGGCGAGCTCGACCTCGAGGCGGCCACCGAGTTCCTCGTGCTGATCGCCGCGCTGCTGGAGCTGAAGTCGCGGCTGATGCTGCCCCAGGAGGACGAGGAGGGCCTCGACCTCGAGCCCCAGGAGGCGGCCGAGGAGCTGCTCGCGCGGATGCTCGAGTACCACCGCTACCGCGGCGCCGCCCAGCACCTGCGCGACCGGCTGGAGGCCGAGCACGGCTTCCGCTACCGCTCGGCGCCGCTGCCGCCGGAGCTGCGGCGCGTGTCGCTCGAGGCCGCCGAGGCCGCCTACGACCCGCTGCGCCTGGCCGAGGCGCTCGGCGGCCTGCTCGAGATCCCGCCGCCGCTCGACCTGCGGCACGTGCGGCGCCCGGCCGTGTCGGTCGAGCAGCGTCTGCGCTCACCTGCGCCAGCTGCTCGCCACGGGCAGCCGCTTCTCGTTCGACGAGGCGGTGAAGGGCGCGGACCGGCTGACCGAGGCGGTCACGCTGTTCGCCCTGCTCGAGCTGTACAAGGCGGGCGAGGCCAAGTGGGAGCAGGAGGTGCCCTTCGGCCCGATCACGGTGGTCCCGCGCGCGCCCGGCGCGGCGGAGGCCAGCTCGTGAACGACCTGGCCCGCACCGTCGAGGCGCTGCTGTTCCTGTCGGCCGAGCCGGTGTCCGTCGAGCGCCTGGCCGAGGCCTGCGAGGTCTCCGAGGGCGAGATCGTCGAGGCGCTGGCGCGGCTGCGCGAGCACTACGCCGAGGGCTTCCGCGGCGTGGTGCTGCGCGAGGTCGCCGGCGGCTTCACGCTGGCCACCGACCCGGTCGCCGAGCGCGCCGCCCGCCGCCTGCTGGCCAAGCCGCGCACGCCGCCGCTCACGCAGGCCCAGGCCGAGTGCCTGGCGATCGTCGCCTACCTGCGCCCGGTCTCGCGCCCGGAGATCGCCCGCATCCGCGGCGTGGCGTCCGAGTCGGCGGTCGGCACGCTGCTCGAGCGCGGTCTGATCGAGGAGTCGGGGCGCTCGCGCTTCGGCGCCGCGCTGTACCGGACCACCGACCTGTTCGAGAAGCTGTTCGGCCTGTCCGGGCTCGACGCCCTGCCCGACCCCGCCGCGTTCGACCCCTCGCCCGAGGAGGAGGGCGAGCTGCGCGAGCGGCTGCTGCGGGCCGGCGAGCAGCGGGCGCAGGCCAGTCCGGGCCTCTAGCCCGCGCGCCGGGAACCGGCGTCGCTGAACGGCAGCAACCAGGGTGGGCACCGGCGAATCTGCCAAACCCCCTCGACGGCGAGGGGTGTGTCCGCTTTCGGCTGCCTAATCCACTCGAAGGCGCCACACATCATTTGGTCGCCCGGGCGTCAGGCGAGTTCGATAGCTACAGCGGGTTGAAGCGGCCCCACCAGGCTGGAGCCGCTTTGGTAGCTGCTTTTTCGTCGGCGGCGCGCGGCCGCCGAGGCGCCACCTACCCCGCCAGCTCCAGCTTCGCCTCGCGGAACTCCTCGGCCACGTCCTCGAGCGTCTGCAGCATCGCGTCGCCGGCCGGGGACGGGTAGGCGCCCTCGAGACGCGCCGCCCAGACGCGCCGCATCGGCGTGTCGGCCACCTTGCGGACCACCACGCCCGGGTGGACCGCCGAGAGCGCGAGCCGCGGCAGCAGCGTCACGCCGACCTTGGCCGCCACAGCGCCTGCACGGCGGTCGTCTCGTCCACCTCGAACGCCACGCGCGGGTCGAAGCCGGCCTCGCGGCAGAGCATCTCCATGATCGCCCGGCAGCCGCCCAGGTCGCTCGACGCGACCCACGGGTCCCCGGCCAGCTGCTCGAGCGACACCTGGCGCCGCTTGGCCAGCGCGTGGTCCGCCGGCAGGATCGCCTCGTAGGGGTCGTCGAGCAGGTGCAGCAGCTCCAGGTCGGGCGCGAGCACCGGCATCGCGGCGTGGTCGTAGACGAGCGCCAGGTCGGCGTCGCCGGCGCGCAGGTGCTCGGTGGCCTCGGCCGGCTCGGCCTCCTGCATCGACAGCTCGACGTGGGGATGGCGCTGATGGAAGGCGGCCACGGCGCGCGGCGCGAGCGTGGCGCCGCCGCTCTGGAACGAGATCAGCCGCAGGCGCCCGCCGCGCAGGCCGGCCAGCGCGGCCAGCTCCTCCTCGGCCGAGTCGATCCGGGCCAGGATCGCGTCCGCGTGGCTCACCAGCACGCGGCCGGCGTCGGTGAGCCGCACCCCGCGGCGGCCGCGCTCCACGAGCTGGGTGCCGGTCTCGCGCTCGAGCGCCGCCACGTGCTGGGAGATCGCCGACTGGGTGAAGTTGAGCGCCTCCGCGGCGGCGGAGAACGAGCCGCAGGAGGCCACCTCGCGCAGGACCCGCATGCGTCGAACGTCGAGCATAAGGGCAGCTTATCGAGTGAGTCAGGACTTTTCATTTGGACTGATACCAGGTCCTCTGCGATCCTCAGCGATCGTGTCGCGACGTTCATGGCTGCTGCTGGGCGTGCTGTCGGCCCTCTGGGGCAGCTCGTACCTGTTCATCAAGGTGGCGCTCGAGGACGACATGTCGCCGACGCTGATCGTCTGCGTGCGCACCGCGCTGGCGGCGCTGGTGCTGCTGCCGGTCGCCGCCCGCGCCGGCGCGCTCGGCGGCCTGCTCGTCAACCGCAGGGCGATCCTGGTGCTGGCCGTGGTCCAGATGGGCGGCCCGCTGCTGCTGATCGCGGCAGGCGAGCGCCACATCGCCTCGTCGCTCACCGGCATCCTGGTCGCAGCCGCGCCGATCTTCACGTTCCTGCTCGCGTTCGCGCTCGAGGGCGAGGAGCGCGCCTCGCGGACGAGCCTGGCCGGGGTCGCGATCGGCATCGCCGGCGTGGCGATGCTGCTCGGCGTCGACGTGGAGGGCGGCTTCGAGGCGGTCGCGGGCGGGCTGATGGTGGTGCTGGCCGCCTTCGGCTACGGCGTCAGCGCCTGGTACGTCAAGCGGCGCGTGCACGACGTGGAGCCGGTGGCGATGGTCGGCGCCACCGCGGCGACGGTGGCGTTGCTGATGGCGCCGTTCGCGGCGATCAGCGCGCCTTCGCACCTGCCCGACCTCGAGGCGACCGGCTCGCTGCTCGCGCTCGGCTTCCTCTGCACCGGGCTGGCGTTCGTGATCTTCTACTCGCTGGTTGGGAGCGACGGGCCGGCGAAGGCCTCGCTGGTCGGCTACCTAGCCCCCGGCTTCAGCATCGTCTACGGGGTCACGCTGCTGGACGAGAGCGTCACCGTCTTCACGTTCGTGGGGCTGATCCTGATCACGACCGGCTCCTGGCTCGCGGCCACGGGCGGCCAGCTGCCCGCAGGCGGCGTCGATGTCGCGACCGCGGGTGACGCGGACTGTGGCCCGGACGCCGCGCTGCTCGAGGGCGGCCCGGAACGCGGCGATCGCGTCCCGGCCTGACCCGCGGAACTCGGCGTCGGTCGGGTTGTATGGGATCAGGTTGACCTTGAACGCCTTGCGCGGCTCGAGCGCGGCGGCCAGCTCGACCGCCTGCTGGTAGCGGTCGTTCACGCCGTCGAGCATCAGGTACTCCACGAACACCTGGCGCCGGCGCGCCTCGTGCCAGCGCAGGCAGGCGGCCAGCACGTCGGCCAGCGGGTAGCGGTCGTTGACCGGCATCAGCTCCGAGCGCAGCGCGTCGTCGGCGGCGTGCAGCGAGAGCGCCAGCCGCACCGGCGGGCCCTCGCTCGCCATCCGGTCGATGCCGGGGATCCAGCCCACCGTCGAGATCGCCGTGTTCGAGGTGGCCACGCCCAGCTCGGGCAGGCGCTCGCAGGCGCCGAGCACGTTGTCGAGGTTCATGAGCGGCTCGCCCATGCCCATGAAGACGGCGTGGTTCACCGCATCGGTGCGGCGGAAGTGCAGCGCCTGGTCGAGGATCTCCGAGGTCGTCAGGTTGCGCCCGAACTTCATCCGCCCGGTCGCGCAGAACGTGCACGTGAGCGGGCAGCCCGACTGGCTCGACAGGCAGAGCGAGCGCCGGCCGTCGCGGTAGCGCATCAGCACCGCCTCCACCGGCCGGCCGTCGGCGGTCTCGAAGAGCGCCTTGGCGGTGCCGTCGCGGGCGACCGCCTCGCGCGACCTGGCGCAGCGAGGAGAACGGGACCTCGTCGGCGAGCGCGGTGCGCAGCTCGAGCGGCAGGTTGGTCATCGCCTCGTACGAGTCCGCGCCGCGGGCGGCCCACTCCCACACCTGCCGGGAGCGGAACGAGGGCTCGCCGTGCGCGGCGAGGCGATCGTCGAGGAGCGTCAGGTCCACGCGCCTAAAGGTAGGCGCAACGCGTGCCGAACGGTTGAAGTGGAATGCCGGATCTCTCGCGCGTCCTCGACGCCGCCGCCACGCTGACCGCGGTCGTGACCGTCGACGGCGACCTCGCCCACTGGGAGGGCGCCTGGCGGCCGGACGCGGCGAACTGGTACGACGCCATCCCGGAGCGCGAGCACTTCGCGGCCCGCGAGGCGCTCTCGCGGGCGGCCAACGGCGGCGGGCCGGTCGAGGTGGAGCTGAACGTCAAGGCCGGCGACGGCGAGCTGCGTGCCGTCTCGTGGACGCTGGCCGCCGCCGGGGGCGTCCGTGGTCGCGACCGGCGTCGACGCCGTCGAGCGTGACCGGATCGAGCGCGACCTGCACGAGCTCGTCGACCGCGACGCCCTCACCGGCCTGCTCGACCGGCGCCGCTTCGAGGCGGAGCTGGAGCGCCACGTGAGCGAGGGGCGCCGCTACGGCATGGGCGGCGTGCTGATCGTGCTGGACCTGAACGGGTTTCGCTCGGTCAACGAGGAGCACGGCCAGCGCGCGGGCGATCGGGTGCTGATCGCCGTCGCGAGGGCACTCGGCAACCGCCTGCGCGATACCGACCTGCTGGGGCGCATCGGCGGAGACCAGTTCGCCGTCCTGCTGCCGCGGGCCAAGCCGCCCGAGGCCGAGCGCGTCTGCCAGGCGCTGGAGGACGCGATCCTGGAGGAAGTGCACGCGCCCGGCAACCAGCTGGTCGAGGCGAGCGTCGGCTTCGTGCCGTTCACCGACACGATGAGCTCCGTGGAGGAGGCGATGCTGGCGGCGCACACCGCGATGTACGCGGTCAAGGCCGGGCAGCCGCGCCACGTCCGCCGCCTTCGGCCGCTCTAAGCCGAGGCAGCCGCCGCGGCTGGCCTGCGAGGCTTCGGGCGTGCGTCTCGTCAAGTTCCTGGCCCACGCGGGCGTCGCTTCGCGGCGCGCCGCCGAGCGGCTGATCGCCGAGGGTCGCGTGACCGTGGGGAACGAGATCGAGACCAACCCGGCGACCGACGTCGACGCCGCCAGCGGTGTGGCCGTGGACGGCGAGCTGGTTGCGCTCGAGCCGCGCGAGGTGCACGCGCTCAACAAGCCCGCCGGCGTCGTCTCCACGGCGCGCGACACCCACGGCCGGCCGACCGTCGTCGAGCTGGTGCGCTCCCAGCGCCGGCTCTACCCGGTCGGGCGGCTCGACGCCGACTCGACCGGCCTGATCCTGCTGACCAACGACGGCGAGCTGGCCGATCTGCTGACCCATCCGCGCTACGGCGTGGAGAAGGTCTACCGGGCCAGGATCCAGCCCGGACGGCTGTCTCCGCGCGCGCTCAAGGCGCTGCGCGACGGCGTGCAGCTGGAGGACGGCCCGACCGCACCGGCCCGCGTGCGCCAGGTGGGGCCCGGCCTCGTCGAGATCGCCGTTCGCGAGGGTCGCAAGCGCCAGGTGCGGCGCATGTGCGAGGCGGTCGGCCACCGGGTGATCGAGCTGCAGCGGGTGGCGTTCGGCCCGCTTGGCCTGCGCGGGCTCGGCCCCGGCAAGAGCCGCCGGCTCAAGGACGCCGAGGTCGAACGGCTGCGCCGCGCCGCCGGGCCCAAGCGGGCGCCCTGACACAATCACGCGCCGTGCAACTGCGAGCGCTCCGGGGCGCCATCACCGTCGAAGCGAACGACGCGGACGACATCCTGTCCGCGACGGAGGAGCTCGTGCGCGAGGTCGTGGTGCGCAACGAGCTCGATCACGACGACATCGTGAGCTGCATCTTCACCTGCACCAGCGACCTCGACGCCGAGTTCCCGGCCGTGGCGGCGCGCAACCTGGGGCTCAGCGACGTGCCGCTCCTGTGCGCACGCGAGATGCAGGTGCCGGGCTCGCTCCCGCGTGTGATTCGCTTGCTCATGCACTGCTACCGCGACCCGAGCGCGGAGCCCAACCACGTGTACCTGCGCGAGGCGGTGGCCCTGCGCAAGGACCTCCACGGCGCGCAATGACCGGCATCGAGTTCAACCGCCACATCGAGGACATCCCGATCTACCCGGCGGCGTCGACCTATGCCTTCGAGGGCGAGCTGGTCAAGCTCGCCTCGAACGAGACGCCCTACGCGCCCCACCCGCAGGTGCTGGAGGCGGTCGAGGCGCAGCTGCGCACGCTCAACCGCTATCCCGACCCGGAGAAGTCGCTGCTGCGGCGGCGCATCTCCGAGCGCACCGGCGTCCCGATCGGCAACGTGGCGGTCGGCAACGGCTCGTGCGAGATCCTGCTGGCGGCCGCCGCGGCGATGCTCGAGCCGGGCGCCGAGATCGTCTACGCCTGGCCCTCGTTCTCGATGTACCCGCAGCTGGCCGCGATGTCCGGCGCGACGGCCGTCACGGTGCCGCTCACCGAGTCCGGCGAGCACGACCTCGAGGCGATGGCCGCGCAGGTGACGGCGGCCACGCGGCTGGTGATCGTGTGCAACCCGAACAACCCGAGCGCCACGGCGCTGACGCCGGCGACGATCGACGCCTGGGTCGCCGAGCTGCCCCGCCACGTGGCCGTCGTCGTCGACGAGGCCTACGTCGAGTTCTCGGCGCTCCAGGACCCCGACGACTCGCTCGACCTCGTCGGCCGTCACCCCAACCTGGTGCTGCTGCGCACGTTCTCGAAGGTCTACGGGCTGTGCGGGCTGAGGGCCGGCTACGCGCTCTGCCCGGAGTCGTTCCGGCTCGCCGTCGACCGCGTGCGCCAGCCGTTCTCGGTCAACGCCCTGGCCCAGGCCGCCGCGACCGAGGCGCTCAACCACCAGGACGAGGTCGAGCGCCGCGTGGAGCAGAACGTGATCGAGCGCGTCTACGTGGAGTCGGAGCTCCAGGACCGCGGCCTCGAGACGACCGACAGCCAGGCCAACTTCTCGTGGGTCTCGCTGGGCGACCGCGACGAGGACGAGGTCGTCGACGGGCTCGCGCGCCAGGGCGTGATCGTGCGGGCCGGCAACGACCTCGGCGAGGCCGGCCGGATGCGCGTCACGTACGGCTCCAGGAGCGAGAACGACCGTTTCCTGGCCGCTCTGGATGCCTTAGCCTAAGGCGGTTCAGCGCACCTGCCGAAAGTGAGGTCATGAGCCAGTTCAAGCGCGGTTTCGGCATCGCCGGTCAGAGTTGGCGGACGCTTCGCTCCCACCGGTCCCTGGCGGCCTTTCCGATCCTCGGCGGTGCCATGGCGCTCGTGGTCGTCGCACCGCCCGCGCTCGCCGGCGCCTACCTCGCCGACCGCGGCGACACCGTGCCCGGCGTGCTGCTCGGCGCGGTCGCGATCTACCTGGTCTGCTTCGTCTCCGCGTTCGTCGGGGTCGGGCTCGCCGCCGCGGCGGATGCGGCTCTGCGCGGGGAGGAAGTGAGCTTCGGCCAGGGCCTGCGCGTGGCCACGAGCCGCCTCGTGGCGATCAGCGGGTGGGCGCTCATCACCGCCCTGCTGTCGATCGTCCTGCGCGCGCTCGAGACCCGCTCCGAGCTGGCGACGATCGCCGCCGCGCTGGTCGGGGGCGCCTGGAGTGTCGTGAGCCTGCTCGCGATCCCGGCGATCGCGCTCGAGGACGCCGGCCCGATCGAGGCGATCAAGCGCTCGGGCTCCCTGTTCAAGCAGCATTGGGGCGGCCGCGTGACCGGCATGGCGGCGATCGGCTTCGGGGTGTTCGTGTTCGTGATGCTGCCGGCCATCGCGCTGATGGCGGCCGGCGTGCTGATCCTGTCCGACGGCGGCAGCGCCGGGATCGGCGGGGGCGCCGCGCTGCTGGCGCTCGGCGCCGTCGTGTTCGCCGGCGCCGCGGTGCTGAGCAACGCGCTCCGTCAGATCTTCGCGGTCGCGCTGTTCCGCTTCACCACCTCGGGCGAGGCGATCGGGGGCTTCGACACCGCCGACCTGGAGCACGCCGTGCGCGTGAAGGGTCGCCCAGCGGTTGCGTAGCCGCACGGGCACCTGCTACAAGTCCTCCCAGATGTCCAGCCACGCTGAGCCGACCTTCGACTCGAGCGCCCTCGCGGGCGCCGGTCGGCGTGCGTACTGGTATTGGCGATTTACATAGGCGTCCGGCTCGGCGGCTGAGCCCCACCCAGGCCGCTTCTAATCTGCAAGATGCCCGCCGGACGCCGATTCGAGCAGTACCGCACTCGCCGGACTCGAATACGTCTCTGAAAGGCTTGTAACCCGCCATGACCCCAACCCGCCACCTACAACAGGTTCGCGACCTGCGCATCGAGCGAACCGTGCCGGTGATCACGCCGGCACAACTGCTCGACGAGCTGCCGCTGACCGACGACCAGGCCGAGGTGGTGCTGCGCGGCCGCGACCAGATCGGCGCCGTGCTCGACCGCGCCGACGACCGCCTGCTCGTCGTGGTCGGGCCGTGCAGCGTCCACGACACCGAGGCCGCGCGCGAGTACGCCCAGCGTCTCGCCGCGCGGGCGGCCGAGCTGAGCGACGACCTCTGCATCGCCATGCGGGTCTACTTCGAGAAGCCGCGCACGACCACCGGCTGGAAGGGCATGATCACCGACCCCCACCTGGACGGGTCCGGGGACGTGAACGCGGGCGTGCGCATGGCGCGTCGCCTGCTGCTGGACGTGCTCGAGCTGGGCGTGCCGGTGGGCGTGGAATGGCTGGACCCGGTCACGCCGCAGTACATCTCGGACACGGTCGCCTGGGGCGCGATCGGCGCCCGTACCGTCGAGAGCCAGACGCACCGCCAGCTCGGATCCGGACTGTCGATGCCGGTCGGGTTCAAGAACCGCACCGACGGCAACGTCCAGGTGGCGGTCGACGCGGTGCGCGCGGCTGCGGTGCCGCACGCGTTCGTCGGCGTTGAGGTCGGCGGCAACCCGGCGATCCTGCACACCCGCGGGAACCCCGACTGCCACATCATCCTGCGCGGCGGCCGCGGGGCGCCCAACTACGGCGCCGAGGACGTGGCGGGCGCGCTGGCGCGCCTGCGCGCGGCCGAACTGCCCGAGCGGATCGTGATCGACGCCTCGCACGACAACAGCAAGAAGGACCACGAGCAGCAGCCGGCCTCGGCCGCGGACGTGGCGGCCCAGGTGGCGGCCGGCAACGCCGCGATCGTCGGCGTGATGCTCGAGTCGTTCCTGGTCGCGGGGCGCCAGGACCACGACAACGGCGCGCCGCTGCGCTACGGGCAGTCGATCACGGACGCCTGCATGGACTGGGACACGACCTCAGAGGTGCTGGAGCAGCTGGCGACGGCGGTGCGGGGTCGTCGCAGTGCGCGAGGGGGCGGGCTGGCCCGCCCCGGAGCGTTGCCTTCGATCGGATGAGGGTCGCGGTCCTCGGCGTGGGCCTGATCGGTGGATCGATCGGGCTGGCGGCGCACGAGCACGTCGAGGACGCGGAGGTAGTTGGCTTCGGCCGCGATCCCGGCAGGCTGCGGCGGGCGGTCGAGCTGGGCGCGATCGACCGGGCCGCCGACTCGGTCGCGGACGCGCTCGACGGCGCGGACCTCTGCTTCGCCTGCGCGCCGGTGGGCGCGCTGCCGGAGCTGGTGAGCGCCGCGCTGGACGCCGCCGGGCCCGACTGCGTCGTGTCCGACGTCGGCTCGACCAAGCAGGGCCTGCTGGCGGCGATCGACGACGAGCGCTTCGTCGGCGGCCACCCGATCGCCGGCGCCGAGACCGCCGGCGTGGAGCACGCGCGGGCCGACATGTTCCAGGGCGCCGTCTGGTACCTGACGCCGCTGCCGCACTCCGGCGGGTTGCTCTACGAGCGGCTGCACCGCTTCGTGGTGGACGTCGGCGCGCGGCCGGTGGCGGTCGACCCGGCAACCCACGATCGGCTCGTGGCCGTGTTCAGCCACCTCCCGCACGTGCTGGCCAACGTGCTCGCCTCCCAGGCCGCCGCGCGCCTCGCCGACCACGGCGACGCGCTGCGCCACGTGGGCCCGAGCTTCCGCGACATGACCCGCGTGGCCGGCGCCAACACCGACATCTGGACCGACATCTACAGGGCCAACCGTGGCGCCATCGCCGAGGAGATCGCCGCCTTTCGACGCGAGCTGGAGCGCGTGGAGGAGCTGCTGGCCGAGGGCGACCTGGCCGCGTGGAACGACCGCTCACGCGACGACCGGCGTGCGCTGCTCGAGTCCGACGCGGCGGGCGGGCCGCTGAGGGAGCTGCGCCTCACGGTTCCCAACCGCCCCGGTATCGTCGCCCAGGTGGCTCTCGAGCTCGGCAAGGCAGGTGTGAACATCGTCGACCTGGCGCTGGCGCCGGCGTCCGACATGCGCTCGGGCGCGATGACGCTCTGGATCGCCGGCGACGACCAGGCAGCGCGCGCGACCGAGCTGATCGGCGAATTGGGCTTCCCGGTCGCCAGCCAATGAGCTCGGCGCGCTTCGACCCATCCGGCCCGCTGCGGGGGGACTACGTGCCGCCCGCGGACAAGTCGATCTCGCATCGCGCCGCGCTGTTCGCCGCGATGTCGGACGAGCCGGTGACCGTGCGCAACTACCTCGAGTCGCAGGACACGCGCTCGACGCTCGACGCGCTGCTGAAGCTCGGCGCGGCCGTCGAGGAGGACGGCCCCGGCGGGATCCTGATCCGCGGGGTGGGGCTGCACGCGCCGCTGGAGGCCACCGGCGGTCTGCTCGACGTGGGCAACTCCGGAACGCTGATGCGGCTGCTGCCCGGCTGGCTGGCGGGTCAGCCCGGCGGCGCCTGGACGCTCGACGGCGACGCCTCGATCCGGCGCCGCCCGGTCGACCGGATCGCCGAGCCGCTGGTCGCCATGGGGGCCGACGTCGAGGCGCGCGAGGGGCGCTTCCCGCCGTTCACCGTGCGCGGCACCGAGCTGACCGGGATCGAGTACGACCTGCCGGTGCCGAGCGCGCAGGTCAAGTCGTGCGTGCTGATCGCCGGGATGTTCGCCGAGGGCTCGACAACGGTCGTCGAGAGCGCGCCCAGCCGCGACCACACCGAGCGGCTGCTGCGCCGCGCGCGCGTGCCGTTCGAGCACGAGGGGCTGCGCTCGACGGTGCGGCAGGTCGACGAGCTGGAGCTCGAGCAGATCGAGGTGCCGGCCGACCCGTCCTCGGCCGCCTTCGTGGTGGCTGCCGCGACGCTCGTGCAGGGTTCGCGCGTGGTGGTCAAGGACGTCGGGCTGAATTGGACCCGCACCGGCTTCTTCCGCATCGCCGAGCGCATGGGCGCGGTGATCCTGGGCGACCTCGAGGAGCCCGGCACCGACACCGACGCCGAGCCGATCGGCGAGCTCGACGTGGCATCGAGCCGGCTCGAGGGCACCGTCGTCGAGCCGGAGGAGGTGCCGCTGGCGATCGACGAGCTGACGCTGGTCGCGCTGCTGGGCGCGTTCGCCGACGGCGAGACGGTCGTGCGCGGGGCGGAGGAGCTGCGCTTCAAGGAGTCCAACCGCATCGCCGCGGTGGTGGAAGGGCTGCGCGGGCTGGGCGCGGACATCGAGGAGACCGAGGACGGCTTCGTCGTCCGCGGCGACGGCTCGCCGCTCCGCGGCGGCACGATCGACTCCAGGGGCGACCACCGCCTGGCGATGCTCGGGGCGGTGGCCGGGCTGGCCTCCGAGGAGGGCGTCGAGGTGCTCGACATGGAGGCGGCGGGCGTGTCCTATCCGGGCTTCCAGCGGGATCTCGCGGCGCTGATCGGCTCATGATCGTCGCCATCGATGGCCCCGCCGGGGCGGGCAAGAGCAGCGTGGCACGCGGCCTCGCCGAGGCGCTCGGCTTCACCTACCTCAACTCGGGGTCGCTGTATCGCGCCGTCGGCCTGCTCACGCTGCGCGAGGGTGGCGCCGCCTCCGATCACGCCGAGCGGCTCAACATCGAGCTCGGCGACCGGGTGCTGCTGGAGGGGGAGGACGTGACCGAGGCGCTGCGCACGCCCGAGGTGTCCGAGGCCGCCTCGCGGGTCGCAACCAATCAACGTGTTCGAGAAGCGCTGTCGCGGACGCAGCAGGAGATGGTCGCCGAGGGCGACTGGGTGGTGGAGGGCCGCGACATCGGCACCGTCGTCGCGCCGGACGCGGCCCTGAAGGTGTTCCTCAGCGCCAGCCCCGAGGAGCGCGCTCGCCGGCGCGCGGCGGAGCTCGGCACGGACGTCGAGACGGTCCTGCGCGACCAGGCGCTGCGCGACGCCAGCGACGAGAACCGCGAGCATTCGCCGCTCCAGATGGCCCCGGACGCCATCGAGATGGACACCACCGGGCGCAGCGTGGAGGAGGTCGTGCGCGAGATCGCAGACCTCGTGCACGCGCGGCGATGAAGCGCTCCAAGGTCGCGATCGTCGGCTACCCCAACGTCGGCAAGTCCACGCTGGTCAACCGCCTATCGGGCACGCGCGAGACCGTGGTGCACGAGCAGGCGGGGGTCACGCGCGACCGCAAGGAGGTCGACGCGGACTGGAACGGGCTGGGGTTCACGCTGGTGGACACGGGCGGGGTGGACCTGGCCGGAGAGCACGAGCTGGCCGACGAGATCCGCGGCCAGGCCATGGCCGCGCTCGCGGACGCCCAGCTGGCCGTGCTGGTCGTCGACGCCCGAGCCGGCCTGCGCGCAGGCGACGCCGAACTGGCGCGCGAGCTGCGCGGCGGGAAGGTGCCGGCGATCGTGGTCGCCAACAAGGTCGACGAGGGCACCCAGCAGGGGCTGGCGGCCGAGTTCTACGCGCTCGGGCTGGGCGACCCGATGCCGGTGTCCGCCACCCAGGGGCTGGGCACGGGCGACCTGCTCGACCTGATCGTCCAGCGCCTGCCCGACTACGCCGGCGCGATGGAGGAGGCAACCCGGCTGGCGCTGATCGGGCGCCCCAACGTGGGCAAGTCGTCCCTGCTCAACCGGCTGCTGGGCGAGGACCGCGTGATCGTCACGCCGGTCGCCGGCACCACGCGCGACTCGATCGACACCCGCATCGACTTCGACGGGCGCGAGGTGGTCCTCGTGGACACCGCCGGGCTGCGCCGGCGCACGAAGGTGGCCGGCTCGATCGACTACTACGCCCAGCTGCGATCCGAGCAGGCCGCCGATCGCGCGCAGGTGGCGATCGTGGTCTGCGACGCCGCCGAGAGCGTGACCAGCGAGGACCTGCGCATCGCGGAGATGGCGATGAAGAAGAAGTGCGCCACGGTGATCGCGCTCAACAAGTGGGACGTCACGCGCACCGATCTCGAGGACGCGAAGGCGCGGGTGGCGCAAGAAGCTGCGCCAGCGCCCGCAGGTGCTGGCGGTGTCGGCGGCCTCAGGGCGCGGCCTGAAGCGGCTGGTCGCCGAGGCGCTGTCGCTCGCCGACCGCTCCTCCCAGTGGATACCCGACCCCCGAGCTGAACCGCTTCCTGGGCGACCTCCAGAGCCAGCGCGAGCCGCCGGCGGTGCGCGGCAAGCGGCTGCGCATGTACTACATGGCCCAGTTCGAGACGAGCCCGCCGCGCTTCGCCGTTCAGGTGAACAACCGCGGTCAGGTCACGCGCGACTACGCCTACTTCCTCGAGAACCGCCTGCGCGACCGCTACGGCCTGCAGGGCGTGCCGCTGGTGATCGACTTCAAGACGAGCCGCGGCCGCTCCGGCTAGGCACGCTCGCGACCCCATCCCATCTGTACCCTTCCCGGCTCCTATGACGACGCAGCCGCTTTCAGACAACGAGTTCCTGTTCACTTCGGAGTCGGTGACCGAGGGTCACCCGGACAAGGTCGCCGACCAGATCTCCGACGGCGTCCTGGACGCCGTGATGGCGGAGGACCCCGATGGTCGCGTCGCCTGCGAGACCCTGGTGAACACCGGGCTCGTGGTGGTCTCCGGTGAGATCACGACCGACGTCTACGTGGACATCCCGAAGATCGCTCGCGAGACGATCCGCAAGATCGGCTACACCGGGCACAGGTACGGGTTCGACTGCGACAGCTGCGCCGTGCTGACCGCGATCGACGAGCAGTCACCCGACATCGCGCAGGGCGTCGACAAGGCCTACGAGGCGCGCACCGACCCGGCCGACGACGACGAGCTCGACGTCGCCGGCGCGGGCGACCAGGGGATGATGTTCGGTTATGCCACGCGCGAGACGCGCGAGCTGATGCCGATGCCGATCGCCCTCGCGCACAAGCTGGCCCACCGGCTCGCCGAGGTGCGCCGCGCGGAGGAGATCGGCTACCTGGGCCCGGACGGCAAGACGCAGGTGACGGTCCGCTACGAGAACGGCCTTCCGATCGAGATCGAGCGGATCCTGATCTCCACGCAGCACAAGGACGGCGTGGACGCCGAGACGATGATCAAGCCCGACCTGTGGGAGCACGTCGTCCACCCGATCCTGCCCGGCGAGCTGTACGACGAGAAGAAGCTGCTCGACAACTCCGGGCGCAACTTCCTCGTCAACCCGACCGGCAAGTTCGTGATCGGCGGCCCGGTCGGCGACGCCGGCCTCACCGGCCGCAAGATCATCGTCGACACCTACGGCGGCATGGCTCGCCACGGCGGCGGCGCGTTCTCCGGCAAGGACCCGTCCAAGGTCGACCGCTCGGCCGCCTACGCGGCCCGCTACGTCGCCAAGAACGTCGTCGCGGCGGGGCTGGCCGACCGCTGCGAGGTGCAGGTCGCCTACGCGATCGGCGTGGCGCACCCGGTGTCGGTGATGGTGGAGACGTTCGGCACCGAGAAGGTCGCGCGCTCGGAGATCGTGCGCCTGGTCGACGAGCACTTCGACCTGCGCCCGGGCTCGTTCCGCCAGACGCTCTCGCTGCACCGGCCGATCTACCAGAAGACGGCGGCCTACGGCCACTTCGGCCGCGAGGACCACGACTTCACCTGGGAGAAGACGGACAAGGCGGGCGCTCTGCGCGAGGCCGCCGGTCTCGGCAATCCCGAGCCGGCGAACGCGTAGTCGCCAGCGGCCGGTCGGCAGGCTCCGCCTAGGACGAGGCGTCCGGCTCGGTCGGCCGGACGCGGTACACGGGCACCTCGTCGCCGACGCCCTTGAAGCGGCGGTTGCCCGCGAACGACCAGGCGTAGTCGTCCGGCACGGCGTCGTGGACGTCCTTCGACGTCACGACGCTGCCGCGGCGGGCGAAGGAGGTCAGCCGCGAGGCCAGGTTGACCGGCCGCCCGTAGTAGTCGCCCGCTCGCTGAAGGGCCTCGCCCGAGGCGAGCCCGCCGCGCAGCAGCGGCAGGTCGTCGCCGTCGCGTGAGCCCTCGACCAGGCCTAGCACGGTGTCGACCACCGGCTTGGGCCTGGGGGCCACGAGCATGGCGGCGTCGCCGATCGTCTTGACGAGTCGCACGGGCGGTTGGGTCGCCGACTCGACGGAGCGCTCGAACTTGCGCACCAGCTCGCCCAGGTCCTCGGGCGGGATCTGCTCGCCGAGGCGCGTGAAGCCGACGATGTCGACGAACCCGACGGTGACCGGCTGGGCGCCGGGGAGGTGGCCGCTGTGCAGCTCGGCCTCGCCGACGGCCGCGTTGCGGATCACCTCGCGCATGCGCAGGTTGAGCATGTGCCCGAGCGTCGGGGCCGCCAGCGGCCCCAGGTTGCGCAGGGTCTCCGCGTAGCGGAGGCCGAGGTCGCGCTCGTTGTCGCCGGGCCGCAGCAGCGCCTCGCCGAAGGTGGACATGAACCCGGCTGCCACGGTGCCCATCGCCTGGCTCATCAGCCGGGTCAGGTCGAGGAACTGCTCCGGGTCGATCCCGGCGCCCAGCAGCGCCGCGGCACCCTGGGCGAGCTCGAGGTCGTCGTCGCCGAGCAGGCGCTCGTCGGGGCCGATCGCGGGTGCGCCGACGGCGCGGCGGGCCTCGGCCAGGAAATCGATGTCGAGGCCGGTCATCGCGGCGATCTCTGCCTGCGTGTAGCGCGGCTCCTCCGCGGCGAGGACGCGCTCGACCGGGAGCAGGGCCAGACGCCCCTCGGCGGTGGCCTGGCGCAGCTCCTCCAGGGTGAACCCGTCCTGCTCGAGCACGCGCAGCAGGTCGAGCCGAGCGGCACGCACCTGCTCGTCGGGGAGCCCGTCGAGCAGCCCCTCGGCCTCGAAATCGATCGCCACGCGGCACATCGTGACGCAGCGCCGTCTCCGGGGGGTCCCGGAAGTTCCGTCCCGCATAGGGACGCTTCTTCCGGGACCCCTCCCTAGACCGCGATCGCTTCGCGCTCCAGGAGCAGCTGGCCGATCTCCTGGGCGCGTCGGGCGGCCACTTGGTCGCCCTCGCCGGCCGCCACGATCGAGCCCTTCATGAGGATGTGCCACTGGTGGGCCAGCGCGGCAGGGTCGGCGGCGCCGGCCTCGGTCGCGAGCTCCTGGAGGAAGGCGCGGATGTTGCCCAGGTGCTCGACGCTCGCCTGACGGACACGGTTCGTGCGGTCGTCGAACTCGAGCAGCACGTTGATGAACGAGCAGCCCTCGAAGTCCTCGATCGCAAACCACTCGCCGAAGACGTCGAAGATCGCCAGCATCCGCTGCGCCGGGGTCGCGCCGCGCCGCTCGACTTCAGCGCGCAGCCACTCGTTGGTCCAGCGCCGCTCGCGCTCCTGCAGGAAGGTGAGCACGAGGTCGTCCTTCGACCCGAAGTGCCGGTACAGGCTCATCTTGGCCACGCCGGACTCGGCCACGATCCGGTCTACGCCGACGGCGCGGATGCCGTGCCGGCTGAACAGGTCGTAGGCGGTATCGACTATGCGAGTCCCTTGCCCCCACCGTTCGAGGATACCCGGGTCCTTTCGGGGCCCATCCCCCCGAAGGGGTAGGGAATACCTGCCCTAAGGGCAGTGTGGGGTGGGGCAAGGCGGTCTACGATCGCCCAGATGGCCACTGCTCCGGTCGAAACCGCCTACGACCCGCTGCGCCCGCCCGGCGCCGTGATGGTCCAGCGCGACGGGGTGCCGGTTGTGGGGCACTACGGCTCGGTGTCCGCCGAGATCGCGGTCTGCACCAAGGCCGCCGGGCTGGTCGATCGCTCGAGCGTCCGCCAGTTCGCGATCAGCGGCCCGGAGGGGCTGCTGGACCACGTGCTCGCTGCCGCCGCGCCCGACGGCGCGCCTTCCGCCGGGCGCGCCAGCTGCATCGCCGGGACATGGTGCTGCCGCGTCACCGCCCGGCGGGCGATCGTCGCGGGCGGCCCCAGCGCCGTGACGCGCTGGCGCCAGGTCACCAGCAGGGCGATCTCGACCGCCGGTCTCGCCGTTACCACCGAGCAGCTCGTGGACTCCGCCGCGCTGTCCCTCGTGGGGCCGCGCGCGACGCGGGTCATGCGCTCGGCCGGGCTACCCGCCGACATGTCGGTCGGCGAGGTCGCCGAGGCCACTCTGGCCGGCTCGCCGGTCAGCGTGGTGCGCGAGGACGGCGACCACTACCTGCTGCTGTTCGAGCAGGGCCACCCGAACGCCGTCTGGCAGGCCCTCTGGGACGCCGGCCACGAGCACGGGCTGGCCCCGGTGGGCAACGAGGCGCTCGAGCTGCTCCAGGCCGCGCACCGCTCGATCGACTAGTTTTGATACCTGCCCAGAAGGTAAGGTACGTGCATGAGCGCGGCACCCGCGCGGGCACGCGACGAGGAGCTCGATGCACGCGTGGCCACGGCCATGGACCATGTGGCGGCGGTGCTCTCCGCGCCGGCCTCGGCGGCGCTCCCCAAGGTGGCCGACTTCCACACCGCCCACCGCGAGGTCGAGGACGCCCTGCGCAGCGTGGTCGAGGAGTTGCGCGACGGTCATCCCGGCCGGGCGGACCTCTGGTCGACGCTGATCGAGCTGCACCAGGTGCAGCGCGAGCTGGTCGAGCAGCGGCTGGTGCAGCGGCTGGAGGCGCTCGACCGCGTGCGGGCCGCGCTCGGCCGGCTGCGCGAGCTGGGGCCGGTCAGCGAGATCCTGCGCCGCGCGGCCACCGAGCTGAGCGACAGCTCGGGGCTCGACCGCGTGCTGCTGAGCCGCGTCCAGGACGCCCAGCTGATCCCCGTGCACGCCCACTTTCGCGACGACCCCGCCGGCGCCGAGGCCGCCGTCGAAGAGCTGCGCGAGGCCCCGCTCGTCCTCGAGTACCCGGTGATCGAGACCGAGCTGATGCGCCGCCGCCGCGCGACCATCGTGTCCAACGCAGGCAGCAACCCGCGGGTCCTGCGGCCGCCGATCCCGGTGCGGGAGGGCGTGTCGTACGTCGCGGCGCCAATCGTCCTCGACGGCGCGGCGATCGGGTTCTTCCACGGCGCCTACGTGGACCGCCACGTGGAGTCGCTCGAGCGCGACGCCGTCTGGGCGTTCGCGGACGGCTTTGCCCAGGTCTTCGAGCGCGCCGTGCTGCGCCGGCGCGTGCGCGAGCAGCGCCGCCAGCTGCGCGAGCTCGTGGCCTGGACCGACGCGATGGCCGCCGAGCTGTCCGAGGGCGCCATCGAGCTCGAGGTGGAGAGCGAGCCCGCAGGCGCCGCCGTGCGCCCGGCCGCGCTCCCGGCCTCCGGGGTCGAGGGCTCGCGCCTGGACGACCTGTTGACCCGCCGCGAGCTCGACGTGCTCAAGCTGATGGCGCGCGGGGACAGCAACAAGGCGATCGCAACCGAGCTGGTCGTGTCGGAGGGAACCGTGAAGTTCCACGTCAAGAACATCCTGCGCAAGCTGAGCGCGGCCAATCGGGTGGAGGCGGCGTCGCGCTACATGCAGCTGACGGGGCGGTGATCACTCACGAAGGGCAGGGAATACCTCTCGCTTGGGAGGTGCCAGGGACAGGTGGCGGGGTAAGACTGTGACCAGGGAGATGAGGGAGACGACTGCAAGCCCCGCGACCGCCTACCCGCGGATCGCCGAGATGATCGCTGCCGACCGCTGCGTCGTCCTCGACGGCGGGACGGCCACGGAGCTCCACGGCGCGGGCGACCGCCCCGGCGACGACGAGGGACTCTGGGGCACGCGCGCGCTCGTGCAGTCCCCCGAGCAGGTGGTCGACGTGCACCGTCGCTACGCGCAGATCGGCTGCGACGTGATCTCGACCAACACCTGGGGCCTGCCCAGCGCGCTGCGCGAGGACGGCCCGCGGCTGTGGGAGAGCACGCGGCCGGTGCACTGGATGGACGTGGCACGGCGCGGCCTCGGGCTGGTGCGCGAGGCGATCGACGCCGAGGGCCGCACCGGCGAGTGCGCGGTTGCGTTCAGCCTCAACGGGGAGGTCGACAGCCCCGACGGGCAGGAGACGATCCGGCTGCTGAGCCGCCCGCTCGAGGAGGAGCCGCCCGACCTGATCCTGGTCGAGACGCTCTCGCTGGTGGGCCCGTCGATCTACGTGACGGTGGAGACGCTGCTCGAGACCGGCCTGCCGGTGTGGCTCAGCTTCAGGCGCTGCCGGCACGGCGTGTGCGGCGTCTACGGCCAGCACTGGGGCGGTCCGGAGGGCGACCTGTTCGGCCGCGCCGCGCGCCGCTTCGAGGAGATGGGCGTGGGTGCGCTGCTGATCAACTGCATCCCGCCAGACCACGTGGCCGGGATGATCTCCTGGCTGCGCGACTTCACGGACATGCCGCTCGGCGTGTACCCGAACCTCGGCTACCTGACCAACGAGGGCTGGCGCTTCGACCAGGAGATCACCGGCGACGCCTACGCCGAGATGGCGCTCGCCTGGCGCGAGGAGGGCGCGCAGATCATCGGCGGATGCTGCGGCGTCGGCCCCGAGCTGATCGGCGCCGCGCGCGAGCGCCTGGCGGACACCAAGCCCGGCAACCGCCGGCCCGAGCGCCTCGTCGAGGCGAACGGCGCCGGCATCGAGCCGGCCACGAAGACGATCGAACCGCCGCGCTGGAAGGACCTCAAGGGCCGCGACCTGTTCCCCCTGCCGCTGCCGGAGATCGCAGTGGACGAGGGTGTCTTCGTGCCCACCCAGGGCAGCTTCCTCGCCTGGCGCCACCTGTTCGAGGAGCGCATCGGCAACCGCCAGCGCTGCCTCGACATCGGCTGCGGCACGGGCATCCTGACCGTGCAGCTGGCGCTCAACGGGGCGGCCCACGTGCACGCGATCGACATCGAAGAGGCGGCCGTGGCGAACACGCTCGCCAACGCCTTCCGCAACGGGGTCGCCGACCGCGTCAGCGGCGCCGCCGTCGACCTCTACCCCTGGGTGCCGGAGGAGCGCTACGAGGTGATCGTGGCGAGCCTCTACCAGATGCCCGTCGACCCGGCCGAGCAGGTCAGCACCCACCGCCCGCTCGACTACTGGGGCCGCAACCTGCTCGACCACCTGATCACGCTGCTGCCGGAGGCGCTGGCCGAGGACGGCGTGGCCTACCTGATGCAGCTCTCGATCCTCAGCCAGGAGCGCACCGCCGGGCTGATGGCCGAGCACGGCTTCGAGGCGAAGGTCGTGGACTACTCGTTCTTCGAGGTCACCGAGCTGTTCGCGCGCGGCCGCGAGCACATCAACCACGTCGAGGAGCTGACCGACGCCTACCACCTCACGTTCGGCGACCAGGAGGTGATGGTCGCCTACCTCTTGGAGGTCCGCCGGCGGAACTAAGGTCGGGCCGGTGATCGCCAAAGTCGAGCCGCTCACGCCCGCGCGCGCCCTGCGCGGGCCGTTCGACTACCTGCTCGGGGAGGAGCTGGCCGGCGTTGGGGTCGGCAGCATGCTGGTCGTCCCGTTCGGGCGGCGCCGCCTGCTGGGCGTGGTCGTCGACCTGGCCGGGTCGAGCGACGTGCCCGCCGAGCGCCTCATCGAGCCCCTCTCGGCGCTCGAGGCCAACGTTCCCGAGTCGCTCGTCCGGCTGGGGCTCTGGGTCGCGGCCGAGTACGTGTCGACGCCCGCCCGCGGGCTGGCGCTGGTGCTGCCGCCGGGCACGGGGACCGGCGCTGGGCGGCCGCTGCGCCCGCGCCGGTCGCTGCGGGCCGCACTGACCGACGAGGGGCGCGCCACGAGCGAGGTGCGCGGAGAGCGGAACCCTGCGCAGGCGGCCGAGCCGCCTGCTTCGGGCCTCGGCGAGCGCCAGCGCGCGGTGCTCGACGCGCTGGCCGCCGGGCCGATGAGCGCGTCCGCGGTCGCCCGGCTGGCCGGGGCCGACCACTCGACGCTGCGCAGCCTGGAGCGGCGCGGGCTCGTGAACCTGGAGCAGGCCACCGAGGCGCCGCGGCGGCCGCGCATCGAAGGGGTGGGGGCACGCCGCGGTGGGGTGGAGCCGACTGAGGCGCAGCGCACCGCTCTGGAGCGCATCTTGGGGCGCATCGACGCGCCCGCGGGAAAGCCGCTGCTGCTGCACGGCGTGACCGGCAGCGGCAAGACCGAGGTCTACCTGCGCTCGGTGGCCGCCGCGCTCGAGCGCGGCCGGTCGGCGATCGTGCTCGTGCCCGAGATCGCCCTGACGCCTCAGACGGCCGGGCGCTTCGTCGAGCGCTTCGGCGACGCCGTGGCGATCATGCATTCGCAGCTGTCGGCACGCGAGCGCTACGACGAGTGGTGGCGCATGCGCCGCGGCGAGGCGCGCGTATGCGTCGGCCCGCGCTCGGCGGTGTTCGCGCCGTTCGACGACCTCGGGCTGATCGTCGTCGACGAGGAGCACGACTCCTCCTACAAGCAGGAGGGCGACCCCCGCTACGACGCCCGCGTCGTGGCGGAGCAACGGGCGGAGTTGGAGGGCGCGCTGCTGCTGGCGGGCAGCGCCACGCCGCGGCCCGAGAGCCAGGTCCGCTACGAACGCCTGGAGCTGCGCGAGCGGGTCGACGGACGCGGACTGCCGCCGGTCGAGATCGTCGGGATGGCCGGCGTGGCCGGTCCGCTGCACGAGCGCACGCGCCAGGAGCTGGACGGCGTGCGCCGCCGCGGCGAGAAGGCGATCGTCCTGCTCAACCGGCGCGGCTGGTCGAACTTCCTCTCGTGCCGGCTCTGTGGCCGCGTCTGGGAGTGCCCCGACTGCGACGTGACGCTGGTGCTCCACCAAGCCGCGGGTGAGCTGGCCTGCCACCACTGCGGCCACCGCAGCCGACTGCCCTCCGAGTGCCCGGACTGCGGCTCGGTCTCTGTGGCGCGCCACGGCGCCGGCACGGAGCAGCTCGAGCGCGAGCTGGAGCAGGTGGTCGCGCCGCTGCCGGTGTTCCGGCTCGACTCGGACGTCGCCGCCAGCTCGGGCATCGCCGGGGTGCTGCGCGCGTTCGAGGCGGCCGAGGCGGGGGTGCTGGTCGGCACCCAGATGGTCGCCAAGGGGCACGACTTCCCGGACGTCACGCTCGGCGTCGTGCTCGACGCCGACGCGACGCTGCGCTTCCCCGACTTCCGCGCCGAGGAGCGCACGTTCGCGCTGGTCGCGCAGCTGGCGGGACGCAGCGGCCGCGGCGAGCGGGGCGGGCGGGTGGTCGTGCAGGCGCTCGAGCCGCAGGCGCGCGCGCTCTGCCACGCCGCTGGGCACGACGCCAGCGGCTTCCTGGCGGACGAGCTGCCGCGTCGCGAGGCCTTCGCCTACCCGCCCTACGGGCACCTGATCCGGGTGGTCTGCTCCTCGACCGAGTCCGGCCCCGAGCACGAGGCGGCCACGGCCGTCCGGGAGCTGGTCGAGGCCGCCGGTGTGCCGGTGCTGGGGCCGGCCCCGCTGTTTCGCCGGCAGGCGCGCCACCGCGCGCAGCTGGTCGTGCGCTCACGCGAGCGGGCGCCCGCGATCGTCGCCGTTCGCGCGGCCGTGGAGGCGGTGGCGGCCGACCGCAGGCACGGACCGGCCGCGTTCGCGGTGGACGTGGACCCGCAGTAGCTCCGCAGCTAGACTCGTTTTCATGCCCCAGGCGGAGCACGAGCCAGCCGAAGTCGAGGCCGTCGAGGTCGAGGCCGTCGAGCCGGAGGAAGCGCCTCCGCTCGACCCCGAGGTCGAGGCGCGCCGGGTGGCTGCGATGTCGTTCATCCGCCGCCTGGGCGACCCGGTGCTGAAGTCGCGCGCCACGCCCGTCGACCGCTTCGACGACTCGCTGCGCCGCCAGGTCAGCCGGATGGCGGGCATCATGCACGACGCCCTCGGCGTCGGGCTCGCGGCGCCGCAGCTGGGGATCTCGCAGCGCCTGCTCGTCTACCGGGTCGGCCCCGACGCCCCGATCACCGTGCTCGCCAACCCGGAGCTCGAGTGGGCGAGCGGCGAGGTCGAGCTGGGCGAGGAGGGCTGCCTGTCGATCCCCGGAGTCCTCGTCGACGTCGATCGCCCCGTCTACGTCCGCGTGCGCGGGCTCGACGAGGAGGGCGAGGAGCGTGTCGTCGAAGCATCCGGCCTCGAGGCCCGCGTGATCCAGCACGAGATCGACCACCTCGACGGCGTGCTGATCCTCGAGCGCACGAGCCGCGACGAGCGCAAGCGCGCGCTGCGCGAGCTGCGCGAAGCCGAGCAGCGCCGCGACGAAGCGGCTTAGCCAGCTCAGCCGGCACCCATGGTCACGGCCGAGGAGATCGCCGGTATAGCGCTCTTCGCGTCGCTCGACACGGCGCAGCGCGAGCGGCTGTCCCGGGTGGCCGCCGACGTCAGCCTCGTGGCCGGGGAGTACGCCGCCCACGAAAGCGCCGAGCGCGCGCTGTTCGCGGTGCTCGAGGGCCGCATCGAGCCGACCAGGCTGGTCGACGGGATCGAGCGCAAGCTCGGCGAGCGCCACCCCGGCGAGATCTTCGGGGAGGTCCCGATGTCGCTCGGGACCGTGTTCCCGGTCGGGTTTCGCGCAGCCGTGCCATCGCGCGTGATGCGCATCGACGTGCCCGACTACCACGCCCTGGCGGCGGTCGCGCCGGACGTGGCCAAGGAGGTCGGCAGGCTCGCGGCTCACCGGATGGGCGGCACGCGCGGGCTGCAGGGCATCGCCGCAGACCCGCCGCCGCCGCGAGCGCTCGTGGTCGGCAACCGCTGGGATGCGTCCTGTGCCGAGCTGCGGCGCTTCCTCGATCGCAACCAGGTCACGTTCAAGTGGCTCACGCCCGACGCCGCGGACGCGGCGGACTCATGGGGCGGCCCGCTGCCGCCCGAGTCCGACTGGCCCGCGATCCAGGTCGTCGGCGGCAAGACCGTCGTCCGGCCGCAGCCGCGCCGAGTGGCTGAGCTGCTCGACCTCGGCACCGAACCCGCTGCGGCCGAGTACGACACGGTCATCGTCGGCGCCGGCCCGGCCGGTCTGGCGGCGGCCGTCTACGGAGCCTCGGAGGGGCTCAGCACGATCGTGGTCGAGCGCGAGGCGCCCGGCGGCCAGGCCGGCACGTCCGCGCGGATCGAGAACTACCTCGGCTTCCCGTCGGGCGTCTCCGGCGACGAGCTGGCGAGCCGTGCGCTGCAGCAGGGGCGCAGGCTGGGCGCCGAGATCCTCGTGACCCGGGCGATCTCACGCATAGACGCCTCCACGCGTCAGCTGCACCTCGACGGCGGGGACGTCCTGCGGGCGCGCACGATCATCCTGGCGTGCGGGGTCTCGTGGCGCCAGCTGTCGATCGAGGGCTTCGACCGCCTGGCCGGTAAGGGCATCTCGTACGGCGCCGCCCGCAGCGAGGCGCCCAACACCCACGGCTTGGATGTCCACATCGTCGGAGCGGGCAACTCGGCGGGACAGGCGGCGCTGTTCTTCTCGACCCACGCGCGCAGCGTGACGATCCTCTGCCGCGGCGAGCGGCTCGAGAAGAGCATGTCGCGCTATCTGATCGACCAGCTGGCCACGCGCTCGAACATCCGAACCATGTTCGGGGTCGAGGTCGCGGCTGTGCACGGCGAGAGCTCGCTGGAGGCAATCGAGGTCCGCGGCGCGGAGACGACCCGGCTCGAGTCGGGCGGGCTGTTCATCTTCATCGGCGCCGACGCCGAAACGGGCTGGCTGCCGCCCGAGATCGAGCTCGACCCCCGCGGTTTCGTGCTAACCGGCTCGGACATGCGCGAGACGGGACGCTGGGAGCTCGACCGCGACCCCTATCTGCTGGAGACGAGCGTGCCTGGCATCTTCGCGTGCGGTGATGTGCGCTTCGGACCGGTGAAGCGCGTGGCGGCAGCGGTCGGCGAGGGCAGCATGGCCATCGCCTTCGTGCACCAGTACCTGAGGGACGCGGCTACCGCTCGAGCTTGAGCAGCTCGTCGTACGCCGGCAGCGTCAGGAACTCCACGAACTCGTCGCCGCTGAGCGCCAGCCGTTCGAACAGCGAGCGCGACAGGTCGGGCCGGCCCTGGGTCTCGAACCACTCGTCGTCGCCGATCTCGCCGCGGATCTTCTCCAGCTCCTCGGTGGCCAGCTGGCGCACCAGGTCGGGCGTAATCGGCCGGCCGTCGTCGAGCACCTCGCCGTGGTGGATCCACTGCCAGACCTGGGCGCGGGAGATCTCCGCCGTCGCCGCGTCCTCCATCAGCCCGTAGATCCCGGCCGCGCCGTTCCCGCGCAGCCACGACGAGATGTACTGGATGCCCACGTTCACGTTCAAACGCAGCCCCTGTTCGGTGACCTCGCCCGGCGTCTGGGCGACCGACAGCAGCTCGCGGGCGCCGACCTGCACGTCGTCGCGCAGCTTGTCGACCTGGTTGGGCCGCTCGCCCAAGACCTCGTCGAACGCCTCCATCGCCACCGGCACCGAGTCGGGGTGCGCCACCCAGGTGCCGTCGAACCCGGCGCCCGCCTCGCGCTCCTTGTCCGCCCGCACGGCCTCGAACGCCTTGCGGTTGGCCTCCTCGTCGGTACGCGACGGGATCACCGCCGACATGCCACCCATCGCGTGCGCCCCGCGCGCGTGGCAGGTGCGGACGAGCAGCTCCGAGTAGGCGTGCATGAACGGCACGGTCATGGTGACCTCGGAGCGGTCGGGCAGCACGAACTCGGGCCGCGACCTGAAGCGCTTGATCACCGAGAAGATGTAGTCCCAGCGGCCGGCGTTGAGCCCCGCGCAGTGGTCGCGCAGCTCGTACAGGATCGCGTCCATCTCGAAGGCCGCGGGCACGGTCTCGATCAGCACGGTGGCCTTGATCGTGCCGCGGTCCAGCCCGAGCGCGTGCTCGGCGATCAGGAAGGCGTCGCGCCAGAGCGCGGCCTCGGCGGCCGACTCCAGCTTGGGGATGTAGAAGTAGGGCCCGGCGCCGCGCTCGAGCAGCACCTCGGCGTTGCGGTGCACGAACAGCCCGAAGTCCATGAACGCGCCGGCCACCGGGTCGCCGTTCACCTGCAGGTGGCGCTCGGGCAGGTGCAGCCCGCGCGGGCGCACCAGCAGGACAGCGTGCTCCTCTTCGAGCCGGTACTGCTTGCCGCCCTCTTCGTGCTCCATCGAGCCGCGCGCGGCGTCGGCGAGGTTCACCTGGCCGCCGACCATGTTGGCCCAGGTGGGGGAGTTCGAGTCCTCGAAGTCCGCCATGAACCCGCGCGCGCCCGAGTTGAGCGCGTTGATGACCATCTTGCGCGTGGTCGGGCCGGTGATCTCCACGCGCCGGTCCTGCAGCGCGTCGGGCACGGGTCCGACCGCGAAGTCCTCCGGGGCGCTCCTCAGCTCGAGCGTGCCGCCCGCGTCCAGCTCGGCCTGCCGCGCTCCCCGCGCGGCGAGCAGCTCCTTGCGCCGGCCGTCGAGCTGCTCGTGCAGCTGCCCGACCAGGGCCAGCCCGTCGTCGGTGAGCACCTCGTCGTAACGCTGCTCGACGTTTGCCCTGATTTCGATCATCACGCCCTCGTGAGCTTCTTGTAGGTGATCCGGTGGGGCCGATCGGCCTCAGCGCCCAACCTTCCCCGGCGATGCTCTTCGTACGCCTCGAAGTTGCCCTCGAACCAGACAACCTGGGAGTCGCCCTCGAAGGCGAGCACGTGCGTGGCCACTCGATCGAGGAACCAGCGGTCGTGCGAGATGATCACCGCGCAGCCCGCGAACGAGAGCAGCGCCTCCTCGAGCGCGCGCAGCGTGTCGACGTCGAGGTCGTTGGTCGGCTCGTCGAGCAGCAGCAGGTTGCCGCCCCGGCGCAGCAGCTTCGCCAGGTGCACGCGGTTGCGCTCGCCGCCGGACAGCGCGCCGACCTTGCGCTGCTGGTCCGAGCCGCGGAAGTTGAAGCCGGCCGCGTAGGCGCGCGAGTTCATCTCGCGTCCGCCGACCTTGATCTGGTCGTAGCCGTCCGAGATCTCCTCCCAGACGGTCTTGTCGGCGTCGAGCACGTCGCGGTCCTGGTCGACGTAGGCGAGCTCGACCGTCTCGCCCAGGCGCAGCGCGCCGGAGTCCGGCTCCTCCTCGCCGACGATCATCCGGAACAGCGTGGTCTTGCCGGCCCCGTTGGCGCCGATCACGCCGACGATGCCGGCCGGCGGCAGCGAGAACGAGAGGTCCTCGATCAGCAGGCGCTCGCCGTAGCCCTTGCGCACGTCGTCCGCCTCGAGCACCAGGTCGCCCAGCCGCGGGCCGGCGGGGATGTGGATCTGCACCTGGTCGAGCTTCACCGCCGACTCCTCGGCGAGCAGGGCCTCGTAGCGGTTGAGCCGGGCGCGCGACTTGGTGCGCCGCGCGCGGGGCGACTCGCGCACCCACTCCAGCTCGCGCGCGATCGTGCGCCGCCGTGCCGTCTCCTGCCTGTCCTCCTGGGCGAGGCGCGCCTGCTTCTGCTCGAGCCAGGCCGAATAGTTGCCCTTGAACGGAATGCCGCGGCCGCGGTCCAGCTCGAGGATCCAGCCAGCCACGTTGTCGAGGAAGTAGCGGTCGTGCGTGACCGCGACGACGGTGCCCTTGTAGTCCTCCAGGTGCTTCTCGAGCCAGGCGACCGACTCGGCGTCGAGGTGGTTGGTCGGCTCGTCGAGCAGCAGCAGGTCCGGCGCGGTCAGCAGCAGCCGGCAGAGCGCGACCCGGCGGCGCTCGCCGCCCGAGAGCGTGGTCACGTCGGCGTCGCCCGGCGGCAGGCGCAGCGCGTCCATGGCGATCTCGACCGTGGTGTCGAGCTGCCAGGCGTCGGCGGCCTCGATGCGGTCCTGCAGGCGGGCGAACTCGTCGGCGGTGTCCTCGGAGTAGTTGGCGGCCAGCTCGTTGAAGCGGTCGAGCATGTCGCGCAGCTCCCCGACGCCGTCCTCGACGTTGCCGCGCACGTCCTTGGCGGGGTCGAGCTGGGGCTCCTGCTCGAGCAGTCCGACGGTGGCGCCGGGGGCCAGCTGGGCCTCGCCGCGGTAGTCGGTGTCCTGGCCGGCCATGATGCGCAGCAACGTCGACTTCCCGGCGCCGTTGGCGCCGAGCACGCCGATCTTCGCGCCGGGCAGGAACGACAGCGAGATGTCCTCGAGCACCCGCTTGTCGGGCGGGTGGACACGGGCCAGCTTGTACATCGTGAAGATGTATTGAGTCGACATGAACGGTCGAGGATAGAGTCAGCCCGTGGGACGGGATGTCTCCGGTGCGGTCTTCTCGCGCGAGGACCGGCAGCGCTACCGACAGAAGGTGCGGGCGTGCCTCGACGTGTTCGCCCGGATGCTGCGCGAGGCCCGCTTCGAGGAGGAACGGCGGTCGGTTGGCCTCGAGATCGAGCTCAACCTGACCGACGAGCGCGGCGATCCGGCCATGTTGAACGCCCAGGCGCTGGAGGCGATCGCGGATCCCGACTTCCAGACCGAGCTGGGGCGCTTCAACCTCGAGATCAACGTGCCGCCGCGGTTCCTGGAGGGCAGCGTGTTCGGCGAGCTCGAGGACACGATGCGGCGCGACCTCAACCACGCCGAGGAGCAGGCGCGGACGGTCGGCGCGCACATGATGGTGATCGGGATCCTGCCGACGGTCACCGAGGAGCACCTGACCCGCGACAGCTTCAGCGACAACCCGCGCTACGAGCTGCTCAACGAACAGATCTTCGCGGCGCGCGGCGAGGACCTGGAGATCTCGATCGGCGGGGTCGAGCGGCTCGCCACGTTCGCCGACACGATCGCCCCCGAGGCCGCCTGCACGAGCGTGCAGCTGCACCAGCTGGTCGAGCCGGAGGCGTTCGCGGGCTTCTGGAACGCGGCCCAGGCGATCGCCGGGGCGCAGGTGGCGGTGGCGGCGAACTCGCCGTTCTTCTTCGGCAAGGAGCTCTGGCGCGAGACCCGCATCGCGCTGTTCGAGCAGGCGACCGACACCCGACCCGAGGAGCTGAAGGCGCAGGGCGTGCGGCCGCGGGTCTGGTTCGGCGAGCGCTGGATCACGTCGATCTTCGACCTGTTCGAGGAGAACGTGCGCTACTTCCCGGCGCTGCTGCCTGTGTGCGAGGCCGAGGACCCGGCCGAGATGCTCGACCGCGGGGAGACACCCAACCTGGCCGAGCTGCAGCTGCACAACGGCACGATCTACCGCTGGAACCGGCCGATCTACGACGTGTCGGGCGGGCAGCCGCACCTGCGCGTGGAGAACCGGCTGCTGCCCTCGGGGCCGACGGTGGTCGACATCTGCGCCAACGCGGCCTTCTACTACGGCCTGGTGCGAACGCTGGTGGCCGAGGAGCAGCCGCTCTGGTCGCGCATGTCGTTCTCGGCCGCCGAGGAGAACTTCCACGCGGCGGCGCGCGACGGGATCGAGGCGCAGCTGTACTGGCCGGGGATCGGCGAGGTGCCGGCCAGCGAGCTGGTGCTGCGCCGGCTGCTGCCGGCGGCCGACGAGGGGCTCGCGCGGGCGGGAATCGCCGCCGCCGACCGCGACCGGCTGCTGGGGGTGATCGAGCGGCGCTGCGTGACGATGCGCAACGGCGCGGCCTGGCAGTCAGCCGCGTTCCACCGGCTCGACACCGGTGACCGCCTCGAGGCGCTGCGCCAGATGACCGTGCTGTACCGCGAGCACATGCACGCGAACGAGCCGGTGCACGACTGGCCGCTGCCCTAGGGCGCCGGGACCGCGCCCTCGAAGTGGGCGCGCATCGCGTCGGCGAGCGCGAGCGCGCCGCTGAGCGGGCGGACCATGACGACGAACTCGTCGATCAGGCCGTCGGAGTTCTCGTGCAGGAAGTCGCAGCCCTCGATGTCGCGGTCGCCGACGCGGGTGGCGAACACGAGCGCGTGGTCGGCGGCGTCCGGAGCGCCGATGACGCGCTCGTAGCGGAAGTCCTCGAAGATCGCCATGACGCCCTCGAGCAGCACCCGCACGGCCTCGGGGCCGTGGTAGGGCTTGTGGACGATCGGGCTGCGAAAGACGACGTCGGGGGCAAGCAGAGCCACGGCGGCGTCGAGGTCGCGGGCTTCGAGGGCGGTGCGGAGCTGAGCGGCGGCGGGCATGAGGGGATTCTGCCTTACGCGATCGAGCGGGCCAGCAGCTCCATCGGGTGCAGCACCGGCAGGGCCTTGCCCAGCCGCTCGGTGTGGGCCGTGATCTGCAGCGCGCAGCCAGGGTTGGCCGCGGTCACCGCCTCGGCTCCCGTGTCGAGCAGGTTGCGTGCCTTGCGCTCGCCCAGCTCCGCGGCCGGCTCCGGCTTGACCAGGTTGTAGATCCCGGCGGAGCCACAGCAGATCTCCCACTCGCGCGGCTCCACCAGCTCGAGCTCGGGGATCGCGCGCAGCAGCTCGCGGGGCTGGTCGCGCACGCCCTGGGCGTGGGCCAGGTGGCAGGCGTCGTGGTAGGCGACCTTCATCGGCACCGGGCGGCGCTCCGCCCGCGGGCCGGCCGCGGCGAGGAACTCGTTGGCGTCGCGCACCTTGTCGGCGAAGCGCTGCGCGCGCTCGGCCCAGTCGGGCTCGTCGCGCAGCACGTGCCCGTAGTCCTTCATCGCCGAGCCGCACCCGGCCGCGTTCACGATCACCGTCTCGTAGCGCTCGAGCGCCTCGATCGTCGCCTTGGCAAGCGCGCGTGCCTGCGGGTCGGCGCCGGCGTGCAGCGGCAGGGCGCCGCAGCAGCGCGGCAGCCGCGGCACGTGCACCTCGAAGCCCTCCGCCGCGAGCACGCGCGCCGTGTCGCGGTTGACGTGGCCGAAGAACACGCGCTGCACGCAGCCCTGGAGCAGCGCGACCTCGCCGCGCTTCTCGCCCTGCGCCTCGAAGCGCGTGGGCAGACGGCCGAGCGCACGGCGCACCGAGGCCTGAGGCGTCATCGCCGTGATGGCGGCGAGCCGGGGAGCGAGTCGCTGGGCGCGTGGATGGCGCGCGAGCCGAGGCAAGCGCAGCAGGTGCGCCAGCGCCGCGGCAGGGGCGATCACCCGCAGCCTCCCGGGCCGCGTGAACAGCTCGAACACCAGCCGGCGGTGGCCGCGGTCGGCGGGTGGGCGCTCGAAGTTGCGCTCGACCTGGGCGCGGGCGTCCTCGAGCAGCTTGTCGTACTGCACGCCGGACGGGCAGGCCGTCACGCACGCCATGCAGCCGAGGCAGTTGTCGAGGTGGCCGCACGAGCGGCGCCGAGATCTCCTCGTGCCCCTGCTTCATCAACACGATCCGCCCGCGCGGCGAATCCATCTCCTCGCCCCAGAGCACGTAGGTGGGGCAGGTGGGCAGGCAGAAGCCGCAGTGCACGCAGTCGTCGATCAGGTCGAGCTGCGGAGCGCGCTTGTCGTCCCAGGACGCCATCAGACGAGCTTGCCGGCGGGGTCGAAGCGCTCCTTGAGGCGGTCGAGCAGGGCGTTGGACGGCGGCCGGCTGCCGCGCGCCATCCCCGCCGGCCGATCGAGCGTGACGCTCACGTGCCCCTGGAGCTCGCTGAGCAACGCGCCGGGGTCGCCCTCGTCCAAACGCAGCCAGAACAGCCCCAGCCCGGCACGCCCGACCAGCACGGCGCCGTGGCGCTCGGCGACGCCGGCGAGCTGCTCGAGGTCGGTCTGCACGCCCGACACGCGCACCACCAGGCCCTCGGGCGAGCGCTGGCTCTCGCGCTGGGCCTGCCAGAGCGGCTCGTCGTCGGTCACCAGCTCGGCCTCCAGGCCGGCCTCGCCAAGCAGCCGCTCGGCGCTCTCAGCCTGCGGCGTGCGCCGCCACGCCGCCGAAGCGCCCCAGCACCATCCCGGCCCCGGCGCCCCAGCGCACGTCCAGACCCATCTGCTCCAGCCGCGCGTGCGAGAGCGCGGCCGCGCCGCCCGCGAGCAGGTGCGGGCTGCGCGTGTGACCGACCGCCGTGGCGGTCGCCGGCGGCAGCGGGTGCAGGCGCACCGACACCTCGAGGATCGCCCCGAGCGTCCCGTAGGAGCCGGTGAACAGCTTGGCCAGGTCATAGCCGGCGACGTTCTTGATCACCTTGCCGCCGCTCTTGGCCACGGTGCCGTCGGCGAGCGCCACGCGCATGCCCACCACGAGGTCGCGCGCGCCGCCGTAGCGGGTGCGCAGCGGGCCGGAGTCGTTGGCGGCGACGATCCCGCCGATCGTCGCGCCGCCGGCGTCGGGCGGGTCGAGCGCCAGCATCTGGCCGGCCTCGCGGAACGTCTCCTGGGCACGCGCGAGCGGCACGCCCGCCTCGAGGACGGCGGTCAGGTCGCCCGCGTTGTGCTCGACGATGCGGTCGAGCCCGGCGGTCGACAGCTCGAGCTCGGGCGAGGCGTCGGGGGCCCAGCGCAGCTTCGTCCCGGCGCCGAGCACGCGCACCGTGCCGTCGGCCGCGGCGAGCTCGGCCGCCAGCTCGGCGGCCGCCGCTGGTGCGCTGCGCCTGGCGCCGGCGGTCGCCATCAGAAGCGCTCCGCCAGGCCGGCTTGCTCCAGCGGGTGCTGGCGGTACGGGCCGGGCACCTCGCCGCACAGGCGCGGGGTCGGCATCACCTTGCCGGGATTGGCGCGCTGGTCGGGATCGAACGCGCAGCGCAGGCGCTGGAACGCGCCGAGGTCCGCGTCGCTGAACATCTCCGGCATGTAGCGCTTCTTGTCCACGCCCACGCCGTGCTCGCCCGTGATCGAACCGCCGGCGTCCACGCACGCCTTCACGATCAGCCCGGCGCACTCCTCGGCGCGCTCGGCCTCGCCGGGGACCGAGCCGTCGTAGCAGACGAGCGGGTGCAGGTTGCCGTCGCCGGCGTGGAACACGTTCGCGATCTTGAGGTCGTACTCGCGGCCCAGCTCCTCGATGCGCCCCAGCACCTCGGCCAGGCGGGTGCGCGGGATCACGCTGTCCTGCACGTAGTAGTTGGGGGCGATCCGGCCCATCGCCGCGAAGGCCGCCTTGCGGGCGCGCCAGATCAGCTCGCGCTCGGCCTCGTCGGCGGCCACGCGGATCGAGTCGGCGCCGGCGCGCTCGCAGATCCCCACGACCTCCTCGAAGCGCGTCTCGCACTCGGCGTCCGAGCCGTCCAGCTCCACGACCAGCGCGGCGCCCGCGTCGGTCGGATAGCCGGCGTTCGTGTAGCCCTCCGCGGCCTTGATCGAGAGGTTGTCCATCATCTCGATCGCCCCGGGCACGATCCCGCCGGAGACGATCTCGGAGACCACCTCGCCGGCCTGGATCGGGGAGCCGAAGAACGCCACCAGCGTGCGCACCGCCTCCGGCTTGGGCACGATCCGCAGCCAGATCTTGGTGGCCACGCCGAGCGTGCCCTCGGAGCCGACGAACGCGCCCAGCAGGTCCGGTCCCGGGTGGTCGATCTCCTTGCCGCCCAGCTGGACCAGCTCGCCGTCGGGCAGCACCAGTTCGAGCCCGGTCACGTAGTTCGTGGTGAAGCCGTACTTGAAGCAGTGGGCGCCGCCGGAGTTCTCGGCCACGTTGCCGCCGATCGTGCACACGATCTGCGACGACGGATCGGGCGGGTAGAAATGGTCCGGGCCGACCGCCTGTGAGACGGCGATGTTGGTCACGCCCGGCTCCACCACCACGCGCTGGTTGGCCAGATCGACCTCGATGATGCTGCGCATCCGGCTCAGCGCGATGAGCACGCCCTCGGACACCGGCGTGGCGCCGCCCGACAGCCCCGATCCCGCGCCGCGCGCCACCCACGGCACGCCGGCGCGGTGGCAGGCGCGCACTACGGCCTGCACCTCCTCGGCCGAACCGGGCAGCACCACCGCCCGCGGCGTGACCGCGTACTGGAGCAGCCCGTCCGACTCGTACGTGCGGAGCTGGTGCTCGTGCGTGACGACGTGCTCGGCGCCGACCGCCGCACTCAGCTCCGCCAGCAGCTCTACTTCACCACCATCCAATCCAGCACCGCTGTCGATTGCAGATAGACGAGCACGCACATGACCAGGACGAGCAGGATGCTCCACTTGAGCACCTTACGGAACAGATCGCCCTCCTGCCCCGCCATGCCGACCGCCGCCGCGCCGATGGCGAGGTTCTGCGGCGAGATCATCTTGCCGAGCACGCCGCCGGAGCTGTTCGCCGCGGCGAGCAGCGTGGGGGACATGCCCGCGTCGTTCGCCGCCGTCACCTGAAGCGCGCCGAACAGGGCGTTCGACGAGGTGTCCGAGCCGGTGACCGCCACGCCCATCCAGCCGATCAGCGACGACAGGAACGCGAAGAAGTCGCCGGCGCCCGCCGCCCACAGGCCGAGCGTGATCGTCTGGCCTGACTGGTTCATCACGTACGCCAGCGCCAGCACCGCGGCAACGGTGAGGATGGCCCACTTGAGCTGGTCCACCGAGGCGCCCGCGACCTTCAGCGCACGCCCGGGCGTGACCCGCAGGATCGCCATCGTGATCAGGCCCGAGATCAGCAGCAGCGTGCCGGCCGCGGGCAGCCAGTTGACGTTGTAGGTGAGCGACGACAGCGCCTCGCCCTCGGGGGTCACGACGTCGAGGCCGGGCCACTGGAACGTCGTCGTCCACGGCTTCTCGGCCAGCGCGTCCTTGATCGCCGGGATCTGCACGATCGAGAAGACCGCGATGATCACCAGGTAGGGCGAGTACGCGCGCAGGACGTCGCCGGGCGGGTCCTTGACGTTGTCGTCGCGCCGGCGCACCTCGGCCTCCATGGCCGGGGCGTGTGTCGACGATCCCGCGACCGCCGGGCGGTTGAAGCCTCCGGCGGCCTCTTCGGCGAGCAACGGCTCGCCCGGTTGCCAGACGCGCAGCAGCAGCACGATCGAGGCCGTGGAGGCCAGCGAGGCGACGATGTCGGTCAGCTCCACCGAGATGTAGTTCGAGCATGCGAACTGGCCGATCGCGAAGACCAGGCCGCCGACCGCGGCCACCGGCCACGTCTGGCGGATGCCGCGGGCGCCGTCGACCATGCCGATCAGGATCAGCGGGACCATCAGGGCGAGGAAGGGGGTCTGGCGGCCGACCATCGCGCCGAGATCCTCCTTGGGGAGCCCCGTGATCTCGGAAAGCGTGACGATCGGGATCGCGATCGCGCCGAAGGCGACCGGAGCGGTGTTGGCCACGAGCGCGACGGCGGCTGCCTTGATCGGCTTGAAGCCGAGCGCGATCAGCATCACCGCGGTGATCGCGACCGGCGTGCCGAAGCCGGCGAGGGCCTCGAGCAGGGCGCCGAAGCAGAAGGCGACGATGACCGCCTGCACGCGCTGGTCGTTGGAGATCGCGCCGAACGACCGTCGCAGCACCGCGAAGTGACCGGTCTCGACGGTCATGTTGTAGATCCAGATCGCGGCTACGACGATCCACATGATCGGGAACAAGCCGAAGGCCGCTCCCTCGCTCGCCGACAGCGCGGTCTGGTCGACCGGCATGCCGTAGACGATCATCGCCACGAGCATCGCGATACCGAGCGCGACCAAGGCCGCCCACTGCGCCGCCAGGCGCAGGCCGCCCAGCAGGATGAACAGCGCCAAGATGGGCAGCACCGCGAAGATGGAGCTGAGCCCGAGCGAGTTCGATACCGGATCGAATTCCTGGGTGTACACGCGTCTCTCCCCTCGTTGATCCCTGGCAAGCCGTTGCCCGGTGCCGAACGGCGGGAAACGGGAAAAGCAGGCGACTAGGCTCGCGGCCATGCGCACCGTCTACCTGGGCACCTCCGACTTCGCCGTCGAGGTGCTCGAGCGCCTGGCCGCGACCCCGCACCGGCCGGTGCTCGTGGTCACGCGGCCCGACCGCCCGCGCGGGCGCGGGCGCAAGCTGCAGTCGCCGCCGGTGGCCGAGCGCGCGGCCCTGCTCGGCATCGAGACGATCCAGCCCGAGGACGTCAACGGGGATGAGGCCGGCGCGGCGATCGCCGCGGCCGAGCCCGAGGCGGTCGCGATCTGCGCCTACGGCGCCCTGGTCAAGGAACCGCTGCTGTCGGCCTACGAGCTGCTCAACGTGCATCCCTCGCTGCTGCCGCGCTGGCGCGGGGCGGCGCCGATCGAGCGGGCGATCGAGGCCGGCGACGAGGAGACCGGCGTCACGATCATGCGCCCGACCGCGGAACTGGACGCCGGCCCGATCTGCCTCCAGCGCGCCGAGTCGATCGAGCCCGACGACAACTACGGCAGCCTCGCCGAGCGGCTGGCGGCGCTCGGGGGCGAGCTGCTCGTGGAAACGCTCGACACCGAGCCGGCCTTCCGCGACCAGGGCGACCAGGGGGTCACCTACGCGGCGAAGGTCGAGGCGGAGGATCGCTGGCTCGATCCCGCGCGGCCCGCCGACGAGCTCGAGCGGCGCGTGCGCGCGCTGACGCCGCATATCGGCGCCTACGTGGAGCCCGACGACGGCGAGCGGCTCGGCGTCCGCAGCGCGGCCCTGGCCGCCGGTGTCGACGACGTGGAGCCCGGCCAGCTCGTCGCCCGCGACGACACGCTCCTGTACGGGGCGGCCCAGGGCGCGCTCGAGCTGATCGAGGTACAGCCGGCCGGGAAACGCCCCATGGAGGCGGCCGCCTGGTTGCGCGGGCGCGGTTGAGTCGTGCGTGCCGCGGGCGTGACCGGGTACCGTACGCCCTTGCCCTTGGGAAGCGAGGAGAAGACCAACCTAGGGCCCGAATGCCCATCCTGCGGGGAGCCGTGGCTGCGCGGGACGAACCTTGCCGGGCGCTACCGCTGCGTCTACTGCCTGCGCCGCTTCGAGCTGCGCTCGGAGTGCCCCAACTGCGGGGCGCACTCGACGATCGCCCGGATGTCAGACACGGCGAACGTCACCTGTAGGAACTGCGGCGGCTCGATGCTGTCGCCGATCTAGGCGGGCACGGCTTCGGGCACGGCCGCCCGCACCTCGACCGGGATGCCGTTCAGCACCGCGTTGCCGGACAGCGGGTCGATCTGCGACTCGTCGGCCAGCACGTTGCTGTTCACGCCGGCGTGGTCGCTCGCCACGCTCATCTTCACGCCCGGCGCGTCGTGGCCCCAGCCGTGCGGGATCGAGACGACCCCCGGCATGATCCCGTCGATCACCTCGACCGGCGCCTCGATCTGACCCGTCGCCGACTTCACCACCGCGCGGCCGCCGTCCTCCAGCCCGAGCCGGACGGCGTCGTCGGGGTGGATGTGCAGCGTGCAGCGGTCCTTGCCCTTCACGAGCGCCGGCAGGTTGTGCATCCACGAGTTGTTCGAGCGCAGCTGGCGCCGGCCGATCAGCACCAAGCCGCCGTTCAGCTCGCGCGCGAGCGCTCCCTGGAGGCGCTCAACGTCGGCCACGATCGCCTCGGGCGCCAGCTCGATTCGCCCGGACGGCGTGCGCAGCACCTCGGGCACGCGCTCGCGGTGGGGGCCGAGGTCCACGCCATGCGGGCTGCGCTCGAGCACGTCCAGCGTCAGGCCGTCGGGCTCCGCGCCGAAGCCGTCGCCGTACGGGCCCACGCGCAGCATGAAGTCGAGCACCCGCTCGGGTCCGCGGCGCGGCTCGAGCCCCTCGATCAGCTCGGTGGGGTCACGGCCGGCGACCCGCGAGCCGGCGTCGCCGACCTCGCGCTGCACGAGCGTGGAGATGACCAGGTCGTCGAGCGCCGCGCCGTCGGCGTTCGGGCCCTGTCCCGGCGAGCACGCCCGCCAGCCTGATGAAGATCTCCCACTCCGCGGGCCCCGAGGCCTCGAACACGGGTGGCGAGTAGTTCGCCACGTTGCGCACGGCCAGCTGGTAGAGCGCCAGGTCGAAGTGCGACTTCTCGAGCGGCTCGGGCGCCGGCAGCACCACGTCGGCGTGGCGCGTGGTCTCGTTCACGTAGATGTCGACGGCCAGCATGAAGTCGAGGCCCTCGATCGCGCTCTCGAGCCGCTCGGAGTTGGGCGTGGACACGACCGGGTTGCCGGCGACCGTGACGAGCGCACGCACCTGGCCCTCGCCGGGCGTCTCGATCTCCTCGGCAAGGACCGCGACCGGCAGCTCGCCGTAGGTCTCGGGCAGGCCGCGCACGCGGCTGTGCCAGCGCCCGATGCGCACGCCCTTGCCGGTGCCGGACGCTCCGGACGAGTTGCGCTGCCCGGCCGCGGCGAGCGGGAACATCGCGCCGCCCTCGCGGTCGAGGTTGCCGGTGAGCACGTTCAGCACGTCGACCAGCCAGCTGGCCAGCGTCCCGAACTCCTGCGTGCAGGTGCCGATCCGGGCGTACACCGCGCCGGCGGGCGCCGCCGCCAGCTCGCGCGCCATGCGCCGGATCTCGCCGGCCTCGATCCCGCAGGCGCCGGCCACCAGCTCGGGCGTGAAGTCGCGCACGAGCGCCGTGACCTGCTCGAGCCCGTTGAGGTGCTCGTTCAGGCGGCCGGGACCGACCAGGTCCTCCTCGACCAGCGTGCAGGCCATGCCCGCGAGCAGCAGCGCGTCGGTGCCCGGCCGGATGAAGTGGTGCTCGTCGGCCTCCTCGGCTGTCCGCGTGCGGCGCGGATCGACGACCACGACCTTGCCGCCCCGCTCGCGGATGCGGCGCAGCCGGCCGCGCATGTCGGGCGCCGTCAGCAGGCTGCCGTTCGAGACCAGCGGGTTGGCGCCCAGGATCAGCAGGTGGTCGGTGCGGTCCACGTCCGGAACCGGCACGGACAGCATCGTGCCGAACATCAGCCCGGCGCTGACCTGCTTGGGCATCTGGTCGACGGTCGAGGCGGAGTAGATGTTCCGCGAGCCGAGCGCGCGCAGCCACACCGGCCCGTACGCGAGCGCCGACAGGTTGTGCGCGTTCGGGTTGCCGATGTAGACGGCGACGGCGTTGCGCCCGTGCTCGGCGAGCAGCGGCGACAGGCGACGGTCGATCTCCTCGAACGCCTCGTCCCAGCTCGCCTCGACCAGCTCGCCGTCGCGGCGGACCAGCGGCGTGGTCAGGCGGTCAGGGTCCTCGTGCAGCTGCTTGAGCCCGAACGCCTTGGGGCAGATGAAGCCGTGGCTGAGCACGTCCTGCTCGTCGCCACGGACCGACACGACCTCACCTCCCTCCGTCTCCACCTCGAGTCCGCAGGTGGCTTCGCAGAAGGGACAGGTCCGGTAGTGGAGCGCCATGCGCGCAGGTTACTCCTGCCGCACCTCGATCCAGAGCGCCTGCGAGGCGCACAGGAGGCGCCCGGCGGAGTCGAACAGCGCGCAGGCACCGGCGTGCTTGCGCCCGTCCACGGAGAGCGGCCAGGAGAGGATGGCGTGGCGCTCGCCGACCTCGACGGACGCGCCCAGCCGCGCGGTCAGGCGCGCGAGCACCATCGGCGGGCCGCTGGCGAAGTTCGCCACCGGCGCGCTGGTCGGGCAGTCGAGCGCCGCCCAGACGCACTCGGGCCGGACGTGGCCGGTGCCGTCGTCGAGCGTCTCGTCTGGCGTCCAGGGGGTCGCGAACATGCCGTCGCGCAGCTCGCCGGGGAAGAGGCGCAGCCCGTCGCCGGGGTCTCGCTCCGGGCCGCAGGCGAAGCAGGTGGGGAAGGGGTGGTGGTCGCACCAGTGGTCCCGCCCGGCGGCCGAGGCCGCTGCGGCCTCCTCGGGGGAGATCGGGTCGGGCACATCGAGCAGCAGCTCCGCCGGCCCGCCCTCCGCCACGCGCGCGTCGCCGTCGCGCAACTGGACCTGGTCGCCGTCGCGCAGCACCGACAGGGGCTTGCCGATTGGGGGCGGCAGGCGCAGCGACACGGACACGTCCTCGGCGCCGACCAGGCCGGCCACCAGCCCGCAGGTATAGCCGCCGTTCGCCGAGGCGGGCGGCCCGTTGAACCGAGCGGGGATGGTCAGCGTCTCGCTCACGCGGCCCGAAGGATCTCAGGCACGCCGGTAGAGGCTGTGAAGCAGCGCACACAAGCAGGCGGCGGCGCCGAGGAAGGCGATCTCGACCTGGAGCACGCGGTCGTCGAAGTCGGCGATCAGCAGGAACAGCGCGAACGCGATCGCGCAGCTCACCCACGCCGCGGCCGCGTGCGGGGCGCGGCCGTGCGCCAGCAGGGCCTGGTTGAGCGTGGCGGCCGACAGGTAGAGGCCCATCCCGATCGAGACCAGCACGAGGCCCAGGCGCTCGTAGTCGAAGTCGCCGCCGAACACCACGTCCATCAGCCAGGGGCCGATCGCGAGCATGACCAGCGCAACGCAGCCGGCGAACCCCGCGATCGCCACCAGCGTGACGTTGACGCTGCGCCGGAACGGGTCGGTCTCGCCGCTCGCGCGCAGTCGCGTGAGGTGGGGGAGGATCGACGTCTGCACCGCCTGGAACAGCTGGAGCGGGGCGCGCGCGATCAGCAGCACGTTGAAGGCGAAGCCGGCCAGCGCGGCGCCGCGAGCGCCCTCGTTCGCCTTCACGAGCAGCGGGCCGGCGTTCAGGAAGGTCTGCTCGCTGAGCATGATCAGCAGCACGGCGACAGCGAAGCCGCTGCCGTGGGAGAGCGTGAACTCGGTGTCGCCCTTGGCCGAGGGCTCGTCGCGGGCGGCGGCGTCGAGCGCGTCGGTGTCGACCGGCTCCTGCGCCCGCAGCCGCCGGCCGAGCGCCCACGGCACCACGGCGAGCGACACGATCGGCGCGGCCGCGATGCCGAGCGCCACCGCGGTCTGGCCCTCGGCGATGCTCACGGCGACGGCCAGGGCGAACATGAAGCGCGAGCTGGCCTCCATCAGGACCAGGCCGCCGTAGAGGCCGAAGCGGTGGTGTCCGGCGAGGAACCCACGCGCGAAGTAGCTCGCCGCGTAGGCGAGCACCGCCACGATCAGGATCGTGTAGAGCGTGCCCGAGCCACCCAGCAGCTCGTCCTCGATCGGGTCGCGCAGCGCGAGCGCCACGACCGCGAACAGGACGGCGAGCGCGAGCTGGATCGTCGCGGCCACGCGCAGGTACTCGCGGCCGGACACGCCGCGCGCGTCGCGGTCGGCGATCGTGCGCGACAGCAGCTGCTCGACCGGCCGGTACAGCACCGACACCGTGATGAACACCGCCGACCACAGCAGCGTGATGCGCCCGTACTCGGCCTCGGTCAGCGAGTGGCTGGCGAGCGCGAAGTACCCGAAGGTGACGAGGCCGGTGACGCCGATGCCAACCGAGAGGATCGCGGCCCCCCGGCCGTAGGTGCTCTCAGACGTGGACAAGCACCATGGTCCAGGGGAAGGGCGAGCGCGCCTCCTGGACCGTCCCGTACCGGGACAGGAGCGCGACGAACGCTCGCTTCGACCAGTGGTTCACGTGGCCGGGGGTGTTGCCGAGGTCGCGCAGGTAGGCGCCGCGCGCGACGTTCAGCCCGCGCCAGAGCGGCTCGCGCGGGACGCTGACCAACAGGTGGCCCGAGGCCACGCGCGCCATCTCGGCGAGCGTCGCCTCCGGCTCCGGCACGTGCTCGAGCACCTCGATCGCGCACGCCATGTCGAACTCGCCGTTCGCGAACGAGAGCGAGGTGGCCTCCTCCACCCGGAACTCGAGGTTGGGGCGCTGGCGGCGCTCCCACTCGGCGCGCAGCTTCGGGTCGTCGAGGTCGATGCCGACGATGCGCCCATCGGCGAGGCGCTCGGCCCACTCCGCGGTCAGCACGCCCTCGCCGCAGCCGACGTCGAGTATCGAGCGCGGAGCGGCTTCGGCCCAGAGCTCGTCGAGCGTGGAGTGGAAGCCGGCCATCAGCCGCTTGACGACCGGGTTCGCGGATCCGTACTTGTCGAACGTGTTGCCGGTGGGGACCTCCGCCGTGGCGCTCACAGCTTCACGGCTTCCCGGTCCTCGGTCTTGCCGGTGGCGCCGCCGGCCTGGGCGCCGGTGGTGGGCGGTTGCCCGGTCGGGCTGGCGCCCGGCTCGTAGTGCGAGGGCGCGACGCCCAGGTGCAGCTCGACCCGCCGCACGCGCTCGAGGATGCGCTGCTGGAGCACGCGTGACCCGGCGAGGATGTCGCCGAGCACGCCCAGCGCCACGAACTGCACGGCGACGATGAACAGGGTGGATCCGAGGATCAGCGACTGGATGTGCCCGCCGCCGTTGCCGTCGATGAAGTAGTAGAGGAAGCGCGCCCAGATGACCACGCCCACCAGCGCCGTGAGCGCGGCGGCGGCCATGAACAGTCTCAGCGGCTCGTAGAGCGCGTAGATGCGGAAGATCGACACCCCGTTGCGCCGCACGTAGGCCGCCGTCGACGGGAACAGGCGCGACTCGCGCGTCTTGGGGTTGGTCCGGATCGGGACGTGGTCGACCGCCACCAGCATCTTGCCCGCCTGGATGATCGACTCGAGCGTGTAGGTGAACTTGGAGACCACCTGGATCTGCAGCGCGGCCTCGCGGTTGTAGGCGCGGAAGCCGGAGGTGGTGTCGGGCACGTTGGTGTCGGACGCCCGCCGCACGACCGCGCTGCCCCAGCGCTGGAGCAGCCTCTTCACCGGCGAGAAGTGCTCGATCCGGTCGGTCTCGCGGTCGCCGACGACCATGTCGGCTGTCCCTTCCAGGATCGGCGCCACGAGCTTGGGGATGTCGGCGCCGACGTACTGGTTGTCGGCGTCGGTGTTGACGATCACGTCGGCGCCGAGCTTGAGGCAGGCGTCGAGGCCCGCCTGGAAGCCGGCGGCCAGCCCGCGGTTGTTGGTCAGCCGCACGATGTGGTCCACACCGCCCGCGCGCGCGACCTCCACCGTGCGGTCGGTGGAGCCGTCGTCGATCACGAGCCACTCGACGGTGTCGATCCCGGGAACCTCTCTGGGGAGGTCCCTGAGGGTTTCGGGAAGCGTCTGCTCCTCGTCGAAGCAGGGGATCTGGATGATCAGCTTCATGCGGCTCGTCCCGTAGCGTAAAGGCCGGGTCAGCGTTCACGGTGGGTTCACAAGGTCGCGTGCGACCGGGCCTACCCTGCCGGTGGGCCATGTGGAAGCTGATCGCCGCATGCCTGGCGCTGGGCGGGGCCTCGCTGCTCCTGCCCTCCGAGCCAAGCTATGACCCGGTGGCATGGCTGATCTGGGGGCGCGAGCTCGCGCATCTCCACCTCGACACCAGCGGCGGGCCCTCGTGGAAGCCGCTGCCGGTGGCGTTCACGACGCTCACCGCGCCGCTCGGCGAGGTGGACCACGGGCTGCCGCCGGCGCTCTGGATGGCCGTCGCGCGCGCGGGCGCGCTGCTGGCGCTGGCGTTCGCCTTCAGGCTTGCCCGCCGGCTCGGCGGGGGCGGGGCGGCCGGCGTGCTGGGCGGGCTGGTCGCCGTGATGGCGCTGTTCCTGACGCCCGACTGGTTTCAGTTCGCCGCGCACGGGAGCGAGGCGCCGCTGGCGGTGGCGCTGATGCTGTGGGCGATCGAGCGGCAGCTGGACGGTCAGCGCGCCCACGCGGTCTGCCTGGCGACGCTGGCTTGCCTGCTGCGGCCGGAGCTGGTGCCGTTCCTGGGCCTCTACTGGCTGTGGGTGTGGCGGGCCGAACCGCGCCTGCGACCGCTTCTGGGCGGGGTGCTGGTGCTGCTGCCGCTGGCCTGGGTCGGGCCGGAGTGGATCGGCTCGGGCATGCCACTGGACGGCGGCGCGCAGGCGCGCAGTCAGCCGGCGTGGAGCCTGTCACTGGCCGAGCATCCGTGGCTGCGGGCGCTGGAGCGAGTGCACAACCACGGCGGGCTGCCGCTGGAGCTGCTGGCCGCCGTGGCGGTAGCGGTGGCCGCGGTGCGACGCCGCGGGGCGGTGCTGGTACTCGCGGGGGCGGCGCTGGTCGAGACGGGGTTGTTCGTGGCGATGACGCAGGCCGGCTTCAGCGGCAACCCGCGCTACGTGCTGCCGGCGCTGGCGGTGCTGTCGGTGCTGGCCGGGGTGGGGGCGGCGAATCTGGCTGGGGTGGTGCCGGCGCTGGCGAACCGGGCCGGCGGATCCCCCAGCGCACGCTTGGCCGGCGTGGTTGCCGCCGTTGCGTTGATCGCTCTGGCCGGCCAGAGCTTCGCGCACGCGCGCGTGCAGCGCCTGCGGGGTGAAGCCCACGAAGTGGGGATCCGCATGCAACTCCACCGCGACCTCGCCCAGGCCGTCCAGGCGGCGGGTGGCGCCGGGGCGGTCAGGGCGCTCGGTTGGGCCACCACCAACCGCGCCCTACAGACACGCCTGGCCTGGGAGCTGGGTGTGCCGATGGAGCTGACCGAGAGCCTCACCGATTACCGCGTGATCTTCCGTTCGTCGCACGAGCCGCTCGTCGGTCGCGTGTACATGACCGGGCGCGCGCGGCACCGTCAAACGCTTGCCCGCGTGGGCAGTTTCAGGGTGTACCGAAGGGACGGAATCACCTTCCCGATCGCCCGCCGGGAATGGAGGGCGTTCGAGGGTCCGTTTACAGGACTTTTGCAGGGAATTCACACTCCCGTGAATCGTGGGAGGATCCCCGCTGTCCGGGTAGTAACGAGGTAGCTACGATCCGTTCACGGGTTAGCAACACCTCTGCTAGCCTGCGTCGTCCCTCGACCCCGGCTGTATGGAGTTCCGAACACGATGACCACCCTTTTGGCTTACCTGGATCCCGGCAGCGGGAGCATGATCCTGCAGATCCTGGCGGGTGGCGTCGCAGCGGTCGCCGTGACCGCCAAGCTGTACTGGAACCGCGTGCTCAAGTTCCTGCGCATCCGCAAGGACGAGCCGGAGACGGCTCCGGCCGAGCCGGCCCGCACGCCCGAGTAACTCCTCCACGGGGCGGGCGCCGCGGCGATGGGGCGCGGCGCACCCTCTACCATGCCCCCCGCCGTGACCCCGCCCGCTGACGCCAGCACCCAGCCCGCCGGCATCGAGCCGGGTTCCTTCCGGGACCCGGAGAGTCGAGTCTTCTATGCCGGCGCGGACGTCTATCGCGCGCTCTCGCCCGACGGCCTGAGCGACTTCGAGGCACTCCAGGCATCGGGTCTGCTGGGCGACGAGCGCATCGTCGGCACCGAGCTGGTCGAGGACGGCGCCATCGACAGGTCGCTGCTCGTGCACGAGCCGGCCGGGGTGCTGCGCCACGAGCGCATCCCGTTCGTGTCGTACCCCTACGAGTGGACGTTCTCGATGCTCAAGGACGCGGCGCTCGTGCAGCTCGATCTGCTGCTCGCCTCGCTCGACCACGACCTCGTCCTCAAGGACTCCACGCCCTACAACGTGCAGTTCAAGGGCGCGCGCCCGGTCTTCGTCGACGTCGGCTCCTTCGAGCGCATTCGCGAGGGCGAGCCGTGGGTCGGCTACCGCCAGTTCTGCATGCTCTACCTCTACCCGCTGCTCCTGCAGGCGGTGAAGGACGTTCCCTTCCATCCCTGGCTGCGCGGCTCGATCGACGGCATCACGCCGCTGCAGATGCGCAACCTGATGTCGTTCCGCGACCGCTTCCGCCGCGGCATGTTCACGAACGTGTTCCTGCACGCCCGGCTCGAGGCGCGCTACGCGGACCGGCCCGCGCAGGTCAAGCAGGAGGTCAAGCGCGTCTTCAAGAAGGAGCTGTTCGTCGCCAACGTGCGCAAGATGCGCAAGCTCGTCGAGCGGCTCGAGTGGAACCCGCCGCAGGGCGTCTGGACCGCCTACGGCGAGCGCAACAGCTACACCGACGACGACGCTCGGCGCAAGGACGAGTTCGTCCGCCAGGTCGCCACGTCCCAGCCCTGGAACCTGGTCTGGGACATCGGCGCCAACAACGGCCGCTACTCGCGGATCGCCGCCGAGGGCGCCAAGACGGTCGTGGCGGTGGACGCCGACCAGGGCCCGGTCGAGCTGCTCTACCGCGACCTCAAGCAGGAGGGCAACGAGCAGATCCTCACGCTCACGATGAACCTCGCCGACCCGTCGCCGGGGCTCGGCTGGCGCGGGCTCGAGCGCAGGTCGATGCCCGACCGTGGCAAGCCAGATCTGGTGCTGGCGCTCGCGCTCGTGCACCACGTCGCGATCAGCGCCAACGTGCCGGTCAAGGAGTTCATCGACTGGCTGGCCTCGCTCGGCACGGCGCTCGTGATCGAGTTCCCCACGCGCGAGGACCCGATGGTCAAGAAGCTGCTGGCGCCCAAGCGCGACGGCCTGCACCCCGACTACGAGCTCGGCTACTTCGAGCGGACCCTGGGCGAGGCCTTCGAGGTCGAGCGGACCGAGCGCTCGGGGTCGGGCACGCGGGTGCTGTACTTCGCCCGCCCGAAGCGGGGATGACCTCCGCCGAAGCGGTGGAGGCGCCCAAGCCCGCGGCGCCCGAGCCCCCGCTGTGGCGGGACGCTCTCTGGGCTTACCTCGGGATCGCGGTGCTGTGGACGTTCGCCGTCGCGCAGCCGCTGTTCGACCTGCTCAAGGACAACCCGGAGTTCTTCGCGGCGCGCGGGTCGTCCGGTTTCGACGTGATCAGCTGGTCGGTGCTGCTGGTGGTGCTGCCGCCGGCGATCCTGCTCGGGATCGAGCTGCTGATCGGGCTGGCCGGCCGGACCGCTCGCCGCGGCCGCGCACCTGGTCGTGATCGCCGGGCTGGTCGCGCTGATCGCCGCGCAGGCGCTGAAGAAGTCGATCGACGCGTCCGACGTCGTGCTGATCGTGCTGTCGCTCGCGATCGGCGCGGGCGTGGCGGCCCTGTTCGCGCGCGCCGAGCCGGTGCGCTCGTTCCTGCGCGTGCTGTCGCCGGTGCCGATCGTCTTCCTCTGCCTGTTCCTGTTCACCGACCCGATCTCGAAGGTCGCGTTCCCCGACGAGGCGCAGGCGCGCACGATCGGCGGCGTCAGCCAGGCCCCGATCGTGGTCGTACTGCTCGACGAGCTGCCGTCGAACACGCTGATCGGCGAGAACGACCGGATCGACACCAAGCGCTTCCCCGGCTTCGGCGAGCTGGCCCGCACCGCCACCTGGTTCCGCAACGCCTACACGGTCTACGACTCCACCGAGCGCGCGCAGCCGGCGATCATGGACGGCAACCTGCCGTCGAAGGACAAGCTGCCCACGTCCTCCGACCACCCGAACAGCATCTTCTCCCTGTTCGGCAAGACGCACCGGCTGAACGTGTCGGAGGAGGCCACGACCGTCTGCTCGCGCGACCTGTGCGAGGACCAGCGCCTCGACGAGTCCTACCCCAACCGGATGAAGTCGATGAGCGAGGACCTCGGCCTGGTGTGGCTGCACGTGGTCTCGCCGCCCGACATGGAGGCGGACCTGGCCTCGGTGTCGGAGAACTGGGGCAACTTCGGCGGCGCGTCCGAGGAGAGCCCGGACCTCGGCAGCACGGGCGCCGAGCGCAACACGCGCGCGAACCTCAACGGCGGGCGCGAGGCGCGCTTCGAGGAGTGGATCCAGAACATCAAGCCCGGCCGGCGGCCGTCGCTCAACTTCAAGCACACGCTGCTGCCCGCACGTGCCCTGGCAGTACCTGCCCGACGCGCGCCGCTACCGCCGCCAGGCCAACGACGCGCTCCCAGGGCTCTCGAACCAATCGTTTCGAGTGGCAGTCCCAGCTCAACGTGCTGATGCAGCGCCACTTCCTGCAGACGGGCTTCGCCGACCACGAGCTGCAGGACCTGTGGAAGCACCTGAAGAGCGAGGGCATGTGGGACAAGTCGCTGATCGTCGTGGCGGCCGACCACGGAGTGGCCTTCCCGAAGGCGCGCGAGCGGCGCCGGCTGACGCGCCAGGACGCCGCCGAGATCGCGCCGGTGCCGCTGCTGATCAAGGCGCCCGGCCAGAAGACCGGCAAGATCGACGACGCCTGGGTGTCGACGATCGACATCCTGCCGACGATCTTCGACGTGCTGAACCTGAACCCGAGGGTCAAGATGGACGGCAAGTCGGCCTACTCGGACGAGGTGCAGAACAGCCAGACGCTGCAAGATCCTGCTGCGCGGGAGCTTCGAGGAGCTGGACATCCCGGAGGCCGACTTCGTCCGCGAGCGCCAGGCGATCATCGACCGCAACCACGCGCTGTTCGGGACCGGTGCGGACGGGCCGGACCGCATCTACCGGATCGGCCCCCACCAGGAGCTGCTCGGCAAGTCGCCAGCCGAGGCGGGGCTGCAGCCGCTGGACGTGGACTTCGCCTATGGGGCGGACTACAAGAACGTGGACCCGGACTCGCCGTTCATCCCGACCCACGTGGTGGGCCAGGTGCAGGGCGGCGGCGACGGCGGGCGCGACGTCGCGGTGGCGGTGAACGGGAAGATCGTGGGCGTGGGGGAGACGTTCACGCTGGCGGTCGGCGACGCCGGCGAGCTGGTGTCGGTGGTGGTGCCGCCGGAGTCGTTCAAGCGCGGCGCGAACGACGTGCGCGTGTACCTAGTGGGCTAGCGCCCGCGCCCGCTTCTCCAGCCGCCGCAGCTGCGGGTGCTGCTTCAGCAGACGCTTCGCCCGCGGGCTCGCGGCCAGCCCTTCCAGCTGCCGTCCGTACGCGCGTGCCGCCGAGGTCGGCTGGCCGGCGGCGTGCGCCAGGTCCAGCGCCAGGTAGAGGAAGTAGTCGGTCTGCTCGAGGTAGAGCGTCCGGTACTGGACGTAGGGCACGTGGCCCGCGCCGTCCTGGTGCTGCAGCCATGCGCCGCACGCCGGCGTCGAGCATCTCGGCCGTCGTCGCGTCCGACCACTGGTAGGGCACCACGCCGTCGGCGGTCCCGTGGAAGAACAGGCCGAGCGCGTCGCCCGCGCTCGCGAAGATCCCGTTCGGCAGCCCGCCCGAGATCGACACGAACCCGCCGCACCGTCGACGGGAAGCCCGGGTTGCCGCTGCCTGCCGGTGTCCTCGGAGTGCAGCCCGACCAGCGTCGCGGTGATCCCGCCGGCGGACTCGCCGCCGATGCCGATCCGGGTCGGGTCGATGCCGAGGAAGCCGGCGTGGCTGCGCAGCCAGCGCATCGCCGCCTGGGCGTCGTGCTTCGCCTCGAGCGCCGCGATCGTGCAGGACGGCTGGCCCGGGTTGCCCGCGCAGCCGGAGCCGAGCAGCCGGTAGTTGATCGAGACGACGACGTAGCCCTGCTTGGCGAACGTGCTGCGCCACGTCGACGGGCAGCGGGTTGGCCTTGTCGCCGCCGCTGAAGCCGCCGCCGTGGACCCACACGAGCGCCGGCCGGCTGGTCTGCGTGTCGCCCACCGGCGCGTACAGGTCGAGCCTGAGCGCCACCGGGTTGCCCTGCGCGTCGGGAGCCGTCCCGTACTGGATGTTGCTCGTGACCGCGACGTTGCTGAACACCTGGTCGCGGTAGCGCAGCGGCGAGTCGCCGGGCGGCCGCGGAAGCGTGCAGCCCGTGACGAGCACAGCCGCCGCCAGCAGCGGCAGCAGCATCGTCTGGCGCCAGCTCCTCATCCCGCGCCGGATCCTACTCCGCCTCTACAGGTCGGCCAGGCACTTCTCGACCGGCTCGAGCAGGTCGTCGCTGCCGTCGCCCACGTAGAGCAGCGTGCCGCCGATCTGCTCGGCGCCCTCGCCGCGGCCCTGGAACTGCTCGGCCTCGGCCTCGCCCGCCGTCAGGAAGAACTTGATGCGCGGCGCGTCCGCGCTGTCGCCGATGACGATCTCCTGGTCGTCCTCCGGGCCGGCCAGCCGCGCGCCCTCCACGCCGGCATCGTCGAGGCAGGCCAGCGCGGCCGAGCGGTCGTCCAGGTTGTCGCCGCCGCCGGCGTCCTCGGACCCCAGGCTGCAGCCCGCCAGCAAGGCGGGCGCGAGCACGAGCGAGAGGAGCAGGACGGAGGGCTTCACGAGGGCGGGGAGAGTAGCTAGCGCCAGCGCTTGCGCAGCTCGAAGTAGACCGGCTTTCGCTCGTCGAACTCCTCGATCAGGCTCTTGTTGTTCCAGGGCGGGGTGGACCAGTCGCGCGGGGCGCCGCCGGTCCAGGTCGGGTCCACGCGGAAGTCGCGCAGCGCCCAGTGGATCGAGCCCGCCACGAACCGCTTCGAGGCGTGGATGCGCAGGTGCTGGAGCACGAAGCGCGTCTGGAACTGGCGGCTGCCCGGTTGGTTCGCGGGGCCGTCGCGCGCGGACTCAGCTCCGAACTCGGTGATCATCAGCGGCAGGTTCGGGTTGGCGGTGTGCACCTGATCGAGCCACGGGCCCAGCTCCGCGCTGGTGGTCGGCGGGCGCACCAGGTCCGCCTTGTAGGAGTCGTACCACCCGAAGTACTCGTTGATGCCGAGCACGTCGAGCGAGCGGTAGACGGAGCTGGTCGACGGCTCGCCGAAGCGCGCCTGGCGGTCGATCGAGACGAAGCGCGTGTCGTCCAGCTCGCGCACCTCGCGCGCGCCGTCCTCGACGAAGCGGGCCAGGCCCTGGCCGAAGATGCCCAGCTCGGAGCGGTTGCCGGCCGGTTCGTTGGCGAGCGACCAGGTCATGATCGACGGGTGGTTGATGTTGTTGCGCACGGTCAGCGAAACGGCGCGCTTGGCCGCGGCGCGCACGCCCGTCTCCTCGAAGAAGCTGTTGGGCAGCTGGTAGACGGGCGCGTCGACCCAGTAGAGGATCCCGTACTTGTCGAAGGCCTCGATGAAGGCCGGGTGGAGCGGGTAGTGCGAGCGCGTGATCGTCGCGCCGAGGTCGCGCAGGCGCGAGATCAGCAGTGAGCGTGTGCGCTTCGACAGCGCGCCGCCCTCGTTGCGGTCGTCCTCGTGGATGCTCGCGCCGTGCACGTCGAGGCGGCGGCCGTTGAGCAGGATCACCCCGCCGGGCGCCACCTCCAGCTTGCGCACGCCGAAGCGCAGCCGGTACTCGGCGCGGCGCTCCTTGTCCTCGTCGACCGACACCGTCATCGGGTAGAGCTCCGGCTTGCCCGGCTGCCACAGGCGCGGGCGCTTGATCGTGAACGTCTTCGTCAGGATGCGGATGCCGTCCGCCGGCACGCGCTTGCCCTTCACCACGATCCGCTCGCCGTCCACCGACAGCACGAGGTCGACCTCGCGGGCCTTGCTCGTCATGTTGCGCAGGTACGCGCGCACGTCCACCTTCGCCGGGCCGCCGACCTTGGGCAGGTGCGGCAGGACGTGCACGTCCTCGATGTCGATCGTGTCGATCTTGCGGACGTAGACCTCGCGCAGCAGCCCGCCGAAGTTCCACCAGCCGCCGGTGCCGTACCCGTTGAACGCCGCCGGCCGCCAGTGCGTCAGGTCGCGGTTGCTGCGCAGCGAGGAGACCTTCACGACGAGCGTGTTGCGCCCCTTGCGCAGCCCGTCGAGGTCGAGCCTCGAACGGGAAGTAGCCGGAGTAGCCGCCGATCGTCCTGCCGTTGAGCCAGACCTTGGCGCGGATGTTCGCGCCCTGGAAGCGGACCTTCCAGAACGTGCGCTTGAGCTCGTCCTTGGGCACCTTCGGGAGCGTGAACTCCTTGCGGTACCAGCCCACCGACGCCTTGTCGAGCGTCGGTGTCGCGCGCGTTCCAGTTGTGCGGGACGCGGATCGCCTTCCAGCCGACGAGGTCGTCCTGCGCGTACCAGCCCTCGGTGTCGCCGACCGGCGGCAGCGTGTCGTCCGGGTCGGAAGTACCAGGTGCCGCCGAGCAGCTGGCGCGTGGTCTGGCCCTCGTAGATCAGCGGCTTGCCGCGCGGCGCCTCCACCACGAGCGGCGGCGGCGGCTCGGGCTGGGGCGGCGCGGGCTGGCCGCTCGGCGGCCCCGGACCGCCGCCCTGCGCGGGCGCGGCAGCGGGAAGCACGAGCAGCACGGCAACGGTGGCCAGGGTTGTCAGGGTGAGACGCAGGCGCGCCGCAGCGTAACGACTGCGTCAACGGGGTAAACGAAATTCGACTGCTACCGTGCACGGCGACCGGCTCCGGGCCGGTTATTTCCTGCGCAGGAACTCCTGTCCGCCGACCGCGTCGCACGCGGGGGCCGCCGTTCAGTCAGCCCATGAACCGACGCTTCGCGCTCATCCAAGCCCTTGTCTCGCTGATCGCGCTCGCCGCGGTCGTGTGGTGGGCTGCGAAGCAGGAGTCGCCGAAGTTTCCGAGCGGCGGCGACGCGATCGCGTGGCTCGCGGCAGCAGCCGTCCTGTACGCCGTCGCGACGATCATGCGCGGCGAGCGCTGGCACTGGATCCTCGCCGCCACCGGGGTGCGCGCGCGGCGCGGCGACTGCTACGCGCTGACCTGCGTCGGCTACATGGGCAACAACGTGCTGCCGGCGCGCGCCGGCGAGGCGCTCAAGGTGGTGCTGCTCGCCCCGCGCTGCGACGCGAGCAGGCGCACGGTCCTCGGTTCCGTCGTCGCCGAGCGCATACTCGACCTCGTGGCGCTGGCGGCGATCTTCGTCGTGGTCGTATACGGCGCGCTCAGCTCGAGCGTGCTGCCGACCGACCGCCCGCTGCTGATCGCCGGCGTCGGCGTGGTGCTGCTCGTGCTCGCCGCCATCGGCCTGTGGGTGCTGCGCCGCCACCACGTCTTCGAGCGCGCGCGCGACTGGCTGCGGCCGCTCGCCGACGCGCCGCGAGCGCTGCTGGGCCGCGAGGGCGCGGTCCTGCTGCTCGGCACGTTCGTCCTCTGGGCGGTCGAGGCCGCGGTCTACCTCGCGGTGGCGCGCTCGGTCGAGCTCGACTTCAGCATCACGGGCGCGCTCTACCTCGTTGCGCTCACCAACTTCGTGGCGGCGCTGCCCGCGGCGCCCGGATCGATCGGCACGTTCGACGCCGCCGTGGCGTTCGGCGCCCGCCGGCTCGGGGCGAGCGGCTCGATGGCCGTGACCTACATGCTGCTGCTGCGCTTCGTGCTCTACATCCCGATCACCGTCGTGGGGCTCGTGATCCTCGTCACCCGCTACGGCGGCTGGTCGCGACTGCGCACGGCCGTCCGGCTCGGCGCCGAGGCCGAGGCCGAGGCGACCCGCGCCTAGCCCGCGTCGATGCGGGAGGGCGTCGCACAGCTCCGTACACCAGGTCGCCGCGAATTCGGTGAGTCGCGGGCTGCCCGCGCGGGCGCGCTAGCCGGGCCGGCGGGCTGGTCGCACGGCCGGCAGATCGCGGCGATCATGGCCGGCTGCCTCGCGGTCGCGGCCGTAACGCTGCTGTTGCCGTCCACGCCCACGTACGACCCGTGGGCCTGGATCCTCTGGGGCCGCGAGATCCTCCACCTCGACCTGGTGACCGAGGGCGGTCCGTCGTGGAAGCCGTTCCCGATGTTGTTCACCGTCCCGTTCTCGATCTTCGGCCAGGACGTGGCGCCCTACCTGTGGCTCTGGGTCGCCCGCGCGGGCGGCCTGTTCGCGTGCGTGATGACCTACCGCATGGCGAGCCGCCTGATCGGCGGGCGCGTGTACGGGGCGATCGCCGGCGTGTGCGCGTTCGCGGCGCTGCTGTCGAGCAACAAGTTCGTGCGCGACGCGGCGCTCGGCAACTCCGACCCGATGCTGGGCGGGATCGTCCTGTGGGCGTTCGAGCGCCACCTCGACGGCCGCCGCGACCACGCGCTCTACCTCGGCGTGATCGCCGCGCTGATGCGCCCCGAGGCGTGGCCGTTCCTCGGTCTCTACGGGCTCTGGCTGTGGTTCACCGACCCGCACCTGCGCAAGCAGCTGGTCGCGTTCGCGGTGCTCGTGCCGGCGGTCTGGTTCCTGCCCGAGTGGTGGGGGTCGGGCGACCCGCTGCGCGCCGGCTCGCGCGCCAACGCGCCCAACCCCGGCAGCGCCGCGTTCGACGACATCCCGGCGTTCGCCGTGGGGCACCGGTTCGTGCAGGTCACGATCGCGCCGGTCGAGCTGGGCACGCTGGTGGCGGTCGGCTACGCGGCCGTGCTCTGGCGCCGCGTCCGCGGCGAGCGGGAGACGCTGGCGCTGGCGATCGGCGGCCTCGCCTGGTTCGTGGTCGTCGCCGCGATGACGCAGGCGGGCTTCGCCGGCAACCAGCGCTACCTGATCGTGACCACCGCGGTGGTCTGCGTGCTCGGCGGGATGGGCGCCGTGCGCGTGCTGCAGGGCGTGGAGTGGCTGGCGCGCCGGTGGTTCGGGCCGCGGCGAGCGCCCGCGATCGCGGCCGTCGCGCTGCTGGCCGGCGTGCTCGCCGGCTCGCCGACGATCGTCGCCAAGGCCAACAACGAGGCGCGCGTGCGCGGCGGCCTCGAGCACGAGGCCTACCTCTGGCACGACCTCAAGGGGCTGATCGACGAGGCCGGCGGCAAGCAGCGCGCTGCTCGCCTGCGGAGGCGTGTACAGCGGGCCGTTCCAGACGCAGATGGTCGCCTACGAGCTCGGCATCCACGGGATCCAGGTGGGCTGGAAGGTCACGCCGCCGCCGGGGGTCACGTTCCGCACGCGCACGGTCCCCGACGGGCCGCTCGTGACCAAGCCGACCGACGACCGCTACCGCCTGGTCGCCACCCACGGCAAGTGGCGGCTGCTCACCGTGCCGCCGGTCGGGCAAGACCGACTGTCCCAAGGCGAGCCCCTACGCGCCCACCTCGGGCACCGCCGGCAACGTCGCCACCAAGGACGCGCCGCTCGAGGTGATCGGCGACCCGCAGAAGCCGCAGAGCTCGCCTGTGAGTGTCGCGGTGACTCACTAGGATCGCCGGGTTGGCCTCAGTCTCCTCACGCATACGCCCGCTGCCGAGCGTCCGCTCGCTCCCGTCCAGCTTCGTGCTCCCGGCACTGGTCCTGCTGGGCCTGCTGGCCGTGTCCGTTCTACCTGCGCACGCACTCGCTCGGCGAGTCGCTCTGGATGGACGAGGGGCTGTCGATCGGGATCGCGTCGCAGCCGCTGTTCGACATCCCGCACGTGCTGCGCGTGGACGGCTCGCCGCCGCTCTACTACATGCTGCTCTCGGTCTGGATGGACGTGACCGGCAACGGGCCGGCCGAGACGCAGGGCCTCTCGGTCGCGATCGCGCTGCTCGCCGTCCCGGGCGGGCTGTGGGCCGGCTGGAGCCTGTTCGGCCGCCGCGCCGGGCCTGATCTGCGCCGCGCTCTGCGCGGTCAACCCGTTCCTCACCGCGTACGCGCAGGAGACGCGCATGTACGCGCTCATGCTCGTGCTGTCGCTGATGGCCACGGCCGCGTTCCTGCACGTGTTCGCGTTCGGCCGGCGCCGCTACCTGCCGCTCTTCTCGGTGCTGCTCGCGCTGATGCTCTACACGCACAACTGGGGCCTGTTCCTGGCGGCCGGGCTGGTCTGCGCGCTGGTGCCGTGCTGGTACGTGTCCGAGGTGCGCTCCAGCTTCTGGAAGGACGCGCTGATCGGCTTCGGCTTCGCCGGCCTGCTCTACCTGCCCGTGGCTGCCGACGCTGCTGCACCAGGTCCAGCACACCGGCGCGCCCTGGCTCAACCCGCCCAACTTCGGCGCGCCGGTCCAGATCACCAAGTCGCTGCTCGGCGGCGGCACGCCCACGGTCGCGCTCGTGCTGGCGGGCGGCTCGGGGCTGGCCGCCGTGATCGCGCGCCGCGTGGAGGACAAGGAGCGCACCGCCGTGCTCGCCGGCGCGGTCACGGTGCTCGCCACGCTCGCGGTGGCCTGGCTCGTGTCGCAGGTCTCGCCCGCCTGGACCACCCGCTACCTCGGCGTGCTGCTCGGGCCGATGCTGCTGGTCGCGGCGCTCGGCCTGGCGCGCGCCGGCTCGCTCGGCCTGGTGGCGCTGGTGATCATCCTCGGCATCTGGGCGATCCCGCGCTCGTACGGGCTCGAGAACAAGTCGAACGCCTCCGACCTGCGCAACGCGGCGGTGCCGGAGCTGCACGAGGGCGACCTCGTCGTCTCGATGCAGCCCGAGCAGGGGCCGCTGCTCGCGTACCACCTGGAGGACCTCGGAGGCGCGCCCAAGCTGCGCTTCGCGAGCCCGATCGGGCGCGATGGAGAACGACCGGGTGATGGATTGGACCGACGGCTACGACAAGCTCAAGGACGCCACGCCCGCCCGGAATCTGGCACCCCTGCTTGCTAACCTGCCGCAGCGGTGGCCGGGTCCTGTTCGTCTACCCGGTCACGGCTCGGGCAGACGACTGGGACGCGCCGTGGACGGAGCTCGTCCGGCGCAGAGCGGCGCAGTGGGGTGGGGCCCTCGCCGCCGACAAGGACTTCAAGCTGGTGAGGGCGGTGCCGCCCAACTACCGGCGCGCCACCCGGATCGGCGTGCGCGGCGTGCTCTACGAGAAGACGGGAACCTGATGAACGACAACACCGAGACACAGCTGGCGCGCCCGGAGCTGCGCAAGAAGCCGACAGTGATCCTGGGCGGCGGCCCGGCGGGCCTGACCGCCGGCTACCTGCTGGCCAAGCAGGGGCTCCCCGTGGTCATCCTCGAGGCCGAGGACCAGGTCGGCGGGATCGCCAAGACCGCGGTGCGCGACGGCTACCGCTTCGACCTCGGCGGGCATCGCTTCTTCACGAAGGCCAAGGAGGTCGACGACCTCTGGCACGAGATCATGCGCGAGGACTTCCTCAAGCGCCCGCGCATGTCGCGCATCTTCTGGAACGGCAAGTTCCTCGACTACCCGCTGCGCGGCCCCGACGTGATCAAGAAGCTCGGCCCGGTCGAGCTGACGCGCGCGTTCCTCTCGTACCTGTGGGCGCAGCTGAAGCCGAAGGGCAAGGAGGACACGTTCGAGCAGTGGGTGTCGAACCGCTTCGGCAAGCGCCTCTTCAACCTCTTCTTCAAGTCCTACACCGAGAAGGTCTGGGGCGTCCCGACGTCCGAGATCCGCGCCGAGTGGGCGGCCCAGCGGATCAAGGGCCTGTCGTTCTTCAGCGCCGCCAAGGCGGCCTTCTTCGGCAACACGCGGCGACAAGATCAAGTCGCTCATCTCCGAGTTCAACTATCCCCGCTACGGCCCCGGCCAGATGTGGGAGACGATGGCCGACGACATCCAGCAGGCTCGGCGGCCAGGTGCTGCTCGAGAAGCGGGTGACCAAGCTCGAGTTCGACGGCGAGCGCTGCGTGCGCGTCTGGGCCGGCGAGGAGAGCTGGGAGCCGTCGGCGGTGATCTCGTCGCTGGCGCTGCGCAACACCGTCGGCATCGCGGACCCGCATCCGAAGCCCGAGGTGCTCGCCGCCGCGAAGGGCCTGCGCTACCGCGACTTCCTCACGGTCGCCGTGGTGCTCAACGGCGACGACATCTTCCCGGACAACTGGATCTACATCCACGTGCCCGAGGTCAAGGTCGGGCGCATCCAGAACTTCCGCTCGTGGAGCCCCTGGATGGTCCCGGACCCGAGCAAGGCGTGCGTCGGCCTCGAGTACTTCTGCTTCCAGGGCGACGAGCTCTGGGAGATGGACGACGACAAGCTCGTCAAGCTCGGCATGCGCGAGCTCGAGAAGCTCGGCCTCGCCCGCTCCGACCAGCTCGAGTTCGGGTTCGTCGAGCGCGTCCCCAAGGCGTACCCGATGTACGACGCCGACTACTCCGATCGCGTGCACGCGATCCGCTCCTGGCTCGACGGCCTCGACAACTTCATCCAGGTCGGCCGCAACGGGCTGCACCGCTACAACAACTCGGATCACTCCATGCTCACCGCGATGCGCGCGGTGGACAACCTCGTGAAGGGCACCGACCACGACATCTGGGCGGTCAACGCCGAGTCGGCGTACCACGAGGAGGGTGAGCAGGAAGAGCAGCAGCCGTACATCGAGGCGCCCGACACGGACGCGATGAAGGAGCCGCTGCACCGCTAGCCGGTGCCGCTCTCGGCCTTCTCCCTGGCGCTCGGCGCCGCCTTCCTCCACGCGACCTGGAACGTCCTGCTCGCGGGGGCCCGCGACAGCGAGGCCGCCACGGCCGTGGCCACGCTGTGCGGTGTTGTGCTGCTGGCGCCGGTGGCGCTCCTCACCGGCGATGTGTCGGACGCGGCGCTGCCGTTCGCGGGGGCCTCGGCCGCGTTGCACGTGGGCTACCTCGCCCTGCTCGCACGGGCGTATCAGGGCGGCGAGGTGAGCGTCGTCTATCCGGTGTCGCGCGGCACGGCGCCCGTGCTGGTGCTGGCGTTCGGGGCACTCTTCCTCGGCGAGGGCGCGTCGGCGCTGGCCGTGGCCGGCGTGATCGCGGTCTCGGCGGGCGTGTTCATGGTGGGGGCTGGACGAGAAACTCGCGCTATCCGAGAGAAACTCGTCCAACCCCCCGGGCGTGACCTGCTCTTCGGCCTCGCCATCGCCCTGACGATCGCCGCCTACACGCTCGTGGATGCGGAGGGTGTGGACCATGCGCAGGCGCCCGCTTACCTCTTCCTCTTGCTCGCTCCCTCGAGCGCCGTGTACGCCGGGGCGCTCGCGTTCGGCGGCCGCGGCGAGCAGATGCGCGCCGAGCTGCGCCCGCGCGCGTTCCTGACCGGCGCGTGCATCGTCGGCGCGTACGGCTCCGTGCTCGCGGCGCTGCGGCTCGCCGACGCGGCCCCCGTGGCGGCCGTGCGCGAATCCAGCGTCGTGATCGCCGCCCTCCTGGCCGCTGTCTTTCTCCACGAGCGAGTCGATGCCCGGCGCCTGAGCGGAGCGCTCTGCGTCGTCGCCGGCGTCGCCGCGATCGCCTACTCGTAGTACGGCAGCGGGCCGCCGGCCGCGTCCAGGATCTGGCTGTAGAGCTCGGCGCTCACGCCGGGATGGCGGTCCACGAGGTCGACGAACTCGTGCGGGTCCGTGCGCAGGTCGTAGAGCGTGCGCTCGTTGCCCTGGTTGTCGCCGATCAGGACCCAGTCGTCGGTGCGGATGAAGAAGCGGTTGTACATGCCGCCGTAGTGGAAGTCGCGGCGCTGGCTGGGCTGCCTGCCGTCCAGCACGGGGGAGAGGTCGGCCCCCTCCATCCAGCCCGGCGGATCGATGCCGACCATCGAGAGCAGCGTCGGCCCCACGTCATGGGTCGAGGTGAAGTAGCTGCTCGTCCCGCCGGCGGCCCTGCCGTCGGGGTGCACGATCACGAACGGGACCTGCGCCAGCTCGGGGTGCAGCTGGGAGGGCACCTTGCCGGTGTAGCCGCGCTCGCCGAGCAGGTAGCCGTGGTCGGAGAGGAACAGGATCACCGTGTTGTCGGCCAGCCCCGACGCGTAGAAGCGGTCCATGAAGCGCCCCAGCCAGTGGTCGGTCTGCGTGACCTCGGCGGCGTAGATCGCGTGCAGCTCGCGGAGCTGGGCCTCCGAGAAGTTGCGCGCGAAGCCGTAGCGCGTCACGCCGATCTTCTCGCCCTGGTAGCCCGGGTCGCTGTACATGCGGATGTACTTCTCGACGGGGCTCCACGGCTCGTGCGGGTCGAAGCAGTCGACCACCATGCAGAACGGCTGGCGCAGCCGCGCGGCGTCGAGCGTGTTCGTCGCCTCCGTGAACACGCGCGCCGCGCAGGTCTCCTCCTCGTGCACGCCGGCGCCGGAGTTCGCCAGGTACTCGCGCATCCCGGGCACGTAGCGCTCGTCGCGCAGGAACGGCGGCAGCCACTCGTACACGGTGTCGAGCGACACGCTGCTCGCCGGCCTGAACGTTCCCGCCTGACCGGGTATCGACTTCCAGTGGTCGAAGGTCTTGCGGAACGGCTCGTAGGCCTGCGTGAAGCCGAGGTGCGGGTTGTCCGATACCTGCGCGGTCCAGTAGCCGTGGCGGCGCAGCTCGCTCGTGAACGTGTGCTCCACGTCGTCGATCGGCAGCCAGCCGGGGCTCGTGCCCAGCTCGAGGTTCGGCTTCCAGTTGCGGTACGGGAAGATCCGCTTGCAGGTGAAGATCGAGCGGCGCGCCGGGATCGTCACCATCGCCTCCGGGAAGGCGCGGTTGAAGCGCAGGCCGCGGTCGGCGATCGCGTCGATGTTCGGGGTCTTCACCTCGGGGGAGCCGTAGGCGCCGACGTGGTCCGGGCGCAGGCTGTCGACTATCACCAGCAGCACGTTCATGTGCTCGCGCGAGCCGGTCTCGTCCATCGAGCAACCGACCGCCGGGAGCAGGGCCGCGCCCGCCGCGCCCGCGGCGCCTGCCTGGAGGAATCGGCGGCGGTTCATGCGCATGCGGGCGCGGAGGCTAGCTGACGTCTTGTGGCTCCCCGCCAAGTGTGTCCGGGTTCGCGCTCCGAGCTTCACTGAGGTGGTTTTCGTGCCGATCACACCCTTGATGCATCGCATCGCGGTGAGCCTGATCCTGCTCGCGCTGGCGCCGTCCGCGGCGGCGGCCCAGACCCCGTACCCGCTCGGCCGGCTGGTGCCGCCCGAGTACGCGCAGGCCCCCGACGGTGTCCCGCGCGGGCCGGTCGGCGACTACCCCGAGGACTGGGCCAAGTGCGGCGACGGCCACCGCCCGGAGGCGCAGGTCTATCCGCGCGAGCTCGACCCGCGCGCGGTCGACCCCGTGGCCCCGAACCCGCTGGTCGGCACGAAGTGGTTCGTCGATCGGATGGAGCCCGCCTACACGCAGTGGGCGCGCTGGAAGCGGGCCGGCAAGGCCGGCGACGCCGACGAGATCTGGAAGCTCGCGCGCGAGCCGCGCTTCCGCTGGTTCGGGCGCTTCACGAGCCCGCGTATGCAGAAGAAGGTGCGCGGCTTCCTCGACCGGGTCCAGTGCGACCAGCCGGGAGCGGTGCCGATGATGGTCGTGATGCGCCACCAGGGCCGCGCCTGCCGCCCCGACTACCTGGCCGGCGGGCTGGCCGAGGACCGGCGCACGATGAGGTGGTACGACCAGTTCGCCGACGCGGTCGGCGACGCCCGCGTGGTGATCGCCTTCGAGCCCGACTCGCTCGGCACGATCGACTGCCTGGCGCCGTCGCGGCGCGACGACCGGTTGCGCATGCTGCGCCACGGCGTGGACGTGCTCTCGGAGCTGCCCAACGCGACGATCTACCTCGAGGCGGGCGCATCGGACTGGGAGCCGGCGAGCAGGACGGCCAAGCAGCTGCGCGCGATCGGCGTGTCCAAGGTGCGCGGGTTCATGCTCAACGTGACCCACCACGACTGGACGCGCGCGAACATCCAGCACGGGCTGGAGATCTCGCGCCTCGTGGGCGGCAAGCACTTCATCGTCAACACGAGCTACAACGGCCGCGGGCCGATCCACTTCCGCAGGTGGATCAACCGCTCGCGCCACATCTGGCGCACGATCAACGTCTGGTGCCACCCCGGCCTGCGCGGCCTCGGCCCGCCGCCGACCACGGCGACCTCGAACCCGCTGGTGGACGCCTACATGTACATCAACCGGCCCGGCTACTCGGCCGGCGCCTGCAACGGCGGACCGCTCCCGATCGGCACCTGGTGGGCCGAACGCGGGCTGATGTACGCGCAGTACGCGACCGACTGGGAAGGGCCCCCGCCGGGCACCAGGTTCGGCCTGTTCAGGCGCTACTCGCTGCGGGCACTCGGCGCGTTCGACTGATGCCCTCGCTGGGCCCGGGCCAACGGCAGCAATAAAGGGTGGGCCCGGCCTCGCGCTGGCGGCCGCAGGAGGGGTCCCGGAAGAAGCGTCGCTATACGGGACGCTTCTTCCGTATCCCCCCGGTCACCCCCTTATTGCTGCTGTTGGCTGGCGCTCAAGCCAGGTGCCCGCGGCTAGCCCAACGCCCTGGCCAGCGCCCACAGCCGCGCCGCCCATGCCTCATCGGTGATCCATGTCGCTTCTGCGACAGCGCGCGCCCGCGTCCATGCGCCCGCGCGCTCGGCGTCCATGCCCGCGGCCGTGGCGTAGCGCGCCACCCAGCTCCACGCGGTCTCGGCGGCGGCGTCCGGGTCCGTCGGCAGCGGGGGCGCGTCCGGCTCGACGAGCGCCCAGATGTCGGCGTGGCGGTCTCCACGCACGCCCTTCGGGTCGATGACCCGCCACTCGGTGCCGTGCAACAGGACATTGCCGCCGTGGAGGTCGGCGTGCACCAGCACGTCGTCGTCGGCGGGTTCGGTGAGCCGCTTCAGCTCCGAGCCGCTCCAATCCGCGCAGAACTCGCTCATCGAGATGAACTCGTCGCCGGGGTTGGCTTGGGCGTGCAGCCTCGCCGCCAGCTCGCCCAGCAGCTCGAGCCGCTTCTCCCAGCTCAGGCCGCTGGCGTCCATGGGCGTACCCGGCTCGAGCCGTTCCAGCAGCAGCGTGAAGCCGTCGTCGCGCTGACCCAGAAGGTTCGCCACCGCGCCCGTCGGCTCATAGAACGCCAGCGCCTGGCCCTCGCCCGCCAACCAGCGGTCGTCACGGTGGCCGCGCGGGTTCACCTTCAGCACCGCGCCCTCGGCCGCGCACACCAAGCCGACGGCGCCGCCATCGAGCGGCTCGGGGTCGGACAGGTGCCAAGCGTCGACCGCCGCGTCGAAGCGCTCTGCGACGTCCGCCGCCAGCTCGCGCGTGTCGGCCTCCGGCCAGTACCCGGCCCACTTGAGGGCCAGCTGCTCCAGCGCCTCTACGAGAACGGCTCCGGCTCCACTGCCTTGGGGATCCTGATCAGCGGCGGTCCGTAGGCCTGCTCGCAGTCGCGCAGCCGGTAGATGCGCACGGTCGGCCCCGGCCGTTCGTAGGCGCGCGGGTAGTAGTTGTACGAGAGGTCGAAGTTGAAGGGCACGGGGTCGGCGCCCTTCTTGTAGGGGCTGAACTCGCGCACCAGGTCGGACTCGCGCTCGAGGCGCGCGTAGTAGGCGCGGGCGCGCGGGTCGCCGCTCTCGAGCGCGCGGTCGCGCACCACGTTCACCGTCATCACCAGGCAGTAGCCATAGAGGCGGTAGTCGTCGATCACCTCGGGCGCCAGCACGGCGTGGTAGGCCGACGCGCGCACGCCGCCGTCGGGCCGCACGAACAGGCCCGGCTTGTACTGGTCGCACACGCGCCGGCCGCCTGCGGCCATGTAGGACCAGCCGCGCTCGGTCCAGCCCGGCTGCGCGGGGCAGCGCGACAGCCACGCGGGGATCCGCCCGTCGGGGTTGGAGCGGAAGTAGCGCCCTGGCACGGCCGGCTCGATCGACACGCGCAGCCCGGGCGGGTAGGTCTCGGACAGCCAATCGCGGGCCTGGCTGAGCGTGTCCTCGCGCCCCAGCACGCGCGCGGTCCGCACGTCGGCGAGCAGCGGCTGGGCGATCACCGCGAGCGCGAGCGCCGCGATCGCCGGCGCGTGCCAGCGCCGCTCGGGCAGCAACTCGGCCACGCGCACCACGCCCACGGCGGCCAGCATCGCCAGCGCCGGGTAGGCCGGCAGCAGCCAGCGCCCGAAGTAGCGCGACTGCAGCGCCAGGTAGGCGAACAGCGCCAGCGGCAGCGCCACCAGCACCAGGCCGCGCACGAGCTCGCGCCGCAGCAGCAGCACCGCGCCGGCGAGCGCGGCCGCCATGCCGGCCCAGCCGAGCCCCCAGGTGAGGCTGTCGAGGTAGTAGGAGAACCCGCCCGACTCCTGCCCCGGCTTCGGGTCGCTGGCGGCCACGTCGGCCTGGTCGCGCAGGTCGGTCCACCAGTCGCCGAGCGAGCCGAACACGTACGGGTTGAGCAGCGCGAACACGATCGCCGCGGCCGCGCCGCCGAGCGCGAGCCCCGCGACCGGGCGGGCGCCGTCCGCGCGCAGGCGGGCCACCGCCGCGATCGCGAGCGGGAGCAGGACGAGCCCGGCCGTGTACTTGAACGCGATCGCCAGGCCGGCCGCCGCGCCGGCGAGCGACGTAGTCGCGGGTGCGACCCTCGTCGGCCGCGCGCACCGACCACATCAGCGCCAGCGCCACGCCGGTCAGCGCACCCACGTCGGTCACGGCCACGCGCGAGTAGGCGACCGGCAGGAACGCGAACGCGAGCACGGCCGCGGCGACCAGCCCCTCGCGCACGCCCCAGAGCCGCCGGGCGGCCGCGTAGGTGGCCGCGACGCCGGCCATGCCGAGCACCGCGGCGAGCGTGCGCGCGACGATCCAGATCTCGCCCGGGTCCTTGTCGAACTGCTCGGTGACGTTTCCGTACGGCAGGCCGAAGAGGAACCCGAGCGGCCCGTACAGCACCCGCAGCGTTCCGTAGACCAGGTACGTGTACGCGGCGGGGTTCTGGTAGTAGCCCGGATCGAGGTCCTGCCAGAACATCTCCACGGCGCGGCTGGTGAAGTGCGACGCCTCGTCGATCGAGTAGACGAACGGCAGCCCGTAGTCGTTGTGCCACACGCGCAGGGCGAAGCCCGCGACGAGGATCAGGCCCAGGATCAGGCGTTGCACGCGGCGGAACGCTAGCCAGAACGGCGCCAACCCTCAGGTATCGTTGATTCGCGAGTCAACAATGCCTCCAATGGCGGTTACAGAGCACGACACACGGCATCTGCTGAGGGCGATCGAGCTCGCCGAGCGCGCCCGCGGGCAGACGAGCCCGAACCCGATGGTCGGCGCCGTGGTCGTCAAGGCGGGCCGCGTGATCGGCGAGGGCATCACGCATCCGCCGGGTCAGGCTCACGCCGAGCGCGCCGCGCTCGAGGACTGCAGCGAGGACCCGAGCGGCGCGACGATGTACGTCTCGCTCGAGCCGTGCGGCCACCAGGGCCGCACGCCGCCCTGCACCCAGGCGATCCTCGACGCCTCGATCGCGCGCGTGGTGATCGCCTCCGACGATCCCACCAAGAAGGCATCCGGCCGCGGCCCCGGCATCCTGCGCGACGAGGGCGTGGACGTGGTCTGGGTGGACGGCGAGGTCGCCACCGCCGCGCGGCTGCTGAACCAGCCGTTCCGCAAGCACGCCCGCACGGGGCGGCCGCTGGTGATCTTCAAGTCGGCGATGACGCTCGACGGCAAGGTGGCCACCGCGACCGGCGACTCGCAGTGGATCTCGGGCGAGGCCAGCCGCGCCCGCGCCCACCGCTGGCGCGCCGAGTCGGACGCGGTGGCGGTCGGGATCGGCACCGCGCTCTTCGACGACCCGCGCCTGACGGCCCGCATCGAGGGCGTGGCCCGCCAGCCGCGGCGCGTGGTGTTCGACTCCGAGGCGCGCCTGCCGCTCGCCTCCCAGCTGGTGCGCGGCGTGGCCGACGTGCCGGTGACCGTGGTCTGCTCGCGCGCCGCCGCGCGCACCTCGGTGCAGGGGCTCGAGTCCGCCGGGGTGGACGTGATCGTCGCCACCGGCCAGAACGAGTGCGCCCGCGTGGAGAACGCGCTCGACGAGCTCGGCACGCGCGAGGTCCAGTCGCTGCTGCTCGAGGGCGGCCCGCACCTCGCCGGCGCCTTCCTCGAGGCGGGCGAGATCGACGAGGCGCGCATGTTCATCGCGCCGCTGATGACCGGCGGGCGCGAGGCGAAGACGGCCGTCGAGGGCATGGGGATCGAGCAGATCGCCGCGGCACCGCGCGCGCTGCACGTGGAGGTCGACCGGCTCGAGGACGACGTGCTCGTGATCGCGCGGCTGAAGGAGTGGTGAGGTGTTCACGGGGCTGGTAGCCGGCACTGGGAAGGTCCGCTCGCTGCGCGACGGCCGGCTCGAGGTCGAAACGGCGCTGGCCGCCGAGCTGGCCCCGGGCGACTCGATCGCGGTCAACGGCGTCTGCCTCACCGCCCTCGAACCGGGCGCCGACGGATTCGCCGCCGACGTGATGCCCGAGACGCTGCGCCGCTCCTCGCTCGGCCCGCTGGCGGCCGGCGACGAGGTCAACCTGGAGCTGCCGCTGCGAGCCAGCGACCGGCTCGGCGGCCACATGGTCCAGGGCCACGTCGACGGCACGGGGACCGTCGACGACGTGCGCGAGGAGGGCTTCTCGCGCGTCGTGCGGGTCGCCGCGCCGGTGGACCTGCTGCGCTACGTCGTGGAGAAGGGGTCGATCGCGGTGGACGGCGTGTCGCTCACGGTCAGCGCGGTCGACGATGATGCGTTCGAGGTGTCGCTGATCCCGGAGACGCTGGAGCGCACGACACTGGGCTCGGCGGCGCCGGGCCGGGCCGTGAACCTGGAGGTGGACGTGTTGGCCAAGTACGTGGAGAAGCTGCACGCATGAGCCCATTCAGCCCGATCGAGGAAGCGCTCGAGGACGTCCGCGCCGGGCGCATGGTGGTCGTGTGCGACGCCGAGGACCGCGAGAACGAGGGCGACCTCACGCTGGCGGCCCAGTTCGCCACGCCCGAGGCGATCAACTTCATGGCCATGCACGGGCGCGGCCTGATCTGCCTGGCGCTCACGCCCGAACGCTGCGACGAGCTCGGGCTCGACCTGATGGCGGCCAAGAACGAGTCGCCCTTCCAGACCGCGTTCACCGTCTCGGTCGAGGCGCGCGAGGGCATCACCACCGGGATCTCCGCGCACGACCGCGCCCACACGGTCCAGGTCGCGATCGACCCGAGCAGCCGGCCCCAGGACCTCGTCCAGCCGGGCCACATCTTCCCGCTCAAGGCGAAGACCGGCGGCGTGCTCGAGCGCACCGGCCAGACCGAGGCGGCGGTCGACCTGGCGCGGCTGGCCGGCCTCAACCCGAGCGGAGTGATCTGCGAGGTCATGAACGACGACGGCACGATGGCGCGCGTGCCCGACCTCGAGGCCTACTGCGCCAAGCACGGGCTGAAGATGATCACGGTCGCCGACCTGATCGCCTACCGGCGCCAGCACGACAAGCTCGTCGAGCGGGTCGCCGAGGCGCAGCTGCCGACCCAGTTCGGGGACTTCACGGTGGTCGGCTTCCGCTCGCTCGTCGACGAGAAGCACCACGTGGCGATGGTCAAGGGGGAGGTCGACGGCGAGGAGGACGTGCTCGTGCGCGTGCACTCCGAGTGCCTCACCGGCGACGTCTTCCACTCGCTGCGCTGCGACTGCGGCCAGCAGCTCGAGGACGCGCTGGCGCGCATCGAGAGCGAGGAGCAGGGCGTGCTGCTCTACCTCGCCCAGGAGGGGCGCGGCATCGGGCTGCTGAACAAGCTGCGCGCCTACAAGCTCCAGGAGCAGGGACGCGACACAGTCGACGCCAACCTCGAGCTCGGCCTGCCCGCCGACCTGCGCGACTACGGCATCGGCGCGCAGATCCTGGTGGACCTCGGGCTCAGCTCGATCCGCCTGCTGACCAACAACCCGAAGAAGATCGTGGGGCTCGAGGGCTACGGCCTGTCGGTGACCGACCAGATCCCGATCGAGCACGCGCCCGGCGACCACAACCGCGACTACCTGCGCGCGAAGAAGGACCGCCTCGGCCACCTGCTCCACCACCAGGGCCTGGCGCTCGACGAGGAGATGATCCACGAGGAGCAGGTCGGCGACCGCGCCCGGGCGGCGGCCGACGCCGACCTCTACGGGCAGGGCCCGGCGCCGAGGCGCACCCGTGAGCGACCTGTACGCGGCCTGCGTCGGCCGCTTCTACGAGGACCTGGCCCGGCGGCTCGTGGAGGGCGCCTCGCGGATGTTCCTCGAGGCGGGCGGGTCGGTCGACGTGCACGAGGTGCCGGGCGCCTTCGAGCTGCCGCTGGCGGCGAAGTACTGCGCCGAGTCGGGCCGCTACGCCGGTGTGGTCTGCCTCGGCGCGGTGATCCGCGGCGAGACCGACCACTACGAGTACGTCTGCGGCGAGGCCGCGCGCGGCATCCAGCGCGTGCAGCTGGACACCGGCGTGCCCTGCGCGTTCGGGGTGCTGACCGTGGACAACATGGAGCAGGCGCTGGCCCGCGCCGGCGGCGGCAAGCGCCACCAGGGCGAGGACGCCGCCCAGGCCGTGCTGGCGATGGTCGAGCTGCGGCGGCAGCTCAGCGGCTAGCCGCTTCCCGCGCCTCTTCCACCCGGTTGAGAAACGGCTCGAAGCGGGTGAGCAGGCCGTCGACATGATCGAGCAGCCATGCGCACGGCTGATCGACGGGGGCGCCGCTTCCCCTTCCACGCAGGTGGACGGAGCCGATCCCGAGTACGCGGCCGGGCTTGACCTCGTCCAGGTCGTCGATCTCCAGCTGCCACTCGTCGAACACCTCCTCCATGTCCGACACCCAGCGCTCGAGGCCCTCGAGCCCGCGGTACACGCTCCCGCTGACGACGCCGACCGCGGAATGGATCTCCACGTCCGGGTGGACCCACTCCGGGTCGAAGGTGTGCTCGCCGCGGTTCCAGCGGGCGAACCCCTCGCGAATGCGCTGATCGAGCTCTGGCGGGATCATCCGCTCGTTTAGCCTCCACCGCCGTGGCCGGTGCCGTCAACCTCTACAGCGACACGCAGACCCGCCCCAGCGAGGGCATGCGGCGCGCCATCGCGACGGCGGACGTGGGCGACGAGCAGCGCCGCGAGGACCCGACCACGCGGCACCTGGAGGAGCGCGTGGCCGAGCTGCTCGGACAGGAGGCGGGGCTGTTCCTGCCGAGCGGCACGATGTGCAACCAGATCGCCCTGCGCCTGCACGCGCGGCCCGGCGGCGACGAGCTGATCCTCGACGGCACCGCGCACCCGATCATCGCCGAGGCCGGCGGCCCGGCCTGGAACGCCGGCCTGATGATCCACGCGCTCGACGGCGACGGCGGCATCTTCACCGGCGACCAGGTGCGCGCCGCGATCCGGCCCGACAGCCGCTACATGCCGCGCTCGCGGGTGGTCTCGGTCGAGCAGACCACCAACATGGGCGGCGGGCGGGTCTGGCCGCTCGACGCGGTCTACGACGTGCTCGTCGCGGCGCGCGAGCACGACCTGCGCACGCACATGGACGGCGCGCGGCTGATGAACGCCGTGGTCGCCTCGGGCGTCTCGGCGGCCGAGTTCGCGGGCGGGTTCGACACCGCCTGGCTCGACTTCACGAAGGGTCTCGGCGCGCCGGTCGGCGCCGTGCTGTGCGGCTCGCAGGAGCTGATCGCCGAGGCGTGGCGCTGGAAGCAGCAGATGGGCGGCGCCATGCGTCAGGCCGGCATCGTCGCAGCCGGGTGCCTGTACGCGCTCGACCACAACGTCGAGCGGCTGGCCGAGGACCACGAGCACGCGCGGATGCTGGCCGACGGGCTCACCGAGCTCGGCTGCGAGGTGGTCGTGCCGGAGACCAACATCGTGATCTTCTCCGCTCCCGAGGGTTTCGTGGAGGCGATGGGGCGTCACGCGATCGAGCTGAGCGGCACGCCAGACGGGCGCGTCCGGGCCGTCACGCACCTCGACGTGGGCCGCGCCGAGGTCGACGAAGCGCTCAAGGTGGCCCGAACCGTGCTGCTACCCTGACGCGCCGTGGCAAAGGTCTGTTACTCGTGCAAGAAGGGCCCCGCGTTCGGCAACAGCCGCAGCCACTCGATGGTGGCCACCAGGCGGCGCTTCAACCCGAACCTGCAGAAGGTCCGCATCGACGTCGGGGGCACTCCCCGGCGCGAGTACGTCTGCACGCGCTGCCTCAAGGCCGGCAAGGTCACGAAGCACGTATAGCCGCCGCCGTAGGCTGTACAACGTGCCCGTGCCCGACGAGAGCCTGGTCCGCTTCCGGCGGGTCGTCACTTCCGCGCTCGCGGAGCTCGAGAACCGGCGGCAGGAGGTCAACGACCTGAACGTGTTCCCGGTCGCCGACGGCGACACGGGGGACAACATGGCGCTCACGCTGCGCGCGGTCGCCGACGAGCTCAACGGCATGAACGGCAAGCCGCTCGACGGCAGCGGCCGCGACGAGATCGTCAGCGCCGTCGCGCGCGCGGCGCTGCTCGGCGCGCGCGGCAACTCCGGCGTGATCCTGTCCCAGATCGTGCGCGGCGCGGCCGAGGAGCTGGCCTCGCGACCGGGCGAGCTGGTCGACCCGATCCTCGTCTCCGCCGCGCTCGCCCGCGCCGCCGACGCCGCCTACGCGTCGGTGCGCGACCCCGCCGAGGGCACGATGCTGTCGGCCGTGCGCGCGATGGCCGCCGCGTGGCGCACGACCTGGCCCACATGGACACCCAGCGGCTCGGTCCCGACGCCACGGCGCAGGAGCAGGACGAGCTGCTCGCCGAGGTGCTCGAGAACGCGCTCGAGGCCGGCAAGGAGGCCGTCGAGCGCGGCCCCGAGCAGCTCGCCATCCTGCGCGAGTCGGGCGTGGTCGACGCCGGCGCCTACGGCCTCACCGTGATCCTCGCCGGCTGCCTCGCCGGGCTGCGCGACGCCGCGGCGCCGCAGCTCGACCACCAGTACGCGCCCGGCGGCGCTGCACCGCCCCGAGCACGAGTCGTCGAGCTTCCGCTACTGCACCAACTTCGCCGTCACCGGCGAGAACCTCGAGGCGGGCCGCTTCACCGCGCTGCTCGAGGACCTCGGCGACTCGGTGCTGGTGGTCGGCGACGACCGCACGCTGCGCGTGCACGTCCACACCGACGAGCCCGAGCGCGCGGTCGCGCTGTTCGACTCGGTCGGCGAGGTCTCGCGCTTCGACGTGGCCGACATGCACGAGCAGGTGGCCGACCGCAGCGCGCGGCTGTCCGGCGAGAGCGCGGCGACCGACCGTCGACCTGCGCCGTCGTCGCGGTCGCCAGCGGCTCGGGGGTGAAGCGGCTCTACGAGGAGCTTGGAGTGCTGGTGGTGGACGGCGGCGCGACGATGAACCCCTCGACCTACGAGCTGCTCGCGGGCATCCACGCGGCGCCCGGCGACGGAGGTGCTGGTGCTGCCCAACAGCCCCAACGTGATCCTGGCCGCCGAGCGCGCCGCGGAGCTGTCCGAGAAGCCGGCGCGCGTCGTCCCGACCACGGCGCCCCAGGAGGGGCTGGCCGCGCTGCTCGCGTTCGACCCGACCCAGGGCAGCGACGCGAACGAGACCGTCGTCCACAAGGCCGCGATGGCGCTGCGCCTGGGCGGCGTGGCGCCGGCGGCGCGCGACGACGCCCAGGGACGCTTCAGCGCCGGCGAGGCGGTCGGCTACGCCGGCGGCGAGCTGGTCGCCTGGGGCGACCCGGCCGAGACGCTCGCCGCCACGCTCGCGCAGATCGCCGACGGCGCCGAGCTGCTCACCTGCATCGCGGGCGAGCAGCCGCCGCTCGACCGCGCCGCCGTGGAGGAGCGCGCGCCCGCCGGCGTCGAGGTGGAGTACCACGAGGGCGGCCAGCCCGCGTGGTGGTGGCTGCTCTGCGCGGAGTGAACAAGTTCGCCTCGAAGGAGCCGCTGCCCGACGACGCGCCCGTCCGCTCCTACCCCAAGCCAAGCCTGCTCGCCGAGCCGCTCGACGGTCCCAAGGCGCTCGAGCGGCTCGGCATCGCCACCTGGGGCGACCTGATCGAGCACCTGCCGCACGCCCACCGCGACCGCCGCGACGTGCGGCTGGTCGGCGAGCTGGGCGTGGGGGAGGAGGCGACCGTCGCGGTGGCGGTCCGCGGGGTGACCGTCAAGCCGATGCGCGACCGGCGCCGCAAGCGCGTGGAGGCGCGCGTGTTCGACGAGAGCGGCCCGCTCGTGGCGGTGTGGTTCAACCAGCCCTGGATCGCCCGCCAGCTGGGCGAGGGGTCGCAGGTGCTGCTTCACGGCAAGCTGCGCCGCCGCGGCGAGTTCTGGGTCACCGAGTTCGAGCAGCTCGGCGGCGACGGCGCGCCCGTGCACACGGTCGGGCTCGTGCCGGTCCACCCGGCGACCGAGGGGATCAGCGCCGCCAAGCTGCGCGAGCTGATGTGGGAGGCCTACCCGCGCATGCTCGCTTCGGTGGAGCCGCTGCCGACCGCGCTGCGAGTGGCCGAGTCGCTGCCCGACCGCCCGGCGGCGCTGGCCGCCGCGCACTTCCCCGACCGCGAGGAGGACGAGCAGGGCGCCCGGCGCCGGCTCGCGTTCGAGGAGCTGTTCCTGCTCCAGCTGGCGGTCGGCGGCCGGCGCCGCGCCCGCCGGGAGGGGCGCCGCGCGCGGCCGCTCGCGGCCCGCGGCGTGGTGGTGGACCGCTGGCGCTGGTCGCTGCCGTTCGAGCTGACCGGGGACCAGATCGCCGCCATGGGCGAGATCGACGCCGACCTCGGCGGCGAGCGCCCGATGCAGCGGCTGCTGATGGGGGAGGTGGGGAGCGGCAAGACGGTCGTAGCCCTGGAGGCCATGCTGCGCGCGGTCGAAAACGGCGCGCAGGCGGCCCTGATGGCGCCCACCGAGACGCTCGCCGAGCAGCACCACCGCACGCTCGACTCGCTGCTCGGCGGCACGCTGCCGCTGGAGCTGCTGACCGGGTCGACCACCGCGGCGCGCCGGCGCGACCTGCTCGACCGGCTCGCCAGCGGGCAGCTGCAGCTGGTCGTCGGCACCCACGCGCTGATCGAGCCCGCGGTGGAGTTCCGCGACCTGGCCGTGGTCGTCGTCGACGAGCAGCACCGCTTCGGAGTCCGCCAGCGCGCCGCCCTCGACGCCAAGGCGCCCGAAGGTCTGGTGCCGCACTCCCTGCACATGACCGCCACGCCGATCCCGCGCACGCTCTCGCTGACCGCCTACGGCGACCTCGACGCGACCGTGCTGCGCGAGCTGCCGCAGGGCCGGCGGCCGGTCGAGACGTTCGTGGTCGACGGCGCCCGCGCCCGGGCGCGTGCCTACGAGCGCATCCGCGAGGAGATCGCCGCCGGGACGGCAGTGCTTCGTCGTCTGCCCGCTGGTCGAGGAGTCGGAGGCGCTCCAGGCCAAGGCCGCCACGGTCGAGTACGAGCGGCTGCGCACCACCGAGTTCGCCAACCAGCGGGTCGAGCTGATCCACGGCCAGATGCCGTCGAAGAAGAAGACGGCGGCGATGGAGGCGTTCGCGCGGGGCGAGGCCGACGTGCTCGTGGCGACGAGCGTGATCGAGGTCGGCATCGACGTGCCCAACGCCACGGTGATGCTGATCGAGGCGGCCGAGCGCTACGGCCTGTCGCAGCTGCACCAGCTGCGCGGGCGGGTGGGCCGCGGCGAGCACGGGTCGCTCTGCATCGTCTTCGGCGATCCCAAGCTGCCGCGCCTGGAGGCGATCGCGGGCGAGCGCGACGGCTTCCGCCTCGCCGAGATCGACCTCGAGCTGCGCGGCGCCGGCGACGTGCTCGGCATGCGCCAGCACGGCCTGCCCGAGTTCCGCGTGGCGCGGCTGCCCGAGGACGCCGAGCTGCTCGTGCGCGCGCGCGACCGCGCCGACTCGATCCTGCTCGAGGACCCGCGCCTCGAGCTGCCCGAGCACGCGCTGCTGCGCGAGGCGGTGGTGGCTCGCTTCGGCTCCGAGCTCGACCCGATCCCGGCATGAGCGAGGCGCATGCGCATCCTCCAGCGAGGCTACGAGCTGATCTGGCGCGAGGATCGGCTCGAGGACGCGCTGATCGGGCTCGATCCCGAGTTCGAGTGGGTTGTGCCCGGCCACCCGGAGGGCGACGTCCGCCAGGGCGCGGATGCGACGATCGCCTTCTTCCGCGACTGGATCGAGCCCTGGGACGAGCTGCAAGTGGACTGGGATCTCCTTCCTGCGGGCCCGGACCGGGTGCTGGCGATTCTGACCATGAGCGGGCGTGGCCGCGAGAGCGGCGCTCCGGTCGACATGCGGGTGGGCCAGCTCTGGACCTTCCGCGAGGGCCGCGCGGTGCGGATGGTCATGTACGACGACGTCGACGAGGCGCTGCGGGAGGCCGTCGTCCGACAACGCCACGGCGGCATACGGGTCCGGCGACTACGAGGCGGTAATCCCGTACCTCGCCGAGGATGTCGTCTGGGAGGAGGACCCCGAGTGGCCCGACGGCCAGACCTGGCACGGCCACGAGGGCGTGCGGGCGTCGTTCCGTGAACGACTCGAGAGCACCAGCATCAGCGTGGAGATCGACGAGCTGATCGCCCGCGGCGACCAGGTGCTGACGCTGATGAGCTGGACCGCGGAGGGGGTGGGCAGCGGCGCCACCGCGCAGCTGCGACCCGGCGTGATCTATGAGTTCGAGGGCGAGCTCGTCAAGCGGACGCGGTTCTTCCTCGATCAGGGCCGCGCCCGCGAGGCCTTCGGTTGAGGGTCGTCGCCGGCGCGTTCAAGGGCCGCCGCCTGGCGGCGCCGCGCGGCACGCGCACCCGGCCGACCGCCGACCGCGTCCGCGAGGCGCTCTTCTCGATGCTCGGCGACGTCGGCGGCGCTCGCGTGCTCGACCTCTACGCCGGCTCCGGCGCGCTCGGCATCGAGGCGCTCTCGCGCGGCGCCGACAGCGCGGTCTTCGTGGAGCGCGACGCCCAGGCGGTCGCCGCGATCGAGCGCAACCTCGCGGCGGTGGGGGCCGAGGCGACCGTCGTGCGCCAGGACGTGCTGCGCTTCCTGGCCCGCGCGGATGGAGCGTTCGACCTCGTGTTCTGCGACCCTCCATATGATTCTGCGGCCGGCCTGGCAGGGCCACTGGCCGAGCACCTGCCGACTTTCTGTGCAGAAGACGCCCGAATCGTGACCGAATCAGACAAGCGCAACCCGCTCGTGCTCCCGTTCCCGCTCCTCGTGGAGCGCGCGTACGGCGACACCCGGATCGCGATCCATGGGCGCTGAGCGCAACGGCGGCACGGCCGTCTGTCCGGGGTCCTACGACCCGATCACGATGGGCCACCTCGACATCATCGGGCGCGCGGCCAACGTGTTCGACAACGTGGTGGTGGGCGTCGTCGACCAGCCGGTGCGCAAGCAGAAGACGATCTTCAGCGCCGAGGAGCGGGTCGCGTTCATCGAGGCAGAGGTCGCGGAATACCCGCATGTGCAGGTAAAACCCTTTGATAACCTGCTCGTCGAATTCGCCCGCGAGCACGGGGCCAAGGCAATCGTCAAGGGACTGCGGGCGATCTCGGACTTCGAGTACGAGTTCGAGATGAACCAGCTCAACCGGAAGATGGCGCCCGATATCGAGAGCATGTACTTCATGGCGGCGCCTGAGTTCAGCTTCCTGAGCTCCAGCGGAGTCAAGGAGCTGGCCATGTTCGGAGGCGACATCAGCGGACTCGTCCCAGATCGCGTGGCGGCCCGCTTGAAGGAAGAATTGCGCCGGTGAGGAATTGAGGAACCGCGTATGGACGTCCTAGTCCTGATCGACAAGCTCGACGACACGATTCACAACGCCAAGCCCGTCCCCCTGACGGATCAGGTGCGCGTGGACAAGGAAGAGGTGTACGACATCCTCGACCAGATGCGCGCCACGATCCCCGAGGAGATCAAGCAGGCGCGCTGGATCGTCAAGGAGCGCCAGGAGATGCTCGCTGAGGCCAAGCGTGAGGCCGAGCGCATCATCAAGGAGGCGCGCGACGAGCAGGGCAGGCTGATCTCCGAGGAGGAGATCGTCAAGCAGGCCGAGCGGCAGGCCGAGGAGATCATCGAGGACGCTCGCGCCCGCGAGCGCGAGATCCGCCTCGGCGCGGAGGACTACGCGGACGACATCCTCAACACGCTCGAGGTCAACCTGACGAAGTTCATCGCGGCCGTGCAGCGCGGCCGGGATCGCCTGCAGGGCCGCGAAGAAGCCGAAGTCGGCTGACCGCCCGAGGGCCGCGGTCCTGCCAATCTCGCTGCGCGCCGGCCGTGGCCCGGCTAGCGAGTGGGCGGTCGATCGCGGCCGCTGCGCGACGTGAGCGTGTGCCACTGCGTGGAGTGCCGCCGCTGGCACGGGCAACCCGGGCGGCTACACGTCGGCGCCGCGCGAGGCGCTGCGACTGACGGGCGAGGACAGCCTGCGCTGGATCGACAGCCCCGAGAGCGACGCCCGCGCCCGGCGCGGCTTCTGCGGCGAGTGCGGGTCGAGCCTGTTCTGGGACGCGCCCGACGGCGACGCGATCAGCATCGCCGCAGGCACGCTCGACCTGCCGACCGGGCTGAAGACCGTCGCGCACATCTACACGGCGGACGCGAGCGACTACTACGAGTTGGACTAGCCTCTCGGGCCATGCCCCGCTACCTCCACACCTGCTACCGCATCGGCGACATCGACCGCTCCGTGGCGTTCTACGAGAAGCTCGGCTTCGAGGAGACCTGGCGCATGCCGATCGGCGACGAGGCGATCAACGTCTTCATGAACATGCCGGGCGAGGATCCGGTGCTCGAGCTGACCTACAACCACGGCGTCGACTCGTACGAGCTGGGCACCGGCTACAACCACATCGCGCTGGCCGTGGAGGACCTCGACGGGACCCTCGAGGGCCTGGCGGGGGAGGGCATCGAGCCGGAGAAGCCGCCGTACCGTCCGGGGGGCCGCACCGAAGGCCCGATGATCTGCTTCGTGCGCGACCCGGACGGCTACCGCGTGGAACTGGTCGAGCGCTCGGGCTAACCTCGGGCACATGGTCCAGCGCACTGACACCTTCGACGTCGGTGCCCTCCGGCTCTCCTCGGGCGAGGGGCGGCGACTCGACCTGGAAGTGGGGGTCGAGCCCTTCGACTTCGGCGGGCAGCGCTATGCCGTCCCCGGGGAGCAGGTGGCCGCGAGGCTCGACGTGTCGCACACGACCACCGGCTACTCGCTGCGGCTGCGCTTCCAGGCCGCGCTCGAGGGGCCGTGCATGCGCTGCCTCGAGCCGGCCGAGCACGGCGTGGCCGTCGACGCGCGAGAGGTCGATCAGCCCGGTGGAGGGGAGGAGCTCAGCTCGCCCTACATCGAGGGCAACGAGCTGGATCTGAAGGCGTGGGCGCGCGACGCCCTCGCGCTCGCCCTGCCGACTCAGATCGTCTGTCGCGCGGAGTGCCTCGGGCTCTGCGCGATCTGTGGCGAGAACCTCAACCAGGCGGGCCCGGATCACGCGCACGAGCGTGAACCGGACCCGCGCTGGGCGGCGCTGCGCGAGCTCAAGCTCGACTAGGCGGCCGCGACCTCGCTGACCTGGGTGAGCCGGATCGAGTTTCCGGATGGGTCGCGGAACGCCGAGTCCATGCCGTAGGGACGCTGCTCCGGCTTCTCGGTGAAGTCCACGCCGCGGGCTGTGAGCTCGTCGTACGTGGCGTTGATGTCGTCGGTGGTCAGGAAGACGGTGCCGGCGAAGCCCCTCGCCATCAGGTGGCGAACCTCGTCGGCGGTCTTCTCGTCCATCACCGGCGGGCCCGGGATGGCCATGAGCACAATCCCGACGTCGGGCTGCCCCGCCGCTCCGACTACGAGCCAGCGGAAGTTGCCGAGCTCGGCAACAGTCACGTCCGTCTGCACCTCGAGGCCCACCTTCTTGGTGTAGAAGTCGAGGGCTTCGTCCTGGTCGTGCACCCACAGCTGGGCGACTGAGATCTTGAACATCTGGGGTCTCCTTCGGGGTCGCGAAACACACGACCAGCAAGCTAATCCGCGGCCGCTCGGCTGTCTTCTCGAAACGTGCGGTTCTGCGGGCGGGCGTAGAAATGGACCACGCAGGCCGGCACGCGCGCGTAGTGCGAGGCGGGTGGGAAGGCCGCGCGGTAGGCCGTGGGGGACGCCCCGTAGATGCGCTTGAAGCTGGTGGTGAACGAGCCGATGCTCTGGAGCCCCACCGACAGGCAAACCTCGGCGACCGAGTGGTCGGTGTTGCGCAGCAACGCGGCCGCGCGCTCCATGCGGCGGGTCAGCAGATAGGAGTGCGGCGACTCTCCGAAGGCGCGCCGGAACTCGCGGCTGAAGTGGGCCCGCGAGAGTCCGGCCGCCCGGGCCAGGTCGTCGACCCCGAGCGGCTCGAAGTAGCGCGCGTCCGCCAGGTCCTTGGCGCGCAGGAGGTGGCGGGCTGGGGGGACGAAGGCCATGCGACCGAGTATTGCGAAGCGCTGCCAATTTTCCGGCGGGGGCCTGGGGCGTGAGCCCCCAGATCACTACACTGGCGCGCTCATGGCCGTCCCCAAGCAGAGACAGTCGCATTCGCGGACGCACAAGCGCCGCGCCCAGCACAAGATCACCCCTCCCGGTCTGAGCTATTGCCCGCGTTGCCACGCGCCGCGCCTGCCGCATCGGGTGTGCGCCAACTGCGGCACCTACGCCGGCCGCGAGGTGATCGTGCAGCAGCCTGGCACGGCCGCCGACGACGAGTAGGGCTGGTGTGGCCGGAGCCGTGATCGCGGTCGACGCGAACGGCGCCGATCAGGGACCCGGTGCGGTCGCCGAGGGTGTGCGCCGTTCGCGCCTGCCGGTGCTGCTGTTCGGTCCCAAGCTGGAGCTGCTCGGCGCCGGCGACCGGGCCGAGCTGATCGACGCCCCCGAGACGATCAAGGCCGGCGACGAGGCCGTGGCCGCCGTGCGCTCACGCAAGGACGCCTCGATCGTCCAGGCGGCCGCCGCGGTGGGCGCCGGGCGCGCCGACGCGCTCGTCTCCGCCGGCTCCACCGGGCCCACCCTGGCCGCCGGCACGATCGAGATCAAGCGCATCCGCGGCGTCTTCCGCCCCGCGCTCGCCGTGCTGCTGCCCGTGCCCGACGGGCCCGTGCTGCTGCTCGACGCCGGCGCGAGCGTGCAGGCCCGGCCCGAGCACCTCGTGCAGTTCGCCTACATGGGCGCCTGCTTCATGGAGGCCTGCGTGGGAATCGAGCGCCCGCGCGTGGGCCTGCTCTCGGTCGGGGAGGAGTCCGGCAAGGGCACGCCCGAGGTGCTCGCCGCGCACGACCGCCTCGCCGAGGGGACGCTCAACTTCGCCGGCAACGTCGAGGGCTTCGACCTGCCGCGCGCAACCGTCGACGTGATCGTGGCCGACGGCTTCGCCGGCAACGTCGCGCTCAAGGTGCTCGAGGCCACCGTGAAGTCGCTGACCGGGGCGATCGCGTCGCGGGTGCGCTCGGGGCCGGTGTCGAGCGCGGGCGGGATGCTGATCCGCGGCAAGCTGCGCGGGCTGCGCGACGAGCTCGACCCCGAGGGCGTGGGCGGCGCGATCCTGCTCGGATTGCGCAAGCCGGTGGTGGTGGCGCACGGCAGCTTCGGGCCGCGCGGGATCGAGAACGCGGTCCGCCTGGCGCGGCGGGCGGCCGACGAGGACATGGTCGGGCGCACCGCGACGGCCCTCGATGCGGCCGGGGCGTTGCGGTCCGCACCCGCTGGTAGCGTCGTCGGAGCGACGTCCGAGACGTCGAGCGACGCCTAGCCTGTAAACGAGAGCAGACCGATGGAACGAGACGAGGTCCTCGAGCGCATCCGGCAGCACCTGGCCACCGAGCTGGAGGTCGACCCCGCTCGCATCGGCTCCGACACGCGCTTCCGCGAGGACCTCGAGGCGGACTCTCTCGACCTGGTGGAGCTCGTGGTCGAGCTCGAGGACAGCTACGGCGTACGCATCCCCGACGAGGAGGCGGTCAAGATCCTGACGGTCGGACAGGCCGCGGACTTCGTCGCCGCCCATGCCGCGGGGATCGAAAGCTGAATCGCTCGCGGAGCTCCTGGCGGAGCTGCCGGACGAACTGCGCCGGCAGGCCTTCACCCATGCGTCCTGGGTCGAGCACCGGTCCGACTCCTATGAGCGCCTGGCCTTCCTGGGGGACGTCGTCTTGAGCCTGGCGGTCTCCACCCACCTCTATCCGCGCTTCGAGCGCCAGGGCGCCGGGCGCCTGACCAAGGTGCGCGCCCAGGCCGTCAGCGGTGCGTCCTGCGCGCGCGTCGCGCAGGGGCTGGGGGTGCCCGACTCGCTGCGCGCGGCCGCCCCCGAAGGCACGACCGGGCGCAGCGCCGAGATGCTGGTGGCATCCGAGCGCGTGCTCGCGTCGATCTGCGAGGCGATCATCGGCGCCGCCTACCTGGCGTTCGGCTTCGAGCGCACCGCGCCGGCGGTGGTCGAGTCGTTTCGCGGCGAGATCGAAGAGGCGCTGGAGCACCCCGTGGACTACAAGTCGGTCCTCCAGGAGCGGCTCGCGCGCCGCGCCGAGGTGGTCACCTACGTGACCGTGGCCGAGGACGGGCCTGCCCACGACCGCAGCTTCATCGCGGTGGCCGAGGTCGAGGGGGAGGAGCTCGGCCGCGGGGAGGGAAAGACCAAGAAGGGGGCGGAGCAGGAAGCCGCGCTGCACGCTCTGGACCGTCTGGAAGCTGGAATCTGAGCCGTGAGGGCGAAGCTCGATTTCAAGACGCGGGGCAGGATGCCCCGCGGAGGTAATCGATAGATGCATCTGCGCTCGATATCGATGAAGGGCTTCAAGTCCTTCCCCGACCGGACCAAGCTCGAGTTCGGCACCGGCGTGTCCGTGGTCGTCGGGCCGAACGGGTCCGGCAAGTCGAACATCACCGATGCCGTGCTGTGGGCGCTCGGCGAGCAGTCCCCGCTGGCGGTGCGCGGGCAGGTGATGAAGGACGTGATCTTCGCCGGTGGCCACGGCGTGCAGGGCTCGAAGTCCGCCGAGGTCGAGGTCGTGATCGACAACACCGACGGCCAGCTGTCGACCGACTTCTCCGACATCTCGATCGTCCGCCGCCTCAACCGCGACGGCGAGGGCGAGTACCGCCTCAACGGCGCCCGCTGCCGGCTCGTCGACGTGATCGAGGTGCTGTCGGACTCGGGGCTCGGGAAGGAGATGCACTCGGTCGTGTCGCAGGGCAAGGTCGAGCAGATCGTGCTGTCGCGCCCGCGCGAGCGGCGCCTGCTGATCGAGGAGGCCGCCGGGCTCGGCAAGCACCGCAAGCGCCGGCGCCGCGCTCAGCTGAAGCTGGAACGCACCGAGGACAACCTCGGCCGCGCACTCGACGTCGAGCGGGAGGCGCGCTCGCGGCTACGGCCGCTCAAGCGCCAGGCCGAGGCCGCGGAGCTGCACGAGCGGCTCGAGCGCCAGACGCTGGAGGCGCGCTACGCGCTCGCGCGCGACACCGCCCGCGAGGCGCGCGCCGCGCTGGCAGGGGCCGAGCAGCGGGCTCGGGCGGCGCGCACGGAGCGCGACGAGGCGGAGCGGCTGCTCGCCGAGGTCGCGCAGCGCCGCGAGCAGGCCGAGCAGGCATTCGCCGAGCAGGCCCGCGAGCGCGAGCGCATCCAGGCCGGGCTGTTCTCGGCGCGCTCGGCCGCCGACCGCATCGCGATGCGCCTGGAGCGCGTGCGCGAGCAGGGCGCAGGCCGCGTCGGAGCGGGGCGTCCGGCGCGCGCGTGAGCTGGAGCTGCTCGAGGCCGAGGCCGCGCGCGACACCGCCGGCGACGCCGACCCGCTGCCCGACGAGCGCCTGCCGCGCCCGCCCGAGGAGGACGGCGGGTCCACGCGCGCCGCGTGGGACGCGCTCGCGCCGACCGATCGCATTCGCTCGCTGGAGCGCGAGATCGGCCGGCTCGAGACCGACCGCCAGGCGCGCCTGCGCGACGAGATCGAGAGCCTCGAGGGCGAGCTGGAGCGCACGCGCGCCGAGCACGCGCGCCTCGAGGAGCGCGGCCGCCGAGCGGCGGTCCGCGCTGGAGGCGGCCGAGGCTGAGATGGAGTCGCGCGCGGACGGCGCGCCGCGAGGCCGAGCGCGCGGTGGAGGCCGCCCGGGCGGGCGCGGCGCAGGCCGGCGCCGACCTCGCCGCCGTGAACCAGTTCCTGCGCACGGCCGCCGCGGCCCCGGACGGGTCCGCGACGCTCGCCCAGTCGCTCGATGTCGCGCCCGGCTACGAGCTGGCGCTGGCCGCCGCGCTAGGTCCGCGGCTGTCCGCCGCGCGTGGTGGACGACCTGGCTGCGGGCGAGCGGGTGCTGGACCGAGCGGCGGCAGCGGCTGCTGATCGCACCCTGGTGCGCGCGCGCGCCGGACGCCCGCCGGAGATCGGCCTGCCGGCCGAGGGCGCCGCCGTCCGGCTGCTGGACCACGTCGACCCCGAGCCCGCGCGTCGCGGCGCTCGCCGAGCGCCTCCTGGCGCGCGTCTGGGTCGTCGACTCGCTCGCCGCCGTGCCGGCCGACTTCGCCGGCCTCGCCGTCACCCGCGCGGGCCGCTGGCTCGACGGCGCCACCGGCGAGCTGTCCCAGGCCCCCGCCGGCGGGGCGGAGCGGGTGCTCGAGGAGCGTCGCCGGCGCGACGAGCTGATCGCCGCCTCCGAGCTGGCCGTCGCCGAGGAGGCCGAGGCCGGCCGTGCCGCCGAGCAGGCGGCCGAGTCGATCGCCCGGGCCGACGCCGCCCGCGACGAGGCCGATGCCGCGCATCGCCGGGCCGCCCGCGAGGTCGCCGAGGCCGCCGAGGAGGTCAGCCGCACGGAGTGGGTGATCGCGCGCCGCCGCGAGGCACCGGACGAGGGTCCCGGCGCCGTGCGCCGGGCCGAGCTGATCGCCGACCTGCGCGCCGAGCGGCGCATGGCCGAGCGGATCGAGTCCGAGCGTGCGCGAGCGCTCGCGCGCGCTCGAGCGCGTGCGCACCGGCATCGAGCGCGACGCCCAGCTCGCCCGCGACGCCGAGCGCGCCGCCACCGCGCTGGAGCGGGCGCAGACCGCCGTCGCCGCGCGCCGCGACGCGCTGGCCGAGGAGCTCGAGCGCCACGCCGCCGGCGGCGAGCAGACCGCCGCGGCGCTGCGCGCCTGCGCGCACGAGGAGGCCGAGCTGCAGGGCCGGCTGCGCGAGGCGAGCGAGGCCGTCACGGGCGCCGAGGTCGCCGCCCAGCAGGTGCGCGACACCGCCGCCGAGGTCGAGCGCGACCTGGCCGAGCTCGCGGCAGGGCTGGGCCTCGAGGCCGCGCCGGCGACCGAGCCGCTGCCGGACGAGGAGCGCGAGGCGCTGGCCGTCCGCGTCGATCGGCTCAACCGCCGCCGCGAGCAGCTCGGGCCGGTCAACCCGCTCGCCAAGCAGGAGTACGACGAGGCCGTGGCCCACGTCGAGGAGCTCGAGGAGCAGCGCCGCGACCTCGAGTCGGCGCTCGCCGAGCTCGAGGGTCTGATCACGGAGACCGACAGGCGCATCCGCGAGAGCTTCGAGCAGACCTTCGAGGCCGCCGCGAAGAACTTCGAGGAGGTCGTCGAGCACCTGTTCCCCGGCGGCCGCGGGCGCCTGCGCCTGGTGCAGAGCGAGGGTCCGCGCGCGGTGATCGCCGGCGAGGACGCGCCCGAGGGCGCCGAGCCGCCCGTCGAGGAGGACGAGCAGCCCGAGGCGGGCGTCGAGATCGAGGTCACGCCGCCCGGCAAGTCGACCAAGCGCCTGTCGCTGCTCTCTGGCGGCGAGAAGTCGCTGGTCGCGCTCGCCTTCATGTTCGCCGTGTTCCTGGCGCGCCCGTGCCCGTTCTACATCCTCGACGAGGTCGAGGCCGCGCTCGACGACATCAACATCGACCGCTTCCTCCAGCTCGTGCGGCGCTACTCGGACCGCGCCCAGTTCATCGTCGTCACCCACCAGAAGCGCACGATGGACGCCGCCGACACGCTCTACGGCGTGAGCATGGGCGGCGACGGCATCTCACGCGTCGTGTCGCGCAAGCTGGGCGACTCGAGCATCGACGAAGTCGCTGCCTAAGCTGCGCGGGTGACCCGCACCTGGCAGGAGCTGTTCGTCACCGGCGAGGACATCCCGCCGCCGGCCGAGCCCGACGGAGAGCCCGAGCGCCGCGGGTTCTTCCGGCGCCTGCGCGAGAACATGTCGAAGACGCGCCAGGCGCTCGGCGCCGAGCTGCAGGCGACCGTCTTCCAGTCGCTCGACGACGAGGCCTTCGAGCACCTCGAGGAGGCGCTGATCTACGCGGACGTCGGCGCTCCCACGACCGCGGCGATCGTCGAGCGGCTCGAGCGCGAGGTGGAGGAGGGCTCGGTGGCCGACGGCGAGGACCTCGCCCGGCGCCTGCGCGAGCTGCTCGCCGACACCGCCCGGCTCGAGGGCGACACGATCCCCCTGACCGAGCACCCGACGGTGATCCTCGTCGTGGGGGTCAACGGCACGCGGCAAGACCACGACGATCGGCAAGATCGCGTGGCACCTCCAGCAGGAGCTGGGCCGCTCGGTCCTGCTGGCGGCCGCCGACACCTTCCGCGCGGCGGCGGCCGAGCAGCTGACGCTCTGGGCCGAGCGCGCCGGGTGCGAGATCGTGCGCGGCGCCGAGGGATCGGATCCGGGCGCGGTCGCCTTCGACGCGATCGAGGCGGCGAGGGCGCGCGGGCACGACGTGGTCCTGATCGACACCGCCGGCCGGCTCCACACCCAGCAGCACCTGATGGACGAGCTGCGCAAGGTGCGCAAGGTGATCGACCGCCAGGCGCCCGGCGCGCCGCACGAGACGCTGCTCACGATCGACGCCACCACCGGCCAGAACGGGCTGCGCCAGGCGCTGCTGTTCCGCGAGGCGGTGGACGTGACCGGCATCGTGCTGACCAAGCTCGACGGAACCGCGAAGGGCGGCATCGCGCTCGCGATCGCCCAGGAGCTGGGCGTGCCGGTCAAGCTGATCGGCATCGGCGAGGCGCTCGAGGACCTGCGCCCGTTCGACCCCGACGACTTCGCCCGCGCGATAATCGAGCCGTGAGCGGGCACGGCGACGGGACGCGGGTGGTGCGCGCCGGCATGCCGGAGGCCGCGCAGGGCGAGCCGTTCATGCCCGGCCCCGTGCTCGCCGGGCCGTTCCACCTGCAGGGCGACGTCGCCAGCTCGGATTGGCTCTACACGCGCTACGGCAATCCCGGCTGGGCCCGCTACGAGGCGGCGCTGGCCGAGCTCGAGGGCGGGGAGGTGGTGCTGTTCGCGTCGGGCATGGCCGCCGCCACGGCGCTGCTGCTCACGAGCCTGCCGCCCGGCTCGGCGATCGCGATGGACCACCACTGCTACATGGGCGTGCGGCATTTCGCCGCGGCGCATCTCGAGCCGCACGGCGTGGAGGTGCGGCTGGCCCCGCCGGCCGAGCTCGCCGAGCGCGCTCCAGGGAGCGGCGATGCTCTGGCTCGAATCGCCGTCGAACCCGATGCTCGAGGTCTACGACGTCGCCTCGCTGGCGGACGCCGCGCGCGCGGCCGGCGCGCTGTGCGTGGTCGACAACACCACCGCCGGCCCGCTCTACCAGAAGGCGCTCGACCTGGGCGCGGACTTCGCCCTGACGAGCGCGACCAAGCACCTGTCGGGCCACTCGGACCTGATGCTCGGCTACGTGTCCACGCGCGACGCCGAGCGCGCCCAGGCGCTGCGCGACTGGCGCACGAAGACCGGCTCGATCGCCGGTCCGTTCGAGGTCTGGCTCGCCCACCGCTCGCTCGCGACCTACGCGCTGCGGCTCGAGCGCGGCAGCGCCAACGCGCTGGCGCTCGCCGAGATGCTGTCCGCTCGTGACGACGTGACCGACGTGCGCTATCCGGGCCTGCCCGGCGACCCCGGGCACGAGATCGCCCGCCAGCAGATGCGCGGCTTCGGGACGATCGTGAGGCTTCGACGTGGGCAGCCGCGAGCGCGCCGAGCGGTTCCTCGCGAGCTGCGAGCTGGTCACCGAGGCGTCCAGCTTCGGCGGCGTGATCACGACCGCCGAGCGGCGCGGGCGCTGGGGTGGCGACGACGTGTCCGAGGGCTTCATCCGCCTGTCCGCCGGCTGCGAGGACACCGCCGACCTGGTCGCGGACCTGGAGCGCGCGCTCGCCGCGGCGTGACCCTGCTCGTCACCGGCGCCAGCGGCTACCTCGGGAGCGAGCTGCTGCGCCGGACGGAGGCAGTCGGCATCTCGTCGGCCGACGTGGACATCCGGGACGCCGGCGCGGTCCGGGCGCTGTTCGAGCGGCTGCGCCCGCAAGCGGTGATCCACACCGCCTACCGGCGCGACGACCGGACCACCACGTTCGACGGCGCCGTCAACGTCGCCGCGGCGGCGGCGGGCGCCCGGCTCGTGCACCTCTCGACCGACGTGGTCTTCGACGGCGAGAAGGGCGCCCCGTACGTCGAGGAGGACGAGCCCACGCCGCTGACCGACTACGGCCGCGCCAAAGCGGACGCCGAGCGGGCCGTGCTGGCGGAGCACCCGGGCGCGCTGGTGGTGCGCACGTCGCTGATCTACGGCGGAGCGCGAGCCGGGGCCGCAGGAGCTGCTGGCGGCGGACCCGGACGCCAGCTTCTTCACCGACGAGGTGCGCTGCCCGATCCAGGTCGGCGACCTCGCCGACGCCCTGATCGAGCTGGCGGCGACGCGACGTGTCCGGCGTCCTGCACGTGGCCGGGGCGGATCGGCTCAGCCGCCACGAGTTCGCGGAGCTGCTGGCGGGCCGCGCCGTTCGGGCGGCCACCACGGCGGACGCGGGAGTCGTCAGGCCGCGCGACTGCTCGCTCGCGATCGACCGAGCACGCGGGCTGCTGCGCACGCGGTTGCGCGGGGCACGTGAAGTGCTGGAGCCCTAGGATCGGGTGGGATGGACGAGTGGGTGCTGTGGATGATCGCCGCGGGAGTGCTCGCCGTGGGGGAGATGCTCACGATCAGCTTCTTCATGGGGCCGATCGCCCTTGCGGCGGTCACGGCCGCGATCGTCGCCCTTGCCGGCGGCGGCGTTGCGCTCCAGTGGATCGTGTTCACGGTCATGTCGGCCGGGTCCCTCCTGGTGCTGCGGCCGATCGCCCGCCGTCACCTGCATATGCCGGCGCAGCTGCGCACCGGCACCGCGGCGCTGGTCGGCTCCACCGCGGTCGTGATCGACCGCGTGGATCGCGACGGCGGTACCGTGCGACTGGCGGGCGAGGTGTGGAGCGCCCGCTCATACGACGAGGACCATGCCTTCGAGCCCGGCACGCGGGTCGAGGTGCTCAAGATCGACGGCGCCACGGCGCTCGTTCACGAATAGCGAAAGGACCCAGTTGGCCACCCTGATCGTGCTCATCGTCGTTGCGGTAGTGGTGCTCTTCACCGTCGCCCGCGGCATCCGGATCGTGCCCCAGGCGCGCGCCGGGATCGTCGAGCGGCTGGGGCGCTACCACCGCACGCTCGACGCCGGGCTGGCGCTGGTCGTGCCCTACGTCGATCGCGTCCGGCCGCTGCTCGACCTGCGCGAGCAGGTGGTCTCGTTCCCGCCCCAGCCGGTGATCACCGAGGACAACCTCGTGATCCAGATCGACACGGTCATCTACTTCCAGGTCACCGACCCGAAGGCCGCCTCCTACGAGATCGCGGACTACATCGCCGCGATCGAGCAGCTCACGGTGACGACGCTGCGCAACGTCTGCGGCGGCATGACGCTCGAGGACACGCTCACGTCGCGCGACAAGGTCAGCGCGGCGCTGCGGCACGTCCTCGACGAGGCGACTGGCAAGTGGGGCATCCGCGTCAACCGGGTGGAGCTGAAGGCGGTCGACCCGCCCGCCTCGATCCAGGAGGCGATGGAGAAGCAGATGCGCGCCGAGCGCGACCGCCGCGCCACGATCCTCACCGCGGAGGGCGTCAAGCAGTCGCAGATCCTCACGGCGGAGGGCGAGAAGCAGAGCGCCATCCTGCGCGCCGAGGGCCAGCGCGAGGCGCAGATCTTGCAGGCCGAGGGGCAGTCGAAGGCGATCGAGACGGTCTTCGAGGCGATCCACCGCGGCGACGCCGACCCCAAGCTGCTCGCCTACCAGTACCTCCAGGTGCTGCCCCAGATCGCGCAGGGCGAGTCGAACAAGGTCTGGATCATCCCGAGCGAGGTAACCCAGGCGCTGGGCAACCTGGGGGCCTTGATCCCCAAGCCGGACAAGCCGCCGCCGCCCTAGTGCCCGGCGGCGAGGAGGTCCTGCGCCGGACCTACGAGGCGCTCACGCGGCGCGACCTCGCGGTGCTCGACGAGCTCGCCGACCCCGACTTCGAGATGGACCTCACCGAGCGGGTGCTCAACCCGGCGACCTACCACGGCGCCGAGGGACTGCTGCGGTTCCTGGGGGAGATCGACGAGCTGTGGGCCTCTATGGACATCGACGTCGAGCGCGTGATCGAGCGCGGCGACGAGGTGCTGGCGGTGCTGATGGTCACGCTGACCGGCCGGGGGAGCGGAGTGGAGATGGAGAGCCGCATCGCCCAGCGTTGGACGCTGCGCGAAGGGCGGCTGCTGCGGATGAAGCTGTACGGGGACGCCGACGCCGCGGTGGCGGAGTTCGGCTAGCCGTCGTCGCCGGTCGGCACGACCCCGGCCGGCTCGACCATCAGGATCGTCGTGCGCACGGGGCGCGGGTGCGGTGCACGACCCCGCGCGGCACCGTGTACGCCTGGTGGCGCTCCAGCGTGACGGTGTCGGCGCCCTCGATGTCGATCAGCAGCGTCCCGTCGAGCACCAGGAAGAACTCGTCCTCGACGTCGTGCTTGTGCCAGTGGAAGTCACCCTCGATCACCCCGAGCCGGACGACCGAGTCGTTGACCTGGGTGAGCGTCTGGTTGAACCAGGGCTCGACCGCGGCGGCCTCCGCGTCGAGGTCGATGTGGGTGAGGGGATCGAACTTGACGTCGAGGTGGATGTCGTAGGCCATGCGCGCCACGCTAGCGCCCACTAGCCTCTGATTTGTGTTCGACGCGCTCTCCGACCGCCTCCAGGCCGCGCTCGGCGATGTTCGCTCGCGCGGCAAGCTGAGCGAGGACGACGTCAACGCCGCCATGCGCCAGGTGCGCCTGGCGCTGCTCGAGGCCGACGTCAACTTCAAGGTCGTCAAGCAGTTCACCGCGGCGGTCAAGGAGCGGGCGCTCGGGCAGGACGTGCTCCAGTCGCTCAACCCCGGCCAGCAGGTGGTCAAGATCGTCTCCGACGAGCTGACCCAGCTGATGGGCGGGTCCGGGCGCGAGCTGGCGATCGCCAAGCCCGGCCCGACCGTGATCCTGATGGCCGGCCTGCAGGGCTCGGGCAAGACCACCGCCTGCGGCAAGCTCGCCGTGCACCTGCGCGAGGAGCACGGCATGGACGTGGCGGTGGCGGCGTGCGACGTGTACCGCCCGGCGGCCGTCGAGCAGCTCATCAAGGTCGGCGGCCAGGCCGGCGCGCACGTGTACGAGCAGGGCACCGGACGCGACCCGGTCGACATCGCCGAGTGGGCGCTCGACCAGGCCAAGCGGGATCGTCGCGACGCCCTGATCGTCGACACCAGCGGCCGGCTGCACGTGGACGAGGAGCTCATGAAGGAGCTCGCCGAGATCAAGAAGCGCACCAAGCCGCACGACGTGCTGCTGGTGGTCGACGCCATGACCGGGCAGGACGCGGTCAACGTGGCCGAGCAGTTCGCCGAGGTGACGAACTTCGACGGGGTGGTCCTGTCGAAGCTCGACGGCGACTCGCGCGGCGGCGCGGCGCTGTCGGTCAAGGCCGTTACCGGCAAGCCGATCCTGTACGCCTCCACCGGCGAGAAGCTGGGCGACTTCGAGCGCTTCCACCCGGACCGGATGGCCCAGCGCATCCTCGGCATGGGCGACGTGATGACGCTCGTCGAGAAGGCCGAGCGCCAGATGGACGAGCGCCAGGCCGCCGATCTCGAGCGCAAGATCCGCAAGGAGCAGTTCACGCTCGACGACTTCCTCGACCAGATGAAGCAGGTGCGCCGGATGGGGCCGATCGGCAACCTGCTCAAGATGATGCCGGGCGTCGGGCAGCAGCTCGGCAACCTCAACGTGGACGAGAAGGAGCTCGACCGGCTCGAGGCGATCATCCTGTCGATGACGCCCGCCGAGCGGGCCAACCCGAAGATCATCGACGGGTCGCGCCGGCGGCGGATCGCGCGCGGCTCGGGCACGAACGTGCAGGCCGTGTCGCAGCTGGTCAAGCAGTTCGCCCAGATGAAGAAGGTCATGAAGCAGGTGGCCGGCGGCAAGATGCCGTCGCTGCAGCAATTGGCCGGCGGTCGCTAACCTCTCGCGCGTATATGTCCGTTCGAGTCAGGCTCACGCGAGTGGGCAGCAAGAAGAACCCGATCTGGCGCGTGGTCGTGGCCGACCAGCGCTCGCCGCGCGATGGCCGCTTCATCGAGACGATCGGGCACTACAACCCGCAGACGGAGCCCTCGACGATCCGCATCGACGAGGAGCGCCTGCAGCACTGGCTCGCGCGCGGAGCGCAGCCGAGCGGCAGCGTGAAGCAGCTCGTGAAGGCGTACTCGAAGAGCGGCGGGGCCGCGGCGGCCCTGGCCGAGCCGGCTGAAGCCGCTCCGGCTGAGCCCGAGCCGGCTGAGCCCGAGGCCGCTCCCGCCGACGCCGAAGCCGCCGAGCCCGCTCCCGCCGAGGCCGAGCCCGAGGAGGGCTAGCCGCCCGGTGGAGGAGCTGCTCGAGTACCTCGCCCGGTCGCTCGTCGACAAGCCGGATGAGGTCTCGGTGGAGGGCTTCGACGAGGAGGACGGCACGATCGTGCTCGAGCTCCACGTGGCCGAGGACGAGGCCGGCAAGGTGATCGGCCGCGGAGGCCGCACCGTCGCGGCGCTGCGCATCGTGATGAAGGCCGCCGCGGTGCGCGACGGCCATCGCGTGCTCGTCGACGTCGTCGATTGACCCTCGTGACCGCCGGCCGGGTGGGCAAGCCGCACGGCCTGGACGGGAGCTTCTACGTGGACGGGGCCAGCCATCCGCTGCCGGTCGGCACGGCGCTGACCGTCGCCGATCGGCCCCACGAGGTCGAACGGCGGGCCGGCACCGACGAGCGCCCCTTGATCCGGCTGGCGAATCTCGACGACCCGCGCGAGCTGCGCGGCGAGCTGATGCTCGTGGAGGCGGAGCTGGCCGAGGACGAGTGGCTGGCCGCCGACCTGCTCGGCTGCTCGGTCCCCGGGCACGGCCAGGTGGTGCGCCTGCTGGACGGACCGTCCTGCTCGGTGCTCGAGCTGGAGGACGGGGTGCTCGTGCCGTTCATCTCCGACGCGATCGAGTCGGTCCACGGGGGCGAGATTCGCCTCAACGAAGGCTTCCTCGGATGAAGATCGACATATTCACCCTGTTTCCCGGCTGGTTCGACTGGTTCCTCGAGCAGCGCCATGTGCGCAACGCGCTCGCGCTCGGCAGCTCGCTCGAGACCGTGGACCTGCGCGCCACCACGCCGCTGAAGGCCGGCCAGGTCGACGACACGCCCTACGGCGGCGGAGCGGGCATGGTCATCCGGGTCGACGTGGTGGAGGCTGCCCTGACGGCCCGCTACGGCAACGATCGCGGCGGGCGCCGGGTGATCGCGCTGGCGCCCGGCGGGCGTCCGTTCGACGACGTGCTCGCCACCGAGCTCGCCCGTGAGGATGCGCTCACGCTGCTCAGCGGCCGCTACGAGGGGTTCGACGAGCGGGTGAACGAGCACCTGGCCACCGACGTGATCTCGATCGGGCCGTACGTGCTGTCGGGCGGGGAGCTGGCGGCGATGGTCGTGTGCGACGCGGTGCTGCGCAAGCTGCCCGGGGCGCTCGGCCACGAGGAGAGCGCCGTCGAGGAGTCGTTCAGCGAGGCGCTCGAGGGCGCGCCCGAATACCCCCATTACACGCGCCCGTACGACTGGCATGGCCACACCGTGCCCGAGATCCTGTTGTCGGGCGACCACGCCAAGGTGCGCGAATGGCGGCTCGAGCGCAGCCGCGAGCGCCAGCGGGAGTCCCGACTAGCCTTCGCTACCATTCCGGCTCGCGCGACAGGCCCGTTGGCAGGTCGCGCCTCTTCTATGTCAGGCGTCATCGAAAGCATCGAGCGTGCCCAGCTGCGGCGCGTGCCCGTCTTCCAGTCGGGCGACCGCGTGCGCGTGCACTTCCAGGTCGTGGAGGGCACCCGCCGGCGCACGCAGGTGTTCGAGGGCGTCGTGATCAAGCGCCAGGGCAGCGGAGCCCGCGAGACCTTCACGGTGCGCAAGCAGTCGTTCGGCGTGGGCGTGGAGCGGACGTTCCCCCTGCACTCGCCGAAGATCGAGCAGATCGAGGTGGCGTCGCGAGGCGACGTGCGCCGCGCCAAGCTCTACTACCTGCGCGACCGCGTCGGTCGCGGGGCCCGGGTGCGCGAGCGCCGCTGGACGGGAGCCGCGGACGAGCAGGCCTTCGTCGAGGGGGCGATGCCCCCCGACGACGCGCCACGTCCCGGCGAGGAGGAGCTGGCCGAGGTGGCGGCGGCGGAGGAGGCGGCAGCCGCCGCAGCCGAGGGCGAGGCCGCTGCCGGCGAGGCGGCCGCCGCGGCCGAGCGCGCCGAAGCCGCCGGTCGCCGAGCCGGTCGCGGACGAGCCGTCCGCGGAAGCCGCGCCCGTCGAGGATGCCGCTCCCGAAGAGGCGCCCGCGGCAGAGGAACCGCCCGCGGACGAGGCGCCCACGGGCGAGCCGGACGCCGACGAGCCGGACGAGCAGCCCTCGAGCTAAGTGTCTCCGCGGCTTCTCCCGGGGCGTAAGGCGGGTCGCACCAAGCAGAAGAGCGCGGGTGGGTCGCTCGTCGAGCTGGTCACGATCGTCGCCGTCGCGCTCGGCCTCGCGCTCGGCATCCAGGCGTTCCTCGTCAAGCCGTTCCGCATCCCGAGCGAGTCGATGGTCCCGACTCTCCAGATCGGCCAGCGCGTGCTCGTGGACCGGATCAGCAAGAACTTCAGCGACTACGGACGCGGCGACATCCTCGTGTTCAAGCCGCCGGCCGGGCGCCGACACGACCAGCTGCGGCGTCCAGCACTCGGAGACAACTCCCTGCCCGACGCCCACGAAGGACCGCTCGGACACGAACTTCATCAAGCGGGTGGTGGCGGTGGGCGGCGACCGGATCAAGGTGCTCGGCGGCCACGTGTACCTCAACGGGGAGCGCCAGAAGGAGTCGTTCGCCCGTTTCAGCGACTCGTGCGACATCTGCAACCTGCCCGACGAGATCCGCGTCCCGAAGGGCTACTACTTCATGATGGGCGACAACCGCGGAGCCAGCGCGGACAGCCGCGTGTGGGGACCGGTTCCAAAGGACTGGGTGATCGGTCAGGCCTTCGCGACCTACTGGCCGCCCAAGAAGATCGGAACGCTCTAAGCGGGCTAACCGCCCACTTCCGCCGCTCGGCGACCTATCATCGCCGCCAAGTGGGGACTTCGCCCAGCGCCGACAACGAGCAGTCGCCACCAGCGCGGCGCACGCCTGCGCAGGCCAGCAGCGCGTCCCGGCGCGTGGCTCGTGCCCGCCGGCGCAAGACCAGCGGCCGTCGCCTGTTCGCGTTCGACCGCGAGCTCGGCTGCCGCTACGTCGCCGGCGCCGACGAGGCAGGCCGCGGCTCGCTCGCCGGACCGCTGGTCGCCGCGGCCGTGCTGTTCGACCTGGAGCGGCTGACGCTGGCCGACCGCCGCGCTCTCAGCCGCCTGAACGACTCCAAGCAGCACACCGCCGAGACCCGCGAGGAGCTCTACCCGCTGGTGCTGCGCGCCGCGGCGCGCTCGGTGATCGTCTCCCGCTGTGTCAGCGGCATCGACGGGCGCGGGCTGCACAACACCAACCTGGAGGCCCTGCGCACGGCGCTGCTCGGGGTCGCCCGCAACGAGACCGTTTGCCTCGTCGACGGCTTCAACGTCCCCGACTTCGGCTTCGAGCAGCGCGCCGTGATCGACGGCGACTGCCGCAGCGCCGCCATCGCGGCGGCCTCGGTGCTCGCCAAGGTGAGCCGCGACCGCTACATGCGCAAGGTCGCGGCGCGCCATCCCGAGTGGGACTTCGACACCAACGTCGGCTACTCCACGCCGGAGCACCGCGCGGCGATCGCCCAGCACGGCGTGTCGCCGCTGCACCGGCTCTCGTTCCAATCGATCGCCTACAACCAGCTCGCCCTAGAGGGCGGCGCGGCGCTCGAGGGCTAGCCCGGCGAGAACTGCATCGTGTCCGGGCCCTGGCCCGCGACGTTGGTGCACTTGCCGCCGTTGGCCGAACGACGCGTAGATCAGCGTCAGGCAGCGTCCGAGCGCGCGCTCCCCGTAGGCATTCGGGTGCACCGCCTCCTGGAGCACGCCCTGAGTGACGGTCGACTGGTTGAGCAGCCGGCCCCATTCGCTCGTCGTGGGTGACGGCGGCTGGCTCAGCGAGGCCTGGCGGGTCGACTTCGAGCAGATCTCGCGGCCCTGGAAGGCGTCGCGCAGGTCGAGGAACTGCACGCCCTTGGAGACCGCGACGAACTTGAGCCCGTTGGCGATCTGGCTGACGACCGAGTCGCGCGCCCAGTTCGCGTCGGTGTCGTACGAGGGGCAGCCGCCGACACCCGCGCGCTGGGCGACGTCGATCTCGGCGTAGCGGTTCTCGCTCGCGCGCGCGAACACGGACGGGTAGCTCTGCACGACGAACTTGTAGTTCGCGTTGGTGTAGCCGGCGTCGGCCATGATCGCCCGGATCTCGTCGATCGCCCGGCCGACGGCGCGCATGGCCGGCTGGAACTTCGAGTCGAGCACCTGCTGCTGGCTGGTGCGGCAGGGGGCCTGGTGGGTCAGGTAGGCGGTCGCACACTCCTGCACGATGCTCGCGAAGCCGAGATCGTTGCCGCCGATCGACAGCACCACCAGCTTGACGTTCGACGCGTGCGCGAGGAAGAGCAGCTGGTCGCCCTGGGTCGGCTCGCCCTTGAAGGCCTCGCCGCCTTGGCTCGCCCGGAAGATGTTCGCGGTCGTCGCTCCCGAGCAGGCGAAGTTGACCTTGGCGTCGACCATGATGGTCGCGCTCTTGATCTCGGCCACGTCGGAGCGGTCGCAGCCGTTGGCGGCGGTCGCGCCATAGACCCTGGCCGGGTCGTACGAGCAGACGGCGGCGACGCAGTCGAAGGCGGCGCGGTCGGTGCCGTCGCGGTCGCCGGCGGGGTTGATGCTGTTGCCCTCCCAGCGCCCGGCCTCGCCGGAGATGTACGAGTCGCCAAGCGAGACGATCGCGGTGTTCGAGGAGCCGGGGCCGGCGTGCGCGCTCGCGGGAACGACCAGCGCGGCAGCGACCGCTGCCAGGACCGCGAGGGGCCTCCTCCTCTCCACGGGCGGATCCTATTCAGAAGGCGCCCTCCAGGTGGTCGATTCGCAGCAGCCGCCCCTGGCGATCGAGCTCCACGCCGACGGCGTCGAAGCGCAGTTCGGGACGCCAGGGCGTGGCTGGGCCGTGCTCGGAGAGCCATTCGCGAGCGAGCAGGCGGAGCTTGCGCTGCTTGCGCGGGCCGATGGCGGCGAACGGCCCGAGCTCCTGCCCGCCGGGCGGCGCACGACCGACGCGCGTCTTGACCTCGCAGAAGACGAGGCAGCGCTCGTCGGCCGCGACGATGTCGAGCTCGCCGTGGCGGGTGCGGAAGTTGGTGTCGAGCACGGTCAGCCCGCGCGCCTCGAGGTGCGTGCGCGCGAGGCGCTCGCCGGTGGCTCCAAGGGCACGGCGGGCGTCGGGCTCTGCCATGCCGGCGAAGCTACGCCCGGGCGTGCGACACGTGTGCGACGACTGTGACAAAAGAGCGAAAAGCGATCCCCGGGCGTCCGCCGTGGCACGGGATACTTGGGCAGGCGATGTCTCAGGAGAACGTGCAGATCGTGCGCCGCGTGTACGAGCAGTGGTCCCGTGGCGACTTCTCGGGGGGCGACGCCTTCCATCCAGAGGTCGAGTTCGAGATGGTCGACTGGCCTGGCCGGGACAGGTCCCGCGGCCTCGAGGAGATGCGGGAGGCCTGGCTGGCGTCGCTCAGCGCGTGGGACGACTTCCGCGCCGAGCCGACGGATGTCATGGAGAACGGCCCGCACGTCGTGGTGCTCACCCACGTCACGGCACGCGGCAAGGGCAGCGGGGCGGCGGTGAACGCTGACACCGCGACGCTATGGACGATCGAGGCCGGACAGGTGGTCCGCCTAGCGCTGCACTGGAACCCCGCGGATGCCCTCGAAGCGGCAGGGCTGAGCGGGTAGCTGAGCGTCCAAGGGATCTCGTGGCGGTCGGTCATGTGTTGGCCTCGTTGCTTGCCCCGGGCATGTGGGCTGTGGCGGCGGCGGAGGCTTGCTCGTTGGCCCCACGGGAACACGATCGGGAATTCGTCGCCGCTCTAAGTGAGACACGAGGTCTTGCGGCCGGGCGAGGGACGCGATAAACATCCGCGCCGGCCGGAGGCGGTCGGGGGGTTTGACCAACTCTCTACCGTGCGCGCTGCGCAAGTCTCTGGTCCCGGGGCGGCCGGGCAGCTGGCGACAGAGGCCTGGCCGCTCGTTATGCTCCCCACACTTCGGCCGGCGCATACTGGGCGGGCGATGTCCCAGGAGAACGTGGAGGTGGTGAGGCGGATGTACTCGCGTCTCGCTGACCGAGGCGCTTGGAGGCGCGGCGACTACGACGACGTGTTCCGCGACTTCTGCTCTGCCGACTACGAGATGATTCCGCCGCCGATCTATCCCGACGCCGCTACCTCCTATCGCGGCCTCGAAGGCGTCCACCAGTGGCAGCGGTTGATTGATGAGATCTGGGTCGACTGGGACTTTCACGCGGAGCGCTTCTTCGACGCAGGCGATGAGGTGGCAGTGTTCGTCCGCACATCCGGGACCGCCAGACAGAGCGGCGCGCCGGTCGAGATTTCCGTCGCGCACGTCTTGACGCTCCGGGACGGCCGCGTCACGCGACTCAAGGTGTTCCTCGATCGCCACGAAGCCCTCGAAGCCGTGGGGCTGTCCGAGTAGGAGTCGATCGAAGACGGCAGTGACGGAAGAGTTACATCTGGTGTCACCGTGACGCCTAGTGACGCCGCGTGACGCCGAGACGGTTGTAGAGGGGAATCCGGGTCGCTCGCCGCCCCTCCGGTCTCGTCCCGTACCGGCTCGCTCTGCCGCGTTCGTTAGCAAGCCGTTAGCAAGTAGGGCGGCGAAGAGGCGTCCCTCGCGCTGAAGGACGCCCTCCCGGTCGTCAGGATGCCTCCGGCCCGATCGGTTGCAGCCGCCGCAGCCACGGCCGCCCGGGCCCTTGTTCAGCGACGACAGCCACGGCACGTCGCAGGTAGTTCCTCTCGTCAGTCCTGGACCGATCCATCACCGGTTCCTCGTCGTTCGCTGCGGTGCAGGTCGTCGACGCTGACGCCCCAGCCCTGCGTGTCGCTCCACGGTGGCCGCCGGAGCAAGAGCCACTGCCGCTCGCTGTCCGTGAGCGTGATCTAGCAGCTGGGCCGGACCAGCCAGCGCCGTCCGGCGCGAAGGCGCCTCCACATCCAGGATCCCAACCGCATCGGACGCTATTGGCGCGTCGATGTCTCAGGAGAACGGCGAGATCGTTAGACGCGTGTCGGATCGCCTAGAACCGCGGCGACGTGGGAGCGATGCTTCGACCGCGAACGTCCACGCCGAGATCGAGTCGCACTGCTCACTGGTCGAACTGCTCTAGCTGTTCGGCGGTGGAGCCATCGTGTATCGGGGGCACGCTAGGCTGTCCGCAAGGGAATCCGAGAACTTGAAGAAGCCTTCTCTGATGATCCAGGTCACGAGCTAACAGACGATCCGGGACCTGGGCGGAGCGAGTTCGTCGCGAGGTCGGTCGCCTGCCGGGGACGCGGCAATGAGCAGCGGCGCCATAAGCGAATCGGCAATGGCTTGGATCGTGGAGTTCAGGAGCGGCAACTGGTGCGCCGCATGATGTTCTACGGGTCGTGGAGCGAGGCCCTCGAAGCCGTGGGGCTGTCGGAGTAGGACAGCGGTCGGCTCGGGCATCACAGGATTCGGGCGGTGGCGGATAGCCTCTCGACGCCGAGGGCCGGGCGTCGAGCCAGGCCGGTGCAGCGTTGAGGTTTCGCGGGCGACGTGAGAAAGTTGCATGCGTGAGGATCAGGGTCGTTGCCGCGATGCTGGCGTCCGTGCTCGTCACGCTCGCGCTTGCCAGCTCTGCCAGTGCCACGCTTCCGCCGACCAAGTCGCGGCCGTACCAGGCGGTCTGCGAGGCGCAAGGCGGCACCTTCAGCTTGTCCGTGGACTTCTTCGACCTCTACTGCGACAAGGAAGGCCCGCTCTTCACGGCGTTCACCGAGCAGCAACTCCGCGTCCAGCGCAACCTCTGTCAGCGGGTATACGCGGGGTTCTTCGGTGTCCAGGGCTTCATCCTGCCCGACGGCGTCACGGGCACGGGCACGTTCTGTGCCACCACGGAGTGACGCCCCGCCTCTCCAGCTCGGAGCGAGCGCAGGGCGCTCCGATCCCCCCGATTGGCGGGTAGAACGGCCCTCGGTATGGGAGTACGGTCGATGTGGCCAGAGACCCCACGTATGCGGGAGCAGCGCGGGGTTGGGTGCGACAGGCTCGGCGTACCGCGTCGGGCCTGTCCTCGTTCTCCGGTCACGCCGCGCCCGCGGTGCCGGGCAGGCCGGTGGAAGGGCGCCCTGCTCCAAACGCCTCCACCGCGGGATACTGGGCGGGCGATGTCGCAGGAGAACGTGGAGGTCGTGCGGCGGATGTACCAGGCCTTCCACAGCGGAGATTTTGAGCGCGCACTTGCTCACTTCGACCCCGACGTAGTGGTCGACGCGACGATGCGGGTGGATGCCGGAATCGGCCACGGTCGCGAGGAGCTGTACGCGATCGTCGGCCGTTGGGTTGGGGCCTTCGACGAATTTCGCGAGGAGATCGAGGAGATGCGTGACCTCGGGAGCCAGGTGTGTGTCGTCTCCACCCAACACGGCCGAGGCAAGGCAAGCGGAATCGAAACGCAATATCGCTACGCCGTGCTCTACGAGGTACGAGGGAATCAGATTACGCGCATGACGATCTACCCGGCCTTGCCGAAGCTCTCGAAGCCGTGGGGCTGTCGGAGTAGCGTGAGCGGGATGAGTATCGGTGCCGCGATCGCGCTCGGCGCTGTGGTGGGGCTGGCTCTCGGTGTCCTCGTGAGCGTCACCACCGACGTGCCGCTCGGGCCTGAGTGGGGTTGGTGCTCGGAGGTGTGATCGGCTGGCTCTCCCGAAGGGAGCGCGGATAAGCGCCGCCACTAGGCGGATCTGGGCGGCCGATGTCGCAGGAGAACGTGGACCGAGCGCTGGAGCTGCTCGACGCATTCAATCGTCGCGACCTTGATGCCTTCATGGCGCTGACCCACGATCAGGTAGAAGTGGAGTCCCGGCTCGTTGCCATGGAGGGCGGCTACCACGGGCACGAGGGGCTGCGTCGCTGGTGGGAGAACTTTCTTGGGGCCTTCCCCGACTACAACCTCGAGGTTGAGGAATTGCGTGACCTCGGAGACGTGACCCTTGGCCACATGCGCGGTTGGGGACACGGCGCGGACAGCGCCACCCCACTGGTCGATCCCTTTTGGATCCCGATGAGGTGGCGTGAGGGCAAGCTCATCTGGTGGCGGAACTGTTCGACCGAGGCCGAAGCCCTCGAAGCCGTGGGGCTGTCGGAGTAGCTGGACGGAGAGCCTCACGCCGCGCTCGCCACGCAGGTGCAGGACGGATGCAACGGCGGGAGCGCCAGTTCGCCGACGAACCCCTGGCCGCCTTGGCTCTGGCACCGGCCGCACCGGCTGGGCGTACCCCAGCCGCCTGATCTCGCCAAGCGGCGCTGTTGCCGTCCTGTTGCCATCCCGTCGCCGCTCTGCAACCGCCTCCCCGGAGCATGGCCGCCGATGTCGATCACCAACAACCAGGAGGCAGTCATGAGCAACTCAATCCCGGCGCAGCACCCCGCAGTCGTCCTTCGTTCCCAGTACCGGCAGCTGCGTTCGCTGCTGGCCGTGCTGGTCGTGGCGGTCGTGGGCCTGAGCACCACGGTCGTGGTCCTGACGGTCGACGACCAGACGGCGACCACGGCGACCACGACCCACGTGCCGACCGCGCAGCTGGGCGACCCGTTCGAGGGCCGCACGCAGCCGACCCGCGAGGCCGGCCGGCCGGACGAGAGCGCCATCGCGGCGTCGATCTCCCAGGCCGGAAGCCGTTCCTACCCGACGCTGAACGACCCGTTCCAGAGCCAGGTGGAGCAGCCCCGCCCGCAGGGCGGAACCGACGAGAGCAAGGTCGCGAGCGCCATCTCGCCGCCGACGGGCACCGCCGCGCCCGACGCGCCGACTGGACGGTCTCTGTCGGAGCTGCCGGCGTACCCCTCCCCTACCACGCACGGCGAGACGGGCCCGCAGGCCCGGGACCGCGCGTACGGGAAGGCCATCAGCGAGCTGTCCCCCAAGGAAATCGCCGCCGCCTTCGGCAACTAGCGTTAGAGAGGCCCCCAGCAGTCGTAGCACCGAACGCCCCGGCCCCACGCCGGGGCGTTCGCCGTTTGTCGCCGGCGGTCCAAACCGCGTGCTGTCAAACAGAGCTGCAGCCGGGATACTGGGCGGGCGATGTCGCAGGAGAACGTGGAGTTGATCGAGCGGGCCGTCGCGGCCATCAATGCGCGGGACCTCGACCGCTATCTGGCGTGTTGCACGGCGGACATCGAGCTTCACACGCCAATGGCCGCCGTCGGCGGGGTGTACGAGGGCCCAACAGGAATCCGGCGGTGGTTCACGGATCTTGAGGATGTGGGTCCCGACTTCCGAATCGAGGTCGAACGAGTGGAGACAATTCGTCGAGGCCGGGTGCTCGCCTTCATGAGGATCACTGGCAGCGGGCGAACAAGCGGTTTGCAGGTGACGGACGCAAGCCCAACCGCGAACGTCTACGACCTCGTCGAAGGCAAGATCAGGCGAGTTCGAATCTTCATGGATCGCCAAGAGGCCCTCGAAGCCGTGGGGCTGTCGGAGTAGCGGACCGTTCACCGGGCCAGGCGTTCGATCAGGTCTTCGTCGAAGCCGAGCGCTTCCTCGAGCTGGATCCGGTCGCACTCGCGGCGCAGTCGGCATTGCTCCCGACCTGCCTGCTCGCGGTCGAAACGTTCCTCGAGCGTCGCGATCTCGCCGCCGTCGGTGAGCAGCGCGAACGTCTCGTCGCGGAACTTCGTTCGGAGAGTCCGAGAGGGACTCACTTTCCACCCGAACCTACGGCGAGTAATCGGTCGGACGAGCTTGAGCGTGCTGACATCGCGCTCTCGGTCTTCGGGGCGGAGTTCGTTAGAGCGTGCTCTCCGCCAGTGTCCCGTTAGCGCCTCGTTAGCAAACGGGCCGCAAACCCGCCTGTAGAGCGGCAGTGACGGAAGAGTTACATCCGCGCGCCCACGCGTTACCCGCACCGACCTAGCGTGGGCGGCCATGCTGTCCTGCGTCACCACGTTCGCACTCGAGGGCGTCGCCAGTCACGAGGTCACCGTCGAGGTCGACGTGCGGCGCGGGCTGTCGGCCTTCACGCTGGTCGGGCTGCCCGACCGCGCGGTGCGCGAGTCGCGCGAGCGCGTGCGGGCCGCGCTGCTCAACTCGGGCCTCGACTTCCCCCAGAAGCGCATCACCGTGAACCTGGCGCCCGCGCACGTGCGCAAGGAAGGGCCGAGCTTCGACCTGGCGATCGCCGTCGGCGTGCTCGCCGCAAGCGAGCAGGTGCCCCAGGAGGCGCTGGCCGGACGCGCCCTGTGCGGCGAGCTCTCGCTCACCGGCGAGCTGCGACCGGTGCGGGGCGCGCTGGCCACGGCGCTGGGCGCGCGCCGGGCGGGCTACCGCTGCCTCCTCGTGCCGCAGGACAACGGCCCCGAGGCGGCGCTCGTGGAGCAGATCGAGGTGCACGGTGTCCCGTCGCTGGGCCGGATCGCCGACATGCTCCACGGCCGCTGGCGACCGGAGCGTGCGGTGCCGCTTCAGCCTCCTGCCGAGGCGACGAGTGACTCGCTCGACCTGGATGACGTACGTGGTCAGGACGACGCGAAGCGGGCGCTCGAGATCGTGGCCGCCGGCGGGCACAACCTGCTGATGGTCGGCCCGCCGGGAGTGGGCAAGACGATGCTGGCGCGGCGGCTCCCGGGGATGCTCCCGCCGCCGAGCTTCGAGGAGGCGCTCGAGGTGACGCAGGTGCACAGCGCGGCCGGCTTGGCCGGCGGGCGCCTTGCCACCGAGCGCCCGTTTCGAGCGCCGCATCACACGATCTCGCCGCAGGGCCTCGTGGGGGGCGGCAGCCGCCCCATGCCCGGGGAGATCACGCTCGCCCACCGTGGAGTGCTGTTTCTGGATGAGCTCCCGGAGTTCGGACGCGCCGCGGTGGACGCCCTGCGCCAGCCGCTCGAGGACGGGCGAGTGACGATCATGCGCGGCCAGCGGGTGCTCGAGTTTCCGGCCAACGCGATGGTGGTCGCGGCGTGCAACCGCTGTCCGTGCGCGCGACCCCCGCACCAATGCACCTGCACCGCGGCGGAGCTGGCTCGCTACATGCGACGTCTCAGCGGCCCGTTGCTCGACCGCATCGACCTCGTGTGTCAGGTCGAGCGGGCGCCGGCACCCGAGCTCGTGCGTCCTCGCGCGAGGAGCCGCACCCGCACCGTCAGGGAGCGGGTTGTGGCGGCTCGTGGGCGACAGCAGGCCCGCCTCGCGGGTACGGGCGCCCTGTGCAACGGCGACATGGACGGTCGCCTGACCCGCCGCGAAGTGCCGCTCGACGTGACGCTCACGGCGTGTATGCGCGAGGCGCGCTACAGCGTCAACCTCAGCGGCCGCGGGCACGACCGAGTGCTGCGCGTGGCGCGAACGATTGCCGACCTGGACGGCCGCGACGCACTGGACCGCAGCGACCTCGACGAGGCGCTCTCCTATCGCCTCGACGGGCTCGACCTCCTCGCCGCATGAGCGCCTGCGACGCCTGCCTGCGCCGCGCCTTCCTCGTGGAGATGCTCGCCGGTCGCATCGCCGGGCTGCTCGATCGGCCGACGACGCGGGTGCCTGGCCTGCTGGCGCTGCCGGAGGCGGAGCTGGTCGCGGCGGTCGCCGGGCCGCGTGCGGAGGGTGTCCTCGAGGCTCTCGACGCGCGCGACCTCGAGCGCGATCGGCGAGCCGCCCGGGAGGGCGGGGTGATCGCGGTTTGCCGCCACTCGGCGGACTATCCGCCGCTGCTGGAGGACCTGGCCGACGCGCCGGCCGTGCTGTTCATGGTCGGCGAGCGATCCGCGCTGGCCCGCCTTCGTGAGGAGCCGGCGGCCGCGATCGTCGGCACCCGCAACCCGAGCCCCTACGGCCGGGAGGTGGCCTACTCGCTGGGTCGCGGGCTCGCTGCCGCCGGGGTGCCGGTGGTCAGCGGTCTGGCGCTCGGAATCGACGCCACGGCCCATCGCGGCTGCCTCGCCGGCGGCGGCATGCCGGTGGCCGTCCTCGCCTGCGGCCCGGACGTCGTCTATCCGCGCCGCCACCGCGGGCTGCACCGCGAGGTGCGCGAGCACGGGCTGGTCCTGTCCGAGCTGCCGCCGGGGACGCAGCCGTTTCGCTGGAGCTTCCCGGCGCGCAACAGGATCATGGCCGGGCTGTCACGGATCACCGTCGTCGTCGAGGCCGCCGATCCGAGCGGCAGCCTGATCACGAGCGACTTCGCCCGCGACCTGGGCCGCTCGGTCGCCGCGGTGCCGGGGCACGTGACCTCCCGGATCGCCCGCGGCACGAACGGTCTGCTGCGCGACGGGGCCATCCCGGTCACCGGGCCGGCCGACGTGCTCGACGAGCTGTTCGGTGCCGGCGTTCGGTCCGTGCCACCGACCCCGCAACCCGCACCACCTGAGCCCGACGACCCCTTGCTGCGCCGCGTCCTGCAGGCCGCGGAGCGTCACGAGCTGGTGGCCGCGGTCGCGGCCGACGCCCGCACGACCGTCGCCGCCGCCCGAGCCGCCCTCGGGCGGCTGGAGTCCGACGGCTACCTGGTGCGCCGCGACCTGGGCGGCTGGCAGCGCGCGCTCGGCCCGCCTTGATCCGAGGCCGCGGTATGGCGGCCCGGCCGCAGGGGTCCCGGAAGAAACGTCGCTATACGGGACGCTTCTTCCGGCGACCCCCCGAAGCGCCCCGGCTGGCGGGGCCAAGTGCCGTACGAGCCGGGCACCCTTCTTTGCTGCAGTTGGCTTGCGCCGCAGCCGCCGCAGCGGACCGCGCGAGCGCACGCGGTGAGCGGGGGTCGGACACATGAGTAGCCTGGCGAGCCGTGACTCGCCCCTCGCCACCGCGGCTGCTCACCATCGCGGGCTCTGACTCCGGCGGCGGCGCCGGCATCCAGGCGGACCTCAAGGCCTTCGCGCGCTGCGGCGCGCACGGGATGAGCGCGATCACCGCCATCACGGCGCAGAACACGGTCGCGGTGACCGACGTCTATCCGCTCCCGCCCGAGGCGATCGTGGCCCAGGTCCGCGCGGTCGTCGAGGACATCGGCGTCGACGCCGTCAAGATCGGCATGCTCGGCACCAGCGAGACGATCGCCGCCGTCGAGCAGGCGCTCGACCTGGTCGGGAGCGCGCCGGTCGTGCTCGACCCGGTGATGGTCGCCGAGAGCGGCGCCCGGCTGCTCGACGAGGATGCCGAGGACGCTCTGCGCACGCGGCTGCTGCCGCGGGTCACGGTCGTCACGCCGAACCTGCCCGAGGCCAGGGTGCTCGCCGAAGCCCTGCCCGAGGCAGCCCGAGCCGAGCCCGCCGACCTCGCCCGCGCGATCCACGCGCTCGGCCCGGCCAACGTGGTCGTGACCGGCGGCCATCGCGAGCAGGCGATAGACACCTTCTTCGACGGCGAGCGGCTGGTCGAGCTGCCCGGCGAGCGCTACCCCGAGGGCGCCGCGCACGGGTCGGGCTGCACCCACTCCTCGGCGCTGGCCGCGCACCTGGCGCTCGGCTTCGATCCGCTCGAGGCGGCCAGGCGGGCCAAGCAGATCGCGTCCGAGGCTGTGCGCGACGGCCTGCGCGGCCTCGGCGAGGGTGCGGGCCCGGTCGACGTGCTCGGGCTGCGCCCGCCCAAGAGTTAGACGTCGACGCCCGCCAAGCGCCGAAAGGAGGGGGCGGGCGGACGTGCGCGCGGTGGCATAATGAATCGGTCGCTGCACGAGGTCACATCCGATTCCTGCGCATGAAGCCCGGTCACGGCGAGATTCTGCTGGCCGAAGGCGATCTGGACGTGCGCGAGGAGGAGGAGCGCCTGATCGAGGAGTTCCGCCGCCAGCTCGACGAGGGCATGTGGGCGGCGGTGCCGACCACGCAGCCCGGCAGCGGCCGGCGCGAGGCGCAGCTGGTCAAGGCCTACGGCGACATCCCAGCCGGCGCCGATCGCGTGATCTTCTTCCCGCGGGCCTCCGGCGGCTGAGGGGCGGCCGATGCTGCTGGCGCTGCTAGCACTCGCGCTGATCGCCGTAGTGCTCGCCACCCCGATGATCGTGCGCGAGACCGGCCGCCGCCGAGCGCGCCGCCGCGCCGTCAAGGCCGCGGCCCGCGAGGGCCTGGACCTGCCGCTCTACGACCCCGGCCGCGAGCGCCGCGCCGAGCAGCGCGCCCGCGAGCTGCTGCGTTCCTGCGTCAACGCCGAGGAGTGGGCGATGTACCGCGACCTGGGCTTCATCCGGGTCGGCGGCAAGCACACCCGGCGCGACGCCGACCGCTCCACCGTCGGGCCCGCCTACGCCTACCTGATCTACGCCCACAAGCCGATCGTGGCCTACGTCCCCGGCAGCGGGCAGCTGCTGAGCGAGTACTGCGTCGAGTTCCCCGACCTGACCGGAAGCGGCGGGCGGCACCGCCTGCCGGCGTCGGACGACGTGCTCGCCAAGTGGATGGCGCTCACGTCCGACGAGGACCGCGTGATCGGACGCGCCAACATGCACCTGGTCGGCCGTCAGCTCGATCCCGCGCGCATCCGCCGCGACCTCTGGCGGCTCGCCGAATGGGAGCGGCGCCGCAAGCGGCGTCGCCAGGTTTCCCACAGCGAGTGAGCAGCGACCCGCGTAGCCGCAGCCGGGTCATCCTCGACGGCCCGGATCGCGCCCAGGCGCGCGCCTACCTGAAGGGCATCGGGTTCGACGACGAAGCCCTCCAGCGCCCGATCGTCGGCGTCGCCAACACCTGGACCGAGACGATGCCATGCAACTTCCACCTGCGCCGGCTCGCGGAGAAGGTCAAGGAGGGCGTCCGGGCCGCCGGCGGCACCCCGATGGAGTTCAACACCGTGGCGATCTCCGACGGGATCACGATGGGCACCCAGGGGATGAAGACGTCGCTGGTCAGCCGCGAGGTGATCGCCGACTCGATCGAGCTGGTCGCGCGCGGGCACATGTTCGACGCGGTGGTTGCGCTGTCGGGCTGCGACAAGACGATTCCCGGGTGCGTGATGGCCCTTGCCCGGCTCGACGTGCCAAGCCTGATGCTCTACGGCGGCTCGATCGCCCCGGGCAAGTGGCGCGGCAAGGACGTGACGATCCAGGACGTGTTCGAGGGCATCGGCGCCCACGCCGCCGGCGACCTCACCGACGACGAGCTGACCGACCTCGAGAACCACGCCAGCCCGGGCGCCGGCGCGTGCGGGGGCCAGTTCACGGCGAACACGATGGCGATGGCGTTCGAGGTGCTCGGCATCTCGCCGATGGGCAGCTCGATGGTGCCCGCCGAGGACGGCAAGAAGGGCAAGGTCGCCGAGGAGTGCGGGCGGCTGGTGCTCGAGGTGCTGGCAGCGGACCGCAGGCCCAGCCAGATCATCACGAAGGACTCGCTGGAGAACGCGATCGCCGCCGGGGCGATGTCGGGCGGGTCGACGAACCTCGTCCTGCACCTGCTCGCCGTGGCCAAGGAGGCCGGGGTGCCGCTCGACATCGACGACTTCGACCGGATCGCCTGGGGCACGCCGCTCTTGTGCGACCTCAAGCCCGGCGGCCGCTACGTGGCGACCGACCTGTACCGGGCCGGCGGCGTCCCGCTGGTGATCCGCCGCCTCCAGGAGGCCGGGCTGCTGCACGGCGACGCGCTCACGGTCACCGGGCAGACGATCGGCGAGGTCGCGGAGCTGGCCGAGGAGGCCGAGGGCCAGGACGTGGTGCGCCCGGTGTCCGACGCGATCAAGCCCAACGGCGGTTTCGCGATCCTGCGCGGCAACCTGGCCCCGGAGGGCTGCGTCGTCAAGCTGTCCGGCCACGGGCGCATGGAGCACCGCGGCCCGGCGCGCGTGTTCGAAGCCGAGGAGGACGCGTTCGCGGCGGTGATGGCCAAGTCGATCCAGCCCGGCGAGGTGGTCGTGATCCGCAACGAGGGGCCGGTCGGCGGCCCCGGGATGCGCGAGATGCTGCACGTGACGGCGGCGCTGGTGGGGGAGGGCCTGGGCGACTCGGTCGCGCTGCTAACCGACGGTCGCTTCTCGGGCGCGACCCACGGCTTCATGGCCGGCCACGTGGCGCCCGAGGCGCCGCACGGCGGTCCGATCGCGGCGGTGCGCGACGGCGACACGGTGGTCTTCGACGTGGCCAATCGCGAGCTGAACCTGGAGCTGAGCGACGAGGAGATCGCCGAGCGGCTGCGCGACTACGAGCCGCCGGCGCCGCAGTACACGAGCGGTGTGCTGGGCAAGTACGCGCGGCTGGTGGGCTCGGCGTCGGAAGGCGCCGTCACCGGCTAGTCGCCGGCGGCCGTAGGCGCTCGAACAGGGAACGCGCGGCGTCGGCTTCGAGGTGCCGCACCCGCCCGGTGCGCCCCGAGCCTACGGCCGCCTGGAAGTCGGCGAGCCGCGCACGTCGCTGGACCAGCGACGTGCTCGTGCCGTGCTCTTGGAGACGGTCGACGCGCGCGATCAGCGTGCGCCGGGCGAGCAGGCGCGAGCGGATGACCAGGTGACGTCCGTCATCCCGCCAGCCGGCGGCGCGGTGCCGCAGCAGCCCCTCTGCCGCGCCGGCGACGGCGAGGGCGGGGATGGTGGGCCAGGCGCCGGGGACCTCGAGCGTCAGCGCCACGCCGAGCAGCGCGGCGGCGAGCGCGGGCGGAAGCGCGTATCGTCGCCGGGCGCGGCCGGGCGGACGGCTCAGCGACTCCAGGCCGCCGTCCAGCGCGAGCGCGGGCACGAGCTCGGCCAGCAGGCCCGGAACGTCGCGGGTGCGCACGAGTGGCAGCACCGTCTGCGCCGCCGTCTGCTCCTTGCGGTAGCCCGCCGTCTCGATCCGCACGCTGGCGAGACCGAACGGCCGGCGCAGCACGCCCTCGACGACGTCGACCGCGTGAACGCGAGCGAGTGGCAGGCTGGCCGTGCGTCGCTGCAGCAGGCCGCGCCTGATGCGCAGGCGATCCTCGTCGCGCACCAGCGTGAAGCCGGCGAAGGCGACGATGGAGCCGAGGACGGAGAGCAGGAGGGCCGCGCCGGCCGCGACGGCGGCCAGCACGGCGATGCCGCCGGCGTCGTTCGGCAGGTCGTCGAGCAGTTGCTCACCCTGGTCGTTGGACAGCAGGTTGTCGCCGCCCGCCGCCAGAGCTCCCACGAGCGGCAGGAGGACTCCGAGTTGCGGCGCCGTCAGAGCCGCCACCAGCAGCGGGCCGGCGCGCAGGCGCCACTCGGGCAGATCGAGCTCGACCGGGTCCGGGAGCCCGGCAACGGCCCGCAGCAAGCGCGCCTCGTCGTCGGCCACGGCGCGCAGCACGATCTCACCCTCGCTGCCACCGCCGGCCGTCTGCACGTGCAGCGCCTGCACCCCGAACAGGCGCTGGATCGGCCCTTGGATGCCGTCGATCGCCTGGATCCGCCCGAGTGGGATCGAGGTGTCGTCGGGCGACAACACGCCGGTGCGGAAGTGGAGAGCGTTGCGCGATACCCAGTAGGTCGTGTGACTCCAGCGCACGTAGCCGGCCACGAGCGCGATCGCAAGACCGATCAACCGAGCACGAGGCCGAGCCCCGGGGACCACCCGCCGCCGGCGATCAAGACCACGACAAAGCCCACCAGCATCTCGCGCACGTTGTCCAGCGTCGCCAGGAAGGCCTCGGCGATGTGCAAGCGGCGCGGCGGAATTTCGTCAGACGACATCTGGCTCACGGGCCAGCAGCGCGATGCGGTCGCGCATGGTGGCTGCCTCGCCCTCGGTGAGCGCGGGGATCTTGTGTTCGCCCGCCGCGGTGTGGACGGTGACCGCGCGCAGGTCGAACAGGTCCGACAGCACCGTCCGCTCGCTCTCCACGTGCTGCACCCGCGTCATCGGAATCAGCGTTCGCCGGACTCGCAGCGCGCCGTGGAGCAGGTCGATCTCGTGCTCGCGGATCTCGTAGCGCCAGGTTCGCCAGCGCAGGATCGGCAGGGCCACGCCGGCGACTCCGACAATCGTGGGCGCCGCGGCCCGGAGCAACCAGGCGAGCGCCGGCGGGTCGGTGTCTGCAAGCGCACCGGCCGCCACGAGCAGGCCGATGGCAAGCGGAACGGACCACGCCAGCCCGCTCAGCACGAAGTAGGCCCGAGCCTCGCCCGGAAGGCGCTGCGACGGCTCCAGCTCAGGCCACCTGCGACTCGCCCTGAACCGGCGCGCCCGCGGCGGCCGAGCCCCGCTCGGCCAGGAACTCCATCATCAGCTCGTTGAACGTCTCGGGCCGCTCGGCCATCGCGACGTGGCCCGTGTCCTTCATCACGACCTTGCGGCTGTCGGGGATCAGGCGCTCGAACTCGTTGGCGTCCTTGACCGGGATGATCGAGTCCTTCTCGCCCCAGACGATCAGGGTGGGGACGCGGATCTCCGGGAGGCGGTCGCGGAAGTCGAAGTTGAGGCTCGCCCGCAGGGCGTCGTTGAAGCCCGGCTTGGCGGTCCCCTTGAAGAAGCCCTCGTAGACGAGGTCGGCCTTCAGCCGCGACGGATGGCGGGCCACGAGCTGGAGCGCCAGGTGCCGCGACTTCGGCCGCGCCGCCAGCTGGCGGTCCTGGGCCGCGGTGCGGGTGGCGATGGCGGCGGCCACGCGGCCCAGCGTCATGATCGGGGCGTGGGCGAGGTCGGCGCTGGTGATCCCGGCCGCCGACACGAGCAGGAGCTGGTCCACCCGCTGTGGGAACTGGATCGCCACCTCCGCTCCGATGTAGCCGCCCATCGAGTTACCGACGATGTCGACCTGGGCGAGACCGAGCCGGTCGCAGAGCGCCTCCACGGTTTGCCCGTAGCCGGAGATCGTGATCTCGTCGCGCGGCATGGGCGACAGCCCGAAGCCGGGCAGGTCGAGCGCGATCACGCGCCGCTCCCGCGCGGCGCGCGGCAGGTTCTCGAGCCAGTTCTGCCACTGGCCGGCGAGCCCGTGCACGAACACGATCGGCTCACGGTCGCCTGATCCGAGGTCGACGTAGTTGACCGGCCGGCCGTCGATCTCCACCTGGTGAAGGTGGCTGGCCCAGTCGACCGCGCGCCAGTCCGGCTGCGCGGTCACGCCGTAGTCGTCCCCGGCGAGGCGGGCCGCTCGCACGCGCGCCGGGAGTGCCGTGGGGACGAAGTACTTGGGCATGTGGCTTCTAGGGTACGGCCCGTGGCGAAAATTGCGCTGGACATCGACTCGACCCTGCATCCCTACTGGGACCTGCTGCAGCGGATCGTGCTCGAGCGCTACGGCCTCGAGCTGCCCTACGAGGAGCAGTACGACTGGGGCATCACCGGGCTGGAGCGCGACGCCGTGGTCCACTGCGTTGAGGAGTCGCACTCCGACGAGAACATCCTCGCCGGCGTCCCCTACGAGAACGCGGTCGAGACCGTGCGCGACTGGCACGAGCAGGGGCACTGGATCCACGTGACCAGCCACCGCCGCCCCCAGACCGCGGAGGCGACGGCGGAGTGGCTCGGCAAGATCGGCATGCCGTTCGACGACCTGCACTGCTCGTTCGACAAAGTCACCCGCTGCGCCGAGCTGGGCATCGACGTGCTGGTGGACGACAGCCCGATCAACATCGTGCGCGCCCGCGAGGCGGGCATCGTTCCGGCGACGATCCTGCATCCCTGGAACAGGGAGGTTGTCGAGCGCGACGGGGTGATCGGGGCGGAGAACTGGGTCGAGCTCAAGCGCAAGCTCGAGCCGGTGCTGGCGCCCTAGACGTACCCGAACCGCTCCAGCACCGGGATCTCGTGGATCTGCGGCGGCTGCAGGTGGTCCCAGAGGATGCCCGGCGGCCGGCCGTGCGCGCCGTCGACCTCGATCACCGCGCGCGGCGTCGCGACCAGGCCGACGGGGATGTCGTGGGCCGTCATCAGCAGGTTCTCGCGCAGGATCTGGATCGGGTGGACGGTCGTGGCGATCACCGTGCGGCGGTCGATCTTGCCGCTCTCGCACAGCAGCGCGTACTCGAGGTCGGAGAAGCCGCCGCCCTTGCCCACCCGGGCGCCCTTCAGGTTGACCGCCACCGACCCGGTCAGCACCAAGTCGAGCTCGGGCACCTGGTCGAGGTCGATCACCCGGCCGTGGCGCAAGGCGCCCTTGATGGTGGCCGCCTCGCGCAGCTGCGAGGCGTCGAGCTCGCGCGGGTCGAGCAGCCGGAACGGGTGCTGGTCGCGCAGCCGCGGCACCGCCATCACCAGCACCTTGCCCTGCTCCAGCGCCAGCCGGCGCGCGTGCGTCTGGGGCGAGTCGGGGTTGGCCTTGAGCGTCTGCGCTCCGGTCCACGCGGGGTGGCGGGCGAGCCGCTCGGCCGCGCTCTTCGCGCCCGCGAAGTTGGGGATGCGGCCCTCCGCCCCGGGAAAGCGGGACACCCCGTCGCGGTCCATCGCGCGCCAGACGTCGGCACGGACCTCGTCCTTGGAGCGCATCGAGCGGAGATCGTAACGTCGCGCGGAGTCGCGCCCGCGGCCTCTCTGACACACTCGAACGTCATGGCCGAGCCGACCCGGACACCCCTTTCCCTCCGCGAGCGCCGGCAGGCGCCCCGCGGCGGCGAGCTGGTGCCGGCCGAGACGCTCAAGTCCCACCTGCCCGGCGTGGAGCCCGAGCGGCGCCTCAACGACTGGGGCCGCTCCGAGCGCGTCGAGGGCGTCTTCGACGCCACGCTGATCGAGTTCTTCTACCGCCACTGGTTCCGCGCCGAGGTCGAGGGGATCGAGAACGTGCCGTCCACGGGCGGCGCCCTGCTCGTGTCGAACCACTCCGGCGCGCTGCCGCCCGACGCGGCGATGATCGGCAAGGCGATCCGCGAGGAGCACGCCCACCCGCGCCCGCTCAACATCACCGTCGAGCACTTCTTCAAGGGCTATCCGGGCTTCTCGATGCTGACCTCGAAGATCGGCTGCGTGCCGGCCCACCCGGCCAACGTGCACCGGCTGCTGTTCGACGAGGAGCAGCTCGTGGTCGTCTTCCCCGAGGGGCGCAAGGGCACCGAGAAGCTGTACAAGGACCGCTACCGGCTGCGCCGCTTCGGCCGCGGCGGGTTCGTCGAGGCGGCCATGCGGGCGCGCGCCCCGATCGTGCCGGTGTGCGTGGTGGGGGCCGAGGAGGCCGCCCCGGTGTTCGCCCAGCTCACCCTGTTCAAGAAGCTCACCGGGCTGCTCTACTTCCCGATCACGCCGACCTTCCCGCACTTCGGCCTGCTCGGGATGCTCGGCTACCTCCCGGCCAAGTTCAAGATCCGCTTCCTCGAGCCGATCCGCTTCGACGACGAGGGCATGCACGAGGACAAGGCGCTCGTGCAGACCGTGGCCCACGACATCCGCGCGCGCATCCAGGAGAACCTCTGGGACATGCTCGCCCAGCGCAAGTCGGTGTGGTTCGGATGACGATGGACTCGCGCCGCATCCTCGTCACCGGCTTGTCGACCTACTGGGGCGGCCGCCTGGCCCAGGCGCTCGAGGCCTTCGACGAGGTGGAGGCCGTGATCGGAGTGGACAACGAGGAGCCCCAGGTCGAGCTGGAGCGCACCGAGTACGTCAAGGTCGGCGCCCAGCACGCGCTGCTGCGGCGCGTGGTCGAGGCGGCGGAGATCGACACGGTCGTCGACACGCGCCTCGTCGTCGACTCCACGACCACCACCTCGGCCAAGGCGCACGACAACAACATCATCGGGACGATGAACATCCTCGCCGCCTGCTCGGGCGCCGACTCGCCGGTGCGCAAGGTGGTGTTCAAGTCGTCCGCCCACTACTACGGCTGCGAGCAGGACGATCCGGCCTTCTTCGACGAGAGCATGCGCCGCCCGCACCCGCCGCGCACGCCGATCGAGCGCGACGTCGTCGAGGCCGAGGCGTCGCTGAACGAGTTCGCCGAGAAGAACCCGGACAAGGCCGTGTCGATCTTGCGGTTCGCCAACGTCCTCGGACCGGACGTGCGCACCTCGCACATCGGCTTGTTCTCGCTGCCGGCCGTGCCGATGATCCTCGGCTTCGACCCGCGCTACCAGTTCGTCCACGAGGACGACGTGGTCCACGCGCTCGAGCACGCGGTCAAGAGCGAGGTGCCCGGGATCTACAACGTGGCCGGCGACGGCGTGCTCGCGCTGAGCGAGGTGGCCGGCCTGCTCGGCAAGCCCTACGCCCCGGTGCTGCCGTTCTGGGGCACCGGGCTGGCCGCCTCGGCGCTGCGGCGCGTGGGCGTGAACATTCCCCCGGAGGCGCTCAACCAGCTGCGCTTCGGGCGCGGCCTCGACAACCGCCGCTACAAGGCGACCGGCTTCGACTACGGCTACACCAGCCGCGAGGCCGTGCTCAAGCTGGGCGAGCACCTGCGCCTGCACCCGCTGGTGCGCGGCGCCCAGGAGCCGTACCGCTACGAGCGCGAGGTCGAGGACTTCCTGCGCTGGAGCCCGCACGTCAAGAACGCGCGCGAGAAGTCGCTCGGCTCGCTCAACCGCGACCAGCTGGCCGAGCTCCAGCGGCTGGTGTCGGGCTACGCGGGCGGCGTGCCGGATGCGGTCACGACCGACCAGGAGCAGCGCGTGCAGGCGGCCGAGCGCGCCGCCGAGAAGGCCGTCCAGCGGGCCAAGAAGGCCGAGCAGCGCGCCGCCGAGGCGTCGCTCAAGGCGACCGAGCGGGCGAAGAAGGCGGAGCGGCGCGCGGGCGCGGCGGCGGAGGAGGCGGTCCAGCGCATGACCGCGGCCAACGAGCGCCGCGAGGCCGCCCACGAGTCCCCGGTCGACCACTACGACGACCTCGCCGCCGAGGAAGTGATCGCCCTGCTGGCCTCGCTCGAGCGCGAGGATCTGCAGACGCTGCGCGACTACGAGCGCCGTCACGCCAATCGCGCGCGGGTGCTGTCGGCGATCGAATCGGTGCTGGCGCGGCGCGAAACGCCGGTTTAGCAGGAGCTTTACGCGTGCGGATTCGCGCAATCGCACTGTCATCCGATAGGAGAACGCCGCTCGCCTCCGTAGACTGATGGAGTGCGGCAGGCCGCCGCCCACGCTCGCAATGAGGCAGAAGTCGTTCATCCTCGTCGCCGTCCTCCTGCTGGTCTTGGTCGGAGGTGCGGTCGCCGCTTACGCGTACGATTCGTCGCGCGAGGACGTGATCGCGCAGGGCGTGACCGTCGCCGGGGTCGACGTGGGGGGCATGACGGTCGACGAGGCGCGCCGCCTGATCGGCCGGGAGCTGCGCGAGCCGCTCGAACGGCCGATCGCGGTCGTGCACGCCGGGCAGCACTTCCGGCTCTCCGCCAAGGACGCGGGCGTGCAGGCCGACGTGACCGGCATGGTCGACGAGGCCGTGGCCAAGAGCCGCGAGGGCAACATCGTCACCCGCGTCACGCGCGACCTCACCGGCGGCGAGGAGCACGCCCAGGTGCCCGCGCGCGTGACCTACGACGACCGCGCCGTCGACGGCCTGGTCGGCCGGGTCACCCACAGGCTCAACCGCGAGGCGCGCGACGCCGAGGTCAACTTCCCCTCACTCGACAGGGTCAAGGCTCGCAACGGCGTGAAGGTCAACGCCGTCGTGCTGCGCCAGCGGCTCGCGCAGGCGCTGACCGTGCCGGGCGTGGTCCGGCGCGTCAAGGCGCCGGTGCGGATCACGCACCCGAAGGTCACCGAGGCCGACCTGGCCAACCAGTACCCGGTCCTGCTGGTGGCCGACCGCACCGCCTTCCAGCTGCGCCTCTACAAGAAGCTCCAGCTGGTCAAGGAGTACAGCGTCGCCGTGGGCGCGGTCGGCTTCGACACCCCGGCCGGGCTCTACCACATCCAGAACAAGCAGGTGGATCCGACCTGGAACGTCCCGGACAGCGACTGGGCCGGGGATCTTGCCGGCAAGTCGATCCCGCCGGGCCCTGACAACCCGCTCAAGGCACGCTGGATGGGCATCTACGACGGCGCCGGCATCCATGGCACCGAGGAGACCTACTCACTCGGCAGCGCCGCCTCGCACGGCTGCCTGCGCATGGCGATCCCCGACGTAATCGAGCTGTACGACCAGGTTCCGGTCGGAGCGCCGATCTACATCGCCTAGGGGCCGATCTCCGCGATCGGCACCTCTTCCCAGCCGCTTTCCTCCAGGAGGGTCTTGCGGTCGGTGTGTCGAATGCAGAGCGTGCCGATGAAGACGCCCCGTTCGCGCTTGCGCAAGACCGTGTACCACATCGTCGAGGCGTCGTCCGGGCCCTGGATCCGGTGCCAGGGGCGCGTCGGCTGCTCGAACTCGTCGACCAGCCCGGCCTCGGCCAGCTGAGTGCGAGTTGCCACCCGCCCGTCCTGCGTGTTGACGAAGAACAGACCCACTCCCGAAGAGGCTAGTTGGGCGGCGACGCTCGCCGGCTTCGACGACTGGCAGCGCGCCCGCGGGATGGGGGAGAAGACTCGGCGCGCCTACGGGGTGGACCTGGCACAGCTCGGGCAGTGGGCGGCGGGTCGCGGCCTGCGGCCGACCGACGTCTCCCACCGCGACCTGCGGCGCTTCGCCGCCGTGCTCGGCGAGAACGGCTCGGCGAAGTCGACCGTCGGCCGCAAGCTCGCCGCGATCCGCACCTTCTACCGCCACCTGGTCGAGCGCGGCGAGCTGGAGGGCAACCCGGCGGAGCTCGTCTCGAGCCCGAAGAAGGACGCCTACCTACCGCAGGTGCTCAAGGCCGACGAGGTGGCCGAGCTGCTCGACCGCATCCCCGCCGAGACCGCGCTCGACCTGCGCGACCGCGCGATGTTCGAGCTGGCCTACGCCGCCGGGCTGCGCGCCGAGGAGCTGACGCTGCTCGACACCGCCAGCGCCGACGCCGACGGCGAGCAGGTGCGCGTGGACGGCAAGGGCGGCCGCACCCGCTACGTGCCCGTCGGGGAGCACGCCTGGCGCGCCATGGACAGATATCTGAGTCGCGCCCGCTCAGCCCTGGACACGGGCGACAGCGATGCGCTGTTCCTCTCGAAGAGCGGCCGCCGGCTGTCCACGTCGGACGTGCGGCGGCGGCTCAAGCTCCAAGCCCGGCGCGCGGGTATCTCTCCGCACACCCTGCGCCACTCCTTCGCGACCCACCTGCTGGAGGGCGGCGCCGACCTGCGCACGATCCAGGAGCTGCTCGGCCATGCGTCCATCAGCACGACCCAAACGTACACTCGGGTAGAGTCGAGGCGGCTCAGGATGGCGTATGCGCGGTCTCACCCACGCGCGTGACCCAAGGGCTGGCATGGAGACCAATCTCAAGGCGATAGAGCTCAGGGACCTCTGGCGCCGTTACAAGGACGACAGGGACGAAAAGGCGCGCGAGCGCCTCGTTCTCGCGTACGCGCCGCTGGTCAAGTACGTCGCCGGCCGGATGTCGAGCGGCCTGCCCTCGCACGTCGAGGAGTCCGACCTGATCTCGTACGGCCTGCTCGGCCTGATCTCCGCGATCGAGCGCTTCGAGCCCGAGCGCGAGATCAAGTTCGAGACGTTCGCGATCACGCGCATCAAGGGCTCGATCATCGACGAGCTGCGCTCGCTCGACTGGGTGCCGCGCTCGGTGCGCACCAAGGCGCGCGAGATCGAGAAGGCCAACGCCAAGCTCGAGCACTCGCTCCACCGCGCCCCGACCGACCAGGAGATGGCCAAGGAGCTCGAGGTCACGGTCGACGAGTTCCAGGAGTCGCTGGTCCGCATCTCCAACTCGTCCGTGGTCGCGCTCGACGAGCTCTGGACCGTCTCCGACTCGTCCGGCGACCAGGTGTCCCTCCTGGACACGATCCAGGATCCGCACGCGGCCGACCCCGCGATGGAGATGGACACCACCGAGATGAAGGACCGCCTGGCGGACGCGATCGCCCGCCTGCCGGAGCGCGAGAAGCTCGTGGTGGCCCTGTACTACTACGAGAACCTGACCCTGCGGGAGATCGGCGAGGTGCTCGGGGTCACCGAGTCGCGCGTCTCGCAGCTGCACACGAAGGCCGTGCTGCGGCTCAAGTCGCGCCTGCAGGGAGATCCTCTGGCCGACGCGGAGTAGGGAGCGCCCCCGCTGCTGCGCCGTTCGCACCGCTACCGGGACGAGGTCGCCGTCCGGGCGCGCCAGGCGGCCGGGGTCGCCGAACTCGGTCAGCACGCCCTCTCGGGCGCTTCCCTGGACGAGCTGAGCGCGGAGGCGGCCGCCTGCGCGAGCCGCGAGCTGGGGACGGACTTCGCCTCGGTCCTGGAGCTGACCGGCGACGGGCTGGGGCTGCTCGTGCGAGCCGGATACGGCCTGCCCGAGGGCGTCGTCGGCGGCGTGATCGACACCCGCCGGGACCAGCTTCCCGGGTACGCGCTCGACCACCCCGGCCCGGTCGTCGTCGAGGACTTCCGCAAGGAGACCCGCTTCGACCCGACGCCGGTCCAGCGTGAGCTGGGCGTGGTGAGCGCGCTGGCCGTGCAGATCCGCGCCGCTGGCCGCCAGGTCGGCGGGATCGCGGTGCACAGCCGGACCCCGCAGGAGTTCAGCGCCAAGGACGGCCATTTCCTCCAGGCGCTCGCGAACGTGATCGGCGCCGCCATCGAGCGCGCCCGCCACGAGGACGAGGTGCGCGACTCGGAGGCCCGTTTCCGCGAGCTCGCGGACACCGCGCCGGCGCTGATGTGGATGACCGACGCCGAGGGCGACGTGACCTTCGTCAACGAGGGCTGGCTGCGCTTCACCGGCCGCGAGCTGAGCGAGGACCTGGGCGACACGTTCGGCATGAGCGCGCACCCCGACGACCGCGACGACCTGCTCGAGCGCTGGCGCGACGCCTTCGCCCGCCGCACCGAGTTCCGCTTCGAGTACCGCCTGATGCACCGCAGCGGCGAGCACCGCTGGGTGCTCGAGGTGGGGATCCCGCGCTTCTCGGGCGGCGAGTTCGTGGGCTACGTCGGCACGGCCACCGACATCCACGAGCGCAAGAAAATGGAGGACGCCCTGCGCAAGTCCGAGGCGAGCTTCCGCGACCTCGCCGACAGCGCTCCGGTGATGATCTGGACGACCGACGAGCGCGGGCTCGTGACGTTCGTGAACGCGGGCTGGCTGGCCTACACCGGCACGACGCTGCAGGAGGAGCTGGGGGACACCTGGACCTTCGGCGTCCACCCCGAGGACGCCGGCACGGTGGTCTCGGCCTGGCACGAGACGCTCGCGCGGCGCGGGCTGTGGGAGCGCGAGTACCGGCTGCGCGCGAAGGGTGGCGACTATCGCTGGATCGCCGAGCGCGGCATCCCGCGCTACGAGGCCGGGAGCTTCGTCGGCTACGTCGGCACCGCCATCGACATCCACGAGCGCAAGACGATGGAGTCGCAGCTGCGCGAGGTCTACGAGCGCGAGCACACGATCGCCGAGACGCTCCAGCGCAGCCTGCTGCCGGAGCGCCTGCCGCGCATCGAGGGGCTCGAGATCGCCGCCCGCTACCTGCCGGCCGGCCAGGGAGCCGCGATCGGCGGCGATTGGTACGACGCGCTGGAGCGCCCAGACGGGCGGGTCGCGCTGGTCGTGGGCGACGTGGTCGGCCACGGGTTGCGCGCCGCGGCGATCATGGGCCAGCTGCGCAACGCCTTCCGCGCCTACGGCCTGGCCGAGAACTCGCCCGCCGAGGTGATGGCGCGGGTCAACCGGCTCGTCATGACCGGCGAGGAGGACGTGATGGCCACCGCGCTCTACCTCGTGCTCGAGCGGGAGACCGGCGAGGTGCACTACGCGAGCGCAGGCCATCCGCCGCCACTGGTGCTGTCCGACAGCGGCTCCTCGTTCCTCGAGGGGGCCCGCTCGGTCCCGATCGGCGCGGTCGACCCGGGCGTGTTCCGGGAGGCTTCGGCGACGCTGCCGGCTAACGCCTCGCTGCTGCTCTACACCGACGGCCTGGTGGAGCGGCGCGACGAGCCGCTGGAGCGGCGCCTCAACGCGCTGGCCGAGGCGGCCGACCGCGCCGAGGGCGGGCTCGAGGGACTTTGCGACGCCGTCCTCGCCGGGGTGATCGGCCAGAGCATGCCCGGCGACGACGTGGCCCTGCTGGCCGTGCGCCCGCGTCCGGTGGCGAGCGAGTCGATCCGCTTCACACTGCCCGCGGAGCCCGAGTCCCTGCCCGGGCTGCGGCGCCGCCTGTCGCGCTTCCTCCACGCGGCCGGCGCCGACGACGCCGAGACCTACGAGATCACCCTCACGGTCTGCGAGGCGGCCGGCAACGCCATCGAGCACGCCTACGGCCCGGGCGACGCTACGTTCGACGTCGAGGCGCGGCTGGACGCCCGCGAGCTCGTGGCGACCGTGAGCGACCGGGGACACTGGAGAGAGCGGCGCGGGGCGCACCGCGGCCGCGGGCTGAACATCATCGAGGGCCTGATGGACAAGGTCGAGGTGTCGACCGAGCAGGAGGGCACTGTTGTGAGGATGAGCAGGCGTCTGGGAGCCTCGCGGGCAGCGTGAGCACGCTCGCCGAGATCGGGATCGAGCGCCATGGCGGCACCGTCGTGGCGCGCCTGTCCGGCGAGGTCGACATGACCAACGCAGCCCGCGTGCGCGAGCAGCTCCTCGACGCCGTGCCGAACGACGCGCTGGCGCTGGTGGTCCACCTGGGCGACTGCCGCTACCTCGACTCGGCCGCCATCGAGGTGATCTTCGACCTCTCGCGCCGGCTCCAGCGGCGCCGCCAGGAGCTGCGCCTGGTGGTGCCCGACTCGTCCCCGCTCGGCCGTGTGCTCGTGCTCACCGACGTGAACAGCGTGGCCCCGGTCCACTCGTCCCTGGAGGCGGCGCTGGCGCAGTAGTCTGCAGAGCCCGGCGTACGAGGGAAGGAGATCGATGGCGCACGAATCGCCAAAGCGGATCCGCAACGTGGCCTTGGTTGGCCACCGAGGCAGCGGGAAGACCTCCGTCAACGAGGCGCTCCTGTTCACAGCCGGCGCGATCAACCGGCTCGGCTCGGTGGCGGATGGCACCACGGTCTCCGACTCGGCCTCCGACGAGAAGGCGCGCGAGATGTCGATCTCCGCGAGCCTGTCGTCGTTTCGCTGGGACGACCGCAAGATCAACCTGATCGACACCCCTGGCGAACCCAGCTTCGTGGCAGACGCGCTGTGCGCGCTGCGCGTGTGCGAGGGCGCCGTGTTCGTGATCAACGGCGTGATGGGCGCCGAGGTCACCACCAGCCGCCTCTGGGAACGCGCCTCCGACCTCGGCCTCGCCCGCATCCTGTTCGTGAACATGCTCGACCGCGAGCGCTCCGACTTCTACCGCGCACTCGACTCGCTCAAGCAGGCGTTCGGGCAGCACGTGGTGGCGACCGAGATCCCGATCGGCGCCGAGCACGAGCTGGAGGGCGTGGTCGACCTGATCGACATGAAGGCCTATCGCTACGACGGCGACGGCCGCGACAACTGCACCGAGATCCCGATCCCGGACGACCTGGCCGAGCGCGCGCAGGAGATGCGCGAGAAGCTGATGGACGAGGTGGCGGAGGTCTCCGACGACCTGATGGAGCGCTACCTCGAGGGCGAGGAGATCTCGCACGAGGAGACGGTCACGGCGCTGAAGACGGGCGTGACCGAGGGCCATCTGTTCCCCGTCACCTGCGGCGCCGCCACGCGCAACCTCGGCATCAACCGGCTGTTGGACGCGTTCGTCGAGGACCTTCCCTCACCGGCCAAGCGGGGGACGATCGAGCTCGACGGCGTGGCGCTGGAGCCGGACGAGTCACAGGACGCGGTCGCGTTCGTGTTCAAGACGCTCGCCGACCCCTACGCCGGCAGGCTGAACCTGTTCCGCGTCTATCAAGGCGTGCTCAAGCACGACTCGCACGTGCACAACTGCCGCGCGCAGGTGAAGGAGCGGATCGGCCAGCTGCTGATGCCGCAGGGCAAGGAGTCGGAGCACGCCGACGAGTTCGGCCCCGGCGACATCGGCGCCGTCGCCAAGCTCAAGGAGACGCACGCCGGTGACGTCCTGGCCGCCAAGGTGGCCGAGATCCCGCTCTCGCTGCCGAGGATGCCGCGACCGGTGATGGCCTTCGCGATCGAGGCCAAGGCCAAGGGCGACGAGGAGAAGATGGGCCAGGCGCTGCGCCGCCTCCAGGAAGAGGACCCGACGATCGACTTCCACCGCGACGAGCAGACCGGCGAGCAGATCCTCGCCGGGATCACGCAGATCCACGTGGAGGTCATCGTCGATCGCATGAAGGAGCGCTTCGGCGCCGAGGTCGAGCTGCACCAGCCGCACGTGCCCTATCGCGAGGCGATCAAGGGCAACGCCAAGGCCCACGCGCGCTACAAGAAGCAGACCGGCGGCCGCGGCCAGTTCGCCGACTGCCACATCGAGATCGAGCCGCTCGCCCACGGCGAGGGCTTCGAGTTCGTCAACGCGATCAAGGGCGGCGTGATCCCGGGCGGCTTCATACCGGCCGTGGAGAAGGGAGTGCGCGACGCGATGCGGGCCGGCATCGTCGCCGGCTTCCCCGTGCAGGACGTGCGCGTGCGGCTGTTCGACGGCCAGCACCACTCGGTCGACTCGTCGGAGATGGCGTTCAAGATCGCCGGCTCGATGGCGTTCAAGGACGCGATGGAGAACGCGCAGGCCTGCCTGATGGAGCCGATCATGACCGTCACCGTGACCGTGCCGGAGGAGGCCGTCGGGGACGTGATCGGCGACCTCAACTCGCGCCGCGGTCGGCCGCTCGGGATGGAGCCCAAGGGCACCGTCACCGAGGTCAAGGCCGAGGTGCCGATGGCGGAGATGCTCAGCTACGCGCCCGACCTGCGCGCGATCACCGGCGGGCAGGGCGAGTTCTCGATGGAGCTGGCCCGCTACGAGGAGATCCCCGCGCACATCGCGCAATCCGTCGTGCAGGAGGCGGTCCGAGAGCAGGAGGCGGTCAAGGCTTGATCGAAGCCGCCCTATCATCGAGGCGGTGAAGAAGGAGCTCAGGCCGGTCCACGACGTCGTGACGTGCGACGTCTGCGGCCGCACGATCCTGAAGGGCGAGCGGGCCGAGTCCTACCTCGCTCCCGGCGGTCACCGGCGCCAGGTCTGTGACCTGTGCTCGCTGCGCGCGCAGCACGAGGGCTGGATCCGCGAGTCGGCCGCCGGCGACATGCCGACCCGCCTGCCACGCTCCGAGCCACGCCGCGGGGTGCTGGGGCGCCTGCGCCGGCGCCGCCCGGCGCACGAGGCCGGGCCGCCGCCCGAGCCCGATCCGCGGCCGGAGTCCGGGGGCGAGCCCTCGGAGCAGGAGGACGCGGCGCCGCCGGTGCGCGACCGGCCAGCGCCGGCGCGTCCGCGAGCGCGCGACCCGCGCCACGTGCGCGCGATTCCGACCACGGCGCAGGCCAAGGTCGACCGCGCGCTCGACCTGTTCAACGGCTCGACGCACCAGCGCACGATCGCCGGCCTGGCGCGCACGCTGGGCAACCCGTTCGTGAGCGCCCAGCCGGACACCGCGCAGGGCAGCCAGGTGTCCGTCGTGGTCGCATGGGAGCTTTCCTGGTACCGCTACCGGGTCGACCTCGGCGACGAGGCCGATCCGGTGATGATGCTCGACAAGGGTGAGGAGATCGAGCAGATCGACGAGGGTCTGCGCGAATGGAACGCCCGGCTCGACGCCGATGGGCGCGTGCTGGCGGGCCACTCCGTGAACGATGGAGGTTCCGAGGCGTGATCTATTGCGTGGTGCCGAGACCGCTCGAGGACGAGCTGTTCGACCGGCTCAACGACTACTACAAGGACGAGCCGAACGTCGAGGTGATCGTCGACCGGCGGGCGCAGGGCGGCCTTCCGGGCGACCACCCGTCGTTCAAGGAGAAGCGCCGCCAGCGCGCGAAGGGGAGCTTCCCGGCGATCGAGCCGCCGTCCGTGGCGTGAAGGTCGTCGTGAACGTCGACGGCGGCGCGCGCGGCAACCCGGGCCCCGCCGCCGTCGCCGCGGTCGCGACCTCCCCGGACGGCGAGGCGCTGGGCGAGCGCAACGCCTACATCGGCGAGGCGACCAACAACGTCGCCGAGTACCGCGCGCTGCTGCTGGGCCTGGAGCTGGCGCGCGACCTGGGCGCCGACGAGGTAGAGGTGGTCAACGACTCCGAGCTGGTGGCGCGCCAGATCGGCGGCGAGTACAAGGTCAAGCACGCCGGCCTGAAGCCACTCTTCATCGAGGCGATGCGAACGCTGAGGGAGTTCGACGGCTGGTCCGTGAGAGCGGTGCGCCGCGAGCACAACGAACGAGCCGACGAGCTGGTCAACGCGGCGCTGGACGAGGCGCTCAGCGCCTGACAAGCTGTCCGGCGTGAGGCGCCTCGTCGTACTGGCCTGCGCTGCGCTGTCGGCGCTGGCGCCCGCCGCCGCGGATGCCGCGATCGTGCCGGGCGCGACCGTGGACGGCCCGAGCGCGGACGTGTCGCGGCGCAGACCGTTCAGAGCGACGTGGCGCCGGATGGGACAGCGGCGATCGCGTATCTGAAGGGCGCGACGGCGCACGTGTGGGTGTCGCGGCTGGTGGGCGGGGCGTGGAGCGCGCCAGAGCAGGTCGAGAGCCTGCCGGGCGCATCGAGCAATCCCCGCGTCGCGGTCGCCAACGGCGGCAAGGTCGTCGTGACCTTCGCGAACGGCGGGAACTTGCACGGGGTCGTGAAGCCCAGCGCGAGCGCGCCGTTCGGCAGCGCGACCAACATCGGCGCCACCGGCACTTACGGGGAAGTCGATCTGGCGCCGAACGGCAACGGCTATGTGGCGGTCAAGGCCACGCTTGTGCTGACCGCCGTGCGCATCGAGGGGACGACGTTCACGCCGGTCGTTGGAGCGCTGAACAACGACCCGACCAAGGAGGCGGCGCGTCCGACCGCGAGGCCAAGGTCGCCGCCAACGCGGACGCTCGGCCGCTGTGATCGTCTGGGGCGCGGATCCGGGCGGTCCGGGCAGCGTGTACGTACGGACGATCACGGGGACGACCGTCGGCGGCATCCAGGACGCGAAGCTGGCGTCGCTGGACGGGCCCTGGCCACGAACACCGACGTGATCATGCCCGACGTCGCCACGGATGCGACTGGGCGTCAACGCCGTCTTCGGCACAGTTCTTCGGCTACGGCGGCTGAACTTCGGTCGCGCGCTCGCCCGCTTCAGCTTCCTCCGGGCGGCCCGCTTGGGACGCTCAGGTCGTCGACGGGCTCGCGAGCCCGCCCACCGAGAATGTCGAGTACCCGCGGGTGGACGTGAACCCGGCGGGGATCGGCCTGACCGCGAACTACCTCGGGACCACCGTCGGCGTCGAGTCGGCAAGGCTGAGCGCCGGGACCTGGACGCGCGGCATCCTCGTCAACGAGGTGCCCAACACCGGCACCGCGTTCGCCACCCGGCGGTCGCCGCGAGCGGGCAGGGCGTCTGTGTCGTGGGGCCACGACCCCGACGGCGCGGGCACGCAGGTCAAGCGGATCCTGGCTCGCACGAACCTCGCGGGGGTCATCGGGCAGACCCTGACGCTGTCTGACCGGCATGACCGCGGCGAGCTCCAACAGGCCCAGCTCACCAGCTCCGCCGGACCGTCTTTCGCGGTCTGGTTACGTAAGGAGAGGCAACCGGTGCGGCGGATCACCGGCGCATCGACGCCGCGGTCGTCGACCTGCCCGGTCCTGGCGGGGGTGGCGGTGGCCCGTCCGACAGGACCAAGCCCAAACTGAGCAAGCTGAAGCTGTCCGCCAAGCGCTTCCGACTCGGAAGCAAGCTGCCGTCGGTGGCAGCGGTGCGCACCGGCTTGACGATCCGCTACACGCTCTCGGAGGCAGCGACAGTGACGCTCTCGTTCGAGCGCGTCACGCGCGGCCGCAAGGTCGGCAAGCGTTGCGTCAAGGCGAAGCGCAGCAACCGGCGGCGCAAGGCGTGCAAGCGGTACGCGGCGGTCAAGCCCGCCCTGTCGTTCGCCAACCAGGCGGCCGGCCGGCGCAGCATTCGCTTCGAAGGCCGGCTCAACCGGCGCAAGACGCTCAAGCCGGGCATCTACAGGCTGACGCTGCGGGCCCGCGACCGCGCGGGCAACCGCTCGGCGCCGCTGCGGGCACGGATCACCGTGTTGCCTCGCAAGCGCAAGCGCTGAGGCGTTCCCGCGCTCGCTCCGGGTATAGGCCGCACATGAACGCGACCTATCTCGAGGTTCCGGCTCCGGTGGAGCCCGACCAGCCGAATCCGAACCCGCCCGGCGCTCCGGAGATCCCGGATCCGCCTGAGCAGCCCGAGCCGGCTGTGCCCGGGGCGCGCGGCTAGCGCGCCGCCGCCGAGAGCTCGCCGGCCTTCTGCTGAAGGGTCTCGAGCAGCGACTCGTATGCCTTCGAGAACGCCTCGACGCCTTCGTCCACCAGCTGGCGGGACACGATGTCGTCGAAGTCCACGCCGATCTCGCGCAGCTCGTCGATCAGCGCTCGCGCGCCGTCCACGTCACGGTCCACCGTGCGCTCCGGCGTCGCGTGGTCGCGCGCGGCCTCGATCGTCGCGTCGGGCATCGTGTTGACCGTGTCCGGCCCGATCAGCTCGTCCACGTAGAGCGTGTCCGGGTAGTCCGGGTTCTTCGTCGACGTCGACGCCCATAGCGGCCGCTGCACGTTCGCCCCGGCCTCGCGCAGCCGGTCCCAAACCGGGCCGGAGAAGACCTCCTCGAAGACCGCGTACGCGATCCGGGCGTTCGCCACGGCCGCCTTGCCGCGCAGGTCCTCGCGGCCGAGCCGCTCGAGCTCGGCGTCCACTTTGGTGTCCACGCGCGACACGAAGAAGCTCGCAACCGACGCCGCGCGGTCGACGGGCTCGCCGGCGTCCAGGCGGCGGGTCAGCCCGCGTACGTACGCGTCAGCGATCTCGCGGTGCCGCTCGACCGCGAACAGGAGGGTCATGTTCACGTTCACGCCACGGGCGGTCAGCTCCTCGAAGGCCTCGACGCCCTCGCTCGTGCCCGGCAGCTTGATCAGCACGTTGTCGCGGTCGATCAGATCGCGCAGGCGCTGCGCCTCGTCGATCGATCCCTGCGCGTTGAACGCAAACGACGCGGGCAGCTCGAACGAGACGTATCCGTCCTGGCCCTCGGTCCGGTCGAACGTCGGACGCAGCAGGTCGGCCGCGTCGCGCACGTCGTCCAGCGCCAAGCGTTCGAAGATCTCCTGCGGGTCGCTCGTCTCCGTCACCACCTCGCGGAAGGCGTCGTCGTAGCGGTCGGAGTTGCCCATCCCCTTCTCGAAGATCGACGGGTTCGAGGTCACCCCGCTGATGCCGTCCTGCTCGATCAGTTCGCGCATCGTGCCGTCGTCCAGCAGCTGTCGGTTGAGGTTGTCGATCCATACGGCCTGTCCGAGCGCCTCGATCCCGCGCAGTTTGTTGGTCATGTCCGTTCTCCTTGCTCGCTCAAGCGGTCGCTCGCGCGCCCACCAGGTCTCGTGCGGCGGTGGCGATCGCGTCGGCGTCGATGCCCGCTTCGTGGACCAGCTCCTCTGGCGACCCGGAGCCCGGCATTGCGCCCACTGCCAGCTTACGCACGCGGCAGGTCTCGCCGGACTCCGCCAGGGCGCCAAGCACGGCGTCACCGAGTCCGCCCTCGGGCCAGTGGTCCTCGACGGTGACGATCGCGCCGGTCTCGGCGGCCGCGTGGGCGATCGTGTCGACGTCCACGGGCTTCACCGAGTAGAGGTCGATCACGCGCGCCTGCACGCCCTCGCCGGCTAGCCGCTCGGCGGCCGCCGAGCGCCTCGTGCAGCGTCACCCCGGCGCCCACCAGCGTGACGTCGTCCCCGTCGCGCAGCACGTGGCTGCCGCCGATCTCGAACGACTCGTCCGCCGCGTAGAGCACCGGCAGGGCGCCGCGGTGGGTGCGCAGGTAGGCGATGCCGTCGAGATCGGCCATCAGCTCGACCAGCCGCACGGTCTGGTTGGCGTCGGACGGGTAGAGCACCGTGCTCGAGTGCACCGCCCGGAACGCGGCCAGGTCCTCGAGGCCCATCTGCGACGGCCCGTCCTCGCCGATCGAAACGCCGGCGTGCGAGCCGCAGAGCCGGATGTTCGCCCGGCTCACGGCGGCCATGCGCACGAAGTCGTACGCGCGCGTGAAGAACGCCGCGAACGTGGATCCGAACGGGCGCCAGTCGCGCCGCTGCATCGCCACGGCGGTGGCGACCAGCTGCTGCTCGGCGATGTACATCTCGAAGTAGCGCTCGGGGTGCGCGTCGCGGAAGATCTCGCTGTAGGTCGAGTTGGAGACCTCGCCGTCGAGGGCGACCACGTCGCCGCGGGTGTCCCCGAGCCACTTGAGCGCCTCGCCGTAGGCCTTGCGCGTGGCCACCTCGTCGCCGGTCTCGTAGGCCGGACGCTCGCCGCCGGGCGGCTCGAAGCGGTGCGGGTCGGCGGCGTCGGGCGCGGTCAGGCGGACCTGGAGGTCGCGCTCGCCGCCCAGCTCGGCGATCGCCTGCTCGGGCTCGTCGAGCGGCTTGCCGTGCTTGCCGGGTTGATCGTCCACGGCGGCGACGCCGGCGCCCTTGCGGGTGCGGGCCAGCACCACGGTCGGGCGGCCTTCGGTCTCCTCCGCGCGCGCGTATGCCTGCTCGACCGCGGCCACGTCGTGGCCGTCGACCACGATCGCCTCCCAGCCGAAGCTGCGGGCGCGCTCGGCGTACAGGTCGAGGTCCCAGCCGTGCATGGTCTCGCCGGTCTGACCTAGGCGGTTCACGTCCACCATCGCGATCAGGTTGTCGAGCTCCCAGAAGGAGGCGTGGTCGAAGGCCTCCCAGATCGAGCCCTCGGCCAGCTCGCTGTCGCCGCACAGGACCCATACGCGGGACGGGACGCGATCGAGCCGCTTGGCAGTCAGCGCCAGGCCGGCCGCCACGGGCAACCCCTGGCCGAGCGAACCCGTGGCGACGTCGACCCAGGGCAGCACTGGGGTCGGGTGCCCCTCGATGCGGCTGCCCAGTTTGCGGAAGGTCAGCAGCTCGTCGTCGTCGATCGCGCCGGCCGCCTTCAGGCAGGCGTAGAAGAGGGGGGAGGCGTGACCCTTCGAGAAGACCAAGTGGTCGCGCGCCGGATCGTCCGGGCGGTCGGGGTCGAGGCGCAGGTGGCCGTCGAGCAGGACGGACATCAGCTCGGCCGCCGAGAATGACGAGGTGGGGTGGCCCGAGCCCGCGCTCGCGCTGGCGCGGACGGAGTCGACGCGCAGTTGCTGGGCCAGCTCGTGGCGGAAGTCGTTGCGATCCATGTGTGGTTGGTACCCGTGCGGTTGGCGCCCAACCGGGGTCTCGAATCGCGCCCCGCGGGGACCGCCTCCCCATCTGACAATCTGCGCCGGGTGACTCGCCCGCGCACGCGCCGCCAGCTCCTGCAGTCCGCGGGGGCCTCGGCCGGCCTGCTCGCGGGCCTCGACGAGCTCGCCCTGGGGCAGGCGGCGGACCGGCCCAACGTCCTCGTGATCATCGTGGACACGCTGCGCGCCGACCACGCGTTCGGCAAGCGCGCCCGCACGCCCAACATCGACGCCCTCGCCCGCGAGGGGCTCAGCTTCACCCGCTTCTACCCCGAGGCGATGCCCACGGTCCCAGCGCGCCGCTCGATCCTCACCGGCCGGCGCGTGTTCCCGTTTCGCGGCTGGCATCCCTACCGCGGCCTGCTGGCCGAGCCGGGCTGGGCGCCGATCGCCGACGTGCGCACCACGTTCACCAGCGCCCTCAAGCGGTCCGGCTACTGGACCGCGTACGTCACCGACAACACCTCGCTCGGGTTCTCGCCGCCGTGGGGACCCTTCCGCCGCAGCTTCGACCGCTTCGTCCGGCGCGGTGGCCAGATCGGCGGCACGGACGCCGGCGTGTCGGACAGCGAGCTGCGCCACTGGCTGCCGCCCCAGATCGAGGACCCGGACACGAGGGACCGCATCCGCCGCTATCTCGCCAACGGGCGCTACTCCCACGACGAGACCCATTCGTTCGCCGCGCGGGTGTTCCGGGACGGCGCGCGCGTGCTCGACACGGCCATCCGCCGGCGCCCCTTCGCGCTGGTGGTCGACACGTTCGAGCCGCACGAGCCCTGGACCCCGCCGCGCCACTACATCGACATGTACGGCGATCCGGGCTACCACGGCCCGGAGCCGGCGCGGCCCTATTACGCCCCGGTCAGCCGCTACCTGCACGGCCACACCGGCGAGGTGCTGCTCGAACGCATGCGCGCGCTGTACGCGGCCGAGGTGACGATGACCGACCGCTGGCTGGGCGTGTTCCTCGACCGCTTCCACGAGCTCGGCCTCGAGCGCGACACCGTGATCGTGCTCGTCTCCGATCACGGCTTCTACCTGGGCGACTACGGGCTCACCGGCAAGATCGCGACGGTCCTGCACCCGCCGCTGATCAAGACGCCGCTGATCGTGATCGACCCGCGGCGCCGGCACGCGGGGCGCAAGACGACCTACCGGGCGTCGACGCACGACGTCGGCCCCACGGTGCTGTCGATGGCCGGCGTGCCCGTACCGCGCGGCATGGACGGGGTCGACCTGTCGCGCTTCTTCGGCGGCGGTCACCCGCCCGACCGGCCCTACTCGTTCGGCGGATACGGCAACAGCTACTTCATCCGCACCGACCACTGGTCGATGTACGGGCCCAACACCGGCGGCAACTACCACCTGTTCGATCACGACCGCGACCCCGGCGAGGGCCGCGACGTATCGGCCGCGCACCCCGGCAAGGCCGGCCAGCTCTACGGGGTGGTCAGGCGCCGCGCCGGGCGGCTGCCGACGTTCCCCTACTAGGGAGCCGTCCGCGCGCAGCCGGCCGAGCCGGCTGCTTGCGGCTAGCGCCGAGCGAGCAGCGCCCGGCGCACGCTCTCGTAGCGCTTGCCGGCGACCGCCTTGACGGTGCCGCGCAGCCCCCACGCGGCGCGCTGGCGCGCCCAGGGGAGCGCCGCGCCCGCGGCCGCCGCCGCGGCGTCGGCGGCCGAGCTGTCCCGGCGCAGCGCGTAGCGGCCGATCAGCCGGCAGCCGTCGATCGAGCGCGGCCGCTGGCTCGGCAGCGAGGTGAACAGCGAGGTGTACCCGGCGATGGCGGCCGCGCGGCCCACGTCGCGCGAGTAGAGGCCGCCGGGGACGCTGGCCGTCCTGACCGGCTGGCCGAGCTCGCGCGCCAGGACCTCCGCGCTGCCCGACCACTCGGCCATCAGCTGTTCCCACGAGCACGCGGCCATCCGGTCCGGGTGGCTGCACGAGTGCGAGCCGATCACGTGCCCCATCCCGGCCACCGCCCGGACGCCGTCCCAGTCGAGGTAGCCGAGCCGCCCGATCATGTCTGTGGGGATGAAGAAGTGCCCGCGCCAGGAGCGGCGGGCCAGCTCCTCGCCGGCGTGCAGCGCGCTGGCGCCGCCGTCGTCGAACGTGATCAACCAGTCGCCGTCGGAGACGTCTTCGACCGCCGCCGGCGGGCGCCCGACGGCGCGCTCGATCGCGTCGAGGTGCTCGCCGAACCGTGCCGGCTCGACGTTGTAGATGTCCGGGTTGCCCTCGACCACGTCGTGGTACATGAGGGCGCGCAGTCTCACCGGCGCAGGCGCCCGAGCGCGCGCAGCCAGCCCACCGCCTGGCCCGAGCCGTGGCCCAGGTGGAACGCCGGGAAGGCCGCGAGCACGCGCGGCATCAGGTCCCAGGACTCGCCGTGCTCGCTGACGCTGCGGGCGGCGAACGCCACGCCGGCGGCGCCGTAGAGCGACCACTGCAGCAGCAGCAGGCGGCGGGCGAACGGGAAGCGAGCCGCCACCGCGAACAACAGCACCGTCGCGAGCACGAATGCGAGCGGGGCCACGCTGCGCATCGTGAGCACGCGCCGGTGCTTGAGCATCACGGGCACCTTCCAGAAACCGTACTCGTAGTACTGGCGCCATACGCGGGCGATCGACCCGCGCGGGCGGTACATGATCGTGATGTCGGGGTCGAGCATGATCTGGCCGCCGGCGCGGCGCAGTCGCAGGTTGAACTCGTCGTCCTGGTTGCGGACGAGCGTCTCATCGAAGAGCCCGGCGTGCTCGAAGGCCTCGGGCCGGAAGGCGCCGAAGGTGACGGTGTCGGTCGTGACCGGGCCGTCAGCGGCGGCGCGCGTCCAGCCGATGCCGCCGAACGGGCTGTCCATGGCGCAGGCAACCGCGCGCTCCATCGGGGTGGTACCGGTCGGCACCAGCCGGCCACCGACGTTCCAGGCGCCGGTCTGCTCGGACAGCTCGGCGCAGCGGCGCAGGTAGTCGGCCGGGTAGCGCGAGTGGCAGTCGAGCCGCACGATCAGGTCGCCGCGCGCGTGGCGGATGCAGGCGTTGAGGCCGGGGGACACCCAGCCGGCGGGGTTGTCGATGATCCGCAGGTTGAGCCCGGCGGACCAGGCCGCCGCCCGCAGGCGCTCGACGGAGTCGTCGTCGGAGTTCCCGTCGGCGACGAGCACCTCGAGCTCGCCGCGGAAGTCCTGGGCCGCGAGATCGCTCACGAAGTGATCCACGTTCGCGCCCTCGTTGCGCACCGGAGCGACAACGGAGATGGTGCGAATCGGTGCGCTGGAGCCGCGCGAGCCGTTCGCGGCTGGGTCTGGGGCCATGCGTCAACTAATACGGCACAACATCCGGCGGCGCCACCAGCGCGCCAGCAATTTGCAGCAGTGCGCAAGCTATTTACGAAAGTCGCGCGTCAAGTTCCTCGCCAAGGCCCCACAGACGGGCCGAACCGCCGTCTTGCGGCCACTCCGGTCAGTTCGTGCCGCGTGACCTCCACCGGGCGGTAGCCGGCCTGCTCGGGTATCCGCACAGCCACATGGCGGCGTCCTCCTCGCGCACGCGGGGTGGCTTGCGCACCCGGCGCACGACGGCGGCCGCCGTCGCGCGGGGTCCCTCGGCGCGGAGTCGATGCGAAAGTCTGGCGAACACAAGTCCACGCTCCCATGGCTGTGTAAGTCACGCGTAAGAGGTTGTGGAGACCTAACGTGCGCGGTTGCCGAAGCGGTCGCGAGCCGCAAGCAGGCGCACTCGAGCGCCCCGCGCGGCGCGCACGCTGCCGACTCCGTCGCGGATCGCCACGGTCACGCGCCGCCCGCCCACCCGCAGCGTGGCGACGCCGGTCAGCGGCGGGCGCGCGGTGAAGTCGCGCTCGGGCACCGCGGCCGGGTAGCGCACGCGCACGACGGTCGCGCGCCGGGGCCGCGCGACCGTGGCGTGCAGCGTCGCCAGCGGGCGCAGCCGGAACGGTCGCGAGACGAGCCGGTAGCGGCGCGCGCTGACGACGAACCGGTAGCGGCCGAGCGGTGCCGACGGCGGCGGCTCCCAGGCGGCGCGGTAGGTCCCGCTGCGTCCGGCGCGGAAGCGCGGGATGCCGTGGAGCTTCGGTCGCGCGTCGTCCACGCCCCAGAGGATCCTCAGCCCGAGGTCGTCGTCGACCGTTCGCCAGCGGCGCCCGGCGCGCCGCTGCACGCTCACGAACGGCCGGTCGAGGGGGCGGTCGGTGCCCGATTCGCCACCGCGCCAGCGCAACTCCGCGTGGCCGAGCCGGGCGGTCGCCCGCGGCTGCGCGACGATCCGACCGCGCGCCGCGCCGGCGGGATACGGCCCGGCCGTCGGGCGCAGCCCGAGCGTCGGGTCGAACGGATAGGCCGCGGGAGCCACGCCGCCGCTGGCCAGGGTGGCCGCCAGGTCGGCGAGCGACGAGGTCAGGAAGGGCCCGCTCGCCGGGCCGTAGACGGTGGTGCCGCCCTCGTAGTGCTGGGCGCCGTACTCCTCGGGGGTCGTGAAGTAGGACGCGTACTCGTTCGCGTAGCCGGCCAGCACGACGCGCCCGATGCCCGCGCTCCGGGTCGCGGCCAGCACAGCCGCGCGCGTCCGGCGGCCCAGCTCGGCGGTCGCCTCGCCGGGCACGGTCACGACCAGGCGGTCGCCGATGCGCGCGGCGGTCAGCGGCACGGCGGTCGGCTCGAGCGTGCGGTCGGGGTCGGCGCGGGCCTCGATCTTCACGCCCTGCGCACCCAGCGGCGTGGCGAGTCGGCGGCCCTCGTAGACGTCGCCGGTAGCGTCGAAGAGCGGTCCGCGGCCCTCCTCGGAGCCGGTCAGGTACGAGACGCCGAAGACGGCGTGGTCGGCCAGCGCCCCGAACGGAGTGTCCTGGCCGCAGAAGCACACGCGCGTCCAGCGCAGCTCCAGGCGCGGGCGGCGCGTGAGCCGTGACCCGGCCCGCTCCCAGGCCGCCAGCATCGCGCGCGCCTCACGCCTGCCCGACCTCCTCGGCCACGGCCGGGCCGAAGCGGGTCAACCCGGCGGAGACGTCCCCGGCGTCGCTGTTGCCGTAGACGTTGACCACGGGCCGCTCTGGCGCCACGTGTCCGGCGTGGCGCACGGCCGACTCGAAGACCCGAGCGGCGGCGGCGTGGTGGTCGGCGTTGTAGTAGTCGAACGTGGAGCGGTTGACGGTGCCGTGGTTGGCGAACGTCGACCACGCGCCGAGCGGCACGCGCCGGCCCTGGGCCAGCCGGTCGACGCGCAGCACGTCCACGTTGGGGTCGATCGTGTGGGCCGGGCCGTCGGGGTCCTGCCCGGGCCGCCCGTCGCCGCGCACCACGTCGAGGCCGTGGTCGGCGAGGTGCGCCTCCAGCGAGCGGTTGGCCGTCAGGCCGGCGAGCCTGGTCTGACCCCACCCGGCGACCGCGGGCGCGAGGTCAGCGCGAGCCCGCTCGAGCACGAGCGCCAGCCGGCGCACGAGGAACGTGTACAGCAGCGGGTCGGGCTCGCTCACGCCGGAGTCGGGCGCCTCGGGGGTGGGGAAGGCCGCGTCCTTGAAGCGGAAGTTCGAGTAGCCGGTCGGGCCGGCGTGGGTGTGGCTCGCGGACAGGATCACGTCGCGCGGGTCGAAGCCGGCGCGGCGCGCCGCCTGGGCGGCCAGGCCCCCGGCGATCATGTTCAGGTCCGCGGCCACGAGCGCCAGCCGCCGCGAGCCGCGCTGGAGCACGATCGCGCGGGCGAAGAGCCGCGTGTGCTGGCCGCCGGCCCGGGCGTCGCCGCGGGCCCAGCCGAGCAGCGGGTAACCGGTCGGCGGCGTGATGTCGGCGCGCCCGGCGCCCGCCCGTAGGCCAGGGGCCGCGAGCGCGCTTGGCGCCGCCGTCAGGGCGACGGCGAGCACGGCGGTGAGTGCGAGCGCGGAGCGGATCGCGCGATCGTAACCAGCGTAGGATCACGGCATGAGCGACGAGAGCATCGCGGCCCGCATCGAACGGCTGGTTGGCGAGGAGCACGAGCTGCGCAACCGCGAGCAGGCTGACGCGGCGAGCGAGGATGCCCTGGAGGGCGATCGCGAGCGCCTGCGCTCGGTCGAGGTGGAGCTCGACCGCTGCTGGGACCTGCTGCGCCAGCGCCGGGCCCTGCGCGACGCCGGAGCGGACCCCGAAGGCGCGCACGTGCGCGACGCCGGCACCGTCGAGGGCTACCAGCAGTAGCGGCGATCAGCCGGCGTCGGGCAGCCAGATGCGCACGGTCGCGCCGCCGCTCGGCACGACCACCGCTCCGCCGCCGTGCGCCTCGGCGATGGTCCGCACGATCGAGAGGCCGAGGCCCGTGCCGTCGCGCCCGCGGGCGCGGTCGCCGCGGGTGAAGCGCTCAAAGGCGCGGTCGGCGAAGTCGGGCGCAAAGCCACTGCCGCCGTCGGACACCTCGAGCTCGAGCGCGCCGTTCGAGCGCCGCGAACGCAGCACGACCTCGCCCTCGCCGTAGCGCAGCGCGTTGTCCACCAGGTTCCCGAGCGCCTGGCCCAGGCGCAGCTCGTCCGCGTGCGCTACCGCGGAGTCGTCGGCGTCCACGCGGATCGCGCGGCCACGCTCGTTCGCGCGCGCGGCGAAGCGCGACCGGACGCGCTCCAGCAACTCGGGCACGTCGAGCGGCTCGGGGTGCATCGGCAGCTCGCCCTCGCCGGTGCGCGCCACAACCAGCAGGTCCTCGGCCAGCTGGGCGAGGCGGTCGCACTCCTCGACGGCGGCCACCAGCCCCTCGCGCACCTGCGGGTCGTGTTCGCCCGCGCGCAGCGCCCCCTCCACCTCCGTCTTGATCACCGCGACGGGCGTGCGCAGCTCGTGGCTGGCGTCGGCCACGAAGAGGCGCTCGCGCTCGAAGGAGCGCCGCAGGCGGTCGAGCATCTCGTTGAGCGTCTCGCCGAGCCGGCGGATCTCGTCGTGGGCGGCCGGCAGTGGCAGGCTGTCGCCGGCGCCGGCAAGCGAGACCTGCTCGGCCCGCCGGCGCATCGCCTCGACCGGTCTCAGCCCGGCACTGGCGAGCACGTAGCCGAGCAGCGACGCGAGCAGCACCGCGACCGGCCCGCCGATCGCAAACGACGCCGCGAGGTTGGCGAGCGTGTCGTCGCGATCCTGGAGCGACTGCCCGACGGCGACCACCTCGCCACCCTCGCCGCGCGCGAGCACGCGCGCGGTGCCCTCGATGCCGCTCAGGCGCCGCTCCACCAGGATCTGCTCGCCGCCCGCGGCGCGTCGCAGCTCGGCGCGGTCGAGCGCCGCGCCGCGGATGCCGCCGGAGACGCCGACGACCGACCCGTCCGGCCGGAGCAGCTGGGCGAAGCCCTCCTCGCCCTCGCCGGGGGCCCCGGCCGCGGCAGACCCCGAGGCCAGCACGGCGTCCGCCCTCGTGTGCAGCCCCGCGGTCACGCTCTCGTCGAGGTCGCTCTTCAGCCGCAGGTACACGAACAGCCCGGCCCCTGCCAGCACCACGACCATCGCGACCGCGAACGTGGCGGTCAGGCGCACGCGGATCGGGAGGCGGCTCACCGCCCGCCGTCCTTGCGCAGCCGGTAGCCGGCGCCGCGCACCGTCTCGATCGAGCTGACCCCGAAGGGCCGGTCGATCTTCTCACGCAGGTAGCGAACGTAGACCTCGACGACGTTCGAGCGCTGCTGGTAGCCGAGGTCCCACGCGGCCTCGAGCAGCTGCATCTGGGTGAGGACGTGACCCGGTCGGCGCATGAAGGTCTCGAGCAGCGCGAACTCGCGCATCGACAGGTGGACCTCGGCGTCGCCGCGCCAGACCTGGCGCGTGCTCGGGTCGAGCCGCAGCTCCCCGACCTCCAGCACGGCCGGCCGCTCGGTCGGACCGCGGCGGACCAGCGCCCGCAGCCGCGCCGTCAACTCGGCCAGCGAGAAGGGCTTGGTCAGATAGTCGTCGGCGCCGCCGTCGAGCCCGCGCACGCGGTCCTCGACTCCGTCGCGCGCGGTGAGCATCAGCACCGGCGCCCATACGCCGTCGCGGCGCAGCCGCTCGCAGGTCTCGAACCCGTCGAGGCCCGGCATCATCACGTCGAGGACGATCGCGTCGTAGTCGACCGCGCCGACCGTGCGCAGCGCCGCCTCGCCGTCGGCGGCAATGTCGACGACCAGGCCCTCGAAGCGCAGGCCGCGGCGAATAGCGGCCGCCATGCGCACGTCGTCTTCGACCACCAGAACCCGCACGCCCCAATGATCGCGCGCCCCGTGCTGAGAGGAAGCTGAGGAGCAGTTGCCGCTCAGCGGACCAGTCGGAAGAACGCGCGCACCTCGTCCACGAACAGCTCAGGCTGCTCGAACGCGGCGAAGTGCCCGCCTCGGGCCAGCTCGTTCCAGTGGCGGATGTCGACGAACCGCCGCTCCGCCCACCGCCGCGAGGGCCTTTGCAGCTCCTTGGGGAAGATCGAGCACCCAGTGGGCACGTCGACCGTGTCGTCCACCGCGCCGGAGATCCAGCGGTTGACCTGCGCGATGCTCTCCCAGTAGAGCCGTGCGGAGGAGGCACCAGTGCGGGGCAGCCAGTAGAGCATCAGGTTGTCGAGCAGCTGATCGCGCGTGAGCGCGTTCTCGGGGTGCCCGTTGCAGTCGGTCCAGGCCCAGAACTTCTCGACGATCCAGGCGCACAAGGCAACCGGCGAGTCCACCAGGGCGTACCCGATCGTCTGCGGACGTGTCGCGTGCTCGCGCGAGTAGCCCGAGTCCCATTCGGCGGAGTGCTCCAGCGAGGCGAGTGCGGCGCGCTCCTGTTCGGTCGGATCGGCGAGCGTCTCCGGGTCCGGAGGTGCGAGCGGTGGTGTGAGGTGGATGCCCGCCACGTGGGTCGGGTCGAGCTTCGCGATCGTGGCGCTGATGCTGGTGCCCCAGTCGCTGCCCTGCGCGCCGTAGCGCTCGTAACCGAGCTGGCTCATCAGGGCGGTCCAGGCGGCCGCGATCCGCTCGATGCCCCAGCCGGGCTGCGACGGCTTCTCGCTGAAGCCGTAGCCCGGTAGCGACGGGCAGACGACATGGAAGGCGTCGCTGGCGTCGCCTCCGTGCGCGGGGGGATCAGTGAGTGGCCCGATCGCGTCGAGGAACTCGATGATCGAGCCCGGCCACCCGTGTGTGATCACCAGCGGCAGCGCGCCGGCGTGCGGCGATCGGACATGGAGGAAGTGGATGCCGAGCCCGTCGATCGTCGCGCGGAACTGCGGCAGCGCGTTCAGGCGTGCCTCCGTCGCGCGCCAGTCGTAGGCATCGGCCCAGTACCGGCAGAGCTCCCTCAGGTAGTCGAGCGGGACCCCTGCGACCAGTCCGCGACCGTCTCTCGCTCCGGCCAGCGCGCCCCGCGAAGCCGCGCCCGCAGGTCCTTGAGCTCGGTCTCCGCGACCTCGATGCGGAAGGTCCCGTCCACGGCGTCGCGGCCACGTTACAGGGATGGGTGGCCCACCCCGATCCGCGAGGTCGCCGCCGCCCACCCGGTCTTTCGCGGCAAGACGGCCACGTTCAGCCAGAACGCGTTCTACGACGGGCTCCTCTACGTGTACCCGGACGGCCTGGGGACCGAGTTCCTGACGATGCTCGGCTTCAAGATCAACCCGAAGCTGGCGCCGCTCCAGAAGAAGGCCGGCGAGCAGGCCGCCATCTCCGTCGAGCGCCTGGACGTGATCGACGCCGACGTGATCGTGTTCGCCACGGAGAAGCCCTCCGACGTGGCCGCCCTCGAGAAGGTGCCCACCTTCGACAAGCTCTCGGCGGTGGCGGAGCACCGGGCGGTCTACACCGACGGCACGCTGGCCGGGGCGCTCTACTTCATCAGCCCGCTCAGCCTGCCGTACGTGCTCGAGCGGCTGACGCCGCAGCTCGAGGCGGCGGTCGCGGGGAAGGCCCCGAAGAAGGTAGTCAGGCCCTGACGCGCCCGCCGAGCACCTGCAGGAAGACCTCGCGCAGCAGCTCGTGAACCTCGTCCTTGCCCAGCTCGCGATCGCGCAGCCAGCGGACGATCACACCCTCCGTGAAGCCGATCCAGCCCTCGATGGCCGCGACCAGCAGCGGTGTGCGAGCGGCCTCGCGCGGAACGCCCTCCAGCACCGCGGCTAGGGCGACCAGCTCGTCGACGCGCCGCCGCCGGCGATCCTCGACCAGTTCCTGCACCCGTGGCTCGCGTCCGCGCGCGTTGACTACGGCGAGATAGCCCTCGGCGTGCGCGTCGACGAACTCCAGGAAGCCGTCCAGGTTGCGGTCGAACTGCTCCAGCGCGGTCAGCTCCGGGTCACGCTCGACGGCGTGGTCCATCTCGGCCTGCGAGCGCGCGAGGACCGCCACGAAGAAGTCGGTCTTCGTGGGGAAGTAGTGGTAGAGGAGGCCCTTCGAGACGCCGGCCGCGCGGGCGATCTCCTCGATCGAGATGTCGGCCGTGCCGTGGCGGCCGACCAGCTCGACCCCCACGTGCAGGAGATGCGCGCGGCGTTCGTCGCTACTCAGTCGCGTGGCCACCAGTCAACGGTATCGATTTGACCGTTCGTTCAACAAACCGCTAGCATCGACGTTGCCTTGTCCCGGCCCCTACTAGTCCGTGCGGCAGTAGCCGCTGTCGTCTGCCTCTCGGCGCTTCCCGCCGCGGCGACCGCCCTGCCGGGCGCGCGCATCTCCTCGAAGCCGAGCGCGATGATCCAGCGCGTCGACTATCCGGACGTCCAGCGCCTCCACTTCGAGTACGGGCCGATCCCGATCACGCCGGGCCAGAACAACATCGAGGCGAACATCAACCGCAACAAGCCGACCGTGCCCGGCTACATCACGCGGTTCAAGCCCAACCTCGTGTACACGGACAGCGGCAAGGTGCCGCGCGTCGACGTGATCCACCTGCACCACGGCGTCTGGCTGGCAAAGAACTACCCGACGTTCGCGGCCGGTGAGGAGAAGTCGATCCTCCAGCTGCCGCGCGGCTACGGCTACCACTACGACCCGAGCGACCGCTGGATCATGAACTACATGATCCACAACCTCCTGCCGAAGCCGACCTCGGTGAAGCTCACCTACGACATCGACTTCGTGCCCGACGGCACGGCCACGGCGCAGAAGCTGACGCCGGCCCGGCCGCTGTGGATGGACGTGTCCGGCCTGCGCGCCTACCCGGTCTTCGACGCGCACAAGGGCCAGGGCAAGCGCGGCAAGTTCACGTTCCCCGACCAGGCGTCGGCCTCGCAGCAGGACGACATCGGCGGCGCCCACGAGTACGTGGCGGGCGCGGACATGACGCTGCTCGCCACCGCGGGGCATCTGCACCCGGGCGGTCTGTACACGGACCTCAAGGCCACGCGCGGCTCGAGCACCAAGAAGCTGTTCCGCTCGGTGGCGAAGTACTTCGAGCCGGCCGGCGCCGTTTCGTGGGACGTCTCGATGACCGCCACCAAGCCGAGCTGGAAGGTCGCCATCAAGAAGGGCGATCGCCTCAACGTCTCGGCGACCTACGACACCCGCAACGCCTCGTGGTACGAGTCGATGGGCATCATGGTGGTCTTCGTCGCCGACGGCATCAAGCCCGGCGCGAAGGACCCGTTCAAGTCGGCCATCGACTCACGCGGCAAGCTGACGCACGGCCACCTCCCGGAGAACGACCACCACGGCGGCAAGCCGCAGCCGAGTCTGCGCGACGCCCGCACGCTGGCCAACGGCTCCTTCACGGACAACGTGATGATCCAGGACTTCCTCTACGGCGTGGGCGACTTCAACCTGCCCGGCAAGCGCAGCCGCCCGCCGCTCGTGAGGGCCGGCCAGTCGCTCACGTTCACGAACCTTGACGCGACGACCGCGATCTCGGCACGGGACTCCGCCTACCACACGATCACCGCGTGCAAGGCGCCCTGTACCGGGACCACGGGCATCGCGTACCCGCTCGCCAACGCCAAGGTCCAGTTCGACTCCGGCGAGCTCGGCTTCGGCCCCCCGGGGTTCACCCCGGCCGCGAATCGCAACACGTGGGAGACCCCGAAGAGGCTGAAGTCCGGGACCTACACCTACTTCTGCCGGATCCACCCGTTCATGCGCGGATCGTTCCGCGTCGTGGGCAAGTAGCTCTCAGCTCAGCGAGGCGGCCACCCGCTCCAGGGCGTCGTAGGACTCCTGCATGCCGCTCTCCATCCCGGAGTCGATGATCGTGTCGCGCAGCTCCTTGCTCGGGCACTCCACGAGCACCGTGAGCGTGGTGCGGCCGTCGACCTCCGTGAAGGTGGCGGTGTTGACCGTCGGAGGAGAGTCGCCCTGGTCGGGGATCTCGTAGATCTCGGTCGAGACGAGCCGCTCGTCCGGGACGATCTCCTGGTACTCGCCGTGGAAGGCGACCTCGAACCCCTGGCTCGACACCATCACGTAGCGCCACTTGCCGCCGACGCGCAGGTCGATCTCGGCGATCGTCACCTCGCCCTTCTGACCGCTCCACCAGCGCTTGACCAGCTCGGGCGTGGTGTACGCCCTGAAGACCAGGTGCTTGGGCGCGTCGAACTCCCGCGTGATGAGGATCTGCTCATCCGTGGGGAGCTCCACCGTTGCGGTTCCGCTACTGACCATCTCGTTCCTCCTGTTCCTTGAGTTCGTCCAACACGACATCCAGCTCGGCGAACCGCTCCGACCACAGGCGCTCGTAGCTCTTCACCCAGTCGTGGATGGGCTTGAGCGCCTTTCCGTTGAGCCGGTACAGCCGCTGGCGTCCTTCGTTGCGCACGTCGACCGCTCCCACTTCTCGGAGCACCCGCAGGTGCTTGGACACCTGGGGCTGGGCTAGCCCGAGCAGCCGCACGAGGTCGTTCACCGGCCGCTCGCCGCCGGCGAGCAGATCGAGGATCTCGCGCCGCCGGGGTTCCGCCACCGCGTTGAACGCATCCGCTGTGGTCGCCGCTCGTGCCATGGCCGCTCATGATATATGCCGATATCGGAATATGTCAAGCCGATTGCGTCAGCTTGGCCCGGGTAGCGAGGGGCCATGGCTAAGGACCATGGACCGAGCGTGAAGGACGACAAGCAGTACGAGGGCTTGCGCAAGAAGGGCATGAGCAAGTCGCGTGCGGCGGCGATCGCGAATACCCCCGACGCCTCGAGCAAGGGGGGCAAGCGCAGCCACGGCGGCGGGTCGAGCCAGAGCCGCAAGAGCAGCGGCTCCGGCAGCGGCGGCAACCGCGCCCAGAAGCAGCGAGCCGGCCGCAAGGGCGGCAAGGCCTCGAGCTAGCGCGTTGGACGGGGGCACTCAGAACCCCCCGAATGGGGGGCGGGAAGGTATCCCGTTCTGGGTAGTGCTAAATGCATCATGGATCGAACTCGTTACGAGGGTTACGTTGTCGCACGGAACGCCATCGTGGCGCAGCCGCTCGACGAGTTCGCCACGGCGACCCTGTCTGATCTGGCCGAGGCGCTGCTGCTCGCCCGCGACGTCACCGAGGCGGAGCAGGCGCGCGAGGCCGTGCTCGAGGGCCTGGCGCTGCTCGTCACCCGCCACGACCTGACCCGGCGGGCGGCGGTCCGCTTCTGGACGTACCTGAGGGCGTGCGGCCCGCCGATGTACTGGCCGCCGACCTGGGAGGGCTCTCCCGTAGCGTCCCCTGCTTGACGCCGCGCCGCGCACTGGTGATCGGGGCGGGCCACAACGGCCTGCTGTGCGCCGGCACGCTGGCGCAGGCCGGGTGGGAGGTGACGGTGCTGGAGCAGGCGCCCCATGCGGGCGGCGCCGTGCATTCGGCCGATGGCCCGCTGCCGGGGTTCGTGGTCGACCCCTGCGCCGGCTTCTTCCCGCTCACGCGCGCCTCGCCGGCGTTCGCCGGCCTCGACCTGGAGGCCCTTGGGGTCGAGTGGGTAGAGCCGCCGATCCCGATGGTGCACCCGCTGCCCGACGGCCGGTCGGTGGCGCTGCATCGCGAGGTCGAGCCCACGGTCGCGAGCTTGGAGGCAGTGCGGCCCGGAGCGGGGCGGGCCTGGGCCGGCCTGGTGGCCCCGCTGCTGCGCCACCAGCGGCTCGTGCGCGAAACCGTGCTGGCGCCGCTGCCGCCGGTGGCCTCGGCGTTGGCGCTTGGCCTGCGGCTGCGGCGCGGTGGGCTCGAGCTGGCGCGCCTGATGGCCGGCTCGGCGGCCGACCTCGGCCGGGGCGTGCTCGGCGGCGACGAGCCCGCGGCCTGGCTGGGCGGATCCGCGGCGCACTCGGACCTCGCCCCTGACGCTGCCGGCAGCGCAGCGGTCGCGTTCTCCCTCCACCTGCTCGGGCACATGGTGGGCTGGCCGTTCCCGCGCGGCGGCGCCGGCCGGATCGCCGACGCGCTGGTGAGGCGGGTGACGCTCGCTGGCGGCACGGTGCGCTGCGCAGCGGCGGTCGAGCGGATCGAGTCCACCGGCGGCCGCGTGCGCGGCGTCGTGTTGGCCGACGGCACCAGCCTCGCGGCAGAGGTCGTCGTGGCCACGGTCAGCGTCGCGCCGCTACTGCACATGCTCGGCCCCGGAGCGCTGCCGCGCCGCCTGGAGGACGAGCTGCGGCGGTGGCGCTACGGGGTGGGCACGTTCAAGGTCGACTTCGCGCTGTCGGGGCCGGTCCCCTGGGTCAGCGACGAGGCGCGGCGGGCGGCCGTGGTGCACGTGGGCGGGACGGTCGGGGAGCAAGTCGAGGCGGCTCACGCCGCCGGTCGCGGCGAGGTCCCGCGCCGGCCCTCGATCGTGGTCGGCCAGCACTCGCTCCACGACGACACGCGCGCTCCGCCGGGGCAGCACGCGCTCTACGCGTACACGCACGTGCCGGCGCGCTACCCAGACGACGACGCCGCGGTGGCCGACCTGATGGAGCAGCGGATCGAGGCGCTCGCACCCGGCTTCCGCCGGCTCGTGCTCGGGCGCACACTGCGGTCGCCGGAGCGGCTCGAGCGGGACAACCCCAGCCTGGTCGGCGGCGACCTCGGTGGAGGCAGCCTCGCGCTCGACCAGCTGCTGCTGTTCCGCCCGGCCCCGCGGCTGGCGCGCTATCGCACGCCGCTGCGGGGCCTCTACGTGGCGAGCGCCTCGACGCACCCCGGCCCGGGCGTGCACGGCGTGCCGGGCGCCGGCGCGGCGCGGGCCGTGCGCCGCGACGCCGCGTGGCCGCTCAGGCGACCCTCACCCGCGCCGTAGCCGCCGCGCCGCGAGCAGCTCGAGCGTGCCCCAGACGGTCGACAGCCGCATCCGGGGTGACGGATCCGCGAAGCCCGCGTCGGCGATCAGCGCCGGCAGCCGCCCGGCCGCGTGGTCGGCCGTTCCGGCGCGGCCGTCGAGGATGCGCAGCGCCGCGAACCCGGCGCGGGGGAGAGCCCCGCGCGGGCGTCCCCAGTCGGCTACGTGCAGCCAGCCGCCGGGGCGCAGGGCGGCCCGGGCATCGGTCAGCGCGGCGCGCTTCGGGTCGGGCTCGAGGTGGTGGAGCAGCAGCGACATCACGATGACGTCGGCCTGCCCGGTGGCGAGCGGCAGTGCGCCGGCGAGGCCCTTGCGCCACTCGACGCGATCGGCGCCCGGCTTGCGTCGCGCGCGCTCCAGCACGTCGGCGTCGCCGTCGATCGCCAGCACCGCGGCGTCGGGACGCGCTGCCGCGAGCGCGATCGCAAACGACCCCGTGCCCGCGCCCACGTCGACGATCGTTCCTGCCCGCGGCAGGGTCTCGCTGACGGCCTCGAGCAGCGCGGGCCGCCAGCGACGCTCGCGCATCGTCAGCGCCATGACCGGGTCGTAGAGGGCGGTCAGGCCGGCGCGCCCGGCGGCCGGGACGTAGCGCTGCGCCGTCGCTAGCCCTCCTGGGCTCCGAACAGCTCCGCGCGCAGCTCCGCGATCTCGGTGACGGCGGCGATCACGTAGAGCTGGCGGGTGACCTCGATCTCCTCCTCGAGATCCGCCATGTAGGAGGGGATGTCGGCGAGCCCGGTCTCGCGGGTTTCGGCACGCTCGGCGTCGAGCTGGATCAGGCGACCGCGCACATCGACGGCCGTCAGATGGATCTCATTCGGCTGATGCGGCTCCATGCGCTGCAGATTGCCAACCGACCGCGACGGCGAATAGGCGGGTAACTGGCATCTGGGGGTGCGGTAAGCCGAACCAAGGACCCCTCTTGCGGCGCTAGAGCGCCACGCGGATCAGCTTCAGGCGCCTCGTCAGCGCGCCAAGCCCGTACTGCGCGAGCGCGCCCTCGTCGATGCCGAGGATGCCGGCCGCGTCGATGCCCGGCGGCGACAGGGTGTCCTTCATCGCGGGCATCAGGTTGTAGAGGCGGTCGCGCACCACGTCCGCCATCGCGGGGTCGTCCGCGACGGCGCGGCGCAGGAACTCGGTCCCGTAGGCGACGTGGCGCTGCTCGTCCGCGGCGATCAGGCCGTAGCCCTCCGCGAAGCCGGGCAGCAGCTCGTGCTCGGCGAGGTAGTCGAGCAGGAAGTGCGACGTGGTCATCCCGAGCGTGCCCTCCATCGCCATGTGGTAGATCGTCACGAAGTCGACCTTGGCCTCGCGGTTGCGCGGCTCGGCGATCAGGCGCGCGTGGGCGGCGCCCAGCGCCTCGTCGAAGATGATCCGGAACGGCTCGGCGAGCACCTCGCGCGCGCGGGCGACGTGCTCGGCGATCGCCGCCGGGTCCGCGACCACCTCGTTCTGGAAGCGGACGTAGAACTGCATGTGGCGCACCTCGTCGACCAGCTGCGTCGACAGATAGCTGCCCTCCTCCTCGTCGTCCTGGGCGTAGACCAACCCGACGAACTGGGTCGAGATGCGCTCCTCCGCGGCCAGCAGGGCGGAGAGCACCCAGTAGAGCAGCCCCCGCTCGGTCTCGTCGAGCCCTCGCCACTGCTCGACGTCGCGCGCGAGGTCCACGTCCTGGGCGGCCCAGTGGCTGCGCTCCCAGTCCTCGTACAGCTGCTGGGGGGAGCGCAGCGGCGCGGTGGTGGTCATCGCGGCTCGGGCTTGCGGGCGCGCACGATGGCCGAGCTGGCGTGCTCGTGCACGCGGTGGGTCTCGCGGATCTCGAGGTCCACGAGGCCGGCGTCCGCGAGCGCGGCCTCGAACTGGCCGCGGGTGAGCGCGCCGGCGACGCAGCCGGTCCACTGCTCCATGTCCGAGCGCGTGGCGGCATCCATGTCGGTGTCGGCGATCACGTCCGAAACGGCGAAGCGCCCGCCCGGGCGCAGCACACGGGCGGCCTCGCGCAGCACCTTGCCCTTGTCGGCCGAGAGGTTGATCACGCAGTTGGAGATCACCACGTCGACGGAGGCGTCGGGGAGTGGGATCTCCTCGATGTAGCCCTTGACGAACTCGACGTTCTCGATCCCGGCCTCGCGGGCGTGGGTGCGCGCGAGCGCGAGCATCTCGTCGGTCATATCGAGCCCGATCGCCTTGCCGGTCGGGCCCACGCGGCGGGCCGAGAGGAGCACGTCGGCGCCGGCCCCGGCGCCGAGGTCGAGGACGGTCTCGCCCTCTTCGAGGTCCGCGACCGCCGTGGGCACGCCGCAGCCGAGCGAGGCCTCGAGCGCCGCCTGTGGCGCGGTGGCCGCTTCCTCGCCGTAGAGGGCGTGGCCGAACACCACGTTGCCGTTCTTGTCCGTGGGCTTCATGTCGGGGTCGGTGAACGTGGGGCTGCCGCAGCACCCCGAAGCGGTCCTGGCGGCGGCGGCATAGCGCTCGCGCACACGCTCGCGGATGTCGGTATCGGTCAGCTCAGCCATGCGGACAGCTCCTTCAGCGAGTCGGGGGTGACGTAGTAGTAGGCCCAGAGGCCCTGGCGCTCCGAGTCGACGATGCCGGCGTCGCGCAGGACCTTGAGGTGGTGCGACACGGTGGGCTGGGAGAGGTCGAACAGCGGGACCAGCTCGCAGACGCAGACCTTGCCGGCGTGCTTGCGCAGCACGTCGACGAGCTGGAGGCGAACCGGGTCGGCGAGCGCCTTGGCGATGCTCGCCATGCGCTCGGCCTGCTTGCGCTCGACGTCCGGATAGACGACCGGCTCGCAACAGGGTTGCCCAGCCGGTCGCTTCTGCTTGGGGGAGAGCTCCAGATCGACAGCCATCTATATACGTATATCGATTGAAGTGATGCCTGTCAATGGATACGATCCGAGCGGCGGCCAAGGAGGAGATCGACGTGAAGTACGTCTTGTTCGTCTGCAACCACAACGCGGGGCGCTCGCAGATGGCCCAGGCGCTGTTCGGGCGCCACGCGCCCGATGACGTCCGGGCGGAGTCCGCGGGGTCGACTCCGGCGAAGCAGCTCTGGCCGAACGTCGTCGATGCAATGCGCGAGATCGGAATCGACGTTTCGGGCCGGCGACCGCGCAAGCTCACGGTCGAGATGCAGCTGCACGCCGACTGGGCGGTCACGATGGGGTGTGGGGACGCGTGCCCGTACGTCCCCACCCGCGTCGAGGACTGGGACATCGACGACCCGGCAGACCAGCCCATCGAGGCGGTCCGGGAGATCCGTGACGAGATCGAGGACCGAGTCAGTGGGCTGATAGAAGGTCGCCTGCCCGACATCCGCTCGGACAGCACGGCTCACCAGCTGCGCTTGATGCGGCTCCTGCCCGACCTCGCGCGCGAGTTCGAGGGCCAGCGATCCGACCAGGAGATTCGCGCCTGCGCCGACGCCATCCTCGGCGAATACCAAGAGGCCCCCGTGCGCTCTTTCGTCATGACGATCGCGCACAAGCGGACGCGCCAGTGCCTGGCGGCGGAGACCTGCGACCCCGCCGCCGTCTAGGCCGTTGACCGCCTCCCTGGCTCAAGCGAGCGCCACCTCGGCGACGCCGGACCTGGACCTGGCGGCCGATGGGGGACGGCGGGCCGCGTCGCGTCCGGATCTGTTGCGTCGCACCACCGCCGAGGCGTTCGCGGCGTTCGCGCTCGTCTTCGCCGGCTGTGGGGCGATCGTGGCCGACGCCCGCTACGACGGCGTTCTCGGCGCGGTTGGGGTCAGCCTCGTCTTCGGGCTGATCATCATGGTCATGGTCTATGCCACGGGACATCTCTCCGGCGCTCACATCAACCCGGCCGTGACGATCGCGTTCACGCTCAGCCGCCACTTCCCGCCCCGCGACGCGGCCGCGTACCTCGCGGGGCAGCTGGCCGGCGCGATCGCCGGCGCGTTGGTGCTGCTGGCCGTGTGGCCGGACCAGCCCGGCGACCTCGGGGCGACCGTGCCGAGCGTGGGCGCGGGCAGCGCCTTCGTCTACGAGCTGGTGCTGACCGCCTTCCTGATGTTCGTGATCATGGCCGTGGCCACCGACACCCGCGCCGTGGGCGCGGCCGCGGCGATTGCGATCGGGGGCACGGTCGGTCTCGATGCCCTGTTCGGCGGGCCGGTCACAGGCGCGTCGATGAACCCCGCGCGCTCATTCGGACCGGCGCTCGCGGCGGGCCAGTGGCAGGACTTCTGGGTCTACGTCGCCGGCCCGGTCGCGGGAGCCGCGCTCGGCGCGCTGGCCTACCAGGGGGTGCGTGGAGATGCCGATGTCTGACGCCGGCGCGGCGCACGTCCTGTTCGTCTGCTTGCACAACGCCGGGCGCTCCCAGATGAGCCAGGCGCTCTTCGAGCGCGCCGCGGGCGGGCGGCACACCGCGGCATCGGCCGGTACCCGGCCGGCCGAGCGGGTCCATCCCGAGGTGGTCGAGGCCATGGGCGAGCTGGGCATCGACCTGGCCGACCGCAAGCCGCGCGCGCTCGACCGCGCGCTCGCCGAGCAGGCCGACGTCGTGGTGACGATGGGCTGCGGCGACGAGTGCCCGTACATCCCGGGCAAGCGCTACGTCGACTGGGAGCTCCGCGACCCCTCGGGGCTGTCGCTCGACGAGGTGCGCGCGATCCGCGACGAGATCGCCGGCAGGGTGGAGGCTCTGCTCCAGGAGCTCGATCGGCGCTAGACGGCGCGCACCCGGATCCGCGGACGCGCGTTGTTCACGTAGCCCTTCGGATTCCACAGCGCCGCCTCGTCCTCCGGCTGGGTGGCGGCCGAGGAGTCCCAGGCCCGCACGACGATCTCGTGCTCGCCGGGCGCCAGCTCGACCGTGATGAGCCAGTGGCGCCAGGCCCAGCGGCCGAGATCATCGAGCAGCTCCGCCTGCGCCCAGGTCGCGCCGCCGTCGAGCGAGACGTCGACCCGGGCGACGTGGCGCTCCCCGCCTGCGAAGGCGTAGCCGCGCACCTCGACCGCCCCCGCAGCGACCGTCTCCCCGTCGGCCGGCGACAGCACGTCCGAGTTGAGCGCGATCAGGCCGAGCGGCATCCCCGCGCCAGGCCCGGGCCGCTCGTCCTCCGGCAACAGCCGGTAGACGACGTGCTGGAAGTAGCCCTCCCAGGGCGTCGCGCGCAGCTCGATCCGTTCGAGCCACTTGACGCTGCGCGCGCCGATGTAGCCGGGCACCACCACGCGCAGCGGCGCGCCGTGCACGGGCAGGAGCGGCTCGCCGTTCATCGCCCAGGCCAGCAGCACCTCGGGGCGGCACGCCTTGTCCAGCGGGATCGATCCGCCGAAGCGCTGGGCCGGGGTTGCCTCGGGGCACAGGTCGGCGCCGTCGAAGCCCACGTGCGCGGCCTCGGGCAGCGGCCCGACGACCGCGAGCACCTCGGCGAGCGCGACACCCGTCCAGGTCGCCGTCCCGGTCGCGCCCGGGCCCCAGGGCGCCTCGCCCGGGATGTCCCGCACCGCGATCAGGCCCGCGCGCCGGTTGCCGGCGCACTGCAGCGTTGCGGTCACCTCGCGCTCCCGAAACGCCTCGCGCAGGGTGGCGAGGGAGAGATCCAGCTCGCGCTCCACCAGGCCGTGCACGCGCAGCCGCCACGCGCCGGGGTCGATCTCCGGCACCGGACCGTGATCGCGCACGTAGAACGCGTCGGTGGCGGTCACCGGACCCTCGGCCAAACCGGCAAGACCGGTCTCGGCGTTGAACGGCTCCTGCTCGTGCACGATCAGGTCGGCGCGCTTGCCGTGGCGAGTCACGCGATGAGGGTACGGGACGAAGGCTGCGAGACTCGGAGGCTCTGGAGGAGCTGACGACACCCGGCGGGCGCCGCTTCAACGTCGAAACGATCGACCAGCCCGCCGGTGTCACGATGCCGGACGAGTTCGAGCCCCGCAAGCTCGCGAGGCGCACGCTCCAGATCATCGCGGCGCTCGCGGTGGTCGGTCTGGTGCTGCTGTTCGCGCCCGGGCTGGGCGAGGTCCGCGACCTGCTCGCCGACGCCCAGCCGGAGTGGGTGGTGCTGGCGGTGGTGTTCGAGGCCCTGTCGTGCGTGTCCTACGTGTTGATGTTCCGGCCCGTCTTCTGCCGCAACATGCCGTGGCGCACCAGCTGGGAGATCGGTATGGCGGAGCTCGCGGCCGGCTCGATCGTGCCGGCGAGCGGGGCCGGTGGCCTCGCCCTCGGCGCCTGGATCCTGAGCGCGGGCGGGATGCCGGCCGAGCGGATCGCGAGCCGCTCGGTGGCCTTCTTCCTGATCAAGAGCTCGGTGAACTTCGTCGCCGTGGCGGTGCTCGGCACGGTCATGGCGCTGGGCCTGGTCGGCCCCGACCTGTCGCTCTGGCTGACGGCGGTGCCGGCGGCGGGCGCGCTGCTCGTGATCGCCGCGGTGCTGGTGGTGCCGCGCCTCGGCGTCGGCGCCCCGGCGCCGGCCGACGCGGGCCGAACGCGCAAGGCGCTGCGGCAGGTGCGCAAGGCGCTGGTGGGCGGCACCGGCGAGGCCGTGCAGCTGGTGCGTTCTCGAAACGGGCTCGTGATCGCGGGCTCGATCGGCTACTGGGCGTGGGACAACGCTGTCCTGTGGGCGACGTTCCATGCCTTCGGCTTCTCACCGCCGATCACGGTGATCCTGCTCGGCTACTTGATCGGGCAGCTGGGCGGTTTGCTGCCGCTGCCGGGCGGTCTAGGCGGGATCGACGGGGGGCTGATCGGCACGCTGATCGTTTACGGCCTCCCGGCGGCGCCGGTGGCCGCCGCGGTGCTCGTCTACCGCGTGATCCTGTTCTGGCTGCCGCTGCTGGCGGGCGGCGCGGCGTTCATCTCGCTGCGCCGCGGGTTGAACCGCCCCGACCGGCCCGAGCTGTGCGTCGTGCCGAGCGGCGACCTAGGAGTAGCGTTCGAGCCATGCCCAGCGAGTGGCCACCGCTGGCCTACGAACCGTGGAGCGCGACCTGCGACACGCTCCACGCGCACACGCAGTTGCTGGGGAAGCTCGCGGTGCGACTTGCGCCGCCCGAGCCCCAGCTCCAGCACGCCGCCCTGCGGCTCACGGCGCGTGGCTGGGAGACGCTTCCGCTGCCGGCGCCCAACGGCTCCGGGGCCATCGTCGCGGCGCTCGACCTGCACGCGCATGAGGCCGTGGTGGAGCACAGCTCCGGCCACGAGACGCGGATTTCGCTCACGCCCAACCGCCCCGTCGCCGAGGTGACGCGCGAGGTGCTGGAGGCCGTCGGCCGCCTGGGTGGGCCCGTCGAGATCAACCCCAAGCCGCAGGAGGTGCCGTGGGAGGTTCCGCTGGACGAGGACCACGAGCACGCGACCTACGAGGCAGAGCAGGTGGCGACCTACTTCGAGGCCGCCACCCAGGCAGCGCTGGTGCTCGCGGACTTCCGGGCGCCGTTCCGCGGGCGCTCGACGCCGGTCAACGCCTGGTGGGGCACGTTCGATCTGGCCGTCAGCCTCTTCTCGGGGCGGCCGGCCGATCCACCGTCGGACGACTTCATCTTCCGCAACGGAGGGGATGCCCAGCAGATCGGAATCGGCTGGTGGCCGGGGGATCCCACGCACGAGCGGGCCGCCTTCTTCGCGCTGGCCCACCCGGCGCCGCCCGGCTTCGCGGACGCGACCCTGAGCCCTGCCGCGGCGCGCTGGGACGGCGAGCTCGGCGAGTACGTGCTCGACTGGGAGGACGTGCGCAACAGCGCCGACCCGCACGCGTACGCGCTCGAGTTCGCCCGCTCCGCGTTCAGCCACGCCTGCGAGGTCTGCGAGTGGGACCCGGCGCTCGCGGCCACCGCGCTGGGCGAGCCTCCGCCGATCAGGTGATCGGGCGGCGCCCGCCGTCGCGCAGGTCGAAGGCAACCCACAGCCCCGAGCCCGCCGTCAGACCGGCGACGATCGTGATCGCGCTGCTGTAGCCGAGCGCGTCCGAGGCGATTCCTGTGAGGAGCCCTCCAGCCACGTAGCCCATGTCACGCCAAAACCGGTACACGCCGAGGGTTGGCGGGCGCGCAACCGGTGACACGGCGTCTGAGATGGCGGCGATCAGCGTGGGGTAGACCAGTGCGGTGCCCGCACCCAACCCGATCGCGGCGACTGTTGCGAGCGCGACCGCTCCACCCGACGCGGCTAGGAGCCCGAGCGCGGCGGCTTGAATGAGCATGCCGGCCACGATCAGCGGCTTCCGCCCGACGCGATCGGACCACTGACCGGCCAGGATTTGGCCGACGCCCCACACGCCCGGATACAGACCGGCGACGAGCCCAATCTGTGATGGGGAAGCTCCCTCGGAGGCCAGGAACAACGGGATGAGTCCCCACGCGAGTGCATCGTTCAGGTTGTTCACCAGACCGGCCTGGGAGCACGCCCGCAGCGACGGCCTGCGGTACGTGGCGTCCGGCAACACCTCGGTTAGCCGCGGGGCGCGCTCCTCGACGTCGTGATCGCGCTCCTGCTCCAGCCGTACGTGGCCGGCCGTGTCGCGAACGAAAGCGGCAGAGACCACCAACCCAATCAGGGCAATGCCGGCTCCACCCGCGACGAGCACGTCGCGAGGGGCAAAGTCTGCGGCAAGCCACCCGCTCAGCGCCGCCGCGACGGCAACGCCGCCATAGCCGGCCGCCTCGTTGAGCCCGAGAGCCAGGCCTCGGCGCTTGGGGCCGACGAGGTCGATCTTCATGACGACCGTCATCGACCAGGCAAGCCCCTGATTGATGCCGAGCAGGGCGTTGGCGGCGACGATCCAGGCCCAGCTCGGGGCGACCGCGATCAGCAGCGGTACGGGCAGGGCGAACGTCCAGCCGAGGATCAGCAGCCGTCGGCGCCCGAGCCGCTCCGCTCCGACCCCTGCGGCGAGGTTGGTGAACGACTTGGCGAGGCCGAAGGCGACGATGAACGACAGAACCGCCGCGCTCGACGTGAGCCCGAAGTCCGTCTCGCCGATGAGCGGCAGGGTCGAGCGCTCGAGCCCGACCATCGCGCCGACGAACGCGTTGACCGCGACTAGGAGCGCGAACTGAGGGAGGTTCTCGCGGAGGCCAAGCCCGACTTCCGGACGGCTTGCCAAGTTGACTATGCCTTGGCGCGCTTCAGGGCGTAGACGAACAGCGAAGCCCAGATGATGTCCGTGGCGATCCAGGACGCGACGATGCGTTTGGCGACCGGGTCCATGCTCAGACCGCCGTGGAGGCCGATGTCCGCCACCCCGCGCGGTTCGCGGAGACGATCTCGGCCTGCCGGTCCGGGGCGGGCGGGATGTCGCGGACGAGCGCTTCCACAAACGCCTCTTCGGAGTCGTGTTGGAGCGCCTGGTTGTGGCGGCGCTCAAAGCCGATGCTCGAGGCGGGGTGGCCGGAGAGACCGCGACCGCAGACCGAGCCGGCGTAGTGAGCGGGGTAGACCAAGATGTGGTCCGGCAGCCTCATCAGGCGCTCGGTCAGCGAGCGATACAGCGAGCGTGCCATCTCTTCGACGCTGTAGTCGCCATGGGCGTGCAGGTCCGGCCGGCCGACGTCGCCGACGAGGAGCGCGTCGCCGGCCAGGACCATCCACGGGTCGTCGGCTCTGGCGTGGTCGGTGACCAGGTATGCGTGATGCGCCTGAGCGTGTCCGGGGGTCGCGATCGCCTTGAACTCCGTGTTGCCGATATGGACGATCTCGGCGTCTGCGAGCGGGTGGTGGTCGAAGTCGACGCCCGCGCCCTCAGGCAGGTACGCGGCCGCGCCCGTCCGGGCGACCAGATCGGGCAGACCCGAGAGGTGGTCGGCCTGAACGTGCGTCTCGAAGACGGCGGCGATCGGCACGTCCTGGGCCTCGGCGAGCGCGATGTACTGGTCGACGAGGTCGATGTGGGGATCTACCACGGCGAGCTGGCCTCGGCTCTTGCAGCCGAGCAGATACGAGGCGCAGGCGGATTCGTCGTTGAGCAGCTGGCGGAAGAACAAGGGTCGCCTCCGGGGGCAGGGGATCCCAGAAGCTTGACAAGGTATCAATTGATCGCTTGAATAGCCAGCTGTGGATTCGGCTCGCCCCAAGGACGCTCTGTTCGACGCCATTGCCTTGATGGGAAAGGCGTTCGCGAGCCCGCGCCGGCTCGAGCTGATCGACCTGCTCGCGCAGAGCTCGCGCAGCGTCGAAGAGCTCGCCACCGCCAGCGGCCAGTCGAACGCCAACACTTCGCAGCACCTCCAGGCGCTGCACGCCGCCGGCCTGGTGACGCGCCGGCGCGACGGCTTGCGAGTCCGCTACTCGCTGGCCGGCGACGATGTGCTCGCCCTCTGGCTTGCGCTGCGCGAGGTGTCCGCGGCGCGGCTGGCCGAGGTACGGCGCGCCGCTGGGGAGTACCTCGGCGACGACGTCGAGGCGATCGGCCGCGACGAGCTGGTCGCCCGCATGGCCCGGGGCGACGTGGTGCTCGTCGACGTGCGACCCCTCGAGGAGTTCGAGGCCGGGCACATCGACGGCGCGCAGTCGATCCCGCTCGAGGAGCTCAAGCGACGCCTCGACGAGCTCCCCGGCGACCGGGAGGTCGTCGCCTACTGCCGCGGCCCGTTCTGCGCCTACGCGCACGAGGCGGTTCGCGCCCTACGCGCGGAGGGTCGGTCCGCGCGGCGACTTGAAGACGGCTGGCCCGAATGGCGTCTATCGAAAGAGGAGACCCCAGCATGACCACGGAGACTCGCCAACTCGACACCGCCGAGCTCGAGCAGCGCGTCAAGCGCATGTACGAGGAGGTGGCGCTCGAGCCCGAACGCGACTTCCACTTCGAGACGGGCCGGGCCCTGGCCGAGCGGCTCGGCTATCCGGGCGACCAGCTCGACCGCATACCCGCATCAGCGATCGACTCGTTCGCCGGCGTCGGCTACTTCCTCGACCTCGCGGCAATCCAGCCCGGTGAGGCGGTGCTCGACCTCGGCAGCGGCTCCGGCACCGACAGCTTCCTGGCAGCTATTGCCGGCGGGCCGAACGGCCGGGTGGTCGGCGTCGACATGACCGAGGAGCAGCTCGCAAAGTCGAGGCGCTTGGCGGTGGAGGGGAGCTTCGGCAACGTCGACTTCCGCGTCGGGTACATCGAGCGGCCACCTGTCGAGCCGGAGGGCTTCGACTGCGTGATCTCCAACGGCGTGGTCAACCTCTCGCCCGACAAGCAGGCGGTGTTCGCAGCGGCCGCGCGCTCTCTGCGGCCGGGCGGACGACTCGCGTTGGCGGACATAGTCACGGAGAGCCAGCTGCCGGAGGGCGTCACCTGCGACGCCTCGCTCTGGGCCGCCTGCATCGGAGGAGCGATGCAGCGCGACGGCTACCGAGCGGCGATCGCAGCCGCCGGCTTCGAGATCGAGGCCTGGCGCGAGAACCCGGAATACCGATTCGTCTCCGAGCGCGCGGACAACGCTGTGCGGAAGTACGGCGTGACGAGCATCTCGCTGCTCGCGCGCCGCGCTTGACCGAGCTCGCGGCGCGATTACGCGGCAGAGCTGCTCGGGGACGCCTTCGAACTGGAGTTCGCCGACGCCGTCTGCCCGTGGACCGGCGAATCCGGGGCGGCGATGTGGCGCATCCTGATGGAGTCGGACGGGCCGGCGCGCGAGGGCGTCGGCAGGCTGAGCCGCGCCGAGCGGGCGGCGCTGGAGCGCGACTGGATCGAGTACTTCGAAGGCCACCGCACGCCGACGGGCATCAGCGCGCTGCGCCCGTACCTGCTGATCCTCGGTCGCCGCCGGCCGACCTAGGCCCGCGTTGCCCGCAACAGCCGAGGGGCAGCGAGCAGCGTGCGAACGAAGCCGAGTTGGCGAATCAGCTCGAGGCTGTCCAGCGCGGTCCAGTCCTCGGCGATCTGGCCATCTTCCATCCGGCTGATCGTGATGCCGGTCAGCTCGGCCGGGCGGCCGCGATTGGAGCCGGTCATCGACCAGCGACTGACCACCCGATCGCCCTCCGACACCTGGTCCACGACGCGGATCTGGAGATCGTCGAACAAGGCCCGGTAGAGGTCCGTGGACTTCCGGATCCCCTCGTGGCCGTGCAGATCCACGGCGTTGACGTGATCGACGAAGTCGGGGGCGTAGCACTCCCGCGCCAGGTCGAGATCGCCGCGCGCGCAGACCTGCTCCAGCGCCTTCCGGGCGACCGCGTCGGCGCCGTTCATGCCAGCCGCCAGGCCGCGACGCGGCGGTCGAGCCCGCGCAGCACCAGCTCGCGCGGCGTGTCCACTGGCTTGGTGAACTCACAGCGCGCCGTCGCCCAGGTCGCCTCGCTCACCAGCGCCTCGTTGGGGCGTGCCTGGTCGGCGAGGCGGGCCGCGACGTTGACCGCGCTGCCATACCAATCGCTGCCACGGCGCACCGCCGGCCCGGTGTGGACGCCGATGCGAACCGGCAACAGGTCTGACCTCGCACCCACGCGGGCGAGCGTCTCTGCCGCGAGGGACACGGCATCGCCGGCGTCGGCGATCCAGATCATCACGCCGTCGCCCATCGACTTGACCTGGCGGGCGCCGTGATCGCGGCTGAGGGAGCACATCGTGCGCCGGAACTCACGCGCCAGATCGGCCGCCACAGTGTCGCCCATCGCCTCGGTCAGAGCCGTGTAGCCGACCAGGTCGGCGAACAGGAACGTGGGGGTGGGCTCCCGGCGGCAGGCCCGCTGCAGGCGAACCTCTCCCGCCAATCTTCGCCAAGCTTGCATAAACATACGTCTTCGTATAAAACTACATGTGAGCATGAAAGGCAAGCGAAAGACCCAAGCCGAGCGCCGACACGAGACCCGCGAGCAGGTCCTGGCGGCTGCGTCCCGTGTGTTCGCCCGCAACGGCTTCCACGGCACCAGCCTCGACGCCGTGGCCGAGGAGGCCGGCTTCAGCCGCGGTGCCGTGTACTACAACTTCGCCGACAAGGAGCAGCTGTTCCTCGAGCTCCTGGACCGGCGTTGCGCCGAGCGCGCGCGCGACATACGCGAGGTCTTCGACACCGGCGACGACGACATCGCCAGCACCGCCGAGCAGGCGCAACTCGCCGCGCGAGAGGCGCTGGAAGCGATGATCGGCGACCCCGAGTGGCGCGCCCTTTACCTCGAGTTCCTCGCCCACGCGGCCCGCGACAAGAACTTCCGCCATGCGTTCGCCCGCCGCACCGACGAGATGCGGCAGGCCCTGGAGGAGGTCGTCGCCGAGCGCGCGGCGTTGGTTGACGCGGACGCTCTCGGCATGACCCCGCAGGAGCTTGCTGTTGTCATCGACGCGCTCGGCGTCGGCCTCTGGTCGCACCACATGCTGCACGGATCGCGTGCCGTCTCGCCCGACCTCTTCTCACAGGCCGTCGGCCTGATCGTCGACGGCGTGGTGGCCCGAGCGGGCGCTGCTGCCCAGGTCGGAGGAGCCGCATGAAAGCCCCCGATAGCCCACGCCCCCGCTTCGCGCGCATGTATATGCGCAGCGCCGCCACCGCCGAGGAGCGCGGAGCTACCGACCACCGACGACGCCTGCTCGAAGGATTGACCGGGACCGTCGTCGAGATCGGCGCCGGCCATGGCCTCAACTTCCCGCTCTACCCCCGCGAGGTCACCGAGGTGATCGCCGTCGAGCCCGAGCCGACGTTGCGCCGGCAAGCCGAGACCGCCGCAAAAAGCGCCAACGTGCCGATCCGCTTGCTCGCCGGCGTCGCCGACGAGCTGCCGCTCGAGGACGAGAGCGCGGACGCCGTGGTGGCCAGCCTCGTGCTCTGCACGGTTCCGGATCAGTCACGGGCCTTCGCCGAGATCCGGCGGGTGCTGCGCCCCGAAGGCGAGCTGCGCTTCTACGAGCACGTGGTCCCGCGTTGCCAACCGAAGCGAGCGCTGTTCCAAGTGATCGATCGCTCCGGAATCTGGCCGGCGATCGCCGGCGGCTGCCACGCCGCCCGTGACACCACGGAGGCGATCATGCAGGCCGGGTTCGAGATCGAGGAGATCGAGCGCTTCGGCTTTTCGGCTAACCGCTTCCAACCGCTGGTCCCACACATCCTGGGGACCGCGCGTCGCGTCTGAGCAGCCCGCGGCTTGACAGCGAGTACCGTAAGTGCAAACTTACCGTTCGTGCAGACTTACCAACCGATCGGCTGGACCGCCCTCGGGGATCCGACCAGGCGGGCGATCTTCGAGCGGCTCGCCGAGCGTCCGCGCGCGGTGGGTGAGCTGGCGAGCGAGCTGCCGATCAGCCGCCCTGCGGTCTCGCAGCACCTGAAGGTGCTGAAGGAGGCGCGGCTCGTCGCCGACCATCGGGCCGGTACCCGCCGCATCTACCAGGTGGATCCGGCCGGGCTCGGCGCGCTGCGCGGGTACCTCGACCACTTCTGGGACCAAGCCCTGGCGGGCTTCAAGACGGCCGTCGAGCAACAGATGAAGGAGAGCGAATGAGCACCCAGGCATCGGAGACCTCAACGCAGCACTCGATCGTCGTCGAGGCGCCGATCGAGCGCGCGTTCTCGGTCTTCACCGACGACTTCGGCAGCTTCAAGCCGCCCGAGCACAACCTGCTCGACGTCGAGATCGCCGAGACGGTCTTCGAGTCGCACGTCGGCGGCAACATCTACGACCGGGGCGTCGACGGCAGCGAGTGCCGCTGGGCCCGCGTGCTCGCATACGAGCCGCCGAACCGGGTGGTGTTCAGCTGGGACATCAGCGCGCAGTGGCAGATCGAGACGGATCCACGACAAGACCAGCGAGGTCGAGGTGCGGTTCATCGCCGAGGCGCCGGACCGTACGCGCGTCGAGCTCGAGCACCGCAACCTGGACCGCCACGGCGAGGGATGGGAAGCCGCGCGCGACGGCGTCGGCGGCGACCAGGGCTGGCCGCTCTACCTGGACAGGTTCGCCGAGCGGATCGCTGCCTGACGCTGGGCGATATAAGAGTGAGGTGATCGCTCGACCGCTCCCCACGTCCGCGCGCGACGCGACGTCGGGGTCGCCCGCTTGGCTGGCCGCTGCCCGGAGAGCCAAGTTCCTGTCCTGGCTGAGCCTCGTCTGGATGAGCCTCGAGGGCGGCATCGCGATCACCGCCGGGATCCTGGCCGGCTCGATCGCGCTGGTCGGCTTCGGGATCGACTCCGCGATCGAGGGCATGGCGAGCGTCGTGATCATCTGGCGCTTCACCGGCGCTCGCATGCTCTCCCACGCGGCTGAGGAACGAGCGCAGAGGCTGGTGGCGATCCAGTTCTTCCTGCTCGCGCCCTACGTGACCTTCGAGGCCGTCCAGCACCTCGCGTCAGCCGAGCGACCAGAGGTCAGCGTTCTCGGGATGGTGCTCACGGCGACGAGCCTGGTCGGGATGCCGCTGCTCGGAATCGCCAAGCAGCGGGTCGCGCTCCAGCTCGGGTCACAGGCGACTCACGGGGAGGGAACGCAGAACCTGCTCTGCGCCTATCTCGCCGGCGCCGTCTTCCTCGGCCTGGCGGGCAATGCGCTGTTTGGCTGGTGGTGGTTGGACCCCCTCGCCGCACTGGTAGTCGCCGCAGTCGCCACGAAGGAAGGCCTCGAGACCTGGCGCGGCGACGGCTGTTGTAGCTCCGACGGCCGCTGAGCCTCGGCCATCGATCATTCGTCCACTGGGGTTAGGGCGCTCGAGGCGCGGGTAGGTCCGGCGGCAGCGGTCCGGGATAGATCCCCGGTCCCGCTGTTCCGGCCTGGCTGCCCAAAAAGGCAGCGGGCCCACGCGACTACATAAGGGAGGAAAGCGTGAGGAGAGCTCTCATGGGCGCTGTCGCCACGATGGCCGCAGCGCTCGTTCTCACTCCGTCGGCGCTCGCCGTCGACGAGGTCAACACCAAGAAGCTGCGTAAGGGTGTGACTACCGCCGGGATCCTCGAGCACATGCGTACGCTGCAGCGGCTCGCGAACGCCAACGACGGCAACCGCGCCGCCACGACGTCCGGCTACGACGCCTCGCTCGACTATGTCGAGCGGCGCATGAAGCGGGCGGGCTACGAGGTCAGCCGGGACGAGTTCCCGTTTGCGGCCTGGGAGCAGGTTGGGCCCGCGACGCTGATGCGTGAAGGCCAGCCGGCCTACACCGAGGGGCCGCCCGAAGGCGGCGAGGACTACGCGATCGCGCAGTTCTCAGGTTCGGGGAACGTGACCGCCCCGCTGGTCACCACCAACGACATCGTGCTCGACCCGACGGGCGATCCGGGCAGCGGCACCAGCGGCTGTGAGGAGGCCGACTGGGGTGGCCAGGACCTGACCGGCAAGATCGCGCTGGTCGAGCGCGGCACCTGCGCGTTCGTCGACAAGATCAACCTCGCCAAGGAGCTTGGCGCTGCCGCGGTGCTGATCTTCAACGACGGCTATCCCGATCGCACCGAGCCGTTCCAGATCGGCGCCCCGCCGTTCATCGGGATCCCGGTGGCGATGACGAGCTACGCCGTTGGGTCGGAGCTCTACACCGCGCTGCAGTCCGGCGCGGTGAACGTGACGTTCAGCGTCGAGACGACCACCGAAGAGGTGCCGCAGGACAACCTGATCGCCGACTCCAAGCAGGGCGATCCGGAGCGGACGATCGTGGTCGGAGCTCACCTCGACTCGGTCGAGGAGGGGCCCGGCATCAACGACAACGGCTCGGGCACGAGCACGCTGATCGAGATGGCCGAGCAGATCGCGGACCTGCCGAAGGCGCCGCGCAACCGCATCCGCTTCGCGTTCTGGGGTGCGGAGGAGGCCGGTCTGGTCGGATCGACCGCGTACGTGGCCGACCTGATCGAATCGGGCGAGATCGACGACGTCGAGGCGAACCTCAACTTCGACATGCTCGCCTCGCCGAACTTCGTCCGCTTCGTCTACGACGGCGACAACTCGACCGGTGAGGGCGACGTCGGCCCGCCCGGCTCGGCGGAGATCGAGCAGGTATTCCTGCGCTACTTCGCCTCACAGGGCCTGGCGACCGACCCGACGGCGTTCGACGGACGCTCGGACTACGGTCCGTTCATCGCCCCTGAGGCGCTCGTGGCGGCCGGCGGGTTGTTCTCCGGCGCCGAGGGTGTGAAGACCGACGCGCAGGCGGCGGTCTACGGCGGTGCCGCCGGTTCGTGGTACGACCCGTGCTACCACCAGGCGTGCGACACGTTCAGCACGATCCTGGGCGTCCCGCCGTTCCCGGACGCCTCGGGCCTGGAGTCGGCGGAGGACGCCGAGCTGATGCGCGGCAACGGCGCGGTCGGTCTCGGCCAGCTCGCCGACGGCGCGGCTCACGCCGCGTGGACGCTGGCGCGCTCGAAGAGCCCGCTGGTCGGGCCTGCCGAGGTGACGGTCGCGCGTACCGCCAAGGCCAAGACGAGGGCCAGGCGTGCGGCGAAGCACCGCGAGTTCAGGGGGCCGATCGGCATTCGCTGAGGCGAACGCCGACCCCGCAGGTATGGGAGGGCGGCCACAGGCCGCCCTCCCACGTCTAGCCTGGACCCCATCCGGGTCGTTCGCGCCACCCTGGCACTGATGGACGCCGCCCTAGAGGGCGACGACGCGTTCGCTCGCGCGCTCGGCCACGACGTCGTTCCAGGGTGGGCGACGTTCAGGGAGGCGCTGCCGCCGACGCGGGATGTCCTGGTCGAGCATCCGACCGGACATGCCTGGGGGACACGCTTCTTCGTGAGTGGCGACCCGCCGGAGCTGGTCGGCTGGGGCGGGTTCAAGGGTCCCCCCAAGGACGGGGTCGTGGAGGTCGGCTACGAGATCGCGGAGGCTCGACGTGGCCGTGGGCTTGCCACCGCGGCGACGCACGCGATGGTGGCCGAGGCGTTTGCCGACGATCGAGTGACCACCGTGATCGCCCACACCCTCCCCGAGCGCAACGCCTCGACCCGAGTGCTCGAGAAGGTCGGCTTTACCTACGACGGGGAGGCCGCCGAGGACGGCGAGGTCGTCTGGCGCTACTGCCTCATGGGGGACCGCTAACCTACAACCGAATGGTTGTAGGTGATGTGACCGACGAGCAGGTGGATGACCTGTTTCACGCGCTGGCGGACGCCACTCGCCGCGACATCGTCCACCGCTGCAGCCAGGCGGAGTCGTCGGTGTCGCGACTCGCCGACGTCTACCCGATCAGCTTCGCCGCGGTGCAGAAGCACGTCGCGGTGCTCGAGCGAGCCGGCCTCGTCACCAAGGAGCGCCATGGCCGGGAGCAGCTCGTGCGCACCGACCCCGACGCCGTAGGCCGGGCGCGCCGCGTCCTCGACGAGCTCGAGACGACCTGGCGCGGGCGTGTGGGCCGGATGGCCGAGCTGCTCGCGCAATGAGCATCGTCAGCATCGACAAGGACTTCGACAGCCTCAGCCTCACGCTGATCGCCGACCTGGATGCCCCGATGGAGCGGGCGTGGCAGTTGTGGGCCGACCCGCGCCAGCTGGAGGGCTGGTGGGGGCCGCCAACCCACCCTGCGACCGTCGAGAAGCACGACCTCGTTGCCGGCGGTGAGGTCGCCTATTTCATGACCGGCCCAGAGGGCGAGCAGACTCGCGGCTGGTGGCGGATCACGTCGGTCGACCCGCCCAGCTCGCTCGAGTTCACCGACGGCTTCGCCCAGGCGGACGGGACACCGAATCCGACGACGCCGACCACCGCGGTGCAGGTGCGGCTCAGCGAGCACGCCGGCTGCACTCGCATGGAGATGCGCTTCGTCTTCGAGTCCAAGGAGCACATGGAACAGCTGGAGCGCTGGGGCGCGTTCGATGTGTTCCCGCAGTCGGTTGGCCAGATCGACGCCCTTCTCAACAGACCAGACAACGCAGCCCAGGAGGCCCCCTAGTGCGCAAGATCAAGTCGAACTTCTTCATCTCCCTCGATGGCGTCGTCGAGGCGCCCGACAAGTGGCACTTCCCGTACTTCGACGACGAGATGGGGGCCGCGGTCGGCGCCGGCTTCGCCACCACCGACGCCATGCTGATGGGCCGCGTCCTCTACGACGAGTGGGCCGCCTACTGGCCCGAGCACGCCGACGAGCCGTTCGGCGACGTCATGAACTCGATGAAGAAGTTCGTGGTCTCCAACAGCCTGCAGGCGGCCGACTGGCAGAACTCGGAGATCGTCAAGGGCGCGGAGGCCGCGCAGAAGCTGGCCGAGGTCAAGGGCCAGGACGGCGGCGACATCTCCATGTCCGGCAGCGCCACCACCGTCCGCTGGCTGTTGCGCGAGGGCCTCCTCGACGAGCTCAACCTGCTCGTGCACCCGATGGTGGTCGGCGACGGCCTGGCTCGGCTGTTTCCGCCGGACGAGCCGACCATGCCCCTGGAGCTCCGGAGCGCGGAGACCTTCAAGAGCGGCGTGCTGAACCTCAGCTACGGCCCGCCGAGGAGCTGACTCAACCCGCCTGCAGCACGTCACCCACGCGCACGACGCCGTCCTCGAGGATGTCGGCCCGCAGACCGCCGCGGTGGACGAGCGGGCGCAGCACCGGGCGGGCCGCGTACCGCTGGATGACCGTGCAGGGCTCGCACAGCCGCATGCCGCGGCACCGAACCGAGCCGATCCGGAACTCGTGGCCGACCAGGTCGTTGAGTGCGATCCCACGCGTGACGACGTTGCGTCGGTGCTCGTGCGGGTCGAGTGGGGGCGCGAACGACTCGCACACCTCCGCCTCGATCAGCGTGAGCGCGCTGCCCGGCAGTCCGGAGGGGAAGGTGCCAGCGCCCGTCACGTGACGGTCGCCGTCGAGTCCGCGACCGGCAAGGGCCGCGACCTCTTCGAGGCTCTGCGCCGGCGCACCCGCCTCGGGCGCGACGAAGATCGCCTCGACGGTTCCGGCGGAGGCCGGAGCCTCCGGGAGCGCTGGGCGCGCCAGGGCGACGTCCAGGGCAGAGATCACGAAGCCCCCGTCGAGCCGCCAGCCGTCGGTCTCGGTCACCCCGGACGGATCCCATGCGACGCCGGAGGGCACGCCGTACATCACCACTGCCTGGCGCTCGCCCCCGTCGCCGGGGCGCACCCAGCCGAGCCAGGGACCGGCCCACTCGAACGACGCGGCGTCTGCGACCGGCACGAGGCCGAGGCCCAGCCCGCCGAGCCAGCGCAGGACGCGCCAGCCGGGCAGCTCTTCACCCGCGGGCAGCTCGGGGACTTCATCGAGCGGCAGCTCGAGGACGGTCGCGAGACAGGCGCCGAACGTGGCGGCTTCCCCCGACGGCGAGCTTGCGAGCGCGACCTCCTTCACGACGGCGATGATAGGCGTGCCCGATCTTGCGCCCGGTGTGCCGAGCGGTCAGGCTGCGTACCACCCCAACCCCACGGAGGTCCTTCATGTCTGACGGTACGGCCGTCTCGTTGCGGCTCGAGGTGGTGACGTTGCCCGTCTCCGATGTCGATCGGGCCAAGAGCTTCTACGAGAGCCTCGGATGGCGCCTGGACGCCGACTTCAGCGCCGGCGAGGACATCCGGGGGGTGCAGTTCACGCCACCCCAGTCACAGTGCTCGATCCACTTCGGCAAGGGCCTCACGACGGCTGAGCCGGGGTCGGCTGACAGGCTGATCCTCGCGGTCGACGACATCGAAGCCGCCCGGGACGATCTGATCAGCCGCGGCGCCGACGTCGGCGAGGTGTACGAGGCGCGGCCCCCTGGCTTCGAGTCGATCGAAGGGCGCTCGTACTTCGTCTACGCGTCGTTCAGCGACCCCGATGGCAACACCTGGCTGCTGCAAGAAATCACGAGCCGGCTCCCCGGCCGGGAATGGGAGGACTGACACATGGACGTCGCCTCGCTGTCGGATCTGTTGCACGAGACCGCCGAGCGTCACGGCGCGTTCGAGGCGGTCGCCCCACCGCATGACTGGTGGGACTGGTACGCGGCGTACATGGACGCCCGCCAGAGCGGAAGCGCCCCGGATGACGCCTCCGCGGCCGCTGACCGCTACATGGCGGAGGTCAAGCACGTCGTCGTGCCGTCCTCCTGATCGGTCTGTCGGAGGGCGCGATCACTGACCTGTTCGCCGGTGTCCCGGTCGCCGATCTGGACGCCGGCATCGATTGGTACACGCTCTTCAGCGAGCTGGACGCGGCGCGAGCGTGCACGGCCCGGATCACCTTCGCCGTCGTTGGGCTGGACGCGCTCCTCGGCGGAGCGATGAAGCACTGAACCACGATGGCGCCGAAGACCTACGATCGGGTTTCGCCCGGATGGGGAGCTGCGGACTCCCCCTTTTCGAGGTCGTGAGAGGTTGATGCGCGTGGTCGTGGCAGGCGGCGGCATCGCGGCCCTCGAGGTACTCGCGGGCTTGCGGACCCTCGCCGGCGACCGTGTGCAAGCCACCCTGCTCTGCCCGGAGCGCTCGTTTTCGTACCGTCCGCTCTCTACGGCGGTCCCGTTCCGCTTTCGCAAGGAGCGGACGAGGGGGCTCCAAGAGCTCGCGGGCGGATTGGGCGCCACCTTCGTGCGGGACGGCCTTGCGCAGGTCGACCAGGCCCGTGGCCGCGTGCTTACCAACAGCGGCGACTTTCTTCCCTATGACGTTCTGGTCGTCGCCGTGGGGGCCCGCGTGGCAGGGCCGAGACGTGCGCTGACGTGGCGGCGCGGACAAGAGGGCACTGCCGAGCTGACCCGGCTGCTGCACGACCTGGAGGACGGCACCGTCCGCAGGGCCGCCTTCGTCGTCCCTCCTAGAGCCGCCTGGCCGGTCGATGCCTATGAGCTTGCGCTGGTGGCTTCGCTGGCGGCGCGCCGCAGCTCCTCGGGCGCGCAGGTCGCGATCGTAACCGCAGAAGCCGCCCCGCTGGAGGCCTTCGGCCCGGCCGCCGGCGACGCCGTCGGCATCGAGCTCGAGCGGGCCGAGATCGAGCTCATCACCGGCGTCGAAGCCACAATTCCGGACGAGCGGCACGAAGCGGGCCGCGATGCCTTCTCGTCGGCGGTCGCGCGGCTGTCCAATCGCGTGAACGACAAGAAGCGCCGCGACGGGCTCGTCCTCCGCCTCGGAGGTCGTCGGTCAATGGGCGTCGACCGAGCGCTGTTCGTGCCCGCTGTTCGCGGCCCGGGGGTGGGCGGAACTGCCCACGACGAGAGCGGCTTCGTGCGGGTTGATGAGCACGCGCGCGTGCTGGGACAGGACGGTGTTTACGCCGTCGGCGACGCGACGGCGCTGTCGCTCAAGCACAGCACCCTGGCATCGCGCCAGGGGACGGCTGCGGCCGAGGCTATCGCCGCCGCCGCGGGCGCGAACGTCGATCCTGAGCCCTGGTCACCGACGCTCTACGGTCTCCTGACGCTACCGCCGCATTTCCCGAGCGCAGCGGGCTCGCCGTGGCTCGATGACGGGGAGCCCGTCAGCCACTGCCTTTGGTGGCCCCCTGGGCATGTGGCGGGCCGCCACCTGGCGCCCTATTTGGCGTCGGTTGACCCCGGGGTCCGACCGGGCCTGGACTGGCATCCCAACGGCGTTCCGGTCGCCGTCACGGTGGCGGAGTACGCGGGAACGGACGTCACCGCGCCCGCCGCACCGACCGAGGCCGACCGTAAGTCAGGACGCGAGGACCCGCCAGCTGATGGCGGTCCGACGAGCCGGGCGCGAGGGACAACGCCTCGAGCGCGAACTCGAGCATCGGCTGGAGGCGTTCGAGCGGCATGAGCGCGAGGTAGTGGCGGAGCTGCGCGCCGCGGGCTATCTGCGCGAGTCATGAGCCCGCCGGCACGTCCCGATCTAGCTGGCGAGGGCGGGCCGGGCAGCCTGGGGAACGGTGTCTGGGTCATCGTCGACCAGCCGCCGCACGCTGACACCGGGCGGAGCTACGCAAACCGGCGGGGACCTCCCTAGCGCAGCAGCGCTCGCGCCTGGCGCGCGATCTCGAGGTCCTCGCGGGCGCGCACAACGAGCACGGCGACGCGGGATGCGCCTGCCGCGACGTTTCGGTCCCCGGTCGACTCTCTCGTTGAGCGAGGTGTCGATCGCCACGCCGAGATGGGACACGCCCTCACAGGCGACCTGACGGACGCGCGGCGAGCGCTCTCCCACGCCGCCGGTGAACACCAGCACATCGAGCCCTCCAAGCGCCGCCGCCATCGCGCCGATACCGGCACGCAGGCGATGCGAGTAGACGTCGAACGCGAGCCGGGCGTCGGGGTCGTCGCGGCTAAGCACCTCTCGCATGTCCGGCGTTCCGGCAAGGGCCGCGAGCCCGGACTCGTGCTCCAGCGCGTCGGCCATCTCCTGGGGGGACAGGTGAGCTTGTTCCTGAAGCCACAAAAGCAGACCGGGATCGACGGAGCCGGACCGTGTCGCCATGGTCAACCCCTCCAGCGGCGTGAAACCCATCGTCGTGTCGATCGAGCGACCGTCGAGGACCGCGCACAGGGAAGCGCCCGCACCGAGGTGGCAGGTGACCACCCGACGGGCGCCGGCGGCGAACTCGCCGGCGCGTCCGGACGCGTAGGCGTGGGACAGCCCGTGGAAGCCGAACCGCCGCACGCCATAGCGCTCACGCCAGCGTCGGGGCAGCGCGTAGGTGGCCGCCGCCGCAGGCAGCGTGGCGTGGAATCCGGTGTCGAAACAGGCAACCTCAGGCACGTCGGGCAGCGCGCGCGAGACGGCGTCCAGGGCCGCAAGGGACTTCGGTTGGTGCAATGGGGCCAACGCGGTTAGCTCCCGCAGGGCCGAAAGGACGTCCCGGTCGAGCCGTACCGCCCCTGGAAGCGCTCTCCGCCGTGCACTATCCGATGCCCGACCGCGTCCGGGGGCTCCGGGAGCCCGGCGAGCGCCTCGGCGACGGGACCGGGCTCGATAACCGCGCGCGGGGCGTCGAGCTCGCGCTTCCACAGCTCCGCGTCGTCGGCATCGAGCAGCGACAGCTTGAGGCTGCTCGATCCGGCGTTCGTAACCAGGACCCGCACGCCGCGGCGATCAGCCGGGGACGCCGTGCTGCGGCTCCGGACGAGTCGGTGCCCCGCCCGGCCAGGTCCAGTCGCGGACGTCGGGCGAGTCGTCGCCGTGCTCGCGCGTATAGGCGCGGTGGCGCAGCCGGTCGTCGGACATCTGCTGGCGCAGCGCGGCGGCGGTCTCCCCGAGGTGCGGGACGCGATCGATCACGTCCATCACGAGGTGGAAGCGGTCGAGGTCGTTCAGCATGACCATGTCGAAGGGCGTCGTGGTGGTGCCCTCCTCCTTGTATCCGCGCACGTGCAGGTTGTGATGGTTGGTGCGCCGGTAGGTGAGCCGGTGGATCAGCCACGGATAGCCGTGGTAGGCGAAGATCACAGGCTGCGACGTGGTGAAGAGCGCGTCGAACTCCGCGTCGGGCAGGCCGTGCGGGTGCTCGGACTCGGGTTGGAGGCGCATCAGGTCCACGACGTTGACCACCCGCACGCGCAAATCGGGCAGGTGCTCGCGCAGTAGCGCCGCCGCGGCCAGCGTCTCGAGCGTGGGGATGTCGCCGGCGCATGCGAGCACGACGTCGGGCTCCGCGCCGTCCTCGCGCGATGCCCATTCCCAGATGCCGATCCCGCGGGCGCAGTGAGTGAGCGCGTCCTCCATCGACAGGTAGTCGAGCGAGGGCTGCTTCCCGGCCACGATCACGTTCACGTAGTCGCGCGAGCGCAGGCAGTGGTCCGCCACCGACAGCAGGCAGTTCGCGTCCGGCGGCAGGTAGACGCGGACGATTTCCGCCTTCTTGTTGATGACGTGGTTGATGAACCCGGGGTCCTGGTGTGAGAAGCCGTTGTGGTCCTGGCGCCAGACGTGCGAGGAGAGCAGGTAGTTGAGCGACGCGATCGGGCGCCGCCAGGGGATCGCCTGCGTGACCTTCAGCCACTTCGCGTGCTGGTTGAACATCGAGTCGATGATGTGGATGAACGCCTCGTAGCAGTTGAACAGCCCGTGGCGGCCGGTCAGCAGGTAGCCCTCGAGCCAGCCTTGGCAGAGGTGCTCGCTGAGGATCTCCATCACCCGGCCGTCCGGTGCGAGGTGGTCGTCGCCGTCGCGGCGGTCGGCCATCCAGACGCGGTTCGTCTCCTCGAAGCAGCGCGCCGAGCCGGTTGGAAGCGGTCTCGTCGGGGCCGAACACGCGGAAGTTCGCCGACGTGCGGTTCGCGTGCATGACATCGCGCAGCCAGCCGCCCAGGACGCGCGTTGCCTCGCTGGCGGTCGCGCCGGGCTCCTCCACTTCGACGGCGTAGTCGCGGAAGTCGGGCAGCTCGAGGTCGCGCAGCAGGCTGCCGCCGTTGGCGTGCGGGTTGGCGCCCATCCGCCGTTCTCCCTCGGGACGCAGCGCGCGCAGCTCCTCGCGCAGCGCGCCGTCCTCGTGGAACAGCTCCTCCGGCCGGTAGGAGCGCAGCCAGCGCTCGAGTGCGCTCAGGTGCTCGGGGTTCTCGGCCAGCTTGGCGAGCGGGACCTGGTGGGACCGGAAGTTGCCCTCCGCGGGCTTGCCGTCGACTTCCTTGGGCCCAGTCCAGCCCTTGGGGGTGCGCAGGACGATCATGGGCCAGCGCGGGCGCTCCACGTCCCCAGCGCGGGCTCGGTCCTGGATGGAGGCGATCTCGTCGAGGATCGAGTCCAGCACCGCAGCGAGCTCCCGATGCACCGCGTCGGGGTCGTCGCCCTCGACGAAGTGCGGCGAGTGCCCGTAGCCCTCGAGCAGGGAACGCAGCTCGTCGCCGGGAACGCGAGCGAGGACGGTGGGGTTGGCGATCTTGTAGCCGTTGAGGTGCAGGACCGGGAGCACGGCGCCGTCGCGGGCGGGGTTCACGAACTTGGTGGAGTGCCAGCTCGCGGCCAGCGGGCCGGTCTCGGCCTCCCCGTCGCCCACCACGCACAGCGCGAGCAGGTCCGGGTTGTCGAAAACCGCCCCGTAGGCGTGCACGAGCGCGTAGCCGAGCTCGCCGCCCTCGTGGATCGAGCCGGGCGTCTCCGGCGCCACGTGCGACGGGATGCCGCCGGGCCAGGAGAACTGACGAAACAGGCGCCGTAGCCCCTCCTCGTCCTCGCCGATGTGGCGGATAGACCTCGGAGTAGGTGCCCTCGAGATAGGTGTTGGCCACCAGACCCGGGCCGCCGTGGCCCGGGCCCGGTCACGTAGATCGCGTTGAGGTCGCGCTCGCGGATCGCGCGGTTCATGTGGACGTAGAGCAGGTTCAGCCCGGGCGTCGTGCCCCAGTGGCCGAGCAGCCGCGGCTTGACGTGCTCGAGCTGGAGCGGCTCGCGCAGTAGCGGGTTCGCCTGGAGGTAGATCTGGCCCACCGACAGGTAGTTGGCCGCGCGCCAGTACGCGTCGATCAGCCGCAGCTCGCTCGCGTCCACGTGACGAATACTGCCCGATCCGCACAAGCCGGTTCGCCCTGTGGGGCTACGCGAACCGGCTCGGCGACCTGGCCGAGCGGGTGCTCGTTCCGGTGAGCAGCGCCTCGAACAGGTCGACGTAGTGCCGCAGGTGGTTTGGGCCGAGGAACTGCTCGCGCACCTGTTCCCGCGCCCGCTACGCCCATTTCCCGGGCGGGGCCGGGGTTGCGGATCTGGGTCGCCACGGCATCGGCGAACGCGGATAGGTCGCGCGGGTCCACCAGCACGCCCGTCTCGCCGTCGGCGATCTGCTCCTGGATGCCGCCAACCCGGCTCGCGACGACCGGCCGGGCCTTCCACATCGCCTCGGAGACGGTTAGGCCGAAGCCCTCGGCCAGGCTCTTCTGCACGACGACGTCGGCGCGCCGCTGGAGGGCGTTGACGATCGCGGCGTTCTCCTCGACGTCGTCCATCGGGAGCGAGAACAGGTGGATGCGCTCGCGCACCGCCGAGTCGCACTCGCCGCGACGGCGCTCGACCTCGGCCAGCACCTCGAGGCCCTCGGGATCGTCGGCAACGGCCGCCGTCGACGGGCCCGGCGAGCACCAGGTGGGCGTCGCGTGGCCGGCGCGATGCCGTCGCAGAACGCCTCGAGCGATGCCGAGCGGATCCTTCAATCGGTCCCAGCGCGAGACCTGCACGACGGCCGGCGCCTCGGGCGGCAGCGGCTGCGATCCGGACAACTCGCCGCGTCGGTCGACCCGGCCCGGCGTCCCGTCGCGCCTGTCGAACACCGGGTGTGCCACGGCGTCGCCGGGCTCAAGGCCCGCCACCCGCAGGATCGACCGAACCACCTCGGCGTCCATGTCCTGGTTCTTGGCGGAGAAGGCGTCGATCGAGGGCGGGATCACGCGCACCCGCGCCTCGTCCAAGCCGTCCCAGACGTAGGCCTCGCGCGAGAAGACGACCGCCTCCGCCGGCAGCACGTGCGGCCGCAGGAACGCCCACGCCTCGTGTGCCAGGCCGTTGGGAGCGTCGACGCCCACGTGGCAGCGCCAGACCACGTGGGCGCCGCGCGCGCGCAGCGGCTCGATCAGTCCGGCGGTCTGGGGGTCGTGCAGGAGCACCACGTCGCCGCGCCTGACCAGCGGGCCCAGCTCGCCCGCGTTGCGCGCCGCGTTCTCGCGGAAGACAGCCTCGTCCTCCGGCCCAGGCCCTGCCCGTCGCCGGGCGACCCGTGCAGCATGTTGTGGATCCGCTTGGTGACGCGGAAGAAGGCCGGGTCGCCGTCGATCACGACCCAGCGCGCATCCAGCCCCGCGCCGCGGGTGTACGCGAGCAGGGAGGCGAGCATCTCGGCGACCCCGCCTCCGCGGGCCGTCGAGTTGACGTTCCAGATCACGCGCGACTCCATCAGCGCTCGCCCGCGCGCGATCGTCTCCTCGAATTCCCGGGCCTGCTCGGGGGCGAGCACGGACATGATCCGCGCCGGTGAGATGGGCGCGACCGGGACGTGGTGAAGGGTCACCTCAGGCCGTGCCGCCCCAGGCGAGCACGCCCGCGAGGTCGAGCGTCGAGAGCACGCCGACCGGCTGGCCGCTATGCGGCTGCACCACGACAAGATGCGCCAGGCGGTGCTCCGCCATCAGCCGCGCGGCATGACCCAGCTCGGCGTCGGCCAAGACGGTTACGAGCTCGCCCCGCCAAATGTCGCGGGCCCTCACCTTGTCGAGGTTCTTGTCGGCCGCGGCGGCGAGATCGATGTCGGTGACGATGCCCCAGGGCCGGTCGCCCTCGACCTCGGAGATGACGACCGAATGGACGCGGTAGGTGGCCAGCACCCGCGCGATCTCGCGCAGGGAGGCGTCGGGCGAGCAGCTGATCACGCCGAGGCGCATGGCGTCGAGGACGGTCGCGTGCTCGAACGCGGGCGAGTGGAAGGTGTGCCGGAGTGTGTCGGAGGTCATTCCAGACGGGCTCATGTCAGCACCGTACGCCGCCCGGACTCGTGCGCCATCGGGTCGACTTCCCGATCTGGCTACGTAGTTATCCGTGGCGTCCGGGGCCTTGCGATGCCCGCGCCGCGGCGGCCAGCTTGGCTCCCCAGGCCCGGGCGCGTTCCAGCTCGCCCTCGGCGAGCGGCCCCTCGGAGTCCTCGACGAAGAAGCTCTCCGGGTCGGCGATCAGCTCGTAGCCCCCGCCGCGCAGCCTCCGCGCGATCCCACGTCCCGCGACACCGGTCAGCTTCGGGGAGCGGTCGATGCGCGTGTCGAAAGCGGCTGCCATCCGCCCGTCGCCGGCCAGCCCGGCCAGCCACTGGCGCAGGCCGGATTCGTCGCCGGCGCCGGACTCGATCGCCACCCCGTCCTCCTCGCCCGCCTTGACGGCGGCCCGGCGGCTGAACGAGCTGGTCAGCCCGTGCATGTGCGTGGGGCCGCCGACGACAAGCAGCTCCGCGGCATCGACCGATCCGGCTCCGTGGACAGGTCGCACCTCGACCTCCCCCAGCGGCGTAAGCGCCTCGGCGATCGCTTCGGCGATGGCGCGCGTGTTGCCGTAGATGGATTCGTAGACGACGACCGCGCTCATGCTGGGGTAGGCGCCGGGCGGCGGTACACGAGCCAGTAGACGAGGCCGACCATCACGGCGCCGCCGAAGATGTTCCCAAGCGTCACCGGTGCGATGTTGTCGAATGCGGCCCCAGACCAGGTCAGATGCGGGTAGTCACCGACGCTGGCGCCGGTGGTATGCCAGAAGGCTTCGTCGGCGCCGCTCTTCACGAACAGGCCAAGCGGGAGGAAGTACATGTTCGCGATCGAGTGCTCGAAGCCGGCAGCGACGAACGCGCTGATGGGGAGCAGCACCGCGAAGAACTTGTCCGTCAAGCTGCGCGCGCTGTAGCTGAGCCACACCGCAAGGCAGACGAGGGCGTTGCAGAGCACGCCGAGCGCCACGGCCTGGCCCCACCCGAGCGACGCCTTCGTGTTCGCGATCGCCAGGGCGTTTAGGCCGACGGCCCCGTCGCCGAACTCGTACTGGCCGGCGGCGTACACGAGGAGCGCCGTGGCTACGGCCCCGACCATGTTGCCCAGGTAGACGATGGCCCAGTTGCGCGCGACGCGCCCAACGGTGACGCGCCGGTCGGCCCACGCCATCACGATCAGGTTGTTGCCGGTAAAGAGCTCGGCGCCGGCTGCGACGACGAGCAGCAGGCCGAGGCTGAAGACGACGCCAGCGGCCAACCGGGCAAGCCCGAACGGGACGTCGCCTGCCCCGGCGGTCACGACCGTGGCAAACATCGCGCCGAGGGCGATGAACGCCCCGGCGAGCACGGCCAGCACGAATGTGCGCGTGGTGTCGAGCCCGGCTTTTGAGACCCCCAGGTCGGAAGCCCTCGCCGCCATGGCCGGAGGCAGCGGGGCGTCGAGAACGCCCGGTGGCGCGGGGGCCGGCGCGGCGCTTCCGTTGGAAGCCGCCGGGACAGAGCTCGTGGCCATGTGCGGACCGTAGAGCGGCACATCGGCGGCGGCGTCCGGATTCAGTACCGGTTGGGGTGCGGGGAAAGCCGCAGGGTGTCAGCGCCGCTCGCGGCTAGGCCGGCGGGCGCACGACCAGCACCGGCGCCGGCGCGTGCGAACTACGGAAGGCGCGGTAGCCTGGACGCACATGGCCACGCTGGGGCAGGCTGAGCTTTCCCGGCTTCTCGCTGTCGGGCGCTCCCTGGTCTCGGAGCTCGATCTCGAGACCGTCCTCGAGCAGGTGCTGGAGACAGCTCGAGATCTGACCTCCGCCCGCTACGCGGCGCTTGGCATCCTCGACGAAGACAAGAGCCAGTTGGAGCGCTTCCTGACCGTCGGTCTGGACGACGAGATGCGCCGCACGATCGGCCCGCTCCCGCGCGGCCACGGGGTGCTGGGGGAGCTGATCCGCGATCCCAAGCCGCTACGGCTGCCCGACGTGACCGAGCACCCCCGCTCGTACGGGTTCCCGCCCGGCCATCCGCCGATGACGACCTTCCTCGGCGTCCCGATCACGGTACGCGGCGAGGCCTACGGCAACCTCTACCTGACCGACAAGGAGGGCGGTCAGGAGTTCACCGAAAGCGATGAGCAGCTTGTCGTTGTGCTGTCCGAATGGGCCGCTGTCGCGATCGACAACGCGCGGCTGTACGAGAACGTTGCCCAGCGGCGGGCGGACCTAGAGCGAGCGGTGCGCGGACTGGAGGCGACCGCGGCGATCGCCCGGGCGGTCGGTTTCGAAACCGATCTCGAGCGCGTCCTCGAGCTGATAGTGAAGCGCGGGCGCGCGATGTCCGACGCGCGGTCGTTCCTGGTGCTGCTCCAAGACGGCGATCTGCTGCGCGTGGAGGCCGCAGCCGGAGAGGTGGGGAGCGAAGTGGTGGGAGCCGAGCTGCCGGTGGACGCGTCGCTGGCAGGCACCGTCGCCTTGACCGGCTCCGGTGAGTATGTGCCAGACCTGGGGGCGCGGGTGGGGCACGGGATCGATCGGATAGCAGCCGGCGCACGGTCAGCCGTGGTCGTGCCCCTGGGCTTCCGCGGCCGCGCTCGCGGGGTGCTCGTGGCCCTCGACCGGCTCACCGACGGCCGGTCCTTCGATGCCGACGACGAGCACCTCCTGGCCTCGTTTGCTGCCAGTGCCGCGATCGCGATCGCCACAGCGCAGTCCGTCGGCGCCGAGCGCCTGCGCCATTCGCTGCGCGCGTCCGAGGCGGAGCGCGGCCGGTGGGCGCGGGAGCTGCACGACGAAACGCTGCAGGAGCTGGGCGCCCTCAAGGTATTGCTCGACTCGGCGCGCCAGACCTCGGACATCGAGCGCGTTCACGAGTCGATGGAGTTGGCGCTCGACCAGATCGAGATCTCGATTCGCAACCTCCAGGCGCTGATCACGGAGCTGCGCCCGGCAGCACTCGACCAGATCGGGCTGGCGCCCGCTCTCGACGCGCTCCTGAAGCGGATCGGCGCCACCACTGGCATCGACGTCGAGGCTGAGATTGCGACCACGCTGCAGGAGGGGAGCTCGCCGACGCGGCTTGACCCCGAGGTGGAGGGGACGCTGTACCGGCTCGTCCAGGAGTCGCTCACCAACGCCGTCAAGCATGCCTCGGCCGGCAAAGTCACCGTCGTGCTGGCCGAGGAGGGCGGCCATGTCCACGTCACGGTCGCTGACGACGGTGCTGGCTTCAACCCGCAGGCGGACACCGAGGGCTTTGGGCTGATCGGCATGCACGAACGCGTGGCTCTGGTCGGTGGCGAGTTGACCGTGGACTCGGCGCCAGGCCACGGCACGACCGTTCGGGCGCGGGTCCCGGCCCGCCAGCGCGACGACGTGCCCGTCGTTCGGGATCTGGCCGGCTAGACGTGCGCCTCGACGCTGACGCCTGACTCGGGCCGCTCGAGCTCCTCATGGCGCTGCGCCAGGTAAGGGGCGAGCCAGCGGCCGGCGATCTTGTTCGGCGGCCACCAGAGGGCGTGCTTCGTCGCGGCCGCGGGCCGATCCGCACCGCCGCTCACTTCGGCACGCAGGTATCTGGGTTCGCCGCCGGTGAGGAGCAGGCCGCGCATGATCGGCCGGAACGGCGCCGGCTCGATCGGGGCACCGAGCCGCGCGGCGATTGCTTCGGCGACGGCATCGGCTTGCTGCGTCGCGACGCCGCCCTGCTTGATCGGGCTGGTCGTGGCATCGCCCGCGGCATGGACGTCGAGCTCGCCCGCGACGAGACCGTGCAGATCGGTCGGAATGAACCCGTCGGCGTCATGAGGCAGCCCGGGGAAGAAGGGTCCGCGCAGCCCGGGCAGGCTGACCACGCGGTCGGCGGCGATGTTGGGGCCAGGCACGACCCGCAGCTCGCCGTCTTGGACTTCGGATGGGTAGCGGCCGCCATCGAAGGTGACGCCGCGCTCCTCGAGCAGCGCGTGAAGGGCGTCTGACGCCGGGGCGCCGAACAGCTCCAGCGGCGCCTGTTCCGGCGTAACGATCGACAGGCTGACCTTGCGGAGGCCACGCTCCGCGACGTGAGCGGCGGTCATCAGCGCGAGCTCGTAGAGCGGCAGCGGCCACGATGCACCACCCGGCACCGCGAAGACGATCCTGCGGATGCGGCGCTTGTCGAGATCGCGCAGCACGCTGCGAAAGCGCCCCGTGTAGCCGGGACCGTAGAGCGTGACGCTGCCCCGCACCGCGACCGTGGGCTGCGCGCCCACGGCGACCACGAGCAGCTCATAGGGGAGACTGCGGCCGTCCCAGGTGGACAGCCGGTGAGCGTCGGTGTCCACGGCCTGGATGCCCGCGAGGTGCAGCGCCGCGCCGTGATCGCGTGCGACCTTGACGAGGTCGTAGCTCTTGGCCTCGCCCACCCCGAACGGCTCGGCAACAGCGAGCGGCCGGTACACCCAAGCCGCACTCGGACTGATCAGCTCCAGCGCCACCCGCTCCTGGGCGAGCCCGCGCAGCGCGATCAAGGCTTCGAGCGCAGCGACCCCGCCCCCGACGATGGTGACCTGTCCGTTGGGCATGACCTCAGAGTGGAGCCCGCGCGCCGCACTTACATCGGCAGATGACGCCCTGTTCACTCCGTGATTTCCCGCACGGGATAGGCTCGGACCCGTGGACCGCTTCCGGGTAGTCATCTGCGGAGGAGGTATCGCGGCCGTGGAGGCGCTGCTGCGACTGCGCACGCTCGCGGGAGACGCGTTGGACGTCACCCTGCTGGCTCCCAACGATGAGCTGCGGTACCGCCCCTTGGCGGTCGACGAGCCGTTCGCAAAGCGGGGTGTGCGGCGATACCCGCTACGCGCGATTGCGGGGCGCACCGGCACCGAGTGGCACAAAGGCGCCGCGGAGTGGATCGACCCCCAGGGGCAGGTGGTGCACACGGATGGTGGCGAGGAACTGCCCTACGACGCGCTTCTGATCGCGGTCGGAGGCAGGCTGGTGATGCCCTTCGAGCACGTAACCGCGTTCGACGACGAGCACGCCGACGAGGGCTACCACGGCCTCATCCAGGACGTGGAGGGGGGCTACACCCGCAGCGTCGTGCTGATCGTCCCCGAAGGCCACGCGTGGCTGCTGCCGGTCTACGAGCTGGCGCTCATGACGGCCGAGCGTGCCGTCAGCATGGGGGAGGAGGGCCTGGGCATCAGCATCGTGACCCCCGAGCCTGCCCCGCTGGCGGCGCTGGGCGAGGCCGCCAGCTCGGCTGTGGGCGAGCTTCTCGAACGAGCGCGGGTGCGCGTGTACCCGAACGCCAGACCCACCGTGCCAGCCGCCCAGCACGTGCTCGTGTCGCCTGACGGACCGGAGCTCGAGGCGGGCCGCATTGTTGCGCTGCCCCGCATCGAGGGGCGCCCGCTACGCAACGTGCCGATCGACGAAGAGGGCTTCATTCCGGTGGACGAGTTCGCTCGGGTCCCGGGCATGGCCGAGCATGTCTACGCCGCCGGCGACGCCGCCAATCTGCCGCTCAAGCACGGGGGCCTCGGGGCTGACCAGGCGGACGTGGCCGCGGCCGGCATCGCGGCGATGGCCGGCGTGGAGTTGACGCCCGAGCCGCTGCGCCCCGTTATCCGAGCCGTACTGCACACGGGAACCCAGCCGCTCTACATCACCGCCCGCATCGTGGACGGCGGGGTCGAGTCCGAGGTGACAACCGAGCGTGCCTGGCCGGCCGACGAGAAGGTCGCCGCGGAGGAACTCGGTCCCTTCCTGAACTCGCTGGACTAGCTAATGCGCGCATAGGGCTGGCCACGGGAGCCGATCCGTATTTCGCCCCGAGCGGCTCCAGTAGGAGATGCTGATGCGGGAAACGCACGCGCGGGCGACGCTGGGCGCATGATTCCGATTGCCGATGATGCGCTCGCCCCGCCGACGCCGCTCTTCTCGGAGAGCGCGTTGGAGTTGGAGGTGCGCGACGTGATGACGACCCAGGTGGTGAGCGTTCCCGACGACGCAATGCTCCAAGAGGCGATCGACCTCATGGGCGCCTCCGGGATACACGGGATTCTCGTACTCGGCCGGCGCACCGGCACGCCTCTCGGCTGGATCACGACGCGCGGACTGCTGGGGCTTGTCGGGATCGACGGAGGGACGCCGGTCACCGAGGCCATCACCGAGGAGGCGAAGGCGATCGAGCCGACCGCTAGCGTGCGCTCGGCCATCTACGCGCTGTCGTTCCCGGGCATGACGCGGCTGCTGGTTCGGCGGCGCGACGAGATCGAACCCGAGGGCGTCGTCACCGACTACGACCTCACCGTCAGGGCGATGCGGTTCAGCCAACGCCCAGCGTGAGCGCCAGCAGAATCATCAGACCGGCACCGGCGAGGGTGCCCGCTGTGGCAGCGATGCGCCCGCCGCGGGCGAACGCCTGAGGCGCCAGCTCGATCGCTACGAGCGAGAGCATCGCCCCGGCGGCGAAGGCAAAGGAGAACGGCAGCAGGCCGTCGATCTGCTCCACGGCGAGGTAGGCCGCGACAGCGCCGACCGGCTGCGGCGCGCTCGTCAGCACGGCCGCCCAGAACTGCTGTCCCGGCCCGAAGCCGGCACTCTGCATCGGGATCGCAACCGACGTGCCCTCGGGCACGTTCTGGAGCCCGATCGCGAGCACGACGAATAGCGCAAGGCCCTCCGTGTCCGACGCGAACGCCGTCCCGATCGCGAAGCCTTCGGGGAGGCTATGCACGAGCAGAACGCCGAACACCAGCAGCGAGCGTCGCACGCCCGCGCCGCGCAGCTTGCCGACATGAACGTCTCGGCCCTGGAGCAGTCGGCGCGACGCGAGTAGAAACAGCACGCCGGTTCCCAGGCCGGCGATTACGGCCGGCTCGCCGCCTTCGTCGAGCGCCGGCAGCAGCAGGCCGATGATCGACGCCAGGCCCATCAGGCCGACGGCGGTGCCCCAGAGGAACGGGCGCAGCCGCTCTGCCCGAGCGCCGAGCAGGAACACCGGGACCGCCCCGAGCCCCGTGGCGAGCGCGGTCGCGCTGCCGGCCAGCGCGAGCACCGCGACCTCCACGCGGTCGCCTTACCGTTCGATCAGGTCGTGGTCGAGTGCGTAGCGGACGAGCTCCGCCCGGCTCGACACGCCGAGTTTCTGCTGGATGTGCGCGCGATGCGTTTCGACCGTCCGGACGCTCAGATAGAGCTGCTCGGCGATCTCGTTGTTGGTGTGGCCAAGCGCGATCAGTCGCAGCACGTCGAGCTCGCGTTCGGTGAGGTCGCCAGGGGGGCCGGCGGGTGTTGCGGGCGCGGCCGCCATACGCGCGCCCAACTCGGGGTTGAGCCAGCTGCCGCCGCCCGCTGCCGCACGGATCGCCTGCACGAGCTCGGTCCCGGCGGCCTGTTTGAGCACATAGCCACGCGCCCCCGCGCGCAGGGCCTCCCGTGCGAAGGCGGGATCCTCCTGCATGGTCAGAACGACCACAGACGTGTCGGGAGAGCTCTCGGACATCGCGGGAATAGCCTCGAGGCTGGAACCGCCGGGCATGTTCAGGTCGAGCACCAGGACGGTCGGCTTGTGCCCGAGCACGGACCGGCGCGTCGCGTCCACGTCCCCGGTCTCCGCGACCACCTCGATGTCGTCCTCCGCCTCGAGGAGCATGCGAAGACCGCTGCGCACGACAGGGTGGTCATCCGCCAGGACACAGGTGATCGTGCCCGCCTCCACGAGCGGGAAGCTATCGCTCATGCCCACAGAATCGGCTGCCCGGTCGCTGTTCACATCCGAACACCTCCGCGGGCGACTGCGGGGAACTACTGACGCCGACTGGGGCGCCGTGGAACGCTTCGGCCGCGCGTACGCCGCGCTGCTCACCGATTCACCCGGTTCGGGGGATGCGCCGGCTCTCCACGCAAGCGTATGGTTGCGGAATGGGTCTCTTGCGACGTCGCAGCGCTGAGCCCGAGGGTGAGCGGTTTCTGATGCGCGAGAAGCTGCTGGCGATCGGAGATGACTTCTGGATCGAGAACGACCGAGGCGAGCGGGCCTACAAGGTCGACGGCAAGGCGGTTCGGCTACGAGAGACATTCGTTCTCGAGAACAGCTCGGGAGACGAGGTGGCGCGGATCAAGGAGCGCAAGCTCAGCATCCGCGACAAGATCGCCGTCGAGCGCTATGGCAACACTGTTGCGACCGTCCACAAGGCGCTGGTCGGGATCCGCGCTCGCTTCGCAATCGACGTCGAGCACGGCGCCGACATGAAGGCGCACGGGAACATCGTCGACCACGAGTACGAGATCGAGCGCGACGGCGACACTGTCGCGACGATCTCCAAGAAATGGTTCCGCGTGCGCGACTCCTACGGCGTCGACATCGCGCCTGGCGAGGATGCTCCGCTCATCCTCGCCATCACCGTCGCCATCGACTCGCTGACCACCCGCGACTGAGCTGACACGCGACCCGCGCGGCGGGCCCGACGGTCAGCAGGGCGGCATATCGCCGAGGGCCGGGCGCCCTAAGGTCATCGGAGCTTGCGGAGAAGGTCGGGCGGAAGCTCGGACAGCTTCGCCGCCTCCACGAACTCGCTCGCCAGCGGCCTGCCGCTCACCCGCGAGACGGCATCCTCCAGTGCTCGGGCCCAGACGTGCTCGACGAGCACCGCCGCCAGCGCGGTACCAGGCTCCAGCGCCGTGCCGAGGTCGCGCAAGACATCCGCCATGCCGCCGCCCGCGTCCTCGCTGAGGGCTCGTTCGGTTGCCTTGCGGCGCGCGTCCGGGTCCAGACGGAAATCGAGCAGCTTTGCGGTGAGGCCGCCTGTACCACCCTGGAGGCTGATCGCCACGGGGTCTCCGGTGGCCTCGTCAGCTGCGACGAACAACACCTCCAGGATTCGCAGAGCACCGCCGCTCTCGAGCCTCTCGAGCGCCCCGACCAGCTGGCCTTCGAACGCGGCGTTCGAGTCGAACCCAAATACGAACAGTTGCTTTGAGGGCAGCTTCACTTGATCCTCCGCTCTGCGTCTATTGAGGTTCGTCCTCAGCCGGTCGGCGGCGCCGCGTACGGTCCTTAGACGATCGTAAAGATCTGCGTTCCGGCAGTGGTCGGATGCAGGTCTCCATAGCCGACGGTCGTGAGCGTCACGACGCAGAAGTAGAGGGCCTCGATGATGGTCCAGTCCTCGAAGCGCCAGTAGAGCGTCCCGGTGGTGCCACGGCTGCTTATGCAAGGCTTAGGCAATATGGCACGGGACGAGGGGTTGCTGCTCGGTGATGCAGCGCGAGCGATTGGGGTCAGCCAGGACACCCTGCGGCGGTGGGATCGCGCGGGAAGATGCGAACGCAGCGCGATTCGGCTAACCGTCGCCGCGTTCCCCATGACGAGGTCGAGCGCCTGGCCGGTCATCCCGACAGACACAAGGTGGGGGACGGGTTGTCGGCTCGAAATCGCTTCCCGGGTGTGGTCCGCTCGGTGGAGGTTGACGGGGTGATGGCGCTCGTGGAGATAGAGGCGGGCCCGCACCTGGTCACCGCCGCCGTCACGCGTGACGCCGTTGAAGAGCTCGGGCTCGCCGCCGGTGTGCCCGCCACGGCGACGGTGAAGGCGACGTCGGTGATGATCGAAAAGGGTTCTCCGTGAAGACGCGCTGGTGCGCGCTGGTGCTGACGGCTTGTGCGGCGATCGCCGTGGGCTGTGGCGACGACGACGACGGGAACGGCGGAGGCGGCAGCTCGGCGGAGCCCACAAGGCTCGTCGTTTCGGCGGCCTCGTCGATGACCGAGGCGCTGGAGAAGTGCGCCCCGCAATTTGGAGAGGCGGAGAACGCCGAGGTCCGGTTGTCGTTTGCCGGCTCGGACGAGCTCGCTGCGCAGATCCGCCAAGGCGCGAAGGTCGACGTCTACGCGGCCGCCAACACGAGGATCCCCGACGAGCTCTACGGCGAGGACCTCCTGAGCAAGCCGGTCGAGTTCGCCACCAACGAGTTCGTGCTGGCCGTGCCGAAGGACTCCGACATCGACTCCGTCGATGACCTGACGAAGGAGGGCACCACGGTGGTGATCGGCTCGGCGTCGGTGCCGATCGGCGAGTACACGCGGGAGACGCTGAGCAAGCTCCCGCCGGCGCAGAAGAAGGCCATTCTCGCGAACGTGCGTTCCAACGAGCCCGACGTGAAGGGCATCGTCGGCAAGCTGACCCAGGGGGCGGCGGACGCGGGCTTCGTCTACGTGACCGACGTGAACGCCACCGGCGGGGATCTGAAGGCAATCCACCTCCCGAAGAAGCTCGAGCCGGAAGTGACCTACGGTGCTGGCGTGGTCGGCAAGGCTGAGCAACCCGAGCTCGCCCAGCGGTTCGTCGACGGGCTGACCGACGGAGACTGCGCCCAGGCGCTCACGGACGCGGGGTTCGGCCCGGCCCCGTGAGGAGAAGTGGTTGGTTTCCGCTCCTGCTCGGGCCTTTGCCTGGCGGTCGCGTTGGCGTTCCTCACGCTGCCGGTCGTCGCGATCTTCGTCGACTCGAGCCCAGCCGACCTGATTGCGAGCCTGGGTGAGCCGGGAGCGCTTGACGCGCTGTGGCTGAGTCTGCGCACCACCGCAGCCTCGATCACGATCATCCTGCTGATCGGTACCCCAGCGGCCTATCTGCTGGCTACGCGGTCGTTTCGCGGCAAGGCCGTCGTCGTGACGTTGATCGAGCTTCCGCTGGTGCTGCCGCCGGCGGTTGCCGGGATCGCGCTGCTGGCCTCCGTCGGTCCCGCGGGCATCCTGGGTGGCACGCTCGAAGCGGCGGGGATCGAGCTCTCGCTCACCACGGCCGGCGTGGTGGTGGCGCTTACCTTCGTCGCCTCGCCCTTCTACGTGCGCCAGGCGATGGCCGCGTTCGCCGCCGTCGACCGTACGCTGCTCGACGCCTCACGCACGCTTGGAGCTCCGGAGGCACGTGGCTTCCTGCGGATCATGATCCCCGTCGCCCTGCCAGGACTTGCCGCCGGCACGGCTTTGGCTCTCGGCCGCGCGCTGGGAGAATTCGGCGCGACGCTGATGTTCGCCGGGTCGTTCCAGGGGATCACGCAGACCGTGCCGCTCGCCATCTACGACCGCTTCTCGACCAACTTCGACTCGGCCCTCGCGTTGTCCGCCGTGCTGGTGGCGATCTCCGCCGCCATCCTGCTCTCCGTCAAGTTGGTCCAAGGCGGCGACGCCTTCGGCAGCTGGCAGCCGGAGTAATACGCGCCGGTGCTCCGCGTCCAAGCGAGCACCACGCTCGGCTCCCTACGGCTAGACGTGGACCTGGAGGTGGGGGCGGGGGAGTGCCTCGCGCTTGCCGGACCGTCCGGAGCGGGCAAGACCAGCGTCCTGCGGGTGGCGGCGGGGCTGCTGCGCCCGGCGCACGGCCGCGTCGACGCCAACGGCGAAACCTGGCTCGACACCGCGCGCGGCATCGACGTGCCGGCCGAACGCCGCCGCTGCGGCTACGTCTTCCAGGACTACGCGCTGTTCCCGCACCTGAGCGCCAGCCAGAACGTCGCCTACCCACTCCGCGGGCTCTCGCGACCGGAGCGACGCTCGCGTGCACTCGCGCTGCTCGACCGATTTGGCCTCGCCGACCGGGCCGATGCGCGGCCCCGCACCCTCAGCGGCGGAGAGCGCCAACGCGTCGCGGTTGCGAGGGCGCTGGCCCGCGCGCCCGAGGTCCTGCTCCTTGACGAGCCGCTGTCCGCGCTCGACGCCCGCACCCGCGCCGGCGCGGCTCGCGAGCTCGCCGCCGTGCTACGCGAGAGCGAGGCCCCCACGCTGCTCGTCACGCACGACTTCGCCGAGGCCGCCCAGCTCGGCGACCGCGTCGGGATCATCGACCAGGGTCACGTGGTGCAGCAGGGCACGCCAAGCGAGCTTGCGGCCGCCCCGCGCTCCGCCTTCGTCGCCGACTTCACCGGAGCCGTCGTACTGACCGGCACCGCGCACAGCGCGACCGACGGACTCACCCACGTCGAGCTCGACGGGGGTGGGACGGTCACCACCACCGAGCCCGGCGACGGCGCGGTGGCGGTCAGCGTCTACCCCTGGGAGATCGCCATCGAACTCGCGAGCGAGGAACCACACGGGTCCGCCCAGAACCGCCTACCGGTTGAGGTGCTCTCGATCACGACGGTCGGCAACCGTGTGCGGCTCGGACTGGCGGGCCCACAGCCACTCGTCGCCGAGATCACCCAGACCTCCGCCGAGCGGCTCGAGCTGCATGCCGGCGCTAGGGTCACCGCCACCTGGAAAGCAGCCGCCACACGTCTCGTGGCCATCTGAACCGGAGGAAGCAGCCGCATGAAGATCAGCGCGCGCAACCAGCTCAAGGGCACCGTCCGAGGAATCCGCCGCGGCGAGGCCACAGCCAACGTCGAGATCGACGTCGCCGGCAACCGGCTCGTCGCCTCCATCACAGTCGAGGCCGTCGAAGAGCTCGGACTCTCGGAAGGCAGTGAGGTCACGGCTGTAGTCAAGGCCTCCGACGTGATGGTCGCCATCGACTAGAGACGTGACCGCCCGGGCCGAGTCCGGCATGCGACGATTGCGCTCGTGAGGCGGCCCTGCGTTCCATGGCGATTCTCACGGTCGTGTCGGTCTTGCTCGGCGCTCCCGCGACGGCGTTCGCAGGCGGCGATGAAGGCTCGCAGGCGCCGCCGAGTGCCGGGCCTCCCGGGCCTTGGAGCGACGATGAGGTGGGCGAGGGCGAGGACGTGCCGTACAGGCCGACGGACGCAAAGAGCTGCCGGCTGGGCGGCACGCGTGACGCCGGTCCGGGCACCGTGCTCGGCGTGTGGGTGGTGCGCACTCGCTGCCCCGCCGGCAAGGGGCTCGTGCGTCATTACCAGCGCTGCCTGAACAGCGAAGCTGGTCGCAACCGCGGCTGCTACTCGCGCATCGACAAGCAATGCGTCCGGCCCGTGTTCCTCGGGCGCTGCTGGCTGCGCGACCGCTTCTTTCGGAGGCAGGTCCGAGGCTACCGCTGTACCGAGCGGCGGTTGTACGAGGTCAAGGGCCTCTACGAGGGACGCGTGGCGTGCAGCAAGGGCAGGCTGCGGATCAGTCACAGCTACACGCTCCACAACGGGAAGCCCGTCTCGGTGGACAGGGAGTCCGAGCTGCGGGCGGCGTGGGGCAACCCGCGCGTCACCGCGATCGACGTGACCGACGACATCTTCCTGCGCGCCTGCGAGGTGGGGGACCCGATGCGCGAGTCGGCGCGCCCGGTCCTGCTGGACGGGCATGGCCACACGCTGCGGCAGACGTGCTTCGAGAAGCGCCTGCTCCGGCAGGACGGCACGGGCTTCGTCGAGCTCAGGAACGTGACGCTCACGCGCGGCGGCAGCGACGGGCCGGGCGGTGCTGTGGCGACGCGCGGCGAGATCACGGTCATCGACTCCAAGGTCCAGCAGAACCTTGCGGAGGAGCCGGGCGGCGGCATCATGTCCCAGCGCCGGGCGACGATCATCCGCTCGATCATCACCGGCAACCTCGCCAACGACGACGGCGGCGGGGTCTACGCGCGCCGGGGGGGCATCCAGGTCTACGACTCGATCCTGAGCGCGAACCTGGTCGACGGCTCCGGCGGAGCGCTCGGGTCGACCGGGGACATCCTCGTCGTCCGCTCGCATCTCGACGGGAACACCACGGACGGTGATGGTGGGGCGATCTACGCCGACGAGGACGGCGACGTCACCGTGATCGACTCCACGGTGAGCGGCAGCGACGCCGACGGCCCGGGCGGCGCGATCTTCACCCTCGACGGCGACGTCACGATCATCAACTCCACCCTCACGGGCAACCGCGCCGACGACCGCGGCGGCGCCGTCTCGGGCGAGGCCTCGGTAATCGCGCTGAACTCGACGATCTCGCGCAACCTGGCCGTCGCACATGTCGGCGGGGGCCTGTGGTCGCGCGGGCCGATGTACGTCGGCAACTCGACCGTGAGCAACAACTACGCCGAGGGCAAGGGCGGCGGCCTGCATGCCGGAAGCGTCCTCACCCTCGTCAACTCGACCGTCGCGGACAACATCGCGTCCGCGGCCGCGAACATCGGCGTCGGCGAGCGGCTCGATGCCTTCGGCTCGGTGATCGGCCCGGCGAAGCTCGACGGCCGTGGCGACGCCCAACCGACCGACAAGAACTGCGACGCGCCGATCGCCAGGTCGCTCGGGTTCAACGTCGTGACCGACACCTCGTGCGGGCTCGCCGGGCCGGGCGACCTCGTCGGGGTGGCGTCATCGCTGGGGCCGCTGGGTGAAAACGGCGGCAGGCATGAGACGCAGATGCCGGGCACTCTCAGCCCGGTCCTCGGACTTGTCCCGGGCGGAGTCTGCCTGGCCGCCCCCCTCCCGGACTCCCTCGAGGGCGAGCAGCACCTCGCCGCGCAGATCCCCGACCTGCGGGCCCTGATGCGCACCGATCAACGCGGAGTCCCGCGCGCGCTCGACGGAGCCTGCGACGCCGGCGCCGTGGAGGTGACGCCGTGAGCTATCCGCTCCCATCGCGATGCGCCCTGCTGACCCTCGCGATCGTATGCGGCGCGGCAGGAGCCGTCGGATTCGGAGGCTCGGGAATCTCCGATGCGCGGCCGGCGATCGCAGCAGGGGCAGGGGACGACTCGCCATGGCCCCGCACGGAGGCACTGGGCCCGAACGTCCGCGCCGCGCGACGGGAGCTGGCCCGGCTGGAACGGCAGGTGGAGCTGATGGAGCAGTCGGCGGAGAACGCGGAGGACTGGATGACGTGCATCAGGTACGTGCCGGTCAACGAACAGGGCGACCGGGACCGGCAGTTCGGCTACCTCTACGACGAGCGCGACGGAACCGGCCCCGGGTACATGGATGGCATCGCAGTGGACAGGCGCCGCCGCCGCGGCCGAGAGGACTACCTGTTCATGCACTTCCGCGGTGACGGCTGCCGGAGCGACAACCCCCAGCCCGGCGGGACCGCCGAGCCCGCATCGGCGCGGGCCGCGAGCACCTCCAAGCGCCGTCGCCCAGGCCTCAGAGGAGGGCTGAACGCCCTTGAGCGGAGGACGGAGCGCCTCGTCCGAACGGTCGCAGCGACTGGAGACCATCTCCGAGCGCTTCGACGAGTGGGAGTCATGCGTCTCCTGGGTCCCCGTGACCGAGCTCGGCGACCCCGACCAAGCGTTCGGCTACCTGTTCGGCCCCAAGGGGAGCTCGGCGGGGTACCGGGCGGCGCTGCACATCGACCGCGCCGACTGGGACGACCCGGACTACATGTTCCTCGCGCTCGTCGGGGGTGACCGCCCGGGCGGCACCTGCCAGGACGAGCCAGGAGAGGGGATTGATTGAGATGCGTCGAGCTCTGATCCTGATCGTCGCGTGCACCATGGCCGCCGCCGGCGCGCCGCCGCGCTGTGGCGGGGGAAGGTTCTCGCGACCGCCCGCCCACGCTGCGCGAGAGGGTCGACGACCTCCAGCAGGAAATCGAGTCCCTCACCGAGGACATCGAGGACCTGGGCGAGCCGGTGGAGGAATTCGACCTCTTCGACCAATGCGCCTACACGATCGGCGTGACCCAGTACGGAGCGTGGGGCGGCGACACCGGCTTCCTCTTCGGTCCGGGTGGGACCGGGCGCCGGCCGGCGCTCGCGATGGACATGCGCGGGTTCGGCACGCCGCAGTACGACTTCCTCGCCTTTCCGGGCGAAGAGCCACCGAGCATCGAGTGCAACGAGGATGCCGGCGAGGAATTCATCGACGGCTGAGCGCCTGGTCGGGCGGCTCGTGCCGGCGGTCGGCGCCATCGCCGTGTGCGCCATCGGCTACGCCGACAGCCCCACGGCTTCGAGGGCGTCCTCGGGATCACTGTGGCTGATGATGCGCCTGATCCGACCCCGCTGCAGCTCGAAAACGAAGCCCGCGACGGAGTCGATCTCAACACCGCTTTGGCCGAGAGCGCTCACCCGGCCAATCACCGCCACTCGCTCCTGTCGGTCGTGGAACTCGAGAGGGTCGATTCGGAACGTCTCCCAGTCCTCATCCATGTCGCGGACGAACTGCCGGACCCCTTGGTGTCCTCGATAGACGATGCCCTCGAGCTGCGCCCGGAGCGGCTGCCACTCGCAATCCTCGGCAGAGAGTCGGACCAGCCCATCGACATCACGCGCGTTGAACGCGCCATAGGCAGCACGGACGACCTCGACGTTCTCATGCGACATCGCCCGCTCAGTATCCCGCTTGACGAGAGGCGGTTGACCTGGCTTTGAGGGCTTAGGCGCTCAGGCAGGGCCGGCGGCGAGGACTCGCTCGAGGTTCACGACGAGCTCGTCCCAGCCGGTCTGGGCGTTCTCGCGGGCCTCGCGGGTGAAGGGGCCGGAGGTCACGGTCATCCGCGTCCCGCCGCCTTCGGCCACGAACTCGACGCGCGTGATCGTCACCTCGATATCGGTCCCCGCGATCGGCTCCCCCTTGAGGACGATCAGCTCGGGCTCGGCGAGCTCGACGATCTCGGCGCGGTAGCGGAACCGTCCGGGTCCGGACACCTCGACCATCTCCAAATGGAACCGGCCGCCGACCCGCGGCTCGATGTCCACCGATTCGGGCGGGATCTCGAAGTCCCGCGGCGCCCACCAGCGGGCGACCTGCGCGGGATCGGTCCACGCGGCGAAGACGATCTCCGGCGGCACGTCGAAGCGATGGGAGACGTACGCGTCGTTGGAGGCGGCGGACGGGTTCCGGCCGCTCACCCGCGGCCTCCGCCGATGACCTCGTCGAGGTGCGCGTCGAGGCGCCGGACCCGGCCCTCCCATACCGCCTGGCAGCTGTCCACCCACTCGTCGGCTTCGCGGAGCCCCTCGACCCGCAGGCGGGTCGGCCGCGACTGGGCGGCGCGGCGGCGCGAGATGAGGCCGGCGCGCTCGAGCACCTTCAGGTGTCGCGAGATCGCGGGGAGGCTGACCGAGAAGGGTTCGGCGAGCTCGTTCACCGTCGCCTCACCCTGGGCGAGGCGCGCCAGGATCCCGCGCCGGGTCGGATCGGCGAGCGCCGCGAACTTGAGGCTGAGACCGTCGGTGGCCATTTGTCTGATAACGATACGGTTAATTAACGGGTCGATCAAGCAAGCCGCGAGAGAAAGGACGATCCCATGAAGCTGACGACCACGACGCAGGTCTCCGTCGATGGAGTGATGCAGGGAAACGGCGGCGCGACGGATGAGGACCGCAGGAACGGATTCGAGCGCGGCGGATGGGCAAGGCCGCCCAAACCGCTGTTCGACAACGAGGCCATGACGTTCGTCCAGGAGATCTACCAGCGCGCCGACGCGTTCCTGTTCGGCCGGCGGACCTACGAGCTCTTCGCCGGGTACTGGGGCGTGAGGAAGGATCTGGAGGACCCCATCGTAGGTGCCTTGAACACGCGGCCCAAGTACGTCGCATCGAACACGCTCACCGACCCGCAATGGGCGGACACGACCGTCCTCTCCGGTGACGTCGCGGCGGCCATCGGCGAACTGAAAGCCAAGCCGGCGGGTGAGCTGCAGGTGCACGGCAGCGGCGCCCTGACCCGGTGGCTGCTCGAGAACGACCTCGTCGACGAGATGAATCTGCTCATCGTCCCCGTGGTCGTCGGCCAGGGCACGCGCCTGTTCCCCGACAGCGGCCCGGACATAGCGCTTGACCTGGTCGACTCGCGAGCCTTCCCGAAGGGCGTAACGATCCAGGTCTACCGGCCCAACGGGCGCCCGCAGTACGCAACGTAGGACGGGGCGCTCAAAAGCGCTGATGGGATTCGCTGTGCCACCTCGCGCCAGCCGCTGTCGATCGTGAGCAGACGGCACTCGACTTCGTGAAGCGATTCGTCTAGCTGCGCTTTCGCGTGGAGGCGGCAGCGAGCCCGGCGGATCGCGCGACCCAGGTGGGCGAGAGCCGCGAACCGGCAGCAGATCTAGAAGAGGTCCCCGATGCCGCGTACGGCGGCTCTGCCCAGGACGATCTCGAGGAGGACGCCGGCACCACCGACGATTAGCGCGAGAACCACGACGGCGAAGTCCTCCAGCAGTACGCCTAGTGACAGCAGCACGACGCCCAAGGCAGGCAGCGTGTCCAGGCCCGTGAACGGCGGCGCCAGGAACGCGCCCAAAGAGCCGGCGACCACGAGCAGCCCGAAGACGGTGTTGCTCGCCCGGTGGTCGAACAGAAAGCGGAGACGGGGACGGGAGAAGCGCTCGATCCAGCGGATCACCTTCATCAGCCCTCTGATGAAGCGCGTCCGACCGCCGCCGGTCCCGAGATCGACCTTGCGCCAGCGCTCCGGCAACCAGATCTTGTCGCGTCCGGCGACCAACTGAAGCGCGACGAGCATCGCGATGATCTCGAACACGTGCGTAGCGCCGCCGGTCGGCAGCGGCAACGCCGGAACGCCGAGCAGGAGGATGAAGGTCAGCGCGAAGCTCTTTTCCTGGAAGACGTCGATCAGGCCGCCGAGCGTCTTGTCGCCCTCGCTTGCCAGCCAGCGCTCGATCTGATCGCTGACCTTCTCCGGCACGGGGAGTGGCTCTTTCGTCGGCGCGGCGCGGTCAGGCACGCACCAATCTTCCCCAGTGCGACCGGCGGACTCCTCCTCATCGTCCAAGCAGCAGCCGGCGAGGGCGGGCCTGATCGTCGTCCACAAACCGCGGATTTCAAAGGACGGGACGCACGACGAGCATCCCCCGGCTCGAGACGAGATGCGCCAAGTCGTCCGTCAAGCGTTGGACGTGTTCGCTCGCCTGTTGCTCGAAGCGCTCCACTTGGACGATCTCGGCGATCAGCACGTAATCAGCTTGACCGATGGCCTGTCCGGGCACGTCCGCCGGCCGCGTAAGCCGCCAATCCGAGATCGTGTCCAGCGACCCGCGGACGATGTCGCGATCCTCCGTCATCAGACGCTCAAAGTCCTCGGCCAGCTCCGGCGAACGCAGCTGAAACCACATGAGAAGGGTCGCCGGAGGACTCATCGACGAAGCGGAGTGGACAATCGCGACATGCCGAACGGATGCTACGGCCTCACAGGGTGTCAAAGTCAAGGGCCCCATCTCGACCGCGCCGCTTCAGCCGTCTGGCCATGCGACTAGCGAGTTAAGCGGGCGCGGGTAGCCTCACCTCGATCCCGCCCTCGCGGTCGCGGGTCTCGAATACGGGTTGCGGCGCCGTCGCCGGGCCGCGTTCGATCGAGCCGTTGCGAAGGTCGAAGCGCGAGCCGTGGCAGGGGCAGGTGATGGACTCGCCCTCGACCTCACCGCTGCTGAGCAGGCAGCCGCGATGCGAGCAGCGATCGTGCAGCGCGTGCAGGTGACCGTTGTGTCTGAGCAGCAGAACGGGCGTGTCGCCCGCCATCGCGCTGGTCGGCTGGCCATCCTCAAGCTCGCCCGCCTCGACCGTCGTCCAGTCGCGGGGCCCCTCGTCGAACGTCGTCGCATTGACACCGACTCCGCGCGTGAACGAGAGGTGACCGCCGAGGAAGGCACCGACCGAGAGCACCGCGCCGCCAGCGGCGCCGAGCAGCTTGCCCCGGCCCGGGGCGCCCCGGCGCCGCGCGGCGAGCGAGGCCGCGTACAGCGTGGCCGCGGTCAGGTTCGCGCTCGCGTGTGCCAGCCCAACCGGGCGGGCCCGGCGGTCGCCGTAGACGGTCAAGGCCCAATCGCTCAGGCCGCTGGCGACCGTCGGCGCGGAGGTCACGAGACCGATCTCGATGAGACGCTCGCTCGCGCGGCCGGTGTCGTCGCCGCCGAGCAGGTCGAGCAGCGTCGCACTGAAGAACGACCCGATGACCACATCCGTCAGCGCCGGATGGAGCGCGTGGCCGAGCCACGTGCCGGATAGCGCGTCCCGCGGCGCACCGACGGGGATGGCATTGGTCACCGCCCCGGCAAGCTTGAGCGCGGCCGCGTCGACCGCTTCGACCGACTCGAGTGCACCGACTGCGCTGTTGGCGGCGTTTTCGCCAAGGGTCATCTCGACCTCACAGGTTCGGGGGTTCCCATTGTGATGACCGTCTTGCCGTCGGCGTGGCCGGGACGGGAACACTCTGCCCCGGGGGTTGACCAGGGATTCAACGGGCGCGATGAGCGCGACGACGGCATACTGCTTTCCATGCAAGCCACCGACCGCGAAGCGGCCTAACCGGCCGACGCGCCAGCCTTGCGCTCCCGCGACTTGTGGCCGATGAAAATGCGGTGGACCTGAGCCCTCCCGCTGCCGCGACTTCCGTTATCCGCAGTCGATCTTGCTCAACGTCTTCTCGTAGCTTGTCGCGAGCTCCTGGAACGCCGCCTCGAGTTGGTTCGCGGCAGAGTTGAGTGACGTCGTCGAGCCGAGGCTGGTGACGATCGAGTTCACCTCCGATGTGAACTGCTGCGTGGCCTGCTCGACCTCCTCCTTGCGCGTGTCGTCGAGGTCGCCCTGCGCGTCAGTCATCGTCTGCAGGTCGTTCTTGATGGCGTCGAGGTTGCCCTTGACGCCATCCACGGTCGCGTTCGCGAGGGACAGGTTGCCGAGCTCGTCGACCTGTTCCTTCAGGTCCGCCCGCGCGTCGCAGACCTGCGTCTTGGCCTTGTCCTCGTCTGACTCACCGCAGCCAGCAGCCACCAGGGCGGCCGTCGCAAGGATGTATGCCAGCCGATGCCTCATTGGAGGAGTCTCCTACCCTCGGGGGTCGGCCGCAATCCGAATGCGCGAGATCCGCGGACCGCAATGACCGGCGCAGCAGCCTCTCGGAGCGGGTTCGGAGCTCGCTCACGGTGCGAATGCTCGGCGGCGGGACCACGATGAATCAATCAGACGAGATGGTGACCGCCGAGCCGCCGGCTACGCCGCGGCCGGCTCGCCTGCGGTGGTTGCCGTTCGGGGACCCGTCGCGCGGGCGCCGCTTGGTCAAGGTGCTGGCGTGGTTGGCGGGGACCGCGGTGGTGGTCGCCGTGCTCGGGCTGTTCGGTGTCGACGTGGTCGGCTGGTTCGAGCGTCTGTGGGATGCCCTCACGGGCATCGGGTTGGGGTACCTCGCAGCCGGCTGGTCGCTGCAGACGCTGCAGACCATGCTGACGGCGCTGGGCTGGTACTTCATCCTGCGCGCCGCATATCCGGACGCGCCGGCGCCATACCGACAGGTGCTCGCCGCCTACGCGACCGGGGTCGCGCTGAACGGCTTCCTGCCGGCCAACATCGGCACGTTCGTGATGTTGCTGATGTTCATCGCGATCATCCTCGGCGCGAGTCTCCCGGGGGTCCTGGGCGGGATGCTCGTGCAGAAGATCTTCTTCACGCTCGCCGGCGCGTTCGTCTACGTGTACCTGTTCGCGTCCGTGCCGGGCACGGTCGAGCGTCAGTTCGAGCTGCCGCACGACCACCCCGGTCTGACGCTCGCGACCGGCGCCTGCGCCGTGCTGCTGATCGCCGCGCTCGTGCGCATCTTCCGGCGCAAGCTGCCCGGCTTGATCGAGAGGGCCAAGCAGGGCGGCGCGATCCTGGCGCGCCCGCGCGAGTACTTCGTGCGTGTTGTCCTGCCGTCGTTCGGCGCGTGGCTGGCCAAGCTCGGCGTGATCGCCGTGTTCCTGGCCGGCTACGGGATCACGGTCACGTTCCACACGATCATGTCGGTGATGGGCGGCAACTCGATCGCCAACGTGGTCTCGGTCACGCCCGGCGGCGTCGGCGTCAACCAGGCCACCAACGTCGCCGCCCTCGGCGGCGTGACCGACGCGGCCACCGCCACCGCATACTCGCTCGGCCAGCAGCTTGCCGTTACCGCGTGGAACATCGCCTTCGCGGTTGCGCTCGTGGTCTGGGCGTTCGGCTGGGCCGGTGGCAGGGAGCTCGTCGAAACGTCCTACGCCGACGCAAAGGTCAAGGTTGCCGAGCAGAAGACGCAACGAGCCGCGGCGCAGGCGGCAAAGCACCCAACCCGAAAGTGGTCTGTTTCCCGGCTCCGGCGGCGGCCGCCCTAGGTCGCGCAACTCCTTTTGCAGAACGAGCTTTTCCTACGCGACGTCCGTACAGTCGCGCTCCCAACACGGACGCAGAGGCAAGGAGACTCAAGTGGCAGAGAACGTCGCAAAGCGGTCTGGCTGGATCACCTTCGCGGGGGTCATGGCGGTGCTCGCGGGGGGCTACAACGCGTTGAGCGGGATCGCGGCGCTGTCCGACGATGACACGCTCGCCTCGCAGGCCAAGGACGTGCTCTACGGGATCGACCTGACCGCTTGGGGCTGGTTCTGGTTGCTCATCGGGCTCGCGCAGATCTTCACCGGTGTGCTGATCTTCCGGCGCGACGCATGGGGGCTCTGGCTCGGCGTTGGCTTCGCGGGCCTGAGCGCGATGTTGACCGTCATCGTCATGTTCGTCTTCCCGTTGTGGGCGATCGCGGTGCTGACGATCGACTTCCTTGTCCTGTTCGGGCTGCTGACCCAAAGCGACGAGTTCCTGGAGTAGCGGTCCCGACTGGTCGGGACCGTCCCGAGCGGAGATGCTGTTCCGGCCAGCTGAAGCTCCCGGGCTTGGGATCGCTGTAGGCTCGTCGGGGCATGGCGGTCCCCGCGGCACCGGTCCTGATCGGCTACGACGGTTCGGAGGTTGCCCGGGCCGCCGTTCGGCACGCCGCCGAGCTCTTCGCCGGGCGTCCGGCTGTGCTCGCGACGGTCTGGGAGCCAGGGCTTGCGGCGGTACCGATGGGCCTACCCGACACCATCGGGGTGGGTGGTCTGCCCCCGGATCTGGAGACCGTCGAGGCGGTCGATCACGCCGAGCGTGAGCACGCCTCGACTGTGGCCGGCGACGGAGCTGAGTTCGCTCGCTCTCTCGGGCTGGTTGCGGAGCCGCAAGCCGTGCCGGACGAGGTCGACGTGGCAGAGACGCTGCTCGGCATCGCGCGGGAGCGCGGCGCGGCCGTCGTCGTGGTCGGCTCGCATGGCATCTCAGGGCTGCGCCCGCGCCTGCTCGGAAGCGTTTCGCGGAAGGTGGTCGAGCATTGTGACCGGCCGGTGCTCGTCATCCGCGACGACAGCACCTAGATCCCCCGCAGCCCCATGTCGTGAGCGGATTCGGCTCAGACGCGCAGGCGGGCGCGAAGACCCTCGAATTCGGCGTCGGTGAGGACGCCGCGCTGGTGCAGTTCCGTCACTTCCCGGAGCGTCTCGGCGGGGTCCGGACCGCTGAGGGAAGTCTCCGGGGCGTGCGGCGGGGCCCCAGGGTGGGGTGCGCCTGCTGGCGGAACGGCGGACCGGACCATCTGCTCGGCCCAGCGCCCGCCTTGACGCCCAGCGAACCACTCGGCCAGATTGTCGGTACGTCCCGTGATGGCCGCCGTCCGGATCAGCTGGCTGAGCAGGACCATCGAGGCGACGTTAGCGCACTCACGAGCCGCGCCACGGGAGGCTAGGGCTGGCGTGTCCGAGTGGGTCTGTGGCTAGGCGAGAGCCTTCGCCTTGATCGCGGCGAACTCGTCCTGGGTGATTGCCCCCGAGTCGAGCAGCTGCTTGGCCTGGGCGATCTCGGCGGCTGACCCGCCTGCAGTTTCGCGCACGTATTGATCGAACGCCTGCTGCTGACCTTGGACCTCCTTGATGCGGCGCTCGCGCATCCCGTCGTGCTGAGCGATCAAGTAGATCAGCACGCCGAGCCAGGGCAGGATGACCACGAAGATCACCCAGGCCGCCTTGGCCCACCCGCCGATGTCGTCGCGACGGAATATGTCGACCAGCACGGTGACGACGATCCAGATCCAGATCACCCAGAAGAAGAAGATGATCATCGACCAGAGAACGTCCATGAACGGATAGTCAGCCGCTATCAGCATCTATGCCCATCTCCCTCGATCGCTCATGAGTCCGCCCGAGATACTCACGCATCGGCCGGACACACGCCAGCACCTCATCCTCGCGGCCCGTAAACGGCCACGGCCGCAAAGCCACGCCGCTGCGCGTCCTCGCGCAGCAGGACGTCGGGTCCTACCGCCCTCGGGCCTGCTCCAGGTTCGATTGGTGGGGGCCGGAGAGCCAGTCCGCATCCGGCCAGACGCGCGTCTGCAGGTTCCTCTCCTCGCCGCAGCGCGTCGATGTAGGAATGCTCGGCGGCGAGGCGGGCCGCCACCTCGGGACCCTCGGCAACGGCGCCGTGGCCGGGGACCACGACATCGACGTGGCTGGCGGCCTCACCCAGCCGGTCGAGTGCCGTCTCGTAGGCGCCCACCTGATCGGACTGGCGAGGGTCGAAGAGCGGGATCAGGACGTCGGAGAGCATGTCGCCGGCGAGCAGGACGCCACGATCCGCGAGGAGGATCGCGGCGTGGCCGATGGCATGCGCCTGATGCTCGATGATCTCGCCCGGCACGGGTCCGCCGTCCGCGGGCAGCGGGGCGACGAGCCCGATCAGCTCGAGAGGGATGCCCGACGCGCTCTCCGCGGCCATCTTCTGGGCCCGCTCTCGGGCTTCGCTGGCAGCGTGGGCGCCGGCGGGGGTGGCGTAGCGCGGCACGTCGCCGAACCGGGGATGCCAGAGCAGGTGGTCCCAGTGGGGATGGGTGGAGAACCCGGCGACCACCGGGAGGCCGAGCCGGTCCACGTCATCGGCGAGCTGGTTCAACTCGGAGCCATCGATGCCGGGATCGATCAGGATCAAACCATCCTCTCCGCGCACCGCGATGGAATTGGTCCAGACCCACTCGCTCTGCCGGACCCAGACGCCGTCGGCGACCTGATTCAGCACCGGTTCACCCTATTAGGCATCTCCCCCCGGCGCGAAAGGAGAGCCCGCTCGCACTCTCCCCGCTAGGAGGGCGCATGCTCAGGCAGATCGGGCCGTGCTGAGCTCGGCGAGGCGCGCTGCGCTCTTGGGGTCCATCGGGAGGAAGGTCTCGATCGCGAGGTTCGCCGCCGTGACGTCGAGCGGGGCTCCGAGGGTGGCGATCACGGTGAAGAGGCTGACCTCGCCGAGGGGCGTACGCAGGTTCAGTGAGACCACGGGCTGGGTCGCGTGGCCGGCCGGCGGATCGTCCGGGAGATAGGACTCGACCTCCTCGATCAGGTGGCCGAGGGCCGGATCGGCGTCCTCGCGGCTCCTCCGCTTCAGCCGGTGAATCAGCGGCGCGTTACACGCGGCGGTCATCGACGAGATCTTCGGCAGGCCGCCGGGGTGAACGCCGAGGCGGAGCATGTTGATCGGTGGCTCGAGCAGCTCGGGGTCGACCCCGTCCCAGAGGAGCGACGCGGCTCGATTGGACTCGATCAGGTTCCAGAGCCCATCGACGATCAATGCCGGGTTCGGCTCGTACGCCTCCAGCAGCCTGCTCAGCGACTCCCGCAGGGGCTGCATGACCTCGCCGTCGTAGGGCTGCTCCAGATAGGGAGGAGCGAAGCCCCCTGCGAGCAGCAGGCGGTTGCGCTCGGCGATCGGCAAGTCGAGGTGCTGGGCCAGGTGCACGAGGAGCTGGCGACTCGGGCTGGACCGGCCGGTCTCGACGAAGCTCAGGTGCTTGGTCGAGACGTTCGCGTCCAGGGACAGCGCGAGTTGGCTGAGGCCGCGTCGCCCGCGCCAGAAACGGATCAACTCGCCCGCGGTCTGGGGCTCCTGCTCGGTCTGGACGACCACCCGATTGAAGGTAGCGGGGCGTCCGCTCAGGTTCCATTACCCGCCGTGTAAAGCCCGGCGTTACACAAGAGGTAATGGACGCGTGCGCCTTCCTTCGGGACCGTTGGCGGCGAAGCAACCGCACGATCAACGGAGGTAACCGATGACCGACACAGTGGAGGTTCGAATGAATGTCAATGATCCGAACGAGCTCGCCGAGCGCTACACGGCGGTCTGGATGGAGCCGGATGCCGACCGCCGCCGCAAGGCGATCGCCGATCTCTGGAGCGAGGATGCGATTCACATCCTCCAGCCCACGCAGGAGGTCTACGAGGCCGCCGCTGAGCGGGCCGTCAACCCGACCTGGCAGGTGCGCGGCCACGACGAACTCGACGCGAGGGTGACCTCAGCCTACGAGGATTTCGTGGCGACCGGCCAGATGTCTTTTCGGTCGCGGGGCGGCGCGAAACGCCTTGGGGATGTGGTCACTTGGCGCTGGGAAGGAGTTTCACCGGATGGCGAGGTGCTCGGCGCCGGCCTCGAGTTCGTGATCCTCGCCGCCGACGGCCGGATCGCAACCGACTACCAGTTCGTCGAGTGAGCATTTCAGTTGAGCCGCGCTCTCCTGAACCGCCCCTCGCGCCGTCCCCGCGCCACGGTTCACGACACCACCTTGGAGGTTGACCATGCATCCGACGGTCCACTCGATCCGCACGTCCGGCGGCGTCGTCGCGACGGAGGAGGCGTGATGGCGACGGTCGATGCGGACGGCGTCACGCTCGGGGTCGAGCACTTCGGCGACGCGGCGGCGCCGCTCGTTCTGCTCGCGGGCGGCACGACCATGCTCTCCTGGCCCGACGCGCTCTGCGAGGCGCTCGCGCGCGGCGGGCGCCACGTCGTGCGGTACGACCTGCGCGATTCCGGCGCGTCGACCACCGTCGATCGCAAGGCTCCGACGTACACGCTGCGCGATCTCGCAGCCGACGCCGCGGCGCTCGCCCGCGAACTCGACGACCGGCCGGCGCACCTGGCGGGCATCGGCGTGGGCGGGATGGTCGCCCAGGTCGCCGCGCTCGACGACCGGGACGCGTTCTCGGCGCTCACCCTCGCCGGAACGCGACCCGTCGCTCCAGGCCGGCTCGACGACGATTTGCCTGACCATGACGCGGCGACGATGGACCGGCTGTTCTCGCGCTCGATGCCCGACTGGTCCGACCGCGCCGCCGTGGGGGAGTTCGCCGCCGCTCGCGCGGAGATCCTCGGCGACGACCCCGCCGCCGCTCGCGCGACCGCCGAGCGCATCTGGGACCGCACGCCGGGCACGCAGCCCGCGGTCCAGATGGCCAACCAGCTGGCCATGGTGTTCTCCAAGCTCAACTGCAAGCCGCGCTGGCGCGAGCGCCTGTCCGAGCTCGCGATACCGGCGCTGGTGGTGCACGGTCGCCGCGATCCGTTCTTCCCCGTCGGCAACGGCGAAGCGCTCGCGCGCGAGATCCCCGATGCACGGCTGCTCGTGCTCGAACGGGCCGCGACGGCGATCCCCGATGCGGCCGCCAGTGAAGTCGCCGCGGCGATGCTCGCGCTCTAGGCGCTCACGGCTCGGCGGACCACGCCCTCGAGAGGCGGAGCTAGTCTTCTTCCATGCCCGCAAGCGTCCACAAGGCGGCCTTGGTGCTCGATCTGTTCTCGGTCGAGCGGCCGGATTGGGGGCCGACAGAGGTGGCAGATGAGCTGAGCATCGCCAAGTCCACCGCGCACGCGCTGCTGGGAGAGCTGACCAGCGTCGGGCTGACGGAGCGGCTGCCGTGCGGGCGCTACCGGCTCGGCTGGCGAACGTTGGAACTCGCGCGGACGAAACTGGCCACGAGCGGGCACCGCGAGGAAATCACGCCGACGGCGCGCCGGCTGGCGAGCCACTTCGGCGAGACGGTCCACATCACGGCATTGGAGCGCGGGCGCGTGCTGTACGTCGCCAGTGAGCGCCCGCCCGGCGGTGTGGCCGCACCGGCGGAGCCTGTTGCCGCGCAGCTGACGCCGCCGGGCGCGGTACTGCTCGCGGAGCGAGGCGGCGCCGGCAGCGGGCTCGAACCCGACGAGCTCGAGCGCACGCGCCGACGCGGCTACGCGGTCGGGGCTCAGCGCGCCCTTGACGGGGTGGATTGCGCCGCCGCTCCGGTACGCACAAGCGACGGGCCGGCGACCGCTGCCCTCGCGCTGTGCGCCCCGCGTGACCGGTTCCAGGCCCGGCGCGACGAGTACACGCGCGCGCTCGCCGGCGCCGGCGAGCGGATCGCCCGGTCCGTTCGGCGGTAGCGAACGGGCATGGGCGTGGCCGCTTGGCGGCGGCATGCTCAGCCCATGACAACCGACGACAGGACGCCCGCACGACACGTGCCCGGCTCCACCACCGACCAGTCGCCGTTGCACCGCCCCGCCGGAACCGGCGCGACCTACCTGGGACCGGGCGACGTCTACCGGTTCCTCGTCACCGGCGCCGAAACCGGCGGCGCGTACTTCGCGATGGAGGCGATCGTTGCGCCCGGCGGCGGCCCCCCGCCGCACATCCACCGCCACGAGGACGAGACGTTCTACGTCCTCGAGGGTGAATGCCGCCTTCTGCTCGCTGACGAATGGATCACGGCAGGCGTCGGCGACTTCATCAACGTGCCGCGCGGCACCGTGCACCGGTTTCAAAACCAGGGCACCGACCCGATGCGCATGATCTTGACCTTCACACCGGCCGGGATCGAGAACTTCTTTCAGGAAACGCTGCAGCCGACGCTGGACCCGACGGCCGACATCCCGGACAATCTCGACGAGGTCGCCGCGCGCTACGCCGCGGCCGCGCCCCGCTACGGGATCGAGTTCCTCACCGAGTAGCCACCTCACGGGCCACCGTAGGACTTCGGTTCGGACGAATAACAGTCGGCCTGCAAACAGTCCGCGGGGTCGAGTCCCGTCGCTACCTCAGAAGGCGACCACCGCTACCGCGGTGGCCGGGGTTCGAGGACGACGACCGGGATCTGACGATCCGCCTTCTCCTGGTAGCGGTCGTAGTCGGGCCACTCCCTTGTCATGATCGACCACAACTCGGCCTTCTCCTCGGGCGTCGCGGTCCGCGCGCGAGCGCTCATTCGGTCGGCCATGACCTGGATCTCGACGTCCGGGTTCGCGACGAGGTTGAGGTACCACGCGGGGTGCTGTGGACCCCCGCCCTTGGACGCGACGACCAGGTAGTCATCGCCGTGGCGGCCGTAGATGAGCGGATGTGACCTCGGGCGCGGAAAGCGGGACTGATCCCTGCCGACCTTCGGGTCCGGTTAGCTGCCCGTGCCGTAAACCCGGCTACGGCGGGGGAGCGGCGGGGTGGTCTGCGGTCTGCGTCAGCGAGTTGGTGAAGAACCGCTGCACCGTGTCGAGTGGCTGGGTGCTTTGGTTTGCGCGGCTCAGGATAAGCGCGCCCTCGAGAGCTGCGAGGAGTACGGAGGCATCGTCCTGTGCGGTTGACTCGTGGACGCCGAATTTGACCAAGGCGGCGCGTACCGAGTCGCGCCACTGATCGAGGAGAGCGCGAGCCGCTTGCCGTAGCCGGTCGTCTCCGGAGGCATCTATGACGGTCGCGGCGAGGGGGCATCCCATCGTGAAGTTGCTCTCGACGAGCACTTGGCGCCAAGGGGCGAAGATTGCGTGGATCGCGTCGGCCAGCGTGGCGGCCTCGATGAGCCCTGACTCGGTGTGGTCCAGCACCTCGGCGCCGGCCAGGTTAAGGGCCTCGGTGATGAGCTGCGTCTTCCCGCCCGGGAAGTAACGCTGGAGGGACCCGCGGGGGCCGTCGGCATGCTCAACGATCTGGCGGAGGCCGACGCCGTGAACACCGCGCTCGCGAACCAGCGCGGCCGCGCTGCGCACGATGCGGTCACGGGCGGGCTGCTGCTTGCCGTCTCCCGTCGTCGGCGAGGTCTCTTGGCCGGCGGCCATGAGAACAGAGTATCCGGACCCGATGACGGTCGTCATCGGGTCTGCTAGGGTCCGCCGCAAGCGATGACAGTCGTCATCGCGCACCCGAACGGAGCGCATCGGTGAACGAGGCAGCACGGTATTCGCCCATCTCTCCGCTCTTTCGCGTCTGCGACGGGGTGCGGATTCGGTTCGCTGACAACCAGGCGGACTCGTCGGCAGCGACCGTGCTGATGCTGAGCCCATGGCCGGAAAGCCTCTGGGCGTTCCGAAGGATCTGGGCCCGAGTGTCGGGGACGGCGCACGTGGTCGCGATCGACCTGCCGGGCTTTGGCCACTCAGACGGTCGCCCGGAGCTGATCGCACCGGATGCGATGGGCACGTTCCTGGCGCGCCTGATCGAGGAATGGGGCCTGGGCGCGCCGCACGTGGTCGGTCCGGATGTGGGCACGGCAGCTGCGTTGTTCTTGGCGGCGAACTCTCCGGACCGCGTCACGAGCTTGACCATCGGCGGGGGCGCGGTGCGCGATCCGATCGAGGCCGGCGGCGCGCTCAAGGACGTGATCGAGGCTCCGAGCCTCGATGACGTCCGACAGCTGGATGCCCGAACCAACATCGGGTTCGCGGTCGAGCCCGCGGCCGGTGCGGACAGCGAACCCGACGTCCATGAGGACTACGTCAGCGCCTACGACCTCGGGCGCTTTGCCGAGTCCGCTCGCTTTGTCCGCCACTACCCCGAGCAGAACCCGGTGCTACGCGACCTGTTGCCTACGATCACCACGCCCGCTCAGATCGTCGCCGGACGCGAGGACGACTTGGTGCCGTGGTCGAACAACGAGTACCTCGCCGAGCTGCTGCCCAACAGCGAGATCCATCCATTGGATGCCGGCCACTTTGCGTGGGAGCAAGCGCCCGACGAGTACGGCCGGCTCATCGTCGATTGGGTCACCGGCGGCTTCCAGCGGCTCGGCGGCGCGGTCACGGCCTGAGGCAGAGCAGGTGTCCGATACCGGATCGGTCGCGACGTACGTTGACGCTGAGAACCAGGTGCTCAGTGCCGCTAACGGCGTCGACTACGCCTACCGCACCGTGGGCGCGTCTGAGGCGACCCCGCTGGTGCTGTTGCAGCACTTTCGCGGCAACCTCGACAACTGGGATCCCGCGCTCATCGATGCGCTGGCCCGCGGCCGTCGGGTGATCACCTTCGACAACCGGGGGGTCGCCGCCTCGAGTGGGACGACACCGAGCACGGTCGCGCAGATGGCGCTCGACGCGATCGACTTCATCGACGCCCTGGGAGTTGGCGAGGTCGATCTGCTCGGGTTCTCGCTCGGCAGCTTCGTGGCCCAGGAGGTCGCGCTCGTTCGCCCTTCGATCGTGCGCAACCTTGTGCTCGCCTCTTCCGCTCCGCAGGGAGCGAGCGGAATGCACGGCTGGGCGCCTGAGGTAATCGGTGCCGTGGGGAAGCCCGAGACGTCAGCCGCCGAGTACCTGGGCGTCTTCTTCACGAACTCGGAGGCGAGCCGTGCGGCGGGGCAGCAGGTGGCCGGCCGCGTGTTCGGGGCACGCACGGCCGACCGCGACGCGCCGACCAGTTGGCAGACCCGGCTGGCGCAGTACGACGCCGTGTGCGCCTGGGGACAGCCGAACCACTCGCTGCTCGAGCGCGTCTCGGCGATCGACAAGCCTGTCTTCGTGGCCAACGGCGACAGCGACCCCATGATCCTGCCGCGCTATTCCTATCTGCTGGCCGGCTTGATCCCCGGGGCGCGACTGAAGATCTACCCGGACGCAGCGCACGGCTTCCTCTTCCAACACCACGCCGAGTTCGCCGCCGACGTCGATGCCTTCCTGGCGGGCGCATGAGTGCAGCGGACCTGCTCGACCTCGCGCTCTCCGCGAAGCTTGCGCAATGCGGAGACATCTGGCGATGAAGGGCCAGGCTGGGGGTCCTGGACGACCTGAGACTATTAAGATGCGTCGCAGCATCCGTGGGGCGCAGCGCGATCCCCATCTCCTTCACGCCTCCCGTTTGCCTCGCTGCGATAGCCGGGTGCCGCGCTGATCGTCCCGAGCGGAAGCCGGGACGTCACGGTATGTGTGGGACTGCTAGGTGCGACTCGCAGCGGGCATGGTCGCCTCGACGGCCTGAAGGATGAGCTCGGTCGCGGCGTCGGGCTGCGACACGAACGAGACGTGAGAGGGCCAGCAAATCCAGGCCTTTCTCAAGCGGCTGATGGGATTCGAACCCACGACCTTCTGCATGGCAAGCAGCAGCTCGCCGCACGGTTCGGGACTGAAGTGCCTGCAAAATGACCAGTCTCATCGCCAGACTGGGCGAGCCACGATTCAACGAATGCGGCTCAATTGGCGTGGGTTTAGACACCGAATGGACACCGAGCGCAATAGTCACGGCGTCACGGGGGGGACGTGGTCAGGCGGCGACGTCTTGTTCCGGCCAAGTGCCGGTACGGACTCGCTCGTAGAGCGTGTCGGGCGCGAGGTCGGCGCCGCCAGGCCAAGTCACAGTTCCGGGCTCACGATCGACGCTCACCTTCGAGAAGCCATCGGATGTGCGGGCCTGATCGAATACGGGTCCGCGCATCCGGTCGAGCACCTCGACCTCGCCCGTCAGCCCATCGGCGAAGACAAGGCAGAACACACCGTGGCGAATGGCGACGGCCTCGGTGATGTCGGGAGTCAAGCCAATCATCGGAGCGGTTCGATCAGCACAGGTGTCTCACCGGCTGGTGCGCGCTTCCAGTTCTCGCCGGTTCGTCCTGATGCAGCTCCGCCCAGGCGAGCAACGAATTGCAGCCGTCGGCGCCCCAAACTGCTGTCGATGGCCTCGAGCGTGTCGATCCGAACCTTCGCGCTGCCCTCCGAATGCCGCGCATGAAAATGCGGCGGACCGTGGTCATCGAAGAACATGGCGATCGATATCCCGAGAAGCGCCTGATCGTCGGCCCGCCGCGAATAGTGTCGGCCGCGACGGCCAGCACCCCGGCGCCCTCACCCGCGCGGGAAACCGCCGGGACCCCGGCGGGAGCGAGACCTAGCGCGGCGCGCCGCAGGATACTTGGCCGATGCTGCGCGTCGTCGAGCGTTACGTCGGATCGAACCGAGTCTCGCGCGTCATCTACGGCACGATCATCGGGATCGCGCTGGTCGTGGCCCTAGAGCACGAGCATCCCCGCCCAGCCGTGATGGTCGCCACGCTCCTTGGCACCGCCGTCGCCGTCGGACTCGCCGAGCTCTATAGCGACATCCTCGGGGCCGAAGTCCGCAGCCGGCATCGCGTCGACCGCGCGCACGTGCGCGAGATCACGAGGGGCGCAATCGCGGTGGCCTTTGGGAGTGGCTTCCCCGCCGTCTACTTCCTGCTGTCCGTCGCGGGAGCCATGGAGGTCGAGACTGCGTTCACGGTCGCCAAGTGGTCCGGCTTGGCCCTCGCTGCCTTCTACGGCTTCTGGGCCGCCCGTCTCGCCGAGGTGGGAACGCTTAGGGCCCTGGTCCAGGCAACCGCTGTCGCTCTCGTCGGTGCCTTCCTGGTCGGCCTCAAGGCCCTGGTCCACTGAGCGCCGAGAGAGGAGGCCTGGCCTCGTCAGCAAGTGTGGACTGATCTGCTCCGCAATTGGAGGCCGGCCTAGGCCTGAGCGACCGCCAGCGGCTCTGCGGCGCCGTTGGCGGTGTCCGTTAGCGCGTCAGTCGGCAAGCGCCGGGTGAGCGGTAGCGATAGCAGCGCCGCGAGCGCCACGGCGCCGAGTGAGAGCCGCAGCGCGTCGAGTTGCGCTTCGCCGTAGTCGTCGGCGACCGCGCGGGCCTGATCCGGGCTGAGCCCACCCTCAATGGCCGCACTCTCGACGTCCGAGACGGGCACGATGTCGATTCCCTCCTCTGTGTTCGCGACGATCGTCTCCCGCGCGGCCTGCGGGATCTCGGGGTTGTCGCTGATGCGTTCGCTGAAGCCTGTGGCGAGTGCCGCGATCAGGACCGCTCCGATGATCGCCGTCCCGAGCGAGGACCCGAGGTTCTGCGCGGTGCCTTGGAGTCCGCCGGCTTCGCTCGTTTGGGTGGGCGCGACGGCGGACATGATGACGTTCCCGAGCTGGGATGCGAGCAGGCCTGCGCCGGCGCCGATGAGGCCGAGTGCGATCTTGAAGCCGGGGTCGTTGAGGGTGACGTCGAGCGTCCCGAGCATCACGAGCGCGCCGATGCTGACTCCGACCAGCCCGATCTGCGCGACTGTGCGCGGTGAGCGACGTCCGGCGATCCGGGGCCCCAGCAGCGCGAAGACGAGCATCGCAAGGGAGAGCGGCAGCAGGCGTTTCCCGGTCTCGAAGGCGTCGAACCCCAGCACGACCTGCAGGTACACCGGTATGACGAAGAATGTCCCCATCAGGACGAGCTGCTGCCCGACCAGTGTCGATAGTCCCGCCCGCAGCTGCGAGATGCGCAGCAGCGCCGTGTTGAGCAGCACGTCTCGGCCCTGACCGGCACGCCGCCGTTCCCAGGCGACGAACGCCCAGAGCAGCGCGAGACCGGCGAGCACCATGAACGGCACCACGGAGAACCCCAATGGCGTGATCTCGGTGCCGTTGATCGTCGGCGCCGCGCGCGGCTGGACGAAGCCCCACACGCTGCTGCGGAGGATCGCGAACACGGCGAGTCCCAACCCGGCTGAGGAAAGGATCACGCCCACGATGTCGAGCTGTGGACGTCGCTCGGCTCGGGGCGCCGACGCGATCTGTCCCCTCAGGAGCAGGATGCCGATTACGACCACGGTCTCGGCGGCGAACACGTAGCGCCACGTGAACTCGGTCGTCACCCAGCCGCCGATCAGTGGGCCGGCGGCGATCGCGACGGCGGCGATCCCACCGAGCAACGCGTACGCCAACGCGCGGTCGCGGCCTTCGTAATTCGCGGCGGTGAGCGCCGCGATCGCGGGCACGACGAGCACGGCACCGAATCCCTCGACTCCCGACCAACCGACCAGCAATACGGTGAGGTTGGGGCTCAGTGCCGTCGTCAGCGACCCCAGCCCGTAGATCGCTAGCCCGATCGCGAACGCCTGGTTGCGGCCCAGGATGTCGCCGAGCTTCGCGCCCAGCAGCATGAACGCCGCCATCACGAGCGTGTAGAGCGTGATCGCCGTCTGCACGCCCTGGATCGTCGTGTCGAGGTCTTCGACGATCTGCGAGATCGCCACGTTCATCACGCTCGAGTCGAGCACCATGATGAACTGGGCCGAAGCCAGGATCAGCATCGGCAGCCACTTGCGCACGACTACTGGGCCTTGCTCATTGAGCTTCGCTGGTGGAGCGGGCTGCCCAGCGCTGACACTGCGTTCCTCCTTCGAGGCCGCTGTGGTCGGAGGTCAGGGGCCTTCAAGCAGAGTTGCGCTCGTACTGTAGGCGGGGGCCTGTCGGTCCGCCTCATCCCGATGGCATGAAGTCGGGGCGCGTCAACCTAGGGCGGTTACGCTTTGACACCTTCCGCGAACGTGCGCGCGGTCTTAGCCACCCCGCTGCGTCTTCGCGGGGACCGCGACATGCCTTCCGAACCCGCAGACGACCTCGATGTAACCGTGATCGGCGGCGGGCCCGCGGGCGTTGTTGCCGCGCTGAGGGCCGCGCGACTCGGAGCTCGCACGGCGCTCCTCACGCGCGACGACCTCGGGGGTATGGCGGCCAACGACGGCCCGGTGCCGGTGCGGACCCTCGCCCACGCGGCGCGGCTGGTCCGGGAAACGAGGCAGCTCGCGCGCTACGGAATAAGCGCCCGCGAAGTCACCCTCGACTATCGGCGTCTGCTCGCGCGCGTGCGCGAGGTGACCAGCGACGTGCGCGCGCACGCACTCTTACGCGACGACCTCCAGCGGGCCGGCGTGACTGTCTACGAGCACGCCGGAAGCGCCCGCTTCATCGACCCGCATGTGATCGAGAGCGACCACGGACCCCGGATGCGAGCCGAGAAAGTCATCCTATGCACCGGCGGCCTGTCCCGGCAGCTCGCAGTGCCGGGTTTCGAGTTGACGTGCACCCACAGCGATGCGTGGGGCCTCGAGTCCGTGCCCGACTCGCTGCTGGTGATCGGCGCCGGTGCGACCGGGGTCCAGGTTGCCTCGATCTTCAACGCTTTTGGAGCACGGGTCACCCTCTTTGAGGCGGCCCCCCGGATCCTCATGAGTGAGGACGATCAGGTGGCGGCAGTAATGAGCACCGCGATGCAGCAGTCAGGGGTGCAGATCCTCGAGCACGCCGGAACGATCGAGCGCTTCGACCCGTGCGCCGATGGAGTGCGACTTGTCTATTCCACGAACGGCGAGCGAGCACAGATCGACGCGACGCTTGCCGTCGTTGCTGTCGGCTGGGTCGCGAACACCGACGGGCTCAACCTCGCCGCCGCCGGAGTGGAGACCGAGTCGCGCGGCTACATCGAGGTGGATTCCCGCCTCTGCACGACGGCCCCGGGCATCTACGCCGCCGGAGACGTCACCGGGCACCTGATGGTCGTCCACGAGGCCGCGCGCGAGGCGTACCTCGCCGCGACCAATGCAACCCTGGGGCGCGCCGACGTCCTTCCCGCGGAGGTCAGCCCGCTCGGCAGCTTCACCGACCCCGAATACGCCTCCATCGGGCTCAGTGAGGCGACCGCCCGCGAGACCTATGACGTCATCGTCGCGACCGAGCGCTTCGACTCGGTGCCACGCCCCATCATCGATGGTCGCCCCACCGGGTTCTGCAAGCTCGTCGCCGAAAGAGAGCACCACACCATCCTCGGCTGCCACATCGTGGGTGAGCGGGCCGTCGAACTCGCCCAACTCGCGGCGATCGCGATGGCTGCCCGGCTAAAGGTCGAGCAGCTCGCCCTGGTCCCCTTCTCATTTCCGACGTACGCCAACGTGCTCGGCCGCGCCGCGATCAGGGTCGCGCGCCAGTTCGATCCTCACTCGAGCTGGGCGAACGAAGGGACGGCGTGGAACGCTGGCGTCGACGCGGCCCTGGATGACTGAGAACATGCGGTAGACGCAAGCAACAGGGCACGTGCTCGAACCTAGATGCCGGCCCCGCCGCGCTCCATCGCAGAGCCTCGCCGAAATCATCCAGATGGGGGGATGCGCCACCGGGGACGAGACGCCAAGATTTGCTCTTGCCGGCCGATCGCAGACCCGACCGAAAGGCACGCATGAGTACCGCGGTACGACCTCGTTCTCAGACCGCCGCGAGCGATCCGGGCAGAGGTCAGATCCCAGAAAACCAGGTCCTGCATCGCTTCCCCGCGAAGCTGTCGTCGCCCGGCGACTTGGGCGGTGCCTGGTACGCGCCGCGGGTGGCGTCATGAGCGTGACCCAGTCCGCCCGCAAACCGAAGCCGACGAGAACGGCACGTTCGGACGGCCAACGGGCAGCCGCGCGCGAGCCTCAGAGCGCGGCGGCGCCGTCGCCGTTCCCGCCGATCGCCGAGTATGCCTTCCTGTCGAACTGCCACACCAGCGCCCTGATCGCGCCCGATGGCTCGATCGACTGGCTGTGCGTGCCGCGCTTCGACTCGCCGAGCGTCTTCGGGACCCTGCTCGATCGCCAGGCCGGCCGCTTCCGGCTGGCGCCGTTCGGGATCAACGTGCCCACGGCCCGCATCTACGAGCCGGGGACGAACGTAGTCGCCACGACCTGGAACACGCCGACCGGCTGGATCCTGGTGCGCGACGCGTTGACCATGGGGCCCACCCGCGGCGAGGACGAGATCACGCCACACACGCGGCCGCCGGCGGACGAGGACGCGAATCACATGCTGGTCCGGACGGTCCTCTGCCTCGAGGGCGAGGTCGAGGTCGAGCTGGTCTGCGAGCCTGACTTCGACTACGGGCGCACGCCGGCCGACTGGGCTCTGCTCGGCGACGACCGTCATACCGCGGACGCAACCGGGGCCGATCTCACGATCAGGCTGCGGACCGACATGGCGCTCGGGATCGAGGGCGACTGGGTGCGCGCCCGCCATGCGCTCAAGCAGGGCGAGCAGGCCTACTGCGCGCTGTCCTGGGCCGAGGAGCTGGAGGTGCCTGCGGACATCGACGAGGCGAACGCGCGGATGGCGGCGACGAGCCGCTTCTGGCGCGGCTGGCTGAGCCGGGCGCGCATGCCCGACCACCGCTGGCGGGATCCCGTGCAGCGCTCCGCGCTCGCGATCAAGGGCCTCACCTACATGCCGACCGGGGCGACGGTTGCCGCGGCGACCACATCCCTCCCCGAGACGCCCGGCGGAGAGCGCAACTGGGACTACCGCTTCACGTGGATCCGCGACTCGACCTTCACCCTCCAGGCCCTCCACTATCTGAACCTGGACTGGGAGGCCGACGAATTCATGCAGTTCATCGCCGACCTCGAGCCCAACAACGACGGCGCGCTGCAGATCATGTACGGCATCGATGGGCACCGAGACCTCACCGAGTCCACCCGCGACGACCTCTCCGGGTACGCGGGGGCAAGCCCGGTGCGAATCGGCAACGGCGCCTTCGACCAGCGCCAGAACGACGTCTTCGGAGCGGCGCTCGACTCGATCCTGCTGCACACCCGCCGCAGCCAGCGCCTGCCACGGCGGCTGTGGCCGATCGTCCAGACCCAGGCGGAGTGCGCCACCCAGGTGTGGCGTGAGCCCGACCAGGGCATCTGGGAGGCGCGCGGGGCGCCCCAGCAATACGTCTCCTCGAAGTTGATGTGCTGGGTCGCGCTCGACCGCGCGGCCAAGCTGGCTCACATCCGCGGCGACCCGCAGCTGGCGGAGACCTGGAGCGCCACGGCCACCGAGATCAAGGCGGACATTCTCGAGCACGGCGTGCGCGACGGGGTCCTGCGCCAGCACTACGACACCGATGCGCTCGACGCCTCCACGCTGCTAGCTGCGCTGTTCGGCTTTCTGCCGGGAGACGATGAGGTTCTGCGCAAGAGCGTCGAGGCGATCGCCGACGACCTGACCGAGGACGGCTTCGTGCTGCGCTACAAGACCGACGAGACCGACGATGGGCTAGCGGGCAAGGAGGGCAGCTTCCTGATCTGCTCGTTCTGGCTCGTCTCGGGGCTGGCGATCGTCGGCGACGAGCAGCGCGCCCGCGACCTGATGGAGCGCCTCCTGCGCGTGGCTTCCCCGTTGGGCCTGTACGCCGAGGAGTTCGACACCAGCACCGGCCAGCACCTCGGCAACTTCCCCCAGGCCTTCTCCCACCTCGCCCTTATCGAGGCGGCCGCGCGCATCATCGTCGCTGAGCGGCTCGCGGAGGTCAGCGGCTGAGGCGCCGGCGACCGCGGGTGGTGATCGTCGGCGCGGTCTGCTGCGGGTTGGCCGCCGCGCAAGCCGTTCCAGCCGCTGCTCTACCTAGCGGTCGCACGGCTCGGATCATGGGGCTGCGCCTTTCTCGGCTCGCTCTGGGCGTTCTGTGTAGCGCGGCGAGGTCTGGCCCGTCACCCCGGGGCGGCAACGGAAAATCGCGCCTGCCAGCGGTTCGTCGGCGCGCCGCTCGCAGTCGTCCCAGGACGTCGTTATGTAGAGGTCGCCACCGTCGTCGCCGCCAAACGCCACCGAGGTTGGATTCGACGTCGGCAGCTCGACCACGCCGTCGAGAGCGCCGTCGGCGTGGTAGCGGTGCACCGCCCCCGCTCGTCCCAGGGAGACCCACAGCATGCCCTCATCGTCGACGGTCATGCCGTCCGGCCAGAGCTGTCTCCGGCTGAAATCGAGGAACCGCCGGCGGCCGGTGAGGGCACCCGTCGCGGGGTTCAGATCGAACACGTCGACGACGCACAGGGCCGTGTCGGCGAGGTAGAGCCGCCCGCGCGGCTCATCAAAGGCGGGCCCATTGGAGATCGTCAGCCCGTCGACCACACGGGTCACCCGACCGCCGTCGACGCGGTACAAAGCCGCGTTACGCGGCTGCTTGTCGAAGGCCATCGTGCCGACCCAGACCCTTCCCCGACTGTCGACCTTGATGTCGTTGGCGCGGTTCTCGGGCCTGTCGCGCTCGATCGGCACCCGCAGATCCAGTACGCCTGTGCTGCGGTCCAGAACCGCAAGGCCCTCCGGGCTTGCCACCACCGGCACGCCCGTTGCGCCGAGCACCACGCCACCGGGCTGTCCTGCGGTGCTCCAGGAGCAGCACTCAGAGGACTCCGGATCCCAGCAATGTACCCGCTGTGCGGTGATGTCCACCCACCACAGGCTGGCTGTCGCGGCGTCCCAGTGCGGGCCCTCCGCGTGCCGCGCCCGCAGGCTCAGCGCGACCTCGACCGAGGTGTCACCCATGCCGCCGGGCCTCGCGGGTTCCGTCCTGCTCGGTAGGTGGTCGGCGCTCGAGTTGCGCTTTGAGTTCTCTGTTTTCGCGCCGCAGTTCGGCGACCTTGCGGCGCTCGTCGACGAGCTGGGCGGCAAGACCGCGCAGCGCCGTGCCCAAACGCTCGGCGCGAAGCTCGAACTCTGTTCCCGGTAGCCCACGCTGTTCCAGAGATGTCAACGACGACCTCACTGCGCGGCCCAGTGCTGATCCGGCCCGCCCGTGTACCCGAGACCGGCTGCGCGCTGCAGGAGCTCAAGCCCGAGCTCGTATGGTGGTGACCACCGGGCGGCGCGGTTTGAGGGGTAGAGCGTTCGGTCAGTCAGGTCAGCGCGTTTCACGTTTCGGGCGATCTCGGCGCCTGGTCCTCGGGCCCGTGCAAGTCGCTCGATATGGGCCAAGTAGATCGTGTCCGAGCGCGAAGCCAGGTCGCGGGTCAGCAGCCTGAGAGCGCGCAGCTCCGCGACCGAGAGGCCGTTCGCGAGCAGCTCCTCCTCAGATATCGAGGCGTGTTCGAGCGTCTCGTGAAGCCAGGCGACGACGCGTGCGCGCCGCGGAACACTTGCAGCGACCCTGCGTACGTGGTCGATCAGCGGCGCCCCACTGCGACCGCGCTGCCCGTGGTGGAGCCTTTCGGCCAGTGCACGTGCACGATCAGCGCTCATCACCGTCGAGCCTTCAGGGCGCGGCGAGTCTGTCTGGGACGCGTAAGGCATCTGATTACCCACCTGACTGGACTCGTATTGGCCGCCGCGGGCGGGCAGGCGGCGGCGTTCCTTGCGGCCGAGCCGTCCCTTCTCGGTGATCTCCATCAGGTCCACTCGGGCCTCCTTTGCGTGGACATTGGCGGTTGCTCTAGGCCGCCGCGGGCGATTCGCGCCAGCTCGACTATGCCCGCCCAGACGCCCTCGGGAGCCATGGCTGACGGCGAGGCGCCGGGGTGCTGGCGGGCGATTCGCACGCGCAGGACCCCGGGCCGGATGTGAAACCGCAGCGGCGCTTCAAGCATGAGAGCCTCGCCGTCGATTCCGGCGGGGATGGGGCGGTCCGCGTCGACCTCGAAGGTCGGCGCCGACCATTCGCGCCACGGCCGCTGCAACCGCCGTCCGCCCTCGCTGCGCCCTGAAGGGTCGCCGATGACCGTGACGCCGAGCAGGCCGTCGTCGATGCGCGGGCGCGTACCCGAGCCGACCGCTCGGCCTAGCCGGTAGCGGTTGTTGGAGACGAGCACCATCGCACCCGCGTGGTGTGCGTGCCCGCCGGGGCCGGTCCAGCGCAGGTCGAGCTCGCCGCCGCTCGGGCCCAGCATGTCCGGGACGGTGTCGAGCAGCGTGCGGAGCTTCGCGTCGCGGTAGCCCTCTCGCTGGACGGCTTCGGCGTAGAGCCCGAGCGAGACGTTGTTTACGAACACCCGCCCGTTGACCTCGGCCAGGTCGACGGTGCGCTCGCCGCCGTCAACGAACGCGTCGAGGGCGCCGACGACGTCGTCGCGATCGACTCCAAGGTCGAGCGCGAAGTGGTTGCGCGTGCCGGCGGGGATGCACGCGTAGGGCAGCCCGTGCTCGGCCGCGAGCGCCGCGACGATCGCCTGCGAGCCGTCGCCGCCGGCCATCGCGAGCCCGTCGGCGCCGCGCTCCACGGCCCCGCGGACGAGCGTCTCGAGGTCGTCGCCGGGCTTGAGCTCGATCGGCTCGATCCCGCGCGTGCGTGCCTCGGTGGCGAGCGAGAACCGCTCTGCCTTACCACCACCCGAGCGCGGGTTGAAGAAGAGCACCGGTTGGTGCGGCGCGGACGCGACCGGCAGATCCACGTGGACGGCAAGCGTGGCACGCGCTCCCGCCAGTGACACCAGCAGTCCCGCCACGACCAGCAGATCGACGAACGGCGACCCACCCGCGACGAGTAGCGCCGCGGCACCGGCGAGCGCCAGGGCGGCGACAGTCAGCCCCGCCACCCGCGCAGCCCCGCGCCTCAGCATGCCATACCACGCCGCCGCGCCGGCGACCACGACACAGGCGAGCAGGCCCAAGCCGCGCGGGAACTCGCCGACCGCGACAGCGACGGCGAGAACAATCGTCGCAGCTCCCACTACCAACGCGACAGTGGCCGCCAGCCGCCGCTTCATAGCATTCCATCCCCTTGGCGAGCACCGACGCCGACCCCGTGACCGCTCGGCGGCGATGCCGTCGCTGGATCGACGACGCCGAACGCCTCGATCTCGCGATTTACGCCGCCATCGCCCGCACACCGACGCCGACGCTCGACGTCGTGATGAGCCGCCTCTCGCGCGCCGCGGACTACTCGCGCCTCTCCTTGACCTCCTCCGCTCTGCTCGCACTCGGCGGGGGGAAGACCGGCCGCCGCGCCGCAGTCCAGGGGTTCGCCTCGCTCGGCCTCACCGCGACCGTGGTCAATGTCGCCGTCAAGCCGCTCGCACGCCGGCGACGGCCTGACCGCCTGGCGGGCGACGTCCCGCTCGCGCGCCACGTGCGCATGCCTAGGTCGCGCTCGTTTCCATCCGGACACTCCGCCGCCGCCTTCGCGTTCGCCACCGGCGTCGGTCACGTATCGCCGGCGGCAGCCGTCCCGCTGCGCGCGCTCGCCGCGCTGCTCGCCTACTCGCGCGTTCACACCGGGGTGCACTACCCCGCCGACGTGCTGGCCGGCGCTCTGCTCGGCACCGCACTCGCGCAGCTCACCACACACGGCGGCGCTGGTCGTCTGGTGGCGCGCACGGGCTGACGCCGCCGACGTCACCACTTCAGCTCGATCTCGAGTTCCCGCTCGTCGCTCTCCACCTCCAGCTCCACCTTGAGCTGGACCTCGTCCGGCACGCTCACGCGGAAGTGCATGCCGCCCCGATCGACCTCGATGTCGCCGCTGTCGGAGAGCATCTTGGCGAGCCTCCGAAGGCGCGTGGCGACCTCCCGCCGGGTCACGGTCTGGGTTTGCTGGACCTCGAAGATGTCCATGGCTTCTCCTTTGCGTCTGGGTGGCCAGGCCTTCGCGGCACGCCTCGCCGCCGTGCGCGCTGAGGCGGTCAGGAATGGAGCGAGTTTCTGGCTTGGACAGCGGCCGCTCTCGAAGTGGGCTGCATGAGCGCGCCAACGATCCAGAGGACGGGGAGGATGAACCCCACCCAAAACAGGACAGCGTGGCCCTTGCGGAGCGTGGCCGTCCCGAGCACGACAAGCGCGGTGAGATACAAGACGCCGAGCAAAATCCACAGGAACGTCGACATTGATGTTCCCTTCTGAGTTGGCCGAGTAGGCGCCGTACGCCTTTCGGATCGAACCTTTGACGGGATCATCTCGGCCGCTCTGCCCCAGCGCATCGTCCCTATGGGATGAACTTGCCGACGGATGTCCGTCACTTCACGGGAGCGCGGGGTTCGCCGGTCAGGGTCGCGCTGGCCCAGCGCTGCGCGCTGAGGACGCCGGCGGCGCGGACCGCCCGAAGGACGTGCGAGGGCGCCGGTCCGAGCGCCGCACGGGCGGCGTGGCATCGGCTCGCGGCCTGCGGTGGTCGACCAGTCCTGAGGCTGCGTCGCCCCACCCGGTGAGGGATTCGGCGTGCAGGACGACCGTTCACCGGGTGTCCTGCCCAGGCGATTCGAGGGCTGCCTCCACGTCGTAGCCGAGCGCCAGCGCCAACTCGGGGGCAGCGGAAACCACCCTCGTCAGTCCGATGGTCGGAGCGACTGCGATCAGAGACCCGACGATCTCGTCGATGCTCGCACCGGCGGCCAGCGCGACCTCGACGTTCGACTGGTAGGAGCTGGGCGCCGCGTCGATCGCAAGCGAGGCTCCTAGCCGAACCAGTGCGTGCGTCTTCTGATCTAGCCCTGAGGCCTCGACGGTGTCGCGGCCCATCCCGAGCACCGATTCCACGAAGCTCTCGTCGTTCAGCGCGAGCTTGCGCAGCGTCTCCTTGTACTCGGGCATGTCCCCCTTCGGAGCTCCGCGATTGTGCGACGTCCAGCTCGAACTAGACACCACATTCGACCCGGCGTCATCGTCCCGATGGGATGAACCCCGCGCGCCCGACGCGCTGCTAGATCAGGCCAAGTTCGCGGGCGCGTTCGACGGCATCGTTGCGGGAGCTGACGTTGAGCTTGCGGTAGATCGCCATGGCGTGCGATTTCACCGTGTGGCGCGAGAGGTATAAACGCTCGCCGATCTCGCGGAAGGACAGATGCGTGGCGAGCTGTGGCATGAGATGCAGCTCGGCCTCTGTCAGGGTCGAGGCGCCAGGGGCGTGCGCGCGCATGTTCTGCAGGCTGGCGCGCAGTTCCTCAGCCTGTGCCGGGAGGACGCCAAGGTTCGGTTGTCGGCGCAAGAGCGCGTCGATTTCGCGGAGCATCGTGGCCGCGCCGCCTGCATCGGCTGTTGTCATATAGGCCCGCGCGAGCTCCAAGCGGGTTTGAATTGCGAAGTACGACAGCGCGTACGTGAGCCGGGGCCGGAGGCGCTGCGCACGGATCAGAAGCTCCTCGGCGCCAGCGGAGTCTCCTCGGTGGAGCGCGACGCGAGCTGCCACCACAAAGGCGAGTGCGCTGGTCGGATACTCCTCCATCCGATGTCCGCGGATGACTTGGAGCCCTTCGTGAGCAAGCTCCTCGGCCTCCACCCACGCGCCGCGCGCAATCGCGATCGTGGCGCGCTCGCCGAGCGCGATGGCCACGGCGTCGACCCCTCCGAGCGCGATGCCGTCCTCGGCGACGTCGGCGAGCAGGTCGTCGGCCTTCTCGGGCTCGCCGGCGAGCCAGTACGAGACCGCGAGCAGCAGTCGGGCGCCAGGCCGAAGTGGGCTCCAAGAGGAGAGCGTTCTGACCGCTAGCTCTGCGTCGGCGCGCATACTCGCCAGCCCGCGATCACAGCGTTGCGCACGCAGGTGCGCGCGCCAGGAGTCGATCGAAGCACTTCCGTCGGGCAGGGTGCCCTCATAGCTGGCGCGCTCTGCTGCGTCGGCCCGGCGCTCGGCCTCGGCCGGCCGTCCCCAGAACGCTGCTAGCAGTGCGCCAAGCACGGCCACCGCGGCGTTTCGTTCCAATGCGCCATGCATCTCCAGCCAGTGGAGCCAGCGTTCGGCGGTCGCGACGCGACCGCTCTCGTAGGCGGGGACTGCGCACAGTTCGAACAGCCGCGCCACATGCTCGACATCACCGGCCTCCTCGGCATAGCCGATCGCCGCTTCGGGCTGCCCGTGGACCTCGCACCAACTGATCGCCCGAGCGAGCAGCAGCGGCACGAGATCCGGCTCGGCGCGTGCCAGCTCCGACCGCAACAGCTCGTGGAAGAGATGGTGGTAGCGGTACCACTCCCCATTGCGGTCGAGGGGGACCAGGAAGTGGTTGGAGCGCGCGAGCGATTCCAAAGTAGGACCGGAGCGGCTGTCGCCGAGGACCGCGTCGCAAAGTGGCGCCGAGATTCGCTCGAGCACGGCAGTCCTGGTCAGGAAGAGACGCTCCTCGCGTGGCATGCGTACGAGGAGCTCCGAACGGAGATAGTCGGCCACGAAACGGTCGTCCCCCTGGAATGCGGTCGCCCCGCCTTCACCGGCGCCGCTCGCCTTGGCTGAGAGCGCGGCCAGATACAGACCTGCGGACCAGCCTTCGGTGTGCTGGGTGAGCTCGGCGACCTCGTCAGCGGTCGGGTCGAGACCGGCGGATCTAAGCAGCTGGCCCGCCTCCGCCTCGTCCAGGCGCAGCTCGTCCGGGCCGATCTCGACTACCTGGCCTCGCGCCCGCAGAGCTCCTAGGGGGAGTGCAAGATCGCTGCGCGTCGAGAGTGCCACCTGCCCTCCCTCGGGAACATGCCTTAAGAGCGCGGCGATGGCATCCAGGCACGCCGTGCTATCGAGCAGATGCAGGTCATCGAGGACCAAGACGACCGGCTCGTCCATCCCTGCCAGTGCTGCCCCCAAGCGCGGGACGACCGTTCCTTCGAGCGAAGCGCCGGGCGAAGCCAATGCCTCAAACACGCTCGGGTTGAGCGGCGAGACCCGGTCGAGCGCGGCTGCGACATACGTCAACAAGACGATTGGGTCGTTGTCCTTTTCGTCGACCGATACCCATGCGAACGGCCGTTGTGAGCGTGAGGCCCATTGAGCGAGCAGCGTCGTTTTCCCCCAACCGGCCCCGGCGGCCACAAGAATTACCGGGACCTTGCCCGGCTCCCCCTCCAGCGAGGCAATCAGCGCAGTGCGCGCCACGGATCCGTCGCGACCCTGCGGCGCGTGCAGCTTCGATTCCAACAACTCGAACGCCTGCCCGGACGCGGCGACCGGCGACAACGCTCGGACCGGCGAACTCACGAGCTCGGCCATGACATCTCTTGCGGGCCCGGGTGAAGCTCGTAGGTTCGGACGCTCTCGGCTGCTGGCAAGCGCCAAGATCGAGACTCGGTCCGAGAAGCGTCCAGAATCCTTCCCTCCGTCTCTGGCGCCTCCCAATCCGAGACTCTAATGCGAGGAACGGTCCCAGGCAACGGGGCCGCTAGACAGGTCGCCGCGCCGTGGCGGCACTGGGGGTTCGGCCGCGCTCGCCGACAGCGCCGCGCAGCACGGATCTCATGCCGTTTGGGCGATGACGGATCGTCGGCTGCGCGTTTCCATGTAGCGGGGCGCATGAGAGCAGTCGAGGTTCACCCCGCTGCGAAGGGAGCACCACATGGCACACGTCGTTGAGGCCCCACCTGCTGGTTCGCAGGCCGCCGGGACAGACGAGCCCGATGAGCGGCAACCTAAGCCGAAGCCGATTCCCCACCTGACGGCCGGGGAGCGGGCGGCGCGGGGTAAGGCGGCGAGGGCGGTGGCGCCGCGGTCCGGCCATGGCGAATGGGAGCCGGCCTCGGATCGGCGTGATCCGGTCGAGCTGCTGGAGGAGCAGGCTGGTGCCCGAGTGCCCGAGCTGGTGCCGATCCGCTACGGACGGATGCTGGTGTCGCCGTTCACGTTCTTCCGCGGCGCGGCCTACCCGATGGCGGCCGATCTAGCCGGTGCCGCCCGCACCGGGCTACAGGTGCAGCTCTGTGGTGATGCGCATCTGTCGAACTTCGGTGGTTTCGCAGCGCCCGATCGGCGGCTGGTCTTCAGCATCAACGACTTCGACGAGACGTTGCCGGGCCCGTTCGAGTGGGACGTGAAGCGGCTGGTGGCCAGCTTCGCCGTGGCTGGCCGAGATCGAAACTTCGACGCCAAACAGCGGCAGTCGATCAACCGAGCTGTGACGAGTTCGTACCGGGAGGCGATCCGGAGTTTCGCCGGCATGTCCAACCTCGATCTCTGGTACTCGCGCATCGACGTGGATGAGATCGCCGCGCTGGCCGGCGGGCGGGGGACCCAGAAGCAGCGCAAGCGGTTCGAGCGCAACCTCGCCAAGGCGCGGTCGAAGGACAGCCTGAGGGCGTTTGCAAGGCTGACGAAGATCGTCGACGGCGAGCCCAGGATCGTGAGCGACCCGCCGCTCATCGTCCCGATCGAGGAGGTGGTGTCCGGCGTCGAGCGGGCTGAGCTCGAGGAGTTCGTACGGGGAGTCATCCGTACGTACCGACGCACCCTGAGCGCCGACCGCCGGCAGCTGCTCGAGCGATATCGCTACGTCCACTCGGCGCGGAAGGTCGTCGGCGTTGGCAGCGTCGGCACGCGCGCCTGGATCGCGCTCATGCTCGGCCGCGATGAGGACGACCCGCTGTTCCTCCAGCTCAAAGAGGCAGAGGCATCGGTACTCGAGCCATTCCTGGGCAAGAGCACGTTCAACAACCATGGCCAGCGCATCGTCGAAGGGCAGCGACTGACCCAGGCCGCCAGCGACATCATGCTCGGCTGGGTGCGGGTGAACATGTTCGATGGCGTGAGCCGGGACTTCTACATGCGCCAGCTGTGGGACCAGAAGGGCTCTGCTCTGGTGGAGCTGATGGACCCAGTGGCGATGAGGTTCTACGCGCAGATCTGCGGGCGGGCGCTCGCCAAGGCGCACGCCCGCTCCGGAGACGCGATCGCGATCGCAAGCTATCTCGGCGCCGGCGACAGCTTCGATCGTGCGCTGGCTTCATTCGCGGAGGCCTACGCCGACCAGAACGAGCGCGACTACCACGCCCTGCGGGAGGCCGTTGCGTCGGGCCGCGTCGCGGCCGAGGCAGGCCTCTGACATCAGGAGCGCCGAGAGCAAAGACGGGTGGCTGCCCACGGCCTCCTCGGCGAGCGTGGGCGCGGGCGCTGGGGTCTTTGGTGCCTGCACCGCGCCGTTCACGGCTGTTGCCTACCGCCCAGCCACAGATCCGGATGTGGCACGGGCGGCATGGGACGCCGGCTGGCTGGCGTACCACACGGCTGGGTTCGGGTTTCAGAGCATGGGTCGCGATCGCCGCCGTGTCTCTTGCTGCGTGGCGATCGACCCGCGTCCCAGCGACGAATCCCTGACAATCGGCGTGCGATCAGGTCCTGACGGCCGGTTCCTCGTCCCCGTAGACGAGGATGCCGTGAACGACGATCACGCACAGGGCAAAAACGCCCAGTGACCACCACGGGTATCTGCGTCCGACGACAGCAGGGCACCGGATCGCTCCGAGGATGATCAAGACCCAGCCCAACGTGTTCAGGTTGGTGAGTACGTACCGCGTGTCGTTGACGAACGCATTGGCGCTGTCGAGTGCGGCGATGCCGTAGATGATGTTGAGCGTGCCCACGATCCTCAGCACGATTGCTGCCTCTGCAGGCTTCGCCCGACTAGCGGGCGATTTCGGTGGCGAGTCCAAGGGCTTCGGCGATCGAGCTGCCGGCGCTGGCCACTCGTGCGCTCCCGACCAGGGGAGCAATGGCGATCAGCACGCCCTGAACCTGCTCGACCGTCAACCCCACCTCTGACGCCGCCTCGAGGTTCAAGAGATAGGACGCCGGCGGAGCGCCGGTGGACGCCAGGGCGGCGATCCGCACAAGCATGAACGTCTCGGCGTCGAGACCAGAGCGCTCCGGGATCCCTTCATTCATCGACACGAGGGTGTCTAGGACGGGTGTATTCACTTCGGACATGGGTAGCTCCTCTGGTTGCGGCCACCTCGCGATCGGCCGACGACTCTGGTGTGACTTAGGTGCGACCGAGCAGCTTGGCCTTCTCGCGCTCGAACTCCTCGTCCGTAAGGACGTTCTGCTCATGAAGCTCGCCTAACTGCTTGAGCTCCTCCATCGCCTCGTGGGACAGACCCGCTGCCCCGGCAGGCTGGGCCCCTTGAGTAGCGGGCCCGGCGGAGGCCGCTGGCTGGGCGGCTGCAGCCTGCTGCTGCGCATCCTTGGCGTCCTTGTGCTTCTTGGCCGCGACGACCGCGCCTCCGACAACGGCGGCGCGCCGTCTGCGCTGGCGTCTATCTCGTCCCATTTCATCCTCCTGGGTCGATTGCCCTGCTGTTCGAGATTGACGCTACGTGGGGATCCCGTCATCGCCCAGATGGGACGATCTTGGCGTAGGCGCGCGATCGGGCGCCTCTGCAATGGACGCTGTTCAGGTTGTCGCTCCACACCGGCTCGCGGCTTAGCTTGCCTCACTCATCCGATGTCCACAGGAGGTTGAGCGCGTGTAGCGCGAGCGACATGAGAAGGTCGCGTGGGCGCGTGACCAAGCGCTACAACCAGGCGAGCCCACGTGATCCGCTGGCTCGACCGCAAGGTGGGCAGCCGTGGGCTGCAGCCGCGCGATGCCGCCTGCCTCGTCGTCGCCGTGCGGCTGGTCGCGGTCGTCGTCGAGTCGCCTCGTTCCTCCTCCTCGGCGGACTCGCGCTCCTCTCGGTCGTCACGGCGACCATCACAAGCGGGTTCGTCGCGCGTGCCCAGCGCGAGACCCGTAGCGACGCCGAATCCGAACTGCTGGCCGAGATCCGCGAGCTGCGAGCGCACGTCGCCAAGCTCGCCGAGCCCTTAGAACGGTGACCGTGCCAGCGCCCCTCGGCTCTCGCCTTGAAAGAAGCGGAAGTCCGTGAGCCTGTGCGGTCCCGCTGCTGCTGCGCAGGCGAGCTGGCTACCGATCCATCTCGCCCTAATTAGTCGCAGGCCGAGCTGGTGGCGCTGTCGAGGTCGTTGGCTGCCGTCACGACGCTGTTGATCTCCGGTGCGAGAGGTGCGAGCTGCTGCGCCGTCGGGGACGAAGGCAACTCGTTGATCGTGGTCGAAAGGCTCGAGACCGATGACTTCAGCGCGCTGGTCTCGTTCGGGAAATCCTCTTTCGCCGAACTCACGACCGCGTCTGCGTCGCTCTGCACCTTTTGGATATCGGTCTGCAGGGTGGAGAGCGAGCCGCTCTCTTAAGCTGCACGTTCTTGAGGTCGTCGACTGACTGCTGGAGATCGCTCACATTCGAGCAGTAAGCGGGCTTGTCGTCGCCCCCGCACGCCCGCGGCCACCAACGCTGCGGCCGCCAGCACGACCGTCATGGACAACATCCTTGACATCGTGCACCTCACTTCAGGACGGGGGGCGGATGCCGCGAGCCTACGGTGGCGAGCTCTACGCTGCATCACCCGATCGGTCAAAGACGGGCGATGCGAGCGGTGCCATCGAGACTGGCCAATTCCCCGGTCGTCGTCACGAGACCGCTTTCGCCTTGATCGCGTCGAACTCGGCTTGGGTGATCGTCCCCTGGTCGAGCAGTGCCTTGGCCTTGGCGATTTCGTCGGCGGAGCCGCCTGCCGTGTCGCGCACGTAGTCGTCGAACTCGGCCTTCTGGGCCTGGGCCTGTTGCATGCTGCGGTCGCGCATCCCGTCGTGCTCGACGATGAGGTAGATCAGCACGCCGAGCCACGGCAGGATGACTACGAAGATCACCCAGAGCGCCTTGGTGAAGCCGCCGATGTCGTGGCGGCGGAACACGTCGATCAAGACCTGGATCACGATCCAGATCCAGATCACCCAGAAGAAGAAGATGAGGATCGTCCAGAAGACGTCCAGGAACGGATAGTCGGCCGCTATCAGCACAGTGGAGGCAGGGACAAGCTGATCGGACGTGCCGGCATCGCTCATGGTCGACCTCCAATCGCACGCAGTTCGGGCGACACCGAGTATCGGCCACGAACCCGCCAGGGACATCGCCCAGATGGGATGAAGTAGGAGCGCCATGCTGCGCCACTCCTAGGAACTGAGAGGTCCGGCTCTCTTCCTCGGCGTCGTCGCAGGGACTCATAGCCGGGCACCTGCCCGGCTACGCCGAGACACGAGCGGTCGCCGCGCTCACCGGCGCCGCCTGCGTCTCCGTGCTCCGGCTCCCACTCGCCTCCGTGATGATCGCCACGCTGTCAGTCAAAGCCGGCCTGGCAGTCGCCCCGCTGCCGACCCACTACCGATCAACGAACCACCCGACATGCACCGATCGAGAGTCCGACGCCGCAGCTCAGCCCGTCGGCAACAGCCGCGGGCTCGCGGTTCGGCCGGGACCGGCGCAATCCCTCCGCCCGCAACGTCGTCGCCGCCGGGATAGGCACGCATCTACCCGGGCTCATCTACTTGGCGGCGCTCAACGCGATCGCCTCCGAACGGCCTGCCCCGGTGGACGCCGCCCTGCAGGTCGCGATCTACGACGCCCTCTGGTTCCTGGTCCCGCTCGCGTCGCTCGTGCTGGCGGTCGTGCGCCCCGGTGCGGCCCGCGCCTACCTCGACGCGGCGACGGCCTGGGTCCGTGGCCACGAGCACGCCGTCCTCGTGTCGGGCTCGCTCGTTCTCGGCGGCTACCTAGTCGTCAAGGGGACGTGGCGCCTGCTCACTTAGAAATGGCTGCAAGGCGCCCCAAAACCGCGGCCAGCAGCACCGCCGAGATACCGTTTCAGGCTGTCTAAGAGCCTGATCCGGCGAAGCGGCTGAAGGGATTCGAACCCTCGACCTTCTGCATGGCAAGCAGTCGATCTGCGGCACCCAGGCTGCAGAAACGCCTGCAAATCGGCGTGTCCGGCCGCGTGGACCGCACGCTTGCGTTCCAGGAATTGTGCGGAGATACCGCGGGTTTAGACAATGAACGGACAATGGGCGATGCGGACGGCGCCGGACTAGCGACGAGGCGGCCGTGGGTCCTCGCGGAGCCCTCCTGGCTTCGAGCGTCAGCCGGCTTCCTGGCCGCTCCCGCTACAAGGGGCCCTCGCCGAGCGATTCCCGGCCCACATCGACGCGGCGCCTCGCGCCGCTCGTCCATAGGAGTGGCAGTGACGCGGGAGCGCACTGACGCCTGGGATTCGTCCGTTCCAGTCGTCTGACGCCCGACCTGCGACTCGCTCGCAAGCAGCGAAAGCAGGAGTCGTTCGTGCCGCCTGTGGTATCGATACCGCATGCCTATCTCGTCGTTGGATCGTGACCTCGCCGAACTTGCCGCTGCGGTGCGGCTGGATGGAACCCTCGCCGCGCTCGCGGGTCGCGCATCCATCGGCGACGCCTACATGCTCGGCATGCTGGTGAGCGGTATGACGATCTATGGACGCACGACCTCGCCCGTAGATTTATTCGCGCGGATCAACGAGGAGAACGCGAAGATGATCGCGCGCGGTCGCGCACACGGTGCCGAGAGCTGGTCGGATCAGGAGATTCGCAAGGCGATCGAGGACGGCGACACGACCGTGACACTGGCCGACGCGACCGTGTTCCCTCCGGGGTCGCCGCGCTACGAAGTGCCGCTGCTTCGCATCCGACTTGCGCAAGTCGCCGGCTGGTGGCTCGTTCCGACCGACGCCGAGGGCAAGGCGTCGTTCACGCACCCGTCGGCTGGTTAGCTCGCGGCTTCCGCCGCTGCTCCGGTTCATGCATTGCCGTAGGCGGGTCGCTCCGACGTCCGACGGCTGCGAGGCTACGGGCGAGATGCGGCTGCAGCCTTCCGCTTCGTTAGGACTCCTGGGCGATCAGCGCGGATGGCCTCGCCACGCATGGAGTCATTAGGTAGGCTCGTCCAAGCGCCGGGCGCTCAGCTCCGCTCCAGTGCGCCCCGGCACCGTCACGGTACCCAAGACCGTCGCTGCGACGGTCACCCTTATAAGGGAGGTTGACATGCCTGCATCGGACCAGCTGACGAGGTTGGCGGCCAGGGCGAAGGAAGCTGAGGATCGGGCCGCGGCCGCACAGGGGAAGGCCAAGGCGGACCTCGAGCAGGACGTTGCGACAGCGCGCGCATCAGCTCAGGCCCAGGCTGAGAAGCTGCGCCAGTCCGCGGACGCAAGCAAGGGAAAGCTCTCCGTCTGGTGGAATGACGTGCAGCGCTCGTGGAACGAACACGTCGCAAAGATTCGCGAGGACATCGATGCCAAGCGAGCGGAGCACGACGTGGACAGGGCGCAGCGGAACGCCGAGATCGCCGAAGACGACGCCTCGTTTGCGGTTGAGTACGCGTATGCAGCGATCGAGGAAGCCGAGTACGCGGTGCTCGACGCGGCCCTTGCGAGGAAGCACGCTGACGAGCTGTCCCCACAGTCGGGCGCTACCGCCTGAACGGCACCTTGGGCTGTGCGCCGAGGTGGGCACAGATCTCGGACGCTACGAGGAGAGAACGCAAAAGCAGCGGATGAAAATCAAGGCTCCGTTGGACTGGTTTGGCCGCTCCTTGCGAGCGCGGGCGACGACGAGCTAAAGCGCAGGGTCTGTGACCGATGCCCTACCACTGCTCGACGTGAGAACCGCCACGTCGGTCGGCCGTGCATTGACAACAAAGCTGGTCGCGCGGAAGCAACCGTCAGTTGTGCCGTGCCATCCGTAACGGCGTAGGGGACTCCCCTGCCGCGCTGCTTGCCGCTTTGACGGCCTTGAGATGCGCGTCCCAGTGTCGCGCCCGCGCCCGTCTTGGTCGCCTGGGCGGCGTGCCAGTCACGCACGGTGCGGTGGTAGGCGAGCTCGGCCTATCGGGCGAGCTCGCGCTCGGCCTGGCGAGCTTGCGCGCGGCCGCGACGACCGCCACCTGGTGGCCGCGGCGGGCACGGATGCGCTGGTAGAACCCCTCCGTTACACAACCGGGGCGCGATCTTCCCCCGGTCACGCGAGCAGGTGAGAGTTCCTCGCATCGGGATGCGGCACTCTGCCGGACGGAGGGTGGCATCTCTTTGCTGCTGTAAATTCGCGGCGGCCTAGGTTCCCGGTGGCGGTCAGTCCAGTTTGCCCGCGCGTGAGGGCACGATCAAAGCCGGCGCGGATACTTGCGTTCTGGCAAGGCGCATACACTGCGGCGGCAATGAAGCGCTCCGGCGGGCCCTTCGAGCACGCGTACGTGGACGCCGCCGGCCTGCGCCTCCGCGTCGGGCGCCATGGGTCCGGGCCGCCGCTGCTCCTCATCACTGGAATCGGCGCTCACCTGGACATGTGGGCGCCGTTCGCGCGGCACGCTGGCGAGCGCGAGCTGATCGCGTTCGACCCGCCCGGCGCTGGGCTCTCGCAGCGGTCGCGTCGCCCGCTGCGCATGAAAGCGCTTGCGCGCGTGGTAACGGCGTTGCTGGACGGCCTCGGGCTCGAGCGAGTCGACGTGCTCGGTTACTCGTTCGGCGGCGGCCTCGCGCAGGAGCTGGCCTACCGTGCGCCCGAGCGCGTCCGACGCCTGGTGCTATGCGCCACGGCCCCGGGACTCGGCGGCGTGCCACCCAAGCCGATCGCGGCGCTCATGCTCGCCACGCCCGCGCGCTACTACCACCCGCGACTGCTCGAGCTGAGCCTGGCGCACATCGCCGGCGGACGCACGCGGCGCGAGCCGGGCGTGCTGGCCGCGCACGCGGGGGAGCGCTTGCTGCATCCGCCCTCGCCGCTCGGTTACGCCTACCAGCTGTACGCGGCGGGCGGCTGGTCGAGCCTGCCATGGCTGCACCGGATATCGCAGCCGACGCTGGTCGTCGCGGGCGAGGACGATCCGAGCGTGCCGCTGCGCAACGGCCGGATGCTCGCCGCGCGCATCCCGGATAGCCGCCTGCACGTCGTCGAGGGGGGCGGTCACCTCTTCCTGCTCGACGAGCCCGAGAGCGTCGCGCGCCCTATACGCGCGTTTCTCGACGCGGCCTGACTGCGCTCCCTGTTCCAGAGGATTGTGGGCCGCTCACAACGTGCGTGCGCAAGGTTGTTCTCCCAGGGGAATGACACGACCGCCGCGCTGGGCGAAGGTGAGCGCATGACCTCAGCCGACACAGTTACGGCCCGCGGCGCGTCCGAAGCGGTGAGCGCGGCCGTGGACGTGCTGCTGGCGGACGCCGCTCTCGACCGGCGCGTCCCGTTCGTCACCCCAGGGCCGGCCCTTCGCATCGCCGGCGGCCTTGCGCGGCGGCCTGTGCGGACGGCGCGGCGCGTCGCGTCGCTCGGCACCGAGCTGACCCGGGTGGCGACCGGGCGCTCGCAGCTGCGCGCGAGCCGCCGCGACCGGCGCTTCGCCGACCCGGCGTGGGAGTCGAGCTGGCTGTTTCGCCGGCTGATGCAGAGCCATCTCGCCGTCGAGGAGACGGTCGACGGCTTGATCTCGGAGGCCTCTCTCGACTGGGCCCGCGAGCGCCAGGCGCGGCTCGCGGCGAGTAACGTCCTCGACGCACTGGCGCCGAGCAACTACGCCTGGTCGAACCCGGCCGTGATCAAGGAGACCGTGGATCAGGGCGGCGTGAACCTGGCGCGCGGCGCTCGCCGCTTCGCGGAGGACTTTCCGCACCTGCCGGCCACGGTCGACACCACGAAGTTCGCCGTGGGCGAGAACCTGGCGGTGACGAAGGGGTCGGTCGTGCTCCGCAGCGAGGTCTTCGAGCTCATCCAGTACGCCCCGCAGACGAAGGAGGTGCGCGAGGTTCCGCTGCTCTTCGTGCCACCGACCATCAACAAGTTCTACGTGCTGGATCTCGCCCCGGAGCGGAGCATGGTCGAATGGCTGCTGCGCCAGGGCCAGCAGGTTTTCGCCATCTCGTGGCGCAACCCGGACGCCGAGCAGGGCCACTTCGACCTCGACACCTACGGCGCGGCGGTGCTCGAGGCGCGCGACGCGGTCGCCGCGATCACCGGGCAGCCCGCGGTTCACCTGAACGCCGCGTGCTCCGGCGGCATGATCGCGGCCGGCGCGCTGGGACATCTGGCCGCTGAGGACCGGCTCGGTGAGATCGCGTCGCTGACGCTGATGGTGGTGGCGCTCGACAACGAGCGCGCCGGGACGGCTGCCGCGTTCGCCGGCCGCGACGTGGCGGCAGCGGCGGTCGCAGAGTCCGCGCGCCGTGGCTACGTGGACGGCCAGGCGCTCGCCGGCGTGTTCACATGGCTGCGCCCGAACGACCTGGTGTGGAATTACGTCGTCAACAACTACCTCATGGGGAAGGCGCCGCCGGCGTTCGACGTCCTGTACTGGAACCAGGACAGCGTCCGGCTCGCCGCGGGTGTGCACCGCGACTTCATCAGGATCGGGCTCGAGAACGCCTTCGCGGAGCCCGGCGCGCTCGAGGTACTCGGCACGCCGGTCGACCTCGGCGCCGTGGAGCTCGACAGCTATGTCGTCGCCGGCCTGACTGACCACATCATCCCGTGGGAGAGCGCTTATCGCAGCACACAGCTGCTCGGCGGCTCGTCGAGGTTCGTTCTCTCCACGAGCGGCCACATCCAGGCCCTCGTGAATCCGCCCGCCCCCGACAGCCGCGCGACCTACCGCGTGACCGACGACCCGCCCGCCGACGCCGAGCGATGGGCGCGGTCGGCGCCGAAGCAGCCCGGGAGCTGGTGGCCCGACTACGACGGGTGGCTCGCCGCGCGCTCCGGCGACCTGAAGCCCGCCCCGAAGCGACTCGGCGGCGGCGGCTTCAAGGCGCTCGCGAAGGCGCCGGGCACCTACGTCCACGCGGCCTGAGAGGAGTCCGATGACGACCCAGTCCCTGCCCTATGCCCACCTCGGCGAGGCGCTCGCCACGGACTACTTCCAGGTCCGCGAGCAGTTCACCGACGAGCAGTGGGACCACTTCATCACCACGCGCCGCTTCGTCGACGAGGAGGTGCTGCCGGCGATCAACGACTACTGGGAGGCCGCGGAGCTGCCCTGGCCGCTCATGCGCCGCCTTGCGGACCTGGGCCTCTACGGCGAGGACATCACCGGCTACGCCTGCCCCGGCATGAGCCCGCTCGCGCGCGGCCTCGTCAACATGGAGCTCCACCGTGGCGACGGCAGCCTCGGCACATTCCTCGGCGTCCAGTCGGGGCTCGCGATGAAGTCGATCGATCTGCTCGGCAGCGAGGAGCAGAAGGAGCGCTGGCTTCCCGCCATGGCCCGCCTCGAAGCGATCGGGGCGTTCGCACTCACCGAGCCCGCCCACGGCTCCGACTCGGTCGCGCTCGAGACGACCGCTCGCCGCGATGGCGGCGACTGGGTGCTGGACGGCGCCAAGCGCTGGATAGGCAACGGCTCCATCGCCGACGTGGTCGTCGTGTGGTCCCGCTCGGAAGAGGACGGTCAGGTCAAGGGCTTCCTGGTCGAGACCGACACGCCGGGTTTCGGGGCCGAGACGATGACGGGGAAGGGCGCCGCGCGCGCGATCTGGCAGGCGGAGATAGAGCTCGACGGTGTGCGGGTCCCCGAGAGCGCCCGGCTGCCGGGAGCGAACACGTTCAAGGACGCCGGCCAGGTGCTCGTGACGACCCGCTCGACGTGCGCGTGGGCCGCGCTCGGGCACGCCGTGGCGGCGTACGACGCGGCTCTTACCTACGCCAAGGAGCGCGTCCAGTTCGGGAAGCCCCTCTGCAGCTTCCAGATCGTCCAGGAGCGCCTCGTCCGCATGCTCTCGGAAATCACCGGCATGCAGCTGTACTGCATGCAGCTCGCCCGCCTCGAGGAGGCCGGGCAGCTGACCGACACGATCGCCGGGCTCGCGAAGTACAACAACACGCGGAAGGCACGCGCGGTGATCGCCGACGCGCGTGACATGCTGGGCGGGAACGGCGTCCTCCTGGCTAACCACGTGATCCGCCACATGGGCGACATCGAGGTCATCCACACCTTTGAGGGCACCGAGACGATGCAGGCGCTGATCGTCGGGCGCGACATCACGGGCGTCGGCGCGTTCGTATAGACGCGCGCACGCGCGCGAACCCCGCGCGCGGGAGTACGATCGGCACTGAGATGGCCACGCCGGCGTCAGCCGAGCCCGACGCCCTCCCTAAGGATGCCGCCGCGCGTGCGGTGAGAGAGCTCGCCGCGGACCTGCTCCCGTCGACGCGAGAGATCTCGCAAGCCCTCGTGGACCACCTCGCCGCCGCGCTCCCCGAGCTGGCGGCGGGCGACGACGAATTGCGCGAAGCGATGCTCGCCAGCGGCGAGGCGAACATCGACCAGGTGCTGCGACTGCTGCGCGCGGGCGCGGATGCCGACGCGGTGGTCGTGCCGATCGAGGTCGCGCAGCACGTCCGCGGCCTCGTACGCCACGGGGTCACGCTGCCGGTGCTGCTGCGCTCCTATCGCCTCGGGCACGCGTGGTTCTGGGACCGCTGGTCGCAGGCGCTGCACGACCGCATCGAAAGCCTCGAGGATCTCCTCGCGGCGCAGGAGCAGAGCTCGGCGTTCATGTTCGCCTACGTGGACCGGATCTCCGACATCCTCGTGGAGGACTACGGCAGCGAGCGCGAGCGAATGGCACGCGGCGCTGCGCAGCTGCGCGGAGACACCGTCCGCTCGATCCTCGCCGGCGAGCCGATTGACGAGGAGCTCGCCGTACAGAGGCTCGGCTACGAGCTGCGCCGGCACCACGTTTCGCTGCGGCTGTCGAGCAGTGCGAGAGAGGTCCGCGGGCTGGAGCGGGCCGCGCGCGAGGCCGCGGCCGCACTGGGACCGGGTGAGCCGCTCGTGATTCCGTCCGGCGTGGCGAGCCTGGATGTGTGGTGCGGCGCGTACGAGCCTCCCACGGCCGCGGCCCTCGAGGCCTACGTGCCGCCCGATGGGGTGCGCGTCGCGTTCGGCGGGCCCGGCCGGGACGTCCCCGGATTCCGCCGGACCCATGCCGAGGCCATGCAGGCCGCGCGCGTGGCCGCACTCGCCGGCGACTCGGCTGCCGCGGTGACTAGCTACCAGAGCGTCGAGCTCGTATCGCTGCTGGCGGGCGACCTGCCGAGGGCGCGCAGGTTCGTCGCGGCGCAGCTCGGGCCGCTCGCGTCCACATCCGAGACCGCGGAGCGGCTGCGCGAGACCGTTCTCGCCTTCCTCGCCGCCGGGGGGAGCGGCACCCGCGCCGCCAAGGAGCTCTACGTCCACCAGAACACCGTGACCTATCGCGTCAAGCAGGCAGAGGAGCTGATGGGCCGACGGGTCAACCACAGCCCGGTCGAGCTGGTGTGCGCGCTCACGCTGGCCGCCACGCTTGGCGCCGCCGTGCTGGCCGACGAGATCGCCTCTGGCTGAGCCCGCCCAGCGCCTTGTGGTGCGACCACAACGAGCCGCGGAACTTCGTCGCCTGCCCCCATAGGCCGCGGCGCCGGGCGCCCGTAGGTTCCCGTGAGCGAACCAGCATTCGAGACGAGGAGCACCGATGTCCGCCACCCAGATCGCAAACGTCCCCCTGGCCGGCCTCCCGGAGGCGCGCGCCGGCGCAGAGCCGCACGCGCCCGCGCTCGCCGACGACGCGGGCACGCTCGACAACGCCGCGTTCGCCGACCGCGTCGCCCGCGCGGCCGCGCTGTTCGACCGCCTCGGCGTCCGCGCCGGCGATGTCGTGGCGATCGCAATGCCGAACCGGGTCGAGCTGATCATCGCCCTCTTCGCGGCCTGGCGTCTCGGCGCAGCGGCGACGCCCGTAAACCCCGCGCTCACTCCGACCGAGATGCAGTATCAAGTGGATGACGCAGGCGCCAAGGTCGTGGTCGGCGACGGCCTCGAGCTCGACGCCACGGTCGTCGACGTCGACGCGCTCGCGGCGGAGCCGTCCGCCCACCGGGTGGCCGCCGACATGCGACCCGACTCGCTGGCGCTGCTGATCTACACCAGCGGGACGACCGGCAAGCCGAAGGGCGTGATGCTCGACCACGCCAACATCGCCGCGATGTGCGACATGACGCGCGCGGGTCTCGGCATCACAGCTGTCGACCACAGCCTGCTGATCCTTCCGCTCTTCCACGTCAACGGCATCGTCGTCGGGACGCTGACGCCGTTGCTCGCCGGTGGCCGCGTGACGGTCGCGGGCCGCTTCAGCCCGAAGACCTTCTTCGGGCTCGTCGAGCGGATCCGCCCGACGTACTTCTCGGCCGTGCCGGCGATCTACGCGATGCTGACCTCGATGCCCGAGGCCCAGACGGCCGACACGTCATCGCTGCGGCTGGTCGTGTGCGGCGCGGCCCCGATGCCCGCCGAGCTGATCGCCCGCGTCGAGGACGTCCTCGGCGTCGCGCTCGTCGAAGGCTACGGGCTCTCCGAGGGTTCTTGCGCCTCGACGCTCAACCCCTTCGACGGCGTCCGCAAGCCCGGCACAGTCGGCCTCCCGCTGCCCGGCCAGGAGGTGCGCGTCGTCGACCAGCTCGGCAATTCTGTTCCGCAGGGAGAGCGCGGGGAGATCGTCATCCGCGGCGCCAACGTGATGCGCGGCTACCTCAACCGGCCCGAGGACACCGCCAAGACGATCATCGATGGCTGGCTCCATACCGGCGACGTCGGCATCTTCGACGAGGACGGCTACCTGCGGATCGTCGACCGCATCAAGGACATGATCATCCGCGGCGGCGAGAACATCTACCCCAAGGAGATCGAGACGGTCCTCTACAGCAACGATGCCGTGCTCGAGGCCGCGGTCGTCGGACAGGCGGACGACGTGCTCGGTGAGGTCGTCGTCGCCTACGTCTCGGTCCGGCCCGGGGCGACTGTCACGGTCGAGGAGCTCGAGGCGCTGTGCGCCGAGCGGCTCGCCAAGTACAAGCGCCCGGTGGCGATCGAGCTCCTCGACGAGATCCCCAAGAATCACGTCGGCAAGATCGACAAGCCGGCGCTCAGGAAGGAAGCTGTGATCGAGGGAGAACGCCCGTGAAGCTCCGCGTGACAGCCCAAGGACTGATCGGCGAGGACGCCGAGCGAGGGCGCTGGGTACGCCTTCCGGGCTCTGAGGACCTGCTGTCTTTCCTGGCGGGTGGCGACGAGACGTGGGGGCGGGCCGAGGCCGCGATGGCAAGCGCGCCGCAGGCCGATCCGAGCACCGCCTTGCTGCCCTTCCACCCGCGCTCGATCCGGGCGTTCATGCTGTGGGAGCAGCACGTGATCGACTCGAGCCGGATGCTCGTCAAGAGGTTCTTCCCGGCGCCCGATGGCGAAGGTCATCCTGGGGTACGAGCGGCTCACCGGCAGGACGTTCCCGAAGCTCAAGCCGAACGACCGCTTCCGAGAGGCGCCGACATTCTACGTCGCGAACCACACGTCGGTGCTCGCCGACGGCGAGGACATGTGGTGGCCGTCGCACACGAAGTACCTCGACTTCGAGCTCGAGCTCGCCTGCGTGCTCGCGAAGCCGCTCGTCGACGCGACGCCGGAGGAGGCGATCGACGCGGTGGGCGGCTGGTTCATCATGAACGACTGGAGCGCGCGCGACGTTCAGGCGGACGACGCGCGGCGCAACATCTTCGGCCCCGTCGTCAAATCGAAGACGTTCGCCAATTCGATCGGCTTCGACGTCGTGACCGCGGACGCGGTGCCGGACTGGACCGCGATGCGCGGCCGCGTGCGCGTCGACGGCCAGCTCTGGTGCGAGGGAACGACGGCGAATCCGCAGCACACGCTCGGCGCGATGCTCGCCTACGCGTCCGCCGGCGAGAAGCTCGACGCGGGTGACGTGATCTCGACGGGCACGATGCCCGGCTGCTGCGGCCTCGAGCTCGACCGCTGGATCCAGCCGGGACAGACCGTCGAGCTCGAGATCGACGGGATCGGCACGCTCACCAACCGGATCAGCCCGACCGCGGTGCCCGTGTGATGGCCGACTGCGACGTGCTCATCTGCGGCCTCGGCCCGGTGGGCCAGCTGCTCGCGCTGCTGCTCGACGAGCTCGGGGTGTCGGTCATCGCCTTCGATAAGGCGAGCGAGCCCTACGACCTGCCGCGCGCGGCCGTCGTGGACGACGAGGTCATGCGCATCTTCCAGGCCGCCGGCGTGGACCGGGAGGTCATGCGAGCCGCGCAGGTCGCGCCGGTGGTGAGCCTCGTCGATCGCAGGGGGCGGGCGACGGAGGTGTTCCGCTTCGGCGACGGCGAGCTCGGGCACCCGCCGCTCGTCTCGATCCACCAGCCGTCGTTCGAGCGCGTGATGGTCGCGGCGCTCGAACGGCGTGGCGTCGACCTGCGCTGGGAGCGACGGCTCGACTCGCTGGACCGCCGCGGCCGCGATGTCAGCGCCTGGGTGCGGCCCTCGGGCGGCGGGCCCGCCACCGAGCTGCGCGCGCGCTACCTCGTCGGTTGCGACGGGGCCCGCAGCGCCGTGCGCGCCCGGCTGGGCGTCGCGTTCGGCGGGTCGACGTTCGCTCAGCGCTGGCTCGTCGTGGACGGCACGCTCGACCGGCCGCTCGCGCGCGCGCCGCACCCCCATTTCGTCGGCGATCCGGCGCGGCCGGCCGTCTGTCTGCCGATGTCGCCCGGCAGGCACCGCTGGGAGTGGATGATCCACCCGGGCGAGGACGCGGAGCGCTTTCTCGCGCCGGGGCGGATCCGCGAGCTGATGGAGCCGTGGATCACGGACGAACGGGTCGACGTCGAGCGGGCGGTTGTCTACACGTTCCATGCGCGCCGAGCGGAGCGGTGGCGTGCCGGGCGGGTGCTGCTCGCGGGCGACGCCGCTCACACCATGCCGCCGTTCGTCGGCCAAGGCTTCAGCTCGGGGGCGCGCGACGCGGGGAACCTGGCGTGGAAGCTCGACGCGGTTCTGCGCGGCGCACCGGAGCGGCTGCTGGACAGCTACCAGGTCGAGCGATGCCGGCACGTGACGAAGATGCAGAACTTCGCAATCCGCTGGGGCGCGGCGGTGCAGACGCGGCGGCCCGGGCTGGCCCGGCTGCGCGACTCGGCGATCGGCGGGCTCGAGAGCACCGGCGTGCTCGATTGGCTCCAGTCGCGCGCAAAGCCGCTGCCGACCGCGGCCGCCGGAGCGTTTGCGAACCGTCCCCATCCGTTTCCGCCGAACCGCAAGGTCGGGGCGCTGTTCCCGCAGCCCGTGATCGACGGCGTCCGCCTCGACGACCGGCTTGGGACGGGATGGGGCGCTGTGTCGGCCTCCCCCGAAGCCAGTGCGCGCCTGCGCGCGGCGGGACTCACCGTGCTCGATGGCCCGGACGACGCCTGGCTTCGCCGCCACTCGCTCGACTTCGCGCTCCTGCGCCCCGACCGGTACGTCTTCGCGTGCGGGGCCGCGGCGGAGGCCGGAGCCGCGGCAGCCGCCGCCCGGCGGCTGGTTGGGGATGGGCTTCGAAGCGCAGCGATTGCCTCGCGCGGGGCGGTGGCGGCGTGATCGCGCTGCTCGGCGCGACGGGCACGATCGGGCGGCACGTCGCCGCTGACCTCGCCGAGCGCGGCGCCGATGCGCGCGCGGTCGTGCGCGACCCGAGCCGAAGCGATGTGCCGCTGCCGGTGGTGCACGGCGACCTGACGCGGCCGCAGACGCTCCGCGCGGCGTTCGACGGAGCCGAGCGGCTGCTGCTCCTGACACCGCACGGTCCCGATCAGGATCTGCACGAGGCGGCGGCGGTCGAGGCCGCGGTCGCCGCCGGGGTGCAGCGGATCGTGAAGGTGTCCGGCGGGGCCCCCTCGCTCGGGCCGAACGGTCCGTCGCCGACGGCGGTCGGCCACTGGCGCACCGAGCGGCTGATCGAGGCGTCGGGCCTGCGCTGGACGTTCCTGCGGCCGAGCTTCCTGATGCAGAACCTGCTGTCGCTGCCGCTGACCGGCGGCCTGCTTCTCGCGCCGATGGGCCATGCGCCGGTCGCCATGGTCGACGCGCGCGACGTCGCCGCCTGTGCGGTCGCGGCCCTGACGGGGAGCGACGGCGACGGCGCCTGGCACCTTACGGGACCCGCGGGGGTGACGTTCGCCGATGTCGCGCCGTATCTTGGGGCGCGGCGCTACCTGAACCTCCCGAGGAAGGTCGCGGCGACAGTCATGCGCAGGCGCGGAGCGCCGGCGTTCGAGGTCGAGCACGCCATCGGCATGGCGGCATATCTGGCCTCGGGCGCCGACGGTGCCCCGACGAACGACGTCCGCCGGCTGACCGGCCGCCCGCCGCGGTCGCTCGAGCAGTTCTTCAAAGACGAGAAAGGCACATGACACCGATGGTCACACGGATGGGCCACATCGCTCTACGCGTCCCGGATCTGGACGCCTCCGTCGCGTTCCAGCAGGACGTGCTCGGGATGGTCGAGACCGAGCGCAGCGCAGGCGTGAGCTACCTCACCTGCAACGAGCGCCACCACGAACTGATGCTGATCCAGGACCCGGTGCGGCGCGGCTACGACCACGTCGCTCTCGAGGTCGCGGATGCAGCGGCGCTCGCGGCAGCGATGCGCTCCGCGGAGGTCGCGGGCGGTCAGATCATCGGCGACGTCTACGACGGCGAGCCGGGCATCGACCGCGCAGTGCGCGTGCTCGCGCCCGGCGGTCACGTCTTCAAGCTCTTCTGCGGCATGGAGACGGTCGCCGCTCCCCAACCGGGCGACCGTCCCGAGAAGTTCGAGCACGCGTCCGTGAAGGTGCTCAAGATGAGGCCGCTCGAACGCTTCCTGCAGCAGGGGCTGGGCTTCCGCTTCAGCGATCGCTTGGGCACGACCGCCAGCTGGTGGCACTGCGACGAGGATCACCACGGCATGGCGATCGTGCGCGCGCCGCGCAGCGAGCTCTCGCATTACGCCTTCACGGTCGAGGACCTGAACGCCATGGGCCGCGTCGCCGATCGCCTCAAGCTCCACCGCGACGCGCGGCTGATCTGGGGCCCGTCCCGGCATGGCCCCGGCAACAACCAGTTCATGTACTTCCACGACCACGACGGCGCGATGATCGAGCTCTGCTCCGACATCGCCCAGATGGGCGACTACCAGCCCCGCAGGTGGCCGGGCGGTCTCAAGCCGATCAACCAGTGGGGCGGGCCGCCGCCCGTGCGGTTCATCCTCACCGGCTTCCCGCTGGTGAAGCCGACCGCCGGCCGGCCGCCGTACGCGATGCGGCCTGACCGAACGCCCACCGCATCAGCCCGGACCTGACGAGAAACGAAGCCGCGAGCGTCCCGCAGAGGGTTTCGACGACGCGGTGGGGCATCGCGTGGCACTGTTGCTCCGCCGGCGACGCGGGTCCGCGGCGGCACGTTCCGCCGGTTTGTGCACGAGCGGGTTGGGCCGGCGCTGTTCGCGGCGGGCGCCCGGGACCTGCGGACCTACACCTTTCTGCCATGGTCGCGGTTCGTGCATTCCACGCCCGGCGTCTCGCACGACAACCCGACCTATCGCCGGTACCACGGCGCCGCGGTCTTCGGCACCGACGACCGCGCGGGCGCCGACGAGCTGCTCGGCTCCGCCCAGGTCGCGGCGCTCGTCGCGGATCAGCACACGGCCGTCACCGCCGTGCACGCGTTCAGCGTCGACCGCTCGGTCCCGGTCGAACCGGATGACCACACGGTCGAGCCCTCGGGCCTGATGACTGAGGCGACCGGGCAGAATGCGGTAATGCACTTCGGGGGCGACGAGGAGAGCTTCCAGCCAGGCTTTCAGCTCGCGGGCGTGCGAGCCGGCAGGCGGCACCAGGCGATCGCCGAGGCGCTGCTCGCGGCCGAGCGTGACCGCACTCCGATCCCCGGCCCCTCGGAGCAGTGGCCCAAGGCGGATGCCGGCGATGCGTATGCGGTGCAGCTCCTCGGCGTCAGCGCCCGCCTAGCGGCGGGGGCGACCCTGGTCGGTCACAAGGTCGGCTTGACCTCGCGCGCGATGCAGCGCCAGCTGGGGATCGACCACCCGACGTACGGCCACCTGCTCGACCGGATGGTGATCCCGGAGGGAGAGCCCCTATCAGCGGGAGCGCTGGTTGCCCCGCATGTGGAGGCGGAGGTCGCGTTCGTTCTCGGCTCGCCGCTGCGCGGCCCGGGGGTGTCGCCTGACGACGTGATCGCAGCGACCGACCACCTGCTCCCGGCCCTCGAGGTGCTCGACACGCGCATCGCCGGCCGTCCCAGTCTCGTCGACACGATCGCGGACAACGGCTCTGCGGCACGCTTCATGCTCGGGACTCACAAGACGAGGCCGTCGGACGTCGACCTCGCCGGCGTGCTGGCGATCATGACGCTCAATGGCGAGCTGGTGGAGCGCGCGTCGACCGTGACGGAGCTCGAGCATCCCGCACGCGCCGTGGCCTGGCTCGCCAACGCCCTCGCTGAGCGAGACGTCTTCCTCGACGAGGGGCACATCATCCTCTCTGGCGCCCGGTCGGCCGCTGTTCGGGTGTCCGGGGGTGATGGGCTCGGAGCCTCCCTGGGGGAGCTCGGCTCGGTGAGCCTGCGGGTCGCACCGTGAACAAGGCGTGAACGGGGAACGGACGCTCGCGCCCCGCCTCGAGGAGGCCCGCGCGCGCCTGCTCAGGGGGCTCGTGCCCGGGATCCAGGGGGCTATCGCCGCCCGCGCGGCACGGGCCCTGGGCCGCGAACGGCTGGTTCTAGTGTCTTCGGCAGCGACGTCGCGGTCAGCGCGGTTTCCGCAGTAGCCCGTGAAGCAGCGACCCCTTTCTCGGCTCGGTCGAGCGGGAGCGGAGTCAGCCGTGCAGCTGCTGGCCTAGCTGCACACGCGCGGCGACGCCGGCGCCGAGCAGCAGCCCGAATGCGGCGAGGTAGCAGGTGATCAGAACACCGGCGAGCACCAGAAACACCTCGACGGGAGTCCTCCCGGCCACGAGGCTGATGTAGTAACCGGCAGCGGTCGGCGTGATGTTGAGGATCACGGCGCTGACTGCTGCGCCTGCCCACGCCGCGCGCCACCGCAGGGACTCGCCGGCAAGCGCGCGGAAGACGGCGCCGCACAGCAGGGTGCTCAACGCGAGCGAGGTCAGCGGAGCAGCCAGGCGGATCGCCGTCGGGTTGATCTTCAGGCGTCCTACGAGGTCGGTGCCGGCCGTGGCCACGGCAACCATCAGCACGATCACCACGGTCACCACCGCGGCGACCGCCAGGTTGCGGAGCTTGCCGCGCACGACTCCTAAGCTCGGCTCGGCGAGCAGGCGTAGCAGACAGCGCTCGATCACTCCCACCGCTCCCGAGCTGACCCACACCATCCCGATGATCGATGCGGCGATCAGCAGCGGTGATTGCTCCTTGGTCCGCAGGATCAGAGTGACGAGCTGATCCTGGACGTCCTTGGGCAGCACCTTGGAGATCCGTACCGACAGCGCTTGGGCCTCGGCGTAGTCGCCTAGCGCGACCGCTGCCAGAGCCGTGACACCGAGTGCCAGCGGCACCAGCGACGAGAGCAGGAACCAGGCGAGCGCTGGGACGTCGTTGGCCACTCCCGAGTCCCAATACAGACCGACCAGCTCACGCGCGAAGCGCCGGACGCGAGAGGCTGTCACTGCTCGCGCCAGGACTGCGAGGAGAACGACCACTCCCCCGAGCCTGCCGGCGGCCCGGCGTCGGCCAGATGCGTAAACCAGATTGCCGGCCGACGCTGCCTTCCCGGAACTCGATAGACCGCCGCGAAGCGCGAAGCGTCGAACCTCATCGGTTGTGCGGCTCTCGCTGCCATCGGCGTTAGCGGAGGATGTTCACGGCCCGCGCAGCAACCAACAGGGTGGTCATCGCCGAGAGCGCGGCCTCAGCCAGCATCATCATCTTCACCCGTCTGTCAGCGACATCACATCGGTAGGGCTGAACGCTACGGCATTGGTGAACGAGGCCGCGGCGAATTTACAGCGCCAAGGGGACGCGACCCGCTACGGGACATGACGCTCCATGTGCGACGCCTCCAGGACTGGAGTCGGCGCGTCAGGCCGCTTCGCGCAAGCCTTCGTCATGGCGCAGTCTGGCCGCGTCCTGGTCGATGCAGTCGCGGGCGAGCGTCTTCAGGAGCACGTCGAGCTCGGCCTCTTGCTCGGGCGACCAGTCGTCGAGCAGCTCGCGGAGGCCATCCTCGCGCGCGCGCCGCAGCCGCTCGAGTGCGGATCGGCCGTTCGGGGTCAGGTTGAGCACGTGGGTGCTCGGTTCGATCGTCACGAGCTCGCGGCTGGCTAGTTGGTCGAGGCTGGGTGCGAGGTTCGCGGTGGAAGTGCCGATCTGCTCGGCCAGGTCCGCGCGCGTGACGCCGCGGTGGTCTGCGATGCGGGCGAGTAGGCAGGAGGCGGCCGGGCGCAGGCCGCTTAAGCCTGCCTCCGCGGCGATGCGGCGGTAGAGCGCCACCCGGTCCTGGCGCCCCGCGAGCACTCCGAGGCCGCGTTCGAGCTCCTGCGCGGAGCTGCGGTCGGTCGGCATGCCGAACGTCTGCCCGGGATCGGTGGCGGCCACCGTCTTTCGCAACGGGACCTGCGGCAGCAGCCAGGAGATCAGGAAGGCGACGGCGGCGACCGGCACAGCGGCCAGGAATACGGTCTCCAGCGAGTCGGCGTACGCGTGGATGAAGGCGCTGTGGGCCGCGGGGGAGAGTTTGCTCAGCGCGTCGGGGCTCAGCGTCTCGCTGCTCACGCCGCCCGGCAGCGCCACCCCGCCGAGATAGTGCGCGATGTTCGCCTCCAAGCGATTGGAGAAGATCGAGCCGAACACCGCCGCGCCGAACGACCCCCCGATCTGGCGGAAGTAGGTCACCCCGGAGGTGGCGGCGCCGAGGTCCTTGTAGTCGACGACGTTCTGGACGGCGATGACGGTGACCTGCATCACCGAGCCCAGCCCGGCGCCGAACACGAACATGGACAGCGAGGCGTCGAGCCAGCTGGTGTCTGGTCCCAGGCGCGACAACAACAGCAGTCCGATCGTGATCAGCGCCGTGCCGATGATCGGGAAGATCTTGTAGCGCCCGGTGCGGCTGATCAGCTGCCCGGAGCTGACCGAGGTGAGCAGCAGCCCGATCATCAGCGGCAACAGCCACAGCCCGGAGACGGTCGGGTTGACCCCCTTCACGATCTGAAGGTAGAGCGGCAGAAACGTGATCGTGCCGAACATCGCGAAGCCGACGACGAAGCCCAACGCGCTGCTCACCCCGAAGACGCGGTTCTTGAACAGCCGCATCGGCAGGATCGGCTCTTCGGCGCGCCGCTCGGCTGCCACGAACAGCGCGAGGAGAGCGACGCCGGCCACACCGAGGCTCACGATCTGCGCCGAGGCCCACGCGTAGGTCGTCCCGCCGAGGCTGGTCATCAGCACCAGGCAGGTGGTACCGGCCGTCACCAGCGCCGCGCCCAGGTAGTCGATCATGTGCGAGACACGGCGCTGTGTCGTCGGGAGGAACGCGGCCGTGACCAGCAGCGCGACAACGCCGACCGGGAGGTTGATGTAGAAGACCCAGCGCCACGAGGCGTTGTCGACGAGCAGCCCGCCGGCCAACGGCCCCAGCACGCTGGCCACGCCGAAGACGGCGCCGAACAGGCCCTGGTAGCGACCGCGGTTGGCCGGCGCGACCACGTCGCCAACGATCGTCTGGGCGCCGATCATCAACCCTCCACCGCCGATCCCCTGCAGCGCGCGGAAGGCGATCAGCTGGCCCATCGACTGGCTCAGTCCCGACAGGGCGGAGCCGACGAGAAAGATCACGATGGCGGCCTGGAAGAACCGCTTGCGGCCGTACATGTCGCCGAGCTTGCCCCACAGCGGCGTCGAGGCCGTGGACGCCAGCAGATACGCGGTCACGATCCACGACAGGTTCGAGGCGCCGCCGAGGTCGCCGACGATCGTGGGCAGCGCCGTCGCCACGATCGTCTGGTCGAGCGCGGCGAGCAGCATCCCGAGCATCAGCGCGGCGAGGACGAGCCACAGCCGACGGCCCTGCAGGGCCACCGGCCCTGACACCTCACGGGATACTGGTTGGGCCATGGACTTCATGCTGGACGCCGGTTGCGTGACGCGTCGTCACACGCTTTAGGTGATTTGGTCCATCGCCGTGCCACCGTGGCTCCGGTGATCGACCCGCGCGCTGGAGCGCGTCGCGTTAGGCGCGCACGGCTTCAGCCGTCACGTCATCCGACGTGGCGCGCTGAGCCAGCGGTCGACGAACGCGCCCAGCGCATCGAGCGGGCGATCCCGCGCGAGATCTCCTCGCGCTCTTGGAGACTCAGGCAGCGCTTCGCTCGCCGGCAGGCCCTCGGCCGTATGCCGCCGAGCGCTCGCAGGTAGAGGCTCACCGTGTTCTGACCGAGCCCGAGCCGGCGGGCGATCTTGCGCTCGCTCAACCCTGCGCTCGCAGTTCCCAGATCCCTTCCTTGGTGTTCTCGCTCTGGGCGTAGCCCTTTGGCATCTCCGCACCTCCTCCGTTCGTCAGCCGGTGGCAGCCTCTCTTCGGTGGTGCGGCGGTGGTTTGAACCCGTCATTCGGAGGAGCACGCTGTGGAGCCAATGGGCTCGCTCCTGCTTCGCGCGCGACGTGCGGAAGCGATGGCTGGCTCACTGGTCGCGTCTCGCAACTGCCGTAAATAGCCGGGGGCCCGTCAAGGGCGCGGCGTAGGTTCCCTCAAGTCCTGCAAGACGTTGAAGGAGGTCCTACGCCGTGAGACGCACCGTACCGCCGTCGGCGGAGATCAAGGAGCAGATCGAGCGGTTGCTTGCCGTGGGGGTAGGCGACAACCCGCGCGAGTCGCTGTCAGAGTTGGCGAGGCTGGGGGCCAGGTTGATCATCCAGCGGGCCGTGGAGGACGAGTTCGACGCCAGGCTGGGCAGGGCGCGCTATGAGCGCCGGCCCGATTATCAGCGCGGGCTGCACAACTATGACTCGGGACTGCGCAACGGTTTCGCCCGCGCCGGGGTGCAGACCGCCGAGGGCGAGCTCGAGGTCGAGATCCCGCAGGTCAGGGAGGCGGCCGAGCCGTTCGTCTCGAAGCTGTTCCCGTGCAGCACGAAGGTGTTGCGCAACGAGCCGCTGCGGGCGATGGTGATCGGCGCGTCCGTCAGGGGGCTGTCGATGCGGGACATCGAATCGCTATGCGAGAAGGCCGGGCTCGGGAAGCTGTCGAAGGCGACCGCCCAGCGGATCTGCAGCGAGCTCAGGGAGCGCTTCCGAGCAGTTCAATCGCCGCGACCTCTACGAGGTCCAGCTGGCGGCGCTGTTCCTCGACGCGGTCTTCCTCTCCGTCCGCCCGCACGGGCCCAAGGAGGGCGTGCTGGTCGCCTGGGGCTTCACCGAGAGGGCGAGCGGGTGCTGCTTTCCGTGATGCTCGGGATCAGCCGACCACCTCCTTCAGCCCTTCTGCGACGATGAGCCGCGCGGCGGCCTCGACCAGTGCGAGGTGCGAGAAGGCCTGCGGGAAGTTCCCGAGGTGTCTGCCGGTCTCGGCGTCGAACTCCTCCGCATACAGCCCGAGCGGGGATGCGACCTTCACGAGGCGCTCCATCAGATGTCTTGCCCGCTGCGGCTCGCCGACGATCGCCAGCGCCGATACCAGCCAGAAGGAGCAGATGAGAAAGCTGCCCTCCTTGCCGGACAGTCCGTCGTCGGTCTCTTCGGTGCGGTACCGCAGCACGTATCCCTGCTCGGTCAGGTCGTCTTCGATGGCCAGGACGGTGGCACGCAGTCGTGCGTCGTCGGGCGGCAGGAACCCGAAAATCCCTGCGAGCAGTGCGGAGGCGTCAAGCGCATCCGTCTCGTAGTGCTGGCGCAGCACGCCGCGACTGTCGACCCCGTGCTCGAGGATGTCCGACTTGATCTCCGCGGCAGTCTGTGCCCAGCCGGCCGAGAGCGCAGCTTCTCCGCGGATGTTCGCGAGACGCGTTGCGCGATCGAGCGCGACCCAGCACATCAGCTTCGATGAGACGTAGTGCTGCGGCTCGCCGCGCGCCTCCCAGATGCCTTGGTCCGGTTGACGCCACACCGCTGTCGCGCACTCGACCTGCGCCTGCACGAGCGGCCACAGGCGGCCCGGAATGCGCTGGCTTCGGCGGCTGTGGAGCAGGACGGAGTCGAGGGCGGCACCGAAGACGTCATTCTGCCGCTGGTCGAAGGCGCCGTTGCCGATCCGGACGGGCTGTGCGCCGCCGTAGCCGGATAGGTCCTCGCGCACCGACTCGGTCAGATCGCGGCGACCGTCGATCCCGTACATGATCTGAAGACCGCCGTCGTCGTTGCGGTCGAGGTCGGCCATGAACTGCATGAACTCGTCGGCCTCCCAATCCAGGAGCAGGAAGTGCAGCGCACGTAGAAGGAAGGTCGAGTCGCGGAGCCAGGTGTAGCGGTAGTCCCAGTTCCGCTCGCCGGCGGGTGTCTCGGGCAGCGAGGTGGTGAGCGCCGCGACCGTCGCCCCGGTCGGCATGTACGTGAGGCCCTTGATCGTCAGCGCCGACCGCTGGATCATCGGGCCGAGCTCGTGGTCAGGGATCGCCGCGCGGGCGAGCCAGTCGCGCCAGAAGCGCGTGGTCGCGTCGAGCTGATCGGCGGCCTCGTCGGCGGTCGTCGGGACGAGCGCTTCGTCGCTCCAGGCCAGTGCGCAGTAGACCGTCTCGCCGGCACGCAGGACGTGGCGGGCCCGAGCCCGGCCGGCCTCGATGCCGACGAGCATGTCGGTTTGGAGCCGGAGTGCCTGGTCGCCGACAGTCGCGTCCGCTCGATGCCTATCCGGGCTCAGCGCCCACTCGCCGGGAACGCGCCCATAGTCGAACGCGGGCTCGCACACGAGATCGATCTCCACACTGCCGTCGATGCATTTGGCGGTCCGCACGAGCGCGTGATCGGCGTCCTCGTCGGATGGCGGTCTCGTGTGCGGTGTAACCGTGTCCTCGCCACGGCGGGGTCCCATCGCGAGCGCATCGCGGACGACCACCCAGCCCGTCGGGGTCTTCCAGGAAGTGACAAGTGTGTTGGTCCCGGGCTCATAGATCCTGTCGCTGGGGACGTTGATCCCGAACGGGGCGAACCTGAAGCCGCCCGCCCCGCGGTCGAGCAGGGCACCGAACACGCTCGGCGAGTCGAAGCGCGGCACGCACAGCCAGTCGACCGTGCCGTCCGGGGCCACAAGCGCGCCCGTGTGGCAGTTGGACAGGAACCCGTAGTTGGCGATTGGGGTGAACGGGGAAGGCGCTGCCGCGCTATCCGGCACCGAAGCGTCCGCGTGGGGCTTGTCCGCCGTGGTGCTCACCCCGCGTCACCCCTCGCCGCGATGCGATCGGTGAGCCACTCGACCAGCCGCGTGGGCGGGTCGTACCTCATCGCGTGCGTGACCCGCGCGACGGCCAGTGGTGCCGTCGTTGTCGCCGTATCCATGCCCGCAGTGTAAGCGGGAGGTGGGTGACCGGTCGTCACACATCTCATGTGATCTGACGGCGCAACCGTCCTGCGGCGACCCTACTCTGAGGAGTCGTGACGGAGGTCCTGACCGGGCTTGCCGCCGGCGACCGGAGCGTATTGCCGGATTGCGCGCGCAGGGGCGGTTCTTTTGGCTTGACGTCTCGCTCAGTGAGACGAGCCGCGAGGAGCTGGTCGACGCGCTCGAGGTTCCCGAGCGGGCGCTTCGAGGTCCGTCGCGCGTCCACGCCGACGAGGAGTCCGTCGACTTTGTGCTCCAGTGCTATGTCGCGATCGAGCGGCCGGCCGAGACGTCCGCGTACCGACTCAGACCCATCCAGGTCGAGGTCGTCGTGACCAGCGACTACCTGTTGACGCTTCACGACGAGCGGGTCTCGCTTCCGGCGGTTCTGCCTGTCGACCTTCCGCGGGGACGGAGCAAGGGATACGTCGTTTACTCGGTGCTCGACGCGATGCTCGTCAGCGCCTCCGATGCGCTCGAGGAGGTCGAGGACAGCCTCGACAGCCTGTCCGCGAGCTTGGCGGGCGTAGGTGCTGGAAGCGTGCCGAGGGAGAGGTTGCAGGCGCCCGTTGCCAGGCTCGCGACATGAGGCGCTGGGTCCGGGCCGAGCAGGCAGTCTTTCAGCGGGTCGGGTTGGACATCGGCGCGCTGAGCGGCTTCGACGAGCCTGAGGAGCGCTACCTGAACCGGCTGGACGAGCAGGCCGATCGCCTGCTGGCGTCGATCGACGCCGCGTCGAACGTGATGGGGATGGTGCTCGATCTTCAGCTGAACGAGCGCGCCTATCTGGTGAGCGTCGTGGCGACGATCTTCGTCCCGCTCACGTTGATCACCGGATTCTTCGGCATGAACTTCGGGTGGATGGTCGACCGCGTCGACACGCAGATCGCCTTCTGGCTGCTGGGCTTCGTGGTTCCCGCCGCCACCGCCGCGCTGTCGTGGCGTCTCCTCGTGCGCCGCTTTGTCATCGGTGACGAGCGATGACGCCTGCTCATCCCAGGCTGTGCGTGCCGAAGCGCTCGATGGCGACGAACACGGTGAGGACGAGGAGGACGAGCGGCACGGCCAGGCGGTCCGTTTCGCCCATGCGCACATGCGTAACGATCGCCCCGATCATGGTCATCGCGAGACCCACCGCGGCGAGCGGGGTGAGAAGCGGCGCGACGCCCAAGGCGCCCGGCAGGACCAGCGCGAGCGCGCCCAGCACCTCGAGTAGGCCGACGGTTTGGAACTCGAGATCGGTCACGTCGGCGGCCCAGCCCATCGGGCCCGCCGCGAGCTGGGCGCGCGGCTGCGAGAGCTTGGTCAAGCCGGTGACGAGAAAGATGGCTGCGAGGAGCAGCTGTGTTGTCCAGAGTGCAGTTTCCATGGGGCGACAGACTGAGGGCGACCGGGGTGAGCGGACGTCACACGGTTTGCGTGATCGCGCATGGTGGGCAGCGGGCTCCGTCCCGAATCGTCAGAAGTGTGTGACGACGGCTCACACACCCAGCGGGGAGCCTCGCCCAATGGCACAGTCCGCGACCCCATCGAAGGTGTGAGCGACACCGGGCGCGCCGATGTCGTGGTGTCGATATCGGTCCGGACGCTGCTCGTGGCCGCCGGAATCGTCGCCGTCGCCGGAGCGCTGGCGTCGATCGGGAGCGCGCTGCTGATCATCTTCGTGTCCTTCTTCAGCGTCGCCGTCCTCTCGCCGGTGGCGACCGCGATGGAGCGGCGCCTGCGCTGGAGCCGGGCGCTGTGCTCGACGGTGCTCGTCCTGGGGATAGTCGTCGCCCTCGCCGTCGTCCTGCTGGTGCTCGCGCAGGCGATGGGCGACGCGGTGCGCGGGTTCAGCCACGACCTGCCGCAGATCGTGGATGACGTGAGGCACAGCGATGTGGGCGACTTCATCAACGGTGGCAGCGGCTCGCTCGACACGTTGAGGGAGCACGCGAGCGACATCACCAGGGGCGTGGCCACGGTCTCGGGCGGCGTCGCCGATGTCGGGGTGTCGGCCTTCGGGGCGGTGACGCTGTTCTTCTCGGTCATCTTCCTGACGCTGTTCGGCCTGATCGACGAGCCGCGCGTGCGCGATTGGATCGGGGGTCTGATGTACCGCGACAACGCGGGAGCGCTACCTGGACGTCACGGACCGGATCATCAACACGACCTCGCGCTACATGCTCGGCAACCTCGCCATCTCCGTGATCTGCGCGACCGTCTACGGCGTGACCGCGGTGATCCTCGATCTGCCGTACCCGCTCGCCCTGGCGCTGATCGCCGGGTTCCTCGACCTCATCCCCACGGTCGGGGCGACGATCGCCGGCATCATCATCTCGGTCGTCGCGCTGTCGGTCGGCCTCGAGGCTCTGGTCGCCTTCGCGATCGTGATGCTGGTCTACCAGCAGATCGAGAACTACGTTCTGCAGCCGACGATCATCGGGAGGGCGGCCCGCGTGTCGGGCTTCACCGTGCTCGTCAGCGTGCTGTCGTTCGGAGCGCTGTTCGGCTTCATAGGCGCGATCATCGGCGTGCCGATCGCAGCCGCGCTCCAGATTCTCGTCGGGGAGCTCACGGCGGCCAGGAGGGCTCGCATCGCGGCCGCCGACCTCGCTGAACAGCAGCAGCCGGCCTGACTGCCCTCAATCACGCAAAGCGTGTGACGACGGCTCACGCATGTGGCCCGGATCATCGGTCGCGACAACAAACCACACCCTGGAGGTAATCGTGAGCGAACACGCTGCAACACCACAATTCGCAACACCTTCCATCCCGTCGCCGCGCGACGCGGTGCGCAAAGCCACCGGCTACTGGTGGGTCCTGCTGACCGCCGGAATCGCATGGGTCGCCGTCGCGCTGGTCATTCTTCAGTTCGACCAGGCGTCCGTGACCACCGTCGGCATCCTCGTCGGGCTCATGTTCCTGGCCCTCGGCATCGAGAACATCGCGCTCTCGACGCTCGACGTGCCGGCGCGCTGGGCCTGGGCGCTGTTCGGCGGGCTCTTTCTCGTGTCCGCCATCGTCTGCTTCGCCAACCCGGAGGACACCTTCGCCGGCCTGGCCGACACGCTCGGCTTTCTGTTCCTGATCGTCGGCGTCTGGTGGATGATCCGCGCTTTTCTCGAGCGCGCGATCAACCCGCTCTGGTGGCTGGGGCTGATCTCGGGGATCCTGATGACGGCACTCGCCTTCTGGACCTCGGGCCAGTTCTTCATCCACAAGGCGTACCTGCTCCTGGTGCTCGCCGGTATCTGGGCGCTGATGCAGGGCATCACCACGATGGTGCGCGCATTCCAGATCCGCGCGCTGCGCGAGGAGCTGTGACGGAGCTCAACCGTGACGGAGTTCAAGCAAGACGAACGGCTGTCACGTCAGCAGGCCGCTGAGCGGCTGATCGACATCGCGTACGCACTGACCGCCGGCGGCCCGCTCGAGCTGATCGCAGCGGGCCGCCGGATCACGGTCCCGGTCGGAAAGGAGCTGCGTTTGGAGCGGTGCCTGAGGTCGAACGGCGACCGGGTCGAGCTCGAGCTCGAGCTGAGCTGGCCGGCCGCCGGAGGGTGAGCCTCAGCGCCGCACGCTGCCAGGCGCGACCAGCCCGAGCTCGCGCGCGCGAGCGACGGCCTCGCCGCGCGAATGAGCGTCGAGCTTCGCGTAGATGTGGCGCATGTGCGTCCGGACCGTGTTGGTGGACACCACGAGCTCCGAGGCGATCTGCGACGCGGTCAGGTTGCTCGGCAGGTACCTGACCACGCGCAGCTCCGCTTCGCTCAGCTCGTCGCGCAGCGGCGCCGCCGGTCCGCGCTGAGCAGGGGCGCGCCCGGCCAGCGCGTCGAGGATCGTCGAGATGAGCGTCGCGTGGGCGGTCCGGTGTCTCGGGTGGCGCTCGAGCAGCTCGCCGGCTCGGCCAGAGCATGAACGGCAGGATCAGGCCGTCCGGCTCGGCGAGGTCGAGCGCCGCCTCCAGCGACTCCTCAGCCGCGCGGACGTCGCCGAGCCGATCGCGAGCCGTGGCGTCGAGCAGCAGTGCCTCGACGCGCGCCCAATGGTGGGACAGCGCCGGAGCGGAACCATCGAGCACCGGCGCCAGCGCCTCGGCCGCGCCTTCGGGGTTGTCCTGTTCGAGCTCAATAGCCGCGAGTGCGATGCGCATCGCGGCGCGGTCAATCTGGTCCGGGCTCAGGCCGGCGAGCTCGAGCTGCGCGGCTTCCGCGTCCCCCATTCGCACCCGTACCTGGAGTGCCCGGCCACGCACGTCCACCTTGAACACGTGCTCGCCGGCCAGCAGCCGTTCCAGGTCCTGAGCGCGCGCGAACTCCGCCAGCGGCTTCGTCGAAGCGGCCCTCACCAAAGTTCAGAATGCCGCGGGCGTGGTGGACCACGAGCTCGGTCCCGGGGTCGGCCGCCGCGCGGAGACACTCCTCCGCGCGCGCGAGATGGCGCTCCGCCTCCGCGAAGCGCCCCATCCGCACAAGCGCCATGCCGGCCATCGCGAACGCGCCGGTCGTCATCGACTGGCTGGTCCAGCCATGCTCCTCGGCAATCGCGATCGCCCGCTCGCTCAGCTCGAGCGCGAGCGGCAGCGGCTGCCCACTGAGCGGCGCCGCGAGTGCGAGGTGCGCCAGGCAACCGATCTCGATGAAGGGCCGTGAGATCCGGCGCGTGCGACCGAGAGCATCCTCGAGGTGCTGCCGCGCGTCGCCGGGACGCCCGGCCCACAGTTCCACGATGCCCAGGTTCATGAGCGCGAGTGCCCAGTAATCCGGCGGCACGGGCAGCTCGCCTACCTCCGCTGCGGCGCCGAGCGCTGCTTCCAGTTCGCGCGTTGCCTCGCGAGCCGTGGCCAGGTCGCTGCGCCGGCGGGCGAGCTCGACGTCGAGGATGGCCAGATACACCTGGAAGACGCGCCGCCTCTCTGCCGGGACTGCCGCCGCGAGTCCCCGGGCGACTTCCAACCGCGCGGCGGCCTCGTCGAGCAGGCCATGCAGGATGTTGTCGATCGAAAGCGCAGCCGCGAGATTTCCATCGCCCAGATGGGCATCGGCCGGGAACTCGCCGAGGAGCGCGTGGAGCGTCTCGCCCCGGCCGGCCATCGTCAGCGTGAAGTAGTTGTCCAGCAGCAGGCGCGCGGCCGGTGCCCAGTCACCTGCCGCCTGATGGTGGCGCACGGCTTCGAGCACATCGCCCTCTTGCTCGAGCCAGGCGGCCGCGGCGCGGTGCAGCGAGGGGATCGTCGCCGGCGCGGCGCGTCGCAATTCGAGGCGCAACAGGTCGGCGAACAGGTGGTGGTAGCGGAACCATGTCCGGGCGGCGTCCAGTGCGGTCACGAAGGCGCTCTGGTCCTCGAGCCGCTGAAGGATCGCCTCGGCCCCAGTGCCGCCGGTGACTGAATCTGCCAGCGGCCCACTGACGCGCTCGAGGATCGAGGTGCGCAGGAGCAGGTCGCGTGCCTCCGTCGGCTGGCGCTCCAGCACCTCGGCGAGGAGGTAGCCCGCCACCGTCCGCTCGCTGCCCGAGAACTCGGAGACGAACCGTTCGGGGTCCGGGTGGTCGGCCAGCGAGATCGCCGCCAGCCTCAGACCGGCCGCCCACCCTTCGGTGCGTTCGTGGAGCGAGGCCACCGCAGCGTCCGACAGAGCGATCCCGCCGGCGCGGAACAGCGCACGGGTTTCTTCGAGCGAGAAGCACAGCTCGCGCCCACGGAACTCCGAGAGCTCGCCCGCGAGCCTCAGGCGGTGCAGACCGAGCGCCGGCTCCTCCCGCGTCGCGAGCACCACCCGCAGCTGCGCCGGCAGCCGCGCGAGCAGCATCTCCAGCCAGACGAGCGCGTCGTCGGAGTCGAGCTCGTGCAGGTCGTCGATCACCACCAGGACCGGGTCCTCCAGCCGCTCCAGCTGCGCGAGGAGCCGCTCTGCTACCACCGCGCCCGCGAAGCCCGGCGCCGGACTGACCCGCTCGATCACTTCGTCGCCGGCGGCGTCGGCCAGGGCGTCGATCAGGTGAAGGCAAAACCGCTGCGAGTCACGCTCGCCGCGTTCGACGGTGACCCACGCGACGGCCTCTTCGGTCCGCGCGGCCCACGACCGCAGTAGAACGGTCTTCCCGCTTCCCGCAGGCGCGCAGACAAGCGTGACGGTGCCCGGCGCGGCCGCTGACAGCCGCTCGAACAGAACGGGTCGCGAAACGAACCGATCGCAGGCGATCGCGCTTGCTGGTGGGTCTCGGCCAAGTGCCCAAAGACTCTCCCACAATCACATGAAGTGTGTGATGACCGCTCACCCGCGCCGGCGAGAGGCTTCCACCGTCCCTGAAAAACACTCACAGAAAGGTGGTCTCTATGACCTCCGACTATTTCTCACCGGACAACGTGCTGGTGGTCACCTTCGGCGAAGACCCGGAGAACGACAAGAACGCCTACCAGGCGCTCACCGACCTGAAGCAGCTCGATTCGCAGGATCAGGTCAAGATCACGGGCGCTGCCGTCATCACGCGTGACGGCGACGGCCGCGTCGACGTCAAGAGCGACGTCGGCGAGGACCCGTATGTCGGCACGGCGAGCGGCGGCGTGATCGGCCTGCTCGTCGGCATCATCGGCGGCCCGCTCGGCATGCTCCTCGGCGGGGCGTACGGAATGCTCGTCGGATCGCTGTTCGACATCGACGAGGTCGATACCACGGAATCGGTCCTCGGCGAGATCTCGAAGCAGGTCCAGCCGAACAGGACGGCGCTCCTCGCCGAGGTCACCGAGCAGAGCCCCGAGGTCATCGATGCCGCGATGGCGCGGCTCGGTGGCGAGATCCTGCGCCGGCCGGCGGTCGACGTCGAGGAGGAGATCGCCGTGGCCGAGGAGGCCGAGCGGAAGGCCGAGGACGAGGCTCGCAAGGAGCTTCACAAGGCTCGCGTCGAGAAGACCAAGTCAGACGCACACGCCAAGGTCGAGGAGCTGAAGTCGAAGCTCCATCGGTCCAGGGCAGGCGCTACTGCGTAGGCTCGTCGATCGCAGGCGGCGGCGCGCTCAACCCGGGCGCGCCGCCGCCTTTTGCGTGGGGAAGCCCCGCGTCTTGCGGGGCTTAGAAGAGCGGCTGAAGGGATTTGAACCCTCGACCTTCTGCATGGCAAGCAGTAGATCTGCGGCACCTAGGATGCAGAAACCCCCTGCAAATCGGCATTTCCGGGCGCCTGGACCCGCAGGCTTGCGTTCCAGGAATTGTGCGGAGATACCGGGGGTTAAGACAATGAACGGACAATGAGCGATGCGGCTGGCGGCCGGCGTAGCGACCAGGCGGCCAGTTGGTCATCGCAGAGCCCTTCCGGCTTCGAGCGGTCAGCCAGCCTCCTGGCCGCTTCCGCCACGACGGGCCAAATGGGGCGCTTCTGTAGAGGGCGGTCGCGCCCGAGCTGTGCGCGGATTACTCGCGATTACCGGCGATTCCGCAACCAACTGCAAACCATTCGCGGAATCCGGCTACGACGCCCGGGCCGGTCCCTGAGGCGCGTAAAGGAGGAGGGGCTCGGACCGTTCTACGCTTGAACCGTGGCCGGAGCGTTCGTGGGCAGGACCGCCGAGCTCGAGGCGCTTGTCGAGACCGTCTCGCGCGCCACGGTCGGCGGGCCGGTGGCGGCGTTCGTCGTCGGGGATCCCGGTGTCGGCAAGAGCAGGCTCCTCGCGGAGGCCTCGCGGTGTGTCGACGTTCCGTATCGGTTCAGCGTCGTCGGCTACCAACCCGAACGCGAGGTCCCGCTCGCGGCGGCGGCGGGACTCCTCCGAACGCTCGCGGAGAGCCCGGGCGACGGCGAACGGCTGGAGGCAATCCTCTTCGATTCGTCGCCTCGGACGCCGGCGCTCGAGTCGGTGCGGATCTTCGAGGCCGCTCATCGGGCTGCCAGGCCGCTCGAGCCTGCGCTCCTGACGATCGACGATCTCCAATGGGTGGACGAGCGCTCGCTCGCTCTGTGCCATTACCTCGTGCGCGCCGCCCGCGACCACGATCAACCGCTGACGGTCTTCGCTGCTGCACGGTCGGCGGGAGGCGGCCGGGAGTTCCTGGGCTGGCTGGAGCAGGCACTGTCGCCGGAGCGGGTCACCTCGCTCGAGATCGGCGGTCTGGGGCGGGAGGAGGGCGTCGAGCTGGTGCGCGAGGTGGCGCCTGCGCTGGATGACGCTGCGGCAGCGGAGGTATGGCAAGAGGCACGCGGGTCGCCGTTCTGGCTCGAGGCGCTCGCGCGGACCGCCGGCGACGACCCGGACCCCGCTCGGCTTCTCCCTGCGCGCCTGGGCGGGGCCGGCGCCGACGCGATGTCGCTCCTTGCCGTCCTCGCCCTTGCCGGACGGCCACTGAGCGTCGAAGACGCAGGCGCCGTGATGGGCTCGGCCGCACGACCGGGTAGAGCTCGCGGCGACGGAGCTGGTCGACCGGGGCGTCGTGCTGGACGCCAGAACGTCGCTGAGGATCTCCCACGACCTGATCCGCGAGGCCGCTGTGGGCGACCTGTCGGGGCCGACGACTCGACGACTCCAACGTCGAATCGCCGAGTGGCTGGAAGGTCAGGCGGGAGACGATGTGCGGCTCCTCCGCGAGGCGCTCGAGCACCGGCGGGCCGGCGGCCTTCCGACAGTGGGGCTCGCCTACCGCCTCGCCTGCTCGTCGTCGAGGACGCTGCTCGGAGAGGAAGGCCTCGGGCTGCTCGCGGAGATCGCCGACGACGCTGCGCCGACGGACGACGACGCAGTCGAGCTGCACGCGGAAGTCGCCGCGCTCGCGTCCGAGCTCGGCCGCCATGACGAGGCACGCGAGCGCTGGTTGCAGATCGCCCAGCGGCGGACCGACGGCCTCGGCGAGGCGATGGCACTCCTCGAGGCCTCCAAGGCCGCGTATCAGCTCGGCCAGGCCGAGCAGGCGATCGACTACATCGACCGCGCGAGACGGACCGGAGCACCCGACGAGCTGCTCGCTCTCGATCTGGACGGCCAGCAGGCCGCCGTTCACCTCTGGCTCGAGCGGCGAACGGACATCGGCCGTTCGCTTGCGAGCGACGTCGGTCGCCGCGCGCGGGCCCTCGCCACCCGCGCCGGGGGCGTCGACGGACTCGACCGCCGCGCACGCCGTACCTACTTGGATGCCCTTCGCGTCGCGCACGAGGGGGTGATGCTGGACCACGAGCCGCAGGCGATGCTGCGGACCGCGGAGGACTGGGCCGCGGCGAGTCGCGGCTTCGACGAGGAATCGCATCTCACTGCGTCCATGCGCAGCGGCGTGTCGCTCGCGTTCCTGATGCGGACCCGCGAGGCCGAGGAGCGGGTGCGCCGGGTGTGGACGGAATCGCACCGCCGCGTGCTGCCGCGCGTGATGCTCGACTCGGGGTACTGGCTCGGCAAGTTCCTGCTGGAGCAGGGGCGGCTATCCGAGGCCGAGGAGGTTGCCGGCGAGGTCGACGATCTCGCGCGACGCGTCGGGGATGTGCCCCGAGGGCGGAACCGCGTGCTGCGGTTCACGCTCAATGTCGACATGCATCGAGGCCATGTTGCCGAGGCGCTTCGCCGTTTCGAGCGCGCCGCGGCAGACGAGTCCAACGTTCACCATCAGATCGGGCTTTATCAGGATCTCGCCGTCTGGCCGGCGCGGATGGGAGGCGAGGGCAAGCGGCAAGACGTGGTTGCCCGCCTCGACGCTGCGCGGCGCAGCGCGGACGCCGTCGCGTGTAGACGCTGCTCAGCCGAGCTCCTCCTCATGTCCGCCGAGGCGCTCGCACGCGTCGGACACCCCGCCGAGGCCCAGGCTGCGCTTGCGGCATGGGACGCTCTCGAGTTGCGTCCGCAGCCCCAGGAGCGATTCCTCCGCCGCCGGGTCCAGGCTTTGCTTGAGGTCCGCCGAGGGGACACCGACTCCGCCGTGGCTGCTCTCGAGGCCGCGCAGGCGGAGGCCGAGCGGCTCCAGCTCGTCGTCGAAGGACTCTGGACGCGGCTCGATCTCGCGTCTGTCCTCGCTCCCATCGATCGGAGCCGTGCGATCGAGACGCTGCGGGCCGCAGCCGGGCTCGCCGCCGAGATCGGGTCGCAGACGCAGCAGGGCCTCGCGGAGCAGAGGCTCCGTGCCCTCGGTGTGCGCACCTGGCGGCGGGGGCCGGCGGCGCCCAACGGAGATCTCTTGTCCAGCCTGACCGAGCGCGAGCGCGAGGTCGCGCGCCTGGCGGCGAGCGGCGAGCGCAACCGCGATATCGCGAAGACCTTGTTCCTGTCGCCGAAGACCGTCGAGCGTCACGTCACGAACGCCCTTCGCAAGGTCGGCGCGCGGAACCGGACCGAGCTCGCCGCCCTGCTCGCGGATCAGGGCGGCGGCGGCCAGAGCGAGGGTTTCCCCCGATGATCCGGACACTGCCTCGACCTTAGGTTCGCGGGGGCGACGTTCTGTCGTCTCACAACCCCAAGGAGGTCCGATGGAAGCATTGGTCGTCACATTCAAGAACCACGCGAGCCAGGAGCAGTTCACGGCCGCGACCGCGGAGCACGTGCCCGTCTTCGCCGAACTCGACGGGCTGCTGGCGAAGATCTGGATCGCCGACCCCGAAAGCGGCACCAAGGGGGCGGTCTACCTCTTCGGTGAGCGCACCGCCCTCGACGCCTACCTCGAGAGCGATCTCTTCGCGGGCATCCTCGCGGAGCCAAGCTTCGAAGGTACGAGCTGGCGCTCCTACCACGTGCTCGATGAGCTGACCGCCAGGACGCAGCCGGGGATCCAGATCGTCGGGGGTGTGGCCGCGTGATGCGCGCGGCCAATCTCTTCAGCGACGACTGGGACGAGCAGCGCGAGCGACCTGGCTACACGTGGGCGCGACGGGGGCTGCGGGGCGCGCTGGGCGGGGAGCTGCTCGGCGCGAGCCTCTACGAGCTGCCGTCCGGCCAGGCCAGTTCCCGTTCCACTGGCACTGGGCGAACGAGGAGCTCTTGATCGTCGTCGCGGGCCAGGTCACCCTGCGCACGCCCGACGGCGAGCACGAGCTGAACGCGGGCGACGTGGTTGCGTTCCCGCGCGGGCCTGCGGGCGGCCACGGTCGGCTACTGGGAGAGGGAGCCTGCGCTCGCAGATGGCTCCGCGGACCACTCGCGCTGACCCGACCCGGTCGCTGTCCGCCAGAAGTGCCTCCGAAACGCTTCCGCGGAAGCGCGTGGCCGAAGCGCAGGATCGTCCACGGCAGCGCGAGCCTGGTAGCCGCCGCTCGGCGTACTGCTTGGCCGCGAGGAACTCGCCTATGGCGCCCTTGTGCCGCGTCGTCGTCGGCCTGAAGGCGCCGAGCGCAAGCACCGCTGCGAGGCTAGTCGCCTTCCTCCGCTCGCCACGGCGGTTGCGGCGGCGCTGTGCTGTTCGCGAGCCGAAGCAGCTTCAGCAGTTCGCGGCGCTGGGCCGGGGTGAGCCCGCCCAGCACCTCGTCCTCCACCTGACTCGCCATCTGCCGGCCGCGCTCCCGCAGTCGCCTGCCCTTCGCCGTGAGCACCACCTCGCGCGCGCGGCGATCGCTGGGATGGGGCCGGCGCTTGGCAAGCCCGGCGGCCTCGAGCTCGTCGATCAGCTGGACCATGGTGCTGGGATCGACGCCCATCGCCGCGCCCAGCTCCTGCTGGTTCGCTCCCTCGAGCGCGCCGAGCAGGTTGAGTAGGCCGAAACGCGCCGGCGTCAGGCCGACCGATTCGAGCGCCGCCGCGATGCGGGTGTGCGAGGCCCGCCAGAGCCGGAAGAAGAGCTGTCCGGCGAACTCGCTGACGGCGGTCTCGGGGGACGGGGTGGGGGAGGGCTCCGTTGCCATCTCTGTGATCTTAGTCACACGTACTTGGTATCGCCAATAGTTTGTGCTACCAATGATATGCAATTACAAACGATCAGCGAGACCAAAGGTTGCCATCATGTCCTCTGCCGCAGATGCCCATCACGACCGCCGCTGGCTGATCCTCGCAATCATCGGCATCGCCCAGCTGATGGTCGTGCTCGACGTGACGATCGTGAACATCGCGCTCCCGTCCGCGCAGCAGGACCTCGGCTTCTCCGACGACGACCGGCAGTGGGTGATCACGGCCTATGCGCTGTCGTTCGGCAGCCTGCTGCTGCTCGGCGGCCGCATCGCCGACCTCTTCAGCCGCAAGTGGACGTTCGTGGCCGGCCTGCTCGGCTTCGCCGGCGCGTCGGCCCTCGGCGGGGCCGCGCAGAGCTTCGACCTGCTCGTGGCGGCCCGCGCGCTGCAGGGCGCCTTCGGCGCGCTGCTCGCCCCTGCCGCCCTCTCGCTCCTGACGACGACATTCACCGACCCCGCCGAACGCGGCAAGGCCTTCGGCATCTACGCCGGGATCGCCGGCGCGGGCGGCGCGATCGGCCTGCTGCTCGGCGGCGCGCTGACCGAGGTGCTCGACTGGCGCTGGTGCCTGTACGTGTCGATCGCCTTCGCGGTCCCGGCCGCGATCGCCGGCACCCGCCTGCTGCACCATGTGCCCGCGACCTCGCGGTCACGGCTCGACATCCCCGGCGCGCTCACCGCGTCGGCGGGGCTGTTCGCGCTGGTGTTCGGCCTGGCGCGCGCGGAGTCCGACGGCTGGGGCGATCCCGTCACACTCGGCTTCCTGATCGGCAGCGCCGTCCTGCTGGCCGCCTTCGTCGCCCTGCAGCGCCGGGTGGCGAACCCGCTGCTACCGCTGCGGGTCGTCACCGACCGCGACCGCGGCGCCTCCTTCCTCGCGATCGGAACGGCCAGCGCCGGCCTCTTCGCCCTCTTCCTGTTCCTCACCTTCTACCTGCAGGACACGAAGGGCTTCACGGCGCTCGAGACCGGACTCGCGTTCCTGCCGATGAGCTTCTCGATCGCGCCCACCGTCGGGCATCGTGAGCACGCGCGTGCTGCCGCGCACCGGCGCGCGGCCGCTGGTTCCGGCCGGGATGCTCACCGCAGGCCTGGGCATGTTGCTGCTGACGCGCATCGGCGTCGACACGGGATACGCCACGCACGTGCTCCCGTCGCTGATACTGATCGGGGTCGGCTTCGGGCTGACAGTGGCGCCGTCGTTCGCGATCGCCACCGTCGTGCCGGAAAAGGACAGCGGCGTCGCCTCGGGCATGGTCAACACCTCGCAGCAGATCGGCGGCGCGATCGGCACCGCCCTGCTGAGCACGCTGGCCGCCTCCGCCGCGACCGACTACCTGTCGGGTCGCGTGCCGGGTCCCGAGGTGCTGCAGCAGGCGGCCGTAGACGGATACACCACCGCCTTCCTGTGGGCGGCGGGCATCTTCGCCATCGGCGCGGTGGTCTGCGGCAGCCTCCTGCGCTCCGGCGCCCGCCCCGAGCTCGCCCACGGGACCGAGCCCGCGGCCGCACGGGCGTAGCGGGCGGAGGCGGCCTCAGCCGTCCGCGAGCTGTCCACGAGGCGCAGACGCCCACAACCGAGAAGGACTGACATAAACGTGAGCGAGCTCCCCGCGGAGAGGTCGTCCGCCTGCTCGAGGGCTCGCAGCCGAGCGCGCGATGACCAGCCGGATCGAGCCGATCGGTAACAGCCACTAACGGAAGGAGAAGAGAGTCATGTCCAGCAGACCCACAGCACGCGCATCGATCCGGCCTGCCGCCGGTGTGTCGCGAGCACGAACCGGCCCCGCCGCGCACTCGGCCGCGGAGATCGCCGACGAGCTGTCCGGCTGGGCGGTCGGCGGCGCCATCATCACCGCGGCGCTGTTCCCGCTCGCGCTGCCAATACTCGCCCTAACGGCGGTCGCGGTGCTTCCGTTCGTGCTGGTCCCGCTCGCCGTTGCGCTCGCCGCCCTGCTCGTCGCGCTGCCGGCCCTGATGGTGCGCAGCCTGGTGCGACGGGGCCGCGCGATGGCGGGCACCGCGCGGGCCACCGGGCACGCGCCGGCTCCCGCTCAGCGAGGCGGTTAGCCAGCTATGTCGTTCACAGGCCAGCCCCTTGGTAGAAGGAGTTTCCAATGAGCGTCTACTCGATCTGGGAATCGCGGTTTCCGCCTGAGACCACCGAGGAAGGGATTAGGGTCACCCAGGCGATCTGGCGGGACATGCTGTCCTTCGACGGCTACCTGGCGCATGAGCTGATCCAGGATCTCGACCAGCCCGGCCATTTGTTCGTGGTCAGCCGCTGGGCGAGCCGCGAGGCAGCTGACGCAGCGCTGACCTATGCCTCGCATCCAAACGCCAAGCGTGCGGAGCAACTCGTCAGCGAGCCTCGTCGTCGCACGGTCGGCGCGCCGCTGTGATCGACGCCGCCCGCGTCGTTCGCACTAGCACGGATCTCGACGACCGCGCTCTCCACCATCGCCTAGGTCGAGCTGTTGTACGTTCAGCGGAGAATGAGCCAGCAGGCCATGACCTAGCGTGGCCAGGGCACTTCTCGGTGCCCTGGGGCCGGGGACCATGTCCGGCATGAGCAGGATCGCCTTAGTAACCGGTGCCAACCAGGGCCTGGGCTTCGCCTTGGCCGAGGGGCTCGCCCGGCGGCTCGACTCGCGGGATGTCGTCTACCTCACCGGCCGCGATGGCGACCGGGTGCGGAGCGCCGCCGAGCGGGTCGCCGGGGCGCGGGCCCAGGTAAGCGGGCGCGTCCTAGATGTCCGTGACAGAGCCGCGCTAGAGGCGCTGGCGGACGAGCTCGGCGCGGAACACGGTGGTGTGGACATCGTGTTCTCCAACGCCGCCGCGCGCCTGACGCCCGCGACTCCGTGGTCGGAGCTCGTCGCGCCGTTCGTCGACACCAACAACCTTGGCACGACCCACACGCTCCGCGCCTTTGGCCCGCTCCTGCGCCCCAGGGGGCGACTCCTCGTAGTCGCGAGCAGCTTCGGCTCGCTACGTGAGCTGCCCACGCACCTGCATTCGCGCTTCGATACCGACGTGATGACACTCGAGGACGTCGACGCGACGATGCTCGCCTGGCGCGACGCCGTGATCGCGGGACGCGCGGCCGAGGAGGGCTGGCCGGACTGGATCAACATCGCGTCCAAGGTGGGCCAGGTGGCCGCAGTGCGGGTGCTGGCGCGGGAGCGGCGGGCCTTGGACGTACCCAACGGGACGCTTATCGCAGCAGTCTGCCCCGGCCTGCTGGACACGGCGGCATCTCGCCCTTGGTTCGATGACATGAGCGCCGCGCAGACTCCGGCCCAGGGCGCCGTTGCGCCGCTGCGCCTCGCTCTCGACCCTGCCCCCGACTCGCGCTTCTACGGCGAACTGGTCCAGTTCGGCGAGGTCATCCCTTGGCGGTGATCGTCCAACCTGAACCACCTCTGGACAAGGAGACCCGATGACAGAAAAAGTGAATCTCGCGGCAAAGCTCGCCGCCTTCAGCGAGCACTTCAGTCCAAAGATCGTCGCCGAGCTGAACAACTACAAGATCGCGGTCGTCAAAGCCAAAGGCGAGTTCGTATGGCACACACACCCGGACACCGACGACTTCTTGCTCGTGCTTTCGGGCCATTTGACGATCCAGTTGCGTGATCGTGACGTCGAGCTCGGGCCCGGCGACCTCTATGTCGTGCCGCGCGGCGTCGAGCACTGCCCTAAGGCCACAGAAGAGGCGCACATCCTCCTGATCGAGCCGAAGGGCACTCCCAACACGGGTGACGCCGGGGGCGAGCGGACGGCAGTGGAGACGCGGATCTGATCAGCTCGGTGTCCGGCTCTGGACCCTATTCGCGGAGCAGTCGGCCGAAAATGTGGCCGATTTGCAGGCACTTCCGAAGCGGCTGAAGGGATTCGAACCCTCGACCTTCTGCATGGCAAGCAGAACGTGAGATCCCGAGCGTCCCAAGAAAGTCCTGCAAAACATGAGTTTCCGAGCTATAGGCGATCGGCGATGCTTTCCAGCAGTTACAGCGAAATCGCGGGGGTTTCCGGACTGAAACCGGACTCGGGACCGTGTCGATTCGGCCGACGACTGCGCTCACGTGGAGGAGGACCGAGAGTTCGCGCGCGAGGCGATGCAGGCCGGCGCCAGCGGCTACGTCCTCAAGCATGAGGAGCAGGACCCCTGGTTCGCTCGATCCGCGAGGCCGCCGAGCGCTGAGGCTCGAGCCTCAGGCGGCCGCGCCGTCGGGAGCGGGACCGTCCGAGCGCCGTCGGAGCGCTGCTGTCCAGTCAAAGCGCAGGAGAAGCACGAGCCCCGCGAGCATGGCGATCTGCAGGCAATGCCCAGCGGTGACCCGAATGCGTCGCCCAGCACAGACCCGAGGCTGTCTCTCGCCGCGCTGGCCGCGCCGACGTAGAACGAGTACGAGACGAGCCGCCCGGCGAAGAACGCGGCCGTGAGCGGGACGAGCGGGACCGTCAGCAGGCCGGCGGCGACGAATAGCTGCGCCGAGGGGACAGGCGAGAGCGCGAACAGCCCAAGCCCTGCGACCGCCTTGCCTCGGCTCCCGACCAAGAGCGTCTCGGCGGCCTCGAGGTTCTCGCGACGCTCGTCGGAGAAGCGCGACCGGAACCGCCGCGCCGTGGCGGCGAGGACGAGCCGGCCTGAGGCGGCGGCAAGGGCACCTAAGAGGACCAGGGGGACGGCAGGCAGGTCGGAGTTCAGGCGGAAGAAGACGAGGACCGCCCAGGTGGGCGGGCCGAATGCCGGCAGGAGGTTGACGCCGAAGATGGTGCCGACGGCTAGTAGCCAGTCGCTCACGGCCGCAGTCCGAACGGCTCGGTCGAGAGGTTGACGGGATACCTCGTCACGTCGGCTCTATCCGTCCGGCTGCTGCCTGCGGTAGCGCCGCGTAGAGGTCCGAGTCGCTGGTCAGCCTGTCGGGCAGATCGATTGTGAGCTCCGCCAGCCCGGGGGCCGGGTCCTCGACGCGTGTCGACCCGAGCCGGCTGAGAAGGTCGATCACGTCGGCGTTGTCGGCCAAACAGGTCGCGCTGAAGCCGCGTACGCCGGCGGCCTTGGCGCGCTCCACGAGCTCGTGCAGGAGGACGGTGCCGACGCCCTTGCCCTGCCAGGCGTCGACGACCGCGATGGCAACCTCGGCGCATTCGGGATCATCGAGGCGCACGTAGCGCGCGACCCCGACGGGCTCAGTGCCGTGCGGGCCGAGTGCGACGAGTGCCTCGTGATCGGTGTGGTTCACCTGCGTGAAGTAGTCGAGCTCGCGCGCGCCGAGCCGCTTCACGTGGTGCAGGAAGCGCCGGAAGCGCGACTCCTCGCTGAGCTGCTCAAACACTCGCTCGAGGAGGGTCCGGTCCTCCGGACGGATCGGGCGGATATGGACTACCGATCCGTCGCGGAGTACGGCGCGCTGAACGGAATCGCGGTTGCGCTGGCTCCCATATGCCCAACCTACGTTTCGGCGGCCGGGCGAACATCGGCTAGTGCTGCGGAACGCGATCAGTAGTTACCCGCAACCCCCGGCGTACCGCGCCCCGATGTCGCCACCCCGGTCGCGTCCTAAAGTCGCCGCGGGTTATGGTCACGAGCGTGGAAACCGAAGAGGCCGCAGCGCCGTCCGGCGCCGTCAGCATCGTCCTGGCGGACGACCACGAGGTGGTGCGCAACGGCCTGCGGATGGTGCTCGAGGCCGAGGACGGCTTCGAGGTCGTGGCAGAGGCCGGGGACCTCGAGGGGACACGCCGGTACGTGCGCGCGCACCGCCCACGCGTGCTCGTGCTCGACCTGAACCTGCCGGAGGGGTCGAGCCTTCCTGCCATCCCCGAACTACGCGAGCAATCACCCGAGACCGCTGTCGTCGTCCTGACGATGCAGCAGGACCCGGCATTCGCACGTGAGGCGATGCGCGCCGGCGCGCTGGGCTATGTGCTCAAGCACTCGGCCGGTAACGAGCTGGTCGACGCGGTGCGCGCCGCGGCCGCTGGTGAGACCTACCTGAACCCGAAGCTCGGCGCCCAGCTGGCCGCCGCCCCGCCCGAGCCGGAGGGCCCGCCGGACGGCCTGACCGAGCGCGAGGTGGAGATCCTGCGGCTGATCGCCCTCGGCCACACCAACTCGGAGATCGGTGAGCAGCTCTACCTGAGCGTGCGGACCATCGAGTCGCACCGAGCGCACATTCAGCAAAAGACGAGCCAGTCGACGCGCGCAGAACTGGTTCGCTACGCGCTCGACCACGGCCTGATCGAGTAGCCGACATGGAGATCGCGGTACTGGCCCTGGCGGGCTGCGGGACCGCGTTGGCCACCGGTATAGGCGCGCTGCCGGTGTCACGGCTCGGTGAGCACGCAACCATTATCCGTCCAGCCCTGTGGGGAGTGACGGTTGGCCTCATGACAGTGGCCTCGGTGGTCGGCCTGCTGTTGCCGGCGCTGGACGAGGGCTCCACGGCATCGGTGGTCGCCGGGCTTGTCACTGGCACCGTGTTCCTGCTCGCCTCCCGGCGGTGGCTGAAGAAGCGCGACGTGCACGTCGGGCAGCTGAGCGGCGCTGGGGTCCGCCGGTCGGTGCTCGTCTTTGGCGTCTTGCTGGTCCATAGCCTGCCGGAGGGTTTCGCGATCGGGACGGCGTTCGCCTCGGAGACCGAGGGCCTCGGTCTGTTCGTGATCCTCGCGATTGCGCTTCAGAATGTGCCCGAGGGAACCAGCGTCGCGATTCCGATGGAGGCGGCCGGCTTCCGCCCGCGGCAGCAGTTCTGGGCCGCCGTGCTCACGAGCGCGCCCCAGCCGGTCGGCGCGCTCGTCGCGTACGCCCTGGTGGAGCAGATCAACAGCCTGCTGCCGTTCTCGTTCGCGTTCGCGGCCGGGGCGATGCTGTGCCTCGTCGCTACCGAGCTTGCTCCAGAGGCGTTCAAGCGTCGGACGTTGCCGCTCTCGCTCGCCGGGACGGCCGCGGGTGCGGCCGTGATGCTGGCACTCGCCGCGCTCCTGGGGGTCTAGGCGGCGCCGGCCTGGCGAGACGGAGGCTCGGCCGCGGCGGCGCCCACATGCCGTGCGGGTAGCGTCGCCGACACGCGAGTGCCCGCGCCTGACCGGGAGTCGACCTCGAGCGCTCCGCCCGTCAGCTCCACCCGCTCGCGCATGCCGAGCAGCCCGAAGCCCCGGCGTGGGTCTGTCAGGTTGAAACCACGTCCCTCGTCGCTCACCTCGATCGAAACCAGTCCATCGCGCTCGATTACCCGCGCGGTTGCGCGGTCGGTGTCCGCGTGTTTGGCGGTGTTGCTGAGCGCCTCCTGCACGAGCCGGTAGACGGTGCCCTCGATCTCGGGCTCGAGACGGCTAGCGCTCCGACCCGCCTCGACGTCGAGGTCGATCTCTGCCGCCACGCTCACGCCGTGCGCCTCGAGCGTGCGCTCGAAGAGGCTCCGCAGCGCCGGCTCGAGCCCGATGTCGTCGAGGGCCGCCGGTCGCAGCTCGGTGATCAGGCCCTGGAGCTCGGCGATCTGGGTCTCGAGCTGCCCCACCGCCTGTTCCGCCGCCTGTCTGAGCGGCTCGCGCCCCCTGCTTGAGGGCGGTCGTGAGGATCACCCGGAGCGCGCCGAGTCCCTGGAGCGTCTCGTCATGAAGCTCGCGTGCCCAGCGGCCGCGCTCCTGGTCCGCGGACGCGATGCTCATCCGCAGCTGCTCCTCCTCGACGGTCTGGGCGGTGGCCAGAGCCGTGGCGGCGCTGCCGGCGAACGCGCGCATGAGTCGCTCGTCCTCTGCGCTGAATGACGCGGTGGAGTCGAAGCGGTCGAGCGCGACGAGGACCCCCACACCGCGCCCATGGAAGGAGAGCGGCACGAGCATCGCCATCCCTGCGCGGTCGGCCAGCTCTCCGAGGCCAAGCCGCATCCGGCTCGACATCTCCGTCAACCGCTCCGCGTGCCCCGTACGGAGGACCTCGCCGAGTGCGGTCTGCGCGGACGGGAGCCGCGTGCCGACGGCCTCGTCACCGGTCTCGCCCGCGGCAGCGGCGACTACGAGCTCGGCGTCTTCCGCAAGCAGAACCAGGAAATGGCGTGCGTCGACGAGCGCCCGGCCGCGTTTGACCACGAGCTCGAGCACGCGGTTCAGGTCGGTCTCGCCGCCGACAGCACGCGTGATGGCGACGGTCGCCTCGAGCCCGCTCACTGCGCGCTCTAGCTCTCCGCGGCGGGCATCGATGTCCTCGTACAGGTGGGAGTTCTCGATGGCGATCGCCACCCAGCGCGCGAGGATGAGCAGTGCCTGCTCGTCCGACTCGTCGAACTCGCCGCCCTCCTTTTCGGTCAGATAGATGTTGCCCCACGCTTCGCCGCGCACCAGCACCGATGCGCCGAGGAACGTCGTCATCGGCGGGTGCTCGGGCGGGAAGCCGTAGCTGCGGGGGTGCTGGCTGATGTCGGCGAGACGAAGTGGCTCGGGATGGCGGATCAGCTCGCCTAGGATGCCGCCCCCGCGGGGAAGGTCGCCGATTGCCCGCCGGGTCGACTCGTCGATGCCGACGGTGAGGAACCGTTCGAGCTCCTTGCGATCCTGATCCAGGATTCCGACGGCGGCGTAACGCGCGCCGGTGAGCTCGCGGCCGGCTTCGAGCACGCGCTGAAGCACCGCCTCGCTGTCCAGCTCGGCGACTATCGAGGTTCCGACTTCGAGCAGAAGACGGAGTCGCTGTTCGTCGAGTCCGCGTCCGTCCATGGCTGCCAGAGGGACGGTACCCAAGCGGCGCGGGGGCCGCCACTTGCCGGGCTCGCGGAGCACCTAGCGGAGCTGGCTAGGCGTGGCTGCGGCGTCGAGCGCGGACAGGTACGGACCGAGCTCCTCCGCGACGACCTTCTCATCGGCCGGCCAGGGCGGTGTGTCGAAGATCTCCGACTCGAAGCTCTCGGCGCCGACCGGGTGCGCGCTCATGAAGAGCGGATCCTTGCCGGTCAGCAGCTTGCCGCGGATCACCGGGTTGAACGCGGGCGCGCTCGTCTGAGCCCCCGCTAGGACGGCGATTGCCGCCGCGGCGGTGTCGGCCATCTGCGCCCCGAGCCCGCCGTGCTTGATGGGGTAGTTGGCGGCGTCACCGGCAGCGAACACCCGCCCGCCGGTTCCGGGAACGGAGCAGTGCTTGTCGATCGGCAAAAAGCCGTTGGCGCCTGCACCCGGCAGTCCGCGGACCGCAGGGCCGGCGACGCGCGGCATCGTGATGATCCGCTGATCCTGCAGCTCGACGCCCTGCGGCTGGATGACGAGATGCCGTGCGGCGGGGACCTTCGCGAGCGAGTTGCAGTAAACCTTGATCCCGGCTCGCTCCAGTCGGCTTGTCACGGCGTCGCTGACAGCGGTCCCGAAGACTGCGAGCGGGCGCGGCTCGGGTGTCACCAGCACTAGCTCCAGGTCTCTGATGTCCATGCTGTAGGCCCGCTCCGCGGTCATCAGTGCGAGCTCGTAGAGCGGCAGCGGCCACACCGGGCCAACCGGCTGGACGAACGCGAGCCGGCGGGAGTAGCCGCCCTCGACGTCCTGCACGATCCCGTGGTAGGCGGCGTCGGCGTCGGCGTCGTGGAACGTAGCGACGTGCTGGTAGGACTCGACCTGGCTGGCGCCCACTGCGACCAGGAGTGCGTCGTACTCCACCCGCTTTCCCTGTTCTGTGTGAACGACGCGTGCGTCTGGGTCGACCCACGCCAGTGAGTCCTGGGTCCACTCGGCGTCGGTGTCGCGCGCGATGCGGCGCAGCGGATAGCGCCGCGGCGGCCCGAAGGCGAACGGCTCGCGCACCGCCAGCGGGCGGTACACCAGCTCTTCCGTTGGGGCGATCAGCTCGATGTCCACCGAGTCGCCAGCCAGTCGCCGTAGCCGAAGGAGGCCCTCGACAGCGGCGATGCCTCCGCCACAGATCACTACCCGAAAATCGCTCATGCCGAGACCGTACGGCGCCGGGTCTTGCCTGCCATCGGGACCCTGCCACAGCCGGATTGCGGAGAACTACCTATGCGGTTCAGGAGCCTGCGCCGATGTTCGCGGACGCGCTGACGACGAAGCTGGCGACATGACTTCTGAACTGCTCGCACACCAGTCGGCCAACGGCTACAAGGATGCTCTCCTCGACCGCGCGGTCGGCGACTTCATGACGCCGGGTTGCGTCGTGATCTCGCAGGCTGCATCCGTTGCTGATGCGGCGAAGGCGATGAGGTCGCACAGGGTCCACGCGGTGCTCGTGGTCGGCAGCCAAAACGGCACGCCGCTCGGCTGGATAACGCACCGGGGTCTGCTCGGCTGGATCGGACGAGACCGCAGCCTCGCACGGGCCACCGAGGCGATCACCGAGCAGGTGCGCGCCATCCCCGCGCACGAGTCGCTCCGTACCGCGCTGTACGCGCTCTCGCTGAGCGGGACCACGCGCCTGCTCGTGCGGAGCAGGCCCCATCAGTTGCCGGAAGGCGTGCTGAGTGACTTTGACCTCGCCATGGCGGCGGGGCGGTAACCAAGGCCAAAGGAGGCCGATATGTACCGCAAGATCCTCGTCGGCTATGACGACAGCGACCAAGCGAGGGACGCCCTTGCGCTCGGCAAGCAGCTCGCCGACGCGACCGGCGCCGAGCTCGTCGCGGCCGGCGTGTTCCAGTTCGACCCGGTGTGGGGCGGGTACGACCCGCACTTCCGCGACGCGGACATCGAATACGCCCGCAAGATCGAGGCTGCCGCGAAGTCGGTCGGCGCCGAGGCCGAGGCCACGCCGAGCAGCTCGCCGGCACGCGGCCTGCACGAGCTCGCCGAGGAGATCGGGGCCGACCTGATCCTCGTCGGCTCCGCGCGTCATGGGCGCGTCGGTCAGATCCTCGCGGGCAGCACCGGCACCGCCCTGCTGCATGGTTCGCCGTGCGCAGTCGGCATCGCGCCGACCGGCTACCGCGACCACTCGCGCGATGGGATCGTCTCCATCGCGGTCGGTTTCGACGGCTCAGAGGAATCTGGCCGCGCGCTGATCGCCGCGACCCAGCTCGCCTCGAAAATCGACGCGAAGGTGAAGCTCGTTGCTGTGGCCGAGCCGCCGCCCATCTCAATCGGGAAGGGCGGCAATGTCGGCCGCCACGAGCTCACCGAGGCGATCCAGGAGGCGATGCGCAACCGGCTCGCAGAGGCACGCGAGGCCATCCCCGACGACATCGAGGCGGAGGCCACGCTCATCACCGGGGATCCGGTGGAGGCGCTCGTCGACGTCGCTCAGGCGCCAGGGACGCTGCTAGTCGTCGGCTCGCGCGGCTATGGCCCGCTGCGGCGTGTGCTGCTCGGGTCGGTCTCGACGGCGCTCGCGCGGTCCGCGGCCTCCCCGCTGATCGTCACGCCCCGAGGAATGCACGAGACCGCACCCGAAGCGGACTCCCGCGCCGAGGTCGGGGCCGCGTCATGAGTCAGCCGGCCGGACCCGTCCTTCTCACCTACGACGGCTCGGAGAGCTCGGCCACCGCGATCGCGGTGGCCGGGCGGCTCCTCCCCGGTCGGCAGGCACTCGTCTGTCACGCCTGGACGGGGGTGTCGCAGATGATGCTGCACGGCGCGCTCGCGGAGCTCCCGGAAACCCTGAGCGATGCAGCCGCCGAAATCGACCAGGTCGACCTCGAGCAAGCTGAGAAGACCGCGGCCGCGGGCGCCCAGCTCGCCGAAGCCGCCGGGTTGAGCGCCAAACCGCTGCCCGTCCGCGAAGAGCGGAAGACGTGGCGCACGCTGCTCCAGGCGGCAGAGGCGCATCATGCTTCTTTGATTGTCGCCGGCGCACACGGCACGTCCGGCATCGGCCGGGCGCTCCTCGGAAGCGTGTCGACCGGCCTCGTTCATCACTCTCACCTGCCGGTGCTGGTCGTGCCCGCCACGACTCGCGGCGAAGAAACCGATGGACCGCTGCTGCTCTGCTATGACGGCTCGGATCCGGCGAAGCGCGCGATTGAGATCGCGGGCGAGCTATTCGATTCGCAGCCGGCGCTCGTGTTCCACTTCTGGGAGTCCTGGGTCGCAGAGGCACCCGCCCTTGCCGCTCTCAGCAGATCGGTGGAGGGGATGGCGGCCGAGCTCGACGAGATCGGCGAGGATCTGTCGTCGAAAGTCACAGGCGACGGCGTGGAGCTCGCCGAGCAAGCGGGCTTCAACGCCACCGCACTCTCCGAGCGAGCGGTCGGACCCGGCTGGATGGCGGTTCGGGACATTGCCAACCACCACGAGTGCGCCGCGATCGTTATCGGCTCTCGCGGGCTCACCGGCGTGTCGGCAGCGCTCGGAAGCGTGTCGAACGGCGTCGTCCACAACAGCCGGCGGCCGGTGCTCGTGGTCCCACCGGAGGAGGACGAATGAGCCGGATCCTGGTCGCATACGCCAGCAAACACGGCGCCACCGCCGAAATCGCCGAGGCGGTGGCAGCTGAACTCCGGCAGGCCGGCCACGAGGTCGACTATGTGTCCGCCGAGAAGGTGTCCGGCATCGATGCCTACGACGCGGCCGTGATCGGAAGCGCGGTCTACATGAAGCGGTGGCTGCCGGAGGCCCGGCGTCTCCTGAAGCGGCACGCCAAGGAGCTGGCCGACCGTCCGTTCTGGGTCTTCAGCTCAGGCCCATTCGGCGAGAAGCCGGACGCGTCGTGGTCAGAGCCGCCGCGCACCATCAAGCGTGCCGAACACCTGGGCGTCCGTGACCACGTCGTCTTCGGCGGCCGGCTCCCGCTCGAGCCGAGCAACTTCATGGAGCGCGCAATGGTCCGCGACTGCCCACCGGACAAACGCGACCTCCGCGACTGGGACGCAATTCACAGTTGGGCGGCTGAGATCGCGACGGAACTCTCGTCGGGTGTCACGAGTCCCACAGCGTCGTCTTCTCGTTAATCACCAGTTGTTCGGTTCACGCGCGAGACTCCCAACCGGAATGCATGGCGCAGACACCCTCCTCGGTGATGTGGAGCACGCGGCTGCGGCCGTCGACCTCTACTGGTTGCCACTCGGCGCCGGCGGGCATTTCGTGCGGCTTAACGGTCGCCTTTACGAGACGGTGGCGGCTCGCCTGCAACGGCGCTCCGTGTACGACCTCTACCACTCCGCGCTGCAGGTCGAGGTCCCCGAGGGCAAATTCGTGATCGAGCAGGCACCGGTCCATGACTGGAGCGGCGAGGACCGGGGAGTCGTTGCCGAAGGCGCCGTCGGCGCTCGGTGGGCGGGCCGTTTCAGGATCTTCCGCTACGAGATCCGTCTCTGGCGCGGCGGGCACATCCCGGACGTCGCGGAGGCCGTGGACAGCCCCCGGCGACTGACCGACGACCCAGCTCGTGCGCGCCGCGTGCTCGAGGTGGTCCGCCAAATTCCGACCCCCGTGTGGGGCCGCGATGAACTTGCTGCAGGTGAGATGTGGAACTCGAACTCGGTGATCGCGTGGACGCTCGTGCGAAGCGGCATAGAAACAGCATCGATTGACCTCCCGGCACACGGACGGGCACCGGGCTGGCACGCCGGCCTCGTCGTCGCGGATAGGTCCGAGGAAGCCACGACAGCGGCCGCCGGAACGCTGCAGCGCTCAGCGACTCGATAGGGCGCCGCGGCAGACGACCATGGTGCTTACGCGGACACGTCTGTCCTAACCCCTTCGGGCTCGGCCCCGATAAGCATGATGGCGAGCACTGACTGCCACACCAGATAGCCGCCGATGCCGATGCGCTCGCTAACGCCGGCCCATGGCGTCGGCAGGTTCGCCTCGAGCCGGGACGCTTGGGTGGCGGTCAGCCCGCCGGTCACCAGGAGGATCAGGATGGTGCAGATTGAGTAGAGGCGGAACCTTCTACCGAAGGCGGTGGACCCGAACCCGATCGCGAGCAGAATGAGCACGCTGTTCACGCCCGTGACGATGATGTGCATGGTGTCGGTGCGGGATCCCTCGCCCCTGGCCAGCGCCTCGCGCTGGTGCATCGGAAAGAGCGGCGCGGGCAGGTCGGAGGCCGCGAGCACCATGAGCAGGACTCCCGTGGCGCGGAGACCGCGCTTTCGACCAGCCGACCCGCGGACACCAAGCCCGAACGGGACAAGAAGCGCGCCGTGGCAGGTCAGAAGCGGGATGACCACCGGTCGGGAGGGTGCGTCGACAGCGGACAACTCACTGACGGTCTGAGAGCTGAGGCCGTAGCTGCTCCAGCGCCGAGCCCCGACCACGTTGGCACCAACGTAGAGCAGCGAAGACATGATCCCGCAGGTGAGCAAGAGCTTTCGTCGCATCGTCTCCTCCGGCGGTCGCTTACGCGACCGGCCGCTTCAGGAGGACGACGGGCCACGCGACAAGGTCACCACGCTTCAGCGATAGGCCGACCCCCTCCCAGCCCTGCGAGCCGAGCTCATTGAGACGCTCGGGGCTCGAGCCGTTGGACTTCTTCTTGAGGCCGGCGGCGTCCTCCAGAGGGGCCACCAGGTATTCCCACTTCTGATCCATTGCCCTCCACCTTCCTTGGTTTGCCGGGCGTTGCGATTCGCACGGTTGTGCCGGTCACACCATCAAGCGCTGCACGCGCGTTCTCCAGCGATGCGATTGCGGCGATCTCGCCGCCGCGCTCGACAAAGCGGCGGGCTGCTTCGGCCTTTGGTCCCATAGAGCCGGCTGGGAGGTCAAGCGCCATGAGCTCGGCTGGGGTCACCTCGCGAAGCGGGCGGGCGCTCGGCGTGCCGTAGTCGAGTTGGATTCCGTCGACGTCAGTCAGCAGCAGCAGGGCGTCCGCTTTGAGTTCGAGCGCCAGGAGCGCCGCGGAGAGGTCCTTGTCGATCACGGCCTCGACGCCGTGGAGGCGGCCGGCGCCGTTCGTGACGACGGGGATGCCGCCGCCGCCGGCGCAGATCACGATCGCGCCTAGTTCGACCAGGGTCTTTATCGTCTCGAGCTCGACAATCGAACGGGGCTCCGGCGAGGGGACCGCTCGGCGCCAGCAGTCGCCGTCGCGCTTGACGGTCCAGGCGCGCTCCGTGGCGAGCCGCTGTGCGGTCGCCTCGTCGTACACGGGTCCGATTGGCTTGCTCGGCGCTCCGAAGGCCGGGTCGGCCGCGTCTACGAGCACCTGCGTCAGAATCGCGGCGATCTGGCGGTCCGGGAGTTCATTGCGGAGTGCCTGCTCGAGCAGGTAGCCGATCATGCCCTCGCTCTCAGCCCCGAGCACATCGAACGGATACGGCGTGACTTCGGCGTAGGCCGCCGACTGCAGGGCGAGTAGGCCGACCTGGGGTCCGTTGCCGTGGGTAATGATGAGCTCGTGGTCGCGGGCGATCTCGGCCAGGCTTCGCGCGGCTTCGGCCACGTGGCGGCGTTGAAGCGCGGCCTCGGCCGGCTCGCCACGTTGCAGCAGTGCGTTGCCTCCGAGCGCGGCGACGACGCGCATCTACTGCCACCGATCGATAAGCGTGTGGATCAGCGCCTGCTCGGTCGGGAGGCGGTTCGCGGCCTGCTGGAACACGACCGAGCGCGGCCCCTCGATGACCTCCGCGGTCACCTCCTCACCCCGGTGCGCCGGCAGGCAGTGCATGAACACCGCGTCGTGTGAGGCGGCGCTCATGATTGCGGACGAGACCTGGTAGTCCGCCAAAGCGCGAAGCCGCTGCTCCCGCTCGGCGTCCTCGCCCATCGAGACCCAGACGTCCGTGTAGACGACCTGAGCGCCGTGGACGGCCTCGACGGGGTCGGCCTCCACCGTTGCGTGGGTGGCGATCTCGATCTCCGCGTGCGGCCGGTAGCCGTACGGGGTTGAGACGACGATCTCCATGCCGGCGAGAGCTCCGGCCTCCATCAGTGAGTGGGCGACGTTGTTGCCATCGCCGAGATACGCGACGCGGACGCCTTCGAGCTGTCCGAAGTGCTCCCGGATCGTGAGGAGGTCGGCGAGCGCCTGGCAGGGATGGTGCTCGTCGGTCAGCGCGTTGATGACCGGCACCGTCGCGGCCGCCGCGAGCTCCTCGACATCGGACTGCGCGAAGGTGCGGATCGTGATCGCGTCGACGTAGCTCGAGAGGACGTGGCCGGTGTCCGCGATCGGCTCACCGCGGCCGAGCTGGAGCTCGTCTGGCCGCAGCATCAGGGGCAGCATCCCCAGCCGATGCGCCGCCGCCTCGAGCGACACGCGCGTACGCGTCGAGGGCTTGCTGAAGAAGCATGCGAGCACCCTGCCGGCCTGCGCCTCCCGCCATCCGAGCGGATCCGCCTTCATCTCGGCGGCAAGGCTGAGGAGGCGGTGGAGCTCATCCGGACCCAGGTCGCTGATGCGGAGCAGGTGCTGCGGGGATGTGGTGGTGATCATGACTCCCTTTCGATCGGGCAGGACATGCAGCGCGGTCCGCCGCGGCCACGTCCGAGCTCGGCGCCGGCGATCGTGATGACCTCGATGCCCCCGCGGCGTAGGCGAGTGTTCGTGTCGACGTTGCGCTCGTAGGCGACGACGACACCGGGCGCGATGGCGAGGACGTTGTTGCCGTCGTCCCACTGCTCGCGCTCGGCCTCGTACTCGTCGCCACCGGTCTCGAACAGGCGCAGCTCCGGAACGTCGAGCGCGTCGGCGATCGCGGCGAAGAGGTCATCCTCGGGCTCCGCGGCGACGTCGTCCCGCCCTGGCGTGAGGCTGAACCCGACCAGTTCGTCGCGGATCTCGGGATAGATCGTGAACGCGTCGCGATCGACCTGGGTCATCACGCTGTCCAGGTGCATGCTCGACCGCTGCGCGGGCATCGAGACCGCGAGGACGCGGTCGGCTGCACCCGCCGCGAACAGCCTGCGGGCGAGCAGCTCTACGCCGGCCGGGCGGGTTCGCTCGCCCATGCCGATGAGCACGCAGCCGTTGCCGATGACGAGGACGTCGCCGCCCTCCAGCTGTGCCGGGCCGCCGAGCCGGTCGCTCCAGGTCTCGTGCTCCACGCCGGCGAACACTGGGTGGTGGCGGTAGATCGCGTCCAGGTGGACCGCCTCGCGGCGGCGCGCCGGCTTCGCCATTTCGTGCACTGTCACTCCGCCGTACACCCACGCCGACGTGTCCCGCGTGAAGAGATGGTTGGGGAGCGGCGCGAGCACGAAGCCGTCGAGCGCTGGGGCCTGCGCGGTCAGTGAGCTGCTCTCAAAGGGCAGCTCGTGGTAGGCGATGCCGCCGATCAGCCGCTCCGCCAGCTCCGCGCCGGGGAGCGAGCGAAGCCACTCGTCGACCACCGGCCCGAGCGAGGGCCCGAGAGTCGCCTGGTGCGTGGTGCGCTGGAGCACGAGGTTGCGCGCCTCGGGGATGTCGAGCGTCTCTCCGAGTAACTCGTGCAGGTACAGGACCTCGACATCACGCTCGGCGAGCGCGTCCGCGAAGGCGTCGTGCTCCTGGCGTGCTCGCTTGACCCAGAGCACGTCATCGAAGAGGAGCTCGTCCTTGTTGCGTGGGGTGAGCCGCTTCAGCTCGAGGTCCGGCCGGTGCAGGATGACTCGCCGGAGACGCCCGACCTCCGAGCCCACATGGAGACGAGTCCGCGTGGCCGGCGTAGCCGGAAGCGCGCTCATCGCGCGCTCCCCGCCAGCTCGAGCTCGGCCTGGGGGGCGGGCAGCTCAGGCGCAGGCGCCGTCGGGCGCTGTCGTGCCTGCCACCACTTCATCGCGACGTAGATCGGGATGCCGGCGAGCAGCAGCACGAATCCCTTGGCGATGATGTCCTTGCCGGAGCCGGTGATCGCCCAGACCGAGTAGCCGAACGCGAGCGCCGCGATTGCGACGTCGCGCACGAAGTTCCGGCGGTCGAACAGCTCGGGCTCCGTGAGGTACAGGTGAGCCTGCGCGGCGGCGCTGTACGCGTACGGCACGAGCGTCGTGAGCGTGGCCAGCAGGATGATGAATGTGAACGCGTCGACCAGGCCTTGCGTGTAGTTCATGAGCATCAGCCCGGAGACGAGCACCGACGACACGACCAGCCCGAACACGGGGGTCTTCCGCTCGCCGTGGACCTTGGCGAAGGGTGCGGGGAAGAGCCCGTCCTCGGCCGCTGCGAGCGGCACGCGTGCCTGCAGCATGATCCAGCCGTTCAGCGCTCCGAACGTCGCGACCATCGCGACGAGCGCGATGACCTTGTCCCAGCCGCCGCCGAACATGCTGCCTGCCGCCAGCGCGAAGGGGCTCGACGAGGAGGCGAGTTGCTCCGCCGGCACGACGCCCATGACTGCGACGGTCGTGAGGATGTAGACGAGCGTCGCGGCCAGCGTGCCGATGATGGTCGCGCGCGGGATCGTGCGTTCCGGGTCCTTGACCTCGCCCGCCGCGACCGTCGCCGACTCGAGGCCGATGAAGGCCCACAGGGTCAGGGGCGCTGCCGCGGAGATGGCGCTCCAGGTGCCGTGTGGAGCGAACGGCGTGAGGTTGTCGCCGTCGATGAAGAAGAGGCCGACGACGCCGATGATCGCGAGCGGCACGAACTTCACGATCGTGGTCACGACCTGGACGGCGCCGGTCTCGCGGGCGCCGGCGATGTTGACGAGCGTCAGCAGCCAGATGACCGCGATGCCAACGAGCGCGGCGAGCAGGTTGTTCGATCCGAGGTCGCCCCAGAACACGGCGAGATAGCCGACGAAAGCGACCGCGATCGCGGCGTTGCCGGCCCAGGCGGCGATCCAGTAGCCCCAGGCGGTCTGGAAGCCGATGAAGTCTCCGAACGCCCGGCGCGAGTACGCGTACGGCCCGCCCGTCCGAGGGAACGTTCGCCCGAGCCGTGCGAAGACGAGCGCGAGCAGCATCGCGCCGATTCCTGTGAACAGCCACCCGATGATTGAAACCGGGCCAGCGACGGACGCCAGCGAGGCGGGCAGCAGGAAGACGCCGGACCCGACCATGTTCCCGACCACCAGGGCTGTGGCCATGGTGAGTCCCATCGTGCGCTTGAGGTTCTTGTCAGCCATGCCGGCATCGTCGTTTGATGGGGTCCTGCCGGCATCCGCCGTGCGCCGCTGACTCCCTCCGTAGTTCCCCGCGACGGATGCGCGGGCGCTTCCCGATGCGGCCGGGCGGCGGAAGGGCGACGCTCACCGCATGCATACGACCGCTCAGCACCCCGCCGCGTCGCTCGCAGAGAATGGAGGCCCCGGCCCCGTCGTCCGTGGCCATGAGTTGACCCGCCGCTTCGGTGAGGGTGCCGGCGCAGTCGACGCGCTACGCGGAGTGAGCGTCGACTTCGCGCGCGGCAGCTTCACGGCGATCATGGGCCCGTCCGGCTCGGGAAAGTCGACCCTCATGCACATCCTCGCCGGGCTGGACAAGCCGACCAGCGGCTGGGTCGAGATCGCCGGCACGCGCCTCGACAAACTCTCCGATCGCGAGCTCACGCTGCTGCGGCGCGAGCAGGTCGGCTTCATCTTCCAGAGCTACAACCTGCTTCCGGTTCTCAACGCGGAGCAGAACATCCTCCTTCCGGTCAGGATCGGCGGCGACGAGCCGGACCGCGCCTGGCTCGACACGCTCGTTGACACCGTCGGCCTCGGGGACCGCCGGACCCACCGGCCGAACGAGCTCTCCGGCGGTCAGGCTCAGCGGGTTGCCGTGGCGCGCGCGCTCATTACTCGCCCCGCCGTCGTGTTCGCCGACGAGCCCACGGGGAACCTCGATTCGAACGCGAGCCGCGATGTCCTCGAGCTCCTGCGCCGAGCGGTGGACGAGTTCGGCCAGACGATCGTGATGGTCACGCACGACGCCAGCGCCGCGGCGATCGCCGACGCGGTGCTCTTCCTTGCGGACGGCCGGTTCGTGGATCGCCTTACGCGCCCCTCGCAGGACGAGATCCTCGATCACCTGAAGGAGCTGTCGTGATCGGCATTGCGCTGCGGGGCCTGGCGGACCGCAAGCTCCGCTCGGCGCTTACCGCGATCGCCGTCCTGCTCGGGGTCGCGATGATCGCTGGCACCTATGTCCTGACCGATCAGATCCGCAGCGGGTTCAGCGAGCTGACGCACACCACGTATGGCGGTGTGGACGTCGAGGTCGCCCCGAAGGAGTCGTTCACCAGTCAGTTCAGCGCCGCTAAGCCGCTCAGCGAGCGGCTCGTGGACGAGATCCGGAACCGTCCCGGGCGTCGCGAAAGCCCAGGGGGATCTGTGGGCGTCCGGCGCCCTCGTCGTTGACGGGGAGCTGCAGAAGTCCACCGGCGGCGGCGGCACGATCATCGCGTCGGCTTCGGGCGAGCCCTTCAAGCCCGTCTCGAACGTGGACGGCCGGATGCCGGAGCGCTCGGGCGAGGTGGCACTCCTCCGCGAGACCGCCGAGAAGCACGGCCTGGAGCCCGGCGACACGCTCGGCATCGCCACCCGTAACGGGACCGAGCAGGTGATAGTCGTTGGCGAATACGACTTCGGTAGCGCGAACGCGGGCGGCACGGACGTCGTGTCGGCTCCGTTGGCCGACATCCAGCGCTGGTTCGACCGTGAGGGCAAGGTGACGACCATCAATGTCGCCGCCGAGGACGGCGTGTCCCCCGAGGCCCTCGTCCGAAGGGTGCGTGCCGCACTGCCAGCCGGACTGGATGTCCGCACAGGCGAGAAGGCGGCCGACGAGAACGCGGACGAGATCAGCGATCAGATCGGCAGCTTTCTGACGCCCGCCCTGCTCGCATTCGCCGGCGCGGCGCTGCTCGTGGGCGCCTTCATCATCTTCAACACGTTCACGATCACGGTCGCGGAGCGCACGCGCGAGTTCGCGGTGTTGCGCACCCTCGGCGCTACGCGAGGGCAGATCCTGGCAGCCGTGGCGATCGAGGCCCTCGTTATCGGCGCCGTGGCGTCCGGTCTGGGCCTCCTGCTGGGGCTGGGGTTCGCGAAGGTCCTTGCGTCCCTGTTCGAGGCCATCGGCCTGGGGCTCCCGACAGGCGGGCTGGAGCTGGCGCCGCGAACCATCGCGTTGTCTCTCGGCATCGGTATCGGTGTGACCCAGCTCGCCGCGCTGGGCCCGGCGCGCCGCGCGACGCGTGTTCCGCCGATCGCTGCGCTCCAGGGGAATGTCGAGCAGGGTCCGCGTCGCCGCTGGGCGCCTTGGATCGCCGGGGTCACTGCCGTGCTTGGCGTGGCGATGCTGGTCGCAGGGCTCTTCGCAGGCGGGCCGGCCGCCAGCCGGCTGTCGATGATGGCCGTGGGGGTCGTGCTGCTGTTCGTCGGCGTCGCACTCAGCGCGCGATGGTTCGTCCGGCCGCTTGCGGGGGCCGTCGGCTGGCCGCTCGAGCGCCTGTTCGCCGAGCCGGGCCTGCTCGCGCGCGAGAACGCGATGCGCAACCCCGGTCGCACCGCGACCACCGCCGCCGCGCTCATGGTCGGCCTCGGGCTCGTCGTCTTCGTCGCGGTCTTCGCCAACGGGATCAAAGCGTCATTCGACAAGACGGTCGATCAGGTCGTCGGGGCCGACGTCGTCGTCCGCTCCGACACCATGCAACCGATTCCCGCGGGAGCCGACAACATCGTCCAGCGTTCGAGCGACATCTCAGTGAGCACGAGCGTGCTGATCGACCAGCTGAGGGTCAATGGCAGCAAGAGCTCCAGCACGGTCACCGACATCATGAACGGCGTCGCTCCGGCGAACTTCGCGCAGCTCTACCGGGCCGACTGGGTGGAGGGCGACGATTCCGTCGTCCACCGGCTGCGAGGCAACACCGCGCTCATCGAGGAGCAGTTCGCGAAGGCGCACGACGTCGGCGTAGGCGACTCGTACCGGATCGAGACGCCGTCCGGAGGCACGGCGCGCCTGCGCGTCCTCGGGATCTACCGCGACCCGCAGCTGCTGCAGGGCACGATTGTCCCGCAGGGCCTGTTCGCCCGAGTGTCCGCGGCCCGCGACCCCTGGATGATCTTCGCCGCCACGCGCGAGGGCGTCGAGGCTGATACGGCGAAGAAGCACCTGGCCGCCGCGCTCGCGGGCATTCCAACCGCCGCAGTCGAGTCGCAGGCGGACTACGCCGAGGCGATCAGCGGGCAGCTCGACAAGTTCGTCTACCTGCTCTACGCGCTGCTCGCCATGAGCGTCGTGATCTCGCTGTTCGGTATCGCGAACTCGCTCTTCCTATCGATCCACGAGCGCACCCGCGAGTTCGGGCTGCTGCGGGCGGTGGGCGCGACGAAGGCCCAGGTGAGGCGGATGGTCCGCTACGAGAGTGTCATCACCGCTGTGATCGGAGGGCTCCTCGGGACGGCAATCGGGATGCTGTTCGCCCTGCTCGTGACAAGCTCGCTCGACGACCTGGGACTCGGCTTCGACCCGCCACTCCGCCAGCTCGCCGTGTTCCTCGTTCTGGCAGTGATCGTCGGCGTCATCGCCGCCGTCGTGCCGGCCCGGCGCGGCGCGCGCCTGCAGGTCCTCGAGGCGCTCGGGGCGGAGTAGCGCGCTCCCTGCGTCATGTCGGCGCTAGATGACTTCCGCGGCAGCGTGCAGGCGTGGGGAGGACTCGTCGCGCGCCGTCGGCTGACGTCCCCAAAGGAGAACCTCGGGGCGTGGCTGACGTTTGCGGATGGCTCCTCGTCCTTCGTCTTCCGCGAGACGGCGGTGACCGAGGCGGCAACCACGGACCCCACACTGCTGGTCATCCAGTTCCGCCTCGCCGCACTCGGCGGCAACCAGCTGCTGCACGCCGCCTTCCGCCGCGAATGCGTCCTGCATACGCCCCTGTTCGCCGGCTTTCCCGGGTTCCGGTCGAAGCTGTGGATGGACGATGTCGAGACCGGCGTCTGCCACGGCGTCTACGAGTGGCAAGGCGGCGATCTCGCCCGGCACTATGCGGCGCGGATGGTGGCGCTGCTGGCGCCGTTCTCCAACGCGGGAACCGCGCGTCATCAGGTCGTGGAGGGCCTGCGGCGGGATGACTTCCTACTGCATCCGGAGGTGGCGCCGGCGAACGTCGAAGGCGATTGGTGGCGACTCGCCGAGCCGATTACGCGCTCGCCAGCCGCCTGAGGATCTCGACCATGGTCACATCGGTGGTTACGAACTGAGCGAAACTCAGCGACACGTGCGACCGCGCGAGTGCGCACGGAGAGCCAAGACCGGTCCAACGAACCCCACTGCCGCGAGTTGTTGGTCCCGGCGGTCGAGGGTTCGAGTCCCGTCGCTCACTCTCCTACTACAGGGGGCTCGCAGGCGGCGCACGGGATCTCCGACCCGCCGCAGATCCTCGTTCTCCTCGGCGAGGGCCGCTCTCACGTAGCGCGCCCGAGAATCGAACGCCTGACAGTCTGTAGGCCCACAGAAGCACTTCGGTTCGGACGAACGAGAATCAGCCTGCAAAACCCGGCGTTTTCCTTGAAGCCGCCGACGATCAGCGGACCGCGAGTCCGGACTCAGTCCGACCGGATGCAGACGAACAAGGCGACTGCGACCACGAAAAAGACCTGCAAATGCAGGCCTTTTCGAAGCGGCTGATGGGATTCGAACCCACGACCTTCTGCATGGCAAGCAGGAGATATGTTTCCCGCTCGGCCTCAAAATTCCCTGCAAACGGCGGGTTTCTCGGATGTGGGTGTCGTCCTGCGATTCCCCGGCTTTCCCCGGGAGTTCACGGGGTTTTAGGCACCCAATGGGCACCCAGGCGCTGAGCCTCTGGCTGCCCCGGGCTGCTAGATGGCGACGTCTCGGTTTGGCCAGGCCCTGTGCGGACGCGTTCGTAGAGCGTCCGGTGCCAGGTCTACATCGCCCCTCGAGGCCACCGCTTACTTCGTCGTGGCTGGGTTCTGACGAACATCCCTCGTGCCGCGAGTCTCGGGACCTCCGGCCAGTTCGGTGGTAGGGGTGTTCGTGATGAGCAGCGTCCCACGGCCGCGGGTGGCGAAGCTGATGAACCAGCGCATGAGGACGATCAGCCGGTTCTGGAAGCCGATGAGGTAGAAGAGGTGCACGACCAGCCAGGCGCGCCCAGGCGGGGAAGCCGCTCAGCCGGATGGCGTGGAGGTCGGCGACCGCGCGGGCGCGCCCGATCGTCGCGAGGTTGCCCTTGTCCAAGTAGCGGAACGGCCCGATTGGGTGGCCACTGAGGCGCGCACGAACTAGCTTGGCGGCGTAGCGACCTTGTTGCATCGCGACCGGCGCGACGCCGAGGAGCTCTTGGACGCCGCCGTCGCGGCTGCGTACGCGGACCATGTCGCCGAGCGCCAGCACCTCGGGGTGGCCGGGAAGGGTCAGGTCCGGCTCGACGGTCACCCTGCCGGCGCGGTCCACGTCCGCGCCGGACAGCTCGCCGAGTTGCGGCGCGCGAGTCTTGACGCCTCGACGCCCGCCGCCCAGATCGCGGTGCGCGTGGGGATGCGCTCGGTGGAGCCGTCGGGCGCCGCGACGGTGACGGACTCCTCGTCGATGTCGACGACAGTGCGCTGCAGCAGCGGCGTGACGCCGAGGGACTCGAGCGAGCGCGCGGCTTTGCTCGACAGCGACGGCGGGAAGCTCGTCAGCACGCGGTCGGAGGTCTCGATCAACAGGACCCGCGACTCGCCGGAGTCGATCGAGCGGAACTCGCCGCGCAGCGTGCCGCGGGCGAGCTCGCCGATCTGGCCGGCCATCTCGACGCCCGTCGGGCCGGCGCCGACGACCACGAAGGTGAGCAGCGCCCGGCGCCTGTCGGGATTCGGCTCGGTCTCGGCGGACTCGAACGCGCTCAGAAGGCGCGCACGCGTCGCCAGCGCGCTCTCGAGCGATTTGACCTCGGGGGCGTATCGGCTCCAGTCGTCGTGGCCGAAGTAGGAGTAGTGCGAGCCACCGGCGACGATCAGCGTGTCGTAGGGCAGCGAGGTCTCGGCGAGGTGGACCCGGCGGCCTTCGAGGTCGAAGCCCGTGACCTCGGCCATCAGCACGCGCACGTTGCGGTGGCGCCTGAAGATGGCGCGCAGGGGGTAGGCGACTTCGCCAGGCGACAGCGCGCCGGTCGCGACCTGGTAGGTGAGCGGCTGGAACAGGTGGAAGTTGCGCCGATCGACGATCGTCAGGTCGACCGAGGCGGTGGCCAGGTGCTTTGCGGCCTGCAGCCCGCCGAACCCGCCGCCAATGACGACTACCCTGTGCCGGTGCGTTGGGCCGTCAGTGCTCAATGGCGTCGCTAGCGCAGTGAGCGGCTGGCAGGTCGCACCTCCGCGGCGAAGAGCTTCGGCTCTTCGCCGCTGAGAGCGGTGCGACCCACCAGCTCCACTCGGGCGTCAACGTGTACAGCGGATGTCAGCTTGTGGGGGCGGGGCCGTGCAGCACGATCCCGAACCGCTCTGGGTCGGCGTCGCTCTCGTCGCGGGGCACGAGGAGGTACTCGGCACCCGCCGGCTCGAGTGTGACCAGCAGCCGCGCTTCGTCGCCGCGAACTGTCAGTCCATGCGGGACGTCCTTGGGGAGCGCCGCGTAGGACCCGGCTTCCACCTCGATCCGCTGGTCACCGACGAACGCGGTAATCGAGCCGTCGAGAACGTAGAGCGTCTCGTCCTCGCGGGTGTGGGTGTGGATGGGCGGCTCGTCGCCGGCGCGCAAGTGCCATTCCACGACCGCCCAGTCGCCGCCGGCTTGCTCACCCTCGAGCTTGAGCTCGGTGCTCGAGCCGCTGCCGCTGGTCACTGTGCGTCCCGCGCCGGGACCGGTGAGGACGGGGTTGTTTACGGACATGCGATTGCCTTTCTGTTGGGGTTATGCCTTGCGAAGGTTCTCCGTGGTCATGAGGCTGCTTCTGTCTCGGCGGCTGGGTCGACGGCTTCGTCGAGCAACGCGCGGATGGCAGCCTCAGTGCGACCGTAATCGCCCTCGCCGATCTGCGTGTAGCGAATCTGACCGGCGCGGTCGATGAGGTACATCGTCGGCCAGTACCGGTTTCCGTATGCGTTCCAGGCGACGAAGTCGTTGTCCAGTCCAACGGGATATTCGAGCCCCTGCTCCCGCACCGCACGCTCGACGTTCTGGACGGACCGCTCGAATGCGAACTCGGGAGTGTGGACGCCGACGACCGTGAAGTCGGGCTGGTACTGACCGTGCATCCGACGCAGGAATGGGAGGGTGCGCTGGCAGTTCACGCACGCGAAGGTCCAGAACCCGAGCAGGACGACGCGGCCGCGAAGGGCCGCAAGCCTCAGCGGTTCCCCGTCCGGGATGTTGAACCACGGATCGACGCCAACCAGTTCCGGGGCGCGGCCGAGGACAGGCAACCGACGGGCAGCATCCTCGTCCATCGGCGCGCGAGAGGTGTTTCTCGGAAGGAACGTCACGACTCGGTTGATGGTGGCGTGCCGAAGAGGTCCTGGCGATCGCATCTGGCGATGGCAAATCACACATACCGATTGCCACCGCGACGCGGGTCGCATGGCCGAGGCGAAGCTCACGCCGCCTCGTTCGATGACCCAGCGCTGTCACGCTGCCTCCGGCAGGTCGCGGATCGCGTTCAGCCGCCTCGTTGTAGGCGGCCTCGAAGTCACTGAACTCCGTCGCGCTCGAGGGACAGATCGCGGGAGACGCATCGCAGCCCGGGCAAATTCCGACCGGTGGATCCGCGTCGAATACAGCGCCGCAGAAACAGGCCACCCTCATCAACAGCGCCCCGGTCTGGATATGTCGGCGCCCGTCCGACTTGAGCGTAAGTACATACCGGCCAACGTAAGCGTCACCAAGACCGCGTCCAATAGGGCCGACGTATCGTCGATCACCAGGCGCTGTTGAACCTACGGGCCGCGGACGGAGGCTTGCGGGTGACGATGCCCCGCATGAGCCGTACACGCATGAGAAATCAGGAACGCCGCAAGCGGCGCCTCGCGGCCCTCAAGCGCGGCCGACGCGAGCGGCGCGCTGCACGCAAGAAGGGTCAGCGTTTGGGTTGAGTTCGATCGGCGGCGGTTATCGCCAGTCGTCGAACGTGCTTGCCGGCCGGCACTCCGCCCGGAGAATCCGCAGCGTGGCGAGCATCGATTTCGAGCACGTGACCAAGCGCTACGCCGACGGCGTGGAGGCGGTCAAGGACATGAACCTCGCGATTGCGGACGGAGAGCTGATGGTCCTCGTCGGGCCGTCCGGCTCCGGAAAGTCCACCGCCTTGCGCATGGTCGCCGGGCTCGAGGACATCAGCGACGGCGTGCTCAAGATCGGGGGCGAGGTCGTCAACGACCGCTCGCCACGAGATCGGGACATCGCGATGGTGTTCCAGAACTATGCGCTCTACCCGCACATGACGGTTCGCGAGAACATGGGGTTCGCACTGAAGCTGGAGGGCGCGCCTCGCAAGGAGATCGCGCGAAAGGTGGAAGAGGCGGCGAGGGTCCTGGATATCGAGCGCCACCTCGAGCGCAAGCCCGCCAACCTCTCAGGTGGCCAGCGCCAGCGGGTTGCGATGGGTCGCGCGATCGTCCGCGACCCCAAGGCGTTCCTGATGGACGAGCCCCTATCGAACCTGGACGCCAAGCTGAGGGTGCAGACGCGGACCGCGCTCTCGCGCCTTCACGACCGGCTCGGGACGACGACAATCTACGTCACGCACGACCAGGTCGAGGCGGTGACGCTCGGCGACCGAATCGCTGTAATGCGCGCCGGGCGGATCCAGCAGGTGGGAACGCCCACCGATTTGTATGAGCACCCGGTCACGCTGTTCGTCGCGGGCTTCATCGGCTCGCCCGCGATGAACTTCCTGCCTGGGCAGCTCGAGGGAGATGGGCTGCGAACACCGATCGGGGATCTGCGCATTCCACGGGAGATGCGGCAGCGCCTCGAGGCAGGCAACGGCGGCGGCCGCCGGGGTGTGATCGTCGGCATCCGTCCTGAGCACTTCGAGGACGCGAGCCTGGTGACCCTTCCGGCGCGCGGCCATATCTTCAAGACCAAGATCGACGTCCTTGAGGCGCTCGGCTCCGATTCCTACGCTCACTTCACTGTCGACTCGGTGCGGGTCTCGTCGAGTGAGCTCGAGGAGCTTGCAGAGGAGACGGACCCGGGCGGTGTGGCTCCTTCTGCCGACGGCGTTCAGGTCCTAGCTCGCCTCGCCGCGGCCAGCGGAATCAAGCAGGGTCACGAGGCCCAGCTGTGGGTCGACACGTCTCACCTACACCTGTTCGATCCCGAGACCGGCCGAAGCCTGTTGACGAGCGAGAGCTCCGCGCTAGAGGCCCCCGAGTCCTCGACAGCCTCCCGCCGCCGGCTGATCGCGTAGCGCGGGGATCCGCCCGAGCCGTGAGCGTATGGTGGATGGACCTGAACGGAAGCCTCTGAGGGTGACCACCCCCGGGGAGCTCTTGTCGGGCACAACCGCGTGGGCGCGCCGGGTCCAGAGCCCGCTGCGCGAGTTCCTGCGCACCGAGAGCGGCGGCGCGGCGGTGCTGCTCGCCGCGGCGGTGGCGGCGCTCGTGTGGGTGAACGTGGACGCCTCTTCGTACGACGAGCTGTGGGAGACCGTGCTCGCGATCGACGTCGACGGCGAGGGGCGTCGAGCTGACGCTGCGCGAGTGGGTGAACAGCGGGCTTATGACGTTCTTCTTCTTCGTGCTGGGTCTCGAGGCGCGGCGCGAGTTCGACCTCGGCGACTTTCGCGAGCGGCGGCGCTTCGTGCTCCCGATGCTGGCGTCGATCTGCGGCATGGGCGCCGCGGTGGGGATCTACCTCGCGTTCAACCTCGGCAGCTCGTCCGCGGAGGGGTGGGGCATCGCGATGTCGACCGACACCGCCTTCGCGCTCGGGTTGCTCTACGTCTTCGGCCGGCGCGTGCCGGACCGGCTGCGGGCGTTCATGCTCACGGTCGTGATCGTGGACGACCTGCTCGCGCTGGTCGTGATCGCGATCGTCTACAGCGAGTCGATCGACGTCATCGCGCTGATCTCGGCGGTCGGCTTGTTCGCGGTGGTGCTGGTGCTGCTGCTCGGCTTCAGGCTGCGGCGCGGGCCGCTGTACTTCGTGCTCGGCACCGCGATCTGGGTCGCCCTCCTCGAGTCGGGCGTCGAGCCGCTCGTGGTGGGCCTCGCGCTCGGGCTCCTCGCCTGGGCCACGCCCGCGGCCCGCTCGGACCTCGAGCAGGCCGGTGAGCGCTTCCGCGAGTTCCGCGAGCAGCCCACGCCCGAGCTCCACCGCTCTGTGCGCGAGAGCATCAGGACCGCGATCTCGCCCAACGAGCGGCTACAGCTCATGTACCACCCGTGGACGAGCTACGTGATCGTCCCGCTGTTCGCGCTCGCCAATGCGGGCATCGCGATCGACGGCGACTTCCTCGAGCGGGCCGCGAGCTCGCCGATCACGCTCGGCGTGCTCGTCGGTTACGTGGCCGGCAAGCCGCTCGGCATCGTCGGCACGGCCCTGCTCGTCACAGGGCTGTCGCGCGGGCGGCTGCGGCCGACGGTCGGCTGGGGCGCCGTCGCCGGCGCCGGCGCGAGCGCCGGCGTCGGCTTCACCGTCTCGCTGCTCGTCGCCACGCTGGCCTTCGACGGCGCGCAGCTCGAGGAGGCCAAGGCCGGCATCCTCGCCGCCGCCGTTGGCGCGGCCGCCGTCACCTGGCTGGTGTTCCGTGCCATCGGACTGCTGTCGCAGCGGCGCCGGATCGCGGCCATGCTCGGCGGCGCCGAGCCGCTCCTCGATCTCGAATTTCCGGTCGATCCCGAGTCGGACCACATCCGCGGCCCGCTCGACGCGCCGGTGACCGTGGTCGAGTACGGCGACTTCGATTGCCCCTACTGCGGACTGGCGGAGCCCGCCGTGCGCGAGCTGCTGAGCGACTTCGCCGACGTCCGCTACGTGTGGCGCCACCTGCCGCTGACCGACGTGCACCCGCACGCCCAGCTCGCCGCCGAGGCCTCCGAGGCCGCCGCCGACAGGGCGCGTTCTGGGAGATGCACGACCTGCTGCTCGAGCACCAGGACGCACTGCGGCTGCCCGATCTGGTCGGCGTACGCCGAGCAAGTCGGGCTCGACGTGGCTCGCTTCACCGAGGACCTGCAAGACCACGTCGGGGCGAACCGGATCGCCCAGGACGTGGAGGGCGCGGACCTGAGCGGCGTGTCCGGCACACCCACGTTCTTCATCAACGGGCGCCGCCACCACGGCGCCTACGACATCGACACCCTCTCGCGCGCCGTACACGCGGCCGGCGCGCGCGCCAAGCTGACCGCGTCGTAGGGGACCGATCGGGGACCGCGAAGGACCTGGCCTTCACCCTCGCCGCCACCCCGGCCGTCGTGGCCGGCCTCGCGCTCGAGCGCCGCATATTCGCGCCGGGGCGCGAGCCGCGCAAGAACGAGTCGATCACGTGGAGCATCGGCTGGCTCGTGGCCGCGCTCACGGTGGCGGCCGCGATCGTAGCGTGGCGGGCGGGCCGGTCGGCGGGTCCGGATCACCGCGACCGCCGGCTGAGCGCGCGCGACGGACGCCCCCCGCTTTCGCGCACTGGCCGGGCACAAGAACTCGTCACGAAGCCTGTGGAGCCGTCATGGCCCGCGCCTGGGATACGCGCGACTCGAAGCGCGTCGCAAGCGTCGCCAGCAGGCCGGCTCCCCCGACGATCACGTAGAAGAGAAGCGCCGCCGTGCTGTCGTCGAACCCGACGATGAATGGCAGCAGGATCAGGGCGACGGTCACGGTGAGGTCCGCGTAGCCGTGGAGGAGCGGCGGGATGACCCGCACGATCCCGGTCGACCACGCTGTGCCCACCGCGAGCACGGCGGCACCGGCGCCGAACGCGAGCGCTATCACCGTTGCGGCGGTGGAGTGGAAGTCGAAGACGATCGGCCCGGCAATGATGATCGCCGCGAGCGGGTAGTCGAGCACGCCGTGAACTCCGGGGGGACGATGCCGCGGGCCATGAGCTTGTTGAGTGCAGCCATTGGTATTGCCTCCTGGTGGTGAGCCGTTGGACGCTTCGCCGTCAAGCGAAGCCGATGTGCGGCGCTGCACAACAGCCGTGTCGCATGGTTGATCTGCGTTCCTTATCGCGAGCGTGCCGCAAGTCGTGGGTCCGCGGCCTGACCATCGCCAAGGAGGACGAGCACCGTGCGCCCATCGCTAGCGCGTATCGCTGATCGTCGAGCGTGCTTGCGGTCACCGAACCCGCTCGCAGAATGGCGCACATGGAACGATGCCTCGCGAGCTCGACCCGGGTTCAACGACATGCTCGCGCCGTCCGAGCCGACGTGTGCGAAGGGACGCCGGCCGGGTGAACACTCCGGCCTTAAGCACCCTGCCCGCGGTCCGAGACCGTGATCACGTCACCGGCTCGAACCGCCCCAGGCTGACACTCGTCGAGTATGGGGACTTCGGATGCCAGTACTGCTTCGCTGCCAGTCGACCGGTGAAGGCACTCCTGGACCGCTTCGACGGCCTCCGCCTCGTCTGGCGCCACTTCCCCGCGCCTCAACTCCATCCTCGAGCGGACCTCGCCGCGGAGCTCTCCGAGCTCGCCGGCTTGCACGGGAAGTTCTGGGACGCACATTCGCTGCTGCTGACAGCGCACGGGCGGTTCTCACACGACGACCTGCTCTCCGTGGCAGGGCGACTCGGGCTGGATCCAGCGGAGACCCAGGCGGCCCTTCGCGAGCGCAGGTTTCGAGAGCGCGTTCTCGCCGACGCCGAGGGCGGCAGGCGAGCTGGGGTCCACGCGACGCCAACCTTCTTCGTGGATGGCGAGCGCCTTGATCGACCCTGGCGCGAACTCGCGCAGATTGTGCCGGCAAGGCTCGCAGCAGCCTAGCCGTGGGTCGACGTCCGGTCATAGGCAGCATAAGCGAGGCGCGAATGCCGTCGTGGGGCGCGTCCGCCTACTCGGAAGGGGGCGCGTCGTGATCCCGGACACGCTCCCGCTCCGGGGCGATTGGTATGGGCAGGGGGCGCCCGATGGCGGGCGCCCCTCGGACTCGTCCGCCAGGTGGGCGCACCGCGCAATCGGGTCGGGTCCGCTCGTCCGCAGACACGCGCGGCTATCGGAGGCGATCCCAGGGCGCTCCAGCAGCGTCCGGGACATCTCGTCGTGGTACCGGGGCGACGTCCTGGTCCTCGGACTGCGAGGAGGCCTACAACTAGTCATGGCCGACCACGAGGAAGAGGACACGCCCCGGGGTTCGATCCCCGTGGACGGATGCGGGACACCGACACGGTTCGGCAAACGGCGCAGCTGAGGCTGTTCGTCGACCTCGCCGGCGAGCCCTGGCAGCAGGGCAAAGCTGGTCGACGAAGGTCGCCACCGCGTTCACGTCCTCGCAGACCGAGCACGGCGGGCAAAGGTCCAACATCGACGGGCGGGACGAGGAGACACTCGTGGTCGCACGCGCGCAGAGTGCTCGTCTCGCCCGCTTCACCGCGGTGATCGGGGCACCACGAGAGGGCGGCCTCCTGACCGCTCCGCAAGCTGCCGAGCGCGCCTGCCTGACCGTGACCTCGCTGCCGCGTTTTCGTGATGGCGGGGGCGCGCAAGCCGGCGAGCTGTTGCTCGAGGCTGTCGGCGGATGGCGCTCGCCTATGTGCTGCCCGGCCTCGGCAGGCGCACGAGGATCCGCTGGCTCGTCACGGCGTGCGCGGGGGGTTCTCGGAGCGGCGTTGCTGGCTCTCCACGAGCTAGGCCAATCGGGCCGCGCCGAGATGTCCGGATCGGCGGCCGGCGATGCCTTCAGCCCCTAGCGCTCGCGAGCCTTGCCGGCTGCGAGCCGTCAGCCATGGCGGCAGCCCTCCCCGTTGCGGACCATCTGGACGCACATGAGCAGGTGCGGCGGAAGCGGGCGGCCGAAGTCGTGCAGCGCTAGCGCGACCCGCACAACCCACGGGAGCCGATGGTGGGGGATGCGCTCAGCCATCACGCAGCCTCCCTCTTGGGCCACGGCTGACTCACAGCCCGCCGCCGGGCGTCTTCCTTCTCGCTGTCCCCGCACATCACGAAGTAGGCGTGGTCGCGAAACGGGATCGGGTCTTCCTGCTCGTGGTCCGGCGCGGTGAAGATCACGTCCAGCGCGACGCTGGCCGGAACGAGCGCCAGTTGCAGCAGTGGCCCGATCATCGGCCGGACCTCCGCGCCATGCCGCGGCACCAGCTCAGCCCGGGCAGCGAACCCCCAAGGATCGCCACCGTGACGATCTCGTGCCGGTCGAACCGTGCCATCGTGAAGTGTTCGCGCGAGGCGAACGGGATGGCGAGCGACCGACCGCCCGCCTCGGGCGTCTTCACCGCCACCGGCCCAGCGGCCTCGAAGCCGTCGCTCTGGCGCTTGGAAACATGGTCGAAGACGATGCTGGACACGGGTTTCTCCTCACCGGACGATTCTGCGGGCTGAGCCGCGCGCCGCAAGCCCATTCGCAGATGCTCCATCGGCGCTGGCGATGAGCCCGGCTCCACGAGCCTGGCCGCCGGTGCGATAAGAAAACGCGGTTCGAATCACGATGACCGACCGGGAACAGAGCTCACGGGTCTTGCGACTGTCCGGGTTCTTCTGGGGGCTGGACTGTCGACAGCGGCCTCGCCTTCAGGAGACGATGGCTGCGCTACTAAAGGCGGACGAGAAGATTCCGGATAGAGAGCTGATCCTTCAGTCGATTGAGCGCACTTGGCGCGAGACGCGGCCGCCGATCGCGGCCCGCGTCGAGGCGTTCTACCGCGAGCGCCCGGATGTCGCCGATCGCCCGGGCGCCTACGGCGTGTGACCTACCTGCGCCACGGCCGGCAGGAAGGGCACCCGCGTGTGACAACCGCACTGATGGCGGGGTGGATCATGCATCGGGGGGTGAGTGCGTCGTGCTGGGCCTGCTCAGGATCGTGAGCTGAAGTCCCCATCGATGCGACTGCTGGTTCTTCCCACGTGACGGCCCTTCTATCCGAAACGCTGATAACTCAGCGTCACCCCTTCTTGTATCGCTGCGCACGCGCCGTTTCCATGAGCGTGTAGCGGCGTGCCCGAGCGGTAGCTCCGCCACCACCAAACAACAAGAGGAGCATCATCAATGTCTCGATTCGTCTCGTGGCTGCCCATCGCGGTCTCTGATCGGCACGCTCGACTGTCGGGGGCGATCGCATACTCCGACCGCTCACGCTCGAGCTGTCCGCTACCCAGCCGGCCTAGGAGCCGCGATCATGCCCATGAGCGACACGCTTGGTCGCGCGGCGAGGGTGCTCGTCGTCTACTACAGCGCCACCGGCCACGTGCATGCCCTCGCCAAGGCCGTCGCCGAGGGCGCGGAACAGGTGGGTGCCGAGGTGCGGCTCCGTCACGTGGAGGAGCTCGCCCCCGAGATGCTGATCTCCCAGAACCAGGCGTGGGGACGGCATCGCTCCGAGGTGAGCGACGAGCCGACCGCGTCCCTGGGCGATCTCGAGTGGGCCGACGGGATCGCGTTCGGGACGCCGACGAGGTTCGGCAACGTGGCAGCGCAGCTGAAAGATGTTCGTCGACCAGGCGGGGCAACTGTGGGAGGAGGGGAAGCTGATCAACAAGGTGATGACCGCATTTACCTCCTCGCAGACCGACCACGGCGGCCAGGAGTCGACGATCCTGGCGCTCGCGAACACCTTCTACCACTGGGGAGCGATCGTGCTGCCGCTCGGCTATACGGTCCACGAGGTCTTCGCCGGCGGCGGCAACCCGTACGGCGCGTCGTTTACCAGCGGCATCCGAGTGGGTCCGCCCGATCCCGAGGCGATGGCCGTCGCAGTCTCCCAGGGCCGGCGCCTGGCACGGGTGGCGCAGGTGATCGGGCTCGCGCAGGAGCGGGGACTGCTCGACGTGCAGGCCTGGGTGGTGCCTCCACAGGACGCACGTCCGGCGCCCGGGCTCGCAAGCTGAGCACCTGAGGGACAGCACTATGGCGACCAACCGACTGCACGAGATCGAGGCTCAGGGCACGGCCATCTGGATCGACAACCTCAGCCGCGAGCTGCTCGACGAGGGCACGCTCGAGCGGCTGATCGCTGACGACGGCGTGACCGGGGTCACCTCGAATCCGACGATATTCAAGAAGGCGATGGAGGACTCGGAGCGCTACGACCGGCACGCTGCGCGAGGCGATCTCCGAGACCAGCGATCCGCGCGAGGTCTATTTCCGCGTCGCCTTCGCCGACACTCGCGACGCCTGCGACCTGTTGCGGCCCGTCTTCGAGCGCACCGAGGGTCGGGACGGCTACGTCTCGTTCGAGCTGCCACCCGACCTCGCTTACGAAGTCCAGGGCTCGGTCGACGCCGCCGGCTGGTGTCGCGATGAGATCAGCCGCCCGAACGTCCTGATCAAGGTGCCCGGGCACCGAGCAGGGGGTGCGGGCGTTCGAGGAGCTGACGGCAAATGGCGTAAACGTCAACGTCACCCTTCTGTTCTCGGTCCGGCGGTACGAGGAGATCGCCGAGGCGTACCTGCGAGGCCTCGAGCGCCGCGTAGAGAAGGGCCAGCCGATCGAGCGTAGCGCCTCGGTGGCGAGCTTCTTCGTCTCCCGCGTCGATACGAAGATCGACCAGGCTCTTGAAGAGCGAGGCCGCCCCGAGCTGCGCGGGAAGGCGGCGGTGGCCAACGCAAAGCTTGCCTACGCCTCCTTCGAGCGGATCTTCTCGGGTGAGCGCTGGCGGGCGCTTCGGGCCGCGCGGGGCGCGTGTCCAGCGACCGCTGTGGGCCTCTACCTCGACAAAGAACCCCGCGTATCCGGACACGCTCTACGTCGATGAGCTGATCGGGCCGGACACCGTCAACACGATGCCCCACGAGACGATCGACGCCGCGCGCGACCATGCGACCGCCGAGCGTTCGATCAACCGCGACGTGGAGCAGGCGCGGGCTGTCCTGGAGCAGATCCGCAAGGCCGGCGTGGACGCCGACGAGATCACCCTCCGTCAACTCGTGGATGAGGGCGTCAACGCATTCGCCGATTCCTTCGAGGCGCTGATCGACACGATCGACGGCAAGATCAGGCAACCGAGTAGGACCAGCCCATCATCGTAATGCCGTGCAGGCGAGGACTGGGTACAGGGAGGTGCTGGATGAAGGCGATTGTGGTGACGGACGAGGCCGCGGGAGCGGCCGGGATGGCGCTGGTGGAGCGGCCGGAGCCGGAGGCGGCGGGGAACGATGTCGTCGTTCGGGT